>CAVXYJ010000008.1:0-23463 GCA_963765845.1 uncultured Actinomycetota bacterium
TCGGGGCAGGTTGCCCACGTGTTACTCACCCGTTCGCCGCTAACCCGAAGGTTCGCTCGACTTGCATGTGTTAAGCACGCCGCCAGCGTTCGTCCTGAGCCAGGATCAAACTCTCCATTGATGTCTATATATCGAACACAGCCGAAGCTGCGGGCGATGACAAGGAAATCGATCCTGACATGACGTCAGATCCGTAGATCGTCCATCGTGCCTTTAAAGAAATTCCGCCACGTAACGCCTGCTCGATCCGGATGGATCTTGCCGGCCCACGCGGACGGGGGTTGGCACTGACTTTCGGCACGCTGTTGAGTTCTCAAGGAGCGAATGCGCACCATCGCCGGGCTCTCGACCGGCTTTGGGGCAACCTGTCAAACATAGCAGTGGGCTCAGGTTCTGTCAATGTCATCCGTGCTGTCTACCTGCGGTGACGAGCCAGAACGGCCGTGCCGGTCGAGATGACCAGCACCCCGGCAGCGGATGGCCTGACAGCAGCCGCCCCGTCGCTCGGGCATGACCGAAGTTACGGCCGTGGGTCCAGTTCGTCAAACCCTGAAGGCCGCTTCCGGCTGTGACACACACGATGGACTCGACACGCCCGCATCTGCTGTGACAGCTGCATGTTTGTGCTAGCCGCAGCCAGCCGTCAGACCAGCCGAATGGCAGCCAGCTGCTTCTTCCCGAACCGCAGCAAGGCCGTCGATCCGGCGAGCAGCTGATCGGCCACGAGCTGGGCGTCCTCGGCGACCACTTTGACGTTGTTGACGGACATGCCGCCTTGCTCGATCGCGCGCCGGGCATCCGAACGCGACTTACACAGCCCCGCCGTCACCGCCAGCTCCACGATGCTCATGCCGGCCTCCAGCTGCTCCCGGGTGATCTGCGCGGTCGGGATCTCCGCGACGGCAGCCTGCAAGGTGTCGGCCGGCAGGTCCTCCAGCGCCCCTCGTCCGAACAGCGCCTCGGAGGCGGCGACGACCTTGGCGACCTCATCAGGCCCGTGCAGCAGCGCGGTGAAGTCCGACGCCAGCCGACGCTGAGCGACGCGCGCCTGCGGACGCTCACGCATCGCCGTCTCCAGCTCGGCGATCTCCTCGCGCCCAAGATCGGTGAAAAGCCGCAGGTAGGTGGTCACATCGCGGTCGTCCGTATTGAGGAAGAACTGGTAGAACGCGTATGGCGAGGTCAGCTGCGGGTCAAGCCAGACGCGGCCGCCGCCCGTGGACTTGCCGAACTTCTCGCCGCTGGCGTTCGTGACCAGCGGCACCGTGAGCCCGTGGGCGGACTGCCCGGTGACGCGCCGGATGTAATCCAGGCCAGCCGTGATGTTGCCCCACTGGTCACTGCCGCCGATCTGCAGCCGGCAGCCGTAGCGACGGAACAGTTCGAGGTAGTCGGCTGCCTGCAGCAACTGGTAGCTGAACTCCGCGAACGTGAGGCCGCCGCCTTCGAGCCGGTTGCGTACCGATTCCTTCTCGAGCATCCCGTTGATCGGGAAGTGCTTGCCGACGTCGCGCAGGAAGTCGATGGCCGACAGCGGAGCCGTCCAGTCGAGGTTGTTCACCAGCAAGGCCTGGGCCGGGCCGGGCGTGAAGTCCAGGAAGCGGCGCAGCTGGACCGAGATGCGGTCGACGTTGGAACGCACCTCGTCCTGGGTAAGCATGGTGCGCTCGGAGGCGCGCCCGCTCGGGTCGCCGATCAGCCCCGTGGCGCCGCCCGCGATGACGATCGGCCGGTGCCCTGCCTGCTGCAGCCGGCGAAGGGTCAGCAGCGGCACCAGATTTCCGGCGTGCAGGCTGCGCGCGGTGGGGTCGAAGCCCGCGTAGACGGTCATCGGTGGCTGCGCGAGCGCCGCGGCAAGCGCGGTCTCGTCGGTCGCCTGGGCAATCAGCCCTCGCCACTCGAGCTCGTCAAGGACCGAGGCGGGCCGCGGGGAAGTCGGTTCGGAACTCACCCGTCCGATCGTGCCTTACGGGCGCGCAGTCCCCCCGGGCGAAACGTCGAGACGGCGGGCGAATCCGCAATCCACCAGCGCCATGGCCGCTCGGCCGCTTCCCCGAGCCGCGGGTTGAGGCCGACTCTGGGACCGACCCGCACGTTGTCGTCGGCCACCGGCTCCCCCGCCAGCAGCGTCAGTGCACAGCCACCGGCCGTGAGATCCAGCCCGTTCTGCTCCCCCGTGATCTCGAGCACGCGAGCCAGCCGGGCGGGACCCCGTGCCCAGTCGATGCGCCGCACGCCGGGTCGTCGCGCTGCGGCCTCATCAGCCCCGGCAACGACCTCGCCCGCGCGCAACAGCACCGCCGACGCCCGCCCCTCGGATTCGCACACGGCGTTCATGCACCAGTGCATCCCATACGTGAAGTAGACGTACAGCCTCCCCGGCGGGCCCCACATGATCGAGCTACGCGGGGTCGGCCCCCGGAATGCATGCGACGCCGGATCCGCGGTCCCGGCGTACGCCTCGACCTCCACCAGCCGCACTGTCACGATGCCGTCGGTCAACAGGCAGCCGAGCAGCTCGCGAGCGACCTGAAGCGACGAGCGCTCGTAGAACGCCGCCGGAAGGGGCTCAGTGACCACCCGCCCACGTCCGGTCGCGTTCGAGCTGGGCGATGACCGCGGCAAGCTGCTCACGCACCCTCACCGGAGCCGTACCTCCCGGCGCCGAGCGGGCGGCGAGGGCACCGGGCACGGACATCACGGCACGGACATCCGGCGTCAGATGCGGGCTGATGGCGGCCAGGTCGGCGTCGCTGACGTCCTCCAGGTTCAGTTCGCGCACGTCGCACCAGGCGACGAGGTGGCCGACCGCCTCGTGCGCGTCGCGGAAGGGGATCCCCTGGCGCACCAGGAATTCCGCGACATCCGTGGCGAGGCTGAAGCCTGCGGGCGCTGCCTTCTCCAGCCGGTCGGCGCGCACCCGCACCGTGGCCACCGTGCCGGTGAGGGCCGGCAGCACGGTGGTCAGCGTCTCCACCGCGTCGAAGACCGGCTCCTTGTCCTCCTGCAGGTCACGGTCGTACGCGAGGGGAAGCCCCTTCAAGGTCGCCAGCAGCGCGACGACATGACCAATCAGCCGCCCGGCCTTGCCGCGGGCGAGCTCCGCGACGTCAGGGTTCTTCTTCTGCGGCATGATCGAGCTGCCGGTGGCGAACGCGTCGTCGAGCTCCAGCCAGCCGAACTCGCTCGTGGTCCAGAGCACGATCTCCTCGCCGAGGCGCGACAGATGCACGCCGATAAGCGCTGCCACGAAAAGGAATTCGACGGCGAAGTCCCGGTCGGACACGGCATCCACCGAGTTGGCGGCCGCCGCGGTGAAGCCGAGCTCACGCGCCGTCGCCTCCGGATCGAGCGGGAGCGACGAGCCAGCCAACGCCCCGGAACCCAGCGGGGAGATCGCCGCCCGCTTGTCCCAGTCGCGCAGCCGCTCGACGTCACGCAACAGCGGATGGACGTGGGCGAGCAGCAGGTGCCCGAACGAGACCGGCTGGGCGTGCTGCATGTGCGTCATGCCGGGCGCAGCCGTGTCGACGTGGGCAGCGGCTTGCACCGACAGCGCGTCCGCCAGCGCAAGCACCTCAAGGGCAACGCCCCGCGCCGCGTCGCGCAGGTAGAGCCGCAGATCGGTCGCCACCTGATCGTTGCGGCTGCGCCCGGCCCGCAGCTTGCCGCCGAGCGCGCCCAGCCGCTCCAGCAGGCCGCGTTCGAGCGCGGTGTGGACGTCCTCGTCCTCGATCGTCGGCCGGAAGGTGCCGGCCGCGATGTCGTCCTGCAGGCCATCCAGCGCGCCGAGCAGCGATGCCAGTTCGGCGTCGGTCAGCAGCCCCGCCCGGGCCAGCACCCGCGCGTGAGCCCGGCTGCCCGCGAGGTCGTAGGGCGCCAGCCGCCAGTCGAACTGGACGCTGACCGAGAGCTTGGCCAGCGCCTCCGACGGCGATGACGCGAACCGCCCGCCCCACAGCCGAAGCCCGCCATCGGGCTGGTCAGCCATCAGCCGCCCAACCGCTGCTCGCGGGCGGCCCAGACACGTGACGGCAGCCCCCACAGGTCGACGAAGCCGCGGGCCTCGCTCTGGTCGAACTGGTCGCCCACGTCGTAGGTGGCGAGCGCGAAGTCGTAGAGGCTGCGCTCGCTGCGCCGGCCGACGACCGTCGCCGTGCCGCCCCAGAGCCGCAGCCGCACCTCGCCGGTGACTGAATGGGATGCGCTCTCGAGGAAGGCGTCAAGCGCGTTCTTCAGCGGCGAGTACCAGAGGCCGTCGTAGACCAATTCGCCCCAGCGCTGGTCGACCCCGCGCTTGTAACGGGCCAGGTCGCGCTCGAGCGTCAGGTCCTCGAGGTCGCGGTGGGCGGTGAGCAGCGTGATCGCCGCCGGGCACTCGTAGATTTCGCGGCTCTTGATGCCGACGAGGCGGTCCTCGACGAGGTCGATCCGGCCGATGCCCTGCGCGCCGGCCCGCGTGTTCAACTCGGCCACCAGGTCGAAGATCGACAACGGGCGGCCGTCGAGCGAGGTCGGGATGCCGTCGACGAAGCCGACCGTCACCTCGTCGGCCTCGCGCGGGGCCGTCGGGTCGGCGGTGTAGACGAAGACGTCCTCCGGCGGCTGGACCCACGGGTCCTCGAGCACGCCGCATTCCGCGGTGCGGCCCCACAGGTTCTGGTCGATGGAGTACGGCGACCGCTTGGACACGTCGATCGGAAGCCCGTGCTCCTCGGCGAACGCGATCGCGCGGTCTCGCGTCATGCCGCTGTCGCGTACCGGCGCAATGCACGAGAGTTCCGGAGCGAGCGCCCGGATGCCGACCTCGAACCGCACCTGGTCGTTGCCCTTGCCCGTGCAGCCATGCGACACGGTGTCGGCGCCATGAGCGCGAGCGGCCGCGACGAGGTGCTTGACGATGAGCGGCCGCGAGAGCGCCGAGACCAGCGGGTAGCGGTCCATGTAAAGGGCATTCGCGCGGACGGCCGGGCCGACGAAGTCGCGGGCGAACTCCTCGCGGGCATCGACGACAACCGACTCCACGGCGCCACACGTGAGGGCGCGCTCGCGGATGGCCTCGAGGTCCTCACCACCCTGGCCGACATCGATGGCGACGGCGACGATTTCGGCGCCGGTGGCTTGCGCGATCCAGCCGATGGCGACGGAGGTATCGAGGCCTCCGGAGTAGGCCAGCACCACGCGCCGGCCCGGCGCGCCGGGATTCGCGTTCGGGGTCGGCGATGGGCTGTTGACGGCGGTCACGACAGGACTCCCTGCATTTCTTTGAGGTTGAAGCGGACTTCTGGATAGGAATGGATGATCGGGAACGGCTAGCCCGTACGTTGCGCTGCCGCCAGCAGGCGTGCGGCGAGGGCCGCGGCGACCGTGTCGACACGGTCGCCGGAGCGGTTGTGCCCATGCGCAGCGGGACGGCAGACGAGCAGCACCGTGTCGTCACCGGCGAGCGTGCCGGCGACCTCGGGCAATTCGGCCCCGTCGATCCCCGACGCGAGCAGGTGAGCCCCGCCCGGCGGGGTACGCAGCACGACCATGCTCCCCGCGGCCTCCGCGGATATCAGCAATTCGGTGAGGCGGCGCGCCAGCAGCGGGCCGGCCGCCGCGCCGAGCGCCGCAGAACCGTTGGACGGCGCAGAGGCGGGAAGCGCGTAGACCAGCCCGTGAGCGCCCCGGACCTTGAAGGCTCCCAGCTCGGCGAGATCACGCGAGAGTGTCGCCTGCGTGACGGAAAGGCCGATGGCGTCGAGCTGATCGGCCAGCTCGGACTGCGAGTGAACGCCGCCGCGCAGGATCAGGTCGCTGACCTTCGCCTGCCGGGCCGCCTTGGTCAGGGGCAGCCGGGCCGCGGTCGTCATGGAGCCACCCCGAGCAAGAAGACCAGCAACGCCTTCTGCGCGTGCAGCCGGTTCTCGGCCTGCTGCCAGACGACCGACTGCGGGCCGTCGAGGATCTCCGCACTGATCTCCGAGCCGCGATGAGCCGGCAGGCAGTGCATCACGACCGCGTCAGGCCGGGCGGCGGCCATGACGGCGGCGTTCACCTGGAACCGGTTGAACACGAGCGACCGCGAATCCTGCTCAGCCTCCTGGCCCATCGAAGCCCACACGTCGGTGTAGACGGCATCGGCATCGGCGGCGGCTTCGAGGGGATCGTGCATGACGAGCGCCTCGCCGCCGGTAGTGGCACCGATCTCGTTGGCGTGCCGCACCACCTGCTCCAGCGGCTCGAAGCCGGGCGGGCTCGCGATGTGCACGCGCACGCCGGCAGCGGCGCCGGCGAGCAGCAGGGAGTGCGCCATGTTGTTGCCGTCGCCCACGTACGCCAGGGTGCGGCCCTTCAGATCGCCCTTGACCTCGCGCAGCGTCTGCAGATCGGCGAGCGCCTGGCAGGGATGGGCGAAATCGGTGAGTGCGTTGACCACCGGCACGTCGGACCCGGCGGCGAGCTCCTCGATGCGGTCCTGACCGAAGGTGCGGATCACGACGGCATCCACGTACCGGCTCAACACGGCGGCGGTGTCGCGCAGAGGCTCGCCGCGACCGAGCTGAGTGGTGCCCGCATCGATGACCATCGGATGGCCGCCGAGCTCATGGATCCCGACCTCGAACGACATGCGCGTACGCGTGGAGGGCTTTTCGAAGATGACGGCGATGCTGCGCCCGGCCAGCGGGCCGGTGGGCTGCACCCGATCCTCGTAGCGACGGGCCTTCAGGGCATCCGCGAGATCGAGCACCTCGGCCTGCTCGGAGGGCGAGAGGTCGGTATCGACGAGGAAGTGACGCACGCTCATGCGGTGGGCGCCTTTCCGGTGGGCTCGGCAACGCGGGAGAGCAGATCGGCGAGCACCCCGGGCACGGCAGCGACGAACCGCTGCGCCTCGTCGGCGGTGAGCACCAGCGGCGGGGCGAGCCGCAGGGTGTCGGGTGCGACCATGTTGACCAGAAAGCCGGCGTCCCGGAACGCGCGCTCGGCGGCGGCGGCGACTGGCTCGGACAGCGTGAGCGCGAGCCACAGCCCGGTCCCGCGCACTCCCTCGAGCAGGGGTGCCCCGCACGCCTGCAGGCCGGCCGACAGCTGCGCGCCCACCTCGGCGGCCTGCGCGATCAGGCCCTCGGACTCGATGACATCGATGACCGCGAGGGCGGCGGCGCAGACGACGGGATTGCCGCCGAACGTGCTGCCGTGATCCCCCGGCTGCAGGAGACCCGCAGCGCGACCCAACCCGATGCACGCCCCGATCGGGAGCCCCCCGGCCAGTCCCTTCGCCAGGGTCACGACATCAGGCACGATCCCGGCCTGCTGGTGGGCATACCAGGTGCCGGTGCGCCCGACACTCTGCACCTCGTCCACGACGAAGAGGGCGCCGGACTCGTCGCACGCCTGGCGAACCGCCTGCAGGTAACCCGCCGGTGGAGGGACGACCCCGCCCTCCCCCAGCGTCGGCTCGAGGAAGACGGCCGCCGTCGCGCTGCTGATAGCGGCCCGCAGCGCCTCCGCGTCACCGTAGGGCACGAAACGCACGCCCGGCAGCAGCGGCTCGAACGGGGCCCGCTTGGCCGGCTGGCCGGTGATGGACAGGGCCCCCATCGTCCGCCCGTGGAAGCTGCCCTCCGCGGCGATGATCTCCGTCCGCCCGGTGCGCCGGGCGATCTTGATGGCGGTCTCGTTGGCCTCGGCTCCGGAGTTGCAGAAGAAGATGCGCCCGCCGTCACCCGAGGGCCCGAGCAACCCGAGGAGCTTCTCGGCAAGACTGACCGCCGGCTCGGTGGCGTACAGGTTGCTGGTGTGGCCGAGGGTCGAGAGCTGTTCGGTGACCGCGGCGATGACCCGCGGGTGGGCGTGGCCGAGCAGGCACACGGCAATGCCGGCAATGAGGTCGACGTAAGGGCGGCCATCGGCGTCGTAGACCGTGCTCCCCTCGCCGCGCACCAGCGCCAGGGGCGGGCGCGCGTACGTGGTCATGAAGACCTCGTCACGGCGGCTGAGCAGCAGCTCGTTCGCGGTGCTGGCGGTGCTTGCGGTTGCGCTCATGGTGTCACCATGGTCCCGATGCCGGAGTCGGTGAAGATCTCGCGCAAGATGGCGTGGGCCACCCGCCCGTCCAGCACGTGGGCCTGCGGCACCCCGCCGCGTACGGCCCGAAGGCACGCCTCCATCTTCGGCACCATGCCGCTCGATAGCCCGGGCATCATCGCCTCCAAATCGTCGGCGGTCACCTCGCTGATGACCTCGTCGGTATCCGGCCAGTTGGCGTAAAGCCCCTCGACATCGGTGAGGATGACGAGCTTCTCCGCCTTGAGGGCCAGTGCCAGCGCCGCCGCAGCGGTGTCGGCGTTGACGTTGTAGACCGTGTGGTGATCGTCGTCCTCCCCGCGCGCAACCCCTGCAACCACGGGGATATGGCCGGCGTCCAGCAGGGCGGTGACCGTCGCCGGACGCACCTGGGTGACATCGCCGACCTGACCGATGTCGACCGGCTCGCCATCGACGACCGCCCCCCGGCGCTCGGCGATGAGCAGGTGAGCGTCCTCGCCCGACATACCGACGGCGAACGGGCCGTGGGCGTTGATGAGCCCCACGACATCACGATTCACCTGACCCACCAGCACCATCCGCACCACGTCCATGGTCTCCGGGGTCGTGACGCGCAGGCCGCCGCGAAACGTGGTCTCGACCCCGAGCCGGTCGAGGTGTGTCGTGATCTGCGGGCCACCGCCGTGCACGATCACCACGCGAAGGCCGGCGTAACGCAGGAAAACGACGTCTTCGGCGAACGCCTCCCGCAGCGCCGGCTCACTCATCGCGTGGCCGCCGTACTTCAGCACGACCGTCCGGCCGTGGAAACGGGCCAGCCACGGCAGCGCCTCGACCAGCGCGGCCGCCTTGGCGGAGGACGTGCCGAGCCGCGAGGGGGTAGCCGCCGATCCGTGGGGAGTGCTCATGTGCTGTACGCCGAGTTCTCGTGGACATACGCCACCGTGAGGTCGGTCGTGAGCACCGTGGCCGCGGCCGGACCCGCCTTCAGGTCGAGCCGGATCGCGACGTCACGGCCGGAGAGATCGACGAGCTCACGCGGCTCGCCGGGCGCGCTGTCGCGGCAGATCATCACGCCGTTGATGGAGACATCGAGCATGAGCGGGTCGAAGCTGGCCTGGGTGGTGCCGGCGGCGGCGAGCACCCGGCCCCAGTTCGGATCGTTTCCGTAGAGCGCGCACTTCAGCAGATCGGAGCGCGCGACGCTGCGGCCGACCTCGACGGCCTCGTCCTCGGTGGCGGCGCCGGTGACCTCGATGGTCACCCGCTTGGAAGCGCCCTCGGCATCAGAGATCAGTTGCTGGCAGAGATCAGCCAGCACCTCGTGCACCGCCGACAGCAGCGCGGCGGGTTCGGCCGCCACTGCGCTGGCTCCGCTCGCCAGCAGCAGCACGGTGTCGTTGGTCGACATGCAGCCGTCGGTGTCGACGCGATCGAGCGTTTGCCGGGTCGCTGCGCGCAGTGCGGTGTCGAGCGTCGCGGCGTCGGCGGCGGCATCCGTCGTGATCACGCAGAGCATCGTCGCGAGGCCGGGCGCGAGCATGCCCGCACCCTTGATCATCGCGCCGACCGTGAAACCGGAATCGCTGACGGCCACGGCCTGCTTGGCGAACGTGTCGGTGGTGCGAATCGCCTCCGCCGCGTCAGGCCCGCCGTCGGCGCTCAGCGCCTTGACCGCTGCGTCGACCCCGAAAAGCAGCTTGTCCATCGGCAGGAATTCACCGATCAACCCGGTGCTGGCAACGGCCACCTCCCCCGCCCCGCAGCCGAGGACGCCCGCCACGTGCTCGGCGGTGCGATGCGTGTCACCGAAACCGCGAGGGCCGGTGCAGGCATTCGCCCCGCCGGAATTGAGGATGACGGCACGCAGCCGCCCGCTCGCCAGCACCTGCCGCGACCAGATGACCGGCGCGGCCTGCACCCGGTTGGTGGTGAACACCCCGGCGGCCGCGAGATGTGGTCCGTCGTTCACGACGAGGGCCACGTCGGGCAGCCCGCTCGCCTTGAGGCCGGCCACTACTCCCGCAGCCCGGAAGCCTGCCGCTGCCGTCACGCTCACGGCGCCACCCCGCACGCGGAAAGCCCGGTGGTTTCCGGGATTCCGAGCATCAGATTCATGCACTGCACAGCCTGACCCGCAGCGCCCTTGCCGAGATTGTCGATGGCGCTCACCACGGCTGCCCGGCCCGTCGCGGGGTCGGCCGTGACCTGAAGCTGGCAGGCGTTGCTGGCGTTGACGGAGGCAGCGTGTGGCCACACGTCCTGCGCAAGCAGGTGCACGAAAGGCTCGTCGCCATAAGCCGTTTCGAATGCTGCCCGCAGGTCGGCGGACGACGTTTCCGGGTCGGTGAGGCGTGCGGTGCAGGTGGCGAGCAGGCCACGGGGAAGCGGGGCGAGCACCGGCGTGAACGACAGGCTCGAGACCCCCAGCGCCTGCGCGATCTCGTAACGATGCTGGTGGCCGCCGACCTTGTAGGCCCACAGATCGCCCATCACCTGGCTGCCCATCAAGTGCTCCTTGGCAGCCCGGCCCGCCCCCGAAGTGCCACTGGCTGCGACGACCACGATGTCGTCACGCGCGACCAGACCGGCGGCGATGAGCGGTGCCAGGCCCAGGATCGTGGCAGTCGGATAGCAGCCCGGCGCGGCCACCCGCGTCGCACTGCGGATCTGCTCGCGGGCGCCCGGCAGCTCGGGCAGGCCATACGGCCAGCTCCCCGCATAGTCACCGCCGTAGCCGGCCGCCCAGTCGGCCGGATCGGTGAGGCGATGGTCGGCTCCGAGGTCAACCACCCGGGTCGCTGCGGGAAGGGCAGCGGCGACGGCCGCCGACGCCCCGTGTGGCAGCGCGAGGAAGACGACGTCGGCGTCGAGCGGCGCATCGGCAGCCACAAACGTTCGACTGGCCAGGGGAAGCAGGTGCGGGTGGACGTCGAGAACCTGACGCCCCGCGGACGAGCCGGCAGCCAGCGCCCCGAGCTCCACCTCCGGGTGGCCGAGGAGCAGGCGAAGCAGCTCGCCGCCCGCGTATCCACTGGCTCCGGCTACGGCAACGGTGACACCCACCCGACGCATGTTACACAGTCGAGTGCATATCCATGCAACGGCTTTCCAGCCGACGGAAAGAAAATGAGCGCGCATCTGCTCCCCGCTTCGGGCACGGTGAGGCCATGTCCCCCGCGATCGTCGATATCAACCCTGACCACCCCCGCCTGCCGGAGATGTATGAGGTATTGCGGCACCTGCGGACAGAACTGACGCTCCCGCAACTGCGCGAGATCTACGCCGAAGGTTTCCCGCAGGGGCTGCGGTTCACGGCGGTGGACGACGGTGGCCGGCTGGTCGCCGCCGCCGGATGGCGGCTGGTCGCCTGCACCACCGCGGGGCGCCGGCTCTACATCGACGACCTGGTCACCGACCCGCTGGTGCGCTCGGCGGGCCACGGACACCTGCTGCTCGCCGAACTCGAACGCCGGGCCCGTGAGGCCGGCTGCAGCATTCTCGACCTCGACTCCGGCGTCCAGCGCGGCGCCGCCCACCGGTTCTACTTCCGGGAGCGGATGACGATCACCTCATACCACTTCATGCTCTTCCTCTAGCCACTACGTGCGCTGGCGGGCCCCCGCCCGGGCGGCGGCTTGCGCCACTGCAGCGTCGCGCAGCGCGTTCACCTCGTCGGCAGTCAGCGTGCGTGCCGCGCGCCACCTCAGCCGGTAGGCGAGCGAGCGCTGGCCCTCGGGGGTGGTGAAGTCGTCGAACTGCCGCAGCCCCTCGAGGTCCGGGCCGGCCCCGGCCCGCAGCGCTGACTGCACCGCGGACGCGCTCACCCCGGCCGGTACCAGCAGCGCGACGTCACGGTCGGCAGCCGGGTAGGGCGAGAGCGGAGGCAGGACCGGCGGAGGCTCGGCGGCGGCCAGCAGAGCCCCGAGATCGATCTCCAGCGCGCACGCCCGCGCCGGCAGTTCGGCGTCGGCGACCACCCGCGGATGCAGCTCGCCGGCATGACCGATGATGCGTGCACCGCCGGCCGTCGTGACCGAGAGCGCGGCGCAGCGTCCGGGGTGCCACGGTGCGAGTGCGGCGGCCGAGACTTCCAGCTGCACCCCCGCAGCGCGGGCGATCACCTGAGCCGCCGCGACGGAGTCGGCCCAGTCAGCAGCGCGGCCCGGCTGCAGGGGACCGGCGCTGAGGCGCTGTCCGGTGAGCACCGCGGCGACGTGAGTCGGCTGCACGGGCAGCAACGCTTCCAGCGCCAGCAGCTCCTCGGGCGTCGGCCGGCGGTCGACCGGCGGCACGGTGATGGGCCCGGGGTCAGCGCCCCGCTCCACCTTGGCCAGGAACACGGTGCCGACCTCGAACAGGGCGACGTCGGGGTTGCCGCGGCTGACGTTGCGCGCGGCGGCGCCGAGCAGCCCGGGCAGCAGCGAGGTACGCAGGTACGCCTCGTCGTCCGACAGCGGATTAGCGACCCGCACCGCGGCGCGTCGCGGATCGTCCGCATCAAGCCCCAGCCGATCCGCCGTGCCGTCGGCCACGAACGGCAGGAGCAACACCTCCCCGAAACCCGCGTCAGAGATAGCTGCGGTGACGCGCCGGCGGGCGCGCTGACCGGCGGTCAGGCCCCGCCCGGCCGGTGCCCGCGGGAGGGTGACCGGGAGGGTCGCGTAGCCCTCGAGCCGCAGCACCTCCTCCACCAGATCGGCCGCGCGGGTGAGATCAGGACGCCAGGACGGCGGCTGCACGATGAGCGGGTCGTCACCGCTGACGCGGCAGCCGACCTGGGCCAGCCGATGCTTGATGGCCGGCACCGGGTACACCCGGCCCCCGAGGCGCTCGCACTCGCCTGCCGGGAGCGTGACCGCCGCCAGCTTCAGCGGGGTGCCCGCTTCGGTGAGGTGCACCGACTCGGACGCGGAGTCGCCCAGCAGCATGCGCGCGGCGAGTTCGGCGCCGTAGCGCGCGAGCTCGGGGTCGACGCCGCGCTCGTAGCGGCGTGAGGCCTCCGACATGAGACCGTGCCGCCTCGAGGTGCGGGCCGTCAGGGTGGCATCGAAATGCGCTGATTCCAGGGCTACCTCGGTGGTGGTCCCGGAGATCTCGGCGCGCGCCCCGCCCATCACGCCGGCCAGCGCGACCGGGCCGAGATCGTCCGCGATCACCAGGTCCTCGCCCGTCAGCGCGCGGTCGACCCCGTCCAGGGTCACCAGCCGCTCCCCCGGCGTCGCCCGCCGGATGACGACAGCGCCCTGCAGCTTGGCCGCGTCGAACGCGTGCAGCGGCTGCCCGATCCCGAGCAGAACGAGGTTGGTGACGTCGACGATGCGCGAGATCGGCCGCATGCCTGCGGCGATGAGCCGGGCCTGGTCGGACAGTGACGACGCCCCCGAGCTGACGAGCGACTCCCCCCGCATCCGGCGCAGCACGTAGTGGCTGCAGCCGACCGGGTCCTCGATGCGCACCTCGCCCGCCGGGCCGGCCGGCTCCGGAAGCGACACCCCGGCCGGGTCGTGGAACTCCAGGCCGAACGCGGTCGCCAGTTCCCGGGCGAGCCCGCGGTGGGCAAGCGCGTAGCCGCGGTCGGTCGTCACCTCGATGTCGAGCACCGCATCGGGCCAGCCGGCCAGGGCCTGCACATCGGCCCCGAGCGCGGTGTCCTCGGCCAGCACCATGATCCCGCGGTGGTCGTCGCCGAGACCGAGCTCGCGGGCCGAGCAGATCATCCCGTCCGAAACCCGCCCGTACGTTTCGCGCCTTCCGATCGCGAAACCGCCCGGCAGCACGGCGCCGGGCAGCGCGACCGGCACCCGGTCGCCGGCGGCGAAATTCGTGGCGCCGCAGACGATGCCGCGCAGCGGCCCGTCCGGCGACACGCGCACCTCGACGAAGCGGATCGGCTTCTTGAACTCGGTGAGCTCCTCGATGGTCACGACCTCGCCGACGACCACCCCGTCGAAGCTGCTGTCACCGGCACCGAGAATCTCGACGCTCTCGACCTTCAGGCCGGCCTCGGTCAGCGCGTCGGCGCACGTGTGCGCGTCGGGCAGCCCGGGGACCAGCTCACGGAGCCACGAATGCACGGCGCGCATCTACAGGACCCTCCCGCCTGCGAAGGGGGTGCCGAAGCGCACGTCACCCTCGAGCAGGACCCGCATGTCCGAGAGCCCATGCAGCGCCATGACGGTGCGCTCGAGCCCCATGCCGAACGCGAATCCGGTGTAGCGCTGCGGGTCGATGCCGCACGCCGTCAGCACTGCGGGATCGACCATGCCGCAGCCGCCCCACTCGAGCCATCCCTCGCCGCCGCAGATACGGCACCCGGGATCGGGTGGCTCGCCCCCGCAGCCGAAGCACTGGAGGTCGATCTCCGCGGACGGTTCGGTGAACGGGAAGAAGTGCGGACGCAGCCGGGTACGCAGCGGGGCCTTCGACGCGTGCAGGCTCTCCCCGCCGAACATCGCTGCGGCAAAGGCGTCAAGCGTGCCCCGAAGGTCACCCATGGTCAGGCCGACATCGACCGCGAGCCCCTCCAGCTGGGTGAAGACGGGCAGGTGCGTGGCGTCGATGGTGTCGGCCCGAAAGACCCGGCCGGGGCAGACGACGTAGAGCGGCAGGTCGCGTTCCAGCATGGCGCGGATCTGCACCGGCGAGGTCTGGGTGCGCAAGACCACCTGCGACGACGTGGGTTGCACGTACAGGGTGTCCTGCAACTCGCGGGAGGCGTGATCGGGCGGGGTGTTCAGCGCATCGAAGTTGAACCACCCATGCTCGGCCTCCGGGCCCTCAGCGACCTCGTAGCCCATCGCGGTGAAGACGTCGACCACCCGGTCGACGACGAGCGAGAGCGGATGCCTGCTGCCGAGGGGCGCCCGGGCGGCCGGCACGGTGACGTCAACGGCTTCCTCGACCAGCACGCGGGCGTCGCGCTCGGCGTTCAGCTCGGCCGAGCGCCGCTCGAACGCCTCGTTGATGTCGGATGTCAGCGCGTTCAGCCGCTTGCCGGGCTCGGCACGCTCCGGGCCGGGCAGCGAACCGAGCGAGCGCCGGGCCAGGCTGAGCGCCGCACCCCGGCCGCTGACGTGACTGGTGCGCACCTCGGCCAGCGCATCGAGGTCCGCTGCCGCGCTGATCGCGGCAACGGCCTCGTCGCGTAACGCGTCAAGGGCAGGCTGGGAGAGATCCTGCGGCGATTCGCCGGAGGGTGACATGCGTGGTCCTCAGATCTTCTTGCGAGTCGGAATGGGTCGGAGCAGCGAGGTGGGTACGCCCGCCGGCTCCCTCAGGCGTACGTGGGGGTGCCGGCAGGCAAGGTAAATCGAAACTCCGCACCGCCGGCCTCGCCCCGGCCGGCTGCGATGGTGCCACCATGCGCTTCCACGATGCCCTTCGCGATGAACAGTCCGAGCCCGGTGCCGCCGCGGCGAGCACCGCCGCGCCAGAACTTGGTGAACACGCGGGCCACCGTCTCCTCCGGAATCCCGTCGCCCTCGTCAGCGACGGTGATCACCGCACCCGGCCCGGGCACCGCCGCATCGGCCGGGGCAGCTGATGCCGCTGACCCTTCAGGGATGGGTGCTACCCGGACGGTGACGGTGCCGGCACCGTGGCGCAACGCATTTTCCACCAGGTTGTGCAACACCTGATCAAGCTTGTCAGGGTCGAGCCACATCTCCGGAAGCGGGTCGTTGGCGAAGATCCTGAAGCGGTCCTCGGCCTCCCCGGCCGCGACCGAACCGGCGATCACCCGGTGCACTGCGGTCGCCACGTCGACCACCTGGCGGCGCAGCTCGAGGCGTCCGGCGTCGATCCGGGAGACGTCGAGCAGCTCAGAAAGCAGCCGCGTGACGCGATCGGCATCGGCGTTCACGGTCGCCAGCATCAGCAGCTTCTGCTCGTCGCTGAAGCGATCCCACTTGGCGAGCAGGGTGGCAGTGAAACCCTTGACGCTCGTCAGCGGCGAGCGCAACTCGTGCGCGACCGTGCTCACCAGGTCGGCCCGGCTGCGTTCGAGGCGCTCGCGCGACTCGGTGCCGCGCAGGCTGACGATCACCCGCCGGACGGTGCCTTCGGCCCGCACGTAGCGCGCGGTCACCAGCAGCTCGCACTCCGCGTCATCGGCCAGCAGCAGCAGGCGTCGCTCGGGCTGGTGGTGCACCCCCGGAAGCCGCTGCAGCGGTGCCGAACATTCCCACCAATCGTTACCGCGCTCGTCGAGCAGGGTGACCAGCTCCGGCAGCCGCCGGCCCTGGACGTCAGCAATCCGGCCCTTGACCTGCAGCAGGCGAAGCGCCGCGACATTCGCCAGCCGAACGGTGCCGTCGGAGTCGAGCACCAGGAGTCCGTCGGGCAGTTCATCCCAGAAGGGGACGCTGACCTCGAGCCCGGCAACCCCGCTCACACTGACCTGATCCGTGCCGGCGCGCGGACGCTCGGACAGCCGCGGCGAGGATGTCGGCGAGCGACGCCGGTCGACGCTCATCCGCGACCCTCCTCCGCCAGTCCCCCCGCCGTCAGCGACGGTGCTTTACCGTGCCGCACGCGCGGACTCGTAGAGGCACACGGCCGCAGCCGCCGCGAGGTTCAACGATTCCGCTCGACCGTACACCGGCACCCGCAGCGAAATATCCGCTGAACGCACATGCAAACGGGACAATCCGTGGGCCTCGTTGCCGAACACCCACGCATGGTCACCGGAGAGGGCCTGCTGCGCGCCGGCCGCGTGCAGATCCTCGCCGGCGTGGACATCCGCCGCGACCACCGTGCAGCCCGCCGCGTGGAGGGCGTGCACCGTCTCTTCCCAGCTCACCGACTCGACGATCGGAAGGTGCAGGAGGCTTCCAGCCGATGCCCGCACGCACTTGCCCGACCACGGGTCGACGCATTCCCCGGCGAAGATCACGCAGTCGGCACCAGCGGCGTCAGCAGTGCGGACGACGGTGCCGGCGTTACCCGGATCGCGCGCTTCGACCAGCACCACGACGAGGCGATGCGCCGCCCGCGCCGGCGGTAGCGCCAGCGCCTGCGCCAGAGTGATCCGCGCAAGCTCGGCGACGGCGATCAGTCCCTGCGGGGTGACGGTCTCCGACAGGGCCGCCGCCGCCTCGTCTGCCAGCAGGTGCACCGGGGTCCCCGGGCCCAGCCGGCCCAGCAAGGCCGCATGCCGCTGCGCCGCCCGAGGGGTCGCGAACACCTCGCGGACGGTCCCGAGATCGATCGCCGCGCTCACCGCAGACGGACCTTCGAGCAGGACCAGCCCGCGTTCGCGGCGACCGCTGCGGCGCAGCAGCTTGCGGGCGGCAGCGACCCGGCCGCTACGGATGCCGAGAACAGCCGGGCCGGACGAGCTCAGCGCCGCCAGCCCTACGCCGCCGGTGCGGCCTGACCGCGGTCGGCGGGCAGCGCCTCACGGGCGACCGCCACGAGCGCGCGGAACGCGTCGGGATCGGTGACAGCCAGGTCGGCCAGCATCTTGCGGTCCACCTCGACCTCAGCGACCTTCAGACCCTGGATGAACCGGTTGTAGGTCATGCCTTCCGCACGGGCGGCGGCGTTGATCCGGGTGATCCAGAGCTGGCGGAAATCGCCCTTCCTGGCCCGCCGGTCGCGGTAGGAGTAGGTGAGCGAGTGCAGCATCTGCTCTTTCGCTTTGCGATAGAGCCTCGAGCGCTGTCCCCGGTAACCACTGGCCTGCTCAAGAACTTCGCGGCGCTTCTTCTGGGCGTTGACCGCCCGCTTCACGCGTGCCATTTGAAGCTAACTCCTCATCGGTGGATCACGGGCACTCGCAGGTGCCCTAGTAGAACGCGGTAGAACGCGGGTGGATCCGTCAGCGGCCGAGCAGCTTCTTGACCTTCTTGGTGTCCGCCGCGGAGAGGACCACCTCGTTGTAGAGCCGGCGGGTGCGCGCGCTCGACTTGTGCTCGAGCAGGTGATTGCGGTTGGCACGCCGGCGCATGATCTTTCCGGTGCCGGTGATCCGGAAGCGCTTGCTGGAGCCGCTGTGCGGCTTCATCTTGGGCATGGGAACGGTGACCTCTGCTGTCCTCATCGGCGATCCCCGCGAACCGGTTGGCGCGCGGGGGTCGATTTGCTGGCGGGTGGGCCCTAACCGGCTACGGGCGTCGGGGTGGGCTCAGCGGGCGCGGCGACGCGCTGCTGAGGCCGCTTGTGCGGGGCGACGACCATCGTCATGTTGCGACCGTCCTGCTTCGGCGCGGCCTCGACGAAGCCCAGCTCCTCGATGTCGGCAGCGAGCCGCTGCAGCAACCGGAAGCCGAGCTCGGGGCGAGACTGCTCGCGTCCGCGGAACATGATCGTGATCTTCACCTTGTCGCCGGCCTTCAGAAAGCGCACGACGTGACCCTTCTTGGTCTCGTAGTCGTGCGGATCGATCTTGGGCCGAAGCTTCATTTCCTTGATGACGGTCTGGACCTGGTTACGCCGGGCCTCGCGTCGCTTCTGATCGGTCTCGTACTTGAACTTCCCGTAGTCCATGAGCTTGCATACCGGCGGCCGCTGGTTAGGGGCGATCTCGACGAGGTCGAGGTCAGCCTCCTCCGCCAGCCGCAGCGCATCGTTGATGGCGACGATGCCGACCTGCTCTCCTGCGGGCCCAAGGAGGCGGACCTCAGGGACGCGGATACGGTCGTTGATACGGGGCTCGACGCTGATGGGCACTCCTTCGGGTCAGGCAACGGCTGGATAACACCTCTGACCGGCTGAAAATCCAGCGCCAGCGGTGGCCGCAAACCCGGACGCGCGAGCGCCCGAACTGCCGACCCGAACCCGGTCACATCCGTAGAAACGAAGCGAATCGGGTGGGAGGCGGACCTCCGCTTGGCCCCGGGCGCCGGCGTACCGGAGCACAGGTGGTCACGGTTACGGTACCGCGCGCGCCGGCGGGCCGTCGAGGCGATCAGGCGAGCCGCACTCCGACCTGGCGGGCCGCCTCGCGTCCGGAGGCGGGAAGCGCGAGCACGCCAGTGCCCTCCGGGCACAGGTCGAGCAGCCGCTGGGCCCAGTCGGCATCAAGCGTGCCATCCGGACAGATGACAGCGATCAGCGGCGCCCGGCGCTCCCCTGCGACGGCGTAGACCTCGTACGGCGCGGCGGCGCGGCGGGCCTTGCGGCTCGGCTTCCAGGTCGGCGGCCCGAACGACACGGCGGGCTCCTGCGGGCCAGCCGCCCCGAAGGTATGCAGGTCACCGGCTTGCAGGGTCCAGGCGTGGGCCAGGCCGGGATCGATGACAACGGCGGCCAACTGCTGCTGCATCGCGTAGGCGATCACCTCAGCCGCAGGACGTGGAACCGGGCGAGCCTCGCTGCTCCACGCCGCCAGCGCGGGAAGACCCGTGAACACCGGCAGCGCCTGCTGCCCGTCGGACGACTCGAGAAGAGCGAGCGCCATCTCGCCCTCGCTGGCGCGCTCCTGCCCCGCAACGGCGATGACGGCGACCAGCACCCGCGCCGACCTCAGCGCATCGAGGATGGCCGCCGGGTCGCCACCGGAAAGCGCAGCGAGCAGGACCGGGTCGGGCTCCCCCAGGTCAGCACTCACCACGGAACCGGCGGGTCACTCGACGATCTTGGAGATGGGCAGTTCGAGAATGTCGCGGGCACCGGCCGCCTTGAGCCTGGGCAGCAGGGTGTTCACCCCGCGCTTGGGCACGACCGTCTCGACGGCCGCGTGGTCGCTTTGCGCCAGGGAGGTGACGGTCGGCGAGGTCATCGACGGCAACTGGTCCAGCACCGCTGCGAGGTCCGCCGACGCGACGTTGAGCTTCAGCAGCACCTGGCCCCTCGCCCGGATGGCGCCCTGCAGCAGCAGCGCGATCTCCTCCATGGCGGTACGGCGCTCGGCGTCGGCGTAGGACTCGGGGTTGGCCACCAGTTCGGTGCGGCTCGTCAGCAGCGTCTCGATGATCTTCAGGCCATGTTTACGCAGGCTCGAGCCGGTCTCCGTCACGTCGACGATCGCGTCGACGATGTCGGGAACCTTCGCCTCGGTCGCCCCGTAGGAGGGCACGATCCGCGCCCGCACCCCGACCTTCTCGAAGTAGCGCCGGGTCAGCTCGGGGTACTCGGTGGAGACGCGCACGCCGTCGGGAAGCTGCTCACCACTGTCGACCGGCATCGAGCTGGGCACGGCAAGGATGATCCGCACCGGGTTGGCCGTCGCCTTGCTGTACTCCAGCTCGGTGACGGTGGCGACGTCGGACGCCGTCTCGGCGACCCAATCGCGCCCGGTGATCCCCAGGTCGAACAGCCCCTGCTCGACGTACTGCGGGATCTCCTGCGGACGCAGGAAGCGCACCCGGTCGATACGCGGATCGTCGATGCTGGCGTGGTAGTCGCGCTCGGATCCGCGCTGGACGGCGAGATCAGCCGCAGCGAACAGCTCGAGCGTGGCCTTTTCCAGGGAGCCCTTGGGCAGGACGAGCGAAAGCACGCCTCCAGTGTGCCTGCCGTTGCGTCAGGTTTCCCCCGCGGTCCGCAGGTCGCGCAGCAGCAGCGCGGTTTCCAGCGCCGCCAGGGTGGCCTCGCGCCCCTTGTCCTCGGGCGCGCCCGCAAGCCCGGAACGGTCCCTGGCCTGCTGCTCGGTGTCGCAGGTCAGGACACCGAAGCCGACGGGGGTACCGGTGTCCAGCGACACCCGCAGGCAGCCGGCGGTGACGGCGTCACAGACGTAGTCGAAGTGCGGGGTGCCGCCGCGCAGTACGAGCCCGAGGCAGACCACGGCGTCGTGGGTCGTGGTCAGGGCCTGGGCGACCACGGGCAACTCCACCGCGCCGGGGGTTCGCAGCACGGTCGGGGCATGAATGCCGCACTCGCGGGCGGTTCGCACGGCGCTGTCGAGCAGCGCGCCGGTGATCTCCTCATGCCAGCGCGTGGAGACGATCGCCAGGCGCAGGCCGGTCGCGTCGACCGCTGTCACGGGTGCGCCGGCGCCGCTCACGGGGTCACCGTAGCGCTGCCGGGCAGAAGGCGCGCGACGGCGCTTTCGACGTACTTGGCGATGACGTCGACTTCGAGGTTGACCTGCTCGCCAACCGCCCGCCGGCCGAGCGTGGTGCGCCGCAGGGTCTCGGGGATCAGGCTGACGGCGAACCCGTCGTCGTCGACCTCGGTCACCGTCAGGCTCACCCCGTCGACGGTGACCGATCCCTTCTCCACCAGGTAGCGCGTCACGGCGGCCGGAGCCGAGACCCTGACGACCTCCCAGTGCTCAGCCGGATGCCTCGCGGCGACCGTACCGACGGCATCGACGTGCCCCTGGACGACGTGTCCGCCGAGCCGCGTGGAGGCCGTCACCGCGCGTTCGAGATTGACCGGGTCCCCCGCAAGCAGCCGGCCGAGGCTGGAGCGCTGCAGCGACTCGGCCATGACGTCGAAGTGCAGGCGGCGCACGCCGTCGCCGGCCTCATCGGGGTCCCACCCGGTGACGGTCAGGCAGACCCCGTTCACGCTGATCGAGTCGCCGAGGCCCACGTCCTCGCCGACGCTGCGGGCGCGAATAGTCAGGCGCGCCGCATCGGTCAGCGGTTCGACCGCGGCCACCTCGCCGAGTTCCTCGACGATGCCGGTGAACACGAACGTTCACGCCCCCTTCGGGTAGCTGGTGAGCCGCACGTCCTCGCCGAAGCGGGCGACGTCCTCGAGCACGAGACGGGGGGCGGCGGAGATGGTCTGGATCGCGGCTGAGCGCAGCGCTGGATAGCGGCCGCTGCCGAGCAGGACGGGCGAGACGTAGCCGACGACCTTGTCGATGAGCCCGCCGTCCCAGAAGGCGCCGGCGAGGGTGGGGCCGCCCTCGAGCAGCACGCTGACGACGCCTCGCGAACGCAGGTCGCAGAGCACCCTCTCGGGGGTCGCGGCGGTGACGAGGGTCTCGGCGGAGTCGTCACACACCCTGGCGCCGGGCGGCGTACGGCCCGAACGATCGAAGACGACGCGCAAGGGCTGGCGGGAGGGCGGCGGCTGCGTCGCTGCCGGACGCACGGTGAGCAGCGGGTCGTCGGCCAGCACCGTGCCGACCCCGACCAGGATGGCGTCGACCTCGGCGCGCAGCCGGTGGCCGTCGCGGCGGGCGTCCTCACCCGTGATCCAGCGGCTGGTGCCGTCGGCGGCGGCGATCTGGCCGTCGAGGCTCGCACCGTACTTCCAGATCACGAACGGCCGGCCGCGCCTTACAGCGTGCAGCCACGCCTCGTTCACCCGCTCAGCCTCGGCGCTCAGCAGACCGCTTTCCACATCGACCCCGGCAGCGCGCAGCACTCCGGCGCCTCCCGCAGCGACCGGATCGGGGTCATCAACCGCGTAGACGACCCGGCGTACTCCCGCAGCCAGCAAAGCGGTCGTGCACGCCCCGGTGCGGCCGGTGTGCGAGCAGGGCTCGAGGGTGACGACCGCGGTGCCACCGCGTGCCCGCTCACCGGCCGCCTGCAGTGCCGCCACCTCGGCATGCGGGCCCCCGGCGAACAGGTGCCAGCCCTCGCCGGCGACTGCTCCGGCGGCGTCCAGCACGACGGCCCCGACGACCGGATTGGGGCTGACGGTGCCCAGGCCCCGGGCCGCGAGTTCGAGGGCCCGGCGCATCGCGGCCGGCTCCGGTCGGCCGGGTCCGGTCACGACCCGTTCACTTTCCTGGCGCGGCGGCAGCGCGCTCGGCCGCCTTGCGGATACGCCGCGCCGCCTCGGCCGGGTCATCGGCACCGAAGACAGCTGAGCCGGCGACCAGCACATTCGCTCCGGCCTCGACACACTGCACGGCGGTGTCCTCGGTGACCCCGCCATCGACCTGAATCCACAGGTCGAGGTCGCGGCCGGCAGCCATCCGGCGCACCGCCGCGATCGTCGGCAGCACATGAGCGAGAAACGGCTGGCCGCCGAAGCCCGGCTCGATCGTCATGATCAGCGCCATGTCGAACTCGCGGAACAGCTCGGCGTACGGCTCCACGGCGGTGCCGGGGTTGAACGCGATCCCGGCCCTCGCACCCGCGGCATGCAGGTCGCGGGCGGTGCGCAGCGGCGCTTGAACAGCCTCGGCGTGGACCGTGACGTTGCTTGCCCCGGCCTCGGCGAACATCGGCGCCCACCGCTCCGGATCCTCGATCATGAGGTGGCAGTCCAGCGGCAGGCGGGTATGGGCAGCCATCGCCTGCACCGTCGCCGGGCTGTAGGCCAGGTTCGGCACGAAGTGGAAGTCCATGACGTCGATGTGCAGCCAGTCACTGACGTCCTCGACGCCGGTCACCGCGCCGGCGAGCCGCAGCGGGTCGGCAGCGAGCAGGCTGGGGTAGAGCTGGATCCCGGCTGCCTCGCCGGCTGAAGGTGACACGAACGGAAGGCTAGTAGGCGCGTACACGCAATGCGCGTGTAGCGCCCCGACACGGCAACACTCGAGGCCTCTGCCGCCACCGCGGTGAGGGCTCA
>CAVXYJ010000009.1:0-95949 GCA_963765845.1 uncultured Actinomycetota bacterium
CGACTAGACCATCGGGTTGATAGGCCGGAAGTGGAAGTGCAGCAATGCATGGAGCTGACCGGTACTAATAGGCCGAGGGCTTGACCACAAATATGCTACGCGTCCACTGTGCGGTTCCTGAGTTACGGTCGGGAACCGATCGAGAATTCAACAGAGTTACGGCGGCTATGGCGAAAGGGAAACGCCCGGTACCATTCCGAACCCGGAAGCTAAGCCTTTCTGCGCCGATGGTACTGCCCGGGGTACTGGGTGGGAGAGTAGGGCGCCGCCGGACATCTTTCCATCAGCGGGGCCGTCTTTGACGGCCCCGCTGATGTGTTTGTGCCGGCGAGCCAGAGCGAGGATGAATAGCCATGCCAGACGACCGTGATCAGGAACGAGAAGGGCCGGCCGCGGCCGGACGCGATGCTGGACCCCGGCGAGGCGCCCCCACCCCTTCCCGCGGGAAGCGAGCAGCAGGCGACGGACGGGCTGGCAGAAGTCGTAAGACCGGGGATGAGCCCCGCAGGGCACGTCCTGCTCAAGGCGCCGACCCGCGAAAGCGGGCGGATCGACATGCCGGTGATGGTCCGCCGTCCAGCGAGCGCGGGCGACCTGATCGCCAGCCCCGGCCCGGGTCGGGAGCGTCGCATCGCCCTGACCGGCCGGAACGCCGTGACCGGGCGACGCGCGCTGACCGGCCGCAGCGTCCTGATCGGCACGACGGCGGTGACAGGACGGCGGTTGAGCGCCCTCGGCGGTCGGCTCCCAGCCGCGACTCCGGGAGCGGTCGCGAGCGCGATTTCGGGCGCGCGGGTGGCGCGCGTCAACAAGGCTCGTACCGCGGCAATTCCAGCTCTTCGCGTCCCCGACGGGATGAGGCCCCCCGGCGGCCGGCCGTGCGTTCCGGTTCCGCGTCCCCGTCGTCGCCGGCAGATGCTCGCGGTCGTTCTGACCGCCCGGTCCGGGCACGCGTCGTGGTCCCTGAGCTACCGCCTGGCGTCAGCGCTGATCAGCTTGACCCTGCGGTGAAGCGGGAACTTCGCAGCCTCGCGAAGGCGACCGCGGAGACAGTCGCCGGGCAGCTCGTGGCAACCGGAACGCTGCTCGCGGCCGATCCGGCCGCCGCGCTTGTGCATGCGCGGGCCGCTCGGCGGATCGCGTCACGGGTTGCTTCCGTTCGTGAGGCGGCGGGCCTTGCGGCTTATGCGGCGGGCGAGTATGCCGAATCGCTCGCTGAGCTGCGCGCCCACCGCCGCATGACGGGACTTGCCCATCAGATCCCCGTCATGGCCGATTGCGAGCGTGCTCTCGGCCGTCCCGCCAAGGCGTTGGACCTGCTCAATGAGGCCCCCGTCGCCGAGCTGCCGCCCGCCGCACGGGCCGAATTGCTTCTTGTGCGCAGCGGGGCTTACCGCGATCTCGGGCAAGCTCGGGAGGCGCTCGCCGCTCTGGAGGTCGGCGAGCTCGACAGCCCGGCCATCAAGCCGTGGACCGTACGGCTCTGGTACGGCTACGCCGAGGCGCTGGCCGGGGTCGGCCGGATCGAGGAAGCGGGCGAATGGTTCGCGGCAGTCGCCGCCGTCGATGATGGTGAAACTGATGCCGCCGAACGCCTGGAGGAGATTGCTGGGGCTGGCGCCGGAGCCGCATCCGACTGACGTTTTCCACAGCTCCTGCCGCGCCACGCTTTGGCAGGCGTTCGTGGTCGAGGCTCAACGCATGTCTACAGACCTAGATTTCACGGCCCCGAGTTCGCCGGAGGCCGCCTGGGGCGAGGCGCCTTCGCAGGTGGTCGCGCGCAATGAAGTGGCGATTTCCGGTGTGGTGACCGAGGCCGGGGAGGAGCGCGCGCTCGCCGGGGGAGCGCTTGCCGTGCGCTGGACGCTCCGGGTGCCGCGAGGCGGCGAGCGTGGGGGTAGTGATCTCATCGATTGCGTAGCTGTCGATCCGGCGCTGCGTGAGGAGGCGCTGGCCTGGCCGCAGGGCGCGCCGCTGGAGGTCTGGGGCGCGATCCGGCGCCGTTTCTTTCGCATCGGTGGCCGCACGACCACTCGGGTGGAGGTCGAGGTGTTCCGTGCGGTCGGGGGCGAGTTGCCGTGACCGGACGCGAGCGGGCGCTCAGTCGCCGTCGAGCAGGCGGATCAGCAGGCCGGTGCGGGGCTTCGGCGTGAAGAGCGTGGACTTTCGCGGCATCCGGTCGCCCGCCGCCGCTACGGCTGCCACCGCTTCCACCGGAGTCGGGTTGAGCAGCAGAGCGGTTCCTGACGTTCCGGCCGCAGCCAGTGCGGCTGGGAGGTCGTGCCGGAAGCCGACGACCTCCTCGGTGTCCGATAGCGCCCATATCCGGCGCACCAGGAGATGGTGGGCGAGCGAGACGTCGAGCGAGCGCCACGCCTCGGAGCGGTCGGCCGGCAGCGCGGCGGCCGCGGCATCAGCGTCAGGCTCGGTGAGCAGCCAGGCGCTCTGTTCGTCCGCGACGCAGAATGCGGGCCCCTGCGCACCGGCCTTCGCCAGCACGTCGAGTAGCTCGTCGCCGCGAGCTGCGGTCGGCGTCACGGTGAACGCGCTCGCGGCGGCCTGCGCAGCGGCGGGTGCGGAAAGGGTCGGGATCACCCGATGAATGGGATGCACCTGCGGCCCGAAGACGCTCACGTCCACCAGCAGGGTCAAGCCGAAGTCCCAGGGGCCGCTTCCCGCGCCTTCGGCCCGCCGATCCGCCTGATAGCGAAGGTAATTCGCATAGCGGTGGTGGCCGTCGGCGATTGTCGCGCGGCGGTCCAGCAGATCCGCGGCGACCGCATCGATTTCGGCCGGGTCGTCGATGGCCCAGATCCGGTGCCGCACCCCGTCCGCGGTCGTGGCGTCCAGCAGCGGGGTGCGCTGGTCCGCTGCGGCCACCAGCGCCGAGGCAGCGCCCCCACCCTCATAGACCAGGAAGATCGGTTCGAGATTCGCCCGTGTGGCGACGGAGAGTGCCAGCCGATCGCTGACCGGGCCGGCCATCGTGTCCTCATGGGGAAGGACGATCCCGGCTTCGGCCCGAGCCAGGCCGACCGCGCCCACCAGCCCCCGCTGCACGTGACCGTCTGCGCTCTCCTCGTAGATGTAGAGCGCGGCCGCGTCGTCGCGTATCAGCGTCCCGTCGGCCTGCCATTCCCGCAGCTGACGCGCCGCCAACTCATAGCGGCTGGTCCCGTCGGCGCCGTCCGCGGGCAGGATTAGCCGGACCACGTTGTGGGGGTCCTCGGCCAGCAGCTGCGCTCGCTCGCCATCGTCGATGACGTCGTACGGTGGGCTGGTCAGAGCAGCCAGTGCAGCACCGTCAGCTGCATAGCGCAGCGCGCGAAACGGTCGCAGTACCAGCCCGGGTGGCACCGGAGGGTCCGAGTCGTGTTGCGAAGCCATGACCGGATCGTAGGTGGCGATCCGGCCCTCGTGGGGAGGTCTGTGGCGTGGCCAACTTCGCAGTGTCTCCTTTCGGGGAGGAGTTGCCTGGCCAGCCGGAGGTCAGCGGTCCCGCCGGAGACGTGTACGACTGGTACGTGCGCGGCCGTGACCTGCTCAGCAGCGGCAATGCCGCGGCTGCCGTGCAGCTCCTGCGCCGCACCGTCGAGGCCGAGCCGCGGGCGCGCAGTGCCCGCGAGATGCTGGCCCGGGCCCAGTTCGACGCCCGGCAATATCCGCAGGCGCGGGAAAGTTTCGAGTACCTGGTCGAGAGCGATCCGGCCGATCACTACGCCCATTTCGGGCTCGGTCTGGCTGCTCGCAAACTGGGGGATCTCCCCGCGGCCGTGGAACACCTGGCGCTCGCCGCCGCGATGCGTCCCGACGTCGGACGTTATGCCCGGGAGCTGCGTGCGGCCCGGGCTGCCGCGGCGCGCCGATGAGCCACCCGGTGCCAGTTCGCCCGTTTCAGGCGACCGACTGTCCGCTGTCGCAGCTCTTCGATGTGGCCCTGCTCGATCTCGATGGCGTCGTCTACCGCGGACACGATCCGGTGGTCCATGCGGCAGACGCGCTCGCACAGGCCCGCCGGGCCGGTATGCGGCTCTCGTTCGTCACCAACAACGCGCTCCGGCCGCCGCACGAGGTGGTGCGGCGCCTCAGAGCGGCAGGAGTCGAAGCCGATCCCCGTGACATCGCGACCTCGGCGCAGGCGGCGGCCAGACTGCTCGCGCAGCAGCTTCCGGCCGGCGCCAAGGTGCTGGTAGCCGGGGGCGAGGGCCTCCGCCTGGCGGTGCGCGAGCGGGGGCTGGTGCCGGTCAGCCGGGCTGACGAAGCGCCCGCAGCAGTAGCGTCGGGATACGACCCGGAGCTCACGTACGCACGGTTGGCCGAGGCGGTGCTGGCGATCTTCGCAGGAGCGCTGTGGGTCGCGAGCAACACCGACGCCACCGTCCCGACCGAGCGCGGCTTGCTTCCCGGCGCGGGCGCGCTTGTGGCGTTCGTTGCTACAGCGACCAAGGCCACTCCCCAAGTTGCGGGAAAGCCCGAGCGCGCGCTGCACGAGGAGGCCGCGAGCCGAAGTAAGGCCCAGCGCCCGCTCGTGGTCGGTGACCGCCTCGACACCGACATCGAGGGCGCTAACGGTGTGGGCGCGCCGTCGCTGCTCGTCCTCACCGGCGTCGCGACATTGGCCGAACTCATCGGCGCCCCGCCGCGCCATCGGCCCACGTTCCTGGCAGCCGACCTGCGTGGGTTGCTGCGTCCCGCATCCGGGGTAGAGGTCGAAGGCGCGAGGGCCCGCTGCGGCGGGTGGACGTGCGAGCAGCAGGACGGCCTCCTGACGTGGCACGGCAGCACCACGCAGGGGGATGACGGCCTCGACGCGTTTCGTGCCGGAGCAGCCTCCGCGTGGTCCCTGGCTGACGGCGGCGCACGATTTTCCGGTACGCGCGGGCCGGTGCCGGCCGGCTGTGAGGCGTTCGCCGAGCCGCACCTGACCCGCACCTGAGCCGTGCAGGGGTGGCGCCGACGAGCTCGCTCAGAGCATCCCGCGTAGCCGGATCATGTCGAACACGCTGGCTTCTATCCTGAGCCGTCCGGCGGCCCAGGCGCTGGAGAAGGGGAGCTCGCCCGTGGTGACGGCCAACAGATCGTCGCTCGAGACCGTCAGGCGGATCTGCGCGTCGTCGAGCGGCTTGTTGGAGATGTCCAGGAGGGCGCCGTCGTGGAGCCTTCCGGAGAAGGTCGTGTCCAGATCCGTGATGCGGCAGGTGACCGTCCGGTCCGGCGCGTGGCGCTTGCGCAGGGAAGCGTCCACCCCGTCCAACCGCTTCGCGAGGCTGCGCAAGGCTGCCTCGCATTCCCTCTTGGTGGCCATCACCTGCGAGTCTGCCATCGGACGGAAGTCCTTCCTGGAGTGACCGGCCTCGCCCGGATGTCTCACGCCGGCGACCACCCCGCGGCTCGTCGCGCAACCGTCAGCCAGGAACGCGCGACATCGGCCGCGAAACGGGAGCGCGAGCTAGGCATCGCGATACCGTGCGGCCATCACACTGGCCACATCGTGCCGGCCCGCCGAGGAGGTCCCCCCGCGATGCTTGACGCGGTCAAGAACTACCTCGCGCTGGCGAACGGAATCACCGAGGTCACTCGACAGCGCGCCGTCACCGCTGCCAAGGCCTTGGTGGCCTCCGGCGAGGCGACCGCGGAGCAGGTGAGCAACCTCGCCGACGATCTCCTGACGACGAGCCGCAGCAATCGTGACACCGTCCTCGCGCTGGTCCGTTACGAGATCGACCGGGCTCTGGTCCGTCTCGGTCTGGCGACCTCAGAGGAAATCTCCTCGCTGGACCGGCGTCTGGCGTCCGTGGAAGCGACCATGCGCGAGGCCCTGGACTCGCTCGCTCCGCCGCGTCCCACCCAGCGTGCGACGAAGGCGGCGCGTAAGGCTTCCGCGAAGCCCACGCCGGCGAAGGCGAATAAAGTCGCAGGTGCCCGCAAAGCGGTCCCGGCCCGTCCGGCGACGAAGCGCACGCCGACATCGCCGCCCGCCAGCCCATCGAGCGGTGGAGGAAGCAGCTGATGGCCAGTCCTGACGAGAGCCTCACCCCGGAGCCGGCTGACGGCCCCCCGCTCGTGGCCGGCGACGCGTTAGGCGCCGCCGCCGCCGCCCTCGTGGCGGTGGAGAGCCTTCCGCTCGAGCGCCACCCCGAGGCGTTCGCCCACTTCGACGAGCTCTTGCGCGCTGCCCTCGAGGGGCCGCCGCACGTCGGTTCAGGCTGAGCTGCAGCCGGTGTCCGTGCGCGTCCGGCTGGACCGGGAGCTGGTCCGTCGCGGTCTGCTGGCGAGCCGTGAGCAGGCACTTGCCGCAATCGCTGCCGGCCGCGTGCGCGTCGGCGGGCAGCCGGCCGACAAGCCCGCCCGCGGGGTGGCCGGCGATGACGTCATCGAGCTCAGTGACGGTGACGATCCCGGCTATGCCTCCCGCGGTGCGTACAAACTCGCCGGGGCCTTGGAGACTTTCGCCGCGGGCGTTGAGCCCCTTCGGGTCGCCGGGCGCCGGTGTCTGGATGCGGGCGCGTCGACCGGCGGATTCACCGATGTGCTGCTCAGGGCGGGAGCGCGCGAGGTCGTCGCGGTCGACGTGGGATACGGGCAGCTGATCTGGCGGCTGCAGAGCGATGAGCGGGTCACCGTGCTCGATCGCACCAATGTCCGCCACCTGTCGCCGGGTGACATCGGCGGCCAGGTCGAGCTGGTGGTGGCCGACCTGTCGTTCATCTCCCTGCGGCTCGTGCTGCCCGCTCTCGTGGCGTGCGTCGAGCCGCAGGGCGATCTCGTCGTCCTGGTGAAGCCGCAGTTCGAGGTCGGACGCGGGCGTGTCGGTCGCGGGGGAGTCGTGCGTGATCCGCTGGTGCGGGCGGGAGCTGTCCGGGGCGTGGCCGAGGCCGCCGCTGAGCTCGGATTCGGCGTACGCGGGCTGGTGCAGAGCTCGCTCCCGGGGCCGGCGGGCAACCTCGAGTACGTGCTTTGGCTTGCCGCCTCAGGGGGTGTGCTGTCCGATGAGCTGCTCGAGGCCGCCACCGCCGCGTCGCGGCCGGCCCGCGAAGGCGATGCGTCCCGGTGAGCCGTGAGCTGCTGATAGTCGCGCATCCCCGGCGGCTCGCTGCCCATGAGCGCGTCCAGCAGGTGCTGAACATGCTGATCGCCGCGAACATCTCTCCGCGCGTGCTGGCTGACGAGGCGGGGGCCCTCGACCTGGCGTGCTCGGAGGTCGTCGGGGCTGATGCGCACGCCGCGGAGGGCACCGAACTCGTCTTGGTGCTCGGGGGCGACGGGAGCCTGCTGCGCGGTGCGGAGTTTGCGCGCCCGCACGGGGTGCCCCTGCTTGGCGTCAACCTCGGTCACGTCGGCTTCCTTGCCGAGGCCGAGCCGGACGCGTTGCCCTCGGTGGTCGAGCGTGTGATCGCCCGTGACTACGACGTCGAGGAACGCATGACCGTCGACGTCTCCGTGCGCCGCGGTGGCGAACTGCTGTGGTCCGATTGGGCGCTCAACGAAGCCGCGCTGGAGAAGGAGCAGCGCGGACGCATGGTCGAGTGCGTGCTGGAGATCGAGGGGCGCCCGCTTTCGCGTTGGGCGTGCGACGGGGTGGTCTGCGCTACCCCGACCGGCTCGACCGCCTACGCGTTCAGTGCCGGCGGCCCTATCGTCTGGCCTGACGTCGAAGCCCTGCTCATCGTGCCGATCAGTGCTCACGCGCTCTTCGCCCGGCCCTTGGTGGTGGGGCCGCGCGCCACCGTCGCGCTGGAGATCGTGCCCGGCACCGGAGACGCTGTGGTGACCTGCGATGGCCGCCGGACGGTCGCGGTCCCGCACGGCGCGCGGCTTGAGGTCGGCGTCGGGCGCACCCCGTCAAGCTCGCCCGGCTTCATCCGCAGTCCTTCACCGATCGGCTCGTCGGCAAGTTCGACCTCCCCGTAGACGGTTGGCGTGGCAGCTCGCGAAATGTCGGACGCCTGCCGTAGTCTCGTACAGATGTTCGATGAGATACGCATCTGCGGGCTCGGCTCTATCACCGAGGCCGTGCTCGAGTTGCATCCGGGCCTCACGGTGTTGAGTGGCGAGACGGGTGCCGGTAAGAGCAGCGTGGTGCGCGCGTTCGGGCTGCTCGCCGGTGGTCGCGCCGATGTCGCGCAGATCCGTTCGGGCTGCTCGAGTGCGGCGGTGGAGGCGCGCCTCGAGGTCGCTGCGGATGGCCCGGTGGCCGCCCGTGTGCACGAGCTGGGCGGTGAGCTCGACGGCGGCAGCCTGCTGATTGCGCGCACGGTGGCGATTGACGGGCGTTCGCGGGCATTCGTCGGCGGCCGTGCGGTGCCGGTCGGGCTGCTCGCCGAGCTCGTCGGCGGGCTGCTCGCGCTGCACGGTCAGAGCAGCCAGCTTCAGCTTCGTGCTGCGGGCGCGCAGCGCGCGCTGCTTGACCGATTCGCCGGCCCGCCGGTGCTCGAGCCACTGCAGGCTTACCGGGCGGCGCGTGATCGTTGGGCTGATGCCAGGCGTGAGCAGGTGGAGTTGCGGGCACAGGAGGCCGATCGGGCCCGCGAGGTCGAGCTGCTTCGGCTCGGGCTCGCCGAGGTCGAGCGCGTCGCGCCGCTGGAGCAGGAGGATCAGAGCCTGGAGCGCGAGCTGAGCCGGCTCGCGGCAGCCGACGAGCTGCGCTCGGCGAGTGAGACGGCCCGGCTGGCGCTGGCGGGTGGGTTCGAGGCGCCCACGGATGACGGCGGTGCGGTCGCCGCGCTCGCCTTCGCGGCACGTGCGTTGGATGCTGCCAGCTCCAGCGATCCAGAGCTTGCCGGGCTGTCGTCCCGGGCTCATGAGGTCTGCGTCATGGCCGGCGAGCTGGCCGCGGAGCTTTCGTCCTATGCCGCCGGGGTGGACGACGATCCGCTGCGTCTTGCCGCTGCGCAGCAGCGGCGTGCCGAGCTCACCCGGCTCTGCCGGCCCCACGGCACTGACGTTGACGGAGTGCTGCGTTGGTCAGCGGAGGCCGTGCGCCGGCTCCACGCTCTCGACGGCGGTGGTGAGCGCAGCGCAGCCCTCTCCGCGGCAGAGTTGACTGCTGCCCGGGAGATGCTGACTCTGGCCGATGCGCTGAGCGCCGCGCGCCGTGCTGCCGGAGCGGAGTTGGCCCGCCGCGTCACGCGTGAGTTGGCCGCCCTGTCCATGAGCGCAGCGCGTTTCGCCGTGATCGTCGAAGCCCGATCGGCGCGTGGTCGTCCCGATCCGGCTGGGCTGGCCGAAGCAGCGGCGCTGGCGGCGGCTGAAGAGCTGGGAGTCGAGGGTGATGACGAGGTCGAGTTCTCGTTCACGCCGGGCAGCGGGCTGTCGCCGCGGCCGCTGGGCAAGAGCGCATCCGGCGGCGAGCTGTCACGGGTCGTGCTGGCCCTGGAGGTCGTGCTGGCTGCCGGACTGGGTCCGGCGAGCATGGTGTTCGACGAGGTCGACGCCGGGGTCGGTGGCGAGGCCGCGGTGGAGGTCGGCCGGCGCCTCGCAGCCTTGGGTCGCCATCGCCAGGTTATCTGCGTGACGCATCTGCCGCAGGTTGCGGCGTTCGCCGACCGACACCTGCTGGTCGCCAAGGGTGGCCGGGGAGCGGGCGTCAGCAGCAGCGTTCAGACGCTCGTTCAGCAGGAGCGCGTGTACGAGCTGTCGCGCATGCTGGCCGGCGTTTCCGATAGCGAGTTGGCGCGCGGCCATGCCGCCGAGTTGCTCGCCGCGGCGGCTGCTGCCTCCCGCGAGGTACTGCCCGAGTCGCCGGCCCCAGGTGCGCGACCGAGGCGGCGGCAACCCGGTCCGCGGACACCGGCACGCAAACGCGGACCGGAGCGTCCGCGCGCTTCGGCCCGGGCCTCCTCGTGACATGGCTCATGGGTGGTCCGCTCGCCCGGCGGCCGGCCGTGGGAGATGGTCATTGCGCCAGATGGCCCCGTCGCCATTGGGCCGATCGGGCGGCGCGGCGTGCCATCGTGGCTGCTGGCGAGACGTACTATGAGATTCCGTGGAGAGCCCGGGTCGCCGGGCGCCGATCTAGTGCGATCCACGGGAGGCCGTAATGGTTCAGGCGCATGTGGTTCGCCACATCTTCGTCACCGGGGGCGTCGCCTCCAGCCTCGGCAAGGGGTTGACGGCATCCAGCCTCGGCATGTTGCTGAAGGCGCGGGGGCTGCGCGTGACCATGCAGAAGCTCGATCCGTACCTGAACGTCGATCCGGGCACCATGAATCCGTTCCAGCACGGCGAGGTCTACGTCACCGACGACGGTGCGGAGACCGATCTGGATGTCGGGCATTACGAGCGGTTTCTCTCTGATGATCTGCCCGGTACGTCCAATGTCACCACCGGCCAGGTGTACAGCGCGGTCATCGCGCGGGAGCGCCGCGGCGGCTACCTCGGTGAGACGGTCCAGGTCGTCCCGCACGTTACCGACGAGATCAAGGGGCGTATCCGGGCCCTTGCCACCGACGACATCGACTGCGTCATCACAGAAGTCGGCGGCACCGTCGGCGATATCGAGTCGCTCCCTTTTCTGGAGGCGATCCGCCAGGTCCGGTTCGAGGTCGGACGTGACAATTGCCTGTTCGTCCACGTCAGCCTGGTGCCGTACATCGCGCCTTCAGGCGAGCTGAAGACCAAGCCGACCCAGCACTCCGTGGCGGCGCTGCGCCAGGTCGGTATCCAGCCTGACGCGCTGGTCTGCCGCTCCGACCGGCCGCTTCCCGATTCGCTCAAGCGCAAGATTGCCCTCTCGTGCGACGTCGAGGTCGATGCCGTCGCGGCGGCAGCCGATGCGTCGAGCATCTACGACATTCCGAAAGTGCTGCACCGCGAAGGGCTCGATGCCTACGTCGTCCGCCGCCTCGGACTACCCTTCCGCGACGTCGACTGGACGGAGTGGGATGTGCTGCTGCAGCGCGTTCACCACCCGTCGACCTCCGTCACGGTGGCGCTGGTGGGCAAGTACGTCGATCTGCCTGACGCCTACCTGTCGGTGACAGAAGCATTGCGTGCCGGTGGGGTCGCCAACGACGCCAAGGTCAACATCAAGTGGGTGACCTCTGACGACTGCGCCACTCCGGAGCAGACCCTGCGAGCGCTCGATGGCGTCGACGGTGTGCTTGTCCCGGGCGGGTTCGGCATCCGAGGGATCGAAGGCAAGGTGGCCGCTCTTCGCTGGGCGCGCGAGAACGAGGTGCCGGCGCTGGGACTTTGCCTTGGTCTGCAATGCATGGTGATCGACGTGGCACGCCATCTCAGCGGGCTCGCGGGGGCCAATAGCGCCGAGTTCGACCCCGACGCCGAGCATCCCGTCATTGCGACCATGGCCAACCAGGTCGGCGTGATCGCCGGCGAGGCTGACATGGGCGGCACCATGCGCCTGGGCGCCTATCCGGCCAAGCTCGAGGCGGGAAGCCTGGCTGCCCGTGCCTACGGCAAGCTCCTGGTCTCCGACCGTCACCGCCACCGCTACGAGGTCAACAACGCCTACCGCGAGCGGCTGATGGACGGTGGTCTGCGTTTTTCGGGAACCTCCCCGGACGGGCACCTGGTCGAGGTCGTTGAGCTGGCGCCGGAGACACACCCGTTCTACGTCGGAACCCAGGCCCACCCCGAGTTCACGTCACGGCCGACAAAGGCGCATCCGCTGTTTCGCGCGTTCATCGCCGCGGCCGTCGCACGGAGCGAGTCGAAGCTGCTCGATCTGGTGGCGCGCTGATCGTCCTCCGGCGGCTGCACCGCGGCCGCCCCGTGCGACGCTCACGGGATGGTGCACGAATACGAGGTCGGGGCCAGTGAACTCATCTACGACGGGGCGATCATCACGGTCCGCCGGGATCAGGTCACCATGCCCGGCGGGCGATCGGCTTCCCGCGACGTCGTGATCCATCCGGGCGCTGTCGGCGTGGTGGCGTACGACGATGACGGCAGGATCCTGCTGCTGAACCAGTACCGCCACCCGGTACGCCAGCGGCTATGGGAGTTGCCGGCCGGGCTGCTCGACGTCACGGGGGAGCCCGCGTCGAGGGCCGCCCAGCGCGAGCTGGCCGAGGAAGCCGGGATCCAGGCGGCGCGCTGGGACACCCTCGTCGACACGTTCACCTCCCCAGGGATGACCGACGAGGCGATCCGGGTCTACCTGGCCCGGGGCATCAGCGACATCGCCGAGCACCACGAGCGTGTCGACGAAGAGGCCGAGATCGAGGTGCACTGGCTGGCGTTGGACGATGCGAAGGCCCGGGTCATGAGCGGGGCGATCACCAATGCGATGGCCGTGGTTGGCATCCTCGCTGCAGCGCTGGCCCGCGAGAGCGGGTTCGACGGGCTGCGTCCGGCAGGGGCGGCGTGGCCCGCCCGGCCGGCGCACGCCGGATGAGCGAGTGGGCCGGCGTCAGGCACGATGAGCGCGGTGATCACTCTGCTGCTGGCCGACCCGCAAGAGATGGTGGCTGAAAGCCTGCGTCTCGCGCTCGACGGCGCGCCGGACCTGACGGTCACGGGGGTGGCGACGAGCCTGGAAGCGCTCGAGCGGCTCGTCGAGAGCCGGCCGGCCGACGTCGTGCTGCTCGATCAGCGGCTTCCCTGCGGGGATGCTGGGAACGGGGCGGGAGCCGGGGTCCGGCGGGTGCGCCAGCTCAGCCCCAGCTCAGCCCCAGCAGCCGGGGCCTCATGCTCACCGCGAGCCCTGACGAGGCCGCTGCCGTCGTGGCTCTGGAATCGGGCTGCGTGGGGGTGGTCCCGAAGACGATGTCGCTGCACGATCTCGTCGCTGCGGTACGCGCGGCCGCAGCGGGAAGGTTCAATCTCGACTCCGACATGCTCGCCAGGCTGGTCCCGCGGCTGTCACGGTCGTATCGGGAGCCAGGCGCCGATCTCACCCTGCGCGAGCGCGAGGTGCTCAGCCTGGTGGCCCAGGGCCTGTCGACGCCGGACATGGCGGCACGCCTCGTCGTCAGCACCAACACCGTGCGTAATCACGTGCAAAGCATCCTGAGCAAGCTCGGCGCCCACTCCAAGCTCGAAGCGCTCGTCATCGCCACGCGCGGCAACCTCCTCGAATAGCGACTAGTGCAAATGCACTAGATGAATTTGGCTCAGCGAGATGGTTCCAGCAGGCGTTCTGTGGAGCACAAATAGTAGGTGCGCTCTCTTCGTGTTGCCGCCGCGTGGCAGGTGGGCATCCCCGAGACGGGACAGGACGCGCAGGCGTCCGCCTGGCGATTCCACGCCCGCTGCGCCGACCAGGACCCTGACCTGTTCTTTCCGGTCGGAAGCAGCGGCCCGGCCCTGCGGCAGGCGATGCGGGCCAAGGCGGTGTGCGCACAATGTCCGGTCCGTGCGGAGTGCCTGGAATGGGCCATCGATACCGGCCAGCCGCACGGCGTGTGGGGCGGCCTGGATGAGCACGAGCGGGAGCGGCTTCGGACCTGCGATCAGGAGTCGCTCGATACGCCGGTAGCGCGCCCCGCATAATCAGGCCGCGGAACGCATCCGGCGTCCGGCGGGCAGGGGGGGTCATCGCGTGGTCGTGTCACGTCGTGCCTCGGCCGTCATGGACGACCTTGACGCGGCGGACGGCCACATCGCCCAGGCGATCCGCCGCTACCTCGATCATCTCGCGGTCGAACGGGGATTCGCCGCGAACAGCATGTCGGCCTATCGCCGTGACCTTCGCCGCTACCGCCAATATCTGACGGCGCGGGGCATCACCGTGCTCTCGCAGGTCGATGAACCCGAGATCGCTGACTTTCTCGTGGAACTGCGGACGGGTGACGGCGCGCATCCTCCCCTCGCCGCCTCGTCGTCGGCGCGCGCGCTCGTCGCGGTCCGTGGACTGCACCGCTTTGCCCATCGCGAGGGTGAGATCGCTGACGATCGCGCGCGTGCCGTGCGCCCTCCGGCGCTGGGCCGCCGGCTGCCGAGGGCGCTCGCGGTGGGGCATGTCGAGCGACTGCTCGCAGCGGCAGCGGCACCCGGGCAGGATCAGACCCCCGCAGGCCTGCGTTCGCGGGCGTTGCTGGAATTGCTCTACGCGACGGGAGCGCGAATTTCTGAAGCCGTCGGGCTCGATGTGGACGACCTCGATGCCGAGCAACGCAGCGTGCTGCTTTCCGGTAAGGGCGGCAAGCAGCGCGTGGTGCCGGTCGGTTCCTATGCCATCGAAGCCGTCCGCGCCTGGCTGGAACGTGGCCGCCCGGCGCTCTCGCCCCGTGGCCCGGCGCTGTTTGTCAACGCCCGTGGTGGCCGGCTTTCCCGCCAGACCGCGTGGACCCTGCTTCGCGTAGCCGCTGGCCGGGCGGGAATCGAGTCCAGTGTTTCGCCGCACGTGCTGCGCCACTCGTACGCGACCCACCTGCTCGACGGCGGGGCCGATATTCGCGTGGTGCAGGAATTGCTCGGCCATGCTTCGGTGACGACGACCCAGGTGTACACGCTGGTGACCGTGGAGATGCTGCGTGAGGTTTACGCGTCAGCGCACCCACGGGCGCGCTGAGCGGATAGCTGCGCGCTAAGGGGGGCCCATGAGCAGGGCATCGAGATCAGTTCGCGGGGAAGGATTCCCGGCGGCATCGTCGAGCGCTTACACCGCTCTCGTCGGAGGGTGAGCGGCTGGCCGGCGAGGCGTTGGGGGCGGCGCGTGCGGTCTCATGCCGGTGGCTTCACCCGAAGATGTCTGCTGGCAGCTAGGCTTCCCGTGATATCTGACTGCTCGGAGGCCGCCCCAACATGACCATGGATGTGCCGCCTGACACGTTGCCAGGGGCCGACCCGGTCGCGCCCAAGGACCCCGTGAAGCTCGGGGCGACCGGCAGGCCGCTGCCTGACTTTCCCGAGCCCGGCCCGCTGGAGCGCCACGGCCCGGCGGCGGTACTCGCCGTCTGCAACCAGAAGGGCGGCGTGGGCAAGACCACGACAACGATCAACCTCGGCGCCGCGCTCGCCGAGTACGGGCGACGGGTCCTGCTCGTCGACGGGGATCCGCAGGGGGCGCTTTCGGTCGGTCTCGGGCTGAACCCGATGACGTTCGACCTCACGCTCTACGACCTGTTGATGCGCAGCGACGTCGAATCGGCCGACGCCGTCAGCAAGACCAACGTCGACGGTCTGGACCTGCTGCCGAGCAACATCGACCTCTCGGCAGCCGAGGTCCGGTTGGTCAGTGAGGTCGGACGCGAGCATGCACTGGCCCGGGCGCTGAAGCCGCTACTTCCGAACTACGACATCGTGCTCATCGACTGCCAGCCATCGCTGGGCCTGCTGACGGTCAACGCGCTCTCGGCCGCCGGCGGCGTGCTGGTGCCGCTCGAGTGCGAGTACTTCGCCCTTCGCGGCGTGGCGCTGCTGATGGAAACCATCGAGAAGGTGCACGACCGGCTCAACGACCGCCTCGCACTGGCGGGGATCCTCGCCACGATGCACGACGGACGCACGCTGCACGGCCGCCAGGTTCTCGAGCGGGTCATCGAAGCGTTCCCTGACCACGTGTTCCACACGGTCATCTCGCGGACCATCCGCTTCCCGGAGACGACGGCGGCCGGCGAGCCGATCACCTCCTACGCCAGCAGCTCGGCCGGGGCGGGCGCCTACCGCGCGCTGGCTCGCGAGCTGCTCGCGCGCTGGCCGGCGCGCTAGCCGTGCTTTTCGTCCTCAACAAACCGGCGCTCCTGCTGGGAATCATCGCCGCGCTCTACATCGGCGTCGTCGTCGGCAGCGCCGCGACCGTGCTCACGGCCAAGGCGCTCGGCGACCCGATGGGCCAGCGTGAGCATCGGCTGTCGCTCAATCCGGCACGCCACGTGCAGATCTACAGCGCCGTGATGATGGTGTTCGTCGGATTCGCCTGGGCCGAGCAGGTGCCGCTGAACGACCGGTGGCGGGCGCGGCGTTTCCATGTCACGGCGGCGGTGCTGGCGCGTCCGCTCGCGTACGCGGCGCTGGCGCTGGCAGCCGTGGCGGGCGCGAAGGGCATCTCGGCGTCGGCCTACGGCATCGTGCAGGACCGTATCCCCGAGGCGGTGGCGCTCACTGCCAGCGCTCACACCTCGTTCACCGCTGAACTCTTGCTGCAGATGGCCGAGGTCTTCTCCGCGCTGTGCGTCATCAGCCTGATTCCCGTACCGCCGACGGACCTGGGGCGGGTGATCTTCACGCTCGGCGGCAATTCGATGGGCTGGCAGAAGGCCCGCTACCAGCTCGAGGAACGCAATTTCGGCCTTGTCATCGTGCTGGCGCTGCTCCTGCTGCCGATCGCCTTCACCAGCTTCCCGTCGTGGGTCGGTCAGCTCGCCCCCGAGCTCACCAAGGGACTCGGCTCCATCGTCGGCTTGCCGGTGATCCTGCCGTGACCGCGCCGGCACCGGTATTCGAGGTCAGCCAGGCGGCGTTCTCCGGCCCGTTCGAGCTGCTCCTGTCGCTGATCGCGCGCAAGCAGCTGGACATCACCGAGCTGGCCCTGGCCGAGGTCGCCGACGACTTCGTCGCCTACCTGCGCGCGGCGGGCTTCGACCTCGACCGCGCGACCGAGTTCCTGGTCGTCGCCGCGACCCTGCTGGACCTCAAAGCCGCCCGGCTGCTGCCGGTGGAGGTCCGCGACGAGGATGAGGAGGATCTCGCGCTGCTGGAGGCGCGAGACCTGCTCTTCGCCCGGCTCATGCAGTACCGCGCGTACAAGCGGGCCGCCGAGCTCTTCGAGGGGCTCGAGGAGCTGGAGTGTCGCTACCTCCCGCGCCAGGTCGCGCTGGAGGAGCGGTTCGCCGCCGCCCTCCCGGACGTCGATCTCGGGCTCGATCCCCTCGCCTTCGCCGCTCTCGCTGCGGTGGTACGCGAGCCAAAGCCCGCGCCCGTCGTCGAGACCGACCACGTGCATGCCCCCCGGGTCGACGTTCGCGCGCATGCCCGGGTGGTCGTGGAACGCCTGCAACTGCTGGGAACTGCCACGTTCTCCGTGCTGTGTGCCGGATGCACCGAGACCATCGAGATCGTGGCCCGGTTCCTGGCGTTGCTCGAGCTCGGACGCGAGGGCAGGGTCAGTTTCGAGCAGCCGGTCGCGCTCGGCGAGCTGACCGTCCGGTGGGTCCCTGCGGGGCACTGACGAGCCCGCACCCGAGCTTGCCGGCGACGTCGCGGGCGCCGCCGAATGACCGACTCCGACCTGCCGCTCAGCGCCCAGCTCGAGGCCGTCCTGCTGGTCGCCGAGGAGCCGGTTCCCGTGATGACGCTCGCCGAGCGGCTCGAGGTCCCCGTTCCCGAGGTCGAGCAGACACTGCGCACGCTCGTCGAGGAATATGCCGCGGCCGGGCGCGGGTTCGAGCTGCGCGAGGTGGGCGGCGGCTGGCGTTACTACACGGCTGCGGCGGCCGGCGACTACGTGGAACGGTTCGTCCTGGCGGGCCAGACCGCGCGCCTCTCACAGGCCGCGCTCGAGACCCTCGCGGTCGTCGCCTACCAGCAGCCGGTCAGCCGCGGGCGGATCGCTGCGGTACGTGGCGTGAACGTCGACGGTGTCGTGCGCACGCTGCTCACCCGGCGCCTCATCGAGGAGGCCGGCGTTGATCCCGAAGGCGGCGCGATGACGTACCGCACCACCCCGTACTTCCTCGAACGGCTCGGCCTTCGCGACCTGTCGGAGCTGCCACCGCTCGCGCCCCTATTGCCGGAGGCCGATGAGATTGAGCTCACCTGACCCGCACGATCCGGGTGGTGTCCGGTTGCAGAAAGTGCTGGCCGCAGCGGGCCTGGGCTCACGGCGGCACTGCGAGGAGCTGATTGCCGAAGGCCGGGTCGCGATCGATGGCAAGCGCGTCCGCGAGCAAGGCATCCGGGTCGACCCCGACCGCGTCGTCATCACGGTTGACGGCGAACGCATCGTCACCCGGGTCGATCTCGTGTACCTGGCCTGCCACAAGCCGCGCGGGATGATCTCGGCGATGAGCGACGACCCCAACGCCGGAGACACCAGGGCGGGCCGCCCGCCGCCCGCCCCACGCTGGCCGACCTGGTCGCCGATCGCCTCGAACGCGGCGAGCGGCTCTTTCACGTCGGGCGCCTCGACCTCGACAGCGAGGGCCTGCTCCTGCTGACGAACGACGGCGAGCTCGGCCACCGGCTCGCCCATCCCTCCTACGAGGTCCCGAAGACCTACCTGGTCGACGTGCCGGCCCGGTCGGCCGTGACGTGCTGCGCCAGCTGCGGCGGGGGGTCGAGCTCGACGACGGCCTGGCCAAGGTCGACGCGGTGAAGGTGCTTGACGCGGCCAGCTCGCGGGTGCTGCTGGAGATCGTCATTCACGAAGGACGCAACCGGGTGGTGCGCCGGATCATGGACGCCGTCGGGCGGCCGGTCAGCCGGCTCGTGCGCACCTCGCTGGGCCCCGTGCAGCTCGGGAGCCTGAAGGCGGGTCGGGTCCGCCACCTCACCCGCCACGAGGTCGCCGCCCTCTACCAGCTGGTCGACCTCTAGCAGCGGTTTCCGGCCGGTAGGTTGAGATTTTGTGACCAGCACCGGCAGCGAGCAACTGAGCAGGGAGCCGGGGACGTTGCGATCCGTCGGCATCGTCGGCGCGGGGCTGATCGGCACCAGCATCGGCATGGCGCTGACCGCCGCCGGACTCGACGTCCTGCTGCGTGACAGCGATCCCGAGCAGGCCGGCCTGGCGGCAGCACGGCGGGCCGGCCGGGTCTGGCCCGAGGGCGAACGCGTGAGCCACGCGGTCATCGCCGTCCCGCCGCATGCTGTCGCCGGCGTGCTGCGTGACCTGCAGCACAGCGATGCCGCAGAAACCAGCAGCGATGTCTCGAGCGTGAAGGCGCAGGTGGTCGCCGAGGCCATGGCGCTCGGCTGCGACCTGTCGACCTTCTGCCCGGCGCACCCCATCGCCGGCCGCGAGCGGGCGGGTGCCATGTCGGCGCAGGGCGACCTGTTCCGCGACCGCACCTGGGCGTTGTGCCCGGTGTCGTCCACCGGGGCGCCGGCCATTGCCGCGGCGACGGCCATCGCGCGCCTGTGCGGCGCCTCCGTCGTCACGCTGGAAGCCACACGTCACGACGAATTGATGGCCGCGCTCTCCCATCTGCCCCAGGTCGTCGCCAGCGCGCTCGCTGCCGAGGCAGCCGGTGGGCTGCTCGACCGGGAGATCGCGCTGGCCGGCAGTGGACTGCGGGACACGACCAGGCTGGCGGACAGCGATGCCGGGCTGTGGTCCTCGATCCTGGAGGGCAACCGCACCCCGGTCGCCGACCGCATCGATCGGCTGGTCGCGGCGCTGAGCGGGCTGTCGCAGACGCTGCGAGCGGGAACCGCCGACGACGTCTTCGCCGCGGTCGGGGCGCTGCTGGGCGCGGGCGCTGCCGGACGGCGAAGGATGCCGGCCAAGGTCGGGCAGCCGGCGCCGGACTGGAGCTGGGTGGGCGTCGTCGTCCCTGACCAGAAGGGGGAGCTGAGGCGCCTGTTCGTCGCGGTGGATGCGTGGGGCATCAACGTCGAGGATGTACGGGTCGAGCACAGCCACGAGGAGAAGCGGGGCGAGGTCGAGCTCGCTGTGCGCCAGCCGACCGCCGAGTCCCTGACCCGGCTGCTGCGAGAAGCAGGCTGGCGTGCCTACCAGCGGGAATGACGGCAGCGCGCCGCCTGCGGATAGCCTGGCTCGTCCGCCCGGAATGAGTCAGCAGTGATATGTGAACGAGGAGAGACCGTGGGTGACCCGCTGGTCGTCGCGGTCGATGGTCCCGGCGGGTCCGGGAAGAGCACCGTGGCACGCGCCCTGGCGCGCCGGCTCGGGCTGCGCTACCTGGACACCGGGGCGATGTACCGCGCTGTGACATGGCTCGCGCTCCAGCGTCGGCTGGACATCGAGGACGCCGAGGGCCTGGCGCAGCTTGCCGAGCGGGCGGTGCTCTCGGTGGGCACCGACCCTGACGCGCCGGGCATCGCCATCGACGGCAAGGACGTGTCCAGCGAGATCCGCAGCCGTCCGGTCACGAGCGCGGTCAGCGCCGTCTCCGCGGTGGATGCGTTGCGCCGGCGGCTGGTCGAGCAGCAGCGGGCCATCATCGCCGCCGACCGCACCGGCATCGTCGTCGAGGGGCGTGACATTGGCACCGCGGTGGCGCCCGACGCCTTGCTGAAGGTCTACCTCACCGCATCCACGGCGGTACGGGCCCGCCGGCGTAGCGCTGAGATCGGCGAGGCGGGCGATGACGCCGTCGCGCAGACGATGGCCGAGCTGGGAAGGCGTGACGCCCTCGACAGCATCCGCGCCACGAGCCCGCTCACGCAGGCGCCGGACGCGCTGGCGGTGGATTCCTCTGACCTGTCGGTGGATTCGGTGGTCGATCTGATCGTGTCGGAGCTCTCCGAGCGTGTCGGACCGGCAGAGGCCCGGACCGCGCTGTGAGCCGCGAGAAAAAGGCGCGCAAGCCGCCGGAGTACAGCCCGCGCTTCCTGACCAACGCCAAGCACGTCGTACGTCCCATGATCCACCACGTGATCATGCGGGTGCGTTCCGAGGGGCGCGAGCTGGTTCCTGCGTCGGGGCCGCTGATCCTCGCCGGTAACCATGCGAGCTGGCTGGACGGCCCGCTCGTTGTCGCCGAGTGCCCCAGACTCGTTCGCTGCCTGACGAAGATCGAGCTCTACGGGGGCAAGCTCGGTTCGTTCCTGAACCTGATCGGCCAGATCCCGATCGATCGCGGACGCCCTGACCGCACCGCCCTGCACGCCTCGCTGCAGGAGTTGCAGAACGGGGGAGCGATCGGCATGTTCCCCGAGGGCACCCGCGGCACCGGCGAGCTCGATTCGGTCCATGACGGGGTGGCGTGGCTCGCCGTGCGCTCCGGCGCGCAGGTGGTTCCCGTCGCGTGTCTCGGCACGGCCGCCGCGCTTCCCAAGGGTGCGAAGTTCCCCAAGCGCACCCCGGTGACGGTCGTCTTCGGCGAGCCTTTCACGATCACCATGCCCGACAATCCTCGCTCGCGGACGGCGCTTTCGGGGGTGAGCGAGGAGATCCGGCTGCACCTGGTCGAGCATCTTGCTGCTGCTCGCGCGAACCATGGCTGACGAGCTGGATGTGGCCGCGCAGGACTTTCCGGAAGAGGCTTCCGAGAACGTCGCCCCGGCCGCCGCTCCCGTCGTGGCGGTGGTCGGACGTCCTAACGTCGGCAAGTCGACCCTGGTGAACCGGATCCTGGGGCGCCGCGCAGCTGTGGTGGAAGACGTTCCTGGCGTCACCCGTGACCGCGTCGCCTATGACGCGACCTGGAACGGCCGCCGCTTCACGGTGGTCGACACCGGCGGATGGGAGCCCTCCGCACGCGGGCTGGCCGCCGCCGTCGCCGAGCAGGCGCAGATCGCCGTCGAACTCGCTGACGCCGTGCTCTTCGTCCTCGACGCGGCGGTGGGGGCGACGGACGCCGACGAGGCGGTTGCCCGGGTGCTGCAGCGCTCCGGGAGGCCGGTGGTGCTGGCCGTGAACAAGGTCGACGACGTCCGGCTGGAGTCCGACGCGGCGAGCCTGTGGTCGCTGGGGCTGGGCGAGCCGTATCCGGTCTCGGCGTTGCACGGGCGCGGTAGCGGGGACCTGCTGGACGCCGTGCTGGCGGCGTTGCCGGAGCCGGCCCCGCCGGTGCTCGAAGGCGAGGAGGGCGGGCCGCGACGGGTAGCGCTGCTCGGGCGCCCCAATGTCGGCAAGTCATCCTTGCTCAACAAGCTCGTCGGTGAGACGCGTTCGGTGGTTGACGACGTTGCCGGAACGACCCGTGACCCCGTCGACTCGCTGGTGCCGCTCGGCGGTGAGCTCTGGCGTTTCGTGGATACGGCGGGCCTGCGGCGCCGGGTGCGCGAGGCTGCCGGGGCCGAGTACTACTCCTCGCTGCGCACCGAGACCGCGTTGCGCTCGGCCGAGGTGGCGCTCGTGCTGCTGGACGCGGGGGAGCGACTCTCTGAGCAGGATCAGCGCATCCTGACGATGGCCGTCGAGGCAGGCCGGGCGATCGTGATCGCGTTCAACAAGTGGGACCTGGTCGACGAGGATCGCCGATATGACCTTGAACGTGAGGTCGACCGCGACCTCAGCCGTATCCAGTGGGCCCCGCGGGTCAACGTCTCGGCACGCACCGGCCGATCGGTGGACAAGCTCGCGACGGCGATCCGGACCGCCCTCGCCGGATGGGAGACCCGCATCTCCACCGGACGGCTGAACAGCTGGCTCGCCGAGGTCGTCGCGACCACGCCGCCGCCCTCGCGCGGCGGGAAGATCCCGAAGGTGCTCTTCGCGACGCAGGCCGACATCCGCCCGCCGCGGTTCGTCGTGTTCAGTTCGGGGTTCCTCGAAGCCGGTTACCGGCGCTTCCTGGAACGCCGGCTGCGCGAGGACTTCGGTTTCGCCGGCACCCCGATCGAGGTTTCGGTGCGCGTGAAGAACAGGGACAAGCGCGACCGCTGAGCCGCTGGCCCCGAGCTACCCCCGTACCTGGAAGCTCTCGGTGAACTCGTCGATCCCGACCTGCAGCCGCCACTGGTAGCGGCCCGGGGCGAGCGGCATCGGCTGCACGGTGAGCTGGAACGAGGCGTCGATGGGGCTTCCGGGATCGAGCCCGGGCGGACGTCCGACCTCGAACTCGCTGCGCATGTCGACCGGGGCGCCGCCGAGGATCACCGGCTGGCCATCGGCGTCCTCCAGCTGCAGGGACAGCGGCAGCTTGGTATTCGCCAGGTCCCACGGGATCTTCAGGAGTACGGCAACGGCGGCGGCGCCCGTGGGTGTCCCGGTCACCGACCAGCCGGCACCCAGCATGTGCAGCTTGCCCGACGGGTCGGCCTGCGCCGCGTCGCACAGGATGATGGTCGCCCTAATCGGTGAGGCCACGCCGGTCCCCGATGCTCGCCGCGATGTGCTGTGACGTCACCGGCGCCATCGTAGGCGCTCGCCATGAGGCCGGTGTGTGCGACGGCCATCAGCCGGGCTGCCCGGTTCACCGCCGGACCGAAATAGTGGCCGCCGCGTTCTTCGACTTCGCCGGTGTGCAAACCCATGCGCACAAGATGGGCCGCGCTGTCGGGCCACGGCTCCGTCCGACGAGCGGGTCGACCCTGACGGTAGCCGGTCAGTAGTTGAAGACCAGTGCGCCGCGGGTGGTGTATTCGAGGATGGCTGGGACTCCGGCGATCTCGGTGCCCTCCACCCATTGGGCGTCCTGCATGCCGCGGACCCGGACGCAGATGGGGCAGGCGATGAGCCGGCCGCCCTTGGCCAGGTATTCCTCGTGAAGTTCGCCGACCGAGGGTGCGTCGGGAACCACGATGGTCTCCGCGAAGCCGGCGGTGGCGACGTGGATGGCGTCCTTGGGCAGGAACAGGCTTCGGCATGTCGACACGCCGTCTGGTCATCACCGCCGTGCTCGCCGGTTCCAGTCCAGTCCGAGGTGGCTCGCACCTACGGGGTGTCCCAGGGGTGGATCAGCCGCCTGATGCAGCTCTACGAGGCCGAGGGTGAGGCAGGCTTTCGAGCCCTGCTCCAGGGCCCCGAAGAACCACCGACCGCTACCCCTGAGGCGACCGTGGAGCTGGTCCTCGAGCTGCGCAAGAAGCTGGCCGAGGCCGGACTGGACGCCGGCGCGGACACCATCGACTGGCACCTCGGCATCACCACCAGATCACGCCCTGTCCCGGGCCACGATCAACCGGATCCTGGTCCGCGCCGGGCGGTGATCGCCGAACCCGTCCAAGCGACCCAAGTCCTGCTACATCCGGTTCGAAGCCGAGCAGCCCAACGAAACCTGGCAGTCCGACTTCACCCACTACCGACTCACCCGCCCGACGGCACCCCGGGCCGACAGCGAGATCATCACCTGGCTCGACGACCACTCCCGCTACGCCCTGTCCGTCCCTCACTGGGTGTGTCCCTTTTCTGGATGAAGCTCTGGCTGCCGCGGCTTCGCTGATTGCGGTGATATCCCCACCGTGGCGCAGTGTGGGAATATCCCCACTTCCGTGTACTGTGGGGTTATCCCCACATCGGAGGTGTGAGATGCCAACCCTCAACGCGCGCAAGCAGCAGGACGTCGCCGCGGTGATCAGGGCTGCTCGCGAGGACGCCGGCATCAGCCAGACCGAGCTGGCCGAACGCCTGGCGTTCTCCCGCGACTACATGGTCGATCTCGAGTCCGGCAAGGGCAACGTCTACACCTCGCGGCTGTTCCGGGTGCTGCACGAACTCGGTATCACCGTCACCCTGACCTACGGGGACGACCATGCCGGCGCTTGATTTGTTCCTGCACGAGGACTTCGTCGGCACCATCGAGCCGGCCGCCCGCGACCGTAGCCGCGTCACGCTCGCCGTGGACCGCAGCTATTCCAGCGGCGCCATCCTGCTGTCAGAGGCATTTGCGACGCTGCCGGGCCGGCGCGCGCCGGTCGATGCAGTATCGGACTTCCTCGGCGGCTACGTCCCGGAGGGCAACCACCGCGAAAAGATGGCCGCCAAGCGCCACATCGACGCGGGCGACCTGTTTGCGCTGCTGAACGAGTTCGGCGGCTCGGCCGGGGCCAGCCCGGCTGCCGCCTGCAGCAAGTCGCCGATCTCACGGTCGGAATACACGTGCGGCGGCGTGCGGTGCCCGGCCGGTCCGAGCAGTCCCGGCGCCGGCACCTCGGTAGCGCCGTCCAGCGCGGACAGGTGACGCAGAAAACTCCGCACCGCTTGCAACCGGCGAGCCGGATTGCAGGGATCGCCCGAGGCGGTCCAGGCCGCCCAGTCCAGGCTCGACTCCAACGGGATCGGACCCTCGTGGCCGTCCCGGTCCAGGTATCGGGCGAAGGCCCGCAGCGCACGCTCTCGCGTGGTCGAGCGGTAGCCCAGGCCCCGACGAAGCGCGATGTAGTCGGCGGCGAGCAGCGCGACGTGGCCGCTCATGACGTCGCCTGCGGCCAGGGCAGTGGCACCTGACGAAGGGCCGCAACATCCACTGAGGCGTAAATCCGGGTGGTGGCCAGTGAGGAGTGCCCGAACAAGTCGGCGATCTCACGCAGGCCGGCCCCACGCTCGAGCAGCTCGGTCGCCAATGAATGACGCAGCAGGTTCGCGCCGCGCATCGGTGCGTCTATGCCGGCACGCCGCAACGCGCGCTCCGCGCCCCGCCTGACGATGCTGTCGCTAATCGGCGCTCCGACCCGCAGCCGGTGCACCACGAACACCTCACGAGATGCCATCAGCTTTGCTCCTTGTCTTCCGAAGTGATCGGAGGCAAGAAGCGGCGCGACTATGTGCAGCTACGGCGACCGCCAGCGAGCGTCAAACCCAGCCCCCATAGGCCATCACGCAGGCCCACACGGCAGCGCTGCACATAACCGCGAGCTGAGCCGAATAGCTGTTATGCGCAGCTGCGCATAACAGCTACGCCCGAACCGACGTCATCCTGCTCGTCCAAGACCTACACGTCACCGTCATCAACGCCGCCACCGGCGAAATCCTGCGCGACCTGATCATCGACCCCCGCCGCGACTACCAACCCACCGGCCAACCACCCGGCCCAAAAAAATAGTCCGAACCTGCAAACCGCAGGTTCGGACTATTCCGATGTCCCGAGACATCACACTGTCGGGACGACAGGATTTGAACCTGCGACCCCTTGACCCCCAGTCAAGTGCGCTACCAAGCTGCGCCACGTCCCGTACCGGTGAGGTTAGCAGGGCGGCGGGGTCAGTTCAGCGCGCTGACCAGCGAGAGTGACGCGAGCACGGCGAGGGCGACGGCGGCCAGCTGCTGGACCCGGCGCAGCGAGATCACCCGCAGCAGGTTGCGTCCGAACGTGACGGCAAGCGCGGCGACCGCCCACAGGGCCAGGAGGGCGCCGATTCCCACCGCGAGGGGGTCGCGGTAGCGGGCGGCGAGCGTCGCCGTGAGGATCTGCGTCAAGTCGCCGAATTCGGCGATCAGCACGATGAGAAACGACGCTCCAGCCACCTGCCGAGGGCTTCGCTCCCCGACGTACCTGGCGGTGCTCTCCTCGGCTTCCTCGGCCGCTTCGCTCGGACTGGAGCGCAGCAGGAGCGCTGCTCCGAGGAGAAACAAGGCGGCCGTGGCGAACTCCACGGGCCGGTGCGGCAGCTTCGCGACCAGACCGCCGGCGGTGCAGGCCAGCGTGACGTGGATGAGGAACGCCGCCCACACCCCGGCGAGTACCGGCGCCGGGCGATAGCGCGCACCCAGGATCAGCGACGCGACGGCCGTTTTGTCGGGGAGTTCACCGACGAAGACCACGCCGAAGACGGTGGCCGCGACGCCAAGATTCAACACGACGTCGCCTCGGCCACGGCGTCAGCCTGCCATGGCTGTCCGGTTAGCCGCCGGGTCGCGCCGCTCCCGCTCTCCCGGTGCGGGCGAAACCGCCTCGACCACCTCCTCCGCCCCCGGCGAGCCGGGCGAGGTTGGTGCTGCCGCTGCTCGGAACCGGGAGGTTCACCTGAGCCAGGGCCACCCGTTCACCCGCTGTCAGGCCCGAGGTGATCTGCGTGTACTTCGCGTCACTCGCGCCGACGACGACGACCTGCCGCACCGCCTTGCCGCCCGACTGGAGCAGCACCGTGTGCAGCGTGGCCAGGGTGGTGACCGCTGAGGTCGGGACGGCGAGCACGTTGGCGAGCTTCTTGACGACGATCGACACGTCAGCGCCGGACCCGGAGTACAGGCCGCCGGTGTCGAGGCTGATCGTGACCGGGTAGGTGGCCGACGACGACGTGCTGCTCGAGCTGCTGCTGGCGGCGCCGCCGCGGCTGGACGAGGACGACGAACTGCTCGCCGTCGTCGACACCGGGAGCAGGCCGATCGTCGTCACGACGCCGTGAATCGGAGTGTTGCTCCCGTCAGGGGTGATGCTCGCGTCGGCGCCGATGTGGACGTTCTTGAGATCCAGGTCGGTGACGGTCGTCGACACCTGGTCGGCTCCGGGCCCGATCACCGTGACTGCTGCCGAGGACGTCCCTGCCGTCGACCCGGGGGTGACGTTGACCGCCGCGACGGTACCGGCCAGCGGGCTGACGAGGTTGGCCTGGTTGATGGCCTCGGCGGCGACGAACGCGTTGGCGGTATCGGCGTCCACCGTGGCCTGGTCGACGACGAGCTGCGCCGCGGTCACAATGGCGCCGCCGCTCGAGTTGCGTCCAGAACTGCTGGCGGAGCTGGAGGATCCGCCGGGAGTGCTGTGGCTGCTGGACGATCCGCCCGAGGAGCTACCGCCGCTCGAGCCGCCGGACGACCCGGAGCCCGACTTCGCCGCGGCCGCCGCGAGCTGGTTCACCGCGGCCGTCAGCGCCTGCTCGTCCCTGGTGACGGTCTGCTGGTCGGTCGCGAGCTGCTGCTGAGACGGGAGACCCTTCAACAGGCTGGTGCAGGCGGTGGTGTTCGCGACCGGGGCTGGGCCGGAGCCGCCGGTGGACGCAGACCCCGAGGGGCTGGGCGAGGGCGTGGCGCCGCCGGGGTTCTGCAATGACCCGAGCAGCGAGGCGCAGGTTCGAAGCGCGGTCGCGATGGTGCTCGTGTCGCTGTCGACGGCTTTCTGGGCGGCCAGCAGCTTGTTCTGTGCCTGCGTGACGGCCGCCTGCGCAGACGCAGTCGTCCCTGTGCCGCTGGACGGCGATGGCGGCGATGGCGTGGCCAGCAGGGTGGCCTGCCCGGTGTCGGCGCCACGGAGAGTCGCGGACGTGTTGGCGGCCGCGACCGTAGCGCCGGTCGCCTGAGCCTGTTGGTCAGCGACCAGCCTGGCTTGGGCTGTGGCAAGGGCCGCTTTCGCGGAGTCGAGCTTGGACTGCAGGGCGCTGATGTCGAGAGTGGCGAGTGTCTGCCCGGCCGTGACGTGCTCTCCGACCTTCACCGGGACCGTCGCTACGGTGCCGCTGACGGGAAACGTCACGTCGGCCTGATGGATGGGCGTGACGGTGCCGTAGGAATCCAGCGTCTGGTCGACGTCAGCTTTCGTCACAGCGGTCCAGCGGTAGGTCGCCGCACTCGAACCGGTGGCCGCCCAGATCCCTACCGTGGCCGCGACCACCGCGGCGATGACGACGACGGCCGTGAGGGTGCGCGGCCGCTTGAAGCGGCGCGGCCGCCGCGGCTTCGTGACTGCTTGCTCGGTGGTCCGCTCGGGCTCGGGGAAGGGGTCGTGAAGCAGGAGCCCGAGTTCGGCGTCGCCGGTCATCCGGCGCCGCCCGCGGCGCCGGCCCCGCCACCGAACCGGCCGCGGCCGAAGCCGCCACGGAGGCCGCGGCCGAACCCGAACGAGCAGCCGGCCGAGGTCGGCGGGCTGAGCGCGATGGTGCGTGCCGTCACGGCACCGGTGTCATCCGTGGTGCCGATCGCGGTGGCGCAGAGCCCCACCTTCAGGCTTGCCTTGGTCGCGGCTTCCGTCTGGCGGTACGTGGTCGCCGGGGTGGTCGTGACGGTCACCCTGGTCGTCGTACTGCCTCGGGTGCTGTTGACGACGAACGTGCCGTTCCCCACGGACGCCACCGTTCCGAACGCGGCATCGCCAAATCCGCCACGGGGGGCGCCGCTCGGCCGGGCCCTGCCGGACGGCCGGAACCCACCCGACGGGCGCGCAGTCGGATTTGCGCCGAGGCCGCCGCCGCGGGTGCAGGTTCCCGTGGTCGAGGTGATCACGACGTTGGTGGCTGTCAGGGCGGTCACCGGCGTGCGGCTGGCGCTCGGGCTCCGGGTCGCGCTGGACGAGGCCGCCGCGGTCGCGGTCACGCAATCACCGGCCTTCAGCGCGGCGGCGGTGGCGCCGACGGTCTGGCTGAAGGTCGTCGATGCGGTGAAGCTGACGGTCACCTGGCCGCTCTGGGTGTTCTGGACGTAGATGCTCGTCGGGTTGACGGCGCTGATGGTCCCGAACGCGCCGGGCCGGGCGCTCGCCGCGCTGGTCGGGGCCGCCTGCGGCGCGGTCGAGGCTGAACTATTCGTGGTGGACGCTGCGCTGCTGCCACAGGCGGCGGCGAGCATGACCACGCCGAACGCGACGGCGGGCGCCTGCAGGCGCCGCGCCTGGCTCATACGCGGGGTGTGCCGGGACGCCTGGGGTGCAGTCGTCGGAACGTTCACCGGGGGCTCGCTTTCCAGAGGGCTTGTCGAGGTGGGTGGCGTCGGAGGGTTTCATCGTTCAGTCGCCGCGCAGCGCGTCGATGGGAGCGAGCCGGGCGGCCCGGCTGGCGGGGTAGACACCGAACAGCACGCCGATCGCGACGGCCACGGCGATCGCTCCCGCCGCCGCGAATCCGGAGATCGTGATCGGCTGCGAGATCACCTTCGGAAGCAGAACGGCTCCGACGATGCCCAGCCCGACGCCGAGCAATCCCCCGGCGAAGCCGAGCACGGAGGACTCGACGAGGAACTGGCGGCGGATCACGCGCGGGGGGGCGCCGAGCGCCTTGCGCAGTCCGATCTCTTTGATCCGCTCGGTGACGGAGACCAGCATGATGTTCATGACGCCGATCCCGCCGACGAGCAGCGAGATGGCGGCGATACCGGCGAGCAGGATGGTCAGGGTCTTGTCCACCGAGGTGGCGGTCGACAGGATCGACTGCTGCGTGGCGATGGAGAAGTCGGCGTCGGCGGCGAGCGGGATGTTGTGGGTCGCGAGGAGCTCGCTGTTCGCTTCCTGATACGCGGCGGAGAGCGTCTTCGGCGAGGCCGCCTCGAGATAGATCGTCGACACCGAGGAGCGCGAGCTGCCGCCGATCAGCCGGGTCTGCGCGGTGGTGATCGGGCACGATGGCCGTGTCGTCCTGATTCGTGGTGCTGGACGAGCCGATCGGGGTGAGCTCGCCGATGACCTGGAACGGGATGCTGTTGACGTCACGGTCTGACCGACCGGGTCGCGCCGCCGAACAGCTCGTGCGCCGTCGTCGTCCCGAGGACCACGACGGCGGCATCGGACTTGACGTCGCCGGCACTGATGAACCGGCCTGCCGACCAGCGTGCGCGCCCGTACCGGGAGCCAGTCGGGCTGGCTGCCGACGACCGAGGTCGTCCAGTTCGCCGAGCCTGCCGTCAGCGACTCGGACCGGGAGACGGTCGGGGCGACGGCTTTGATGTCTGGCGCCACGGTCTTGTTCGACAGGGCCGCCGCATCGCGGACGGTCAGCGTCGAGGCCGAGCCGAACCCTCCGCGCAACCCGGTGCTGCTCGTCGAGCTGCCGGGGGTGACGATCAGCAGGTTGCTGCCCAAGGCGTTGATCTGGCTGCTGACCTTGGCCTGCGCACCCTCGCCGAGGCCGACCGTCAGGATCACGGCGGCGATCCCGATCAGGATGCCGAGCATCGTGAGGCGCGAGCGCAGCCGGTGGGTGCGTACCGCCTCCAGGCCCGTGCGCAGCGTCTCCCGCCAGCTCACGGGGCGGTCCTCGCGATCGCCTCAGCAGCGGCTGCGTCGGGCGCATCAGCGACGAGCATTCCGTCGCGGATGCGAGCGACGCGTCCGGCCCGGGCAGCCACATCGGGCTCATGGGTGATGAGCACGATCGTCCGGCCGGTCGGCGTGCAGCTCGTCGAGGAGGCCGAGCACGTCGGCGGTCGAGACCGAGTCGAGGTTTCCGGTCGGCTCGTCGGCGAGGATCAGCGCCGGGTCGGTCACCAGCGCCCGGGCGATCGCGACCCGCTGCTGCTGGCCGCCGGACAGCTCGGTGGGGCGGTGCTCGGTGCGGTCGCCGAGCCCGACGCGTTCGAGCGCTTCCAGCGCGCGCGCCTTGCGCACCGGACGCGGAATCGCCTGCATAGCACGAGCGGAAGTTCGACGTTGCGCCAGGCGTTGAGCGTCGGCAGCAGGTTGAACTGCTGGAAGACGAAGCCGATGCGCCGGTTACGGATTTCGGCGAGCGCGTCTTCCGACAATCGGCCGACGTCGTCGCCGGCCAGCAGGTAGCGACCCTGCGGTGGGCACGTCGAGGCAGCCGATGATGTGCATCAGCGTCGATTTGCCGGAGCCCGAAGGTCCCATGATCGCGACGATATTCACCGGCCGAGATCGACAGCGTGACGCCGCGCAGGGCCTCGACCGACAGGCTGCCGCTGGCGTAGGTCTTGCGGACTGCTTCCAGCGCAATGACCGGCGGCGCGACGTTGCCGTAGTCCTGCGTGTCGTGCGACAGGACCGTCATCCGCCGAACCTGCCGCCGCCGAACCTGCCGCCGCCGAACCTGCCGCCGCCGCCGAGCCCGCCGCCGCCGAACCCGCCTCGGGTCCCGGTCCCCGCCCCGGTACGCGCGGTCCCCGAGGTCCGCCGGGTCACCGGCACGACGATGGTCTGACCGGCGGACAGCCCGGCGGTGATCTGGGTTTCGGCGCCGGACACCTGACCGATCGTCACCGGGGTGCTCACCTCACGCCCGTTGACCACCCGGATGACGGCGGCTTTGGTGCCGGTGTAATGCAGTGCTGCCGTCGGCACTGCGAGCACGTCGGTGAGCTGGTGCACGATGATCGACACACTCGCGCTGGCACCGTCGTGCAGCGTAGGTTGCGATCCGGTGATCGCGATCGTGATCGGGTACGTGGTGACGCCGGAGGTGGATGACGCGATCATGCCCACCGAGCTCACGGTGCCGTAGACCGGGGAGGTCGAGCCGTTCGGCGTGATGACCGCTTGCAGCCCCTGCTTGATCGAGGCGATCTGGGTGTCGTCGACAGTGGCGGAGAGCGTGAAGTGGTCGGGATCGATCACGACGATCTGGGCTGAGGACGATGAGGACGACGAGCTCGCGGCCGTCACCGACAGCCCGCTGCCGCCTGAGCCCCCGGAGCCGCCGCCGCCCGAGCCCCGGAGCTGCTCGCCGTTCGTCAGGTTGACCGTCGCCACCACACCGGCGAACGGCGCGGTCATCGTCGCCCCGTTCAGCGCGACGAGCGCGTCGAAGAGCGAGTCCTGGGCGACGGTCAGCGACTGCTGGTCGGCGGAGATTTGCGCTGCCGAAGCGGCCGCCGTCTGGTCAGAGCTCAGCCGGTTCTGCGCCGAGGCGACGGAGACCTGCGCATTGGCGACCGAGGCCGCCAGCGATGCGCTGCTGATCGTGGCCAGCTTTTGCCCCTTGGTGACCTTCTGGCCGGGCTGGACCAGAACGGAGGTGACTAGTCCGGCAGCCCCGAAGTTGAGGTCGGCCTCCGACGCCGTCGCCAGCGTTCCCGAGGCCGACACGGTCTGCCGGATGGTGGTCGTGTTGACCGTTTCCGTCGTAGTGGTCGGGGCCGTGGACCCACCTGACGTGCTCGCCCAGATCCCCCCGCCGACGCCGGCCAGGACCACCACAACGGCCACCAGGCTGATGAGCCGGTGGCTGCGATACAGCCTCCGCCAGAGGCGCTGACCCGACTCAGCCTTCTTTTCGCGCAGGCGCGAGCGCACTCCCACGTGTCCTCAATTCTTCGCGGCTGAGCCGGGCCGGCATCCGCTGCGCGGCCCGCTCTCATCTCCGGGCTGATCTTGGTCTAAAGATCAGGGCGCCAGTTGCGGTTTCGCTTGCGCGTCGCTGGGAGTCACCTGTGAGACCCGCATGAAGAGGGGATGAATCGGGTACTACATCTGAGCGCCGTGTGGACTCCTGCCGGGCGCTGCCGTCAGGCCGGCAGGTCCAGGGTGACGGTGCCGGTGACGTGGTCGCCGAAAGTGTTCGCCGCCCTCACGCGAACCTGCACGATCCGGTGGTCGCCCTCGGCGCGGTCGGACTCGACGTGGCCGGTGAACCGCAGGACGTGGCCCGGCACGCAGGGGGCGCCGAGGCGGATGGCGATGCGCTGCAACCGGGCCTGCGGCCCGGCCCAGTCGGTGACGAAGCGGGCGACGTAGCCGTTGCTGGTCAGGATGTTCATGAAGATGTCAGGGGCACCTTGGGCCTGCGCGTAGTCGCGGTCATGGTGCACCGGCATGAAGTCGCGTGAGGCGATCGCGCCGGCGACCACCACCGTCGCGGTGACGTTGAGGTTCAGCTCCGGGAGCTGCTCGCCCGGCTCCGGGAGCGGCTCGACCGGTCGCGGCGGCCCCGGGCGTGCGCGCTGGCTGCTCGGCGGTGGTGGCCGGGTCGAACTTGAAGATGCGGAAGGTCTGGCGTCCGACGACCTCACCCGGGGCATCCCCGTTCAGGCAGCGGTAGGTCGTCACCCAGGTGATGAAGAAGCCTCGGCCCAGCGCGGTCGCTCTTGCGTTCGGACACCGAGTCCAGCGTCGTCGAGGACTCCAGCAGATCCCCGGGCTTGAGGTACCGGATGAATTCCAGCTCCGAGTTCGTCGCGAGCGTGCCGGTGAGGCCGGCAGCCGCGAGGAATCCGAGCGGGCTCTGCTCATCGATCGCTACGGCGGCTCCGCCCCGCTCGGCGATGCCTTCGATGCGCGGCCGGGCCATCGTCCAGGTCTGCAGCATCGCAGGGGGGGCCACGATGGCGCCGAAGCGGCTGTTCGCCGCGGCCTCGGGGTCGATGTACACCGGGTTCTGGTCGTCCAGGGCGTCCACCCAGTGCCGGATCATCGGGACGTTGACCTCGTCGGGAGCGACGGCGCTGCCCGCTGCGCTCAGCGGTTTGCCCAGCCACTGCAGGACGCGCCCGCGCAACGGATCCGGCTCTGCCTCGGCGGTCATGTGCAACTCCTCAAGTCAGGCTTGCTAACTGCTCTAAGGCCCCGATCATGCGCGTCGTCATTCTGGGTGCCGGCTTCGGTGGGCTCGAACTGTCCTCACAGCTGTCGGAGGAGTTCGGTGACAGTGCCGATCACGTGCTGGAGATAGTGCTGATCGACAAGGCCGAGGGTTTCGTCTTCGGGTTCGCGAAGCTGGAGCTGATGTTCGGCGGGGAGCAGATACCGAGCGTGCTGCATCCCTACGCCGGGGTGGTGAAGCCGGGCGTCGCATTCGTCCAGTCCACGATCCTGTCGATCGATCCGGAGAGCAAGCGGGTGGTGACGGAGGCCGGCACCTTCGACGCCGACATCCTGGTCGTCGCCCTCGGCGCCGAGGTGGTCCCCGAAGCAACCCCCGGGCTGGTCGAGGCGGGCCACGAGTTCTACTCGGTGCCCGGGGCGGCCGTGGCTGGAGATGCGCTGGCGGCGTTCTCCGGTGGGCATGTTCTCGTCGGCGTCACGTCGACTCCGTTCAAGTGCCCGCCCGCGCCGAGCGAAACGGCCTTGCTGACGCACGACTTCCTCGCCGCGCGCGGGCTTCGCGAGACCTCCAAGGTCACGCTCGTGATGCCGATGGGCGTTCCCGTGCCGCCGTCCCCGGAGGCGTCGGCGGCGATCCTGGCCGCGTTCGCCGAGCGCGGGATCGAGTGGCATCCCAACGCCCTCGTGCGCGGGGTCGACCCGCAGCGCAAGGTCGCCCTTCTCAGCGACGGCGAGGAACTGGCGTACGACCTCTTCCTCGCGGTGCCGGTGCATCGCGCGCCGCAGGTCGTGCTGGACTCGGGGCTGGCGCAGGACGGGTGGATCCCGGTCGACCCGCACTCGCTCGAGACGCGCTTTCCCGGGGTCGACGCGGTGGGTGACGTCACCAGCGTCGGCACCCCGAAGGCAGGCGTGTTCGCCGAGGGCCAAGCCTCGGTCGTCGCGGCCCGGATCGCGTCCCGACTGCGAGAGGTCGAGATCTCGGCGGCCTACGACGGTCGCGGCATCTGCTACATGGAGTTCGGGCACGACATGATCGCCAAGGTCGACGTGACCTTCACCAGCGGTGAGCGGCCGGTCGGCAGTCTCGAGGGACCCTCGGTCGACTTCGTGCGTGACAAGAGCGACTTCGGCTCGTCGCGGGTGGCGAGGTGGTTCGGCCGCACTTGGGAGCACGAGGCGAACCTCAGGTAAGCCGTTGATCAGGGCGTTCAGCGCGGCGCCGGCTCCAACCGCGAGAGCAGGGCCGGTAACGGTCCCGGGTGGACGACGACGACGCGAGTGGTCGCCCGCGTGAGCGCCACGTAAAGGTCGTTGGCTCCCCGCGGCGAGGCGTCGAGGATCGCCTGCGGATCGACGACGATCACGACGTCGAACTCCAGCCCCTTGGCGGCCCGAACCTCCAGCAGCATCAGGCGGTTTGCGGTATCCGGACCGGCTAGCGCGAGCTCCGAGAGCAGCGGCTCGCCGCCCTTGGCGAAGACGGCTCGGGCGCCTTCCGGGATGAGGACAGCGGTGGTCCCTTCGGCCGGCTGGGCGTTGCGGATCAGCCGGGCGAGACCGGCCTGATCGCCGACCGGATCGAGCCGGACGGCCTGCGGGTATTCATCGACATCACGCACCGAACTCGGTGGCTGCTGCCGCGGCGCGAACGAGGCCAGCACATCCGCGGCGACGTCCATGATCTCGCGCGGGGTGCGGTAGTTCACCGACAGCTCGGCGAGCTGCCAGCGTCCCTCGGCGAAGGGATCGAGCGCCTGGGCCCAGCTGTCACTGCCGGCGGCCGAGCCGGTCTGTGCGACGTCGCCGACCACCGTCATCGAGCGGCTCGGGCAGCGCCGCGAGAGCAGCCGCCACATCATGGCCGAGTGCTCCTGAGCCTCGTCGACGATGAGATGGCCGAAGGCCCAGGCGCGATCGGCGGCTGCCCGCTCGGCCACGGTGCCGTCGGCGCCCGAGCTGGTGAACCGGTCGGCCAGCACGTCGGCACTGACCTCGTCCGACATGCCGATGATCGTCAGCACCCCCTCGGCGTACTCGCGCTCGCTGGCCCGCCGGCGCCGCTCCTCGGCCGCCCTCGCCAGCTCCGCGGGATCGCCCAGCAGCTCGGCAAGCTCGTCGAGAAGGGGGATGTCCGACGTGGTCCACGCGCTTGCGGCGGGGCGCGCCAGCAACTCGCGTTCGGCGTCGCTGAGCTCCGGGGCGGCAGCGCGTAGCACCTCCGGATCGGCGTAGAGCTCGGCGAGCAACTGTTCGGCGGTGCGCACCGGCCACATCGCGTTCAGCGACTCGCGGAACTCGTCGGTGGCAAGCAGTTCACGCTGCAAATACACGGATTCTTCGGCGTCTGCGCCCTCGAGCTGGCGCGCGAGCTGGCGCAGGACAGCGCGGGCGAACCGGGGCCGAGCCAGGTTGTGCGGCTGCCGGGTCGCGATCGCGCTGCGCCGGGCGGACAGTGCCTGCGCGCGGGTCAGGCGCAGCTCGTAGCGGTCGAACGGCAGTACCGCGACCGTTGTCGGAACCTTCTTGAGGTTGTAGACGGCACGCGCGAGGACCGACGCCATCCGCCCGTCGCCTTTCAGGACGGCCGACGCCAGCGGTTCCTGCGCGGTGACGTTGATCCCCGGCAGCAGCTCCTCGGGGGTGGCCAGCAGGACACCCGTCTCGCCGAGCGAGGGCAGGACCTGCTCGATGTAGCGCAAGAACGTCACGTTGGGACCGACCACCAGCACACCGGAGCCGCGCAGCCGCTCGCGCTGCACGTAGAGCAGGTACGCGGCGCGGTGCAGCGCAACGGCCGTCTTCCCGGTGCCGGGACCGCCCTGCACCACCAGGACACCCTGGGCATCGGCCCGGATGATCCGGTCCTGCTCGGCCTGGATCGTGGCCACGATGTCGGTCATCCGACCGGTGCGGCTGGTAGCGAGCGCCGCCATCAGCGACGCCTCGGCCGACAGCGTGCTGCGGTCGGCCTCGGCGAGCTCGACCAGCCCGCCGGCGTCAAGAACGTCGTCCCCGACGCCGACCACGCGTCGCCCGGACAGCTGCAGGTGCCTGCGGCGGCTCACGCCCAGGGACTCGGCCGCCGTCGCTCGGTAGAACGCCTGGGCCGCGGGGGCCCGCCAGTCGACGAGCAGCCGAGCACCGTTCGGATCGGAGAGGCCGATGCGCCCGACGTAGTACCGCTGCCCGTCCGCGAGGTCGAGGCGTCCGAAGCACAGCCCGTTCTCGACCCCGCGCAGCTGAATGAGCCGGCGCTCGTACTCGGTGGCGAAGGCGTCGCGCTCGGAGCGCGCCGCCGGAGTTCCGCTCGCGCCCATCGCCCGGGTCTCGGTGAGCTGCCGCTCGGCCAGGTCACGAAGCGCGTCGAGCCGCGCGTACATCCGGTCGACCTGCTCCTGCTCAGCGGCGAGAGCAGCGTCGCGCCCACCGCTCGGAGGGAGCTCGGATTGTGCGGCCATCGACTGGCCGCCGGGCACCATATGCAGACATCTCCGATGCGCCAGCAGAAAAAGTGGACGTGTCAGGCTATGCCTTTCGCGGGCCGGACGACTGTTTCGGGGCCAGAGAGGGCCGGTGAGCCAGCCTTGGGTGCGGCGCAATTGGGCTGCGAGGTCGCTGTCGTCGGACTCGGGCCCGTCGGTGCCGCGCTCGCGGCGCTGCTGGGCGACCGCGGCGTCGACGTCATCGCCGTTGACCCCGCGGCGCAGCCGTTTGCGCATCCCCGCGCGATCGCTGCTGACGACGAGACGCTGCGCACTCTGCTGCGGATCCCGGGGCTGAACGATCCGCTCCGGCTCTTCGACGCCGGGCGGCGGGTCGAGGTGCGCAGCCGGCGCGGCCGGGTGCTGACCTCGGTCGCCTTCGAGGGCAGCTCGCTCGGTGTGCCGGGACTGTCGTTCTTTCACCAGCCCTCGCTCGAACGCGAGCTGCGCGCGGCCCTCGCCGGGGCTCCCAGCGTGCGGCAGCGGATCGGGCGCACCGTGACCCGCGTCCGCGACGCGCCGGATGGGGTGCGTTTGACGCTCGACGACGGGGGCGCGATCAGGGCGCAGTGGGTCGTCGGGTGCGACGGCGCTGCAAGCGTGGTCCGCCGCGAGCGCGGGATCGCATTCACCGGCCGCACGTTCGCCGAACCCTGGATCGTCATCGACATCGACTGCCCGGAGCCGCTGGCCCACCTGCCGTGCTTCACCTACCTGCTCGACCCCCGCCGGCCTGCGGTCAACATGCCGCGTCCTGGCGGCCACCGGTTCGAATTCATGGTGCTGCCCGGCGAGGACCCCGCAGAGATGGCCGCCCCCCACCAGGTGGAGCTATGGCTGCGTCCTTACCTGGCGCCGCTGACTTCCACGGAACGCGCGAGGCTGACGATCGTGCGGGCGGCTGTCTACGCCTACCACGCGCGCACCGCCGCCCGATGGCGCGACGGCCGGGTGCTGCTCGCCGGGGACGCGGCGCACTGCATGCCGCCCTTCGGAGGCCAGGGGCTCGGCGCGGGGATCGGCGATGCGCTGACGCTCGCGTGGCGGCTGGACGAGGTCCGCCGCGGGGTGAGCCCGCCGCGCGTCCTCGACGGCTACGAGAGGGAGCGCCGGCCGCGAGTGGCCGAGATGACCCGGACCGCACTCATCGCCGGCCGCTTGCTCACCGCCACCTCGCCGCCGCGCGCGGCGGCCACCCGCCTGGGGTTGCGGGTGGTGAGCGCGGCCCCCGTCGTCGGCAGCCGGTTTCGGGCCGGCTCGTTGCGTGCCAGGCCTCGCATCCCCGCACCCGCCGGTGAGCGGCACGGGGGTCTGCCGTTGCCCAACCCACGCGTACGCACTCGGGACGCCGTCCTCGGCCGGCTTGACGACACGCTCCCGGCCGGTTGGGCCGTGCTCGGCAACGCAGCCGACCCCTGGCCGCTGATCAGCCCCGGGCTGGCGGGCGAACTACGCGGGCGGGGGTGTCGCGGACTTGCCGTCTGTGCGCCCGGAGGCCTGGCCGCGCTGGCCGGGGTGGACTGCGCCGGCGTCGAGGATCTGGAAGGGACCCTGCTCGCGCTCTGGCAGGGATGCGCGTCCGGCGTGGCTCTGGTGCGTCCCGACCGATTCCTGGCTGCCGTTGGCGGCGAATCGCAGGTCGCGGCGGCCTTCCGGCGGCTGACGGGCGCAGTGCGGGAGCCCGCCCGCCCGTCTTGAGGGCCGGTGGCCTTTCAGGGTCTTTCGGTAACGTCCAGACGTGCGCAAGCTGCTCACCATCCGGTGGCTCGGCTTCCACATCCTGACCATCGGGTGCATCGGTCTGTTCTGCATCCTCGGCCACTGGCAGTGGGATGTGGGAGGGCTGAAGCGCGGCAGCATTCGCAATTACGCGTACGGCGTCGAGTGGTGGGTGTTCGCCGCCGTCCTGCTGGTCTTGTGGTGGCGCTTGCTGCGGGAGGAGCTGCGCCGGAAGCCGAAGGAGGAGGGGTCCGTGACCGCTGGCGGGTCGGCCTATCCCGAGGCGCCCCGCTTCCGGGTGCCTGCACCCCAGGTCACCGCCCAAGTCGACGACACGGAGGATCCCGAAATGGCGGCCTACAACCGCTACCTGTCATCCCTGCACGACCAGGACGTCGCGGCCGGGGGACCGGCATGAGCGAGGCCGGCGCCGACGTGTCGTCCGCCGCGCCCGTTGCCGTTCCCCACGCGGTGCAGGCGGCCCTGATGCGCTACCGGGTGATCGCCTACGTCGTCGGCATCGGCTTGATCATCCTCGTGCTGATCGGGGTGCCGGTCCAGGTCTGGGGTAATTCCGACGAGATCGTGAAGATCGTCGGGCCGCTGCATGGCGCGCTGTACGTGATCTACCTCTTGCTGACATTCGACCTCAGCCGGCGCGTGCGGATGAGCCCCGTCACGATGCTCGTCGTGATGGCCGCGGGCACGATCCCGTTCCTGTCGTTCGTCGCCGAGCGGAAGGTGACCGCCATCGTGACGAGCCCACAGCGCCGGGAGTAGGCGCTCGTTCGGACCGTCGGCTCGCCTGCGGCCGGCGGTGCGCATCGGTAGAGCAATCCTCATGCGGCGGACACCCATTCGTAACTGTCCGCTGTGACCATGAGCACAGGTGCAGAAGAATACGGAGCTATCCGGATTGTTCAGACCCGCTCGGGTCGTTACCGAAGTGGGCTCGATGAGCACGAGGGTTGAGGTGGCCGAGCGTATGCAGTCTGTTGCGCAAACGCGGGGAACGCGCAATGCCGCTTCGGTTGGCCAACTTCAGCGGCAGGCCGCGCGCGTGCTGCTGTGGTTGCGGCCCGCCGGCGGGCAGGCTCGATCGCGGCGTAATGCCTGGTCGGCGATGGTGGCCGACAACCAGCGCCGCCAGAGCCGGATGCTCATCGCCCGGGAGATCGGGCCCCTCGACCCGCCGGCGTCGGGCAGTGCCGCCGAGGCCGTGCAGTCGCGCTGATCGTGACATCGTCAGCCTGTGACTGAGGCCGACGCGCTGGAAGTGCTCCTCGGAGAGCCCACCGGCTTCGACGCGATCGATCCCGCGCAGCTACGGCGGCGGCGCAGCTACAAGTGGACAGCCTTCCCTCCTGACGTGCTTGCGGCGTTCGTCGCCGAGATGGATCTCCCGCTCGCCCCTGCCGTGAAGGCCGCGCTGCAGGAGGCCGTGGACATGGGCGACTGCGGCTACGCCAACGACGTTGACGGGGCCGAAGCCTTCGCCGCGTTCGCCGCCGCCCGCTGGGCCTGGCGCCCGGACCCGCGGCGCACCGCGCTCGTGCCCGACGTCATGAGCGGCGTTGCCCGGGCCGTCGAGATCCTCACGTCCCGCGGTGATGGCGTCGTGCTGACCCCGCCGGTTTACGGCCCCTTCCGGCACACGATCGAGCGTCTCGGGCGGGTACCGATCGACGCTGCGATGCGCCACACGCCGGGCGAGCCCGGACGGTGGGCGCTGGACGTCGATGCCATCGGCGCAGCCCTGTCGGCGGGCGCTCGGGCGCTGCTGCTGTGCAACCCGCACAACCCCACCGGCAGCGTGCCGACCAGGGCGGAGCTGCGCGCGATCGGCGAGGCCGTAGCCGTGACCGGCGCCGGGATCATCAGCGATGAAGTCCACGCCCCGCTGACGCTGCCCGGCCGCACGTTCACCCCGCTGCTGGCGCTGGGCGAGCAGCGCGCCCTGACGGTCACGTCGGCCTCCAAATCGTGGAACGTCGCCGGCCTCAAGTGCGCCCTGCTGATAGCCGGCGACCGCGTGACGGGGGCGGCCGTCGAACGACTGCCGGTTGCTCTGCGTCACCCCGGGCATTTCGGGGTGCTCGCGGCGAACGCCGCCTTCACGGCTGCGGCCGGCGGTGACGGCTGGCTGGATGAGCTGACGGCGCACCTCGCCCGCCAGCACGAGCGCGCCCGGCTCCTGCTCGCCTCCGCGCTGCCCGAGATTGCCGTATCGCCCGCTGATTCGGGCTACCTGATGTGGCTCGATTGCCGGGCGCTGGAGCTCGAGCCCGAGCCGGCCGAGGTGTTCCTGGAGCGCGGACGCGTGGCGCTCTCACCGGGTCTCGAGTTCGGACGCGAGGGTGTCGGATTCGCTCGGCTGAACGTCGGAACCAGCGGTCCGCTGCTGCTGGAGGCGGTGCGCCGGATGCGTGCCGCGGTCGCGGGTTAGAGCGTGGCTTCCGCCGGCTGCTGCCCGGTGACGAGATAGACGACGCGGCGCGCGACGCCCACGGCGTGGTCGGCGATGCGCTCGTAGTAGCGGCTACAGAGCGTGATGTCGACGGCGGCCTCGACGCTGCCGTCCCAGTCGTCCTCCAGCAGGACGCGGAACAGCTGGCGGTGCAGGCCGTCGACGACGTCGTCGTCCTGCTCGATCTGCTCGGCGAGTTCCAGGTCGGAGGTGGCGATGATGCTGCCCGCCTTGGTCATGATCCGCTCACCGATCTGGCCCATCTCGAGCATCGTGCTGCGCAGCGCCGGCGGGACAGCCGAAGCCGGATAGCGCCGGCGGGCGACCTCGGCGATGTGGACGGCGAGATCGCCGCCGCGCTCGAGGTCGGACACCATCCGCAGGCTGGCGACGATGCGCCGCAGGTCACCGGCGACGGGCGCCTGCCGTGCCATCAGGTCAAACGCCCGCTCCTCCGCGTCCCGGTACTGGGCATCGACGGCCGCGTCGCCACTGATCACGTGCTCGGCGAGTTCGAGATCCGCGTCCAACAGGGCTGTGGTGGCCCGCGCCACCGCGCTGGAGACCAGCCGGGTCATTTCGACCATCGACTGCGTCAGCGCATTGAGGTCGTCGTGGTAAGCGTCGCGCAAGTCTCAACCCTCCGGGGTTAACGAGCAGGACCGCAGGCTATCCACACCGTGCCCGGTCAGCCCGGCCGTGGCGGGAAAGAACCGGTGGACGCAAGGTGAACGTCCGGTGGTTAACGGCGCGCAGACACGTTTCGGGACGACATCGGAACTACGATCAAGGGCGTGGCATGGCTGCTCGGCGGTCTGCTCGGGCTGGCAATGGGTCTGCTCGGGGGGCTCGCCGTCGCTTCGTTCGTGGGGGCTCGGCGTCGCCGGGCCGCCGCCCTGCGGCGTCAGGCCGCCGCCGTAGCGAAGAGCAGTCGCCCTCCCGAAGCGTTGCCGCTCGCCATCCTGGCCAACGTGCCGATCGGCGTTGCGGTCCTCAATCGCAGCGATGACGTGATGCTCGACAACGAGGCCGGACGTCAGATGGGTATCGCGGTCGCCGGTAAGCCGCCGCCCCCCGAGCTGCTCGCGCTGGCTCGAGCCGCCCGCCGCGAGGGCCCTGACGCGGCCCTGCAGCGCGAGATGACGCTGCCGTCGTTCGGGTGGCGTTCGCAGCCGCTCGAGGTTCGCGTACGGGTGGTCTGCCTCACCGAAGGCATGGTGGCCCTGCTGGTCGAGGACGTCACCGAGAGCCGGCGGGTGGAAGCGGTGCGACGGGATTTCGTCGCCAACGTCGGCCACGAGATCAAGACGCCGGTGGGGGCATTGGCCCTGCTCGCCGAGGCCGCGGTCGAGACCTCGCAGGACGACCGCGAGCAGATGTTGCGCTTCCTCACCCGCATCCGGCACGAAGCGGCCCGGCTTTCCCGGCTCGTCACCGAGCTGATCGACCTGTCCCGGGTCCAGGGTGGCGATGCCCGGCCCGATCCCTCCCCGGTCGCCGTCGATGACGTGCTCGCCGAAGCCGTCGATCGGATCACTCCGGCCGCTGAGGCCAAGCAGATTTCGGTTGTCGTGGGGGGTGATCGAGGCGGGAAGGTGCTCGGCAGCGAGTCGCAACTCGTCACCGCCGTCGCCAACCTGCTGGAGAACGCGATCGTCTACAGCCCCGAGGCGACCAAAGTGGCCCTGGCGGCTCGCCGGCGTACTGATTGGTGGGAGATCTCGGTGACCGATCAGGGGATCGGCATCCCGCCGGAGGACCTCGACCGGGTCTTCGAACGCTTCTACCGGGTCGATCCGGCACGCTCGCGCGAGACCGGCGGTACGGGGCTCGGCCTGGCCATCGTCAAGCACATCGTGAACAACCATGGAGGACACGTGCGCGTGTGGAGCGCCCCAGGCTCAGGTTCCACGTTCACCCTGGAACTGCCGTCGCCGAGCCTGGTCGCGCGATGACCCGGGTGCTGGTCGTCGAGGACGAGGAGTCGTTCTCTGACGCGCTGTCCTTCCTGCTGCGCAAGGAAGGTTTCGAGGTTTCTGTCGCGGCAGCGGGCCCGGCAGCCCTCGAGGAATTCGATCGCGCCGGAGCTGACATCGTGCTGCTCGATCTCATGCTGCCCGGGCTTTCCGGGCTGGAGGTCTGCCGCGAGCTGCGCCGCCGTTCCGACGTGCCCGTGGTGATGCTGACGGCCAAGGACGGCGAGGTCGACAAGGTGGTCGGGCTCGAACTCGGTGCCGACGACTACGTCACCAAGCCCTTCAGCAGCCGCGAGCTCGTCGCGCGGCTGCGGGCCGTGTTGCGCCGCCGGGAGCAGCCGACCGCGCCGGCCGATGTCCTGGAAGCCGGCCCGGTACGGCTCGACCCCGATCGGCACGTGGTGAGCGTCGGGGGAGAGCCGACCCCCTTGCCGCTCAAGGAGTTCGAGCTGCTCGAGGTCCTGCTGCGCAACGCCGGCCGGGTCCTGACCCGCGAGCAGCTGATGAATCGGGTGTGGGGCGCTGACTACTTCGGCGACACCAAGACGCTCGACGTGCACGTGAAGCGGCTGCGGGCCAAGATCGAGCCGGACCCCTCCCAGCCCCGCCACCTGGTGACCATCCGCGGCGTCGGCTACCGCTTCGACGCGACCGCCTGACCGCGTGCGTGTTGTCGCAGGTAACGGCCGGGTCACGGTTCAGGTCGGCCATGCGCTGTTCGCCTGCCATTCACCTTCGGTACCGACGACCGTCATCTGACCCTCCTAGCGTGAGTTCCATCATGAGGACTTACGTTGAGCGGGAGGAAAATCGCGTGAAGCACACGCGCAGCCGGACACGCCTGGTCGGCATCGCCAGCATTGCAGCGTGCAGCGCCGTCGCGCTGTCCGCATGCGGCAGCAGCAGCAGCAACACCGGGGCATCAACGGCACCGAGCGGGTCGTCGGGCTGTGTCACCGGCAACCTCTCAGGCCAGGGGTCCACCTTCCAGCAGAACGCAGAGCTGCAGTGGATCAGCGACTACCAGAAGAAGTGCTCAGGGGCGAGCATCGCCTACCAGGGCACCGGCTCGGGCGCCGGTAAGGCGGCGTTCGGCAACGGCACAGCCGACTTCGGCGGAACCGACTCGCTGCCCAAGGCCACCGAGCAGGCGGCGGCTGACAAGGTCTGCTCGCCCGGAAAGGGGATCATCACCCCGATCGTCGCCGGAGGCGTCGTCCTCACCTACAACCTGCAGGGTGTGAGCACGCTGACGCTCTCGCCCGAGGTCGTCGCCGGCATCTTCGACAAGAAGATCACCTCCTGGGACGACCCGGCCATCAAGAAGATCAATACCGGCGTGAACCTGCCCAGCATCCCGATCGTCGCGGTGCACCGCACCGACAAGTCCGGCACCACCAACATCTTCACCAGCTGGCTGAAGGCCACGGCGGGAAGCAGCTGGACGCTGGACGCCGGCGAGGTCGTGAACTGGCCGGGCGGCGAGCAGTCGGCCAAGGGCTCTGACGGGGTCACCACCGCCGTCAAGCAATCCGCCGGTGGTATCACCTACACCGAGCTGTCCTTTGCCAAGCAGCGCAACCTGTCCACCGCTCTGATCGTCAACCAGGCCGGCAAGGCCGTCGAGGCCAGCGGCTCCAGCGTCTCGGCTGCCCTGGAGACCGCCAAGGTCGACACCAGCAGGGGAGACCTGCGCGTGACTCCTGACTACGCGACCTCGAACCCGGCCGCCTACCCGATGGCATCGCCGACGTTCATCCTGACCTGTAACCAGGGCAACAAGAACGCGGCGCTGCTCAAGAGCTACTTCACCTACGCTCTGACGGATGGGAAGGCTGTGCTGAACCAACTGGGCTACGCTCCGCTCCCGGACAGCCTGAACACGAAGGCCCTGGCTCAGATCAAGTCCTTCAGCTAAGTTCCCGCGCAGCCGGCGGCGAGTGGGAGAGCCCGCTCGCCGCCGGCTTTGTCAAGGCCCTTCGACACCGAGGAACAGCAGCTCATGAGCACGTCCCCTCCGCCGGTGACACCTCCGTCCACCCTCAGGGGAGTGCCGCACAGCGGGCGCGGAGACCGCACATTCTTCGGCCTTTCGGCCGGGGCGGGCCTGTTCGTCCTGGTTCTGATCATCGCGATCGCCGTGTTCCTGGCCAACCAGGCGATTCCCTCGCTGCGGGCGAACACGACGAACTTCTTCACCACCAAACGGTGGAACCCGGACGGGTCACCCGCCACTTTCGGGGTGGCGGCGACCGTCTACGGCACCATGCTCAGCAGCGTCATTGCCCTGGTCATCGCGGCACCCATCGCGATTGGTGTCGCGCTCTACGTGAGTGACTACGCGCCGCGACGGCTGGCTCGGCCGCTCGGTTACCTGGTCGATCTGCTCGCGGCCGTGCCCAGCGTCGTCTTCGGTCTCTGGGGCCTGAAGTTCCTCGTTCCCTACTCGGACAACTTCCAGCGCTGGTTGGCCGACAACCTCGGCTGGATACCGCTCTTCCATCTGGGCAAGGACGGGGTGGTGGGCCGGTCGATGTTCCTGGCCTCGCTGGTGCTGGCGATCATGATCCTGCCGATCATCGCCGCGGTCACCCGCGAGATCTTCCTGCAGGTGCCGCGCGAGCACAAAGAGGCCGCACTGGCACTGGGTGCCACCAAGCTGGAGATGATCCGCTATGTGGTGCTTCCCTACAGCCGCTCCGGGATGATCGGGGCGATGATGCTCGGTCTCGGGCGCGCGATCGGCGAGACGATCGCCATCGCCCTGGTCCTTTCCGCTTCACCCGTGATCACCGCCCACATCCTGGACGCGAACCAGGGCGGCAACACCATCGCGGCCAACATCGCCGCGCAGTACCAGGCCGCCGAGCCGATCGGGCGTAGCGCGCTCATCGCCTCCGGACTGGTGCTGTTCGTCATCACGTTCCTGGTCAACGGGCTCGCCCGCATGATCGTGGCGCGCGGCGGGAAGCGGGCGGCCTCGATATGACCACGGCGAGTCCGCTCACGCCCGAGCTCTCCACCTCCGCCGCGCTGCGGCTGCGCGGTTCCTCACGCAAGCTCGACCCGAAGCGTTTCGCTGCCCTGGCGGTTGGCAGCGTCGCCTTGAGCCTGCTGCTGTTCTGGCTCACGCCGCTGCAGGGGCGGGTCGATTTCGTCGTCTTCGCACTCGCGGTCTACGCCGTCGCCCAGACGGTGCTGTCCTTCGTGACCGAAGGCCGGCGTTTCGCCGCCGACCGGCTGCTGGCGCTTTTTGTCCAGCTGTCACTGCTTGCTGCTGTCATCCCGCTGGTGGCGGTCATTGCCTACACCGTCATCCGTGGCGTGAAGGCGCTGAGCTGGTCGTTCCTCACCACGAACCTGAGCGGTGTCGGGCCGCTGTCGACCTCCGGCGGAGAGTTCCACGCCATCATCGGAACGCTGGAGCAGGTCGGCCTGACCATCGTGATCGCCACGCCCCTCGGGCTGCTGGTGGCGATCTACCTCACCGAGTACGGCCGTGGTCCACTGGCTGCCGGGGTTCGGTTCGTGGTCGATGTGATGACCGGTATCCCTTCCATCGTCGCCGGCCTGTTCATCTTCGCTTTCCTGGTGATCGCGCTGCACCAGGGCTATTCGGGCTTCGCCGCCGCGCTCTCGCTGACGATCCTGATGTTCCCGGTCGTCGTCCGGTCATCGGAAGAGATGATCAAGCTCGTTCCCGACGAGTTGCGTGAGGCCGCTTACGCGCTCGGGGTGCCGAAATGGAAGACGATCCTGCGGATCGTGCTGCCGACGGCATCCGCCGGGATCACCACCGGCATTATGCTGGGCGTCGCGCGCGTGACAGGCGAGACGGCCCCGCTGCTGCTGACCTCCTTCGTGGCCCCGACCACCAACTCGGACCCCTTCTCCGGGAAGCAGTCCGCCATCCCGACGTTCATCTTCGATCAAGCCGGCCAGGGCCAGGACATCACTTACGATCGCGCTTGGGCAGCGGCGCTCACCCTGATCGTCATCGTGCTGGCGCTCTACCTCGGGGCCCGGCTCATCACCCGGCGCAATACGCTGGGCCGGAGGTAGCAATGTCCAAGCGCATCGAGATTTCCGGGCTGTCCGCTTTCTACGGGTCGTTCAGGGCGATCGACGACATCAACATGTCGATCGAGCCCCGGTCGGTCACGGCGTTCATCGGGCCGTCCGGCTGCGGGAAATCAACCCTCCTGCGCACGTTGAACCGCATGCACGAAGTCCTGCCGGGCGCTCGCGTCGAAGGCAAGGTCATGCTCGATGACGAAGACATCTACGCCGCCGATGTCGATCCCGTCGCGGTCCGGCGAATGGTCGGGATGGTCTTCCAGCGCCCCAACCCGTTCCCCACCATGTCGGTCTACGACAACGTCGCGTCCGGCCTGCGGCTCGGCGGCGTGAAGAAGAAGTCGACGCTCGATGGTGCGGTGGAGTCCTCGCTGCGGGGGGCCGGCCTCTGGGATGAAGTCAGCACCCGGCTGAACAAGCCGGGCGCCGGCCTGTCGGGTGGGCAGCAGCAGCGGCTGTGCATCGCGCGCGCCATCGCTGTGCAGCCCCAGGTGCTCCTGATGGACGAGCCGTGCTCGGCACTCGACCCGATCAGCACGCTGATCATCGAAGACCTGATCGGCAAGCTGAAGGACGAGTTCACCATCGTCATCGTCACGCATAACATGCAGCAGGCTGGACGGGTCAGCGACATGACGGCGTTCTTCAACATCACGGGGGTCGGCCAGCCGGGACAGTTGGTCGAGTTCGATTCGACCACCGAAGATCTTCTCGAACCCGAGCGAAAAGCGCACCGAGGACTACATCACGGGACGCTTCGGCTGATCCCGGTCAAACGCCTTCGGATTGCTCCAGGCGAGCGGGAGACACGGATCGGCTGCTGGGACTAGCGTTTCCGGTGTGAGCGCCGACGGCCCGTCTGGAATGGAGCCAGAGCTCAGCGACCGGATTCTGACGATTCCGAACGCGCTGTCGGCGTTGCGCCTGGCGGGCGTGCCGGTGTTCCTGTGGCTGGTGCTCGGCCCGCACCGGGACGGCATCGCGCTCCTGCTGCTCATGGCCAGCGGCCTGACCGACTATCTCGACGGCAAGCTGGCCCGGATGCTCCACCAGTCCAGCAAGATCGGGGCCCTGCTCGACCCCGCAGCCGACCGCCTCTACATCGTGTCCACTGTCGCGGCGCTCACCATGCAGGGGCATCATCCCGGTCTGGCTGCTGAGCGTGCTCCTTGCACGTGACGTCGTGCTGCTTGCTTTCGGGCCGGTGCTGCTGCGGCATGGGCTACGGGACGCGCTCCCGGTCCATTTCCTCGGCAAGGCCGCCACGTTCAACCTGCTCTACGCCTTCCCGTTCCTGCTGGCGGCGACGGGGCACGGCTGGCTGGCCACGGTCTCTCGCCCGATCGCCTGGGCGTTCGTCATCTGGGGCACGGCGCTGTACTGGTGGGCGATCGGGCTGTACGCGATCCAGGTGCAGCAACTTCGCGCGACGGATCGTGAGGCGACCGGCCTGATGCGCGCCGTCGTGATGGCCGGAGGTGAGGGCACCCGGCTGCGCCCGATGACCGCCAACCAGCCCAAGCCGCTGCTGCCGGTGGTGAACCGCCCGATCATGGAGCACGTCCTGCGGCTGCTGCAAGCGGCACGGCTTCGACGAGACGTCGTCACCGTCCAGTTCCTGGCTCGCATGATCCGCAACTACTTCGGCGACGGCGACGAGCTCGGCATGAGCCTGTCGCTACGCCACCGAGGAGCACGCCGCTCGGCACCGCCGGCAGCGTGAAGAACGCCGAGGACGCGCTGCGGGACGAGCCGTTCCTGGTCATCTCCGGCGACGCGCTCACCGACTTCGACCTGACCGAGCTGGTCGGCGTTCCACCGCCGCCGCGGCGGCGCTGGTCACGGTCGTGCTCTGACGCGGGTGCCCAACCCGCTGGAGTTCGGCATCGTCATCATCGACGAGGACGGCCGGGTCCAGCGCTTCCTGGAGAAGCCGACCTGGGGCCAGGTCTTCTCGGACACCGTCAACACCGGCATCTACGTCATGGAGCCGGAGGTCCTCGAGCACGTCGAGCCAGGGCGGTCGTCGACTGGTCCGGGGACGTCTTTCCCAAGCTGCTGGCCGACGGGGCACCCGCTCTACGGCTGCGTCGCCGACGGCTACTGGGAGGACGTCGGCACGGCGGAGCTACCTGCGGGCCCAGGCCGACGTGCTCGAGGGCCGGGTCAACGTCGACATCGACGGGTTCGAGACTGTCCTCGGGGGTCTGGGTCGCCGAGGGCGCCGAGGTCGACCCCGAGGCCGTCGCTGATCGGGCCGCTGTACATCGGCAGACTACGCCAAGGTCGAGGCCGGCGCGGAGCTGCGCGAGTACACCGTGATCGGCAGCAACGTCGTCGTCAAGGGCGGCGCGTTCCTGCACCGCTCCGTCGTGCACGACAACGTCTACATCGGCCCGCAGGCCGTCCTGCGCGGCGTGCGTCGTCGGCAAGCGCACCGACATCATGCGCGCGGTCCAGGTCGACGAAGGCGTCGATCGTCGGCGACGACTGCGTCGTGGAGGAGGAGGCGGTCCTCGGCGACGGGGTGCGCGTCTACCCGTCCAAGATGATCGAAGCCGGCACGTCGTCCAGAACCAGCGTCATCTGGGAGTCCCGCGGGCAGCGCGACGCTGTTCGGGCCGCGCGGGGTCTCCGGCATCGTCAACGTCGAGATCACGCCTGAGCTTGTGCGTGCGGCTGGCGTCCGCCTACGCCACGACGCTGCGCAAGGGCAGCCTCGTCACCGTCGCCCGTGACGCGTCCCGGGCCGCCCGCGCCTTCAAGCGGGCCGTCATCGCGCGCTGACCGCCAGCGCGATCAACGTGCGCGACCTGGAGGTCTCGACGATGCCGATCGCCCGCTGGGACGTGCGGGTCTCGGAGGCCGTCGGCGGGATCATGATGCGCACCTCGCCGGGCGACCCCCAGAGCATCGACATGGTCTTCATCGACGAGCAGGGCGCCGACCTGTCCCGGCGGCAGCCGCGCAAGCTCGAGCGGATCTTCCCGCCAGGAGTTTCGCCGGGCGTTTCCCGGCGAGATCGCCGAGTTGCATTTCGCCGCCCGGACGCAGGACACCTACGTGCAGGATCTGTGCGATCGGATCGACACCCGGCAGCTGCGTGAGGCCGGCCTGAAGGTCGTCATCGACTGCGCCGGCGGTTCGCAATCTCTCGTGCTGCCCGGGCTGCTCGGGCGGCTCGGGGTCGACGTGCTGACCGTCAACGGCCGCCTCGACGAGGGGGCAACCGCCGAGATCGCTGGCCGGCCGCATGGGCGATCTGGAGCGGCTCGGTGAGCTCGTCGCCAGCTCGCGGGCGGCGTTCGGGCTGCGCTTCGACCCCGTCGGCGAACGCATCGCGCTGGTGAACGAGCGCGGTGAACTGATCCGCGAGGAGCGCGCGCTGCTGGTCATGCTCGATCTGGTCGCCGCTGAGAGCCGGGGACGCGACGTCGCCCTGCCGGTGACCACCACCCGCGTTGCCGAGCAGGTGTGCAACTTCCATGGGGTGGGCGTGATCTGGACCCCGACCTCGCCGGAGGCTCTCACTCGGGCGGCTTCGGCCCGCCAGGTGGCCTTCGCCGGCGACGGCCGCGGCGGGTTCGTCGTCCCGGAATTCGCGCCCGCGCTCGACGGGACAGCCGCGTTCGTTCGGATGGCCGGGCTCATCGCGCGTGCCCAGCTGACGCTGTCGGAGATCGACGCCCGTATCCCGGCCTCGGCTGTCGTGCGGCGTTCGGTGCCGACCCCGTGGGCCGCGAAGGGCGCGGTGATGCGTGAGGTTGTCGAGAAGGCCGGCTCGGCCCGTACCGACACCACCGACGGCGTCAAGTTGATCTCGCCGGATGGGCGCTGGGTGCTCGTGATCCCCGACCCGGCCGAGGCGATGACGCACCTGTGGGCCGAGGGCACCGATACCGTCGATTCGGCTCGCCTGCTGCAAGAGTGGGGCGGCCTGGTCACCGCAGCCATCGGCGCACCGGTCGCAGAGGGCCTCGAGACGGAAGCCCACTGACGCGCCGCGAATGATCCGCGCTGCCCGGCTGAGCGCTCACGGAGCGCCCCTGCGCGTCGAGGAGATGGAGTTACGCGATCCGGGACCCGGCGAGGTGGTGGTCGAACTGCACCCGATAGGGGCTCAGCCGGTCGGCAGCATCTCCGCCAGCCTGGCGACGATGTCGTCGGTCACCTGCTCGATCGGCTGCATGCCGTCGACTTCGATGAGCATGCCCCGGTCCCGGTAGTGGTCGATGACCGGAGCCGTTTCCCGCTGGTAGGTCTGCAAACGCTGGCGGATCACGACTTCGGTGTCGTCCTTGCGCCCTTCCTCGTCGGCGCGCTGCCGCAGCCGGCGAATCAGCTCGTCGTCGTCGGCAGCGAGGTACACCGCCGCCTGCGCAGCGAGTCCGAGCCGCGCGGCGGTCCGGTGGCCCTCGATCGCTTGCGGCATCGTGCGGGGAAAGCCGTCGAGGATGTAGCCCGTCGCCGCATCGCCGTGCTGGATCGCTTCCTGCACCATCTCCAGCACCAGCTCGTCGGAGACCAGTTCGCCCGCGTCGAGCTGACGTCTGACCGCTCGGCCCACCTCGCTGCCGCGCTCGACGTGGTCGCGCAGCAGATCACCCGTCGCGATATGCGGAATGCCGTAGTGCTCGGAAAGCCGCTTGCCCTGCGTGCCTTTCCCGGCGCCCGGCGGAGCCAGCAGCAGGATTCTCATGCGCCGACCGTACCGGCCGGGCAATCACCGCAGGGCCGGCCGTGAGCGCCTGCCCAGCCGCTGCCCGCCGAGATCGGCGCGTCGCGCAGCGGCGGCTCCCGCCGCCGACCCGGTGCCCGACAGCAGTCGGCCCGGCGCGGTGCGCAACCGCGGATATGCCGCCGCCACGGCGGTGTCGACCATCGCCGCACGGTCAGCGAGTACCAGGCTGACGGAAGGCCCTGCGCCCGGGGCATGGTGCTGCGCCGACTCGGCTCGCTCGGCGGCAGCCTGGGCGGCTGCGACCAGGCGCTGCTGGATCGTGTAGGCGAAGCCGAGCATCCACGAGCGCCGGTACGCCGCGACCGACTCGTACGCAGTGGCGGGCCGCGCCACCGCGAGCCCGTGAGCGGCCTGCACGAGAAGCGAGGTGTACAGCACATCGACCCGTTCGAGATCCGAGCTCATGCCGAACAGGTGCATCGAAAGCCGGACGCCGGCCGCGCCACGGGAACTGCACAGCACACCTCGCACGCCCAATGGGCCCGCGACCGCTGACAGCAACGACGCCTTGTCCCGGGCATACGGAGCGTCGAGATCGACGACGCGATCGGCCGGCAGCGGCGAGGTGGACTCCCTCGCGGCGAGTAGCGCTTCTTCGATGCCGTAACGCGCGATGAGCTCGGCAGCCTTGGCGTTGTAGGCGTCGCGCTCTGACTCCGTAGCGGCGCCCTCGGCCTTGGACAGCAACCGCCGTACCCGCTCGAGCATCCTGTCGTCCCCTGTCATGCATCCTCCTCAGCTTCGAATACATGTTCGACAGTAGCCGGGAAGGCGCACGCGGTCCGTCCCGGGCTCGGGGGCTGTGGACAGGACGCTACGCAAAAGCCCCAAGCCGCCAGCAAGGCCCGGCACCGTAGTGGATGCCGGGCCTCTGACCTGCGGTAATGCGGGTGGGCGATGTAGGATTTGAACCTACGACCTCTTCCGTGTCAGGGAAGCGCTCTCCCCCTGAGCTAATCGCCCGGTGCGCTTTCGCGCATTCAGAAGTTACACGACCGCTGGCCATCGTTTCTGGTCACAGGTCGGCGAGTAGCACGAAGTTGTCGTTGTAGCTGTGCTTGGCGTAGTTCAGATCCCCGCCGCAGGTGATCAGCGCGAGCCGGGGCTGCCCTGGCTGCGCCGCGGCGGCCGCGAGCGACTCGACGGTGCTCGGGTCGCTCTTGGGGGCCAGCGTTCCCTTGGTGGCGTGAAAGTTCCTGACGCGGCCGCTCGCGTCGGTCACGTAGATGGCAGCGCCCTTCGCAAGCGTGCGCAGCCCGTTGAACAAGCCGAGTGAGCCCTTGAAATCGACGTGTGCGGCGATGATCGCCGTCCCCGGCTGGCCGGGAGCGATGCCCGCCTGAAACCACGCCGCTTGGACGACGTTCGCGGGCACGACGAGCGCGCCGGCGCTGTCGACGGCCGCCGGGATGACCGGCGCATCGACCTTCAACGCTGGGATCCGGATGCGGACGGGCCGCTCCATGACGCGCTGCGAAAGCCCGTGCAGCGTCGCGTCGGAGGTACCCACCCCGGTGGAGGTGGCCTTCGGCTTCGGCTTCGGCTTCGGGCTCGGCTTCGGGCTCGGCTTCGGGCTCGGCTTCGGGCTCGGGCTCGAGCGGGTTGGTGAGGCTTGAGCGGAATGCGTCGCCGTCGCGGACACTCGCGGGCTCGCCGCTGCACTCGGAGACGCTTTCTTGGCGGACCCGCCGAAACCGAGGATGACCGCGAAGGCGACGACCGCCACGACGATTGCCGTGGAGAGCGGGGTCAGCCGGTTGGAAGTTCTCCGGTGCTTCCGGTGCTTCCGGTGCTTCCTATGCGACGGCACGAGCGAGGGTTCTCCTGCGGGTCACGACGTAGGTTCCCGCGCCGAGGATGATGGCGATGAGGGCGGCGACGCCAACGGGCACGTCAGCGCGTTTCGTCATGAAGATGTGTTGCGAGCTCCCGTCCCCTGTGGGGATCGCGCTCAGCGTCGTGAGCGAAGAGGCCAGCCGCGTTGTGGCCACCCACGCGAGGGAGTGGTCCCGCTGGCTTCCCGTCAGATAGAGCGTGGTGACCCGGTCAGCCTCGAGGGGGGCTGACTGGGCGCTCAGGATGGTGGCCCCGGTGGCGGACTCCACGACGACGAGGTGGGTCCCCGGCGTGGTACAGGTCGTCTCGGTCGCCCCGTTGGCGAGCGTGCCGGGCAATGCTGCACCGTCGACCATGAGCTTGATGGGCCCGGTGGCCGCGACATGGCGTACGACGACGGCGGCTTCGCCATTCGGCACGGCGATGGGCATCTCGGGGAAGACGTAGGCCTTCGCCGCGCCGCCCGGGGTCAGGCCGACGACCGCCGTCGAGGAGGTGCCGGCGATGATGTTGAGCATCGCCGTCAGGACGACTTTGCCGGCGTTCGATCCGTTGTCGGCCTTGAGAGTAACCGTGTGGTTACCGGCACTCAGAGTAACCGGATCAGTGACTCTGGATGCGGTGAAGCCGGTGAGGACGACCTTGCCGTCGATCGACACATTGGCGACGAGGCCGGGGACGGCATGCACCAGGGTCACCACGCCGGTGCCGTTGAGGGCAGGTGTAGCGGTGGCCAGCGCGGTGGCGGGGGCCAGCAGCGGGAGCGCGGTCAGGGCCCCGACGCAGGCCCCGATGGAGGCGGCGCGCAGCGTGGCCTTGGATCGGGGACGCGCATGTGCGCCCCGTGCCCGTCCAATTCTCATCCGTCCCCCGCCTCAGGCGCCGCGCGGCCCCGGCAGGGCATGCCCGCATCGCCCGCGGCTACGCACGGTGAGAATCTCGGACTCCGGCCAGCAACACAAGTCGACTAGCGGGGGTGTCGGCAATGAGGTGATGCGCCGGGCGCGACTTTCCCGCCCCGTTGCGGCGTGGTCAGTGCCTCCCGCCGTGCCGCGAGCTGCTCCGGGAGCGGCTGGAATCGGCGGGCGTGACGGTCGTGGGGACGTGCGGCTGCTGCCGCCACCACCGGTGGCGCTGAACGTCGCTCGAGCCGGTTGAGCGCGCCGGTCCTTTGCGGCTGTGGGTCCGCTCCGCGCTGTGGGTCCGCTCCGCGCTGTCGGTGTGGCGCGCGCTGCGGGTCGGATGCGGTCGCTTCGGCGGCTGTGAGGTGGCGGGCGCTGGCGTCAGGAGGCCGGTGGCTGCTTGCGTGGCGAGCACCGGGCGGTAGGCCGGGGTGTACGGCGTCTCACGGACGGAACTCGCAGCCGGCTGAGCCGCCGCAGTGAGGGCCGTTGTCGGGTGCGCGACGGGAGTCGGCGCCGGGAGCGGGACGGGCGTGGCCACCGGAGGCGCGACGCCCGGCGCAGCTGCCGTCGCGGCCTGGACGTTGCGCGCGTCGAAGACCGGCGTCGTGTTCTGCGCGCTGGGTCCGAAAGCCATCACGACCGCTCCCGATGCCAGCGCTGCGGCCAGCGTCGTGTACAGGAGCCGCCGGTCGGGCGGAGCGCGGTGGGCGCTCATGCCGCGCGCGAGAGCAGCACGCGCGTAGCCAGCAAGCCTGGAGCCAGCTCACGAGCCCAGGGTCCGGGTTGCGCCCACAGCGCCGCTGGCCTGGCCTTATCCACGCAGGCCCCCGCGGCGTCGATCTTCATTGCGTCCCCCGTAGAAGCCCCCGCCGCGCAGCGGCGCCCGCCCGAAATCGGGAATTTGCTACTCACAGTGAGCATGCCCACTTGGGGGAGAACCGACAAGCTCGTCGGGCCAAGGGCGGCCGAATGCCGAGCGAAATTGCCCCGAATGGGTCAACAGTCGCCCGGTCGGGGGTGCAGATCTCGATCGGACCTGAAGAGGCGGAGGCGGGAATCGAACCCGCGTACAGGGCTTTGCAGGCCCTTGCCTAAGCCACTCGGCCACTCCGCCGGGTGAGGTGAGCCGGCTGACCTGGCCTTCCTCGAGGAACCGAGCGGACGACGGGATTCGAACCCGCGACCCTCACCTTGGCAAGGTGATGCTCTACCAGCTGAGCCACGTCCGCGCTGCCCTTGCGGGCCGTGCCTTTGACACCTTAGCTGACGGCCCCGCCCGGGGCGAGTTGCACGTCGCCGCATTCGGCCGCCGGTGACCACATCGATGCACAACCGGTCACGCGATCAGGTCTGAGGATCGCTCCAGACCAGCTGGGCCAGTTCGGTGTCGATATCGACGAAGCCGCCCTCCAAGCCGGTCGGAACCGCGCAGTAGGTACGCGTCAGGAACTCCACGAGGCCGTCGATCGGCACTTCGAACAGCGCCGACCCTGAGGGGCTGGACAGCGACAGGCAGACCGTGTGGTGACCGTCGTCAGAGCTGGGCCAGACCCGGACGTCGCCTTCGCCGACCGGCTGGGTGACACCGTCGGCAAGCAACTGCCGGGCGAACGTCCACTCGACGATGTCCTCGCCGGTACGAAAGCCGACCCGCACCGCATAGGGGTCGCCGCTGTCGTAGCGAAATCCTGCGCCGACCGCAAGTGCTGCCCCGCCTGGGACGACCAACAGCAACGACAGCTCCGTCGTAACCAGGTCAGGTCGGGCATTCATGTCGGCCTCCGTGGATCCGGATCAAGGCTGTGCGCTGCGGTCATCGGCTCTAACGCTTCTGCCCACGTCTCGTAACGGGCAACCAGCACCCATCGGCGAACCGAATTTGTGCCACGTGGATCACATCCCGCCGCGACGGTCGAGGTCCTGTGCGAGCCGACCGCCGGGGCCCGGCGGGCGATCATTCCGCTCTGCGCCGCCGGTGAGTTCGTCCTCCTCGAGGCAGGCCACCTGCACCTCGCCCACGGGCTCGCCGCGCACCACCAGCTGCCCCCGGCCGGGGGGCAGGCGTCGTGGCCGCACGCCGCCCATGACGGGACCTTCGGACGGGTCGCCGGACAGCACGACCGCGGTATCGCACAGGTCCAGGAAACCGGCGAAGAAGGGCTCGTACGCGCCCCGCGCGTAGCCGCTGAGCCGGCGTGCGACGACCATCGACAGACCGATGTCGGAGGCGAACGGCAGCAGATCCAGCAGCGGCATCAGGACGCTGCCGGCAGCACCCCTACCAGCAACCAGCTCCTCATCGTCGATGATGAGGACATCGTCGGCGGTGGCATCGGCGGTGGCATCGGTCCGGACCCGGCAGGAAGCGTCCAGCTCGCAGATGAGCGCGGCTATCTCCTCGGCAGAGCCTGCCCGCCGGAAGGCTGACCCCGCGACGGCAGCCAGGCTGCGACGAGGGTCGATCAGCCACGTCCGTGCTCCCCGGTCGGGCAGGCTCCTGGCGACAGCGCGGAGCAGCCCACTGCGACCGCTGCCCGCATTGCCCAGCACCAGCAGGTGCTGGCCGGGCGCGAGCCCGACCTCGACCGGACGGGCATACGCACCCGACAGGCCCAGCGCTATCGCATCCGGCCCGCTGGCTCGGGGGAGCGAATCGGCGGCGACGCGCGACGGCAAGAGCTGGATCGGCTGGGTAGCCGGTCCGCCGCGGCGGGCAACGCTCGCCACCAGGTCGGCCACAGCGCCTGCCAACCCACGGGTTTGCGCCAGGCCGTCGGTTCGGGGCAGCGCGATCTGAGCCCAGTGGCCGTCACCGGTGATGACCCGGCCGGCCGGGCGCCGGGGGAACGTGCGTGCGATCTGCGGCAGCATCGAATCGGCGGGGTCATGACACGCCAGCTCGAAGCGGCTGGCCATGGCCTCGCGGATCCCGCCGCGCAGCTCCGCCCAGCGGGCGCAGCTGACGGCAAGGGTGACGCCGACCGACTGCCCAGTCGCGGCGATGACGCTGAGTGCGAGGGCCAGACCGTCGTCGGCAGCGAGGAGGGCACCCAGGTCGTCGATCACCAGCAGGGTCCGCGGTCCGCAGCCGCCCTGAGGCGCGCGGCGCTCGACGACGCTCTCGGCGACGGTGCGGATGACGCGCGAGGCGAGATCGCGCGAGGCAGCGACAGTGCCCACGTGGGGGAGCCCGGCTACCGCCGCGAGCGGACCGCCGGCGGGGGAGACCACATGGATGGCGAGCTCCCGTACCGGCACGGACACCGCCAGAGCCGCCACCAGGGTCGTCAGCAGGGTGGATCGGCCGCTGCGGGGAGCGCCGACGACCGCGAGATGGCCGCCAGCCAGCAGGTCATACGTCAGGGCCGGCTGCTGCCCCAGATCTGGACGGTCGCACAGCCCGATCGCGGCGTACGGTCCGGCTGGGTGACTCGGCGAGGTGGGGAGGCGGTCGAGACTGAGCGTTTCGGGCAGCGGCGGAAGGCATACGGGCCGCGCCGCCTCGGTGTCCGGCCGGGTCATGCTCGCCACAGCGGCCGACGGATCATCGACGAGCGCCACGCGCAGGCGAGTGAGCTCCCCGTCCCGGGACAGATAGCCCCATCCAGGCGCAGGGGGCAGCCCGGCCGCGACCGCGGAACCCAGCACGGCGATGGATTCGGCCGCGGTGAAGGTGCGCAAGCAGACCCGGTAACGCAGGTGAGCCTCGAGCCCGCGCAGCCGGCCGTCGTCGAGACGCTGGGAACACAGCAGCAGGTGAATACCGAGGCTGCGACCGAGCCTGGCGAGGGAGGTCAACACGTCGAGCACGTCAGGGGATTGTTCGATCAGCTCGGCGTACTCGTCGACGACGACAAGTAGCCGAGGGAGCGCGGCGGGTGCTGCTCCGGGAGGGCAGGCCCGGGCGTAGCTCTCGATGTCGTCGACATGGGCGCGGCGCAGGATGGTCTGGCGGCGGCGCACTTCGGCGCGCAGCGCTGCACACAACCGCTCGACGCCATGCAGATCCGTCGTCAGGTTGGTGAGCAACCCGACCGTGTGGGGCAGCGCGGCGAGCTTCGAAAGAGCCGCGCCGCCTTTGAAGTCGACCATCAGGAAGGTGAGCTCCTGCGGGCGATTCTGATGAGCGGCCGCCATCAGCAATGTGCGCAGCAGCTCGCTCTTGCCGCTGCCGGTCGCGCCGACGATGAGGCCGTGCGGACCGTCTCCACCGTGCGCCGCCTCGCGAAGGTCGATAGTCGCGGCCGCTTCCTCGTCATCGACGCCGATCGGCAGCTGTAACCGGTGGCGTCGAGCATCGGCCAGGAGGGAATCCAGCCGCGGGGAGGTGGAATGCGGGCCGGCCGGGGCGGGCGCGGCGAGGCATCGACGCGCGGTCTGCGCGTAGCGCATCGCTGCCGGGTAGGACATCGCGTCCGGCAGAGCGACGGCCGTGCGGGTGCGGCTCTCCCGGGACCGCTGGACCAGCAAACCGCCTTCCAGGTCAGCCGAAATGACGATCGCTGCCTCGGGCGGCGCTGGTGACCCGCCGGGCAGCAGGCCGAGGACAGACACCCCCGCTGAGGGCCGCCGCTCCAGCATGGCGGCCAACGCGTGCCACGTGCGACGATCCGCGTCCCCCTGGCCGGCAAGGATGATCACGTGATGGGCCTGGACGCGGTCGTCACCAGGCGCCGGCAGCTGCGCCCGCACCCCCGCCGCCAGCGACTTCGGGTCGGTCGCGAGGCATCCCGCGTGCGGCAGCAGGCGCATCCATGCCAGCTCCGCGGCAGGCGCCAAAGCATGGATGCGTACCGATTCCCGCCCGTGGGCCCGCGTCAGTGAGACGACGAGTGCCCGCAGCAGCGGTAGGTGATCGCCCAGCAGGACAGCCGCGGGAGTACGGGTCAGATCGAGGGACAGCGCAACCCCGTCGACGCTGCCGTAGCGGGTCAACACGTCTGCTGCCAGGCCGGCCAGGGCCGGATCAGCGCCGGCCTCAGCGGCGCCGCCCGCTCGCCGCGGCGCCCGTAGCGCGGGAGCCCGGCCGACCCCCAGACGCACCAGTAGTCGGTGGTCATCGCTCGCCCGGCGCTCCCACGCCGCGCCCGTCTGGGTAGCTGCGGCGGCGGAGCCCGGCGGGGGATGGACGGCGAGTGCATGTGAACGCTGGCGGCTTGCTGCGTCCCTGAGCGACTCGACGCACGCGGTCAGATGTGCGCGATAGTGCTCGCCGCGGGCCGCCCACGATCGCTCGCGCCGCCGGCGCTGAAGACGGCTCGCTGCCACCGAGCCCAGGGTGCTCAGCACCGCGAAGCCCCCGACCAGTGCGACGACGAGGACGTTCGGGGAAAGCAACGCGAAACCGAGCATGCCGACCGCCGACAGCCCCGGCAGCAGCAGCGCCAGCCATCCCCGCTCGATCTCGGGCGGCACCGGCGGGGCCGCGATGTCCACCGGCCCGGCAGGGCCGAGCTCCGGCAGCGGCCGCTGGGCCAGGGCGACGGCGGGTTCGGATGCGGGGCTGGACATGGCCCGGACGTTAGAGGTCGCCGCCGTCGGCGAGCCGGGTTATCCACAGGTCGGCCCCACCCTGGTCCGTAGTAGCGTGATCGATCTGTCCGGGCGTATAGCTCAGCGGGAGAGCGCTCGCTTCACACGCGAGAGGTCGCTGGTTCGAAACCAGCTACGCCCACCGGAGCCGGTCAGTCGTCGTTCGGATACCGGGTTTCCTGCGACCACCGCGGGTGCCCTGCGATCTGGCGCACATATCTCCATTAGCGACGCGCAATATCTTTTGCGATTCGTGCCGATGAAGAGCGTGTGCGGTCCCCGATTCTTGGAAGTACCGGCGCCGCCTGCCGTCCGAGAGGGATTGCGGCGTCGGAGCTGCTGCATGCCGTCAACGCGGTGACCTGTTCCACGCTCTGCGGTGCGCCGGTCGTCTTCGTGTTTCTCGATGTCGAATTTCCCGGCCCCGACCCCGAGGCCCGCATTTGCCCGACCTGCAGGGAACTCGCTGAATCGCGGATTGCGCTCGAATAGCGAGCGGCGCCGCCGGGATTAGCGCCCGGCGATAACCGCGCCCTTCGCCGAGGTGAACTCCTCCTGCGTGAGCGCGCCGCGGGCGCGCAGTGCCGCCAGCCGCTCGAGCTTGCTGACCAGGTCTGAACCGGTCGGCGCCGGATCCACGGCTTCGTCGGGGTCGACTGTGAACTGGACCAGCACCCTGGCCCAGTGCTTACGCAGCTGCGCCGGCGGTGCCTGCGCGGCAAAGTACAACTCGTCGTGCTTGGTCGTCACGGTCACGAAGCACTCGCCGCCCGTCGTCTTCAGCCCCCAGGCGAGCACGCCGAGCTCGTCGACCCGCGCCGAACCGACCCGCGCAGACAGTGCCTCCGGGTCCTCCACCATGATCGACGTGACCTCGACCCACGGCAGCTGAAGGCCGGGATCGGGCCGGTCGGACGGATGCAGGAAGACCCCGCTCTGTATCAGCCGCAACGTGGCGCGCTCGCCTGGTTCGACGCCGGTGGTGCCGCCCGCCACCCGCCCGAGCGCGCCATAGGGCCAGGCCGCTCGCCCGTCCCACCAGGCGAGCTCGGCGACCCTGGCGGTCATCGCCGGATTGTCGAGCGCCTGCAGTTCCTCGTAGACACGGTGCAGATCGAAGTGCGGATGATCTCGGGGCACGAGCAGTTTCAGCATCTGCTCGCCGGCCAGGACCGCCAGCGCCGCGGAATAGCCGGGAACGCCCTCCTGGTAGTCCGTCACCGCCACCTCGTCGAGCGGCCACCACTGGCTGGAGTGCCGCTCGACCATCAGCAGCCGCTTGGCCGTCACCAGCACGGCCGACGGCGACGGGTGCGCACCGTCCTCGTCGAGCACTGCCCCGGCTACCAGGGCCTCGCCGTTCAACGCCTTGTCCACGGCGCCGCTGAGTCCCTTGGGCGGCTTCTTTTCCACGCTCGTCACGCTAGCGATTTCCGCGCCGAACACCGCGGGTTATCGGGTGTGCCGAACCCCAGGCCCCGGTCAGGACGGCTGCTCCTGCACGGTCTCCTGCAGGGCCCTCACAGGGTCACGCTAAGTTCTTGCCGACATCCATGATCGGTTCTTCGGTGGGGCAGTGGAGCAACGGGATGACGCTGGCGAAGCTGGACCTGAAACATGATCTGCGCCCGATCTACGCGGCGAGCCCCACCCCGCGATTCGTCGATGTCCCGGGTTTGCCCTACCTGATGCTCGACGGCCATGGCGATCCCCATACGGCGGCGGGATACACCTTCGCGGTGAAGGCCATCTACGCCGTCGCCAACGCGCTGAAGACGTTCATCCGCGCTGAACTGGGGACCGACTGCACGGTCATGCCGCTGGAGGGGCTGTGGTGGTCGGCGGAAAAGTTCCCGTCGACGGCGGCCGATCGTCCCAGCTGGGACTGGACGCTGATGATCGCTCAGCCGGAGTTCGTCACCGCCGCGATGGTCAACGAGGTGAGGGCGTGCGCGGCGCAGAAGAGTTCACCGGAAGCGGTGGCGCCGGTGCGGTTCGGCACGCTCTGCGAGGGGTCATGCGCGCAGGTCATGCACATCGGGACGTACTCGGACGTGGGGTCGGCGGCCGAGCGCTTGCACCACTTCATCGCCCGTAGCGGACGGATCGCGGTGGGCCGCCATCACGAGATCTACCTCAGCGACCCCAACCGCACGGCCCCGCAGCGGCTGAAGACGGTGATCCGCCAGCCCGTGGTCCTCACGGTCGGCTGATCCCACCTCGTCTCCAGCGTCTCCAGCGTCTCCAGCGTCTCCAGTGTCTCCAGCGACGGCAATGCCTGAGCCACCCGAACCTGACGTCGGTACGCTCAGCCGCGTGTCCGAGATCCGCCTGACCGTCGACCGTTCACCCACCGTGGTCCCTGCCGGGGCTACCGCCGGGCAGGCCTTCGGTGCTGCCGGGTCAAAGGGGCCGTCGCCGTACGGGTCACTGACGGCGCCGATGGATCGGTCAAGGACCTCGCCTACCACCCGCAGGACGGCGACGTCGTCGAGTCGATCACGGCCGACTCCGAGGAGGGCCGGGCGATCATTCGCCACTCGACGGCCCACGTCCTGGCACAGGCAGTGCAGGACCTGTTCCCGGAGGCCAAGCTCGGCATCGGCCCGCCCATCGCCAACGGCTTCTATTACGACTTCGATATGCAGCGGCCCTTCACGCCCGATGACGTGGCCAGCATCGAGCAGCGGATGAAGGCCATTCTCAAGGAGCGGCAGCGATTTCACCGCCGGATCGTCAGCGAGGCCGAGGCCCGCCACGAGCTGGCGTCCGAGCCGTACAAGCTCGAGCTGATCGGCATCAAGGGTGGTACCGGCATGTCGGCCGAAGAGGCCATGGAAGCCGGCGGCACCGAGTTGACGATCTACGACAACGTCCGCCATCACGGCGACCACCACGAGGTCGCCTGGAAGGACCTTTGCCGCGGCCCGCACGTCCCGCACACGGGCTATATCCCGGCCTTCAAGCTCATGCGCACCGCAGCCGCGTACTGGCGGGGGAGCGAGAACAATCCGCAGTTGCAGCGGATCTACGGCACCGCCTGGGAGTCCAAGGCAGCCCTCGACGCCTACCTCGTCCAGCTCGAGGAGGCCGAGAAGCGCGACCACCGGCGCCTCGGCACCGAGCTCGACCTGTTCAGCTTCCCCGGGGAGATCGGCGCGGGCCTCGCCGTCTGGCACCCGAAGGGGGGGCTGGTGCGCCGGGTCATGGAGGAGTACAGCCGGGAGCGCCACGAGGCGGCCGGGTACTCCTTCGTCACCACCCCGCATCTGGCGAAAGACACGCTCTTTCAGACCTCCGGACATCTGCAGTGGTACGCGGACGGCATGTACCCGCCGATGTCGATGGACGGCGCGACGTACTACATGAAACCGATGAACTGCCCCATGCACATCCTGATCTACAAGGCCAGGGGCAAGTCCTACCGTGAGCTTCCGCAGCGCTACTTCGAGTTCGGGACGGTCTACCGGTTCGAGAAGTCGGGCGTGCTGCACGGTCTCACGCGCATCCGCGGCTTCACCCAGGACGACAGCCACATCTTCTGCACGCCCGAGCAGCTCAGCGGTGAGCTCATCACTCTGCTCGATTTCATCCTGTCGCTGCTGCGCGACTTCGGGCTCACCGAGTTCGAGGCCGAGCTGTCGACCCGGCCCGACAAGTTCGTCGGCGAGCCGGCCGAGTGGGACACGGCCACCGAGGCGCTTCGCCACGCGCTGGAGACAGTGGGGCTCAGCTACGTCGTCGCGGAGGGTGAAGGCGCGTTCTACGCCCCGAAAGTCGACGTCCACGTTCGTGACGCCATCGGCCGGCGCTGGCAGATGAGCACCCTGCAGGTCGATCTGCAGATGCCGACCCGCTTCGACCTGGAGTTCCAGGCCGCCGACGGCACCCGCAAGCGTCCGTACATGATCCACCGGGCCCTGTTCGGCAGCGTCGAGCGGTTCTTCGCGATCCTGCTCGAGCACTACGCCGGTGCCCTGCCGCCGTGGCTCTCGCCGGTCCAGGTGGTCGGCATCCCTATCGCCGAACGGCACGTCGACTACCTGCGTGACATCACGGCTCGGCTGCGGGCTGCGGGCGCGCGGGTCGAGGTGGACTCTTCCGACGAGCGCATGCAGAAGAAGATCGCGCGGGCGCAGGCGCAGAAGATCCCGTTCATGCTGCTGGCGGGTGACAAAGACGTCGAGTCGGCGCGCGTGAGCCTTCGCCTGCGGGACGGCACCGAGCGTCGCGGGATGACGACCGACGAGGCCGTCGCCGAGATCCTCGGGGCCATCGCCCAGCCGAGCTTTGCCGCCGAGGACGCCGCCTCTGGGTTGCACGCGTGAGCGAAGAACCCCCGCCGAGGTGGAAGGGCTACCGTCCGGAATTCGACGAGCAGCGCGGCGCGGGGCTGCGCGACGCGTTCGCCCGGCTCTACACTCCGCACCGGCTCGCCTACATCCTGGGTGAGAACAAGACCGGTGAGGGCGAGCTCGACCCCTTCTGCCGGATCCCGGAGCGCAGCGACGCCGACGGCCTGATCGTGGCCCGCGGCGCGTACGTCTACGCCGTGCTGAACCTCTACCCGTACAACCCCGGCCACCTGATGGTCGTGCCCTTCCGGCACACGGCCGACTACGCCGATCTCACCCCGGAGGAGACCGAGGAGTTCGCGGTCTTCACCCAGCGCAGCATCCGTGCGCTGCGGGTTGCCAGCGGGGCGCAGGGATTCAATGTCGGCATCAACCTGGGCGCCATCGCCGGTGCCGGTATCGCTGCACACCTGCACCAGCACGTCGTGCCGCGCTGGGGAGGCGACACCAACTTCATGCCGGTGGTCGGTCAGACCCGGGTCTTGCCGAGCCTGCTCGCTGACACCCGTGAGCTACTCGTGCAGGCATGGGCCGACCTCGACTGACGGGCTCGGCTCCACGGCGCGCCGCGGCGGCTAGAACGTTGTTCTGGTCGTTAAACGAGCGCATAACGACCAGAACAACGTTTTAGCCGCCGCTGGGGCGGGCTGGGGCGGGCTGGGGCGGGCGCCCGCTAGCCGGTCAGCTGAGCCGCCTTCGCCGCCGGCACCGGCTCGTGCCGCAGGTACTTGCGGCTGAAGGTGCCCGTGCCGTGGCTGAGCGAACGCAGTTCAGCGGCGTAGCGCACCAGCTCCGTCTCGGGGACCTCGGCGCGGATCAGCGTCCGACCGGATGCACCTGCAGATCCGGGCGGGACGAGCTCGGTGCCCATCACGCGGCCGCGCTTGGTCGACAGGTCCGACATGACGGCGCCGACGTGGTCGTCGTCCACCAGGATGCTGACCTCGAGAACCGGTTCGAGCAGCGAGACCGTCCCCGCGGTTGCGGCGTCCCGCAATGCGAGGCCGCCCGCCACCTGGAACGCCATGTCCGAGGAGTCGACCGAGTGTGCCTTGCCGTCCAGCAACGTCACGCGGATGTCGACGACCGGGTATCCCGCTCGCACCCCTCGCAGCAGCTGCGCCCGCAGTCCCTTCTCGACGCTGGGGATGAACTGGCGGGGGACCGTTCCGCCGACCACCTTGTCCACGAACTCGAACCCGGCGCCCGATTCCAGCGGCTCCACCTCGATGCGGCAGACCGCGTACTGGCCGTGGCCGCCGCTCTGCTTCACGTGGCGGCCCGTCCCGGCCGCCGGCGCCGAGAACGTCTCCCGGAGCGCGACGCGTAGCTCCTGCTGGTCCACGGCAACGCCGTACTTCGACGAAAGCCTGTCGAGCGCGACGTCGGCGTGCGCCTCTCCGAGGCACCACAGGACGAGTTGGCCGGTCTCGGTGTCCAGCCGCAGCAGCAGCGTCGGGTCCTCGGCGACGAGCCGGCCGAGCGTGGTGGAGAGCTTGTCCTCGTCGGCCTTGCTGTGCGCGGCGATCGCCATCGGCAGCAGCGGCTCTGGCATCACCCAGGGCGCCATGAGGTACGGATCGTCGCGGCTCGACAGCGTGTCCCCGGTCTCCGCATGAGCCAGCTTGGTCACGGCGCAGATGTCACCGGCCCGGCAGATGTCCAGCGGGCGCAGGGTCTTTCCGAGCGGCGAGATCAGCGAGCCGATCCGCTCGTCGATGTCGTGGTCAGGGTGGCCGCGCTCCTCGAGGCCGTGGCCGCACACGTGCACGGCGAGGTCGGGCGTGAGCGTGCCGGAGAACACCCGCACCAGCGAGACTCGGCCGACATAGGCGTCGGTTGTGGTCTTGATCACTTCCGCCACCAGCGGGCCGCCGGGATCGGCTGGGACGAGGTCGGCGACCGGGGTGCCATCGGGTCGGGTGAGGCGCGGCATGACGTGCTCGTCGGGGGCCGGGAACGCGCCGGAGATGACCTCGATCAGTTCGGCCGCACCGATCTGGTCAGGGGAAGAGGTCGCCAGTACCGGGAAGAAGGCGCCGCGGGCTACGGCCTTCTCCAGGTCGGACATCAGCGTCTTGGGGTCGAGCGGCGTGCCGCCCAGGTAGCTGTCCATGAGGGTCTCGTCCTCGCTCTCGGCGATGATTCCCTCGATGAGTGCGGAACGCTCGGCGTCGAGCTCAGGGCGGTCGGTATGCAGGAGATCGGTGAGCACCAGTTCTCCGGGCGCCCCTTCTGGCATGTAGAGCGGAAGGACCCCACCGCCGAAGGCTTCCTGGCACGACCCGAGGGTGGCGGCGAAGTCGGCGCGGGGCTGGTCGAGCTTGGTGACGACGATCGCCCGCGGCATGTCGACAGCCGCGCACTCGTGCCACAGCATCCGGGTGGCGCCGTCGATGGCGTCGACCGCGCTGACGACGAACAGCGCTGCGTCCGCAGCCCGAAGGCCGGCGCGCAGTTCGCCGACGAAGTCCGCGTATCCCGGGGTATCGATCAGATTGATCTTCACCTCGCCACTGACCAGTGGTGCGAGAGCGAGGCTCACGCTGCGCTGCTGGCGGTGCTCGGCCGGGTCGAAGTCGCAGACGGTCGTGCCTGCGGTGACCGATCCGGCGCGCGGGATGGTTCCGGCGGCTGCCAGCAACATCTCCGTCAGAGCCGTCTTGCCGGCGCCCGAGTGCCCTACCAGCACAACGTTGCGCACGCTGCTGAATGCCGGCGCCGTTGCGGCGCTGCTATCCGTGCCTTTGGCGCTACTCACCCGACCTGTCTGACTCATGCTGCTCACCTGAACTCTCGAATGGCGAAAGGTGGGAGCGGCAGTAGCTCCAGCGCTCCCGACGTGCGGCGAGCGTCCTCCCGCGGAGAGCCGACGGCAAGACCTGAGGAACGAACTGGAGCAACGACACGTTGCGTTCGATGTATCGGCGCGATGCATCAGTTATGCTGATTTCGTGCGTACGAGCCACTGACGGAAGAGGGCACATGCTCGCATCACAAGCTCGTCCGCAGATCCAGCGGATTCTTGATCCGCTGGGCCGCAGGCTAGCGCAGACGGGGCTGTCGCCCGACGTCGTGACGGTTGTCGGCACGCTCGGCGTGTCAGGATCGGCGCTCGGTTTCTTCAGCCGCGGAGTCTTCTTCTGGGGGACCCTCGCGATCACCCTGTTCGTCTTCAGCGACCTCCTCGACGGCCTCATCGCCCGCGCCAAGGGGACGAGCAGCAAGTGGGGCGCATTCCTCGACTCCTCCAGCGACCGGGTCGCCGATTCGGCGATCTTCGGGAGCCTCGCCCTTTGGTACGCGGGTGACGGCAAGTCCCTCCCGCTCGCCGGTGCCGCCATCTACGCCCTCGCTGCCGGTGGCGTCATTTCTTACGTGAAGGCCCGCGCTGAGTCGCTCGGTTTCGACTGCAACACCGGATTTGCCGAGCGCGGTGAGCGGCTGCTTGTCGTCCTCGCCGCGGCTGCCATCACGGGCCTCGGCGTGCCGTGGCTGCTACCTGCTGCGCTCTGGTTCCTGTGCGCGGCGACGACCATCACGGTCGGCCAGCGCCTGCGCTACGTCTACAAGCAGGCTCGCGAGGTCGAGCCGCGTCCCGAGCGCCCGGCCCGCCGGTCGGGGCGTCGCGTCATCGCGCGCAGCCGCCGTTATGACGGTGAGCGCACCGCCGTCCGTTAGGCGTCCGCGAGCCGTCATCGGTCTGCGGCCGTGTCCCGGCTAGCTTTGCCCGCATGGAGCGGTTCCTCGTCCTCGCTTACCGCGCCGGCTGGGCGCTGGTACGTGCCCTTCCGGAGCGGATCGCCGCCCGGCTCTTCCAGCTGGGCGCTGATCTGGCCTGGCGCCAGCAGGGCAAGGGCGCGCGCCGGCTGCGATCCAACCTCGCCCGGGTCGTGCCCCCGGGCGCCGATCTCGACCGGCTCGGGCGCGACGCGATGCGCTCCTACGCGCGCTATTGGCTGGAGGCCTTCCGGCTGCCCGTCCTTTCACCCGACCGCATCGTCGGCCGGATGCACGTGCGCGAGGAGCACCACCTGCGCGACGCTCACGCGGCCGGAAAAGGGACCGTCCTCGCCCTGCCGCACATGGGCAACTGGGATCATGCCGGCGCCTGGCTGGTGCTGACGGGGGTGCCGTTCACGACCGTTGCCGAGCGGCTCAAACCCGCTGAGATGTATGACCTCTTCGTGGCCTTCCGTGAGGGGCTCGGCTTCGAGGTGCTGGCCGCGTCGGGCGAGGATCGGCCGCCGTTCGAGGTGCTGACCGACCGGTTGCTCGCCGGGGGAGTGCTCTGCCTGCTGGCCGATCGCGACCTCACCCCGAGCGGCGTGCCCGTGACGTTCTTCGGTGCCCGGGCGACGATGCCGGCCGGCCCGGCTGCACTGGCGCTGCGCACCGGCGCGGCCCTCATCCCGACAACCCTCTGGTACTCGGGCAACGCGGTCGACGGAGACTGGGAGGCGCGGACGGCGGCGCCGATCCCGCACACCGACGTCGCGACGATGACCCAGGCGCTGGCCGATGCGTTCGCCGCGGCGATCGCCGAACATCCGGCGGATTGGCACATGCTCCAGCGGCTCTGGACCGACGATCTCGACGTCGTTGCGGACTCGCCGGCGACGGCAGCCCTGGGGATGTAGCAGGATCCCCCCGTGCGCATCGGCCTGGCCTGCCCCTACACCTGGGACGTGCCGGGTGGGGTCCAGGTGCACGTCCGCGATCTGGCGCAGACTCTGATCCGGATGGGCCACGAGGTCTCGGTCATCACCCCCATCGACGACGAGGAACGCCTCCCGCCGTACGCCGTCTCCGCCGGCAAGGCCATGTCGGTGCCCTACAACGGCTCCGTCACCCGGATTCTTTTCGGGCCGGTGTCGGCCTCGCGGGTGCGCCGCTGGATCCGTGACGGTGACTTCGACGTGGTCCACGCGCACGAGCCCACGGCACCCAGCGTCAGCTTGCTGGCCTGCCTGGCCGCGTCAGGCCCGCTCGTCGCGACCTACCACACGAGCAATCCGCGGTCGCGGATCCTCACCGTGCTGCAGGGGCCCTTGCAGTTGGCGCTGGAGAAGGTGTGGGCGAACATCGCGGTCTCGGAGGCGGCGCGGCGCACCATCGTCGAGCACCTCGGAGTCGATGCGGTGCTGATCCCGAACGGGGTCGACGTCTCCGTCTTCGCCGCTGCCACGCCGCTGATCGATCTCGCGTCGCCGGCGCCGACCGTCGTGTTCGTCGGCCGCATCGACGAGCCGCGCAAGGGTCTGGCGGTGTTGCTGGCGGCGCTGCCGATCGTCGCGGCGGCGCTGCCTGATGTCCGCGTGCTCGTCGCCGGTCCGGGTGACGTCGCGGAGGTGACCGCAGGCATCGATCCGGCGGTGCGCCGCCACGTGCAGATGCTCGGGCTGGTGAGCGACGCCGACAAGCCGCGGCTGTTTCGTACGGCCGACGTCTACGTGGCGCCCAACACCGGCCAGGAGAGCTTCGGCATCGTGCTGCTGGAAGCCATGGCGGCGCGCACCCCGGTCGTCGCCAGCAACATCGACGCGTTCCGGCGGGTGCTCGACGACGGTCGTTCGGGACGCCTGTTCGCCAACGGCGATCCTGTCGACCTCGCCGGCGTGCTCCTTGAGGTGCTGCGCTCGAAGGAACTTCGCGACGACCTCGCCGAGACGGGCTGGAAGGTCGTCCAGCAGTACGACTGGTCGACGGTGGCCACCGAGATCGTCCACGTGTACGAGACCGTCACCGAGGATCCCGGCCTGGGCTGACGGGCCCTCCGGCGGGTCGCCTACGCTCGGGTGAGTGAGCCTGGTGATCGCGGTCGTCGCGATCGTGGTCGTCGTCGCGAGTTACCTCACCTGGATGGCCGGCCGCCTCGACCGCCTCGCGGTGCGGGTCGAGGCGGCCGCGTCCGCGCTGGACGCCCAGCTCGCCCGGCGGGCTGTGGTGGCGTACGAGCTGTCCGAAGCGGCTTGCCTGGAGCCGCTTCGCGCGGCAGCACGCAAGGCGCTCGACGGCGGGGCAGACCGCGGCGCCGCCGAGAGCGCGCTGTCGCGTGAGCTGCGGGCGAGCCCCGAGGTGGCGGGCGTCGAGGAGATGGCGATTCTCGCCCGCAAGGTGGTGCTGGCCCGCCAGTTCCACAATGACGCCGTGCGCGACCTCCTGGCGCTACGCCGGCGCTGGGTCGTCCGCGTGCTCCACCTCTATGGCCGGGCCGCGGCGCCGTCCTACATCGAGTTCGATGCGGACGAGGCCGACCGCCTGATCTCGTAAACTCGGCAGGCAACAGCAAGGAAGCGCCCTTCCCCGGGCGATCTCGAGAACTGCAGGAGCCCCCCGTGGCACAGACCCCGCCGGCCGCCGGCGCGCACACCCCCACAGCCCCTTCCGGCGACACCGGAGGAGTGCGGGTGAAGCGCGGGATGGCCGAGATGCTCAAGGGCGGCGTGATCATGGACGTGGTCACCCCGGAGCAGGCCAAGATCGCCGAGGACGCCGGGGCGGTCGCCGTCATGGCGCTGGAGCGGGTGCCCGCCGACATCCGCGCGCGATGGTGGGGTCGCCCGGATGAGCGACCCGGAGATGATCACCGCGATCATCGCGGCGGTCTCGCATTCCGGTCATGGCGAAGGCGCGGATCGGCCACTTCGTCGAGGCGCAGGTGCTGCAGGCACTCGGAGTCGACTACGTCGACGAGTCCGAGGTGCTCACCCCGGCCGACGAGGCCCACCACATCGACAAGTGGGCCTTCACCGTGCCGTTCGTGTGCGGTGCCACCAACCTGGGCGAGGCGTTGCGCCGGATCGGCGAGGGCGCGGCGATGATCCGCCGCAAGGGCGAGGCCGGCACCGGCAACGTCGTCGAGGCCGTGCGTCACATGCGCTCGATCCGCGCCGAAATCCGGCGGCTCGCCGAGCCTGGACCCGAGGAGCTCTACGCGCGGCCAAGGAGCTGCGGGCGCCGTACGAGCTCGTCGCCGAGGTCGCCGCGACGGGCAAGCTGCCCGTCGTGCTCTTCACCGCCGGCGGCATCGCCACGCCGGCTGATGCGGCGCTGATGATGCAGCTCGGCGCCGAGGGCGTCTTCGTCGGCTCTGGGATCTTCAAGTCCGGCGATCCGGCCCGGCGGGCGCGGGCCATCGTCGAGGCCACGACGATCTTCGACGATCCTGACGTGCTGGCCAAGGTTTCGCGGGGGCTCGGCGAGGCGATGGTCGGGATCAACATCCCAACCCTGCCGGAGGGTCAGCGCTACGCCGATCGCGGGCTGGTGAGCCCGGCCGCTAACGGGGCGCGGCTTCGCGTGGGCGTCCTCGCGCTGCAGGGAGACGTCGCGCGAACATCTGGCAGCGCTGGAGTCTGCGGGGGCGTCGGGGGTCGCCGTGCGGCGGGCGGTTGAGCTGGCGGGGCTCGACGGGATCGTGATTCCTGGCGGTGAGTCGACGACCATCGGCCGCCTGCTGCGCGTCTTCGGGGTGCTGGAACCGCTGCGGGAGGCGTTGGCCGCCGGGTTGCCGACGTTCGGCTCGTGTGCGGGCATGATCTTGCTGGCGACGCAGATCCTCGATGGCCGCGATGACCAGCCGCTGCTCGGCGGGCCTGGACATCACGGTGCGGCGCAACGCGTTCGGGCGCCAGGTGGACTCGTTCGAGACGGAGGTGGATGTGCAGGGGGTGCCGGGCGGGCCGGTGCACGCCGTTTTCATCCGCGCGCCGGTCGGTCGAGCGACCGGGGCAGAATGTGCAGGTGCTCGCCGGAAGATGGGAGGCCGGTAGCGTCGCCGTGCGGGATTCGCCGCCGGCTGGCGACGGCCTTTCATCCCGAGTTGTCGGGCGACGCCCGGATGCACGCGATGTTTGTTCAGATGGTGAGGGAGAGCGCATGAGCGGCCATTCCAAGTGGGCGACGACCAAGCACAAGAAGGCCGTCATCGACGCCAAGCGCGGCAAGCTCTTCGCCAAGCTGATCAAGACCATCGAGGTCGCCGCGCGCACCGGCGGCGGTGACCTCGCCGGTAACCCGACGCTCGCCGACGCCGTCGCGAAGGCCAAGGGCCGTCGGTGCCGAACGAGAACATCGATCGTGCCATCAAGCGCGGTTCGGGCGAGCTCGGCGGCGCCGCATACGAGGAGATCACCTACGAGGGCGTACGGCCCGGACGGCGTCGCGATCCTCGTGGAGTGCCTCACCGACAACCGCAACCGGGCCGCGTCCGACGTGCGCGTGGCGATCACCCGCAACGGCGGGCGGATCGGCCGATCCCGGCTCCGTCGCGTACCTGTTCCAGCGCAAGGGCGTCGTGCTCGTCGACAAGGACGGGTTCGGTGAGGACGACGTGCTCGCGGCAGTGCTCGACGCCGGCGCCGAGGAGGTCAACGACCTCGGTGAGGCCTTCGAGGTGGTGACGCGAAGCCACCGACCTGATGCGACCCGTACCGCCGTCACCGACGCCGGCCTGCGCCTGCAGTCGGCCGACATCGCGTGGATGCCCACCGTCTCGGTACCGGTCGAGGAAGAGGGCGCCCGCAAGGTGCTCCGGATCGTCGACGCCCTCGAGGACCTCGACGACGTCCAGAACGTCTGGTTCAACGCCGATATCGCCGACGAGGTCATGGAGCTCGTCACCGCCTGACCGTGATTTGGCGGCGACACGCCGCCCCCGACTTCCTCGCGCGGCGCCGGTTCGGGTCTAGCGTCGAACACGCGTTCGTCGCCGCGCCGTGTGGCGCGTTCGCGTCACAGGGAGGTCGGCCTTGCGGGTGCTCGGTGTCGACCCAGGCCTCACCCGGTGCGGGATCGGCGTGGTCGACAGCTCTCGGCCGGGCCAGGCGACGCTGGTGGCGGTTGACGTGATCCGTACCCCCGCCTCTGACGACATCGGCCGTCGACTGGGAGCGATCGACGCCGCGATCGAGGCCTGGCTGGATCTCTACCGGCCGGACGCCGTCGCCGTCGAGCGCGTCTTCAGCCAGGCCAACGTGCGCACGGTGATGGGCACGGCGCAGGCGGGTGGAGTGGCCATTGCTGCCGCCGCCCGGCGCGGCCTGCCGGTCGCGCTGCACACTCCGAGCGAGGTCAAGGCGGCGGTCACCGGATCCGGCCGGGCCGACAAGGCGCAGGTCACCACGATGGTCACCCGGTTGCTCAAGCTTTCCGAGCGTCCCACCCCGGCAGACGCTGCTGACGCCCTCGCCCTGGCCATCTGTCATCTGTGGCGCGGCGCTGCCCTGGCGCGTTACGCGTCGGCTCTGGGAGGTAGGTCATGATCGCCAGCGTTTCGGGCAAGGTCGCCGCCGTCGGTCCGGATGTCGCGATCGTCGAGATCGGAGGCGTGGGCCTCGCGCTCTCGTGCACCCCGGCCACGCTCGCGAGCTTGCGCGTCGGGGAGCCGGCGGCGCTCTCGACGGCGCTTGTCGTGCGCGAGACCGAGCTCACGCTCTACGGCTTCGCCGATGCCGACGAGCGCGAGGTCTTCGAAGCCCTGCAGTCAGCGAACGGGGTAGGTCCGCGGCTCGCTCAGGCTGTCCTCGCCACGTACCGGCCGGACGACATCCGCCGCGCTGTCGCCACCGAAGATCTCACCGCGCTGTGCAAGGTGCCGGGAATCGGCAAGAAGGGCGCGGCCCGCATCGTCCTCGACCTGAAGGACCGGCTCGGGGCACCCACCGGCGCCGGCGTCAGCGCCACCGTGCTGCCGTTCAAAGGCGCACGGTCGCAGACCTGGGAGGACCAGCTGCGCGCCGCTCTCGCCGGCCTTGGGTACGGCGGACGCGAGGTGGACGACGCCATCGCCGCCGTGTCTGTCCAGGCTGCCGAAGGGGAGCAGTCGGTGCCCGTGCTCCTGCGTTCTGCGCTCACGGCGCTGCGGCCCGCGTGACCAGCCCCGAGATAGCGGCGGAGCTCACGCCCGAGGAGATCGCGTACGAGTCCGGCTTGCGTCCCAGCACGCTCGACGAGTTCATCGGTCAGCCCAAGGTCCGCGAGCAGCTCTCGATCGTCCTCGAAGGAGCGGTCTCCCGCGGCCGGCCGCCCGACCATGTCCTGCTCTCCGGCCCACCCGGGCTGGGAAAGACCACCCTCGCCATGATCGTCGCCTCCGAGTTGGGGGCGGCGCTGCGCATCACGTCGGGCCCGGCCATCGAGCGCGCCGGTGACCTGGTGGCGATCCTGACCTCGCTCGGGCCCGGCGAGGTCCTGTTCATCGACGAGATCCATCGCATCGCGCGTCCGGCCGAGGAGCTGCTCTACTCCGCGATGGAGGACTTCCGGGTCGATGTGGTGCTCGGCAAGGGGCCCGGAGCCACCGCCATCCCGCTGGACGTCGCGCCGTTCACCCTCGTCGGGGCCACCACCCGGGCCGGCCTGCTCACCGGGCCGATGCACGACCGTTTCGGCTTCGTCGGACACCTGGACTTCTACGACCAGCCCGAACTGGAGCAGGTGCTCGCCCGCAGCGCTGCCCTGCTCGGGGTCTCCTTGACCCCCGACGGCGCCGCCGAGGTGGCGTCACGCTCGCGCGGCACGCCCCGTATCGCCAACCGGCTGCTGCGGCGAGTACGCGACTACGCGGAGGTGCGCGCCGCGGGAGTCGTGACCCAGCCCGTCGCGGAGGCGGCGCTCGCGGTCTTCGACGTCGACAAGCGCGGGCTCGACCGGCTCGACCGGGCTGTGCTCACCACGCTCGTCAGCGCGTTCGGCGGCGGCCCGGTCGGGCTGAGCACCCTCGCCGTCGCCGTGGGGGAGGAGACGGAGACGGTCGAGGAGGTCGTCGAGCCCTACCTGCTGCGTGCCGGGCTGCTGGCCCGCACGTCACGGGGTCGGATGGCTACTCCTGCGGCGTTCGAGCACCTCGGCATCGAGCCGCCGTTGCCCGGTTCCGCCACCCGTTCTGGCGCCGCGACTGCAGCTCCCGGAAGCGCTGTCCGCGGACAATGGCCGACACTGTTCGGCTGAGGGTCCCGGCACCGGGCGCCGGACCTGCCTAGACTCGGCGCGTGACTTCAGCAGTGGTGCTCGCCGCGACCAAGAGCAGTAGCAATAGCAGCGTCGGGCTCATATTCCCGTTGCTGCTGGTGGCCATGGTCGGGTTTTTCTTCCTGAACTCCCGAAAGCGCAAGGCTGCGAGCCAGCAGATGCAGTCGGCGCTGAGGGTCGGTTCGAAGGTCATGACCACCGCCGGCCTGTTCGCCACCGTCAGCGCGGTGGAGGACGACGGGGTCGTGCTCGAGATCTCGCCCGGTGTGCACTGCAAGTACGCCCGTGCCGCGGTGTCGCGCGTACTCGACGCCCCCGAGGGCGCCGAACCGTTGGACGACGACGAGTCCGACCCGCCACCGTCCGTTGACCTGGATAAAGAGCCCCCCAGCAATCCTTGACGTGACAGGGATGGCCCGCCGTCACGGCTGAACTGTCAGCGACTGCGAAGGCAGAAGGGCGGCGCGATGACTGAAATCGCGCCCTTCGCAGGCGATACTCCATTCGGGCGACGGCACCCACGCCGTTCCTGACCGCGACCGAGAGGGAAGATCTGTGGCTCGACCTGCTGGGCGCTCGTCCCGCGTACCCCGCGGAGCCGCGAGCACCCGTCCGGTCTGGACCCGTCTCGGCGCGCTGACGCTGATCATCGGGGTGCTGTACGCCGCGATGTTCATCAGCGGTCACACCACCCCCAAGCTGGGTCTGGACCTGCAGGGTGGGACGAGCGTCACGTTGTCGCCGAAGGTGCTGAACGGCGACCCCAACGCGAAGGTCCCGAGCAGCTCGGTCGACCAAGCCGTCAACATCATCCGGCAGCGGGTCGACGGCCTCGGCGTCGCCGAAGCCAATGTCGTGCGCGCCAAGAACAACATCGAGATCTCGGTGCCGGGCAAGGGCCGCACCGAGGTGGTCAAGCTGGTCGGGCAGACCGCCCAGCTGACGTTCCGGATTCCCGCCGCGGAGGTGCAAGCGCCCGTGGCGGCGTCAACCGCGAGTCCGACGCCTACCCCGGGCACGAGCACCTCGCCGACCCCGTCGGCCAGCCCGTCCTCGCAGGCGACCGTAGCGCCGTCCGCATCCGCCTCCGCCGCGAGCCCGACGCCGACGTCGTCATCGCTGAGTGGTCAGGCAGCCGTCCCCGCGGCGCCGGTCGCATCGCCGAGTCCGGCCACGGCCCCGGCCGCGTCGCCGGCCCCGTCACCGAGCGCCGGCACCACGCATTGCGTGACGGCGAAGGGCAGCGGCACTACGCCGCCGCCGTGTATCACCGCCCAGCTGAAGTACCCGTGTCCCAAGCCGGGCACCACCGAGGGTCAGGCCGCCGCCGATGCCCTAGCCACCGACTGGGTCGTCGCCTGCGACACCACCAACACGGTGGAGTACGCGCTCCGGCCCGCCAGCCTCAAGGGCACCGCGGTCAGCGGCGCAGGTGCGACCATCCAGACCGGGGTGAACGGGACCAGCACCGGGCAGTGGATCGTCAACGTCGACTTCAACAGCAAGGGCCAGGACGCCTGGGCCAACCTGACCGACACGATCTCCAAGAGCCCCGGGTGCCCGAAGAGCGGCACGTCGGCGGCCAACCCGCCGGCCACCTGCCAGCTGGCCATCGTGCTTGACGGTGTGGTGCAATCGGCACCGGTCATCCAGGAGCGCATCGCCGGTTCCGCCGAGATCACGGGATCGTTCACCCAGAGCTCCGCGTCGAACCTGGCCAACGTCCTGAAGTACGGCGCGCTGCCGCTGACCTTCACCGAGTCGCAGGTCAGTGACATCTCGGCGACGTTGGGCAAGGAGTCGCTGAATGCCGGCCTGCTCGCCGGCGCCATCGGGCTCGGCCTGGTGATCATCTACTCGTTCTTCTACTACCGGGCTATGGGCATCGTGACCGTCGCTTCGCTGTCGGTGTCCGCCCTGCTGACGTACGCGTGCGTGGTGGAGCTCGGCCAGATCATCAACTTCACGCTGACCCTTGCCGGGATCGCGGGCTTCATCGTGGCCGTCGGTATCACCGCGGACTCGTTTGTCGTCTTCTACGAACGCCTGAAAGACGAGGTCCACGAGGGTCGTACGGTGCGCGCCAGCGTCGAGCGAAGCTGGGTGCGGGCGCGGCGCACGATCCTGTCTGCCGACACCGTGTCGTTCCTGGCCGCCGCGGCCCTGTACTACCTGTCGATCGGCTCGGTGCGCGGGTTCGCGTTCACGCTGGGCCTGTCGACGCTCCTCGACCTCGTCGTCGTCTTCCTGTTCACCAAGCCGGTCGTGACGCTCCTGGTACGCCGGCCGCTGTTCTCCACGAGCCGCTTCAGCGGGCTCACGACGAAAGCGTTGGGGCCGGCGCTGGGGACGAGCGGCGCGGCGACGGCCGGCCCTGCTCCCCGGGCGAAGCTGGCCAAGCGAGCCGCACCCACCTCGCAGGACAATCCGACCGTGAGTCAAGCCGACAGCTCCGCCGCTGCTGACCGTGAGGGGAGCTGACGATGTCGCTCGCCAGCAGGCTCTATCGCGGCGAAGTGTCCTACGACTTCATCGGACACCGCCGGCGCTGGTACATGATCAGCGGGATCTTCATCGCCATCTGCATCGCCAGCATGCTGATCCGGGGCTTCCAGTTCGGCATCGACTTCAAGGGCGGGGCCGAGTTCGACTTCCCGGCCAACGGCCACACGGTCGCCCAGGCGAGGGCGGCGCTTGACGGTACGGGGATCCCGGTCGAGGTCGCCCAGTCGCTGAGCTCGTCGCCGCCGATGATCCGCATCCAGACCAAGCCGATCACTGAGGCGCAGAGCGAGCACGTCATCAGCGTGCTGCAGCAGAAGTTCAACACCAAGAGCGTGAACTCCACGAGCTTCGGCGCGTCGTGGGGATCGTCGGTGACCACCAAATCGGTGGAAGGCCTGATCGTCTTCCTGGTGTTGGTGATGATCTACATCTCGTTGCGCTTCGAGCCCAAGATGGCGGCGGCGGCGATCATCGCCCTTCTGCATGACCTCGTCGTCACGGCCGGCGTCTACTCGCTCGTGGGTTTCGAGGTAACCCCCGCCACGGTCATTGCCGTGCTGACGATTCTGGGTTTCTCGCTTTACGACACGGTCGTGGTATTCGACAAGGTCCGGGAGAATACGGCCGGCCTGGTGATTGCCGGCCGCAAGACCTATACCCAGGCGGCGAACGAAGCGGTCAACCAGACCCTGATGCGCTCGATCAACACGTCGCTGATCGCGTTGTTACCGGTGGCCTCGCTGCTGTTCATCGGCGCCGGCCTGCTGGGTGCGGGCACGCTGAAGGACCTGGCACTTGCCCAGCTCGTCGGCCTCGCTTCCGGGGCGTACTCGTCGATCTTCATCGCGACCCCGCTGCTGGTCGACTTCAAGGAGCGCGAGCCTCAGATGAAGGCTCTGCGGGCCAAGATCGCGCGCTCGCAGGCCGCCGAGGTGGCCCGCGAGGCGCGCAGCGAGCGCACCAGCCGGCAGGCGACCGACTCGGCCCGTTCCGGCGGCGCTACCGTCGCGATGGGCAAGACCGCTCGGGACGCCACGGATGACGATGCTGATACTTCTGTTGCCGACGACGGTGCACCGGTCGTGACCCCGGTGCGGGCGGGCGTCGGTGCCGCCGCGCGCCGGCCTGCCAAGCGAAGTAATCGCGGACGTCCGAGCGGCAAGAAACGCCGGTGACCTCACCCGCTTTCGGGGATTGCTGTCCGCAACCACCCAGCGCGGCAGCGGTCGCCGCGCAGGACGTGCTTCGCCGGCTGACGCGCGACGTGGCGAACTTTCCGGTGCCGGGGGTGCTGTTCAAAGACATCGTCCCGGTACTCGGAAGCGCGCACGGGCTCGGCGTGGTCGTAGCCGCGCTGGCCGAGATGGCGCTGCGCGGCGACGTCACCAAGGTGGCGGGCATCGAGGCCCGCGGATTCCTGCTCGCGGCGCCCGTGGCAGTGGCGGCCGGGCTCGGCATCGTGCCCATCCGCAAGGCCGGAAAGCTTCCCGGTGAGACCCACCGGGTGGACTACGCGCTCGAGTACGGCACCGCCACCCTGGAGATTCAGGGTGATGCGGTCCAGGCGGGTGACCGGGTCCTGGTCATCGATGACGTGCTGGCCACCGGAGGTACCGCCCGTGCCGCCCGTGACCTGCTCAGCCGTGCCGGTGCCCGGATCAGCGGTTTGGCGGTACTGCTCGAACTGGAAGCGTTAGGGGGGCGAGCTCAGCTGGCGCCGCTTCCGATCTGCCCGCTGCTGGTGGTCTGACTGGCCTGACGGGCCACCAGGGTCGGCGTGAGCGTTCTCACGGCTGTCACCGGCGTCACAAGACCGACCAAGGGAACGCCGGCGAGGCCCCGGGGGTTACCGTGTATACAGCAATAGTTGGGGGCCGTCAGGACTCGATAGCCGCTGCGACCTGGGAGGGAGCCACGAGTGACCGATGGCTCGAGCCCCGCTGCGGCTCCCGTTGCCCCGCCGGTCGAGTCCGCCGAGCCCGCTAACCCTTTTGAGGCCGGCGATTCTGCGTTCGACGCGGAGGTTGACGCCGGCCCCGTAGTCGCGTCAGCGACGAGCCCCGTAGCCGCGTCAGCGACGAAGCCGTCCTCGGCCGATTTCGAGGCCTTCCTGCCTCCGTTGGTCCGTCGGCCGGAGCGCCGGGAGCCTGGCGAAGAGGCGACCCCCGTCGTCCCGCGCCTCGGCCATGAAGGCATCGCAGCCAACCGTCGGGTACGTGACCGGCTGGCGCGCCTCACCCCCGGCCGCCCGTCCTCGCCCGCGGCCGTCGAGCCGATCCTGCGCGCGCTGCGGGCCGCACATCCCAAGGCCGAAGTCGGCTTGGTCAAGCGGGCCTACGAGTTTGCCGAGCGGGCCCATGAGGGCCAGGTCCGTCGTTCCGGCGATCCGTACATCACGCACCCCCTCGCTGTGGCGGGCATCCTGGCCGATCTCGGTATGGACGCGCCCACGCTGGCCGCCGCGCTGTTGCACGACACGGTCGAGGACACCGAGGTGGGCCTCGAGCGGGTGACGCGCCAGTTCGGCGAGCTGGTCGGGATCATCGTCGACGGGGTCACCAAGCTCGACCGGGTCAAGGCCCCTGACCGCGCCGACGCTGCCGAGGCGGCCCGCGCGGCCCAGAGCGAGACCATTCGCAAGATGGTCGTGGCGATGGCCCGCGATCCGCGGGTACTGGTCGTCAAGCTTGCCGACCGCTTGCACAACATGCGGACGCTGCGCTTCCTGCCGCCCCACAAGCAGGAGCGCAAGGCCCGCGAGACGCTGGAGATCTACGCGCCCCTGGCGCACCGCCTGGGCATGAACACCGTGAAGTGGGAGCTCGAGGACCTCGCGTTCGCCACGCTCTACCCGAAGCGCTACGAGGAGATCGTCCGTCTCGTCAGCGAGCGGCAGCCGAGCCGTGACACGTACCTGTCGACCGTGACGGCGCAGGTCGCCAACCAGCTGCGCGATGCCAAGATCAAGTCATCGGTCAGCGGCCGGCCCAAGCACTACTACTCGATCTACCAGAAGATGATCGTCCGCGAGCGCGACTTCGCCGATATCTACGACCTGGTCGGCGTGCGAGTGCTGGTCGATTCGGTACGCGATTGCTACGCCAGCCTGGGCACGATTCATGCGAACTGGCAGCCTGTTCCGGGCCGGTTCAAGGACTACATCGCGATGCCCAAGTTCAACATGTACCAGTCGCTGCACACCACGGTCATCGGCCCGGAGGGCAAGCCGGTCGAGCTGCAGATCCGCACGCATGCCATGCATCACCGCGCCGAGTACGGCATCGCCGCGCACTGGAAGTACAAGGAAGGCGCTCGCGGGGGCCATCAGCCGGTGTCGGAGGTCAACCGTCCGAGCGGGTTGTCGGCCGACCGTCCCGACAAGGGCGATCAGCTTGCCTGGCTGCGCCAGATGCTCGACTGGCAGCGCGAGACCAGCGACCCGGGCGAGTTCCTCGACAGCCTGCGTTTCGACCTGCAGGGCAGCGAGGTCTTCGTCTTCACGCCCAAGGGCGACGTCGTCAGCCTGCCTTCGGGGTCCACACCGGTCGACTACGCCTACGCCGTGCACACCGAGGTCGGCCACCGATGTATCGGGGCGCGCGTCAACGGCCGGCTCGTGCCGCTGGAGAGCCCGCTCGACAACGGTGACACCGTCGAGATCTTCACGTCCAAGTCGCCGACCGCCGGCCCGAGCCGCGACTGGATGACGTTCGTCCGCTCCGGCCGGGCGCGCAGCAAGATCCGCCAGTGGTTCGCCAAGGAGCGCCGCGAGGACGCGATCGAGACAGGCCGCGACGCGATCTTGCGGGCCATGCGCAAGCAAGGGCTGCCGCTGCAGCGGCTGCTCAGCGGTGATGCGATGACCACGCTGGCGAAGGAGATGCGCTACAGCGATGTTTCCTCGCTGTACGCCGCTGTCGGTGAGAGCCACGTCAGCGCGCAGGCCGTCGTCCACCGGCTCGTGCAGTCCTTCGGCGGGCCGGAGGGAGCCGTCGAGGACATCGCGGAAACGACGGTCCCGAGTACCAAGCGCAACCTGCCGAGCGCCGATCCGGGCGTCATCGTCAAGGGCGCGAGTGATGTCTGGGTGAAGCTCGCGCGCTGTTGCACACCCATGCCCGGCGATCCGATTCTCGGTTTCGTCACGCGGGGCAACGGCGTTTCGGTCCACCGCGCGCGACTGTCCGAATGTCAACGCGCTCACCAGCGGCGGCGACCGGATCGTCGAGGTCGAGTGGGCGCCGTCGTCCGCGTCCCTCTTCCTGGTGGCCATCCAGGTGGAGGCGCTCGACCGGACCCGACTGCTCTCGGACGTCACCCGCGTGCTCTCAGACCACCACGTGAACATCCTCTCCGCGTCCGTCACGACCACCCGCGACCGGGTCGCCGTCAGCCGGTTCACGTTTGAAATGGGTGAGACCAAACACCTCGGCCACCTGCTCGGCGCGGTGCGCGGCATCGAAGGTGTCTACGACTGCTACCGCGTGCTGTCCGCCTCCAACTGACCCGCCCCTGGCCCAGCCCACGCCAACCCGAGGAGTGCCGACCATGCCCTATGAGGTGACCGCGTCCGACGAGGAGTGGCGTAACAATCTCGGACCCGACCGTTTCGCCGTGCTCCGGCAAGCCGCGACAGAGCCGCCCTTCACCGGCAAGTACACCCACGACAAGACCGCAGGTGTCTATCGTTGCGGCGCCTGCGGGGCATCGTTGTTCTCCAGCAGCAGCAAGTTCGATTCGGGCTCGGGCTGGCCGAGTTTCTACGAGCCGATGACGAGCGAGTCCCTCGAACTGGTCGAGGACCGCAGCCACGGGATGGTGCGCACCGAAGTGCGTTGCGCCCGTTGCGGCAGCCACCTGGGCCACGTCTTCGACGACGGTCCGGCCCCCACCGGTCAGCGCTACTGCATGAATTCGATCGCGCTCGACCTCGAGCCCGAGGGCACGTCGCCCTGAGCTCCACTAACTTCGCAGAGGTGAGCGACTCGAACGGCAGCCTCCCCATCCAGATGTTGCACGACCGCGTGCTGGTGAAGCTGGACAAGGAGGCGGGGGAGCGGCGCTCCGGAGCGGGCATCGTGATCCCCGCGACGGCCGCGCTGGGTAAGCGGTTGTCCTGGGGTGAGGTTGTCGGTGTCGGCACGAGCGCGCGCAGTGTGAAGCTCGGAGACCGGGTGCTTTTCGACCCGGAGGACAAGGCCGAGGTCGAACTGCACGGGGTGAGCTACACGCTGCTGCGCGAGCGGGATCTGCATGCCATCGCCGCCGAGCGGCTCTCGACCGAAGGAACCGGTCTCTACCTGTAGGTTCGGCCGACCAAGAACTTAGGGAAATGCACGCTCAGCGGAGGCCTCGGCGTACTTTTCCCCAAACTTCTGGCAGTTCAGGCCGGGCGTGAGGCCGGCAGCCGCACGAGTGGCAGCCGGCGGTCGGTGCGGGACTGGTAGTCGTTGTAGTACTCACGGTCGGCCGTGAGCCCGGCCCAGACGGTCGCGTACTCCTCGCCGTCCAAAATCTCCGGCTTGGACCAGTACAGCTGCCCCTGACGGCGCACGAGCACCTCCGGGTTGGCTTTCCGGTCGGTGAGGTTCAGGTACCACGACGGGTGCTGCGGGGCGCCGGAGAACGAGCCGACGACGACCGGCTGGCCGTTGGGGTCGGCCCAGAAAGGTAGCGCGACCTTGTGCTCCTTGCCCGACCGGCGGCCGATGGTGCGCAGCACGACGTGGTGCATGCCGGCGATCACCCAGACGGCGTCGTCGTCGGAAGCTTCCATCGCGGCGACGTGGCCGCGGCTGATGGCCGGGATCTCGTCGCGACTCGGTTCGACAAAGGACTCGTTCTGCTGCGTCACGGCAAGGAAGGCTACTCCGCGGGAACCTCGTGTGCCGGGCGGGACGCGGCCACGGACGGTGCCGAGTTGCAGGCCTTCCGCCGGTCCAGCCCTGCCGGCATCGAACCCGGCAGAGCTGCCTTCAGGCCTCCGGCATATGGCTCAAACCCCCCGCGTGTCACGTGCGGGCGTGTCGCGGCGCGGCTCCTAGGTTGGGTGCGGTGTCCGCCGCCAACGCCCTACCCGAATTGCCGCTCGGAGGCCGGCGGCTGCGCGCCTGGCAGTCGGCCGCGCTTGCCGCCTACTGCGCCGCCGGCCCCGCCGATTACCTGCTGCACGCCACCCCCGGTGCTGGGAAGACGTCCTTTGCGCTGACCGTCGCCGCTGATCTGGTGGCCTCCCGGCACATCGACCGGGTCGTGGTCGTCTGCCCGACCGATCACCTGCGTAACCAGTGGGCGCAGGCCGCTGCCGCGGCTGGGCTGGCGCTTGACGCCAACCTGCCGAACTCGGTGGGCCCGGTGCGCGCCGACGTCGCCGGCTACGTCACGACGTACGCCCAGGTCGCGCAGAAGCCCCTGCTGCATCGCCGCCGGGTGGAGGCGCGGCGCACGCTCGCCATCCTCGATGAGGTGCACCACGCCGGTGACGGGTTGTCGTGGGGTGAAGCTGCGGCCGAGGCTTTCGAGCCCGCCCGCAGGCGGCTGTGCCTCACCGGGACCCCGTTTCGCTCGCGGGCCGACGAGCGGATCCCATTCGTCCGCTACGAGAATGCCCCGACGGACGACGGGCTACCCGGCCTGCGTTCGGTCCCTGACTTCTCCTACGGCTACCGGCAGGCGCTCGGCGACGGGGTCGTGCGCCCAGTCGTCTTCGCCGCCTACACCGGGACGTCGAGGTGGCGTACGAGCGCCGGTGACGTGGTGGCGGCCTCGCTCTCCGAGCCGCTGACGGCCGCGATGGAAGCCCAGGCCTGGCGCACGGCGCTCGACCCCGGCGGCCGGTGGGTGCCGCACGTGATTGCCGCGATGGACGACCGGGTGACCCAGCTGCGCCAGCGGGGGATGGCGGACGCCGCCGGGCTGGTGCTGGCCAGTGACCAGGAGGCGGCGCGCGCCTACGCCAAGATCGCCAAGGACGTCACCGGTGAGAAGCCCTACCTCATCACCTCCGACGATCCGAAGGCATCCGCCAAGATCGCGGAGTTCTCGAAGTCCTCGGCTCGTCTTGCCGTCTGCGTGCGCATGATCTCGGAGGGCGTCGACATCCCGCGGGCGGCCTGCCTGGCGTGGCTGACGTCCTACCGCACCCCGCTGTTCTTTGCCCAGGCCGTCGGACGCGTGGTGCGTGCCCGCCGGCCCGGGGAGACCGCCACCGTCTACCTCCCTGCCGTCCGGCCGCTGCTGACGCTCGCCGCCGACCTGGAATCCGAGCGCGATCGCGTGGTGCGGCTTCGTTCGGTCGACGAGCCGGGGGAGTTCGACGCGCTCGAAGGCGAGGTGGAACGCCTGACCGGCCTCAACGAGTGGGAGGCGATCGACGCCGAGGCGTCGTTCGCCCACGTGCTCGCCGGCGGTCGTGCCGTCACGGCGGACTCGGTCGCCGCCGATCCGCCGGTGGACGACCTCGACGACGGCGGCCTGCCAGGCCTGCTCACCCCCGAGCAGACGGCGACGCTGCTGGCCCGGCGCGACCAGGAACTGCACAAGCGGCTTCGCGCCGCGCGCACCGACCAGCCGCAGGCCGATCACTCGCAGGTGAGCTGGCAGGACGCGGGGGCGCTGCGCCGCGAGGTCAACGCGCTGGTGGCCCGGGTGGCGGCGGCCAGCGGAATGCCGCATGCCATGGTGCACGCGCAGGTGCGGCAGGCCGTTCCTGGGCCGGCGTCCTCCGCCGCCACCGCCGACCTGCTCGCTCGCCGCCGAGACCACCTGCTCGAGCGCGTCGGCGGCCCCAGCCGAAAGCTGTAGCCGTTCAGGACTTCGTGACGGTCACCTTGTTCAGGTAGACGTTCTGCTTCGGCGCGCCGTCGCCGGCACCGTTCGACCCGTCGTTGCCCAGCGCCAGGATCTTGTCCAGGACGGGGAGCCCGGCAGTGATGTGGCCGGCGACGGTGTAGTTCGGCGGAAGCTGGCTGTCCTTGTCGACAAGAAAGAACTGGCTCTCGGTCGACTTCGGGGCGCCGGTGTTGGCCATCGCGAACGTGCCGCGGGTGTAGGTCGCGCCCGTGAGGTTCTCCTGGGCGATCGAGAAGCCGATCTGCCCTGATCCGGTGCCCGTCGGGTCGCCGCACTGCAGCACGGTCAGCGATGCGGCGTCGGTCGAGCGGTGGCAGCGGGTGCCGTCGTAGAAGTGCTCGTTGGCAAGAAACGCCAGCAGGTTGACGGTGTGCGGGGCCTTCGCCGCTTCCAGCGTGACCGTGATGGGCCCGCATGAGGTGTCGAGCGTCATGGTGTAGGTAGCCGCGGTGTTGATCGTCAGCTTGGGCTCGGCCTTGAAGGTGCGCGTCGCCGGGACGAGCGTCGGCTTCGCGGCGCCGCAGGCGGTGGTCGTGATGGCGCTCGTGGTCGGGGTGGGGGTGGCCGAGACCGCCGGGCTGGCGGATGTGCTGGGCTGGGAGGCCGTCACGGAGCTTGTGTTGCCGTTGCCGGTGAACGCCACGGCGAGCCCGACGCCAACCGCGGCGAGGACCAGCACGGCTGCCAGCACGCCGGCCACCAGTCGCCGGCGCCGGGCCCGCTCCTTCTGGCGGTGGGCCCGGCGGGCGGCCCGGGCGCGGGCGAGTTGCTGTTGGCGGGTGGAGGGCACGGGAACGGCCTTTCGTGCAGTTCGGGGCCGACCGGGTGACCCGGGGCCGCTGACTTTGGACGGTTTCTCCCGGGGGAATGCAATCACGCAAACGTGTGTGCTCCCTGACCGTGGGCTGCGCGGCTCCTGGTGTCCCGGTAGCCTCGGCGACGTGCTGGTCCGCCGAATCGTCGCCCGAGCTTTCGAGACGAACTGCTTCGTCGTCGCGCCCGCGCCTGGCGAGGAATGCCTCATCATCGACCCAGGGGTCGGGGTCGAGGACGCTGTCGACACCGTCATTCGCGAGAACGGGCTGAAAGCCGCCGCCGTGCTGCTCACTCACGGCCATCTCGACCACGTCTTCGCGGTCGTCCCGGTGTGCGGATCGCACGGCGTGCCGGCGCTCATCCACCCTGACGACCGGCTGATGATGGCCGACCCGGCCTCGGCATTCGGCCTGCCCGCCGGCACCCCGATCTTCGGCCGGCTCAATTTCGGCGAGCCCGACGACGTGCGCGTGCTGACTGACGGCGAGACCCTGCAGCTCGCGGGGCTGGAGGTGGCGGTCGACCACACCCCCGGCCACACCCCCGGGTCGGTGACCTTCCGCTCGCAGGACCGCTTGTTCTCCGGCGATCTGCTCTTTCGCGGGTCGATCGGGCGCACCGACCTGCCGGGCGGCTCGTACGAGCAGCTGCTGGGCTCGCTCGCGCGTACCGTGCTGCCGCTGCCCGACGAGACCCGCGTGCACTGCGGGCACCTGGACGACACCACCGTGGGGCTCGAGCGGGCGACCAACCCGTTCCTCGCTGAGATCGCGCGGAGTGGACAGGTCGCTCCCGCGTCGCCGCCCGTTACCCGCGGCCTTTAGCGGCGCACCGTCGTGAGCCCTGCTTTCGCCGCGCCCAAAGGCACCTACGACGTGCTCCCGGCCGATTCCGCGCGTTGGCTCGAGGTCCGTCACCGGTTGCTCGAGCCCGCCCGGATGGCCGGTTACAGCTACATCGAGACCCCGATGTTCGAGGACACCGCTCTGTTCGAGCGTGGCGTCGGGGAGTCCACCGATGTCGTGACCAAGGAGATGTACACCTTCCGCGACAAGGGTGACCGCTCGCTCACGCTGCGCCCCGAAGCGACCGCAAGCATCGTGCGGGCCGTTGCTGAGCACCGGCTCGGGCAGGGTCAGCTACCGCTGAAAGTCTGGTACGCGGGCCCGATGTTCCGCTACGAGCAGCCGCAGTCGGGACGCTTCCGCCAGTTCCAGCAGCTCGACGTCGAGGCGCTCGGCGCCGACGACCCCGCCCTCGACGCGGAGGTCGTCGCCCTGGGGGCGCATGCGTTCCGCGGGATCGGCCTGGAACACGTCGAGCTGCTCATGACGAGCCTCGGCGATCCGCAGTGCCGGCCGGCGTACACCGAGAAGCTGCGGGCGTTCCTGCGCTCCCTCCCGCTACCCGACGAGCAGACCCGCAGCCGCGCCTTGCGCAACCCGCTGCGCGTCCTGGACGACAAGCGTCCCGAGGTCATCGCGATGGTCGCCGGCGCTCCCCTGATGGCCGACGCCCTCTGCGCCGACTGCCAGGCCCACTACGACGCCGTCCGCCTGCACCTGAGCGACATCGGGGTGAGCTGGACCGAGGCGCCGCGCCTGGTGCGGGGGCTGGACTATTACCGGCGCACGACCTTCGAGTGGCAGCACTCGGGGCTCGGCGCGCAGAGCGCGGTCGGTGGCGGCGGACGCTACGACGGGCTGTCGGAATCGGTCGGCGGTCCGCCGCTGCCCGGCATCGGCTGGGCGCTGGGCATGGAGCGGATCATGCTCGCTCTGACGGCCGAAGGCGCCTTGCCTGACCCGCTGCCACGGGTGAGCGTCTTCGTCGTCGCGATCGGGCCGGAGGCAAAGCGGTTCGGCGTCCAGTTGGTGAACAGCCTGCGCGCCGAACGGGTCGCCGCCGATCTCGCGTACGGCGACCGCAAGCTCGGCGGCGCCATGAAGGCCGCGGATCGTTCCGGCGCCCACACCGCTGTCGTCATCGGTGATCGCGACCTCGCCGCGGACGTCGCCCAGGTCAAGGATCTGGCGAGCGGCGAGCAGCGTGCGGTCCCCCTGAAATCGTTGATCGAGGAGCTGGTTCGGTGATCCGCACTCACGAGGCGGGACGCTTGCGCGCGGGCGACGCGGGCGCAGGCACCGTCGTGCTTGCCGGCTGGGTGGCGTCCCGGCGCGATCATGGGGGCGTCGTCTTCATCGACCTGCGTGACGCGTCCGGCGTCGTGCAGTGCGTGCTGCGCGAGGGCACCGGCGGCGAGCTGCGTAGCGAGTTCTGCCTGCGCGTCGTCGGCGAGGTGAGCCGGCGGCCCGAGGGCAACGCGAACCCGGACCTGGTGACCGGCGAGATCGAGGTGACGGTCGGCTCGTACGAGATCCTGTCCACCAGCGATCCGCTGCCGTTCCCGCTCGACGCGCACGCGCCCGACATCAGCGAGGAGCGGCGGCTGCAGTATCGCTATCTCGACCTGCGCCGCGAGCCGGTGGCCGACGCCCTCAGGCTGCGCTCGCGTATCACCTCGGCGGCGCGGCGGGTGATGGACGCGCACGGCTTCCTCGACGTGGAGACCCCGTACCTGACGCGTTCGACCCCCGAAGGCGCCCGCGACTTCCTCGTCCCCGTCCGGCTGCAACCCGGTCACTGGTACGCCCTGCCGCAGTCGCCTCAGCTGTTCAAGCAGCTGCTGATGGTCGGCGGACTCGAGCGCTACTACCAGTTCGCCCGGTGCTTTCGTGACGAGGACTTCCGCGCCGACCGCCAGCCCGAATTCACCCAGCTGGACATCGAGATGTCGTTCTGCGAGCAGGACGACATCATCGAGCTGGGCGAGCAGATCCTGACGGCGATCTGGGGCGACGTGCTCGGTGTCGAGCTCTCCACCCCGTTCCCGCGCATGACCTACGCCGAGGCGACGCGCCGCTACGGCTCCGACAAGCCCGACACCCGGTTCGCCATGGAGCTGGTCGACCTCACGAGCTACTTCGAGGGCACCGGCTTCAAGATCTTCGCCAGCTCGGAGCATGTCGGCGCCGTCGTGGTGCCGGGCGGCGGCGCGTACAGCCGGCGCGAGCTCGACGGCTGGAACGAGTGGTCGCGCAGCCGGGGCGGCAAGGGCGTCGCCTATGTGCTGGTCGACAACCAGGGCGACCCCGGCGGCGGGATCTCGAAGAACCTGCACGAGAAGGAGCTGCAGGGGTTGGCGGCCGCTACCGGGGCGGCGCCCGGTGACGCGATCTTCTTCCAGGCCGGGCCCCGGGCAGCGACCCTCGAAGCCCTGGGCGCACTACGCCTGGCCGCCGCCCGCGACCGGGGTGTGCTGCCCGAGGGCGGCTGGAACTTCCTCTGGGTGACCGACGCACCGATGTTCGAACCGTCCGGGGACGGCAACGGATGGACGTCGGTACACCATCCGTTCACCCGCCCCCGCGCCGAAGACGAGGCGATCCTCACCGAGCGTCCCGGCGAGGCGCTCGCGGTCGCGTACGACGTGGTGCTGAACGGGAGTGAGATCGGCGGGGGCTCGCTGCGTATCCACGAGCGCGAGCTGCAGCAGAAGGTATTTGCCGTGCTCGGGCTGGGCGAGGAGGAGGCGCGCGCGCAGTTCGGCTTCCTGCTCGACGCGTTCCGCTTCGGGCCGCCGCCGCACGGCGGGATCGCCTTCGGCTGGGACCGGATCTGCATGCTCGCCGCGTCCGCCGGTTCGATCCGCGACGTGATCGCGTTCCCCAAGACGGCCAGCGGCGGCGATCCGCTCACCGGCGCGCCGACCCCGATCACCGCCGCCCAGCGCAAGGAAGCCGGCATCGACTTCGTCCCGAAGCCGCCGGCCTGACGCAAACGGGTGCGGTAACGGCGCCAGTGGGGAATAGTGCGGACATGCAGAGCACCATGCAGGACGTCCCGCTGACCCTCGGTTTCCTGCTGCGCCACGGGCTGGCGAACTTCGGTACGAGCAAGGTGGTCACGTGTACCGGCGAAGGCAGCCGGGAGGCGACGTTCCGTGAGGTGGGGGAGCAGGCGGCGCAGCTGGCGAACGCGCTGACCGGCCTCGGGATTCGCGACGGTGACCGGGTGGCGACGTTCCAGTGGAACAACGCCGAGCATCTGGTGAGCTACCTGGCGATTCCGGGCATGGGCGCGGTGTTGCACACGCTGAACGTCCGGCTCTTTCCCGAGCAGGTGGTCTACGTGGCCAACCACGCCGAGGACCGGGTGATCATCGTCGACGGCTCGATCGTCCCGCTGCTGGCTAAGGCACTTCCGGAGATGAAGACGGTCGAGCACGTGCTGGTGCACGGGGGCGATGGGGCTGAGCTCGAAGGCATGGGCCCGACGATCTCGCGCTACGAGGACGTCGTGGGCAGCCAGCCCACCACCTTCGACTGGCGCACCGATCTTGACGAACGCTCCGCCGCGGCCATGTGCTACACGAGCGGCACCACCGGCAACCCGAAGGGCGTCGTCTACTCGCATCGCTCGGTCTACCTGCACTCGATGGCCGCCTGCATGGGCAGTGCGTTCGGTGTCGGCGAGCAGGACCGGGTGCTACCGGTCGTCCCGATGTTTCACGCGAACGCCTGGGGGCTGGCGTACGCGGCGTGGATGGCCGGCGCCGACATGATCATGCCGGACCGGTACCTGCAGGCCGAGTACCTCTGCCCGCTGATGACCGCGCAGCGCCCGACCATCGTCGCCGGCGTGCCGACGATGTGGTCGGCAGTGCTGCGGCATGCGGTCGAGAACAAGACCGACCTCTCGTTCCTGCGCACGGTGATCTGCGGCGGCTCGGCCGTCCCGCTCTCGCTGATGAAGGGCTTTCAGGAGCAGCTCGGCGTTCGCGTCGTCCAGGCCTGGGGCATGACCGAGACCAGCCCGCTCGCCGCCGTCGCCCATGCGCCCGCCGGTGTGACCGGGGACGAGGAGTGGGCGTACCGCGCGCGCACCGGCCGGGTCTTCTCCGGTGTCGAATGCCGGATCGTGGATGACGCCGGAGGGCTGCTACCGGCGGACGGCGAGGCGGTGGGGGAGTTCGAGGTCCGCGGCCCTTGGGTGACGGGCGCCTATTACCTGGGCGACGATCCCGAGCGCTTCAGCCCGGACGGGTGGCTGCGCACCGGCGACGTCGGCACGCTCGACGGCAAGGGTTTCATGCAGATTACGGACCGCTCCAAGGACGTCATCAAGTCCGGCGGCGAGTGGATCAGCAGCGTTGATCTGGAGAACACGCTGATGGCACGCCGAGGGCGTGCTGGAGGCAGCTGTCATCGCCGTCCCGGACGAGCGGTGGGCCGAGCGTCCGCTGGCCGCGTGGTCCGCGATCCCGGGTCAGACATCAGCGCCGAGCAGTTACGTGAGCGGCTCAGCCAGCACCTCGCGCGCTGGCAGCTGCCCGAGCGCTGGACCTTCATCGACGAGGTGCCCAAGACCTCGGTCGGCAAGTTCGACAAGAAGGTCCTGCGCAAGCAGTACGCCGACGGCGATCTCGACGTCGAGACGTTGCCGCCCCCCTCAGCCGCTGGCTCCTAGCATCGTGACTGACGCCATGGTCGCCAGCGGTTCTCAATTCCAGTGGACAGTTATCATGGATTATGGGACTGAACACAAAGGGTATGGCTGACGCGGTCATCATCGACGCCGTTCGCACACCGGTGGGTAAGGGCAAGGTGGGGGGCTCGCTTTCCGGCGTCCACGCCGTCGAATTGCTGGCCGCCAGCCTCAGAGGACTGATCGACCGGGTCGGCATCGACCCGGTGCTGGTCGATGACGTGCTCGTCGGCTGCGTCAGCCAGGCGGGAGAGCAGGCAGCGTGTCCCGGCCGACTGGCGTGGCTCGGCGCGGGGTTGCCGGAGTCGGTGCCGGCCACGACGATTGACCGCCGGTGCGGTTCGAGCCAGCAGGCCGCTCACTTCGCCGCTCAGGGGATCATGGCCGGCGCCTACGACATCGCGGTCGTGGCCGGAGTCGAGTCGATGAGCCGCGTCCCCATGGGCTCTGCGCGCATGGGGCAGGACGCTCACGGCCCCTCCGCAGAGGCGCGGTATGCGCCCGGTCTGGTGTCGCAGGGCGTCGCAGCGGAGCTGGTCGCGGCGAAATGGGGGTTGTCGCGCCAGCAGCTCGACGAGTACTCGGCGCGCTCGCACGAGCGAGCGGCACGCGCCGCGGCGGAGGGCCTGTTCGACAACGAGATCCTTCCTGTCGCCACGAGCGTCGACGGTGAGGAACGGTTCCTTTCCGCTGACGAGACCATCCGCCCCGGCACGACGGTCGAGCGGCTGGCCGCATTGAAACCGTCCTTCCGCACCGACGCCGCCGAGGCACGCTTCCCCGAGATCGACTGGAAGATCACGCCGGGCAATTCGTCGCAGCTGTCGGACGCGGCGGGGGCCATGCTGGTGATGAACGCCGATCTGGCGCGGGAGATGGGCCTGCGTCCCCGGGCCCGGTTCAGCGCATTCTCCGTTTGCGGTGAGGATCCGATCATGATGCTCACCGGTCCCATCAAGGCGAGTGAGATGGTCCTCAAACGAGCGGGCCTCACGCCTTCTGACATCGATGTGGCCGAGGTGAATGAGGCTTTCGCGCCCGTGCCACTCGCGTGGCAGGCCGAGCTCGGCATCCCGGACGAGAAGCTCAACCCGTGGGGTGGCGCCATCGCACTGGGACATCCGCTCGGGGCGTCCGGCGTGCGCCTCATGACCACGATGCTCAACTATCTGGAGACCACCGGCGGACGCTACGGGCTGCAGACGATGTGTGAGGGAAGCGGCATGGCCAACGGCACGATCATCGAGCGGCTCTGACGGCTGCCTCGCTGCATGGGCGCGCGGGTCGCGGCCGGTGTGCGCCGCCGCATCAGAGCCGCAAGATCCTGGCAGCATTGCCGCCGAGGACGAGCTCGGTTTCCTGCTCTGGCAGCCCGAGCGCGCGGATAGCCGCGATCTCGGCCCGTGGCGACGCGGTGGGCCAGTCGGAGGCGAACAGGACGCGATCCGCTCCGTGGCGGCGGATCGCCGCCCGCACTGTTGCCGGATCCAGCGTGGAAACCGATGGAGGCCACGACGTGTCGAGGTAGATCGGCAGACCCTGCAACTGTTCCGCCGCTTCCTCCCAATGGTGATAACCGCCGAAGTGGCAGGCGATCAGCTCGAGTTTCGGCACCGCCTGTACCCAGCCGCGCACCATTGCGGGTTTCGCCGTGCTGCCGTCGGAACCACCGCCGGCGCCCACGTGCACGATGACCGGGAACTCGCCCGCCAGTGCCTCGAGAAGGGCAAGCAACCGCGGATCATCGAGTGCGAAGCCCTGGAAAACCGGGTGGATCTTCACACCGCAGACCCCGGCCGACCGTAGCGCTGCCAGATTGTCATCCGGTGGCAGGTCCGGGTGCACCGTTCCGAACGGGATGAAGCGCGAGCGATCCAGCGAGCCGATGAAGGCGTTGGCCTTGGCGACGGCCCCGGCCGAGTTGGCGACGGCGAGGCAGACAGATCGGTCGACACCCGCCTCCTGCTGGGCCGCGGCGAGTCCGGACACGGTGCCGTCGCCGAAGAGCGGCATGTCCGGGATGCCGGCACCGAGGGCTCGGGGTGCGACGGCATCCGGCCAGACGTGGTTGTGCAGATCGATGATCAAAGCTTTGCCAGCTCCCCGCCGTCGATGGTGTAGCAACTGCCGGTCACGAAGCCGGAAAGCGGCGAGGCGAGGTAGCAGGCCAGGCCGACGACTTCGGAGGGTGATCCCATCCGGCCCTGCGGGATCTTGCGCACCCTTCGGGCGAGCAGGTCGGGATCGTCAAGGACGGCTTGCTGCGCTTCCGTGGCGAACCCGCCGGGAGCGATCATGGTCACCTGGATTCCGTGCCGTGCCCATTCCGCCGACAGAGCCTCGGTCAGTCGCAGCAGGGCACCTTTGGAGGCCGAGTACGCGGCCAGGATCGGTTTGCCGCGCAGCGATGACAGCGAGCCGATGTTGATAACCTTGCCGCCGCCGCGTTGCCGCATGTGCTCGGCCGCGCTTTGCACCAGAGCCACCGGGCCGAAGACGTTTACCTCGAAGATTCGTCGCCATTCCGCGAGCGGCATCGAGTCGAAGGAGCCTGCGGGCGCGATACCCGCGTTGTTCACGATGACGTCGATCTGACCGAAGTGCTCCAAGGCGCGCGGGACCAGGCTGCGGACCTGCTCCTCGCGGGTCATGTCGCAAGGCACGGCGAGGACCCGGTCCGGGGCCATGGCAGCGATCTTCTCCAGCTCCTGCGCCGATCGGGCGGCGACCACCACGCGCATCCCCTCGTCGAGGAACCCTTCGACGATCGCGCGGCCCAGTCCGCGGCTGGCGCCTGTGACGATGGCCACCGAATCGTTCAGCTGCAAGTCCATGTCAGCTCACCTCGGCCGCGAGCTGGCGGGCGATCCCGAGCCGCAGGACCTCGCTGGCGCCTTCGTAGATGCGCATGGGTCGGGCCTGCCGGTGGCATCGTTCCAGGCGGGAGTCTCGTATCAACCCCCAGCGGCCGCTGACCTGCACGCAGCGGTCGACAACTCGGCTGCACGCTTCGGTGGCCGCGAGCTTGGCCAAAGACGAGTGTTCGAGGTGTGCGCGGGGGTCCTCGCGGGCGAGCTCGGCGACGCGGTAGGTCAGGAGTCGAGTCGACTCCACCTCCGCCCACGCGTCGGCGAGCAGGCCCGCAACCGGCCCGAGTTTCAGCAGCGGACGCCCGAACTGCTCACGCGTCCGTGCGTGGCGCGTGGCCTCCTCCAGGGCTACTTGGGCGAGCCCCACCGCGGCGGCCGCCACGGAGATCCGGAAGACCGCCAGGGTGGACAGCACGGGCTCGAGTCCGCGGCCGTCTCCATGGACATGGATTCGGGCATCACCAGGATGATCCTGTATCCCTTTACGGCAGCGACCATGGCCAGTCCGATCCCCGTGTTTCCCGAAGTGGGTTCCACAATGGTAGCCCCGCTCTTCAGCGCCCCGCTCCGTTCCGCATCCGCTACCATGGCCAGTGCGATACGGTCCTTTATGCTCCCGCCCGGGTTGCATCTTTCAAGTTTCATCCAGATATTATTTGCCCGGGGAAAATATCATTTA
>CAVXYJ010000010.1:0-295460 GCA_963765845.1 uncultured Actinomycetota bacterium
CCTGCCGCAGCTGAAAACATATCGACGCCACTCGCGGCGCTGCTCTCGGTTCACCGCCCTGACTCCGGTTGTCGCACGGACCTCCTAGGCCCAGCCTGGTGTTCGATGTGTTTCCACAGATCGCCGCTGATGCCCATGTAGAGCAGCCGGTCGACGGCATGATAGGTGCGGTAGAGCTGATGGCACCAGTGCTAGGCGTTGACCGGGATCGATGATCACTCCTGGATGTGCGTGTGTGCGCGGCTGATGGCTCGAGAACGCACCCGGGCGGTCTGTGATGGTTTGCGCGGCGCACTGGCCACCTATGGGGCGCCCGAGCAGATCTTGACCGATAACGGCAAGGTATTCACCGGTCGGTTTAACCACCCGGTGGTCGAGGTGCTCTTTGATGCGATCTGCCGGGAAAACGGGATCGAGCATCTGGGCACGCGGCGCTGTCACGATCAGCCAACTCGTCGGGCACCTCGCCTGGGCGGGCGTCAACCTCGACGGTAACGACGAACTCACCGGAGAGGAGCTGGCGCATTATCGGGGCGACAAGAGATTAGCGGCGCTGCCCGTTATCGCGACTGGCAGCAACGAATTCGTGCTTATCACCTTGGCGCTATTGGTAAACCGCACTGTTAAGCTGGACTTCTCCAATCCCGCACTGGTCAAGCTCATATGGGACGGCCGCGGAAATATCCCTTGCTGCGATTACAAGACCCGTACCGCAGGCCACTATCACGTCCTGTTCGTCCGCGATCCGGGCGGACCGGAGCAGGTCGCTCAATCTTGGGAGGGCAAGTATGACCTCACCTTCGCATGCCAGTACCTCGATGAGATCTACCTCCGCGATACCATCGACGAGGGGTGGGAGGCGATCTGGGTCGTCGGATGCGGACCCGACCGCTGCCGCCGCGACGAGATCTGCAGTCTGCCAGTGGAGGAGCGGGGAAGCCGTACTGGGGTGGCGACGCTGTCTACGCCACAGCCGCCGACGAAAACTTCTATCCTTTCTCCGATGCTGACGCGGACAAACCGCCCTTCTGATCGCGATGACCAACATGGTCGTTCTCGTCGGAGCCGAAAAGAAACCTGTCGGCAATCGCATGCTCGTTGCGAATTGACATCTCTTGCGCGGTGTTGAGCCAAAGCCCGTCAAACCCGGCCGAGTGCATGCCGGCGTGGATGGCGCTAATGTTTCTCAGGTCCTGTGACGGCAGCTCACCCCAGCCGTCGTGGTCCTGCCACCGCTCGAAGACCTGCCATTGCGTCTCGGGCACCTCGCCCGGCGCAAAATGCTCAAGAGAAAACATCTCGAACGTGCACCGATTCGGGTCATCCGGGTCGGGCAGCATGCGGTATCCCAGCAGACAGGACTTCTCGACCAGGATGACCATAGTGGGAAACACGTGCCAGTCGCCGTTCCCGGCGAAGTACTGCTCCATCGACATCTGTGGGAAGTCAACGCCTTCGGCACGTGCGAGTTCCTCGCACATCTGGTGGTACAGAACAAACGGTGGGGTATCGCCTGGCTCCATCGCGGCCAGCTTCTGCGCGGCGCGGTAGTCACGTTCGGTGACCAGCGATCCGACTTCAAGGTATTGGTACTTCATCGAATTCGCGAACACCTCCGGTCGAGCCGCCTGTTCCTGGCGGCCCTTGTCGCGGCCGGCGTGCTCGGGGCGTTGTGTGTAGACGAACCGCGAGTGGTTCTTGTATGTAATGGTCGGGGTGTAGGGGGCGTAGACATACTCCTGCGGCGATGCGGGCTCTGCCGACGGCCGCGGGCCTTCCGCCGATCGCATCGTCTGCGGATGGGTGCCTGGCGTGTGATAGCCCTCGATGAAGGCGTCGATGACGGTCTTCCAGTTGGCCGGTAAAAATGTGCGCTTGCGCCAGCGGTATTGCATGTCCTGCAACCGAAACGGCGCCAGCGCGGTCGGTAGCGGGTCGAGCCACTCGAGCAGATCGGGTGGATTCTCCGCCATGCTCACGAACACCCATCCACCCCACATGCCGACAGCGACCGGACGTAAGCCCCAATGCTCGCGTGGGCGAGGAGCGAATTCGTCACGACACGGGACGAAGGACGACCGGCCGTCTAACCCGTAGCGCCAGCCGTGAAACGCGCAGCGCAACTCCTTCTCGGGCGAGCAACCGCTGCCTTGAATAACTTTCATCCCCCGGTGTGCACAGGTGTTGTGGAATGCCTTTATGCTCCCGTTTTTCTGGCGCACCACGGCGATGGACTGCCGACCGATCGTGTACTCGTAAAAGCACCCCGCGTCCGGAATTTCCTCTTCGCGACAGGCGGGTTGCCACACCTGGGCGAACAGTCTGTCGAACTCGAGCTGTAGGAATTCTGGGTCGATGTACCGACTCTTGGGTACGAAAGTTTCTCCGCAGCAAAACTTTTGGGGCACCCGCTCGGTGGCAAGCTCGGTCATTGTCACACTCTTCGTCGGCTCAGCTGGACGGTGGCTTGTCGAAGATGTTGGGATACAACACCGCTTCCTTGAACGATGTCTCGATCTCGGCGAACGCGGTCGGGATGTCCCACGTTCCCGATGCCGACACGATCTCCCGTTCGACGACGGGATTGGACATCAGGCTGATCCGGCCGTTCCCGGCGAAAATGACGCGCCGATTGAGCCAGTCGGACTGCTCGCTGGCCAAATACACGACCGGCGGCACACAATTCTTCGGCGACAGGCGAATGTTGGCGTCCGAGTAATCCATGCTGCCACCGCCCTTGATGCCCTGAGTCATCCGGGTTCCGGCGATCGGCGCGATAGCGTTGCAGCGCACCCCATAGTTGCGCAGCGCGTTGGCGCACGAGAACGTCAAGCCGACGATACCCATCTTGGCCGCGGCGTAGTTCGGTTGGCTTGGTGCACCCTGCAAGCCTGACATCGATGTGAAGGTGATCAGCCGGTACTGCCCGCCCCGGTTCTCGCGCCACCAGGCAGCCGCGTGGCGCGTGACGTTGAACGTCCCTTTAAGGTGCACCGACACCACTGCGTCCCAGTCCTGCTCGCTCATCTTGAAGACCATGCCGTCACGAAGGATCCCCGCCGCATTCACCACGACGTCCAAGCCTCCAAGCGTCTCGGCGGCGCGGCCGATGAGATCTGCGCATGCGGCGAAGTCGGTGATGTCGGTGGTATCGGCGAATGCCTTGCCGCCGCGGCTCGTAATCTCTGCCACCACCGTTTCAGCTGGGCCGGAGTCGTGTCCCGTCCCGTCGACGCTGACGCCGGCATCCGATACCAGGACCGTCGCGCCCTCGGCGGCCAGGCCCTCGGCCACCGCTGCGCCGATTCCCCGCCCGGCGCCCGTCACCAACGCGGTCCGTCCGTCTAACACACCCATCGTCATTCAGCTCCTCGTGGCGTCGCGCTAGTACGAGCATACAGAACACCCATACAGTATCTGTATAGCTGTTTAGTTAGTCTGGGCTGCTACTCGAACCCCCACTCCGAATATCGCCGCTCCAACTCGGCCATCGCCTCCCGGCCGCCGCGGGCGCCGCGTTCCTTCATGAAGTTGAACTCGTCGTCGCGCCACACGAGGTTGCTGAACACCGTGTGGCCCATCGGAACCCAGTCGCCGAACTGCGCCATCCCGACGGCGTGCCAGAACGCGATCAAGGCGTGCTTTCCCACCATCAGGCCGTCGGCCGAGTGGTGAGCGATTGCGCGGGCGTAACGCAACGCTTCGTCGCGGAGTCGCTCGGCGGGCACCACCGACGCGGCCACCCCCCACTCGCGTAGCTCGTTTGCGGTCACCTTGCGGCCGGTGATCATCGCCTCGTAGCCGCGGTTGGGTCCCAGCTTGAGCAGCGCGAGCGGCATGGCCGTGGAGAACCCGGCGAACCCGATGCGCGCCTGAGGGCGGGCAAGGTACATTTCATCGGAGACGACCAGAATGTCGGCGGCCAGGGCCAAATTCATTCCGGCGCCCAGCGTGGCACCCTGGCAGCCGGCGATCACCGTCTTCGGAAACTCCAGCCAATTGGTCAGGTGCCGGTGCAGGCGCCGGGCGTTGCCCAGGCGAGCGGTCTGCGGCAATCGCTCGCCCTTGCGCAGTCCCGCCTCTTCCACCGGGAGTCGGCGCACGTCGTCGCCGCTACAGAAGTCCTTGCCCTCGGCCAACAGCATGACGACCTTGACTTGGTCGTCGTCTTCGGCGCGGTCGAGTCGGTCCTTGAAGAGTTGATGCATTCCGGGCGACAGGATGGCGTTGCGCCGTTCGGGCCGGTTGATGGTGATCTGCGCGATGTGCGGTTCGACAAGCTCATAGCGGACCCAGTCCTCATCGATCCCGAATTCGCCCTCAGCGTCGGCGTCGTTGCCCATCCGCCCTCCTCCGCGCGTCGGCAGTACATAAGTACACTAGTCGATCAACTGTCACATCTGGTGATACGGTCGGCGAATGCCAACATTCACGGTCACCAAGCGACTCGCTGCACCTCCGGACGCGGTTTGGGCCGTTCTCGCCGACTTCGGCAACGTCGACTGGATCCCCGGACCCAGCGATGTCAGGGTCGAGGGCGAAGGGCCCGGCATGCGGCGGTTCATCGCCGCGAGCACTGAGAGGCCGGTCATCGAGACCCTCCTCTGGATCAAGCCCGACGAGCGCGCGCTGTCGTATGAGATCGCCAACAATCCGATGCCGGTCAGCCGCTTTGTGGCGGTGAACACGGTGTTCGAGAGCGCGGATGCCGCCGAGGAATCAGTCTTGGTCTGGGACATCGACTACGAGCCCATTGGTGATGATGCCGCCGCACGCGATGCCATGGAGTCCGTGTACGGCTTGATGGCGGGCTGGGTGCAGGACTTCGCTCAGGCGCGCGAGCCACGACAGAACACTTAGACAGAAAGTGTCTATTAGTTTAGGATTCTCCAAGTGACACCATGACGGTGGCGCTGGCCTTCGAGCGGGGGGTGATGGGCGGGACCAACGCCGCGGTGCCGCTGCTGCGCCACTTCCACGACTGGGCCGTCGAGTCGGGGGTCATCGACGTCGCCGATCGCCCGGGAGCGCATGGCCCGCACGGCCATCGACATGCAGGTGGCCAGCACTGCTCACCCAGCGGTCGGCGTGGATCGCCGGCCAGCGGCGGGCTGCCGGGGCTCGAGGGCTCGATGACCAAGGTGTTCGCGGTCGAGGCGTACCAGCGGGCCACGCGGCTGTTCCAGCAGATGGCCGGCCCGGCCGGGCTGCTGCAGTTCCACCAGCCGGGCGCGGCCGCCGACGGCTTCGTCGAGTACGACGCCCGCCACGCCCCGGTGACGACGATCTACGGCGGCACCACCGAGATCAACCGCAACAACATCGCCGAGCGCCACCTCAAGCTGCCCAAGGCCCCGCTGACGCCCCCGTCCGTTCCCCGCGCCGTCCAGCCCTCCGGCTCGGATCTGCCCGTCGGCGGCGATCGCGACTCGAGCCGGCGGGCCGTTGTCGCGGTCTCTGTAACAGCGATACGGTGACTCAGTCACGGCCCGCCCGGCCGCCGCCGCCACGCGAGGAGCCCACCATGCCGTCCGAGCCACCCCGACCGGCCCCGACGACCGCTACATCGTGATCTCGGCCGACGGCCACGCCGGCGGCGAACATCGGCGACTACCGGCCCTACCTCGAGTCGCGCTGGCACGAGGAGTTCGACGCCTGGGCCGCCGACTACGAGATCCCCTTCGACGACCTCAAGGGCGACCTCGGCGCCCGCAACTGGGACTCGGCCCGTCGCCTGCGCCGACCTCGAGGCCGACGGCCAGGTGGCCGAGGTGCATCTTCCCGAACACCGTCCCGCCGTTCTTCCCCAAGACCTCCCTCACCGCCCAGCCGCCCGCGGTCACCGCCGCCGACGCCGAGCGCCGCTGGGCCGGGCTGCAGGCCCACAACCGCTGGCTCGCCGACTTCTGCGCCGACGCGCCGGGCCGCCGGGCCGGCATCGCCCAGATCACCCTCCACGACATCGAGGCCTCGGTCGCCGAGGTCCGCTGGGCGAAGGAGGCCGGGCTCACCGGCGGCGTGCTGCTGCCCGGCACCCCGCCCGGCCTGGGGCTGCCCCAGCTCTACGAGCCCTACTACGAGCCGCTGTGGCAGGTCTGCGAGGAGCTCGGCATGCCGGTGAACCACCACACCGGCTCGGCCGCCCCGCCGATGGGACCCGACCGCCGAGGACGCGGTGGTGTTCCTCCTCGAGACGTCGTGGTGGGCCCACCGGGCGCTCACCCACCTGCTCGTCGGCGGGGTGCTTCGAGCGCCACCCGGACCTGCAGCTCGTGTTCACCGAGCAGGGCACCGCCTGGGTGCCCGACGAGCTGTCCAAGCTCGACTACTTCTGGGACCGCATGGGCAACGCCGGCGGGTCCCAGGAGCAGGTGTGGGGCCACGAGGTCGTGTCGAAGCATGTCGCTCAAGCCGAGCGAGTACTGGGCCCGCCAGTGCCACGTCGGGGCCAGCTTCATCCGGCCCGCCGAGGTCGGGCTGCGCCACTCGGTCGGCGTCGACCGCATCATGTGGGGCAGCGACTACCCCCACAAGGAGGCGCAGCACGCCGTACTCGACCGAGGCCATCCGGCTGGCGTTCGCCGGGGTGCCCCGCGACGAGGTGCAGGCGATGGTCGGGGGGAACGCCGCCGCGCTCTACGGCTTCGACCTGGACGCGCTGCGCGCCGCTCGCCGCGCGCGATCGGCCCCCGGGTCGCCGAGATCGCCGAGCCGCTCGGCCCCGGCCAGGTGCCCGCTCGACGCCGACAAGTGCCCGGCCTTCGTGGGCTACGAGTTCGCCGCCGAGTGACCGACTGACGCCACCACCGGCGACCGCAGGTCGCCATCCACCAAGGGGGACCCATGGGAACGATCCGCTACGCCGCCCGCTCGCCCGAGCAGATGCGCAACCGGGAGCTGGAGGCCACCACCACCCCGACGTGGGCCACGGTGCTCACCGCGGTCTACGAGACCGACCCGAGGTGGTCGCGGCGGTGCTCCCGCCGCCGCTGCGGCCCTCCGACCGGGCGCTGGCCAAGGTCACCGTCGCCACCGTCGACATGGGTCGGGGGATCCCCGTGTTCGGCGCCGGCACCTTCGCCGTGCAGGCCGCCCACGACGACCAGGTCGGCTACTACCCCCTGGTCATGCCGATGACCACCGAGCAGGCGGTCATCGGCGGGCGCGAGACCTACGGCGAGCCCAAGAAGCTCGGCGACGTCACCCTCGAGCGCGACGGCGACCGGGTGCGGGCCGCCTTCGCCCGCATGGGCGATCACCTTCGTCGAGGTCACGGGCACGGTCACCGGCGAGCTCCCGCTCCCGCCCGACGACCACCGCGTCGACTTCTACTTCAAGTTCCTCCTCGACCCCGCCGGGCAAGGGCTTCGACGCCGACCCGTCGCTCGTCCACTGCCACCGCGACGAGACCACCCGCCGCCTCGAGGCGGTCGACGGCGACGTCGTGCTCCGCGAGTCCCGCTTCGACCCGGTCGCCGACCTGCCGGTGCGCCGGATGGTGTCGATCGAGCTCGGGGAGCGCAGCACCGTCCAGCGCGGCGAGATCGTCGGCCGCGTCGACGGCGACGCGCTCATGCCCTACGTCCACCAGCGCTACGACGACCTGTCGGTCACCGGAGGCGAGTGAGCCATGTCGACCAGCCCAGATCAGCCCGGCCCCGAGCAGCACCCAGAGCTTCGCCGACGACGATCCCTACCTGATCATCGCCGCCGACTCCCACGCCGGGCTGCCCACCGAGCAGTACCGCACCTACCTCGAGTCCAGGTACCACGACGCCTTCGACGAGTTCCTCGCCGAGCGCCACGTGCAGATCGAGGCGGCCACCCGCATGGGCATCCGCGACGAGAGCTACGCCAAGAAGTGGTTCGAGGAGCACGACGAGGAGCTCGCCGGCGGCTGGGACGCCATCAAGCGCGACCAGGCCCTCGACGGCGACGGCGTGGCCGCGGAGGTCGTCTACCCCGACGCCGACGCGGTCGAGAGCCGCACCTGCGTGCCCTTCGGCGCCGGCCTCGGCCTGTCGGGCGACCTCGACCCCGAGCTGGGCATGGCCGGGGCCAAGGCCCACAACCGGTGGCTCGCCGAGCTGTGCGCGCACAGCCCCGAGCGGCGCAAGGGCGTGGCGCTGGTGCCCATCACCGTCGAGACCGACGACGTCCTCGCCGAGATCCGCTGGGCCAAGGAGCACGGCCTCGGCGCGGTGATGATCCCGGCCATGTGGGTGAACCAGCTGCCGTACCACGACCGCAGCTACGACCCCGTGTGGGCGCTGTGCGAGGAGCTGCAGATGCCGGTGGTGACCCACTCCGGCTCGGCCTCGCGCGACGAGTACGGCGACCACCTCGGCATCTACGTCACCGAGGTCACCTGGTGGCCGGCCCGCCCGCTGTGGTTCCTGCTGTGGTCGGGCGTGTTCACCCGCTTCCCCGGGCTGCGCTTCGGCGTCACCGAGGGCGGCTGCTGGTGGCTGCCGGGCCTGCTGTGGTCCTGGGACCGGCTGCTGCTCGGCTCGCGGGGCGCCTCGAAGCTGAGCCAGAACCCGTTCAAGGAGTCGCTGGGCGACATGCTGCCCAGCGAGATCGTCGACCGGAACTGCTTCACCGGCCTGGCCAACGTGAAGCGCCGCGAGCTCGGCCAGCGCTACGAGATCGGGATCGACAACATGCTCTGGGGGACGGACTTCCCGCACCCCGAGGGGACCTGGCCCGAACACCCTCGACTGGCTGAAGAAGACCTTCTTCGACATCCCGATCGACGAGACCCGCCGGATGCTGGGCCTGGCCGCGGCCGACACGTTCGGCTTCGACCTGGCGGCCCTGCGGCCCCACGCCGAGAAGGTGGGGCCGACGCCCACCGACCTCGGACAGCTCCGGGACGGGCAGACGGCCGCCGACCTGGAGGCCCGGTGGGCGCCGGTCAAGGAGGTCGGTCGGCACTGGCTGACCGGTCACGACTTCCCGCTGCTCCCGCAACCCTGAGCGGCCGCCCGTGACCCCCGTCAGCCCGGCTCCGGCCCGCAAGCTGGACGCTGCCGCGGTGCTCGACGCGGCCAACCGCCTGGTCGAGGCCGACGGCCTGGCGGGGCTCACCATGCGCCGTCTCGCCGACGAGCTCGGTGTGGCGGTCACCGCCATCTACTGGCACGTGGGCAACCGCGACGCCGTGCTCGACGGGCTGGTCGACCGCCTGCTCGCCGAGATGGGCACCGTCACCGCCCGGGGCCGCGACCCCCGGGCGCGGATCGGGTCGCTGGCCCGGGGGTGGCGGCGGGTGCTGCTCTCCAAGCCCGAGCTGGTCGGGCTGGCCCACCAGCGAGACCGCACCCCGGCGATGTTCCAGCCGATCCGCGCCCAGGTCGCGGTCGAGCTGGCGGCCCTCGGCCTGCGTGGTCGGTCCGCGGCGCTGGCGATGCGGACGATCGAGAGCCACGTCGTGGCGTCGGTGATCCTCGTGCAGGCGATCCGGCGCAACGCCGGCCACGAGGTCATCGACCTGGCGGCCTGGCCCGGCGGGGTCGACGACCCCGAGCTCGAGGCGGCGCTCGCCGAGCCGGTCGACCGCGAGGAGCTCTTCGAGTACGGGTTGGAGTGCCTGCTGGCGAACCTCGGTCGGTGAGCCGCGGCGGGCCGGGCCCGTGCCCGGCCGACGGCCGCCGCGACGGCGGTGCTCGGCCCTGCGGGGCCTTGACTATGGTCACAGCCCATGTCCGATGAGATGCCCAACCTCGATGCCGACACCCCCTGGCGCCGCGACCCCGACGAGCTCGGTCGCGGGCTCGGCCGGTGGGTGCGCGATGCCGTCGGTCCCGACGCCGAGGTCGCCGACCTGGTCGCCCCCGACAACGGGATGTCGAGCGAGAGCATCCTCTTCGACGTGGTCCAGGGCGGCGCCCGCGACCACTACGTCGCCCGCCTCGCGCCGCTGCCCTCGTTGGTGCCGGTGTTCCCCACCTACGACATCGAGCTGCAGGCCGCGCTGCATGCGCGTGCGTGCGCGAGAAGACCGACGTGCCGGCGCCCGAGGTGCCGTGGCTGGTGGAGGACACCGGGTACCTCGAGACGCCGTTCCTGGTGATGCGGCGCATCGACGGGGTCGCCCCCACCGACATGCCGCCGTACGTGTTCGGCGGGTGGGTCGCCGACCTGTCGGTCGAGGAGCGGGCCCTCATGGAGCGCAACGCGGTGGCGGTGCTGGCCGACCTGCACCAGCTGACGCCGGCCAACACCGACCTGGCGTTCCTCGAGCGGCCCGACCGGGGCGACACGGCTCTGCGCCAGCACCTCGGCCACGAGCGCTGGTACTACGAGTGGGCCCGGGCCGACGAGCGCTACCCGCTCATCGAGCGCACCTTCGACTGGCTCGAGGCGAACTTCCCCGAGGAGGGCGAGACGGTCCTCAACTGGGGCGACGCCCGCATCGGGAACATGCTGTGGCAGGGCCCCCGCCCCGTGGCGGTGCTCGACTGGGAGATGGCCGCGGTCGGTCCTCGAGAGATCGACCTGGCGTGGATGTACTTCCTGGCCGAGTTCTTCCAGAACATGGCCGAGACCTACGGGATGCCGGGGCTGGCGGACTTCATGCAGCGCCAGCGGCTCTACGACACCTACGCCGAGCTCACCGGCCACCAGCCCGAGAGCATCGAGTGGTTCGAGGTGTTCGCCGCGCTCCGCTTCGCCACGGTCTCGGTGCGGACCAGCACCCGCATCATCCACTACGGGATGGCCGAGCAGCCCGCCGAGCCCGACGACCTCATCATGTTCCGGCCGCTGCTCGAGAAGATGCTCGACGGCACCTACTGGGACTGACCACCCCGCCGCCGACCCCCGAGGTCGGGGTGCCATCGGTCACATGAGACGCCGGTGGCTGATATGTTCCATCGCCGTGAGCCGACTCGAGGACCTCCGGCGGGTGGAGCAGGCCCTCACCCGGATCGCGCGGATCAGCAGCGGTCGGGTGGCGGCCCGCCACCGGTCCGAGCGCTCGGGGGTGCTGCTGTCGCGCCCCGCCATCTCGATCCTCTCGACGCTCCGCGGCTCGGGGCCGGTGCGCCTGTCGCTGCTGGCCCGCCTCACCGATCTCGAGGCGCCCCTCATCAGCCGCGAGATCCGCGACCTGGTGGACGAGGGCTACGTCCGGCGCAGCGCCGATCCCACCGACGGGCGGGCCGGCATCGTCGAGCTCACCGCCGAAGGGCCGGCGGGCCCACCAGGCCTACCGGGAGGCCACCGACGAGATCATCGCCGAGACCTTCTCGGGCTGGTCGGCGGCCGACCTGCGGCGACCTGCGGGTCCACCTCGAGCGGGTGGCCGCCGACTTCGCCCGAGGGCCCCGACGCCGACCACGGTCGCCACCGCAGCGCCACCGGCGACGCGATCGAGCGGCCGGCCCGGGCCAGCTGAGCGGTGGGGCGGCACCACGCCAGCCGTCGCCGGCGGACGCGGTGACCTAACGTCGGCGCCCATGACCGACGTCACCGACGACCTCTCGCCGCTGCACCGCCCCGTCTTCGCCGCCGACCTGCTGGTCCACGCCCTGGGGAAGAACCCGGACCGCCCGGCGGTCCACATCGGTGAGCGCACCATGACCTCGGGGGAGATGCGCGACGAGGTCAGCCGGTACTGCCAGGCCCTGCGCGCCAAGGGCGTCGGCCACGGCGACCAGGCCTCGATGCTGGCGCTCAACCGGCCCGAGGTGCTCTTCGCCATGAGCGCCAACCAGCTCAACGCCACCCGGTCCACACCGCTGCACCCCATGGGCTCCGTCGACGACCACGCCTACGTGCTCGACGACTGCGGTGCCGACCACGTTGATCTTCGACCCGGACAACTTCACCGAGCGGGCCCGGGCCCTCGCCGAGCGGGTGCCCGCCCTGGAGAACTTCCTCGCCCTCGGGCCCACCGAGTTCGGCGAGGACCTCACCGCGCTGGCCCGGGGCTTCGACCCGCAGCCGCTGGTCGCCCCGGTCGTCGACGGCGAAGAGGTCGCCGGCATCGCCTACTCGGGCGGCACCACCGGCAAGCCCAAGGGGATCATGAGCACCTACCGCTCGGGCGTGGCCATGGCCCAGATCCAGATGGCCGAGTGGCAGTGGCCGGGCGAGACCCGCTTCCTGATCTGCACGCCGCTGTCCCACGCCGGGGCGGCCTTCTTCACGCCGACGCTGCTGCGGGGCGGGTCGCTCACCGTGCTGCCCGGGTTCGACCCGGAGACCTTCATGCAGACCGTCGAGAGGTACCGCATCACCGCCACGATGCTCGTGCCGACGATGCTCTACGTGCTGCTCGACCACCCGAAGTTCGACCAGTACGACCTGTCGAGCCTGCGAGACGGTCTTCTACGGCGCCGCCGCGATGTCGCCCACCCGGCTGGCCGAGGCGGTGCGGCGCATGGGGCCGATCTTCTTCCAGTTCTACGGCCAGGCCGAGTGCCCCATGACGATCACCGTGCTGCGCAAGGAGGACCACGATCCCGACGACCTCGGGCGGCTGGCGAGCTGCGGGCGCCCGGTGCCGTGGGTGCACGTGGCGCTGCTCGACGACGACGGCAACGAGGTGCCCCGGGGCGAGCCCGGCGAGATCTGCGTGCGGGGCCCGCTGGTGATGAAGGGCTACCTGCACAAGCCCGAGCAGACCGCCGAGGCCTTCGCCGGCGGGTGGCTGCACACCGGCGACGTCGCCCGGGCCGACGACGAGGGCTTCCTCTACATCGTCGACCGCAAGAAGGACATGATCGTCACGGGCGGGTTCAACGTGTACCCGCGGGAGGTCGAGGACGTCATCTCCTCGCACCCGGCGGTCTCGGCGGTGGCCGTCATCGGCGTGCCCGACGAGAAGTGGGGCGAGGCGGTGAAGGCGGTGGTCGTGCCCCGGCCGGGGGAGCGAGGTCGACCCGGCGGAGCTGATCTGCGCTGGTCAAGGAGCGCAAGGGGGCCGTGCAGGCCCCGAAGAGCGTCGACTTCGTCGACGCGATCCCGCCTCAGCCCGCTCGGCAAGCCGGACAAGAAGGCGCTGCGGGCCCGCTACTGGGGCGAGACGGCCCGCCAGGTGAACTGACGGGCGGAGCGCGCCACGCGTGGCAGCGGGAGTTGCTTCACTGAAGGAACTTGTTGACGTTCGTCCACCATGACTAGAGTCCCGACGTCTTGTGACATCGGTTACCAGCCGGCACCCCCCACCCCCGCCGCTGCGGGCCGGTCCCGTCCAGGGGTCGGACGTGTGCAACGGGTGCCCCGCGGCTGCTAACACTACGTGGCCCACGTCGGAGTGGCAGCGGTCACACCTCCGCCATCACCTGACGTAGGGTCTCACCACGCAACGAGGGGGAACCGGGTGCAGCAGTTCCTGCAGTACACCATCCTGGGCTTGGTCGTCGGTGGTGTGTACGGCATCGCCGCGTCCGGCCTGGTGGTGACCTACACGACCTCGGGCATCTTCAACTTCGCCCACGGGCGCCGTCGCCATGCTCGCCGCCTTCATCTACTGGCAGGTCCGGTGGGGCTGGGGCTGGCCGGCGCCGATCGCCCTCATCGTGGTGCTCGGCATCCTGGCGCCCGCCGCTGGGCGCGGTGATGTACCAGATCATCATGAAGAACCTCCGGGGCACCTCGGAGGTCACCAAGATCATCGTGCCCGTGGGCGTGATGCTCGGCTTCCTGTCCCTGGCGGTCTGGATCTGGAACCCGACGCCCCGCACGCCGCGCCTCTTCTACAAGTTCTTCGGCGCCAACGCCCAGGTCTCGATCTTCGGGGTCGAACATCACCTGGCACGAGATCATCGCCTTGATCATCGCCATCGTCATCGCCTGCGGCATCGCGGCTTCCTGTTCCGGCGCACCCGCTCGGGCGTGGCCATGCGGGCCGTGGTCGACGACCCCGACCTGCTGCAGCTCAACGGCGGCCGCCCGGAGCGGCTGGCCACGATCTCCTGGGCCGGCGGCGCCTTCCTCGCCGCCCTCGCCGGCATCCTCATCACCCCGATCCAGGGCACGGCCATGAGCGCCAACGCCCTGACCCTGCTGGTGATCGACGCCTTCGCCGCGGCCATGTTCGGTCGGCTCCGCAGCCTGCCCCGCACCTTCGTCGGCGCCATCGTGCTCGGCCTGGCGACCAACTACGTCATCGCCTACTTCCCGGCGAACAAGTGGACCTGGACCGGTGCGTTCCGCTCCTCGCTGCCGATGATCCTGCTGTTCGTCATCCTCATCGTGCTGCCCCAGGACCGGCTGCGGGGCACCACGGTGCTGCGCACCCGTGAGCGCTTCCGCATGCCCTCGCAAGCGCAACGCCTGGATCGCCGCCGGCGTGCTCGTCCTCGTCATCTGGACGCTGGCGCTGATCATGGCCGAGACGGCCATGAACACCCTCGCCTACGGCATCACCCTCGTCGATCATCGCCCTGTCGCTGGTGCTGCTCACCGGCTACGCCGGAGAGATCAACCTGGCGGCCTGTCGTTCGGCGCCATCGGCACCATCTTCGCCTTCCACTTCGGGATCCACGGCAGCGGGCCGAGCGCCTCGATGACCATGCTGGGGCTTCCTCTGGGCGGCGCTGGCGTGCTCGGTGGTGGGAGCGCTGGTCGCCCTGCCGGCCCTGCGCCTCAGAGGCCTCTACCTGGCCCTGGCCACCATGGCCTTCGGCGTGTTCGTGTCCCGCATGGTGCTCACCGAGATCGGCGACCCGCACCCTGTTCGGCGCACGACTTCTCGATCTTCCCGGGCGGCTCGCTCGCCATCCCCAAGCCCCGGATGTTCGGCATCAGCTTCGACTCCAGCTTCAGCGTTCCTCATGCTGGTCATCGATCGTGTTCGCCCTCTTGGCCATCGGGCTCGTCTACCTGCGCCAGAGCAGCTACGGCCGGCGCCTCAACGCCATGAAGGACAGCCCGGCCGCCTGCGCCACCCTCGGCATGAGCGTCGTGCGCCTCAAGCTGTCGGTCTTCATGATGTCGGCCGCCATCGCCGGCATCGGCGGCGTGCTCATGTCGGCCAACCTCGGCTCGGTCAACCTCGACCGCTTCGACATCTTCCTCGTCGCTGGGCCTCCTGCTGATCACCGTGGTCGGCGGCATCGGCTACGCCTCGGGTGCCCTGTTCGCCGGCGTGCTGTTCGGGTGCGCCTTCCTGGCCATGCAGAACACCCTCACCAAGCTCGGCAGCGACTACACGAGCCTCGAGGCCGTCTTCGGCTTCCTCGTGAGCGCCGGTCAGCGTCGGTCCCGCCACCATCGGCGTCACCATGGGCAAGAACCCCACGCGGCGCGGTGCACCGACATCGTCACAGGGCCTCGACGACATCAAGAAGTCCAAGACCGCTGATGTTCACGCTGATCGGCCTCCAGGCCGCTCATCTGGGTCCTGGCCTGGGCGGGCGTCTACAACAACTGGTACTTCGTGATCTTCACCGCCGCCAACCTGCTGCATCGTGCCGCCGCTCGGCGGTGCCATCGTCGCCAACCGGGCCATGAAGGCCGCCGGCGTCGAGCCCCCGACGCCGCCGGAGCTCATCGGCATCGACCGGGACTTCACCGACGAGGACCGCGTGGCCATGGACCAGGCCCTCGGCATCGAGGGCGTCCCCATCCCGTCGACCGCCGACGAGGAGGGGCTGCACATGCACCTGCTTGAGACCGTCGACGTCAAGGTCAAGTTCGGCGGCAACGTCGCCCTCGACGACGTCTCCATGCATCGCCGACGCCGGCACCATCACCGGCCTCATCGGCCCCAACGGCGCCGGCAAGACCACGCTGTTCAACGTCATCACCGGCCTGCTGCCGCCGTCGTCGGGCCGGGTCCTCATCGACGAGCAGGACGTCACCCGCATGGCCCCGCACAAGCGGGCCCGCCTGGGCCTGGCCCGCACCTTCCAGCGCCTCGAGCTGTTCACCTCGCTCACCGTGCGCGACAACGTGCGGGTCGCGGGGGAGATCCGCAACCGCTGGGGCCTGTCGGGGCATCGGCAAGAAGCGCATCGACGCCGGGCAAGGAGGCCGACCGGATCCTCGAGATGGTCGGGCCTCAGCGAGGTGGCCGACCGCGAGGTCGGCGAGATCCCCACCGGCCAGGCCCGCGTCGTCGAGCTGGCCCGGGCGCTCATGATCCGCCCGACGCTGCTGCTGCTCGACGAGCCCGCCTCGGGCCAGACCGAGGAGGAGACCGAGGCGTTCGGCGCCCTGCTGCGCAAGCTGGCCACCGAGGACGGCCTCGGCATCTGCCTGGTCGAGCACGACATGGCCCTGGTCATGAACGTGTGCGAGATCATCCACGTGCTCGAGTTCGGCCGCATCATCGCCAGCGGCACCGGCCGACGAGGTCCGCAACGACCCGGCCGTGATCGACGCCTACCTCGGCTCCCCGGAGAGTGTCTCGTGAGCGACGCTCGAACAGACCACCGGCGGCCGACGCGACCGCGGCCAGCCGCCGACGGCGCCCCGACTGGCCAGCCGCTGCTCGAGCTCGGGGCATCCGCGCCGCCTACGGCACGATCGAGGTGCTCCACGGCGATCGACCTCGTCGGTGCCCGCAGGGGTCGGTGGTGGCGCTGCTCGGCCCGAACGGCGCCGGCAAGTCCACCATCTTGAAGGTCTGCTCCGGGCTCCTGCAGCCCACCGGCGGGCGAGGTGCGCCTCGCCGGGCGGACGGTGAACGGGGCAGACCGCCGACCAGCTGGCCCGCCTCGGGGATGTGCACCATCCCCGAGGGCCGGGGGATCTTCCCGAACCTCACGGTCCGGGAGAACCTCTGGATGGCCACGATGGCCGGCACGCCGCTCGACCAGGTCGAGGAGATCGCCTACGAGCGGTTCCCCCGGCTGGGCGAGCGGCGCAAGCAGCTCGCCGGCACCCTGTCCGGCGGCGAGCAGCAGATGCTCGTCGATGGCCCGGGCGCTGGCCGACCAACCCCGCCTGCTGCTGCTCGACGAGCTGTCGATGGGCCTGGCCCCGCTCATCGTGGCCAACCTCTACGAGATCGTGGCTCAGGTCTCGAAGGAGGGCGTCTCGATCCTGGTGTCCGAGCAGTTCGCCCGGACCGTGCTGGGCATCGCCCAGTACGCAGCGATCGTGCTTCACGGGAACGTGACCCGCGTGGGCACGCCCGAAGAGCTGGAAGATGAACTGTCCGCCGCCTACCTGGGCTCGTGAGGTCATGGAAACCACTGCTGCTCCCAACAACCCGACCACGCCGGACCGGATCGATCAGTTCCGTCGAGGACGTGGCCGACATGAACCTGAAGGCCGGCAACGCCGGTCTCGAGCGAGGCCTGATGGTCCTCGGCATCGTGCTGATGGTCGTCGGCATCCTCGGCGCCTTCCTCGTCTACGTGGCGTCGCGCAACTACGGCAACCAGCTCGACGTCGGCTCGGCCATCGCCCAGACCGTCGCCTGGCTCACCCTGGTGCTGATCGGCGCCGTGCTCTTCCTGCGCTACTCGCTCGGCCGCCATCCTGCGCATGTGGCTGCTGCGCCAGCTCTACGAGGGCCAGGCCAACACCGATCGCATCGTCGACGCGCATCAACGTCCAAGGGCTGACCCGTGGGCACCATCGCGGTCACCGGTGCCGGCTCCGGCATCGGTGCGGCCACCGCGGCCCGCCTGCGCGCCGACGGCCACGAGGTCATCGGGTGTCGACCTGCGCAACGCGGAGATCGAGGCGGACCTCTCCACCGCGGCCGGGCCGCGACCATGCGGTCGCCGCGGTCACCGAGCGCTGCGGCGGGGTGCTGAGCGGTCTGGTCACCTGCGCCGGCGTGGCCGGCATGCCCGATCGGCCGGCCTCGCTGCTCGTCTCGGTCAACTACTTCGGCACGGTGGCCCTCCTCGAGGGCCTGCGTCCGGCCCTCGAGGCCGCGGGCGAGTCCGCCGCGGTGGCCATCAGCTCCAACTCGACCACCTGCCAGCCGGGGTACTCCCTCGAGCTGGTGGAGGCCCTGCTCGCCGGCGACGAGGCCGCGGCCGCGGGCCACCGCCGACGAGGGCGACTCCGTCAGCGCCTACCCCGCCTCGAAGGCGGCCGTGGCCCGCTGGGTGCGCGCCCACGCGGTGACCGAGGAGTGGGCCGGGGCGGGCATCCGCCTCAACGCCATCGCCCCGGGGATGATCGCCACGCCGATGATCGACGAGGGCCGCACCGACCCCGGCGTGCGCCGCCGGCCTGGAGATGTTCGAGCAGTCGATCCCCGTCGGCCGCCCGGGCCGACCCGAGGAGGTGGCGGGCTTCATCGCCTACCTGCTCGGGCCCGAGGCGCGGTTCTTCTGCGGCTCGATGCTGTTCATCGACGGCGGCACCGACGCCCTGTTCCGCACCAACGACTGGCCCCAGCTCTGGGAGCCGCAGGGCTGCACCGTTCTGAGCCGGCGTCCCGGCGGGTCGCCGGCCCGCCGGGTGCCCCGGTCGCGCCCGACGGAGCCCGGGACGTCCGGGTAGGCCTCAGCGGCCGTGGAGCGCGGGCCAGGAGACGGGCGACGAAGCCGTTGGGGTCGGCGGCCTTCGCCGCAGCCGTCGCCGCGTCGCGCTCGGTGGCGTAGGTGGTGAGCTCGTCGCGTGCCGAGCGACCGCGACCAGCGCGGCGGCCACCTCGGCGGGGTCGGTGGCGGTGGCCGGGTCCTGGGGGAAGGGCGGGTCGTTGCCGTCCTTCGGCGTGGAGAACTCGCTGCGGGTCGTCCCGGGGACGAGCAGGTGGGCGCGCACGCCGGTGCCGGCGAGCTCGAGCCACATGCGCCTCGGTGAACATCTCCGAGCGCGGCCTTGGTGGCGGCGTAGGCGCCGACCTTGAAGGCCACCATGTGGGCGCCCATGGACGACACGTTCACGACGTCGCCCGGAGCCCCGCTCGACCATGCCGGGGAGCACCGCGAGGGTGAGGCGCACCGGCGAGAAGTAGTTGAGGGCCATGACGCCCTCGACGTCGGCGGGGGTCATCGAGGTGACGCCGCGGCGCTTGGGCACGCCGGCGTTGTTGACCCAGCACGTCGGGGACGGCGCCCGAGGGCCTCGGTGACAGCGGCGGCGACCACCGCTCGAGCCCGTCGAGCTCGGAGAGGTCGGCGACCACCGCTGACCGCCACCGGGGTGTGCTGGCTCGCAGCGGGCCCGGACCTCCTCGAGGCGGTCGGCGCGGCGGGCGACGAGCGCCACGCGGGCTCCGGCGGCGGCCAGCGCCACCGCCGTCTCGGCGCCGATGCCCGACGAGGCGCCGGTGACGACCGCCGCTGCGGCCGTGCCGTCCCAGCGCTCCGGCACCCACGTCAGCTGCTCGTCGCTTGGCGCTCGAAGGCGCCGCGCGATGCCCGTCTCGCCAGCCGCACCTGGCACGGCCCGGTGAAGGAGAGGCGCCTGGTGTTGTCGGTGACCGAGCCCCGCAGGGTGCCGGGCTGCTCGACCACGCGCACCTCGGGCTCGATCCCGGCCGAGCTCGCCGATGTAGGCGCACCACTCCTGGACGCTCACCGACTCGTCGCCGGCCCAGTTGACGATGGTGGCGGGCACCGAGGCGGCGTCGAGCAGCGCCTCGGTCTGGGTGTTGATGTCGTCCTGGTAGATCGGGTTGTACACGCAGGGGTCCCAGCGGGTCGTGACCGGGTCGCCGGCCATGAGCGCGTCCATCTGCATCACCGGCAGGCCGCCGTTGCGGCCCGTAGGAGGCGTTCATGCGGGCGATGGTGACGGGCAGGTCGAACAGGCGGGCGCAGGTGCGGGCGACGCGCCTCCTGGGCGATCTTCGACATCGAGTAGGTGGGCGCGTGGGCCGCGTTGACCTCGCCGAGGGGGTCGGTCTCGGGGAACACGTGGTAGGGGTCGCCGTCGGCCGGTGGGCGGTAGACGGAGTGGGTGGACATCACCAGGGCGGCCTTGGCCTTGCGGCAGTGCGCGAGCAGCAGGCCGGTGCCCTCGGCGTTGACCCGGAAGGCCTCGTCGAAGTCCCACCCCGGCGCCATCATCGCCGCCAGGTGGAGCACGTAGGTGAAGTCGTCGGGGATCTCGGAGAAGTCGCCGCTGCCGATGTCGCAGGTGACCGCCGTGACGCCGGCGGCCTCGACCGTGGCCTTGCCGTCGGGGTCGGAGAACCGGGCGATGCCCCAGACCTCGTTGTCGGCGGCCAGGTACTCGGCCAGGGGGAAGGCGATCTGGCCGGCGGGGCCGGTGATGAGGATCTTCTCGTCGGTCAGCACGGCTCAGCCCTTGTAGAGGTCGGGGAAGGAGGTCTCGACCAGGCGGCGGAAGCCGTCGCGCCACCCGACGGTGGGCGTCCAGCCGAGGCCGAGCAGCTTCGACGGGTCGGTCGGGTTCGGCGGGATCGAGGCGGTGGTGGTGTGCGAGCGGGATGTCGACGCCGGTGAGGCGGGTGAGCTCGGCGGTCCACTCCTCGATGCTGACCAGCTCCGGGCTGCACCAGTTGAAGATCGGCGGCGGCGGCGTCGGCCTGCTCGAGCAGGTACGGGAGGCTGGTGAGGATGTCGTCGTCGTGCAGGAAGTTGTGCGTGTTGGGCGCGTTCGGGGTGCACCGGGGTCGGCATGCCCATCTGGGCCAGCTCCAGCATGATCTTGGGCCAGCCGTGGGTGGGGCCGTAGGGCACGTCGAGGCGGGCGATCACGGCGGGCACCTCGAAGCGGCGGGCGGCGTACTTCACCGCGGACTCGGCGGCGATCTTGGAGATCGAGTAGGTGTCGAGGAAGCCCATGGCGCGGTGGTTGTCGCCGAGCGGGTCGAGCTCTCGACGTGGGCGCACGTGGCCGTTGGGCTCGTAGACCGCGCACGACGAGCAGTGGAGGAAGGCCTTGACCCCCTTCGACCTTCTCGACGAGGAACGCCGCGCCCTCGGCGTTGGCGGCCAGGGCCGCGGCGAAGTCGGCGTCCTTGGACACCGCCATGTGGATGCACGTAGTCGAGGCTCGTCGGGGATCTCGTCGAGGTCGGCGGTCTCGAGGTCGATGGCGACGGGGACGACGCCGTCGGCCTCCACCGTGGCCTCGAGCTCGGGGCTGGCGAAGCGGGAGGTGCCGTAGACGGTGTTGCCCGGCGGCGACCAGGTTGCGGGCGAGCGGCCCGGCGACCTGGCCGGTGACGCCGGTGAGGAGGATGCGCTGTCCGGTGAGGGGTTCGGGGCTCATCGCAGCTGCTCCGTGAAGTCGTCGGTGCCGAAGTTGGTCTGCTGCCAGGGGCCGGTCCACACGTGGTGGGCCAGGCCGCTGGCCTCGATCTGCTCGCCGATGCGGGCGTAGCCCTCGTCCCAGCCCTCGGCCGAGTCGTGGTCGAGGAAGTGCAGCTGCAGGAAGCGGTCGGGGCCGGCCTTCGGGCGGACCACGTCGGCGGGGGCGTCGTCGGCCAGCGGGATGACGGTGCCGCGAGCCGACGAGCTCGGGGCCCCACGGCTGGGCCATGGCGTCCGGGGAGCCAGGTCTGCTGGAACCAGGCGTCGACCTCGTCGTGGGTGTGGCCCTCGGCGACGTCGCCGGCCACCACGACCAGGCCCGGGTAGCCGTGGTCGAGCGCCAGGTCGATCGTGCAGCCGGCCGGGTCCTTCTGCTGCGACCAGCGCATGGAGTACAGCAGCGTGTGGATGTGGTCGCGCTCGGGGTACATGCGGCCCTGGCGGTGGAGCCCGTTGACGTTGTCGACGTTCCAGCGGTTGGTCTCGTCGTCGGTGCCGACCAGCCACCAGTACACGGCGAGGTAGGAGCCGACGAGCGGGTCCGGGGTCATGTCGTTCTCGGCGGTGGAGCGGAGGTCCTTCAGCCGCCGGGTGGCGACGAAGCGGTCGCCGGCGAACACGTTCGGGCCGACCAGGCACCCGCGTAGAAGTGGTCGTGCTCGTACCAGCGGTTGTAGGCGACCTCGTGCCCCGCGTGGGGCTCGACCATCGTGAACAGGAACGTCCCGACCTTGATCGGGTAGTCCTTGACCGGCTCTGACGCCACGTGCGCCCCCTTGGCTGACGGTGAGAGCGTCACGATACCGCGCGCTCTGACGGACCGTCAGAAGCCCCCCTCCCGCCAACTGGTCGCGTTCTGGCGCGTTCCGACGCGCTGGGACGCGACCAGTTGGGACGGGGACCTCAACTGGTCGCGTCGGCGTGTCCGACGCGCTGGGACGCGACCAGTTGGGAGGGGAGGTCAGAGGCCGAGGAAGCTGCCGCCGTCGCAGACGACGGTCTGCCCGGTGACGTAGCCGGCGTCGGGCCCGACGAGGAACGACACGACGCCGCCGATGTCGGCCTCGGGGTCGCCGATCCGCCCGAGCGGGGTGCGGGCCTCGATGGCGCCCCGCAGCTCGGGGACCTGCTCGAACGCCCCGGCCAGGGCGGGGGTCTCGGCCACCGGCGCCACGCAGTTGACGGTGATGCCGTGCGGTCCCCACTCGCGGGCGAGGCTCTTGGCGAGGGCCCGCTGGGCGGCCTTGACCGGCGAGTACAGCGGGATGTTGGCGCTGCCCTCGACGCCGGAGGGGGAGGTGATCATCACGTAGCGACCCTGGTCGCTGGCCGCCAGGTGCGGGAACGCCGCCCGGGCGCACCAGAAGCTGGCCCACGCCGCGGTGCGCGACATCTGGAACCACACCTCGTCGGGCGTCTCCTCCAGCCGGCTCGCCACGCCGCCGGCGAAGGCGTTGTGCACCACCGCGTCGAGCCGCCCGAAGCGGTCGACCGTCTCGGCCACGCAGGCGTCGACCGAGCGCCGGTCGGTGACGTCGGTGACCACGAGCTCGGCCCGCCCGCCCCGCTCCCGGATGGCGGCGGCCGCCGGCTCCCCGGTGACCTCCCGGCGCGCCGCGATCACGACGGTGGCGCCCCGGGCGGCCAGCGAGCGGGCGATGCCCTCGCCGACGCCCTGGCCGGCGCCGGTGACGATGGCCACCCGGTCCTCCAGCTGCCGGCTCAGATCCACAGCCCACCGTCCACGGTGAGGGTCTGGCCGGCCAGGTGGCCGCCGACCTCGCTGCACAGCACGGCGACGACCGTGAGCGGGATCGGCGTCCGGGACGGGCCGGCGCGGCGATCGAGACCGGCCCGGCCAGCGCCGGGTCGGCGAGCAGGCCCTCGGGGGAGACCGCCACCGCGTTCACCGCGATGCCCTCGGGGCCCCACTGCCGGGCGACCGACTTGGCCAGGATGCGGACGCCCTCCGCGCCGGCGGCCCAGTGGGCGTACTCGGCGCCGCCGGACATGCGCGGTCGTGGGCACGCACAGCACGATGCGGCCGCCGCGCCCGTCGAAGCGCCTCGCGGGCGTCGACGCACGCGGCGACCGCCGCGTCCATGGTCTGCTGCCAGGCCCGGTCGAAGTCGTCGTCGGTCATGGACGCGACACGGGACCGGGGTCATCTCGGCCGGGTCCCACGGGGCGAACACCACGGCGTCGAGGGGGCCGTCGGCGCCGGCGAGGACCGCGCCGAGCTCGGCGAGGCCCTCGGCGAGGTCCGAGGCGAGGGGGCCCTCGCCCACGACGTGGACGTGCAGGTCGCGCACGGCGTCGGCGGCGACGGACCGTGCCGACGGGGCGGCGTGGAGGTGGGGGAGTCACGCCGCCAGTGAAGCACGCAGTCGCTTGTGTGACGGCCTTCACCCGCAACTACTGTGCTCGTCATGGAGATCGGGTACACACCAGAGCAGGAGGCGCTGCGGTCCGAGCTGCGCGCCTACTACGACAAGCTCCTCGATCCCGAGACCGTCGAGGAGCTCTCCCACGGCCACGGGATCGGCGAGGCCACCAAGCGGGTCTGGAAGCAGATGTGCGCCGACGGCTGGTCGGGCGCTCGGCTGGCCGAAGGAGTACGGCGGCCAGGAGCGCGGGCCCGATCGACCAGTTCATCTTCTTCGACGAGTCGATGCGCGCCGGCGCGCCGGTGCCGATGCTCACGCTCAACACCGTCGGCCCGACGATCATGAACTTCGGCACCGACTGGCAGAAGGAGTTCTTCCTCCCGAAGATCCTCGCCGGCGACCTCCACTTCTGCATCGGCTACTCCGAGCCCGGGCCGGGCACCGACCTGGCCGCCCTGCAGACCCGGGCCGTGCGCGACGGCGACGAGTACGTCATCAACGGCCAGAAGATGTGGACCAGCCTCGCGGGCGGCGCCGACTACTGCTGGCTGGCCGTGCGCACCGACCCCGAGGCCAAGAAGCACAAGGGCATCTCGGTGATCATCGTCCCGATGGACACCCCCGGGCATCACCATCCAGCCCCTCACCCTCATGGGCGAGCACGACATCAACGCCGTCTACTACGACGACGTCCGTGTGCCGGCCAAGTACCTCGTCGGCGAGGAGAACGGCGGCTGGGGGCTCATCACCAACCAGCTCAACCACGAGCGGGTCACCCTGTGCTCGAGCGGCTCGCCCGAGCGCTACCTGGCCGACGTCCGGCGGTGGGCCCAGGAGACGAAGCTGCCCGACGGCCGCCGGGTCATCGACCAGGAGTGGGTGCAGCTGAACCTGGCCCGGGTGCACGCCCGCCTCGAGTTCCTCCGCCTGGCCAACTGGAAGGTCGCCTGGTCGGCCGACCGCGAGAAGCTCCACCCGGCCGACGCCTCGTCGGTGAAGGTGTTCGGCACCGAGTTCTACCTCGAGACCTACCGGCTGCTGATGGAGATCATCGGCCCGGCCAGCTACCTCAAGCCCGACGCCCCCGAGTCGGTGATGCGCAGCCGCATCGAGGCGGGCATCCGCGGCACGATCATCCTCACCTTCGGCGGCGGCACCAACGAGCTGCAGCGGGACCTCATCGCCATGTTCGGCCTCGGCTTCCCCCGTTCCCGCTAGCCCACGACTGCGAAAGAGACCACGACCAATGGACTTCTCGTTCACCTCCGACCAGGAGGACCTCAAGGGCCTGGCGGCGCGCATCCTCTCGGACCGCTGCACCCACGACCACCTCAAGGAGGTGGCCGCCACCGACAGCCGGGTCGACCTCGACCTCTGGAAGGAGCTGTGCGACGCCGGCCTGGTCGGCATCGGGCTCCCCGAGTCGGTCGGCGGCGGCGGCTACGGCTTCGCCGAGACCTGCATCGTGCTCGAGGAGGTGGGCCGCACCGTCGCCCCGGTGCCCGCCCTGCCCGTCATGGCGATGGCCGGTCCGCTGCTCGCCGAGTACGCGCCCGACGCCGCCGCGGGCCTCGCCACCGGCGAGCGCATCGTGAGCGTCGCAGTGCACGAGCCCGTCGGGGACGTGCTGTCGCCCACGCGTCGAGGCCGTCGACGGCCGCCTGACCGGCACCAAGATCTGCGCCCCGTTCGGCATGGTCGCCCACGCCTTCGTCGTGTCGGCCACCGACGGGCTCTACCTGGTCGAGGCCGACGGCGAGGGCGTGGGCATCGCCCGCCAGGACACCACCAACGACATCCCCGACGCCATGGTGACCCTCGAGTCGGCGCCGGCTCGCCGGATCTGCGGGACCGAGGGCCTCACCTTCCTCGTCGAGCGGGGCGAGGTCGGCCAGTGCATGATCATGGCGGGCATGGCCGACGCGGCCATCGCCCTCACCGCGGACTACGTCAAGGAGCGGGTGCAGTTCGACCGGCCCCTGGCCAGCTTCCAGGCCGTCGGCCAGCGCGCCGCCGACGCCCGGATCGACTCCTGGGCCATCTGGCTGACCGCCTGGCAGGCCGCCATGCGGATCGTCGACGGCCTCCCGGCCGCCGAGCAGGTCGCCTCGGCCAAGTTCTGGGCCGCCGACGGCGGGCAGCGGGTCGTGCACGCCTGCGTCCACCTCCACGGCGGCGTGGGCGTCGACCGCGACTACCCGCTGCACCGCTACTACCTGTGGGCCAAGGAGATCGAGCTCTGGCTGGGCGGCGGCCACGGCCAACCTCCTGCGCCTGGGCCGGATCCTGGCCGACACGCCGGTCGCCTGACGACGACTCGCGGCGGTGGCACCGCCGGCACGACCACCGAGGGGGAACCGACGGGCCCCGGGTCCTGCACCCGGGGCCCCGTCACGCCCCGGCGCGGGGGGAGGCGCCCGGTGAGCCGGCAGGAGCCGACCTCGGGCGTGCGCTCGGAGGTGGGACCCCTCCGCCAGGTGGTGGTCCACCGGCCGGGCCCGGCCATCGGGCGCCTGACCCCGTCGAACTGCGCGGAGCTGCTCTTCGACGAGGTGCCGTCGGCGGAGGCGGCCCGCGTCGAGCACGACGCCTTCGTCGCCGAGCTCACCGGCCGCGGCGTCGAGGTCCTCGAACTGCGGGACCTGCTCGCAGAGGCGCTCGCCGTGCCCGGCGCGACCGACTGGCTCCTGCCCCGGGCCCTCCGGGCGGCCGGGACCGACCCCGCGGGCGAGGTGGCCACGGCCCTCGCCGCGCTCGGACCGGACGGCCTGGCGACCGACCTGCTCGGGGGGCTCACCCAGCGGGGAGCTGGCCGAGCGCGGCGGCGTCCCGCCCACGGGGTCGTCGCCCGGCTCCTTCGTGCTCCCCCCGCTGCCGAACCACCTGTTCACCCGGGACGGCTCGGTGCGGGTCGGCGATCTCGTCGTGGTGTGCCCGATGCGGTGGCCGGCCCGCCACGCCGAGGCGCTCAACATCGAGGCGCTGTACCGCTTCCACCCCCGGTTCGCGGGCGTGGAGGTGTGGCGGCCCGAGCCCGATCCCGCCGAGGCCGGCCCGGGACCGGCCGCCCTCGAGGGCGGCGACGTCATGGTGCTGGGCGCGCGGACGGTGGTGGTGGGCATGGGGGAGCGCACCACTGCTCCGATGGTCGAGGTGCTGGCCCGTCGGCTCTTCGAGACGAAGGCGGCGGACCGGGTCGTCGTGGTCGAGCTGCCCCGGGCGAGGGCCACCATGCACCTCGACACCGTCCTCACGGTGGTGGACCGCGACGCGGTGTGCGTGTTCCCCCGGGCGCTGCACGTCGCTCGCACCCACAGCCTCCGCCCGGGACGTACCCGCAGCACCCTGGCGGTGGAGCCCGAGCGGGGGGTCCTCGAGGCGGTCGCTTCCGGCGATGGGCGTGGCGCTGCCGCGACCTGCGGGTGGTCCCGACCGGGGGCGACGCCGACGAGCGGGCCCGGGAGCAGTGGGGCAGCGCCAACAACGCCCTCGCCCTCTCGCCCGGCGTCGTGGTGACCTACGCCGCCAACGTGCGCACCAACGCCCTGCTCCGGGACGCCGGCCTCGAGGTGGTGGAGGTCGAGGGCCGGGAGCTCGGCAAGGGTCGGGGCGGCCCGCACTGCATGACCTGCCCCGTGCGCCGCGGGCCGTAGCCGCCCGGCGGTCCGGGGCCCGCTCTGGCACACTGGGCCCGTGCGGTGCCGGCAGGGGAGCAGAGGGTGACAGAGGTCGCCGTCCCGACCCGCGAGCGGATCCTCGACGCCGCCTTCGCCCTGACCACGGTGGAGAAGCCCGGCGGGCTGTCGATGCGCCGCCTCGCCGACCGCTGCGAGCTGAACGTGGCGACCCTCTACCACTACTTCCCGTCCAAGGCCGACCTGCTGCGGGCGGTGCTCGAGGAGCGGGGCTACCCGAACCGGCTCGGGGCCGAGTCGCCGCCGGACGAGGTGTTCGCCGCGCCCGGCCCCGTCGAGGGGCTGCGGCGGCTGCTCAGCTGGCTGTGGGAGCAGGCCGAGGCGGAGGAGTCGTCCTGGCGGATGCTGCTCGTCGAGAGCCTGCGCGGCGTCACCGCGGCGAGCGCCGAGGCCGACCGCCTGCTGGCGATGCTGGAGCCGGTCGTCGAGGGCTGGGTCGACCGCGTCGTGCCCGGGCTCGTGCCGGAGGCACGCGCCGGCTCTCTCGCCTGGTGCGGGCCATGCTGGTGACCCTCGCGCTGGAGCACCTGGCCCTGGGCAAGGACGACGCCCGGGCGGCGCTGCGCATCGACGACCTGGTGCGGTCCCTGGACCTCCCCGGCGGCGGTCGCCCGGGGGCCTGAGCCGGCGGGCCGGACCGGCTCGCCCGGCCCGGCCCGGTCGGGTCAGGTCTCGACGGTGTAGGTGTCGCGGCCCGAGTCGCAGCAGGGTGCCGGGCACGCGTGCCGGTGGCCTCGCCGTCCTCGATGACGGTGGTGCCGTTCACCAGCACCCGCTCGATGCCGTAGGAGGCGGCGGTCAGCCGCTCGCAGCCGCCGGGGAGGTCGGCGACCATGTGGGCGTTCTCCGAGCCGATGGTCTCGGGGTCGAACACGACGACGTCGGCCGTCTTGCCCGACCTCGAGGGTGCCCCGGTCGCGGAGGCCGAACAGCTCGGCGGGCACCTGGGTGATCAGCTGCACGGCCCGCTCCACCGGGATCAGCTTGCGGCCCCGGATCATGTCGCCGAGGAAGCGGGTGGGGTAGGTGGCGCCGCACATGCGGTCGAGGTGGGCGCCGGCGTCGGAGCCGCCGATCATGACCCGGGGGTCGTTCCAGACCTCGGTCCGCATCGCCCAGGTCGGCGTCGTCCTTGTCCTGCGGGGCCGGCCACAGCACCGTGCGCAGGTCGTCGGCGACGACGATGTCGAGCAGGGTGTCGAAGGGCTCGGTGCCCCGCTCGGCGGCGATGTCCTTCACCGTCCGGTTGGACAGGCCCTGCGTTGGCCTCGGAGAAGGTGTCGCCGATGACGTAGTCCTCCCAGTCGGCGAGGCGCCGGTAGACGCCGGCCTCGTGGGAGTGGGACGCCTCGAGCATCCGGGCGCCGCACCTCGGGGTCCTTCAGCCGCTCGATGCGCTCCTCGACCGGGCACCCGCAGGATGTCCTCCCAGCCCGGGAGCAGCCAGATGCCGCAGAAGGTGAGGAAGTTCATGTTCATCGGCACCAGCACGGGCATGGTGAGCGCCACGACCCGGCCGCCCTGCTCGGCGGCCGCGGTCGGCGGCCTGGCAGCTGGCGGGGCACGCGGTCGGCCTCGCGGCTGTCGATGGTGAGCACGTTCCAGTTCAGCGGGCCGGTTGGCCGCCGCGCTGAGCTCGGCCAGCAGCTCGATCTCGTCGTCGGCGAAGCGGTCGAGGCAGCCCGGCACGATGCCCTCGAGGGTGGTGCCCTCGTGGCGGCCGGCCTCGGCGCACAGGGCGAGCAGCTCCTCGTTGGTCGCCCACCGGCTCGGCACGGGCTGGCCGTCGCCGTCGCTGTGGCTGCCCGAGGTGGTGAAGGAGAAGCCGAGCGCCGCCGACGTCGATGGCCTGGCCGAGCTCGCGGACCATGGCCTCGATCTGCTCGGGGGTGGCCTCGTTGCCGACGGCGTCGGCGCCCATGACGTAGCGGCGGATGGCGCAGTGGCCCGACGAGGAAGCCGGCGTTGACCGCGATGTTGCCCTCGAGCGCGCCGAGGTAGTCCTCGAAGCTCTCCCAGTCCCAGGGGATCTCCTGCAGCGCCGGGAGGGGCATGCCCTCGACCCGGGACATCATGCGCTGGAGGTAGTCGGCCTCGGCGGGCTCGGGGCGCAGCGGGGCGAGGGTGAACCCGCAGTTGCCGCCGATGACGGTGGTGACGCCGTGGTTGGCCGACGGGGACGCGGTCGGGTCCCACAAGAGCTGGGCGTCGTAGTGGGTGTGGGGGTCGACGATGCCCGGGATGACGTATGGCCGGTGGCGTCGACGACCGTGGCCGCCTCCTCGTCGATCTGGCCGATGGCCACGATGCGGCCGTCGCGGATGCCGACGTCGGCGATGCGGCCCGGTGCGCCGGTGCCGTCGATGACGGTGCCGCCCTTGATCACCTCGTCCAGCATGGTCCCTCCGTTCCCGAGCCGGACCTGGCCGGCCCGGCTCCGAATCTGACGGTTCGTCAGATTACACCCGCGGCGGCTCGGCGCCACTGCCGTCCGGCTCGCGTCGTCCGGGGCGCCGGCGGCTAGCGTCGGCCGGCGCCCGGGACGACCGGGTCCGAGCCGAGGGGAGCACCGTGGAGTTCTGGCACACGACCGCGTGGATGGAGCCGACGATCCTCGTCGAGCTGGCGCGGGCTGCGAGGAGCCGGCTTCGGCGGCGTGCTGGTCTCGGACCACCTGCTGTTCCCGCGGAGCTGGACTCCGCCTACCCGTACCACGCCGACGGGGAGCCCGGCTGGACGCCGACCACCCCGTGGGTCGACCCGTGGGTGGCCATCGGGGCCATGGCCGCGGTCACCGAGCGGCATCCGCTTCGCCCAGAACATCTACGTGTTCCCGCTGCGCAACCCGGTGGAGGTGGCCAAGCTGGCCTCCTCGGCCGCCGCCCTCTCCGGCGGCCGGGTGGCGCTGGGCGCGGGCGTCGGGTGGATGGCCGAGGAGTTCGAGATCCTGGGGGAGGACTTCCGCACCCGCGGTGCCCGCACCGACGAGGGGATCGAGATCTGCCGCAAGCTGTGGACCGGCGAGGCGGTGTCCCACGACGGGCGCTTCTACTCGTTCCCCACCGTCACCATGTCGCCGGCCGCGCCCGGGGGCACCGTCCCGGTCTGGATCGGCGGGCACTCGGACCCGGCCCTGCGGCAGGGCGGCCCGCAACGACGGCTGGATCGGCAACGCCTACCCCCTCGACGAGGCCGACGCGGTGCTCGACCGCCTCGAGGCGGCGCTGGCGGCCGAGGGGCGCCACCTCGGTGACGGCTTCGAGGTGGTGCTCGGCATCTACTCGCTCGACCCCGACGACTTCCGCCGCTTCGCCGATCGGGGCGTCACCGGCTTCCTCGCCGCGCCCGGCATGATGCCCGGCGACGCCGAGGGCGGGTCCGGCCGGCCCCTCGAGGACCGCCTCCGTGCCATCGCCCGGTTCGCCGAGTCGGTGGTCGAGCCGCTCTCCCGGTGAGGCCCCGCCGGGGCCGTCGGGACGCGGTGTGACGGGCGCCTCCATCTGACATATCGTCAGAACCATGGCGACGACCACCACAGACTTCCGCCAGCTCATCGGTGGCGAGTGGCTCCCCGGTGGTAACGGCACCTACGAGATCATCAACCCCGCGACCGAGGAGGTCGTGGCCGAGGCGCCCGAGTCCTCGGCCGACGACGTCCAGGCGGCCGCCGCCGCGGCCGCCGCGGCCTTCCCGGCATGGAGCCGCACCGACCCGCGGGAGCGGGCCGCGCTGCTCGAGGCCGCCGGCAAGCGCCTGGCCGAGCGCACGCCCGAGCTGCTCCCGCTGGTCATCAGCGAGACCGGCGCCACCTCCTCGGTCGGCTCGCTCATGCAGATCCCCGTGGCGATCTCCCGCTTCGACCGCTACGCCCGCGGCGCCCTCGAGGACATCCGGGTCCCGCTGCCGCCCCAGCCCATCGGCGCCACCCCGCTGGCCCCCGGCGCCCTCATGAGCGGCATCGCCAACCGGGTCCCGGCCGGCGTGGTCGCCTGCATCGCCCCCTACAACTTCCCGACCGTGAACATGGTGGGCAAGATCGCCCCGGCGCTGGCCGTGGGCTGCACCGTCGTGATGAAGCCGCCGCCGCAGGACCCGCTCTGCGTCATCGAGCTGGCCAAGATCCTCGACGAGGTCGGCTTCCCGCCGGGCGTGGTCAACATCGTCACCGGCGGCCCAGGCCGAGGTCGGGCGCGACGCTGGTCGAGGACCCCAACGTCGACATGGTCAGCTTCACCGGCTCCACCGCCGTGGGCACCAAGATCTACGAGGCCGGGGCCCGCACCATGAAGCGCCAGCTGCAGGAGCTCGGCGGCAAGGGCGCCTGCGTCGTCACCGAGGACGCCGACATGGAGAAGGCCGTCACCGGCCTCGCCAGCGTGTGGGCGTTCCACTCCGGCCAGATCTGCACCGCCCCCACCCGGGCCATCGTGCACCGCAGCCGCTACGACGAGCTGGTGAGCGGCCTGGCCGCCGCGGCCAAGGCCCTCAAGGTGGGCGATCCCCTCGAGGCCGACACCCAGGTCGGGCCCGGTCATCTCCGCCGTCCAGCGCGAGCGCATCCTCGGCCACATCGCGAACGGCGTCGCCGAGGGCGCCGAGCTGGTGGTCGACGGACGCGACGTCGACATGGACAAGGGCTTCTACGTGGGCCCGACCCTCCTCGCCGGTGCCACCAACCAGATGAGCCCGGTCCGCGAGGAGATCTTCGGTCCGGTCGTCGTGGTGATCCCCTACGACACCGAGGAGGAGGCCATCGAGATCGCCAACGACAGCGACTACGGCCTGTTCAGCTACGTGTTCTGCGAGGACACCCCCCGGGCCTACGAGCTGGCCTGCCAGATCCGCTCCGGCCGGGTCGGGCATCAACTCGGTCCAGAGCCACCACGAGGCCCCCTTCGGCGGCTTCAAGATGTCGGGCGTCGGTCGTGACGGCGGCGACCTTCGGGCTCCACGCCTACACCGAGCTGCAGGCCGTCCTCTGGCCGGGCTGACCGCCGCCGCCGCTCCGGCCGGGCGCCCGCACGCGGGGCCCGGCCTCCACGCACCACCACACCGACCGACCTCGCCGCCGCAGAGGCGTGCGACGACCCCTGGGGGCAACCGATGAAGGGCATCGTGTACACCGGCGACGGCGCCGAGGTGATGGAGGGCCTCGAGGTCCGCGACGCGGGCCCCGGCGAGGTCGTCGTCAAGATCATGGCGGCGGGCGTCTGCCACAGCGACATCACCGCCGCCTCGGGCGCGTTCGGCTGGCCCGCGCCGGCCGTGCTGGGCCACGAGGGCGCCGGCATCGTCGACCAGATCGGCACCGGCGTCACCAACGTCGAGGTCGGCGACCACGTCATCATCTCGACGCTCGCCGCGTGCGGCATGTGCAAGGCCTGCGGGGCCGGCAAGCCCACCACGCTGCCGCCAGACGCTCGGGCAACATGGCCCAGCCGTTCACCCTGAACGGCGAGGCCTGCTGGAACTTCGCCGCCGCCTCGGTGTTCACCGAGCGCACGGTGGTCAAGGCCATCCAGGCCGTGAAGATCCCCGACGACGTGCCGTTCACCTCGGCCTGCCTCGTCGGCTGCGGCGTGATGACCGGCGCCGGCGCGGTCCTGTACCGCTCCGAACGTCGAGGTCGGCCAGACCGCGGTCGTCTACGGCTGCGGCGGGGTGGGCCTCAACGCCATCCAGGGCCTGCGCGTCCGCCGGGCCAGCCGCATCATCGCCATCGACGTCGACCCGCAAGAAGGAGGAGCTGGCCCGCCAGTTCGGCGCCACCGACTTCCTCGACGGTCGGGCCGACGACATCGTCGACCAGGTCCGCACGATCGTCCCGTACGAGGAGGGCGAGCTCTACGGCCCCTTCGGCGCCGGCGGCGTCGACTGGGTCTACGACGTGGTGGCCCGGCCCGAGGTCACCCTCAACGCCCTCAACATGCTCGACTGGGGCGGCAACGTGGTCATCATCGGCACGCCCGGCGGCGACGCCAAGTTCGAGCTGCCCTACCAGCCGTTCACCCAGAACGAGCGGGGCGTCATCGGCGTCCGGGCCGGCTCCTACAGCCCGCACGTGCACATGCCCCAGATCGTCGACCTGTACCGGCGGGGCGAGTTCATGCTCGACGAGCTGGTCACCGCGACCTACCCGCTCGAGGGCTTCCACGACGCGGTGCACGACATGGAGGCCGGCGGCGTCGCCCGCGGCGTGCTGACCTTCTAGACTGACAGGCGCGCCGGGCGTCGCCGGGGCATCGTCGGACCGGCGCGCCCCGCGCGCCCACCACCCAGGGGGAACGATGGAACAGCGGTACGTGGGCCGGTCGGCGCTGGTGACCGGTGCCGGCTCCGGCATCGGGCGCGCCGTCGCCCAGCGCCTCGCGGCCGAGGGCGCGAACGTGGCGTGCGTCGACGTCGTCGCCGAGGCCGTCGAGGCCACCGCCCACGGCATCGAGCAGGAGGGCGGCAGCGCCATCGCCCTGGCCTGCGACGTGAGCGACTTCGCGCAGGTGGAGGCGACGGTGGCCGCCGCCACCGACGGCGTTCGGCCAGCTCGACGTGGCGTGCAACGTCGCCGGGATCGGCGGGTTCGCCAACAGCCACGAGGTCGACCCCGGCGCGTTCGCCAAGATGATCGCCGTCAACCTCACCGGCACCTTCTTCGTGTGCCGGGCGGTGCTGCCCCAGATGGTCGAGCGGGGCGAGGGCGTGATCGTCAACACCGCGTCGACCGCCGGGATCATGGGCCAGCCCTGGAGCGCCGGCTACTGCGCGTCCAAGGGCGGGGTGCACATGCTGACCAAGGCCCTGGCCACCGAGTACGACACGCCGATCCGGATCAACGCGGTCGCCCCCGGCGGGGTGGCCACCGCCATGTACACCGCGTTCGTGCCGCCCGAGGGCGTCGACTGGAACCGCATGAAGAAGATGTCGCGCGACAACGTCGACCCGGTGCTCGCCCGAGGAGATCGCCAGCCTCTACGCCTACCTCGGCTGCGACGAGGCCCGGTACATGACCGGGTCGGTCGTGGTCATGGACGGCGGCATCACCGCCTGACCCCGTCGTTCCCGGCCCGCCGGGACCGCCGTCCACCGGCCCGAGGGGCCGGACCGTCCCCTGGGCGCCGAGCGCCCGTTCCCCCCGACGAGGAGACACCATGCCGTTGACCCCCGAGTTCCACGAGCTGGCCGCCAAGGTGCGCAACTGGGGGAGGTGGGGCGACGACGACCGCATCGGGACCCTGAACCTGGTCGACGACGAGGCCCGCCGTCGGGCGGCGGCGTCGGTGGTGGACGGGCGGGCGTTCTCGCTGGCCATCCCGCTGTCGTTCGACGGGCCCCAGATGGGCTTCATCGGCCGGCGCCAGAACCCCCTCCACACCATGATCGAGATCAACGCGCCGAGCGTGCTCGACCCGGAGGGGCCCCGGTTCAGCGACGACATGATCGTGCTCACCCTCCAGGCCGCCACCCACTGGGACGGGCTGGCCCACGCCAGCTACGACGGGAAGCTCTACAACGGCATCCCGGCGGACACGATCACCGCCGACGGCGCCACCGAGCTCGGCATCGACCGGATCCGCACCCTCGTCACCCGCGGCGTCCTGCTCGACCTGGCCCGCACCAAGGGCGTCGAGCACCTCGAGGGCGGCTACGCCCTCACCCCCGACGACCTCGACGAGGCGGCCGAGGCGGCGCGGGTCGAGGTCCTGCCGGGCGACGTCGTGCTGCTGCGCACGGGGGTCATGCAGCTGCTCAAGGCCGGGGACAAGCTCAACTACAACATGACGGCGCCGGGGCCGTCGCTGCAGACCGTCGAGTGGTTCCGCGACCACGACGTCGCCGCGGTGGCGGTGGACCACGGCACCTTCGAGGTGTTCCCGAGCGAGGTCGAGACCATGCCGCTGCCGGTGCACCTGCTCCACCTCGTCGAGATGGGCATGACCCAGGGCCAGCACTGGGACCTCGAGGAGCTGGCCGCCGACTGCGCCGACGACGGCCGCTACACGCTTCCTGCTCTCGGCCTCGCCCGAGCCCATCGAGCACGCCACCGGCTCGCCGGTGAACCCGGTCGCGGTGAAGTAGCCACCCCGGTCGACGGCGGCCCCGCCCGACCCAAACGATCGTTTGGGTCGGGCCGCCGGCGCCGTTATGCTGCGCGCGTCGCGACCGAGGAGGGACCACCATGACCAGCGTCGCCAACGACACCGTGGAGGGCATCGACGTCCTGCGCCACGACATCTACGTGGAGGGCGTGCCCCACGACCAGCTCACCCGTCTGCGGCACGAGGCGCCCGTCTACCGCCACCCGCAGTCCGAGCCGGACCAGCCCGAGTGGTTCTGGTTCCTCACCCGCTACGAGGACGTGGTCCGGGTGAACCGGGCCTTCGAGCAGTACTCGTCGTACCGCAACGGCTGCCTGCTCTACGAGGGCCGCGAGGACCTCGACGTCGCCCGGATGCTGATCGACCTCGACCCGCCCGAGCACACCCGGCTGCGCCAGCTGGTCAACCGCGGCTTCACCCCCCGCGCCGTGCGCTCCCTCGACGGCCACTACCGCGAGGTCACCGGTCGGCTGATCGACCAGGCCATCGCCGCGGGCACCGTCGACTTCGTCACCCAGCTCTCCGCGGAGCTCCCGCTCATCGCCATCGCCGAGCTGATGGGCATCCCGGTGCGAGGACCGCCACAAGGTCTTCGAGTGGTCCAACTCGATGATCGGCCAGAACGACCCCGAGTACGGGGTCGACCCCGAGGCCGGCGCCAACGCCATGGCCTCGCTCTACGCCTACGCCCACGAGCTCGCCGCCCAGCGGCGGATCGAGCCGAAGGACGACATCATCACCAAGCTGCTCACCGCCGAGGACGACGACGCCCTCACCGACGAGGAGTTCGACCTGTTCATCCTCCTGCTGGCGGTGGCGGGGAACGAGACCACCCGCAACGCCATCAGCCACGGCGTCAACGCCTTCCTCGACAACCCCGACCAGTGGGCGCTGCTCTGCTCGGACCCGAAGGGCCGCCTCGACGACGCGGTGGAGGAGGTCCTGCGCTGGGCCACCCCGGTCATGCACTTCATGCGGACCGCCACCATGGACCTCGAGGTGCGGGGCGTGCGGATCCACGAGGGCGACCGGGTGGTCATGAGCTACTCGTCGGCGAACCGCGACGAGGAGGTCTTCGCCGACCCCTTCACCTTCGACATCACCCGCAGCCCCAACCCCCACGTGGCCTTCGGCGGCGGCGGGCCCCACTTCTGCCTGGGGGCCCAGCTGGCCCGCCTCGAGCTGAAGATCATGTTCGAGGAGCTGGCCAGCCGGGGCGTGCAGATGGCGCGGGCCGGTCAGGTCGAGCGCCTGCGCTCCAACTTCATCAACGGCATCAAGCACCTGCCGGTGACCCTCACCGTCGCCTGACGCCGTCCCCGACGACGCACGCGGGCCCCGGCGGCGGCCGGGGCCCCGTCGCGCCCGGCGCCGGTCGGCCCGTCCGCCGGCCCCCGTTCGTGGGCGGTCCCCCCATGCCGTAGATTGCCTGGGTCAAGCAACGTCCCAGGGGGGAACTCCCATGCCGATGCCGACCGACGTCCCGATCATCGACACCATGATCGGGTTCCCGGCACGTGACATGAAGGCCCAGTACGCCTTCATCACCCAGCAGACCAAGGACCGCCAGTCGAAGGAGGAGTTCGCCTTCCCGGCCGAGTACATGTTCAAGGCGCCGCCGGACAAGGAGAAGGCGCTCCGCGAGACCGACGACCCCGTCGCCTACACCCTCGAGCAGATGGACCAGTGGGGCGTCGAGAAGGGCATGGTGGGCATCGGCGTGCGGGGCGGCTCCGAGGGCGAGGACACGGGCCGGGAGGCGATCGAGCGCTACCCCGACCGCTTCATCGCGTCGGTGAACGCCGACCCCAACGAGGGCATGGAGGGCATCCGCAAGATCGTGGAGGCCTACGAGACCTACGGGGCCCGGGCGGTGACGATGTTCCCCGCGGGGTGCTTCCCGCAGGTGGCCATCAACGACAAGAAGATGTACCCGATCTACGCCAAGTGCTGCGAGCTCGACATCCCCGTGTTCGTCTGCACCGGCGTGCCCGGCCCCCGGCTGAAGTTCGCGCCCCAGCACGTGGAGCTCGTCGACGAGGTCATGTACGACTTCCCCGAGCTGACCTACGTCTCGCGCCACGGGTGCCAGCCCTGGACCGAGCTGATGGTCAAGCTGATGCTGAAGTGGCCGGGTCTGCACTACTCGACCTCGGCGTTCGCTCCCAAGCACTACGACCAGCGCGTCATCGACTACGCCAACACCCGCGGTGCCGACAAGGTCATCTACGCCGGGTACTTCCCGATGGGGTTGTCGCTCGAGCGGATCATGACCGAGATGAAGGACGTCCCGTTCAAGGACGAGGTCTGGCCCAAGTTCCTGCGGGGCAACGCCGCCCGCGTGCTGAAGCTGGACTGACCGCCCACACCGGCCCGTCCGTCCCCGACGCCCGCGCCCGAGCGCGGGCGTCGGCGCGCCCGGGGCAGGCAGCGGCCCGCCCGAGGGGAAGCGCCAGGGGGGCGGCTGCTATCGTCGCCGCCGAATCTGATGGAGCGTCAGATGACGCGCTCCCGCCGGGCCCGTGCGGGCCGGTGACGACGAGCGAACCAGCGACGACGAGAAGGGACGATCGATGGGCGACTTCCTCCAGGGCAAGAGCATCGCGGTGACCGGCGGGGGCCGGGGCATCGGCCGGGCGGTGGCCCTGGCGGCGGCGGCCGAGGGCGCCAACGTGGTGGTCGCCGACTACGGGGTGAGCCCTGACGGCACCGAGCCGTCGAGCGAGGTCGCCGAGTCGGTCGTCGGCGAGATCACCGCGGCGGGCGGCACGGCGATCGCCGTCGCCGGCGACGTCTCCACCATGGAGGGCGGCGCCGCCCCGGTGCAGGCCGCCCTCGACACCTGGGGCTCGATCGACGGCGTGGTCTGCGTGGCCGGCATCCTGCGGGAGCGGATGCTGTTCAACATGACCGAGGAGGAGTGGGACGACGTCGTGCGGGTGCACCTGAAGGGGACCTTCACCGTGTTCCGCGCCGCGTCGGCCTGGATGCGCAAGAACGGCGGCGGCTCGATGGTCTCGTTCACCTCCGGCGTGTGGTCGCTGGGCTCGACCGCCCAGGCCAACTACGCGGCGGCCAAGGGCGGCATCGTGTCGCTCACGTACTCGGCCGCGGCCGGGCTGCACCGCTACGGCGTGCGGGCCAACGCCATCGCCCCCGTCGCCCGGACCCGGATGTCGGCCAACGTCCCGATGGCCCTCGCCGAGAACGGCGAGCCCGAGGACGTCGCCCCCATGGTCGTGTACCTGCTCTCCGACCAGGCGGCCGACGTCACCGGCCAGGTGTACTCGGTCGTGGGGGGCAAGATCGCCGTCTGGGACCAGCCCGAGGAGGTCCGGGCCATGTACACCGACGGGCGCTGGACCCCCGGTCAGATCGCCTCGTCGCTGTCGGGCACCGTCGGGACCGAGCCGCTCAAGGCCATCCAGATGGCCGAGGAGAGTCGCCGGGCCGCCGCCGCCGGCGAGAAGCCCAACGCCTGATGGCCCTTCCCGAGGACGTCTCCGCGGTCTCCGAGGAGGAGTTCCGCGCCGAGGCCCGACGCTGGCTGGCCGAGAACCTCGTCGGCGAGTTCGCCAGCCTGAAGGGTCGCGGCGGCCCCGGCGACGAGGAGGTCGGGTTCGACATCCGCGAGCGCTGGGAGCGGGTCCTGGGCGAGGCCGGCTGGATCGGGCTCGGCTGGCCCACCGAGCACGGCGGCCGCAACGCCACCGTCGGCCAGCAGATCATCTGGGCCGAGGAGTACGCCCGGGCGGACGCGCCGGGCCGGGTCAGCCACATGGGCGAGAACCTGCTCGGCCCCACCCTCATCGCCCACGGCACCGCGGAGCAGCGCGCCCGCTTCCTGCCGCCGGCATCCTGCGGCGGTCACCGAGCGCTGGTGCCAGGGCTACTGCGAGCCCAACGCCGGCTCCGACCTGGCCAACGTGCAGACCCGTGCCGACGCTCGACGGCGACGAGTGGGTGGTCAACGGCCAGAAGGTGTGGACCTCGCTCGCCCACGTCTCGCACTGGTGCTTCGTCGTGGCCCGCACCGAGCCCGGGCTCCAGCCCGCCACAAGGGCCTGTCGTTCCTGCTCGTCCCGATGGACCAGCCCGGCGTCGAGGTCCGGCCGATCGTGCAGATCACCGGCGGCGGCGAGTTCAACGAGGTCTTCTTCTCCGACGCCGTCACCGAGGCCGACCTGGTGCGTCGGCGAGGTCGGCCAGGGCTGGGGCGTCGCCATGGACCTGCTGGCGTTCGAGCGCGGCATCTCCACCCTCGCCCAGCAGGTCGGCTTCGAGCGCGAGCTGCGACCACGTCGCTGGCCGTCGCCCGGGAGCGGGGCGGCCACGGAGCAGCCGGTGATGCGCCAGCGCCTCGTCGACGCCTGGATCGGCCTCCAGCTCATGCGCTGGAACGGCCTGCGCTCGATGGGCTCGGGCGGTCCCGGGCCCGGAGGCCTCGATCTCCAAGCTGTTCTGGGGCCAGCTGGCACCGCGACCTCGGCGAGCTGGCCATCGACGTGCTCGGGATGGAGGGCCAGGTCGCCGAGGGCCTCCCCTACGAGCTGACCCTCGACCAGAAGCTGTTCCTCTTCACCCGATCCGACACCATCTACGGCGGCAGCAACCAGATCCAGCGCAACGTGCTCGGCGAGCGGGTGCTGGGCCTGCCCCGCGACCCGGCGCCGCGCTCGAGCCGCGTCGTCGCCGACGCGACCCCACGAAAGCGAGCGCACCGTGACCAACGCACCCGACTACGTGGCCCCGCACGGCCTGCTGGCGGGCAAGAACGTGCTCGTCACCGCCGCCGCCGGCACCGGCATCGGCTTCGCCGCCGCCCGACGCTGCGTCGAGGAGGGCGCCACCGTGGTCATCTCCGACAAGCACGAGCGGCGCCTCGCCGAGTCCGCCGAGCGAGCTCGGCGGTCACCGGCATCCCCTGCGACGTGACCGTCGAGGACGACGTCCAGGCCCTCGTCGCCGGCGCGGCCGAGGCCACTCGGCGGGCTCGACGTGATGGTCAACAACGCCGGGCTCGGCGGCGAGGTCCCCCTCGTCGACATGACCGACGAGCAGTGGAACCTGGTGCTCGACGTGACCCTCAACGGCACCTTCCGGTGCATGCGGGCCGGGCTGCGCCACCTCTACGAGAGCGGTCGGGGCGCGATCGTCAACAACGCCTCGGTGCTCGGGCTGGCGGGCCCAGGAGGGCCAGGCCCACTACGCGGCGGCCAAGGCCGGGCGTCATGGCGCTGACCCGGTGCGCCGCGGTGGAGGCGGCCGACGCACGGCGTCCGCGTCAACGCGGTGGCGCCGAGCCTGGCCATGCACCCGTTCCTGGCCAAGGTGACCAGCGACGAGCTGCTCGACGAGCTCGAGCAGCGCGAGGCCTTCGGCCGCGCCGCCGAGCCGTGGGAGGTGGCGAACGTGATGGTGTTCCTCGCCTCCGACTACAGCTCCTACATGACCGGCGAGGTCGTCTCGGTCTCCAGCCAGCACCCGTAGGAGCCCGCCCCGGGCGCCGGGCGGGTAGGTACGCTTCGACCCCGGGGGTCGGGCGATGGGAGAGGAGCTGGAGGACGACGCCGCTGGAGGAGCCCGCCGACGGCTGCGGCCGCACCCGGTCGTGGTGGTCGGCGCCGCCTTCCTCGCGGGCTCGGTGCCCTTCGCCCAGCTCGTGGCGCGCCGGCGGGCCCGGGTCGACCTGCGGCGGGTGGGCACCGGCACCGTGTCCGGGTCGGGGCTGTACCACGTCGCCGGGCTCGGCCCGCTCCTCGTGGCCGGGGTGCTCGACGTCGCCAAGGGCACGGTCGGCCCCCTGCTGGCCGGGCCCGAGCGCCCGGCGCTGGCGGCCGCGGCGGCCGGCGCCGGGGTGTGCGGGCACAACTGGTCGCCGTTCCTGCGAGGTTCGGGGGGGCGCGGGGTCTCGGTGGCCCTCGGGGCGTTGACGGTCGCCGCGCCCGAGGGGGCGGCCCTGGTGCTGGGCTCGCTCGCCGTCGGCCGTCTCGCCGACGACAACCCCGGCATCGGCACCCTCGCGGGCGGCGTCGCCCTGGTGCCCCTCCTCGCGCGCACCCGCGGCCGCCGAGGGACCGCCCTGGCGCTCGCCGTGGTCACGCCGATGCTGCTGAAGCGCCTGGCGGGCAACCGCCGGGCCACCGCGCCGGCCACGTACCTGCGCCGGCTGGTGCTCGACCGGGACACCGCGGACGAGGCCGACTACCTCGCTCCCGTCGGTGACGGGGGGCGGTCGTGAGCGGTGTCGGCGTGCTGGTCGACAGCGCGGCGGCGCTGCCGCCGGAGCAGGCCGCGGCCCACGGGATCGTCGTCGTGCCCCTGCGGGTGAACAACGAGGGCCACTCCCTCCCTGACCGCCCGGGGGTGGCCCCGGAGGGAGCCACGTCGACCTCGTCGCCCTCCCCGGGGGAGTGGCAGGTCACCCTCGGGGAGGCGCTGGCGCGCGCCGAGCGGCTCGTCGTGGTGACGGTGGCCTCGTCGCTGAGCGCCACCGACGCCGCGGCTCGGGCCGGGGCCCGGACCTTCGGCGACGCGGTCCGCGTCGTCGACAGCGGGACCGCGGCGGCCGCCCAGGCGCTGGTGGCCACGGCGGCGGCCCGCCGTGCCACGGCCGGCGCGCCCTTCGACGAGGTCGTGCGGGACGCGCAGGAGGTGGCAGCGGCGCGTCCGGCTCTTCGCGACGCTGTCCTCGCTGGAGCACCTCGCCCGCAGCGGCCGCCTGCCGAAGGTGGTCGCCGGGACGGGGCGGGTGCTCCGGGTGAACCCGCTGTTCGGCCTCTGGCGCGGGGAGATCCACCGGCGGCGCCCCGCCCTGTCGCGGGACGCGGCCCTCGACCGGCTCGTCCGGGCGGTCAGGGACGGCGCCTCCGGCGTGGGTCGGCTCCACCTGGCGGTGATGGTGCCGCCGGGGGAACGCGACCTCGCCCGCGAGCTGCTCGACCGGGTCGGCGGGTCGCTCGACGCCTCGGCGACGGTGGCCGAGGCGTTCGTGTCGGAGCCGGGCTCGGTCATCCTCCACCACGCGGGGCCGACCATCACCGGCCTGGCGTGGTGGTGGGCACAGGACGGGCCGGATGTCACCCACCGAGCGGACTTCGACCACGGAGCGTGATCCCAGTGGCGGCGAGGGCGACGGTAGGGTGGCCGTCATGGTGGCGAGCGCATCGAACTGGATCCCCCGACGTCGGTCCGGACCGCCGACGCCGAAGGTGGCCCTGGTCACCGGCGCCGGTGGTGGCATCGGGGCCGCCCTCGCCCGGGTCCTGGGTGCCCGGGGCTGGGTGCTCACCTTGGTGGACATCGAGCCCGAGCGCCTCGACGCGGTGGCCGGGGAGCTGCGCGCCTCGGGCTGCAGGGTCCAGGCGCTGGTGGCGGACCTCGCCCGCCGTGCGGAGGTCGACCGGGTCGTCGACTCGGCGCTCGACCGCTGGGGCCACGTGGGGCTGTGCCTGCCCTTCGCCGGCATCTACGTCGACCCCGAGGAGGAGCTGTCCCCCGAGGTCACCGAGTTCGTCGGCGCGGTCAACCTCGACCATCCGCTGGCGCTCATCGACCGGGTGCTCGACGCGGCCGACGAGCGAGACGACGGCTGCACCGTCGTGGTCCCGCTCTCCGACGCCGGGTTGGAGCTCCGCAGCGAGTGGGTCTACGCCCGGTTCAAGGCCGAGCTGCACGCCCGCAGCGGCGAGCGGCGCGCCAGGGTCCGCCGCCGACCCGGCCAGACGGTGCTCGACGTGGTCGTCTACCCGACCGAGACGGAGTTCGGCCGCAACTCCGACGTCATCCTCGAGGAGCAGGTCGGCCCGGACGCCGGTCGGTCCGGGGACAACCGATCGCTCGAGGAGTGGATCCGGGGGAGCGCGGACCCCGAGGAGGTCGCCGTGGCGATCGTCGACGCGGTCGAGGACGGACGGCGGACCCTCTACCTGGCGCCGAGCGGCGACCGCGGCCGCGCCTGGTTGACCGGGGAGGTCGTGCGACCGCTCGTCGACCGCTCGCCGGACTGGTTCGTCGACCTGCTCGGCGTGAACCGCCGCCTGGCCGCGCTGGTGGTCATGGCGGCCACGGCCGCCCTCCTGGCCTCCCAGGCCGGACCGCTGCCGACCGCCTGACCGCTGGGGGTCCCGTCGCTCAGGCGCCCTCGTCGATGACGGGGGGCCGGTCGCCGCCGCCGTGGGCCGCCACGTCGGCGCCGGTGACGTAGGAGGCCAGGTCGGACGCGAGCCAGACGGCGACGTCGCCGATCTCGGTCGTGCGGGCCAGGCGCTGCATGGGGATGAGCGCCTCGACGCGCCGGCGGGCCTCGCCCTCGCCGTAGAACAGCTCGGCCTGCTCGGTCAGGATGTAGCCGCAGGTGATCGAGTTGACCCGGACCGTCGGCGCCCACTCCATGGCGAGGGTCTGGGTGAGCTGCTTGAGCCCCGCCTTGGCCGCGCCGTAGGCGGCGGTGGTGGGGGAGGGCCGTTGGGCCACGATGCTCCCCACGTTGACGATCGAGCCGCCGCCCGCCTGGTCGACCATGTGGTGGTGGGCCCGCTGCGCGACGTAGAGGGGCGCGAGGAGGTTGAGGGCGACGATCCGCTCCGAGAAGCGGGGCGACGCCTCCGCGCTGTCGGCGGGCGGTGAGCCGCCGGCGTTGTTCACGACGCAGTCGAGCCGCCCGGTCGCCTCGACCGCGGCGTCGACGGCGGCGTGGGCGGCCTCGCCGTCGCGGAGGTCGGCCGCCACGAACGTCCACCCGTCGGGCAGGGCCACCTCGGGCTCGCGGCGGGCGCACACGACCACGGTGGCGCCGGCCGCGTCGAAGCGCTCGGCGATGCCGCGGCCCACGCCCTTGGTGCCCCCGGTGACGAGCACCACCCGTCCGGTCAGATCGATCTCCAGCGCCACGGGGAACCCCTTCCGCGTCCTTCGGCCCGGGCCGCACCCTAGCCAAGCCCCCGCATCTGACTGACCGTCAGAGAGGCTGTAGCGTCGCCGCTCATGGGTATCGAGGTCAGCGTCGACGACCGGGGCATCGCCGAGGTCGTCATGAACTGCCCGCCGGTCAACGCCCTCACCGTCGCCCAGTGGTTCGAGCTCGCCGACGAGGTGCGCCGGGCGGGCCAGGACCGCTCGGTCAGGGTCGTGATCCTGCGGGCCGAGGGCAAGGGCTTCAACGCCGGGGTCGACATCAAGGAGATGCAGCACACCGAGGGCTTCGAGGCCCTCATCGGCGCCAACCGGGGCTGCTACGCCGCGTTCGCGGCCGTCTACGAGTGCGCCGTGCCGGTGGTCGCCGCGGTCCACGGCTTCTGCGTGGGCGGCGGCATCGGCCTGGTCGGCAACGCCGACGTCATCGTCGCCTCCGAGGACGCCTTCTTCGGGTTGCCGGAGGTCGACCGGGGGGCCCTGGGTGCGGCCACCCACCTCTCGCGGCTGGTGCCCCAGCACAAGATGCGCGAGATGGTCTACACGTCGGCCACCGCCACCGCGGCCGCAGCTGCACGCGTGGGGGTCGGTCTCGCCGGGTGGTGCCCGCGGCCGAGCTGCTCGACGCCGCCCGGGAGGTCGCCGGCGACATCGCCGCCAAGGCGCCCGCCGTGATCCGAGCGGCCAAGGAGAGCCTCAACGGCATCGACCTCTGGGACGTGAACAAGAGCTACCGCTTCGAGCAGGGGTTCACCTTCGAGCTGAACCTCTCGGCGTGTCCGACGAGCTCCGCGACGACTTCGTCGAGCACGGCGACGAAGGCGGCCGGCGGCAGGCAAGCAGACGAGGCCGAGCACCGAGAAGGGGAGCTAGATGGCCGACAAGCGGATGACCGAGGACGAGGCCGTCGCCACCCTCGCCGACGGCATGACCATCGGCATCGGAGGATGGGGCAGCCGCCGCAAGCCGATGTCGCTCGTGCGGGCGCTGCTGCGCTCGCCGCTGAAGGACCTCACCGTCGTCTCCTACGGCGGGCCCGACGTGGGCCTGCTGTCGCGGCCGGCAAGGTCCGCAAGGTCGTGTACGGCTTCGTGTCGCTCGACTCCATCGCCCTCGAGCCCCACTTCCGCCAGGCCCGCCAGGCCGGCACCATCCCCGAGGTCGTCGAGTACGACGAGGGGATGCTCCAGTGGGGCCTCTACGCGGCCTCGCTGCGCCTGCCGTTCCTCCCCACCCGGGCCGGGCTCGGTTCCGACGTGGTGAGCAACGCTCCCGACCTGAGGACCGTCCGCTCGCCCTACGCCGACGGCGAGGAGCTGCTGGCCGTGCCGGCGCTCGAGCCTCGACGCCGCCTTCGTGCACCTCAACCGGGCCGACGAGCGGGGCAACGCCCAGTTCCTCGGGCCCGGACCTCTACTTCGACGACCTGTTCCTCGCCGCCGCCGCACCCGGCCGCCGCTTCGTCTCGGCGAGAAGGTCGTCCCCACCGCCGAGCTGCTCGAGGAGGGCTCGTTCCACACCCTGAAGATCAACCGGTCGATGGTCGACGGCGTGATCGAGGCCCCGAACGGTGCCCACTTCACCAACTGCCAGCCCGACTACGAGCGCGACGAGGCGTTCCAGAAGGAGTACGCCAAGGCCGCCGGCGACCCGGAGGCGTGGACGGCGTTCGTCGAGACGCTACCTGTCCGGGACCGAAGCCGACTACCAGGAGGCGGTGGCGAACCGATGAGCACCGACACCACTCCCGCCGCGGACGCCAGCCTCGCCGAGATCTGCGTCGCCGCCCTCGCCGACGCCTTCCTCGGCGACGGTGAGATCTTCGCCTCCGGGATGGGCACCATCCCCACCCTCGGCGCCCGCCTGGCCCGGGCCACCACCGAGCCCGACCTGCTGGTCTCCGACGGCGAGGCCTTCTTCGTCGCCAACGACCTCCCGATGGGCGGCGCCGACAAGCTGGTCGAGGGCTGGATCCCGTTCCGCTCGGTCTTCGACACGCTCTGGGGCGGCCGTCGCCACGTGATCATGGGCGCCAGCCAGATCGACGCCTACGGCAACCAGAACATCGCCAACATCGGCCCGTGGGAGAAGCCCAAGGCCCAGCTGCTCGGCGTGCGCGGCGCCCCCGGCAACACCATCAACCACACCACGAGCTACTGGATCCCGCAACCACACCACCCGGGTCTTCGTCGAGAAGGTCGACACCGTCTCGGGCATCGGCTACGACCGGGCCGCCGAGCTCGGCGAGTGGGTCCGCGAGCACCACGAGATCCGCCGGGTGGTCACCAACCTGGCCGTGCTCGACTTCGAGAGCCCCGACCACCGCATGCGGCTGCGCTCGGTCCACCCGGGCGTGTCGGTCGACGAGGTGGTCGAGCGCCACCGGCTTCGAGCTGGTCGTGCCCGACGACGTGCCCGCCACCCGCACCCCGACCGCCGACGAGGTGCGCCTGCTGCGCGAGGTGTTCGACCCCCGAGGCTTCCGGGACAAGGAGCTGCCGTCCTGATGCACCCCGCGCTGCGCACCCCGCTGCGTCGACCTGCTCGGCTGCCGGCTACCCGATCGTCCAGACCGGCATGGGCTGGGTGGCCGGGCCCCAAGCTGGTGTCGGCGACCTGCAACGGCGGCGGCTTCGGCATCATCGCCTCGGCCACCATGACCTACGACGAGCTGGTGCGGGCCGTGGCCGAGGTGAAGCGGCGCACCGACGCGCCCGTTCGGCGTGAACCTGCGGGCCGACGCCGACGACGTCCGGGCAGCGGGTCGACCTCATCATCCGCGAGGGCATCCCGGTGGCCTCGTTCGCCCAGGCCCCCAAGAAGGACCTCATCGACCACCTCCACGACCACGGCGTGAAGGTCATGCCCTCCATCGGGGCCAAGCGCCACGCCGAGAAGGTCATGGAGTGGGGCGTCGACGCCGTCCTCGTCCAGGGCGGCGAGGGCGGCGGCCACACCGGTGCGGTGCCCACCTCGCTGCTGCTGCCCCAGGTCGTCGACGTGGTCGACGGCCGGGTGCCGGTGGTGGCCGCCGGCGGCTACTTCGACGGCCGGGGCCTGGTCGCCGCCCTGGCCTACGGCGCCAGCGGCATCGCCATGGGCACCCGCTTCCTGCTCACCTCCGACTCCGCCGTCCCGGCCGAGGTGAAGAAGGCGTATCTGGGCACGCCGGTCACCGGCACGCTCGTGACCACCAAGATCGACGGCGCCCCGCACCGGGTCATCCGCACCGAGCTGGTCGAGGAGATGGACTCCGCCAGCCCGGTCACCGCGGTGCCCAAGGCCATCGCCAACGCCGCCCGCTTCCGCGAAGTACACGGGGCTCTCGTGGCTGCAGATGGCCAAGGAGGGCCTGGCCATGAAGAAGCGCATGGACCTGTCGTGGGCCGAGGTCATCATGGCCGGCAACACGCCCGATGCTCACCAAGGCGACCCTCGTCGACGGTCAGCTCGACGCCGGCATCCTGCCCACCGGCCAGGTGGTCGGGCGTGATCGACGACCTGCCCAGCGGCGGCCGAGGTCCTCGAGCGCATCGTCGCCGAGGCCGAGGCGACCCTCGACCGCCTCGCCGGCCGGGTGCCGACCACCGACCAGACCACCGAGACGGGAGCAGGCTGACCATGTCCGATCCGTCCGCCGAGCAGGGCTCCGCCGCCCCCACCGCCCGGACCGTCCTCGACGGTCCCGACGCCGTCCGGGCGGCCGTGGGCACCCACCTCGGCTACAGCGACTGGCTGGAGATCACCCAGGAGCGGGTGAACCTCTTCGCCGACGCCACCGGCGACCACCAGTGGATCCACGTCGACCCCGAGCGGGCCAAGGACGGGCCCTTCGGCGGGCCGATCGCCCACGGCTACCTCACCATGTCGCTGTCGAACTACTTCCTCCCCCAGATCGTGGAGACCACGGGCTTCTCCGCCGGCGTGAACTACGGCGTGGACAAGGTGCGCTTCATCACGCCGGTGCCGGTGGGCGGGCGCATCCGTGCGGGTGTCGAGCTGGCCGAGGTCTCCGAGGTGGCCGGCGGGCTGCAGACCCTGATGCGCATCACCATCGAGCTCGAGGGCGCGGACAAGCCCGCCTGCGTCATCGACGCCCTCTCCCGCTGGCTCGTCTGAGCGGCGCCGGCGCCGGTCAGCCGGCGTCGGGGTCGATGAGGGCGATGCCGAACCGGGGGACGAACCGCCGCCGCAGGTGGTCGGGCGACTCGGTGACCATCACCTCCAGCGTGGGGCGCACGACCCCCTCCAGGAGGTGGCCGCCCCTGGCGTCGCCGGTGGAGGTCCCGACCACCACGTGGGCGTGCACCTTCACCTCGTCGTCGTGGGCGGCGACGTCGCCCTGCAGCGACAGCACCTCCACCTGCTCGTCGACCGGGATCTCGGCGTAGTCCTGCTCGTCGATCACGAAGTAGCCGAGCGTCGCCCGCTCGAACCCTCCGATCGCGGTGAACCGCGCCGCGTCGAGACCCTCGCCCTCGGCGAACCGGGTCAGTCCGTCCAGCGCTTCGTCCCCGGCATCGAACACCACCGCCCAGGTCCGCTCGTCGCCCTCGTGGATCAGCCTCGACTTCATCGCCGCTCCTCGCTGCTCGCCTGATCCGCCCCTACCCGGGCCGGGGCGGAGCTGGACGCGGCCGCGGCTCAGGCGACCACGCCGCGCTCTCGCAGGCCGGAGATGGCCTCCGGGTCGAGGCCGAGCTCGTCGGCGAGGATCTGGTCGGTGTGCTCGCCCAGCCACGGCACGCGGGTCTCGGGTCCCTCGACCAGCTTCGACATCTTCACGGGGTTCCCCGGGACGAGGACGGGCTCGCCGTCGACGGGTCCGGGGAGCGTCTCGACGATCATGTCCCGGGCCGCGAGGTGCGGGTCGGCGATGACCTGCTCGGCGGTGAAGCACGGCCCCGCCGCCACGCCGGCGGCGGAGAGGGCCTCGCAGGCCTCGAGGTTGGTCTTGTCGGCCGCCCACCCCTCCACGCCGGGGCGGATCACGTCGTCCATGTGCGCCCGCCAGCCGGCCCGGGTGGACAGCCGCTCGTCGTCGAGCCACTCGGGGTGGCCGACGAGGTTGGCCAGCTTGGCGAAGTCGTTCTCCCGGCCGACCTGCACGATGAACCAGCCGTAGTCGGCCTCGAAGCCGTCGAGGATCATGGCGAGGCCCTGGCCCGGCTCGGGGCGCAGGCCCATCGACCAGAACTTGGTGACGATGTCGGTCATGGCCACCATGGAGTCGAACATCGAGCATGTCGACGTACTGGCCCTCGCCGGTGAGGTCGCGGTGGCGGAGCGCGGCGAGGATGCCGATGACGCCGAACATGGCGGTGCCGATGTCGCCCAGGCCGCCGACCGGGAGGCACGACGGGCGGCCGGCCCGGCTCCCGCTTGTAGTCGTAGATCCCCGACATGGCCTCGGCGACCGCGGCGTAGGCGGGCCAGCCGTCGTAGGGCGTCGACGTCGTGTTGCCGAAGCCGGAGACCGACAGGTAGACGACCGACGGGTGCGCGGCGGCGACGTCGTCGTAGCCGAGGCCCATGCGCGCCAGCGCACCGCCCTTGAAGTTCTCGGCGACCACGTCGAAGCGTCGGCGCGAGGTCGAGGACCAGCTGGCGGCCCTCGGGCGCCTTGAGGTCGACGCACATCGAGCGCTTGTCCAGGTTGTTGCGCAGGAACGTGGCCCCGACGGTGCGGCCCTCGGGGTCGGTGATCGACGGCTGCGAGCGAGCGTCCGAGGTCGCCGCCCTTCGGGCTCTCGATCTTCACCACGTCCGCCCCGAGGCGGGCGAGGAGCTGGGTGGCGAAGGGCAGGGCCTGCATCTGCTCGAGGGCGAGGACGCGCACGCCCTCCAGGGGCTTGGACGAGCCGGCGTCGGCGTTGGCGATGTCTCCGAGGCGCATGGCGCCGACCCTAACCGGCGGCGTCCGCGGGGTGCGCCTCCGGGGGGCGGGGGGCGAGGACCACCTCGAGGGCGGTCGCCGCCCGGCGGGCGCGTCCGGCGGGGTCGCCTGCGGCTGACCCGAACACCTCGACGCCGACCGGCCCCGACCAGCCCCGGTCCCGGAGCCGGCCCAGCACCCGCTCGGGGTGCTGCTGGCCCGTGGCCGGCCACCGGCGGCCCCTCCGGTTGTACGCCCAGCCCGTCACGGGGTCGAGCTCGGCGAGCACCAGGCCGTGCCCGTCGAGGAGGCGGCGCAGATCGGCGACCGACCGTCTCGTGGCGCCGTCGCACCACCGGGCCACGTCGCCGGGGCGGAGGGAGACGGCGTCGAACCCGGCCGCCTGCGCCGCGGCCAGGTGAGCCTCCGGTCCGACGCCGCCCATCGTGCCGGCCGAGAGGACCCTGAGCTGACCCTCGGTTGGAGGGCCTGCGGTCATCTGGCGGAGGGGAGCTCGACCCACGTGCCGCCCGCGGCGGCGGAGGTCCGCACCGCGTCGACGACCCGCTGGACCTCGAGCCCGTCGGCGAAGGTCGGCGTGGGAGGCGCGGCCGGGTCGACGGGGTGACCCAGGACCAGGTCCCGGAAGCGCTCGGCCAGCCGGGTGTAGGGCGGGAGCTCGATCGTGGTGAACGCGTGCTCGGGGTCGTCGCGGCGCGGCGGGGGAGCGGGCAGGACCAGGTCGTCGGGGACGGGGACCCGGCGGGTGCCGGTGCCGTCGTCGAGCCAGACGCCCTCGGGGTCGAACCAGACGCTCCCGCCCGGACCGACGACCCGACAGGTGCGGCCGGGGGTGCCGGGCGCGGCTCCGCAGTGCTGGACCAGGCCGGTGGCCCCCGACGTGAAGCGCAACAGGGCGGTGTAGGTGTCCTCCGCGGCGGTGGGGGGCCGGTCGCCGACGACCTGGACCGATGCCGACACCCCTGCGACGGGACCCAGCCAGGTGCGGAAGCGGTCCAGGTAGTGGACCCCCGCAGCGTTGAGCAGCCCACCTCCCCGACCGGCGTCGAACCACCACTCCTCGTTGAACGCCCCGTGGAGGCCCCGGGCCACGAGCCCGCTGTGCTGGACGAAGGTCGCCAGCCGTGGCTCGCCGATGGCGCCGGAGCGGATCAGCCGGCCCGTGAGCGCTTCGTCCGTCGCCCACCGGAACTCGGTGCCGAGCAGGGCCACGACCCCGCGCCGGGCCGCGGCGTCGGTCATCCGGGCGGCGTCGGCCGTGTCGAGGGCGAACGGCTTCTCGCACAGCACGTGGGCCCCGGCGTCGATCGCGGACAGGACCGGTCCGACGTGGGCGTCCGGGGGAGTGGCGACGGTGACGCAGCGGTGCTCACCGGACCCGAGCCGGTCGAGGGCCTCGGCCAGGTCGCTCGTCCCGAGTGGGACGCCGACCTCGGCCGCCCGGGCCGAGGTGCGCTCGGGGTCGCGGCCGACGAGCGCCACCACCGTGAACCCGGCGGCTCGCAGCGCCGGGACGTGCACGCGCGCCCCGAAGGAGGTCCCGACGACGACCGCCCTGAGCCCGTCCACGGGTGGTTCGCCGGCTCAGCTCTTGAACGAGTAGGTGACGGGGAGGCGCTTGGGGCCGCTGACGAGGATCGACGCGGTGTGAGCGGGCTCGCCGGACGGCTCGATCGACTCGAGCCGGGGGAGGAGCTCCTTGAACAGGGCGCGGATCTCGAGGCGGGCCAGGTGGGCGCCGAGGCAGTAGTGGCGTCCGAACCCGAACCCGAGGTGCTTGTCGGCGTCGGGCCGGGTGACGTCGAAGGTGAACGGGTCGGCGAAGACCCGTTCGTCGCGGTTGGCCGACTGGTAGGAGAGCAGCAGCCAGTCGCCCTCGCGATCTGGTGGCCGGAGGCGAGGGTGTAGTCGTCCTGGGCGGTGCGCATGAAGTGCTTGACCGGGCTGACCCACCGCACGATCTCGTCGGCGGCGGCGTCGATCAGCGACGGGTCGGCCATGAGCTTCTCGAGCTGGTCGGGGTGCTCGAGGAGGGCCTCCATGCCGCCGGCGACGGCGTTGGAGGTGGTGTCGTGCCCGGCGGTGGCCACGATCAGGTAGTAGCCGTAGGTGTCCATGTCCTCGAGCGGCCTGCCGTCGATCTCGCCGTTGGCGATGACGCGTGGCCAGGTCGCTGGTGGGGTGCTCGCGCCGCTCGGCGTTGAGCCCGGTGAACATGGTGATGACGTCCATGATCACGGCCATGGCCTGGTCGTCCTCGCCGGCCCGCTGGAAGTCGGGGTCGCCGTCCCCGAACAGCTCCTGGGTGAGGCGGAGCATCTTCGGGAACTCCTCCTCGGGCAGCCCGAGGATGTCGAGGATGACCCGCAGCGGGTAGTTCATGGCGACGTCGACGGCGAAGTCGCACCGAGCCGCCCCTGGCCGCCATCTCGTCGATCGAGCGCCTGGCCTGGAGCGGCGACCTGGTCGCTCAGCTTCTTGATCTCGCCCGGCTTGAACCACTCGTTCACCAGGGCGCGGTGGGCCCGGTGCTCCTCGCCGTCCATCTGGATGAGGGTGTTGACCGGGCTCTCGTTGGGCTGGTCGCGGGGGACCGGCTTGGCCGTCAGCACCGGCGCCGGGGCGTTGGTGAACACCTCCGAGTGCTTCTCGACCTCCATCACCTCGGGGAGCCCGAGCACCACCCAGAACGGCTCGCGGTCGGCGAGCTCCACCCGGTGGAGGGGCCCTTCGGCCCGCAGCTCGGCGGCGACGGCGTGCCAGCGGTCGACGTCGGTGTAGGCGGCGGGATCGATGAAGATCCGGCCTCGTCTCGTCGGCTGGTGGTCGGCATTGGGGGGCTCCTCGACGGACGGTGTCCGGTGGCATCGGGCCGGCGACCCGTCGAGACTGGGCGCCGGATTCCGTATCTGACGGTCTATCAAATAGGGTTCAGCTCATGCGCGGCATCATCTCCTGGGGCGCCTACCTGCCCTACCGGCGACTCGACCGGACCCAGATCAAGGCCTTCGTCGGCCAGGGTGGAGGGCGGGGCACCCGCACCGTCGCCTCCTTCGACGAGGACACCTCCACCATGGGCGTGGAGGCGGCCCGGCTGGCCCTGCGGAGCCACCGACGTCACCCCCGACACCCTGCTGTTCGCCACCGTCGTCCCCGGCCTACGCCGACAAGACCAACGCCACCACCGTCCACGCCGCCCTGCGTCTGCCCGACGCCACCGCCGCCTTCGACCTCGGCTCGTCGGTGCGCTCGGCCGCCGGCGCGCTGCGCCTGGCCCTCCAGGGCGGCGGGCGACGCCCTGGTCGTCACCGCCGACCTGCGCACCGGCCTGGCCGGCAGCGCCGACGAGGCCGCCGGTGGCGACGCCGCCGCCGCCTTCGTCGTCGGTGAGGGCGACGGGGTCGTGGCCGAGTACCTCGGCGGGGCCAGCGCCACCGAGGAGTTCATCGACCGCTGGCGCCAGCCCGGCGAGATCCGCTCCAAGGTGTGGGACGACAAGTTCTCCGAGCTCACCTACGGGCGCCTCGGGCGCCAGGCCTTCAAGGAGGCCCTCGCCGGCCGCCGGGCTGTCTCCCGACCGACGTCGACGCGCGGTCGCGGTCGCCGCGCCCACCGCCCGCATCGGCAAGTCGCTGGCCGGCAAGCTCGGCGTCGGAGCGGGTCGCTCGCCGACCTGACCGACACCGTCGGCGCAGACCGGCGCCGCCCAGCCGGGCGTGCTGCTCGCCTCGGCCCTCGAGCAGGCCGAGCCCGGCCAGGTCCTGGCGCTGGTGGTGCTCGGCGACGGCGCCGAGGTCTTCCTGTTCCGCACCACCGCCGCGCTGGCGGCCTTCACCGCCCGCCCGCACCGTCGCCGCAGCAGGTCGAAGCGGCGCCCCGATCGCCTACGGCCGGTTCCTCGCCTGGCGGGGCATGATCACCGTCGAGCCGCCCCGGCGCCCCGAGCCGGCCCGGCCCTCGGCCACCGCCGCCGCCCGCAGCATCGGACTGGAAGTTCGGCTTCGTGGGCAGCCGGGACCCCGAGGACGGCATGGTGTTCATGCCGCCCGTCGCGGGTCTCGTTCGACGGTGAGCGCACCGACGAGATGGAAGCCGGCGCCGATGGCCGACGTGCAGGGCACCATCGCCACCTTCACCGTCGACAACATCGCCTACTCGCCGAGCCCGCCGATCGTGTTCGCCGTGGTCGACTTCGACGGCGGCGGCCGGCTCCCCATCGAGCTCACCGACACCGACGTCGAGGAGGTCGAGATCGGTGAGCGGGTGGAGATGACCTTCCGCCGCCTCTTCACCGCCGACGGGATCCACAACTACTTCTGGAAGGGGAGGTTGGTCCGTGGCTAGTCATGGCATCCGCGACCGCGTCGCCATCGTCGGGATGGGCTGCACGCCCTTCATCGAGAACTGGGGCAAGGGCCTCGACGACCTCATCGATCGACGCCTCCAACGAGGCCTACGCCTCGGCCGGCGTCGCCAAGGACGACATCGACGCCTACTGGTTCGGCACCGCCCAGAGCGGGATGAGCGGCATCACCCTCGCCCGACCGCTGCAGCTGCAGAACAAGCCGGTCACCCGGGTCGAGAACTACTGCGCCACCGGGTCCGAGGCGCTGCGCCAGGCCTCCTACGCCGTGGCCTCGGGGCCTACGACACCGCCATGGTGGTCGGCGCCGAGAAGGTGAAGGACACCGGCTTCCAGGGCCTCAACGCCTTCCCGATCCCCAACGACGGCACCGGTCGCACGCTCACCGCGGCGGCCATGTTCTCGATGATCGTGCCCGCCTACGGCCACAAGTACGGCGTCGACGACGAGACCATGCGCTCGGTGCTCACCCACATCGCCGCCAAGAACCACTACAACGGCGCCCGCAACTCCCGGGCGCAGTTCCGCAAGGAGATCACCGCCGAGCAGGTCGAGAGGGCCCCGAAGATGGCCGGCACCCTCGGCGTGTTCGACTGCGCGGGTGTGGCCGACGGGGCCGCCGCGGCCATCGTGTGCCGGGCCGAGGACGCCCACCGCTTCACCGACAAGCCGCTGTACGTCAAGGCGCTGTCGTTCGTGGCCGGCAACGGCTCGGGCCTCATCGACCCGAGCTACGACTACACGACCTTCCCGGAGATCGCGGCCTGCGCCGTCGACGCCTACGCCCAGGCCGGGGTGACCGACGCCCGCGCCGAGGTCGCCATGGCCGAGGTCCACGACTGCTTCACCCCGACCGAGATGGTGCTCATGGAGGACCTGCAGTTCTCCGAGCGGGGCAAGGCGTGGCGCGACGTCCTCGACGGCGTGTACGACCTCGACGGCGAGCTGCCGGTGAACCCCGACGGCGGGCTCAAGAGCTTCGGCCACCCGGTGGGCGCCAGCGGCCTGCGGATGATGTTCGAGGCGTGGCTCCAGCTGCGGGGCGAGGCCCCCGAGGAGCGGCGCATCCACAGCCTGGCCGAGGGCCGCTCGCTCGCCCTCACCCACAACCTGGGCGGCTACCCGGGCGAGATGGTCAGCTTCATCTCGCTGCTCGGCGCCGAGCGCGGCCTGACACCGTCCGTCGTCGCGAGCCGGCGGCTCACACGAGCAGGCGCACCTCGGCGGTGGTGACCGCGGTCCCGGCCACGAGCACCCGCTCGTCGGTGACCCGGACCCGGACCGTGCCCCCCGCGCCGAGGCCTGACGGCCGGTGAGCCGGCTGCGACCCAGGCGGGCGGCCCAGTAGGGCGCCAGCGCGCAGTGCGCCGACCCGGTGACGGGATCCTCGGGGACGCCCGCGTTCGGGGCGAACACCCGGCTCACGAAGTCGATCCCCGCCGCCGGATCGGCGGCGGCGGTGACGACGAGGGCTCTGCGCCCCAGCGCGGCGATCGCCGAGAGGTCCGGCTCCAGCTCGACGACGTCCCGGGCCTCCGGCAGCTCGACGAGCCAGTCCTCCCCGGCGACGCCCGTCCACTCGGGGCCGGGCAGGCCGGCCGGTGAGGGGAGCGGGTGCTCGGCCGGCTCCCACCTCGGGAGGTCCAGCTCGATCCACCCCTCGACGGTGGTGCAGGAGAGTCGGCCCGAGCGGGTCTCGAACACGGCCTCACCCCCGAGGACGTGGGTGGCCGCCAGGGTGGCGTGCCCGCACAGGTCCACCTCGGTGGTCGGGGTGAACCAGCGCAGGTCGTGGGCGCCGTCGCCCCGGTCGACGACGTAGGCAGTCTCGGAGAGGTTCATCTCCCGGGCCACGTCCTGCATCCGCTCGGCGCTCGGGAACCGGTCGAGGACCGCGACCGCGGCGGGGTTGCCCGTGAAGGGCCCGTCGGCGAACGCGTCGACCACGTGCAGCAGCATGCGCCATGGTGCCTCGTCCTGCCGCCGGCTGCCCAACGGGTTGCCGCGCCGGAGGGCGGAGCCGTCAGGGCCGAGACGACGCGGACGTGGAGCTAGCGTCGGCTCCACCGGTCGCACCCGGCCGGGGACGCGAGGTTTCGGGGGAGTCGATGGCCCAGGAGGACACCCGGCCGGCCGCCGGTGTGCGGCGGCTGTTCGAACCCCTCACCATCGGCCCGTTCACCGTCGCCAACCGCATCGTCAACACCACCCACGGCACGGGTCTCGGGCCCGAGCGGGACCTGCGCTACCTCGTGGAGCGGGCCCGGGGCGGCGCCGGGCTGCTCGGCATCCACTCCGGGGACGGCGTCTACGGGTTCGCCGTCGGTCCGGGGCCCGAGCGCCGCTCGCCGGAGTGGGACGCCAGGGCGCCCGACCCGCTGAGCGACGCGGGCCGCGCCTTCTACGACGAGACGACGATCCCGATGCTGGCCGCCGCGGGCCGCCGCGGTGCACGCAGAAGGGCGCCCGCTGCTTCGCCCAGGTGTACCACTCGGGTGCGGCCCGTCACGGGGCGATCGCCGGCCCGCTGGTGGCCCCCTCTGCGGTGGCGGACCCCTACGAGGCGCTCGTGCCCCACCCGCTGTCGGAGCGGGAGATCGAGCGACTGGTGTGGGCCTTCGCCCACCAGATCCGCCGGATCGAGGCGGCCGGACTCGACGCCGCGGAGATCCACGGCGCCCACGGCTACCTCGTCAACCAGTTCCTGTCGCCCTACGCCAACCGGCGGACCGACCGGTGGGGGGGCGGCCCGAGCACCGGGTCCGATTCGTCCGGGAGGTCGTCGCCGCTGCCCGCACGCTGGTGGCGCCCGACTTCCCGATCGGCATCCGCGTCGGCGTCGACGGGGACGGGCTGCGGCGGGGGCTCACCGTGGCGGAGCTGGCGGAGCTGTGCGGCCTCATGGCCGACGACGTGGCCTGGTTCAGCGTCAGCGGCGGGAACTACGCAGGGATCGGCGACGGGGTCGAGACCGCGTACGTGAGCCCCTGGTACCGCGAGCCGGCGTTCAACGCCGAGGCGGCGGCCGCGGTGCGGGCCGCGGTCGACGTGCCGGTCATCGTGACCGGGCGCATCGCCGACGTGGCCCTGGCCGAGAGCCTCCTCGCCGAGGGGGCCGCCGACATGGTCGGCATGGTGCGGGCGCTGATCGCCGACCCGGAGCTGCCCCGCAAGGCCCAGGAGGGCCGGGCCGGGGAGATCCGGATGTGCCTGGGCATGTCGGAGTGCCACGCCATCGGCCCGCACCGGGTGCCGGTGACCTGCGCCGTGAACGCCGCGGCCGCCCGCGAGGACGAGCTCGAGATCGTGCCCGCCCGCGAACCCCGCTCGGTCGTCGTCGTCGGGGCCGGTCCCGGCCGGCATGGAGGCGGCCCGGGTGGCGGCCCGACGCGGCCACCGGGTGCACCTCGCCGACGCGCCGCCGCGCCGTCGGCGGCACGCCGGCCGTGCTGGCCCTCGACCCGAACCGTCGCAACCTCCGGGACCACGCCGCCTGGTTCGAGGGCGAGCTGCGCCGGGCGGGGGTCGAGCTGCGTCCTCGGCAACGTGGTCGCCGCCGACGAGCTGGTCGAGTTCGGCGCCGACGTGGTCGTCGTGGCGACGGGCGGGGTCCCGTTGGTGCCCGACGTGCCGGGCATCGGCGGTCCCGACGTGGTGACCGCCCTCGACGTCCTCCGGGGCGCGACCACGCGGGACCGGGCCGTGGTCGTGGGCGGCCTCGAGGCCCACCTCGGCCCCCCGACGGTGGCCGAGCTCCTCGCCGACCGGGGTGTCGAGGTCGAGCTGCTCAGCGAGCACTTCGACTTCGCCCGCGGCGTCGAGGACGGCACCCGCTTCCCCCTGCGGGCGCGCCGGCCGCCAAGGGGGTCGCGGTCTCGCTGCGTCCACCGACTGGTGCGCGTCGACCCCGCCGGTCCCGTCGTCGAGGACTCGCTGACCGGCAGGAGCGCCTGGTCGCGGGCGCCACCGTCGTGCTGGCGTGCGGGCATGCTCCCCGACGACCGCCTGGCCCGGGAGCTCGAGGGCCGCGTCCCCGAGGTCCACGTCATCGGCGACGCCCTCGCGCCCCGCCGCATCATGCACGCCACCCTCGAGGGCGCCCGCGCCGCGGTCGCCCTCTGACCGGGCGGCCGGCACCCCACCCGCACAGGAGGACACCTCCGCATGAGGACCGCTGTCGTCACCGGATCCGCCTCGGGCATCGGCCGGGCCACCCGGACAGCGCCTCGAGCCGCGACGGCTGGCGGGTCATCGGCGTCGACCTCCACGACGCCGAGGTGGTGGCGGACCTGGCGACCGTCGACGGGCGGGCGGCCATGGTCGAGGCGGTCATCGCCCGCTCGGGCGGCACGCTGGACGGGGTGGTGGCGTGCGCCGGGGTGAGCGGTCGCACCAGCCCGGCCGAACTGGTCGTCCGCCTCGACTACTTCGGGGCGGTGGCCACGCCTCGACGGCCTGCGCCCCCTGCTGGCGGCGTCGGGTCGGGCCGCCGCGGTGGCCATCTCGTCGAACACCGCCTTCACCTGGCCCGACGTGGACGAGGAGGCCATGGGCCTGCTGCTCGACGGGCACGAGGAGGTCGCTGCCGCCCGGCCCTGGGGCTCGGCGGTCGACCGCCTACGCCACCTCCAAGCGAGGCCTGGCCCGGTGGGTCCGGCGCCACGCCGTCACCGACGGGTGGGTCGGGGCCGGGCGTGCGCCTCAACGCGGTGGCCCCCGGCCTGATCGTCACCCCGATGAACGAGGCCAGCTGGACACCATCCTGGGCACCCCCGGCTACCCCCGCCCGACCGAGGAGCCGGGCCGGCCGGAGGAGGTCGGCGGCGCTCGTGGCGTTCCTGCTCTCCGACGCCGGGCGCTACGTCGTGGGGTCGTTCCTCGTCATCGACGGCGGCACCGAGGCCGCCCTGCGCCCGGACCTCTAGCCGGTGCTCGTCCGGGTGGCTGCCGATGAGTTCCGGCCGGCGGCCTCGTCGGAGGAGGCGTACGGTGCGCGCCGGCGCGCGGAGAGGAGACGACCGGTGGAGACCATCACCCCGTTCCTGTGGTTCGACGACGACCTCGAGGAGGCCCTCGCCCTCTACACCTCGGTCTTCCGCGACGCGGTGGTGCACGACGTGCGCCGCAATCCGGACGGCTCGGTCTTCGGCGCCTCGTTCGAGCTGGCCGGCCAACGGCTCCACGGCCTCAACGGCGGCCCGGCCACCCGTTCAGCGATGCCGTGTCGTTCTTCGTCGAGTGCGACGACCAGGCGATGGTCGACCGCCTCTGGGCGGCGCTCACCGCCGACGGGGGCGAACCGGGTCGCTGCGGCTGGCTCCGGGACCGCTTCGGCCTGTCGTGGCAGATCGTCCCCCGTCGCTTCGGCGAGCTCATGGGCGCGGCCTCGCCCGAGCAGGCCCAGCGGGTGATGGCCGCCATGATGGCGATGGACAGGTTCGACGTGGCCGGGCTGGAGGCCGCCTTCGAGGGATGAAGGGATGAGCTGCGCCGCCGGCTCCGGCGCGGCGGCGTGTTGGCCCCCGGGGCGTCGGAGCGGCTACAAGTGGGCGTCGCGGCCCCGTCGCCGTGCCCGAACCCTGCCCCGGAGCCGCTGTTGAGACCCCGCGTCTCGGTCCCTGTCGTCCTGCTCGCCGCCGTCACCCTCCTCGCCGCCGCCTGCGCCGGTGCGGCCGGGTCGGCGGCATCGGGCCCCGCCGCCACGACGTCACCGCCGACCACCGCCCTCCCCGTCGTGGAGCGGGCGCGGGAGGCCGACCGGGCCACGACCACCACGGCGCCGCCTGCGGCGGCGACGCCGGTGAAGGTGCTCGTCGTGGGCGACTCGGTCATGCTCCAGATCGGTCAGGCGCTCGAGACCTGGAGCGAGCAGCACCCGGGCCGGATCGAGGTCGTGAGCGACGCCCACCTGGGCTGCGGGACCACCCGCGGCGGCGAGAAGCGCTACGAGCAGGGCACCGGACCGATGGGCGCCGTGTGCGCCACGTGGGCCGACCCGGTCCCGCCGGCGACGCTGCTCACCGACCCGGGGACCGTGTCGTGGGTGACCTGGGTGCAGACCTGGCAGCCCGACGTGGTCCTCTCCTACGCCAGCCCCTGGGACACCCTCGACCGCAAGGTGCCCTCGCTCGGCGACCACTGGTACAAGCCCGGCGACCCGCCCTACGACGCCTAATCTGGCCTCGGAGTACGCCCAGGCGCTGGAGGTGCTCTCCGCGACGGGGGCCGACGTGGCGTGGCTGACCACGCCACTGATCATCCGCGCCAGCCCCTACAACGACCCGGCCCGCATCGAGCGGATGAACCAGCTCGTGCTCCCGCTCGTGGAGGCCCTCCCGGTCCACACGGTCATCGACTCGCCGGGTACCTGGGCCCCGCCGGCGGGCCCCGGGACGAGGAGTTCCGCGACGACGGCGTGCACATCCGCGCCGACCACCTCCCTGCGATGGCCGACTGGCTGGCGCCGCAGCTCGTCGAGGCGGGGGCGCAGAGCCGCCGGGCCCGCGTCGCCGCCGCGGGCGTGCGCTGAGAGACGATCGCCCGGGCGGCCGGGGCCGGCGCGGGCCCCGCCGGCGCCTACTTGAACCGGCGCGTCGCCCCGCCGGCGCCTACTTGAACCGGTAGGTGATGCGTCCCCGGGTCAGGTCGTAGCTGGACACCTCGACCTGCACCCGGTCACCGGGCAGGATCCGGATGCGGTGCTTGCGCATCTTCCCGCTGAGGTGCCCGAGCACCTCGTGGCCTCCATCGAGCGTGATCCTGAAGTGGCCGCCCTTGAGGGCCTCGGTGGCCACCCCCTCGAGCACGAACGCGTCATCCTTGACCTTCGACAATCGTCGACCTCTCTGTAGACGGGCCATCCCACCCTAGGGCCCTCGACGGGGCACGCCACCATCGGCGACATCGGTCACGTCGGGAACCACCCGGCCGGGCGGGGCTCCGGTCGCCGTCCGCCCCGGCGTCGTTAGCCTCGGGGCATGGCCGAGACCAACGACTGGAACCAGCAGATCATCGACGAGTTCCGCGCCAACGGCGGGAAGGTCGGCGGGCAGTTCGAGGGGGCGCCGCTGCTGGTGCTGCACAGCACCGGGGCCCGCACGGGCCAGGAGCGGGTCCACCCGATGATGTACCAGGACCTCGACGGGGCCTGGGCGGTGTTCGCCTCGAAGGCCGGGGCCGACACCAACCCGGCCTGGTTCCACAACCTGGTCGCCCACCCCGACGCCACCGTCGAGATCGGGACCGAGACGGTGGCGGTGACGGCGCGGGTCGCCGACGACGACGAGCGGGCGCCGATCTGGGAGCGCCAGAAGGCCGAGTACCCGGGCTTCGCCGACTACGAGGCCGCCACCGACCGGACGATCCCGGTGGTGATCCTCACGCCGAAGGGCTGAGCCGGCCGGCCCCGCCCGGTGCGGGCGGGGCCGGCGTCGGGGGCTCCGCGTCAGAGGCGCTCGATGATGGTGACGTTGGCCTGCCCGCCGCCCTCGCACATCGTCTGGAGGCCCTAGCGGCCGCCGGTGCGCTCGAGCTCGTGGAGCAGGGTGGTCATCAGCCGGGCGCCGGTGGCGCCGAGCGGGTGGCCGAGGGCGATGGCGCCGCCGTTGACGTTGACCTTGGCCAGGTCGGCGCCGGTCTCCTTCTGCCAGGCGAGCACGACCGAGGCGAAGGCCTCGTTGATCTCGACCAGGTCGATGTCGTCGAGGCTCATGCCGGTCTTCTCCAGCGCCCGGGCGGTGGCCGGGATCGGTGCCGTGAGCATCCAGACCGGGTCGTCGGCCAGCACCGACAGGTGGTGGATGCGGGCCCGCGGGGTGAGGCCGTGGTCGGCCACGGCCTGCTCGCTGGCGATGAGCAGCGAGGCCGAGGCGTCGGAGATCTGGCTGGCGCAGGCGGCGGTGAGGCGGCCGCCCTCGACGAGGGTCGGCAGGGAGCCGGATCTTCTCCCAGTTCGGCTCGCGGGGGCCCTCGTCGGCGGTGACGCCGTCGACCGGGACGATCTCCCGCTCGAAGCGGCCCTCGGCCCGGGCGCGGATGGCCCGCTCGTGGCTCTCGACCGCGAAGCGCCTCCATCTCGTCGCGGGTGCAGTCCCACTTCTCGGCGATCATCTCGGCCGAGCGGAACTGGCTCGACCTCCTGGTCGCCGTAGCGGGCCAGCCAGCCGGGCGACCCGCTGAAGGGGTTCTCGTGGCCGAACTGCTCGCCCACGGTCATGGCCGACGAGATCGGGATCATCGACATGTTCTGGACGCCGCCGGCGACGACGAGGTCCATGGTGCCGCTCATGACGGCCTGGGCGGCGAAGTGCACCGCCTGCTGGGAGGAGCCGCACTGGCGGTCGATGGTGGTGCCGGGCACGTGCTGGGGGAGCCCGGCCACCAGCCAGCAGGTGCGGGCGATGTCGCCGGCCTGCGGGCCGATGGTGTCGACGCAGCCGAACACGACGTCCTCGACGGCGGCGGGGTCGATCGCCGGTCCGCTCGACGAGCGCCGCGATGCTGGCGGCGCCGAGGTCGGCGGGGTGGACCTCGGCCAGGCCGCCGCCGCGGCGGCCGACCGGCGTGCGGACGGCATCGACGATGTAGGCCTCGGCCATGGTCAGTTACCCCTTCGTGATCACTTGGCGACGATCGTGCACGAGCCGTGCCCGAACAGGCCCTGGTTGATGGCGAGGCCCGACGGTGGCGCCCTCGACCTGGTGGCCCTCGCTGCGGCCCTGGAGCTGCCAGGTGAGCTCGCAGACCTGGGCGATGGCCTGGGCGGGGATGGCCTCGCCGAACGACGAGAGGCCGCCCGAGGCGTTGACCGGGATGCGCCCGCCGAGGGCGGTGTCGCCGTCGCGGACGAGCTTGGCGCCCTCGCCCTCGGGGCACAGCCCGAGGTTCTCGTACCAGTCGAGCTCGAGGGCGGTGGAGAGGTCGTAGACCTCGGCGCAGCTACAGGTCGTCGGGGCCGATGCCGGCCTGCTCGTAGGCGTTGTGGGCGATGGAGTCCTTGAAGCCCGAGCGCCGGCGGGACCACCACGGCGTGGGAGTCGGTGGCGATGTCGGGCAGCTCGAGGCGGACCTGCGGGTAGGTCGGGCGTGGTGTTGGCCACGGCCTTGATCCGGACCGTGCCCTCGAGGGTGCCGAGCTTGCGCTGGGCGTACTCGGGCGTGCAGACGACGAGGGCCGCCGCGCCGTCGGAGGTGGCGCACACGTCGAGCAGCCGCAGCGGGTCGCTGACGATCGGCGAGGCGGCGAAGTCGTCGAGGGTGAACTCCTTGCGGAACCGGGCGTTGGGGTTGTGCACCGCGGCCTTGGAGTTCTTCACCTTCACCATGGCGAAGTCCTCGGGGGTGTCGCCGAAGACGTCGATGCGGCGGCGGGCGTTGAGGGCGAAGAACGACGGGTTGGTGGCGCCGAGCAGGTGGAAGCGCTGCCAGTCCGGGTCCTCCTTGCGCTCGCCGCCGACCGGGGCGAAGAAGCCCTTGGGGGTGGTGTCGGCGCCGATGACCAGGGCCACGTCGGCGAAGCCGGCGAGCAGCTGGGCCCGGGCCGACTGCACGGCCTGGGCGCCCGAGGCGCAGGCGGCGTAGGACGACGAGATCTGGGCGCCGGTCCAGCCGAGGGCCTGGGAGAACGTCGAGCCCGAGACGAAGCCGGGGTAGCCGTTGCGGATGGTGTCGGCGCCGGCGACGAACTCGATGTCGCGCCAGGCCACGTCGGCGTCGGCGAGGGCCTCGCGGGCGGCGACGAGGCCGTACTCCACGAAGTTGCGGCCCCACTTGCCCCACGGGTGCATGCCTGCACCCAGCACCACCAGGTCGCGGTCGTCGCTCACTTGGCCTCCTCCTCGGGTGCGGCGGGCGCCCAGGTCCAGACCCAGTGGTCGACGCCGTCGTCGTCGCGGAACAGCACCTGGAGGTCGACCTCGACCTCCATGCCGATCTCGAGGTCGGCGGCCATCACGCCCTGGGCGACCTGCCCGAGGATGACCAGGCCCTCCGCCTCGAGCTCGACCGCGGCGAGGGCGTAGGGCTCGAAGGGGTCGGCGGCCACGTAGGGCGGCGGGGGAGCGTAGTGGTTCTCGGTGTAGGACCACACCCGGCCCCGCCGCGACAGGGGCGTGGGCTCGAGGTCGGTGGAGGCGCAGTCGGGGTTGGGGCAGGCGCCGGAGCGGGGCGGGAACACGTAGGTGCCGCAGGCGGCGCACGGGCGCCGATCAGCGTGTAGGGCTCCTCGAGCGGTGAACCACCCGTCGACCGCGGGGACTCGTTCGGTCGTCGTCACCCGCTCAATCTAACGGAGCGTCAGATATCCGGGCGAAGGCGCCGCTTCGGGCCCCGCGGCGGTGCCCGACGGGCTGCGGTCCGCGGGGCGCGGTCCACCGCTACGTCCGCGCGGGTGATCGTCGACTGCGCCGCGTACACCGACGGGAAGCGGGCCACCGGCCGCCTCGCCGTCGACGACGCCGGCCGGTGGCTGGGCGAGCCGGGGACCTTCGTGTGGCTGGGCCTGCGCATCCCGTCCGCCGACGGAGCTGGGCCACGTCTTCGAGGGCTTCGGCGTCGAGCGAGCCGCCGGTGGAGGAGGTGCTCCAGCCCCACGAGCGGCCGGTGCTCACGATCGAGGAGGACGCGCCGCCCTGGTGCTGCGCACCGCCCACTACAACGCCTCCCTCGAGGAGGTGACGCCTCGGGGAGATGTCGGTGCTGGTCGGCGCGGGACTTCGTGATCACCGTCCGCCACGGGCAGGCCAGCCCGCTGCGGCGCGCTGCGGGCCGAGCTGGAGCGGGACCCCGAGTACCTGGCGCTCGGTCCGCCCGGCGGTGCTGGCCGCCGTCGTCGAGCAGGTCGTCGACGACTACCAGCCGGCCCTCGACGGCTTCGAGCGCACCGCCATCGAGGTGGAGCAGGAGGTCTTCGCGCGGGGAGTCGAGCAGCGGGCCGGCCCGGCGCATCTACCACCTGCAAGCGCCAGCTGCGGGAGATGCTCGTCGCCGTCGAGTCGCTGCAGGACCCGCTCGGCCCGGCTGCTGCGCCGCAGCCGCGGCCACTGGGTCACCGACGTGGTCGCCGAGCTCGAGGAGACGATCGACCAGCTCGGGCCGCACGGTGGGCCGGGCCCGGTCGCTCTCGGACCTGCTGACCAGCGCCCTCGACGCCAACCTGGCCCAGATCTCGGTGCAGCAGAACGAGGACATGCGCAAGATCTCGGCCTGGGTGGCCATCGCCGCGGTGCCCGACGATGATCGCCGGGATCTACGGCATGAACTTCGAGAACATGCCGGAGCTGCAGCGCCGGGTGGCGGCTACCCGGTCGTGCTGGCGGGCATGGCCCTGGTCTGCGTCTTCCTCTACCGGCGGTTCCGGCAGGCCGGCTGGCTCTGACGGGGCGGACGCGTTTCTGACGGTGCGTCAGACGGCGCGTGGTGTCGCGGGTAGTGTCGGCGCCATGCGTGCCGACGAGAGGTGGGGGACGATCCCCCGCATGGTGCTCGATGCCGCCGACCGGTTCGGCGACCTCGAGGCGCTGGTCGAGGGCGACCTGCGGATGACGTTCACCGAGCTCGAGGGGGCGGTCCTGGCCGCCGGTCGGGCGTTCGTGGGCGCCGGCCTCGAGCCGGGCGACCGCGTCGCGGTGTGGGCCCCCAACATGTGGGAGTGGGTGGTCTCGGCGATGGGCGCGCTGGCCGCCGGCGGCGTGCTCGTCCCGCTCAACACCCGCTACAAGGGCCGTGAGGCCGCCGACATCATCGGCCGCAGCGGCACGCCGGTTCCTGCTCACGGTCAACGGCTTCCTCGGCAACGACTACGTCGAGATGCTCCGCGGTCGACGGGGGAGGACGCTCCCCGAGCCTGCGCACCACCGTCGTGCTGCGGGGCGACGCCCCCGAGGGGGCGCGTCACCTGGGCCGAGTTCGTCGCCGGCGGGGCCGAGACGACCGAGGACGAGGTGCGCGCGCCGGGTGGCCGCCGGGTCGGCCGACGACCTCTCCGACCTCATCTTCACCTCGGGCACGACCGGGCGCCCCAAGGGCGTGATGGTCAGACCACGCCCAGACGCTGCGGGTGTTCGAGGTGTGGAGCGAGGTCGTCGGGCTCGGCGAGGGCGACCGGTACCTCATCGTCAACCCCTTCTTCCACACCTTCGGCTACAAGTCCGGCATCATCGCCTGCCTCATGCGCGGGGCGACGATCATCCCCGAGCCGGTCTTCGACGTGGACCGGGTCCTCGCCCACGTCGAGGCGGAGCGGGTCACGATGCTGCCCGGGCCACCCACCCTGTTCCTCTCGATCCTCAACCACCCCGAGCGGGGCCGCTACGACCTGTCCTCGTTGCGGACCGCCGTCACCGGCGCCGCGTCGGTGCCGGTCGAGATGATCCGCCGCATGCGCGACGAGCTGACGTTCGGGACGATCATCACCGCCTACGGGCTCACCGAGGCCACCGGCACCGTGACCATGTGCCGGCCCGAGGACGACCCCGAGACGATCGCCTCGACCTCGGGCCGGGCCATCCCCGACACCGAGGTCCGGGTGGTCGACGAGGAGGGCGCCGAGGTGCCGCGGGGCGAGCCGGGCGAGGTCATGGTGCGGGGGTACAACGTGATGCTCGGCTACCTCGACGACCCGGAGGCGACCGCCGAGACCATCGAGCCCGACGGCTGGCTGCACACCGGCGACGTCGGGCGTGATGGACGAGCGGGGCTACGTCCGCATCACCGACCGCACCAAGGACATGTTCATCGTCGGCGGCTTCAACGCCTACCCGGCGGAGATCGAGAACCTCATGCTGGCCCACCCCGGCCTGGCCCAGGTCGCGGTCGATCGGGGTGCCCGACGAGCGCATGGGCGAGGTCGGGATGGCCTTCGTGGTCCCCCGGCCCGGCGTCGACGTCGACCCCGACGAGGTCATCGCCTGGTGCCGCGAGGAGATGGCCAACTTCAAGGTCCCCCGGTACGTGAAGATGGTCGACGATGCTGCCCACCAACGCCGGGGGCAAGGTCGTGAAGTTCGAGCTGCGGGAGCAGGCCCGCGCCGAGCTCGGGAGCTGAGCCCGGTGCCGCTGCCCGACCGGCCGGTCACCGGCGAGTTCGAGACCGTCCTCGACCTGTTCGACGCCGTCCTCGAGGTGGCCGGCGACGTGGAGGCCTTCGTCGACGGCGACCGCCGGGTCACCTTCGCCGAGTGGGCCCGCGCCGCGGACGGGGTGGCCACCCGGCTGGCCGCCATGGGCGTGGGCGTGGGCGACGTCGTCGGCATCTCGCTGCCGTCCTCGATCGACTACGCCGTCGCCTACCAGGCCGCCCTCCGCCTGGGTGCGGTCACCAGCGGCATGAACCCCCGGCTCGGCGTCGCCGAGACGGCCCACATCCTCGGGCAAGACCGACCCACGGGTGGTGGTGGCCGAGCAGCCGGTCGAGGGTCGGACCACCCTGCGGCGGGCCGAGCTGGCCGAGGCCGCCGTCGAGGCGCCCTTCGCCGGCCGGCCGCGACGGCGGGCCACCGACCCGGTCGCCATCGTGTGGACCAGCGGCACGACCGGACGCCCGAAGGGGGCGGTGTTCGACCACGAGTGCCTCCGCGCCATGGCCGCGGCGGCCGGGCCGCTCTCCGCGGTGGGCGACCGGCGGCTCTCGCCGCTCCCGTTCGCCCACGTCGGCTACATGACCCGGGTCTGGGACGAGCTGGTGCACGTGATCACCACGATCATCACCCCGAGCCCCTGGACCGCCGCCGACGCCGTGCGCCTCATCGCCGACGAGCGGGTCACGGTCGGGCAGGGCGTGCCCGCCCAGTGGCAGATGATGCTGAACCGCCCCGAGCTGGCCGACACCGACACCTCGAGCCTCCGGATCGTCAGCACCGGCGCGGCGCGGGTGCCCCCGGAGCTGGTCGTGGCCCTGCGCGAGGCGTTCGGCTGCCCGGTCGTGGTCCGCTACACGAGCACCGAGGCCTGCGTCTCGACCGGCACGTCGCTCGACGATCCCGACGAGGCCATCGTGCAGCTCGGTCGGCAAGCCGGGCGCGGGCGTCGAGCTGGAGCTGCGCGCCGACGAGGGCCGCGGGGCGGTCGTCGAGCCGGGCGACGTCGGGACCGTCTGCCTGCGGAGCCGGGCCATGATGCGCGGGTACTGGGACGAGCCCGAGCTCACCGCCGCGGCGATCGACCCCGACGGCTGGCTGCTCACCGGCGACCTCGGCTGGCTGCGACGAGCGGGGCGACCTCCACCTGGCCGGGCGCAGCACCGAGATGTACATCCGCGGCGGCTACAACGTCTACCCGGTCGAGGTCGAGAACTGCCTCGGGCAGCACCCCGGCGTCGACCGGGTCGCCGTCGTCGGCACGGCCGGCACCCGACCCTCGGCGAGATCGGCGTGGCGTTCGTCGTCCCCGCCGACGGCGCCGAGCCCGACGCTCGACGAGCTGCGCGGCTGGTGCCGCGCCCGCATGGCCGACTACAAGGCCCCCGACTGCCTGGTGCTCGTCGACGAGCTGCCGCTCACCCCCATGAGCAAGGTCGACAAGCGGGCCCTGGCCCCGCTCGCCGAGCAGGCCGAGGAGGCCTGGGAGCGCTGACCCCACCCACCGCCGGAGACTCCGGCCGAACACGAGGAAGCGAACGAACATGGCAGGTCTGTGCGAAGGACGAGTGGTCGTCATCACCGGCGCGGGGCGTGGCCTCGGGCGGGCCCACGCCCTGGCCTTCGCCGCCGAGGGCGCCAAGGTGGTCGTCAACGACATCGGCGCCTCGCTCCAGGGCGAGGGCCAGGACCTCTCCCCGGCCCAGGAGGTCGTCCAGGAGATCGAGGCCATGGGCGGCGAGGCGATCATCAACGGCGACGACATCAGCGACTGGGACGGCGCCGGCGGCCTGATCCAGAGCGCCATCGACACCTTCGGCGGGCTCGACACGGTGGTCACCAACGCGGGCATCGTCCGCGACCGGATGTTCGTCAACATGACCGTCGACGACTGGGACGCGGTGATGCGGGTGCACCTGCGGGGCACCTTCTGCCCGGTCAAGCACGCGGTGGCCTACTGGCGGGCCGAGTCCAAGGCCGACCGCCAGCGCGAGGCCCGGGTGGTGACCACCTCCTCGGGTGCGGGGCTCATGGGCAGCGTCGCCCAGACCAACTACGCCGCGGCCAAGGCCGGCATCGCCGCCTTCACCATCAACATCGCCGCCGAGCTGGGTCGGATCGGGGTGCGGGCCAACTCCATCGCCCCCTCGGCCCGCAGCCGCATGACCGAGGACGCCTTCCCGGAGATGATGGCCCGGCCGGAGTCCGGTTTCGACGCCATGGACCCGGCCAACGTCAGCCCCGTCGTGGTGTGGCTCGGCAGCGCGGAGTGCGGGGTCACGGGCCGCGTCTTCGAGTGCGCCGGCGGGCGAGCTGAGCGTGGCCGACGGCTGGCAGCACGGCAAGGTCGTCGACAAGGGCGACCGCTGGGACCCGTCGGAGCTGGGCTCGGTGGTCGAGTCGCTGCTCGCCGAGGCGCCGGCGCCCGCGCCGGTCTACGGGGCCCAGTAGCGCGCGCGGTGGGATCCCCGCAGCGGCGGCGGTGCCCCCGACGACGTGGTCGCGACCGACGGCCGGGTGATCGGCCGCCGGGCGATCCAGACCCGTCGTCGGATCCTCGACGCCACCGCCTCGCTGCTGCGCACCCAGGGCGCGCTCGACCTGAAGGTCATCGACGTGGCCCGGCAGGTGGGCACGTCGCCGGCGACCTTCTACCAGTACTTCGCCGACGTGGAGGGGGCGATCCTCGCCCTGGCCGAGCGAGCTCGTCGAGGAGGTGCCCCGCTTCACGGCCCGCATCGAGACGGACTGGACCGGGCCCGACGGGCTCGACCGGGCCCGGGAGCTGGTGGCCGCCTACACCCGCTTCTGGGACGAGCACGGCGCGGTGCTGCGGATCATGCACCTGCGGGCCGACGAGCGCGAGCCGCGGTTCCGCAAGGTCCGCAACGCCTACAACGCCCCCTTCATGCAGGCGATGGTCGCCAAGACCCGCGAGGCGCAGGCCGCGGGCCGGCTGCCCGGCGTCGATGGACGCCGAGGCGACCGCCGGCGCCATGCTGGCGGTGCTCGACCGGCTCCCCAGCTACCGGGAGAGCTTCGAGCGGCGGGGCACGTCGCGCGAGGCGATGGTGGAGACGGTGGCCCAGGTGCTGCACCTGGGCCTCACCGGCATCACCAGCCCGTGAACTCCACGTCGCGGCGCTCCTTGAACGCCTCGACGCCCTCCTGGAAGTCGCGGGTGGTCGAGGCCAGCTCCTGGGCCCAGGCCTCGTCGTCGAAGGCGGTGCCCCGGTCGGTGTCGAGGCTGCGGTTGAGCAGCCACTTCGACAGGCCGATGGCCTTGGTGGGGCCCGCGGCGAGCCGGCCGGCCCACTCGGCCGCGGTCGCCTGCAGCTCGTCGGCGGGCACGACCTTGTTGACGAGGCCGATCGCGCTCGGCGTCGTCGGCGCCGATGGCGTCGCCGAAGAAGATCAGCTCCTTGGCCTTGTGGAGCCCCACCAGCCTCGGGAGCATGTAGGCGCCGCCGCCGTCGGGGGTGATGCCCCGGCGGACGAAGACCTCGATGAACCGGGCGTTCTCGGCGGCGACCACCAGGTCGGCGGCGAAGGCCAGGTGGGCGCCGATGCCGGCCGCGGTGCCGTTGACCGCGGCGATGACCGGCTTCTCGCAGTCCATCACCGCGCCGACGAGTCGCTGGGCGCCCCGCTTGATGTTGCGGCCCACGTCGCCGAGGGCCCGCTCGGGCGCGTCGGCCGGGCGCGGGTTGTCGGGGATCCGCGACACCCGCAGGTCGGCGCCGGTGCAGAAGTGCTTCTGGCCGGCGGCGGTGAGCACGACGGCACGGATGTTGAGGTCGTTGGAGGCGCCCTCGAGCAGCTCGATGGTGCGGTTGCGCTGGTCGGGGGTGATGGCGTTGGCCGCGTCGGGTCGGTTCAGGGTCAGCCAGGCCACCCCGTCCTCGATGCGCCAGCCGAGGTCCTCGTTCTCGCTCATGGCGACCGTTTCTAGCACCGACCCGGACCCCGCCCGCCGTGGGGCTGTGTAGGTTGGCCGCCGCGGAGGGGGCGCCCGCCGGGGCGTCGACGACGAGGGAGGGTCCGTGGACCGCGAGAAGCTGCAGAGCCTGTTCGACCTCACCGGGAGGACCGCCATCGTCACCGGTGGCACCCGCGGGATCGGGCGGGCGCTGGCCGAGGGCTACGTCGCTGCCGGCGCCAACGTGGTCGTGGCGAGCCGCAAGCCCGAGGCGTGCGCCGAGACCGAGGCCCACCTCGTCGGCCTGGGCGGCCAGGCGCTCGGCGTCGCCACCCACATGGGCGACCTCGACGCCCTCCAGGCGCTCGTGGACCGCACCGTCGAGCGCTTCGGCGGGGTCGACATCGTGGTCAACAACGCCGCCAACGCGCTCACCCAGCCGCTCGGCCAGTTCACGCCGGAGGCGTGGCAGAAGTCGTTCGAGGTGAACCTCCGCGGGCCGGTGTTCCTGATCCAGGCGGCCCTGCCGCACCTCCAGCGCAGCGAGCACGCGGCGGTGCTGAACGTGATCTCGGCGGGGGCCTTCCTCGCCTCCTCGAACGTCTCGATGTACGGGGCCGCCAAGGCCGCGCTCATGTCGTTCACCCGGCTCGATGGGCGCCGCCTACGCGCCCCTGGGCATCCGGGTCAACGCCCTGGCGCCGGGGACCGTCGACACCGACATGGTGCGGGCCAACACCCCCGAGGCCCAGGAGTCGATGAAGAACGCCGCCCCCATGAAGCGCATGGCCCACCCCGACGAGATGGTCGGCCCGGCCCTCATGCTCACCTCCGACGCCGGGAGCTTCATCACCGGTCAGTGCATGCTGGCCGACGGCGGCCTCGTGCCCCACTGACCCGGGCTCGGGGGCCGTCAGCCGAGGTCGAGCAGGCCCCGCACGTAGGCCGCCTGGCCGGCGTGCTGCAGGCTGTCGTCGGCGACCGACACCAGCCGCACCCCGAGGCTCACCGGCGGGTCCCAGCGGCGGTCGACGATGCGGTCGAGGTCGGCCGGGTCGAGCCCGCCCAGGAAGCCGACGGTGCGCTCCTGCACGACGCCCAGGTAGCCGGTCAGGGCGTCGGGCCCGTCGGGGCGCACCGCGGCGACCTCGGCGGGGCCGTGCCCGTACCCGGTGTCCCCCGGATCGGGGGTGAGCCCGAACCGGGGCGCCCAGTCCCCGGTCACCCACAGCTGCTCGGCCTCCAGCAGCTCGGCCACGTGGTGGTCCTGGATCCGCGCCAGGTGCCAGACGAGCCAGCCGACCGTGTTCGCCCCCGGCGCGGGGGCATGGGCCAGCTCCCCGGGGTCGAGCCCGTCGACCGCCCGGTGAGCGAGCGGGGGGATCCGTCCGTAGAGCTCGAGCAGCAGCGCGGCGACGTCCATGCCCACCAGTGCACCATGGCCGCGGGCCCCGCGCCCGGCGACCGACCTAGAGTTGGGTCGTGCCGCTCTACGAGTTCCGCTGCCCCATCTGCGACGACACCTTCGAGGTCCGGCGGCCGATGGCCGAGGCCTCCGATCCCGTCGACGTGCCCGCAGGGCCACGACGGCGCCCGTCGCCTGCTCTCGGTGTTCGCCTCCGTGGGCGGCACCTCGGCCGACGCCCCGTCACCGGCGCCCGCGACCCTCGGGTGGGGGGTGCTGCGGCGGGATGTGCGGCTGCTGAGGCGGGCCCTCAGCTCCCGACGGCGGGCAGGAACTGGGCCACGATGCGCCGCGGCAGGTCGTCGGTGAAGGGCTCCCCGAGGAACACCAGGTGGTGGAACATCACCGCCGGTCCGACCTCGGCGAGCAGCTCGACGTCGGTGCCGGTCGGGAGCTGACCGGCCTCCACCGGCGCGGCGGACGCGGTCGTGCACCTCCCTGCGGCGCGGCTCGACCAGCTCGGACCGGACGGCTTCGGCCAGCTCGGGGTGCTTGCCGATGTCGGCCAGCACCGAGCGCACCAGGCGGCCGTCGAGGCCCACGAGCTTGTGGCCGACCTCGGTGAGCATGGCGACCATGTCGGCCCGGATGTCGCCGGTGTCGCGGAGGTGGTCGACCTGGCCCTCGGCCGTCGCCCGGATGGCGTCGAGCACCATGGCGAGCTTGTCGGGCCAGCGGCGGTAGATCGCGCTCTTGGAGACCCCGGCCGCCGCGGCCACCGCCTCGATGCTCAGCCCGGCGTAGCCGTCGCGGGCCAGCATCTCGACGGTGGCGTCGAGGACGGCGGCGTCCACGGCCGGGTCCCGGCGGGCGACTCGGCCCGGGCGCCAGCGGCGGCGCGGCGGCGTTCACGGGACCGGGTCCCGCTCGTAGCGCCATCCCTCGTCGAGCATCCAGAGCCGGTGGCGTCGCCCCGGCAGGGTGGCGTCGCCGCTGTCGTAGCCGGCGTCGCCGGCGTAGAGCGCGACCATCGCCCCCTCGATGCGGGCGAACCGGGTGACGAAGTGCTCGGGGGCCGGGAGGCCAGGTCGGCGAGGGCCTCCTCGCTGGTGCGGTAGCCGGCGAGGGCGTGCAGGGTGATCCAGGTCGGCGGGATCAGCTCGATCTCGCCGGCGTTGCGTCGCTCCATGGCGTCGACCGGCCGGATCCAGCCGAGCTCGTGGATCTCGCTCCCGTCGGCCCGCAGGTGGGCGACCTCGGCGGGGGCGGGACCGAGCGAAGAACCAGGTGGCGAAGCGCTTGGGGGCCTCGACCGGAGGGGTCCAGTGGGCGAACCAGCACGAGCGAGTCGGGGTCGACGACCGCGCCGGTCTCCTCGGCGGCCTCCCGCACCGCGGCTCGTCGGGCGGCCCGAGCATCGCCGCGGGTCGTCGGGGGCCGGCGGCCGTCGTCGTGGTCGGCGTCGTCGACCCGGCCGCCGGGGAAGACCCACGCGCCGCCGGCGAAGGCCAGCCTGGAGTTGCGCCGGGCCATGAGGACCTCGGGGCCGTCGTCGCCGTCGCGGAGCAGCACGGTGGTGGCGGCGGGGAGGCACGGGCCTGGCGGTCTCCGTCGGGGTCGTGGTCGGCGGGATCGAACATCGGTTCTCCGTTCGTCATCCTCCACCCTACGGCGGCGCGCACCCGTTCGGGCGCGCCGACGGCGGGCTCAGACCGAGCCCGAGGCGCCGCAGCATCGACCGGCGGGAGCCCGTGCTCGCCGGCGGCGAGGGCGGCGGCCCGCTCCACGTTGACCTCGTCGAGGTCGCGGTCGGTCCAGTCGTCCCACGGGCCGTCGGGGATCGCGAGCCGGGTCGCCCTCGGCGTCGGCGACCGCGTAGAGGTAGGCCTGCAGCGCCAGCAGGTGGCCGCTGGCCCGCCGACGGGGCCCCGGCCGGGCACGACCACCGGCGCCTGCTCGAGGAGCTCGCCGAGGGTGTCGGCCCACGCCTCGGGGTCGCCGTCGTAGGCGTTGGGCGTCGCGCCGAACGCTGGCCAGCGCCCCGGTGAAGAGCGTGCCGGCGACGGGGACCAGCACGACGAGGTTCTCCGCCTGCGGGCCGCTCACCGGCACCACGCAGACCCTCGCGGTGAGCCAGGCCGCGGTGTCGACGACGTGGGACCGGGCCGGGTGGCGAAGGCTCGTCGTCGTAGTCGGCGGCGTAGCCGGGCACCAGGCGCCGGTAGGCGTCGACGCGGGACGGGCTGCTCCAGAGGGCCGCTGGTCTGGGAGCGCCCGTAGCGGGCGGCCATCCAGAACACCGACGACCCGCCGACGGAGTCGACGTGGCTGGAGGTGTACACGAGGCGCCGGACGGGCAGACCGAAGCGGGCCAGCTCCTGGTTCAGCGCCCGGGCGGCCGAGGGGGCCGCCAGCGTGTCCACGAGGGTGATCCCGTCGTCCTCGACGACCACGCCCACGTTGGGACCGGTGCCGCCCCGCCCGTCGGTGCCGAACCAGACCCAGACGCCGTCGGCGACCGGTTCGAGCCGCCCGGCGTCCGGCGCGACGGGGCCGACATCGGGCGTCGGCGGCATCGGGGCGAAGCTCGCTCACGGTGGCGATGGTAGGGCCGTTCGGCCCTGCCGGTGCCGGTGCCGGCAGCCCACCCTGGGACGAGCAGGAGCGGACGAACCCGATGCACGACGACGAGACCGGCCCGCTGGGCGAGCTCCCCAGCCCGCCGACACGACCCGATGAGCGCCACCGACGAGGTGCTGTGGGCCATCGAGCACGACCCGGTGCTGCGGTCGACGATCACCGCGGTCGGCGGTCTTCGACGCGCCGCCCGACTGGGACCGGCTGGTGGCCCGGATCCGCCGGGCGGTGCGGGTCGTCCCCCACCTGCGCCAGCGGGTGGTGGAGCCGGCGATGGGTCTCGGGTCGCCGCGGTGGGTCCTCGACGACGACGTCGACCTCGAGTACCACCTCCGGCGGGTCCGGGTGCCACCACCGGGGGACCTGCGGGCGGTGCTCGACGTCGCCCAGCCCATCGCCATGTCCCCGTTCGACCGGAGCCGGCCGCTCTGGGAGTTCACCCTCGTCGAGGGGCTCGCCGACGGGCGGGGCGTGCTCGTCCAGAAGGTCCACCACTCGCTCACCGACGGCGTGGGTGGGGTCGCAGCTGGCGCTCGAGCTCCTCGACGACCGCCCCGACGCCCCCGACCTGCCGGTGCCCCCGGCGCCCGTCCGGCATCGGCGGCCCCCGTCCGTCGGGGAGGTCACGGCGGCGTCGGTGATCGACCGGGCCCGGCTGGTGGGGCGCCTGGCCGTCACCGCACCCTGGCGGGCCGTCCGCGAGGTGCCCCGGCTGCCCGCCCTGGTGCCCTCGACGTACCGGATGCTCCGTCCGGTCACCGCCCCGGGCTCGCCGCTGCTGCACGGCCGCAGCCTCTCGCGCCGCCTCGACGTGCTCGACGTCCCGGTCGAGCACCTGGCGGCGGCCGGGCGGGCCGCCGGCGGCACGCTCAACGACGCGTTCCTTGCGTCGGTGGTCGGGGGCATGAGCCGCTACCACGCCCAGCACGGGTCGGCGCTCGACCACCTGCGGGTCACCATGCCGATCAACCTCAGGGCCCGCGGCGACCGCCCGCTGGGCAACCGCTTCACCCCGGCCCGGTTCGTGGTGGGCGCCGCCGCCGAGGACCCGCTCGAGCGCATGCGCTGCTGCGGCGCGATCAGCCGCTCCTGGCAGCACGAGCCGGCGGTGGCGGCGAGCGACGCCCTCGCCATGGGGCTGGCCGCGCTCCCGGCTCCCCTGACGGCCACCGTGTTCCGGTCGATGCTGGCCAACGTCGACCTGGTCTGCAGCGACGTGCCGGGCGTGCCGCAGCGATCGTGGCTCGCCGGCGCCGAGCTGCTCCGGGAGTACCCGTTCGCCCCGCCGGCCGGGGCCGCGTGCTCGGTGACGCTGATGTCCTACGCCGGGACGGCCTGCGTCGGCGTGGTCAGCGACCCCGTGGCGGTGCGCGACCCGGCGGGGCTGGTGCGAGCCTGGCGGAGGGCTTCGCCGAGGTGGTGGCCGTCGGGGGGTGACGGCAGCCCGGCTCAGCCGGCGTACATCTCCTCGATGAGGTCGGCGTAGCGGGCCGTCGACCACGTTGCGCTTCACCTTGAGCGTCGGGGTGAGCTCGCCGTCGGCGATCGGTGAGGTCGGTGGGGAGGATGCGCCACTTCTTGATGCCCTCCACCCGGGCGTGCTCGTCGTTGACCGCCTCGACGCTGCGCTCGACGGCGGCGCACAGCTGCGGGTCGTCGACGAGCGCCTCGACGTCGCTGGCGCGGCCGTGGCGCTCGGCCCACTCCGCCACCGCCTCGGCGTCGAGGGTGAGCAGGGCGGTGAGGTACGGGCGGCCGTCGCCGACGACCACCGCCTGGGAGACGAGCGGCTCGTAGCGCAGCCGGGTCTCGATCTCCTGGGGCGAGATGTTCTTGCCGGCGGCGTTGATGATCAGGTCCTTCTTGCGGCCGGTGATGGTGAGGTAGCCGTCGGCGTCGAGGGAGCCGAGGTCGCCGGTGCGCATCCACCCGTCGTCGTCGAACAGCTCGGCGGTGGCGGCCTCGTCCTGCCAGTAGCCCGGGCTCACGTTGAGGCCCTTGACGAGGATCTCGCCGTCGTCGGCGATGCGGACCCGCACCCCCGGGGCGGCAGGGCCGACGGTGCCGAACCGGATGCCGCCCGGCGGGTTGAGCGAGGTCACCCCGCCGTCCTCGGTCTGGCCGTAGACCTCGGCGATGGGCAGGCCCGAGCCCGTCGAACCAGTGCAGCAGGTCCGGGTGGATCGGCGCCGCGCCGGAGACGAGGAAGCGGGCCCGGTCGAGGCCGAGGCCGCGGCGGATCGTGCGCCCGACCACCGCGTCGAGCGCCCGTACTGGACGGACTCCACCAGACGAGAGCGGTCCGCCCGCCCCGGTGACGCCGCCCTTGCGGGCGGCGAGGTGCAGGTAGCGGCGGGCCAGGGCCCGCTGCGGCGGGGCGAGCTCGTCGACCTTCTCGCGGATCCCCTCGCGGAACTTCTCCCACACGCGCGGCACGGCGAAGAAGATCGTGGGCCGGCAGCTCTGGAGGTCCTCCTGGACCGACGCCAGGCTCTCGGCGAACCAGGTCTCGCCGCCCGAGACGATCTGGCCGAAGTCGCTCACGGTGCGCTCGGCGACGTGGGAGAGCGGCAGGAACGACAGGAACCGGTCGTCGGGGCCGATGGGGACGATCGCGGGTGATGTGCTCGATGTTGGCGCCGACGTTGGCGTGGGTGAGCATCGCCCCCTTGGGCGGACCGGTGGTGCCCGAGGTGTAGACGAAGGTGGCGAGGTCCTCGGGGCGGATGGCCCGGCTGCGCTCCTCGACGCACGGTGGGGTGCTGGGCGAGCTCGGCCCGGCCGGCGAGCGTCGAGCTCGTCGAGGTCGTGGACGAACTCGTGGTCGAGGCCCTCGCCGGGGTCGAAGACGACGACCCGCTCGAGCGACGGGCAGCTCGGCACGTGCGCAGCAGCACCTTGGCGAGCTGGTCGCCGTCCTCGACGAAGGCGAAGCGGCAGCCCGAGTGCCCGAGGACGTAGGCGACCTGGCTCGAGGAGTTGGTGGGGTACACCGGGACGGTGACGCCGCCGGCGGAGAGGATGCCGAGGTCGGCGACGTGCCACTCGCGGCGGTTGCCGGAGAGGACCCCGACCCGGTCGCCGGCCTGCAGGCCCAGCTTGACGAGCGCGGCGGCCGTGGTGCGGACCGCCTCGCCGTACTCCTCCCAGGTGAGGACCTCCCAGCGGTCGCCCGACGCGTCGGCGCAGGGCGGGGCGGGGCCCGTAGCGGGCGACGTTGCGCCAGAAGACGGACACGATCGTGGTCTCGGCCTCGTGGTCCACGCCCGAACCGTACCCGTGCCCGTGAGGTCCCGCCCCGGGCCTCGGTCACCAGTGCAGGGGGCCGTCGGTCCCACGCGCGGTCGCCGGGGGTCGAGCGGCGCACCCAGTCCACTAGGGTTCGCCCGTGCCCTCGCACAAGAAGACCCAGAAGCCGCGCAAGAAGCGGCGGCCGCTGCCCAAGGTCGGCTCGCCCGCCGACGAGGAGTACCGCCTGCGGCACGGCCGCGAGGACCTGCTCGACTTCGGGCTGGCCCGCCCCAAGCGGGGCGCCGCGACGTGGGTCGTCGCCGCGGTCGTGGTCCTGTTGCTGGCGGTGGGCGTGATCGGGCTGATCGCCCTCACCTGAGCGGCTCGGGCCCGCGGGCTCAGGCGCAGCCGGTGATGCCGCCGTCGACCGGGAGCACCACCCCGGTCACGTAGCTCGCGGCACGGGAGCAGAGGAAGATCGTGGCGCCGGCCATGTCCGACGGCTCGCCGATGCGGTGCAGGGGCACCTGGTCGCGGATGGCGTCGCCCCAGGCCTCGAGCGTGGCGGCCATCATCTTCGACTCGAAGGGCCCGGGGGCGATGGCGTTCACCGTGATGAACTGGGGCGCGAACCAGCGGGACAGCACCCTGGTCATGTGGTGCACCGCCGCCTTGGACGCCGAGTAGGAGTAGGTCTCGAGGGTCGGGACGTGGAGGCCGTCGACCGAGCCGATGTTCACGACCCGAGCCGGGTCCTGCGGGCTCGCCGCGGCGGCCAGCGCGGGGTCGCAGGAACCGGGTGAGGTGGAACACGCCCTTCACGTTGAGGTCGAGGACCCGGTCCCAGGCGGCGTCGTCGAACTCCTCGATCGGCGCGCCCCAGGTCGCCCCGGCGTTGTTGACGAGGACGTCGAGCGTGCCGCCCTCCCGTGCGGGTCACCTCCTCGGCGAGGCGGCGGCACTCGTCCTCGGTGACAGGTTCGCCGGCAGTGCCACGCACTCGCCGCGCGCGGAGAGCTCGGTGGCCACCTCGCTCGCAGACGTCGGCCTTCCGGGACGAGATGTAGACCTTCACGCCGGCGTCGACGAGGCCGCTGGCGATCATCAGGCCGATGCCTCGGCTGCCGCCGGTGACGAGGGCGGTCTTGCCGGAGACGTCGAACAGGTCGTCCACCGCGGTCATCCTCAGGCCTGGTCAGCGACGTCGATGAGCAGGTGCTGGGAGAGGTCGCCGAGCAGGCCGAGGATCATGCGCCGCTCGACGAAGCGCCAGCGGCCGTCGACCCGCTCGAAGCGGTCGTGGTAGCCGCCGGTGACGATGGGCTGGAGCGGGCAGGGCGTCGGTGGCCTGGAACACGGTGTAGCGGGTGCGCCCGGTGGCGGTGCCCGCCTCCTCGTCGATCTCGATGATGGGGTTCGTGATGACGTGGTGGCTGCGGGGCGTGCCGTCGGGGTAGCGGCGGGTCGTGCTCTCGTAGAGGCGGGTGACGGCCTCGGCGCCCTGCGCCATGGGGTTGCCGTCGGCGTCGGCGATGGCGCCGTGGGCGAAGAGGGCGCCGATCCCCTCGAAGTCACCGGCGTCGATGGCCTCGGCGTACCGGTACAGCAGGTTCTCGATCTCACCCCGGGCGTCGCTCATGGACGGACCCTACTTCCGCCCCAAGGGGTCCTGCCGGGGGGTCGAGCGCCGCTCGACGATGGCCACGGAGCGTGGTCGTGGCCTAGGCTGGTGGTCGAGGAGAGGACGCACGGGGCCCCCGCCCCGCGCGTGGGCAGTGCGCTCCTCGCACCCACCGGGTGAGAGAGCGCCTCGGGAGGCACCGATGGATGTCGAGGAGGGCAGCCGGCCGACCGCCGGCGCCGAAGGCCCTGCCGGCCGCGCCGCGCCCGACTCGCCCCTCGCGGCGGCCGTGTTCGACACCATGCCCGTCGGCGCGGCGCTGTGGACGCCGGCCGGCCGGCTCCGCCACGCCAACCCCGTGCTGTGCGGCCTGCTCGCCACCGAGCTCGACGAGCTGCGGGGCGTGGGGCTCCACGACCTGGTGCCGCCCGACGAGCGCCGTCGGGTCGACGCGCAGCTGGGCGAGCTGCGCAGCGGGGCCCGAAACGCGTTCGAGTGCCGGCTGACCGAGCGGGTGTCGTGGCCCCTCCGGGCGCACGTGGCCGCCGCCTACGGGCCCGACGGCAAGGTGGCGGGTCTCGTGCTGCAGGTGTTCGACTTCGGGCCGGCCGAGGAGATCACCCTGCCCCAGGGGCTGGCCACCGTCCTCGAGGAGGGCTCGGACTTCCTGCTCACCGCCCGCGCCGACGGCAGCCTCTCCTACGGCAACCGCTCCGCCCGCTCCGTGCTCGGGGTGGGCCTGGAGGACGGTCCGCCCCCGACGCTCGCCGACGTGCTCGAGCCCGACAGCCTCGAGTACTTCCACGAGGTGGTGGAGCCGGTGCTGCGGGAGGAGGGGAGCTGGCAGGGCGAGCTCACGTTCCGCACCCGCGAGAACCGGCCCGTGCCGGTGTCGGCCCGCCTCGTGGCGCACCGAACCGACGTCGAGGGAGGGGCGCTCGGCGCGGTGTCGCTGTTCGCCCGGGACATCACCGAGCTCAAGAGCGCCGAGCGCCGCCTCCGCCAGCTCGCCACCCACGACTACCTCACCGGGCTGCCGAACCGCCTGCTGCTCTACGACCGCCTCGAGCTCGCCCTCAACCGCTACACCCGGTACGGCACACCGGTGGCGCTGATGTTCTGCGACCTCGACGGGTTCAAGCCGGTCAACGACGCCTACGGCCACCAGGTCGGCGACGCCGTGCTCATGGAGGTCGCCGACCGGATCCACTCGGTGGTCCGCGACACCGACACCGCGGCGCGCCTCGGCGGCGACGAGTTCGCGGTGCTCGTCGAGGGCGTCGACGACCTCGACCTGCTCACCGCGGTCGCCGAGCGCCTCGTGGCGGCCATCGCCGAGCCGGTGCAGGTCGGCGGCGCGGTCGCCCGCGATCGGGGTCTCGATCGGGCTGGTCGTGGCCTCGGAGCGCTGCCACCAGGCCGACACGCTCGTCGCCCTCGCCGACTCCGCCATGTACCGGGCCAAGTCGGCGGGCCGGGGCCGCTACGTGGTGATGACCGGCGAGGACGGCTGAGGGTCCGGGGTCACCCTCCGAGCAGCAGCTCGATCGTGTCCCCGTGCAGCATCCGCTTGTGCGTCGCCATGACGCTCGCGGCTCTTGCCGGCCAGGGCCGCGGCGTGCGCGACCGCCGTGGGCACCACCCCCGCCTCCTCGGCCAGCTCCTGGACCAGGCCGGCGGCGAGGGCGTCGGGCCCCCCGTAGCGTCGACCGGTCACGAGCGCCTCGTGGACGGTCGGGGCGGGCAGCCGGGCCGAGAGCAGCGCCTGCATGGGCCGGCCCACGGGCAGGCCGAGGTCGACCTCGGGCATGCACCAGTAGCCCCGGTCGGCGCGCATGACGACCCGGTCGTGGGCCGAGGCCAGCAGGGCGCCCGCGCCGAACGCGTGCCCGTTGAGAGCGGCGACGGTCACGCCGGGGAAGGCGAGCAGGCGGCCCCACACGCGGAACAGCTGGCGCAGGAACTCGTCGCCGTCCTCGTTGCCCTCGGCCATCAGCCAGTCGAGGTCCAGGCCGTTGCTGTAGAACTTCCCGCTCCCCGTGGTCACGAGGGCGCACGGCCCCTCTCTCGCCTCGACCTCGTCGAGGGCCCGGTGCCACTCGAGCGTGGCGTCGAGGTCGAAGCGGTTCTCCCCGGCGTCCATCGCCACCACGGCGACGTCGCCCTCCCAGCGCAGATCGATCATCCGGGCATCCTCCCACCCGCGGCGGGGCCCCGCCCGTGGGCGACGGTGGTCGTCGGTCTAGCCTCGGGTCGTGGCTGACTACCGACCTCCGCTGCGCGACATCCGCTTCGTCCTCGAGGAGCTGGCGGGGCTGCCCGGCCTGTGCGACCTCGAGGCGTTCGCGCGACCTCGATCCCGACACCGTCTCCGGCGTGCTCGACGAGTACGGGCGGTTCATCACCGACGTCGTCGCGCCCCTGAACCGGCCCGGCGACGTGGAGGGCTGCCGCCACGACCCCGCCACCAACGAGGTGCACACCCCCGAGGGCTTCCCGGAGGCCTACCGCCGTTACGTCGAGGCCGGTTGGGGCGGCGTGCCCTTCCCCGACGCCTACGGCGGAGGGGGCTTCCCGTGGCTCGTCGGCCTGGCCCTGCAGGAGATGATCTCCTCGGCCAACATGTCCTTCTCCATGGCCCCGCTGCTCACCCAGGGCGCGATCGACCTGCTGATGGCGCACGGCAGCGAGGAGCAGAAGGAGCGCTACCTCCGCAAGATGGTCACCGGCGAGTGGACCGGCACCATGAACCTCACCGAGCCCGAGGCGGGGTCCGACGTCGGTGCCGTGCGGACCCGGGCGGTGCCCGCGGACGACGGCACCTGGCGCATCTCGGGGACCAAGATCTTCATCTCCTTCGGCGACCACGACCTCGCCGACAACGTGGTGCACCTGGTCCTGGCCCGGGTGCCGGACGCGCCGCCGGGCACCAAGGGGATCTCCTGCTTCATCGTCCCGAAGGTGCTGGTCGACGACGACGGCACCCTCGGTGAGCGCAACGACGTCACCTGCGTCTCCATCGAGCACAAGATGGGCATCAAGGCCAGCCCGACCTGCGTGATGAGCTACGGAGGACGGCGGTCGGGTACCTCATCGGCGAGCCCAACCAGGGCATGCGGTACATGTTCACGATGATGAACAACGCCCGCCTCTCGGTCGGGCTCGAGGGCCTGGCCCTGGGCGAGCGGGCCTACCAGGACGCGCTCCAGTACGCCCAGGAGCGGCGCCAGGGCCGGGCGCCGGGCGCGCCCAAGGGCGAGACCTCCCTCATCGTCGAGCTCCCCGACGTGCGGCGGATGCTGCTCACCATGAAGGCCCTCGTCGACGCGGTGCGGGCCATCACCTACGTCAACGCCGGCGCCATCGACCTGGCCACCCACCACCCGGACCCCGACGTGCGGACCCGCAACCAGGAGCTGGTCGAGCTGCTCACCCCCGTCTCCAAGGGGTTCGGCACCGACATGGGGATCGAGATCACCTCGCTGGCCATCCAGGTCTACGGCGGCATGGGCTACATCGAGGAGTCCGGGGTGCCCCAGCACTTCCGGGACGCGCGCATCACCGCCATCTACGAGGGCACCAACGGGATCCAGGCCATGGACCTGGTCGGCCGCAAGCTGCCGATGCGCATGGGCGGGGTCCTCCAGGACTTCCTCGAGCGGGTCGCGGCCGTCGACGGCGGACTGGCCGAGGGCGGTGAGGAGCTGGCACCGGTGCGCGAGCAGCTGGCGGTGGCCCGCTCCACCGTCAGCGAGTCGGCCACCTGGCTGCTCGAGCACGGCGCGGCCGACGTGAGCGACGCCCTGGCCGGTGCCACGCCCTTCCTGCGCATGTTCGGGCTCCTCGTCGGGGGGACCTTCCTGGCCGAGGCCGCGCTGGCGGCGCACCGCCTCCTCCGGGAGGGAGGCGGTGACGAGGAGCACCTCCGGGCCCGGATCGTGGTGGCCCGGTTCTACGCCGAGAACCTCCTGCCGGCGGTCGTGGGGCTGGCCCCGGCGGTGCGGGCCGGGGCCGCCGACCTCTTCGCCGTGGGCCCCGACGCCCTCGCCGGCTGAGGCGGCACCCGTGACCCTCCCGGCGCTGCTCGCGCTCGTCCCCGCCTCCATCCCGAGCCCGAGCAGCGGGCGCCTGGGACCGCTGCACATGTACGGCCTCATGATCGCCCTCGGCGTCATCGCCGCCATCGAGCTCTCCCGGGCCCGCTGGCGCGCCCGGGGCGGCAACCCCGACGACATCTACGCCATCGCCATCTGGGCGGTCCCGGCGGGACTGGTCGGGGCCCGGCTCTACCACGTGGCGACCGACTGGAACCGCCTCTACTCCGACGGTCGGTGGGTCGACGCCTTCAAGATCTGGAACGGCGGCCTCGGCATCCCCGGGGGCATCGCCGTGGGGGTGTCGGTCGGCGTCTGGGTGGCCTACCGGCGCAACATCCGCCTGGCGCCCGCGCTGGACGCGGTGGTGCCGACGCTGGCGCTGGCCCAGGCGATCGGACGGGTCGGCAACTGGTGGAACCAGGAGCTGTTCGGACGGCCGAGCGACCTCCCCTGGGCGGTGCGCATCTCGCCGGAGCACCGTCCCCTGAAGTACCTGGCCTACTCCACCTTCCACCCCACCTTCCTCTACGAGCTGCTGTGGGACCTGGCCCTGTGCGGCTTCCTGATCTGGCTCGACCGCAAGCGTGTGCTGCGGCCGGGGCAGATCCTGCCCCTCTACATCGGCGGGTACTTCCTCGGCCGGCTGTGGGTCGAGGCTCTCCGCAGCGACGTGGCCACCCACATCTTCGGGGTGCGGGTGAACATCTGGATGTCGCTCATCGGCATCGTGGGCGCGACCATCGCCTTCCTGTGGCGGGGCGTGCGCCGACGGCCCGGCGACAGCGACGAGCCCTACCGCGACGGCCACCGCTGGGACGACCCCGACCGCGTGCCGGCCGCCGTGGGGGCGACGACCGACGGGGAGATCCGGACCGACGGCGAGCCCGGGGACGAGGGGGCGGGCGACGGCGGTGCCGACGAGGGCGGCCCCCCGGCGTCGGACCGGGGCGTGGCGGAGCCCGCCGAGGGCGACGACGACCCGGACCGGCTCAGCGACGGGCCAGGGGCGGCGGGCCCGGCGGACTGAAGTCCCAGGGCAGCTCCGGGTCGAGCCCCACGGCCAGGCGGTCGAGGTGGCTGCGCTCCCGCACGGTCCGCTCGAGGCGGCGCAGCGGGTGGTGGGGCGAGAGCTGGTGGGCCGGGGCCACCGGGGGGAACGAGAGCAGCTCGCGCACGTCGTAGGCCACGCAGTAGAGGCGCATGCGCTCCAGCTGGCACGGGTGGGCGAACAGCTGCGGGTAGTCCTCCTGCAGCCAGTAGGGGACCGGCGCGTAGTCGCTGCGCCGCGTGCTCGCGCTCGTAGTCCGCGGCGACGTGGAGGTAGGGGTAGGCGCAGAAGCGCAGCAGGACGTCGAGGTCGAGGTCCGAGGGGCCGCCCCTCGTCCACTCGAAGTCGACCAGGGCGGTGATGGCCCGGCCGTCCCACAGGACGTTCTCGAAGTGGAGGTCGCCGTGGACGAGGAAGCGGGTGTCGAACGGCTCGAGGGCCTGGTGGGTGCCGCGGACGAGCTCCTCCACCTCGTCGACGAGCCGCGGCTCGACGTGGGCCATCCCCCGGACCCGGTCGAGCGAGGCGAGCAGCGGCTCGACCACGCCGTACTCGCGGGACGCGAGCATCTGGGGCGCAGCGTCGATCTCCGGCAGCTCCGCCGGCTCGGTGACGGAGTGGAGGGTGCGCATCAGCACGGCCAGCTGACGGGTCGCGCTGCGGCGCTCCCCGATCGACATGCCCGGCCAGCGGCGCGCCAGCACCTCCCCCGGCCGACGCCGCACGATGAGCCAGTCGGCGCCCAGCTCCCCGCCGTAGGCGACGATCTCGGGGTAGTGGACGCCGGGCGGGAGCAGCGGACCCACGTAGGCCTCGCGCCGCAGCCGTTGGTTCGGGCGCCGGTTCACCCGGATGACGTGCTCGGGGCCGATCCACACCTCGTTGGTGACGCTGCTGGCCCGGCGGAGGGGCATGCGGTAGTCGAGGCCGGCCTCGGCCAGAGCCCTGCGCGCCCGCGCCTCGGCCCAGGCGGTGCTCATGGCGGGCCTCGGTGTGGGGGGTGGTCGGTCATGGCGGTGTGCGCCCTCGAACCCGCCGGATCGCCTCGTCCCTCGCCGGTTCGGGCATACCGCCCGCCCGTCCCGTGTTGGGGAGGTCGGCCCCCGCCGCGGTGGCGTGGGGCGATCCGTTGTGTGCGCGCGTGACGAGAGGGGCCTCCTGGTGGGGATCTACGACAACGACATCAACTACCTCGACGGGTCCGAGGCCGATCTGAAGGAGTACGCGGAAAAGGCGGTCCTGGTGGTCAACGTGGCCTCCAAGTGCGGGCTGACCCCGCAGTACGAGGGCCTCGAGCGGCTCCACGAGCGCTACGCCGATCGCGGGTTCTCGGTGCTGGGCGTGCCCTGCAACCAGTTCATGGGCCAGGAGCCGGGCACGGCCGAGGAGATCCAGACGTTCTGCTCGACCACCTACGGGGTGACGTTCCCCCTCACCGAGAAGGTCGAGGTCAACGGCGAGGGCCGCCATCCCGCTCTACGACGAGCTCACGGCCGTGCCCGACGCCGCCGGCGAGGCCGGCGACATCCAGTGGAACTTCGAGAAGTTCCTGGTCGCCCCGGGCGGTCGGATCGTGGCCCGGTTCCGGCCCACGGTGGACCCGGAGGCCCCCGAGGTCGTCGAGGCGATCGAGGCCGCCCTGCCCGCCTGACCGGCCGCGGCCTGGGGAGGGAGCGCACCCGGTCCGCCACCCGGACCGGTATCCTCGTGCGCGACAAGCGGTGACCGACTGGTCACCCGGCGGCGCCGAGGGCGTCGCCCCATCCGTGCAGGCGCTCCCCGACCGACGGTCGGCGGACCCGCACCCCGATCCCCCCGAGGGCCGCACCATGACCAGCTTCTCCGACCTGGGCGTCTCGCCCGACCTCGTCGACGCGCTCGACGAGCGCGGCATCAGCTCCCCCTTCCCGATCCAGCGCCTGACCATCGCCGACGCCCTCGCCGGGCGGGACGTGTGCGGCAAGGCCAAGACCGGGTCGGGCAAGACCCTCGCCTTCGGGCTGCCCGTGCTCCAGCGGGTGAAGACGGCCGAGCCCCGTCGCCCCCGCGCCCTGGTGCTCGTCCCCACCCGGGAGCTGGCCAACCAGGTGAGCGACGAGCTGGCCCCGCTCGCGGAGGCCAAGGGCCAGAGCGTGGCGGCCATCTACGGCGGCGCCCGCATGGAGACCCAGGTCAAGGCCCTGGCCCGCGGGCGCCGAGCTGGTCGTGGCCACCCCGGGTCGCATGATCGACCTGATCGAGCGCAAGGAGATCTTCCTCGACGACATCGACCAGGTGGTCATCGACGAGGCCGACCGCATGGCCGACATGGGGTTCCTGCCCCAGGTCGAGTGGATCCTGCGCCACGTCCCCTCCGGGCACCAGACGCTGCTGTTCTCGGCCACCCTCGACGGCGTGGTCGACACGCTCATCAAGCGCTACCAGACCGATCCGGTCATGCACGAGGTCGCCTCCGAGCAGGTGACGGTGGAGGCCATGCAGCACCGCTTCCTCGCGGTCCACGAGATGGACAAGGTGCAGGTCGCGGCGGCGATCGTGCGGGGCGCCCAGCGCACCCTCGTGTTCGTGCGCACCAAGCGGGCCGCCGACCGCGTCGCCGCGGACCTCCGCCGCGAGGGCGTGGAGGCCGCCTCCATCCACGGCGACCTGCGTCAGAAGCACCGCGAGAAGGCGCTGGCGGACTTCTCCGAGGGCAGGCTCCACGCCCTCGTCGCCACCGACGTCGCCGCCCGGGGCATCCACGTCGACGACGTCGACGTGGTGATCCACTACGACCCGCCCGAGGACCACAAGGCCTACCTCCACCGCTCGGGCCGCACCGCCCGCGCCGGGGAGTCGGGGGTCGTGGTGACCCTCGTGCTGTGGAACGAGGAGCTGGAGATCAAGCGCCTGCTGAAGCGCCTGCAGATCGACCAGCCGATCGTCGAGGTGTTCTCCAACGACGAGCGGCTGGCCGACCTGGCCGGCTGGGATCCCGGCGAGGACTCCGTCGTCGCCTGACCCCGCCGCTCGGGAGGCCGACGGGTCCGGGTGGGTCCGGGCGGTCGTCGAGCGCGCCCGAGCCCGAGGACCGGCACCCGAGGCGGTGCTCGCCGAGGTCGCACGGGTGCTCGCCGACGGCTCGCCGGTGGCCGGGCCGCTCGGCTCGACGCCTCCGGCCGACCTGCCGCTGCCCCCACCGCTCGCCCCGGCACCGGAGCTGCTCGGGGCCCTCCACGAGGCCCTGGTCGCGCCGTCGGACCGGCGCCGACGTGGCGTGCACTACACCCCTCCCGCAGTGGCCGACGCCCTGGTGCGGGCGGCCCGGGACGCCCTGGGCCCGCCGACCGGCCCGGCGGCGCCGCTGGTGGTGTGCGACCCCAGCTGCGGGGGAGGGGTCGTCCTGCTCGCCGCCGCTCGGGCCCTGCGGGCCGGCGGGGTGGACGCCCGGACCGTGCTGGCCGAGTGCCTCCGGGGCATCGACGTCGACCCGCTCGCGGTGGCCGTGAGCCAGGCGGCGCTGGGCCTGTGGGCCCGGGCCGAGGGCCTCGACGACCCGCCCGAGCCCGGTCTGGTGGTCGCCGACGCGCTGCTGGAGCCGTGGCCGGGGCCCCCTCCGGACCTGGTCGTCGGGAACCCGCCCTTCGCCGGCCAGCTCGCCGCGGGCACCGCACGGCGCGCCCGGGCCGACGCCGCCGGGAGGGCGCTGCTGGGGCGGCGGACCGGCTACGCGGACAGCGCGGGGCTCTTCCTGGTCCGGTCGCTCGACGAGGTCGTGCCCGGCGGCGTGGTCGCGCTCGTGCAGCCGCAGTCGCTGCTCGCGGCGCGCGACTCCGGTGCGGTGCGCGAGGCGGTGCGGGAGCGGGGCGACCTCGAAGGGCTCTGGATCGACGGCGACCGGGTGTTCGCCGCGGGCGTCCACGTGTGCGCCCCCATCGTCCGGCGCCGCGCCGGCCGGCGGCCCGCCGGGCGGCGGGTGGTGGTGCGGCGCGGGCGCGACCTCGCGCCGGTGGCGACCCTCGCCGCGGGCGAGCTCGAGGGCGAGGCCGGGTGGGCACCGGCGTGGGCCCGGGCCGAGGGGGTCCCCGAGGTCGTGGTGGGCCGGCGCCCGACGGTGGGGGAGTGGTGCGACACCTCGGCCGGGTTCCGCGACGAGTTCTACGCGGTCGCCCCGCTGGTGCGAGGAGGCCGTCGAGGGGACGACGGGATCCGGACTCGTCACCACGGGGCTGATCGAGCCCGGCCGCTGCGCCTGGGGCGAGCGGCCGACGAAGGTGGCCGGGCGACGGCTGCTCGCCCCCGGCGTGACCCGGCCGGCCCTCGAGGGGGCCGCCGTGGCCGAGCCCCGCCTGCGCTCGTGGGCGGCGCGGCGGCTGGTCCCGAAGGTGGTCGTGGCCACCCAGACCGCGGTGGTGGAGGCGGCGGTGGACGACGGGGGCACCTGGTGGCCGTCGGTGCCGGTCATCAGCGTCGTGTGCGAACGCGTCCCCGACGACACCGAGCACCGCTGGCTGGTGGCCGCCGCCCTGCTGGCCCCGCCCGTCACCGCGTGGGCGCTGGGCCGCGCCGGGGGCACGGCGATGGGCTCCCGCTCGGTGAAGCTCTCCGCCCGCCAGGTCGCGGCCGTGCCCCTGCCCGTCGAGGAGGGACCGTGGTCGGAGGCGGCCCGCCTGCTCGCCGACGCGGCGGCCGCCGGGGCGACCGGGCCGGGCCGAGCTGCTCGCCGCGGGCGAGCTGCTCACCGCGGCGCACCGGCTCCCGGCGGCGCGAGCCAGGGAGGTCCTGCGCTGGTGGACCGAGCGGCTCCCGGGCCGGTCCTGAACGTGCCGCGCCCGGTTCCACACATTCATCACTAAACTTCCGCTCGTGCTGGCGGCGAGCGAGATCCGACGGTCGAAGCTTCGCTTCGGGCTGCTCTCCGGGGCGGTCGGTCTGCTCGTGTTCCTCATCATGTTCCAGCAGGCGCTGCTGGGATCGCTCGTGCAGAGCTTCATCGGTGCCATCGAGAACCAGTCCGCGCACCGTCCTGGTCTTCGGCACCGAGGCCCGCAAGAACGTCGCGGGCAGCATCATCACGCCGCCCCAGCGCAGGCGGTCGCCGGGGTCGACGGGGTCGGCGCCTCCGCGCCGCTGGCCGAGGGCACCTTCACCGTCGTCGGCCGGCGGCAAGGAGGTCGACGCCACGATCTTCGGGTTCCAGCCCGGCGGTGCCGGGCGAGCCGACACGAGGGTCGTGGCCGGCCGCACGCCCCAGGGCCCCCGGGAGGCGCTGGCGAGCAAGGAGGACCGCTCGGCGGGCTTCGACATCGGCGACACCGTGACCAGCGTCGCCGGTGACGTGCCCGTGACCGTCGTCGGCCTGACCGAGCAGAGCCGCTACAGCGTGTCCCCCACCCTCTGGGTGACCTTCGACGGCTACACCGCCCTGCGGCAGGCGGCCAACCCCGACGCCAGGGCCGTGCTGCCGTCGGTCATCGCGGTGACGCCCGCGCCGGGGTCTCCCCGAGCGAGCTCACCGGGCGCATCGACGCCGCGGTCCCCGGCGTCCAGGCCCTGACCCGGTCCCAGGCGGTGTCGGAGGCGCCCGGCGTCTCCTCGATCAACACCTCGTTCCAGGTCATCCTCGCCCTGGCCTTCGTGGTCATCGGCCTCGTGACCGGCTTCTTCTTCATGATCCTGACGGTCCAGAAGGTGCCCTCGCTCGCCCTCCTGCGGGCCGTGGGCGCGCCCACCGGCTACCTCGTCCGGGCGGTGCTGGTCGAGATCGCGGTGGTCGTGGCCGGAGGCCTCGTGGTCGGCGTCGTCGTCACCTGGCTCGCCCTCAAGGGCGCCTCAGCGGGCCTGCCGGTCTCGCTCAGCGTCGGCTCGCTCCTCGCCAGCGCGGCCGGCGTCATCGTCCTGGCCCTCCTCGGCTCGTCGGTGGCCCTGCTCCGGATCGCCCGGCTGGACCCGTCGACGGTCGTCTCCCGCCAGAGCCTCGGAGGCCTGTCGTGAAGCTGGGCCTGCTCGAGCTGCGGCGCCGGCCTCTCCGCTTCGCGGTCGCCGGCAGCTCCCTCGTGCTGCTCACCGTCCTGCTGCTGTTCATCGGCGGCCTCCTCGACGGTCTCTACCTCGGCTCCACCGGCCTGCTGCGCTCCCAGCACGCCCAGCTCATCGTCTTCTCCGCCGACGCCCGGGAGTCGATCATCCGCTCCCGGATCGACCCCGAGGTCCGGGCCCAGGTCGAGGCGGTCGACGGGGTCGAAGCGACGGGTCGGCGGGCTCGGCGTCGCCCTCGTCGGCGGCCGGGTTCCCGGGCGAGAGCGAGCTGGCGAACCTCGCGGTCACCGGGCTTCCAGCTGCCCCGTCGACTGCATGCCCGCCGACGTCGCCCTGCGGCCGGGCGAGGCGCTCGCCGATCGCAGCCTCGAGGCCTCCGGGGTGCGACGTGGGCCAGACCGTCCAGGTGGGGACCGGCCGCACGCCGATCAAGGTCGTCGGCTGGGTGCAGCGACACCAACTACCTCCAGCAGGGCGGCTTCTTCGTCGCAGCCCGTCGACCTGGCGGAAGGTGCTCGCCGCCAGCCGGCCCGACGCCGCCCTGCCCGAGGGCACGTTCCAGGTCCTGGTCGTGCGGACGGCACCGCGGCGCCGACCCCGCCAAGGTCGCCACCGCCATCGACGCCGCGACCGGCGGCGCCACGGCCACGCTCACCACGAACGAGGCCGTGCTCGCCCTCCCCGGGCATCAGCCAGCAGAACTCCACCTTCTCGGCGATCATCTACGTCACGCTGTTCGTCGCCGGGCTGGTCGATCGCGCTGTTCTTCGCCCTGCTCACCCTCGAGCGGATCGGGCCTCTACGGCGTGCTCAAGGCGATCGGGGCCTCGAGCCGCCAGGTGTTCGCGGGCGTGGTCGCCCAGGCCGTCGTGGTCGCCGTGGTCTCCTTCGTCATCGGCGGCGTGCTGGCCTACGGCCTCTCGCTCGTGCTGCCCGCCGGGATCCCGCTGCAGCTGGAGCCGTCCCGGGCCGCCCAGATCGGGGTCGGCCTCGTCGTCATGTCCGTCCTCGGCGCCGTGGTCTCGCTGCGCCGCGTCGTCCGCGTCGATCCCGCGTCGGCGATCGGCTGAGGTCACGGAGGAGCCATGTCCGCGCTCGAGCTCGACCAGGTCCGCAAGGTCTACGACGAGGGCGGCAACGAGACCGTCGCCCTCGACCACGCCACCCTGAGGGTCGGCGGCGACGAGATCGTCGCCCTGGTCGGTCCGTCGGGCTCGGGGAAGACCACCCTGCTGTCGATCGCCGGCGGGCTCCTCACGCCCACGCGAGGGCAGCGTCGTGGTCGGCGGCACCGACATCTCCACCTACTCGGGCAAGGAGCTCACCCGCTTCCGGCGCGAGGCGGTCGGCTTCGTCTTCCAGGCGGTGAACCTCGTGCCCGTTCCTCTCCGCCCGCGAGAACCTGCTGGTCGTCAACGACTTCGGCGGTCGCCTCGACCGCAAGGCCGCCCGTGAGCGCGCCGACCTGCTGCTCGACGAGCTCGGCCTGTCCCACCGGGTCGACAACCTCCCCGGCCAGCTGTCGGGCGGTGAGCGCCAGCGGGTGGCGATCGGGCGCGCCCTGATGAACGAGCCGTCGCTGGTGCTGATCGACGAGCCCACCTCGGCCCTCGACACCCACCTGGGCGAGCAGGTGATGGAGCTGATCGTGTCGGAGGTCAAGAGCCGCTCGACGGCGGCGGTGATCGTCACCCACGACGACCGCATGACCCACTACGCCGACCGCACGGTCGGCATCACCGACGGTCGCCTCGCCGCCTGAACCCGGCTCAGCCGTGCGCCACCCGCTCGCCGTAGCGGGGCACGACCGCCGTCCAGCCCAGCTCCTCGCCGACCGCCTCGGCGAGAGCGGCCGACGAGTCGGGCTCGCCGTGCACCACGTAGACGGCCTCGGGCGCCTCGCCGGCGGAGCGCAGCCAGCCCAGCAGCTCGTCGTGGTCGGCGTGCACGGAGAACGCGGGCAGGTCGACCACCTCGGCCCGCACCGGGACGTAGCGCCCGAGCAGCTTCACCTGGCGCGCCCCGTCGGCGAGGCTCCGCCCCCGCGTGCCCGCGGCCTGGAACCCGACGAGCACGACCGTCGAGCGGTGGTCCGGGAGGAAGCGGGCCAGGTGGTGCAGGACCCGTCCCCCGGTGGCCATGCCCGACGCCGAGACGATGACCTGGGGCCCCTGCGGCCGGTCGAGGAGCTTGGACCCCTCGACCTCCCGGACCTCGAGCAGCCCGCCGGGGTCGAACGGGTCGACCCCGCGGCCCGCCTCGGCGGCCACCTCCGGTCGCACGTCGGGCGAGCCGGTCAGGGCCCGGCGGTACACGGCCAGCGAGGCGAGGGCCATGGGGCTGTCGACCGCGATGGGAAGGTCGGGGATGGCCCCGTCCCGGCGCAGCCGCCGCAGGTGGTGCAGCAAGACCTCGGTGCGGTCGACGGCGAAGGCGGGCACCACCACCGTGCCGCCCCGCGCGGCCGTGCGGACGACGGCGTCGGCCAGCCGGGACAGGGCGTCCGCATCGTCGTGTCGACGTCCGCCGTAGGTCGACTCGACCACGACCACGTCGGGCCGCAGGTCGGCGAGCGGCGTGGGCGGGCCCAGCAGCGGGTGGTGGGGGCGTCCCAGGTCGCCCGAGAAGACCAGCCGCCGGGCCTCGTGGTTGGCTCCGGCGGCCACGTCGAGCACCGCGATCGCCGACCCGAGGATGTGACCGGCAGGGTGCAGCGACAGCCGGACCCCCGGCACGAGCTCGACGGGGTCGGCGAACCCGACCGGCTCGAGGCGGCGCAGCGCCCGACGGGCGTCGTCCTCGGTGTAGAGGGGCTTCGCCGGGTCGTGCTTGGAGAAGCCGTGCCGGTTGGCGAACGACGCCTCCTCCTCCTGGAGGTGCCCGCAGTCGGGCAGGACGATCCCGACCAGCTCGGCCGTGGGCGGCGAGCACCGCACCGGCCCCCGGAAGCCGTCCCGGACGAGCGCGGGGAGGTAGCCGCAGTGGTCGACGTGGGCGTGGGTGAGCACGACCGCGTCGATGCTCGCCGGGTCGACGGGGAACGGGGCCCAGTTCCGGCGGCGCAGCTCCCGGAGCCCCTGGTACAGCCCGCAGTCCACGAGCACCCGGCCGCGGGGGGTGTCGAGCAGGAAGCGGGAGCCGGTGACGGTGTCGGTGGCGCCGAGGAAGCTCACCACCGGGCCGGCGGGCCTGGCCGAGGGGATCTCCACGGCCGCAGACACTAGGCCCCGGGAGCGGGAAGGGTGTTTGACTCCCGCTCCGGCGGACGGGCACGATGTCGGGCGACATCACGAGAGGCCCGGTCCGCCGGGTCCGGCAACCTGGGACGGACGCCCAAGGTGCCAACCCGCCCCCACGGGGACGGGGATGTGGTCGCCACCACCCGGTGGCGGCAACGAACAGTCCGAGGAGCACGATGGCCGAACCGACCCGTCGGGCGCCCCTGAGCGCCGACCCGCTGCCGGCGACCGGCGCGTGGCGTCCCGGCGACCCCGTCGGCCGGCGTCGGTTCGCCACCCTGGCTCCGGGCCGGCCCTTCGTGCTGGAGGGGGGCGGGCGCCTCGACGGCGTCGAGCTGGCCTACGAGACGTGGGGCGAGCTCGCCGACGACGCGTCCAACGCCGTGCTCGTGTGCCACGCCCTCACCGGCGACAGCCACGCCGCGGGCACCATCGGGCCGGGGCACCCCACGCGTCGGGTGGTGGGACGCCCTCATCGGGCCGGGACGCCCCCTCGACACCGACCGGTGGTTCGTGGTGTGCGTGAACGTCCTCGGCGGCTGCCAGGGCTCCACCGGCCCGGCCTCGACCGACCCGGCGACCGGGCGGCCCTACGGGTCCTCGTTCCCGGTCGTGACGATCCGCGACATGGTCCGCACCCAGGCCGCGGTGGCCGATCACCTCGGCGTGACGCGCTGGCTCGGCGTGGTCGGCGGCTCGATGGGTGGGATGCAGGCCCTGGAGTGGGCCGTGATGTACCCCGAGCGGGTCGGCTCGGTCGGCGCCATCGCCACCACGGCTGCGGCCAGCGCCCAGCAGATCGCCTACTCGGCGGTCCAGCGCAGCGCGATCGTCCTCGACCCGGGGTGGCGGGGCGGCGACTACTACGACGCCGCCCCCGGGCGAGGGCCCGGCCCAGGGCCTCGCCGTCGCCCGGGAGCTGGCCCAGGTCACCTACCGGACCGAGACCGTGTTCAACCGGCGGTTCGGGCGCAAGGAGCTCGACCCCCTCGACGGGCACTTCACGCTCTGGCAGCGCTTCGACGTCGAGGGCTACCTCGACTACCACGGGGCGAAGCTGGCCCGGCGCTTCGACGCCAACTCCTACCTCGTGATCAACCGGGCCATGGACCTGCACGACCTCGGTCGGGGGCGGGGCGGCATGGAGTGGGCGTTCTCCCGCATCCGCTGCCCGGTGCTCACCATGGCCATCGACACCGACGCGCTGTACCCGCCCTACCAGCAGGAGATGATCCGCGACCTGGTCCGCTCGACCGGCGGTGTCGCCGAGCACGTCGTCATCCGCAGCGACGACGGCCACGACGCCTTCCTGCTGGAGACCGGACAGGTCGGCGACGCCCTCGCCCCGTTCCTCGCCGACGTCGAGAAGAGCCTCCGATGACCGAACCCGACCCCACCCCGCCGCTGCACCGCGAGACCCGTGCCATCCGGGCGGGGCGGACCGACAACGACACCGCCCTGGCGCCGATCCTGTGGGCCACCACCACCTTCGTGACCCCGACGGTGGAGGAGGGCCGGCGGATGGCCACGGGGGTCGGCTCGGCGCGCTTCTACACGCGCTACGGCAACCCGACCGTCGCCGGCTTCGAGGACGCCATCGCCCAGCTGGAGGGGGCCGAGACGGCCCGCGCCTTCGCCTCGGGGATGGGAGCCATCAGCGCCGTCGTGCTCGGGCTGTGCTCGGCGGGCGACCACGTCGTGGCCCAGCGCCAGCTCTACGCCGGCACGCAGCTGCTGCTGCAGACCGCGTGCCCCCGGTTCGGCATCGACGTCACCTTCGTCGACGCCACCGAGCCCGGTGCCTTCGCCGCGGCGGTCCGCCCCGGGAAGACCACCCTCGTCGTCGCCGAGACCCCGGCCAACCCCCGGCTCGATCTCGTCGACCTCGACGAGATCGGCTCCCTCGCCGGTCCGGTCACCGTGGTCGACTCCACCTTCGCCACACCGCTGGGCCAGCGGCCCCTCGAGCACGGCGTCGACCTCGTCGTGCACTCCGCCACCAAGGCCATCGCCGGCCACAACGACGCCACCCTGGGCGTGGTGGCCGGCAGCGCCGAGCTGGTGAACTGGCTGTACTCCTTCGCCGTGCTGCAGGGGGCGAACGCCTCGCCCTTCGACGCCATGAACGGGCTGCGCGGGCTTGCGCACCCTCGGGGTCCGCCTCGAGCGCCAGACCGAGAACGCGGGGCGGCTGGCCCGCTTCCTCGAGGGGCACCCCGCCGTCGCCGACGTGCGCTGGCCGGGCCTCGAGTCCCATCCCCAGCACGAGCTGGCGCGGCGGCAGCTCGACCTCCCGGGAGGCCTGCTCACCTTCGACCTGGTCGGCGGCCTGGAGGCCGGGTGCGCCTTCGTCGAGGCCCTCGAGATCGCCCAGCTGGCCACCTCCCTCGGGGGTCCCGAGACCCTCGTGACCCATCCTGCGTCCACCACGCACGTGAACCTCACGCCCGACGAGCTGGCCGCCTCGTGCATCAGCCCCGGCACGGTCCGGGTGTCGGCCGGCCTGGAGCACGGCGACGACCTGGTGGCCGACTTCGCCCAGGCCCTGGACCGGGTCGGGACCGTGGGCGCCTGAGGCGACGCCGCCGTCGTGCCCGAGCTGCTCGAGGTCGAGACCTACCGCGGGGTCGCCGCCGGCTCGCTGCGCCGCCCGATCCGCGAGGTGCGCGCCCCCGACGACTGGTTCGTGAAGGGGGCCACGGGTCCGCCGGCGCTCGTGGCCGCCCTCGAGGGCCGCTGCTTCGTCGCGGCCCGGCGGGTGGGCAAGCTCCTCCTGCTGGACACCGACGGCGCCGGGCCCACGCTCGGCGTCCGCTTCGGCATGACGGGCGTGCTCGAGCTCGACGACGACCCCGCCATCGACCGCCTGCAGTACGGCAGCGGCCGCCGGGACCCCGCGTGGGTGCGGTTCTCGGTGGGCTTCGACGACGGCGGCGAGCTGGTCGTGCGCGACCCGCGACGGCTCGGAGGCGTCGAGCTGGACCCCGACGAGGGGCGCCTCGGCGTGGATGCCGCGGTCGTCGGCGCGGCCGCCCTCGGGCGCCTGCTCGACGGCGGCGCCGGACCCCTCAAGGCGCGGCTGATGGACCAGAGCCGCCTCGCCGGCCTCGGGAACCTCCTGACCGACGAGCTGCTGTGGCGGGCCGGGCTCGACCCGGCCCGGCCGGCGGGCTCGCTGGAGCCCCCGGAGCTGCGCCGCCTCCACCGCCACCTGCGCCGGACGCTCGCGGAGCTGGGGGAGCGGGGCGGGTCCCACACCGGCGACCTGCAGCCGGCGCGCACCCGCGGCGGCGTCTGCCCCCGGGACGGGACCCCGCTGCTGCGGCGCCGCGTCGCGGGTCGGACCACCTACTCCTGCCCTCTCCACCAGCGGTGAGCTGCGCCCCCCAGCGTGCCGAGGCTCGGCCCGGTGCCGGAACTAGGATCGCGGGGATGTCCGGGAGCGGGACCGCGTCCCCGCTCCGCACCACCGAAGGAACTGCGCTGGCCCCCACGTCCGCTCCCACGCCCGGCCGCCTGGTCGTCGTCGCCTCGCTGGCGACGATGTTCGGCCTGGCGTTGCTCGTGTCCCCGGCGGGCGCGCAGTCGACCACCACTGCCCCGAGCACCACCGCGCCGACCACGACGACGGCCCCGACCACGACGGTGCCGCCGACCACCGCACCGCCGACCACCGCCGCGCCGACGACCACCACCTCGCCGCCGCGGACGACCACGACCTACCGGCGTCCCACGACGACCGTCTACACGCCCCGGACGACCGCCACGACGGCACCCACGACCACCGCGCCCTCCACGACGTCGACCTCGAGCTCGACCACCACCACGGTGGCGCCGGCCGCGGTGACGCCGCCCGGGTTCGCCAACCCGGGCGACGGCGGGGGCGGCGGAGGCGGTGGGGGCCTGTCCACGATCGCCAAGATCCGCTTCGTCGTAGGCGGCCTGGCGGGCCTCGGGGTGTTCCTCGGGGTGGTGGACGTCTTCTACTGGCGGCGCACCCGGCCCGGCCTGGCGTCGGCGGGCGCGACGGAGATCGAGGTCGAGCCCCTCGGGCCCGGCCCGGTCGCGGGCGCCGCGCTCGACCTCCCCGACGACGAGGTCTGGGTGCCGGTCAGGGGCGGGCCGATCGGACCGGTCACCGGCCCCGTCGGCTTCGGCGCGGCGAGCGCCGCCGGCGCGGCGGTGGCGGGCGCCGGGACCGACGGGCCCGGGGAGGGGGGCGACGGGCCGACCCCGGCGACCGCCGACGGGGGCGCCGAGGGCGCCGTCCCGTCAGGAGCCAACGGGTCGAGCGCGCCGGCCGAGCCCGCGCCAGCCGAGCCCGCCCCGCCCGTCCCCGACCAGGGCGCGCCCGTGCACGCGTCGGAGGTCGACCTCGCCGCGCTGTTCGACCTGGGCCCGGCGCCGGTCGACACCCCGGCACCGGCCGCGTCAGGGCTCGACGCGCCTCTCTGGGAGCCCCGCCCGGGCCCCGGCGGCGCCGGTGCCTCCCCGGGTCTGGTCACCCTCGAGGACCTCGGCCTGCTCGGCGGGGACGGGGCCGGCCCGGAGGGTGCCGACGACCCCCGTGACGGCGGCGCGGAGGGCTGACCCGGCGTCGCCGGCGACACCGCCGTTGGCCTACGGTGAGCCCATGGCCGACTCCCTCGACCTCGACGCCATGCTGCAGCGCTTCCGGGACCGAGCCGAGGCGGTGAAGACCCGCCCGCTTCCCCCGGTGGCCGGCGAGGAGCGCACGCGCTTCGTGCAGCAGGCCAAGCTCGACTACCAGGACTTCGCCATCGTGGGCGACGCCGAGGCCCGCCTCGACGACGGCGTCCTGACCCTGACCATCGACCTGCGCCCGCCCGAGGCGCGGGGCGATGGCGGGAGCTGAGCCCTCCGCCCCCGCCGGCGCCGACCCCGAGCGGTTCGCCGCCGCCGTCCGGGCGATCGACGCGGCCAACGCCGACGACCCCGAGACGATCCTGGTCGACGGCTGCCAGCGGCCCAAGGAGCAGGCCCACGCGGAGGCCATGACGACGTGGGTGCGGCGCCTCGACCCCGACGCGGACGAGGTGCAGCTGCTGGCCGCCCGGGCGCACCACCTGCGGCGCTGGGCCTACCCGCGGTCCGCCGAGCCGGAGGGCCGGGCTGGGTACCTGCGCTGGAGGACCGAGGCCGAGCGACGTCACGCCGCCCTCGTCGCCGAGCTCCTCGGCGGTCTCGGCTACGCGCCCGAGGAGGTCACGGCCGTGGGGGAGCTGATCACCAAGCGGGGCCTGGGGCGTGGCGACCTCCCCGACGTCGACGGTCGGGCGCCGGCCGTGCAGACCCACGAGGACGCCCTGTGCCTGGTGTTCCTCACCACCCAGTTCGACGAGCTGGCCGACCGCCTCGGCGACGACAAGACCGTCCACGTGGTGGCCCGCACGCTCGCCAAGATGGGCCGTCGGGGCCGCGACGCAGCGCTGGCGCTGCCGCTCGACGCCCGGGCAGGGCGCCTCGTGGGCGCCGCCCTCGACCGGCTGAGCGCCCCGCGGGACGACGACGCGGCCAACGCCGACGACCCCCGCTGAGCGGGGAGCGCCCCGTGGCCCGCCGCCACCGGCGCCCCGTCGCACGCTTTGGCCGCGTTCGCTGCGCCCTGTATGATCGATGGTCCACGCGGACGTGGCTCAGTTGGTAGAGCATCACCTTGCCAAGGTGAGGGTCGCGGGTTCGAATCCCGTCGTCCGCTCCACAGAACCCCAGGTCAGGCGCCTCCCGGGAGGCGCCTGACTCCGCGCCCGGACGGCCGTGCCGACACGCGTGCCACCACAGATGCGGGTGAGAAGCCACAAGCGGTTCCGGGCAGGGGCGTGGCGGTTGGTGGATTTCGCGGGCTTCGACCCGGCTCGGCGGGGGTGCCGATGGCGGACTTGTGGAGACCGATGATGAGGTCGCCTTCCCAGTGGCCAGGGACCGCTCGGTCCTCGACCTCGGCGGGTCGGGCGCTGACCATCACGTCGCGACGATGTGCGCATCGTCGTGTGCGACGGCCTCGAGGGCCTGCCCGAGTCGATCGGCGCGATCTGGCCCCTCGCCGTGGTCCAGACCTGTGTGCTGCACCTGATCCGCAATGCGTTCCGCTCGCCGTCCGACAGCACCGGGATCCGATCGCTCGACCCCACCGGCCGAGGAGCCGAGCGCTGGATGAACCGCTGGAAGCCCGCCCTCAACGCCTTCGCCGTGACCTTCGGCTAGCGGCGCTTCCCCCAAGATCTGCCAACCGCCAGCGCCAGTTACACCGTTGAGCGGACGGTGCCCGGCGCCGGTGAGGTGGCTCAGGGTTCGGGCAGGGTGCCCGTGAGGACGACGTGGTCGGCCACGGTGCGTACCTTGAGGTTGAGGTTGTTGGACGTTGTGCGGAGGAGTTCGAACGCGGCGTCACTGTCGATATCGCGGGTCGCCATGAGGATTCCCTTCGCCTGTCCGATCGCGTCGCGAGCGTCGAGCGCCTGACGTAACCCATCGATGCTCGCGAGATCGTGTTCGTGAAGCTGCGCGCCTGCAAGTGCCAACGCCGCGTGCGCAGCGAACACGGAGCCGAACGCACGAGCGGCCTCATCGAACACGCCCGGCCGACGGCTGTACAAGTCGAGTGCACCGAGCGTGTCGTCGGCGGCAAACAGCCGAAACACGAGCATGCTGTGTAGTCCGGTGTCGATGGCTTGCGCCGTGAAGGTCGGCCAGATCGCGAGCTGTTCACGAAGATCGGCTGATTCGAACGTCGGGCGCTGCGCGATCGCGTCGAGGCACGGTCCCTCGCCGATCCGGCATTCCATCTCCTCGATCTCGCGCACGAGATCGTCGGACCACGCACCGGTCACGATCTCGCGTCTGCGGACGAGCAAGATGCCTGCCTCGTCACAACCGTCGATGGTCTCGACCGCCAGGTCGACAATCCGCTGCAAGGTCCAGCGCGACTGTCGGCTCGTCGGACACGGCCCGTGCGATCCCGGCGAAGCTGACCGCATACCCAGCTGCAGGGGCACCGGGATCGGTCCCGCCAAGCTCACTCATCGTTCGATCACCTCGTTGGATCACCTTCGGGATGAGCCGTCAGACGGGCGGGGTCGGTTTCGCGAAGGCGTGTCCGCGGCCCAGACGAGCCGAGCGGCGTCCCGGCACGAACGCGCGAGCGGCGACGCCGAATGGGTTCCGTCTGGATGTTGGTCGCCACGAGCGGGGGAGCGTCAGAGGCGAAGGTCACCACACTGACCGGCCCGGACCGGCCCGGCCCGGTCCGGCCCGGTCCGCTCTGCCGGCCGGACCGCGACCGGTCGGATGAACTCGGCTCTGGGGTGGAGACACGCCGGCCGGTGGGGTGTAGGTTCGGGACAGGTTCTTCTCCGACCGCATCCCTAGCGAGCCTGTCGCCGGTCCAGAGCCTCCGCCGGGTCCAAACCGTGGGCCTGAGGGGAGGAAGACATGGCCGAGAACTTCGCGGATCACCGCGACTCATCTGAAGAAGTCCACGATCGTGTGATCAATCACGTCTTCGGATGTGGACTGACGCTCGCGGGCATCGTCGGGCGCCCCGACGTCAACGACGAAGTCGCCGGACTGCTCCAGGGCGTGACCGACGAACTCGACCTGGCCGTCGGCGCTCTACGACACGCCGCGTTCATCGCGCTCGACCGCAGACTGCGCCGAGCACGCCGACGTGCCCGAGCCAGAGACGATCGTCGTTCGGGCCGCAGAACCGGTTGAAGAGGTTCGGGCCAGACCAGCAGTTGATGGTCACCACCGGCGTCGGGTCACTCACAGCGAAGCATTCGCGTACGCGCGAGCCGGCCACGAGTTCTTCCGCGCCAGCGATCACGAGTTGTGGGCGTACGAGCGCGCGACCTGCCGTTGTCGGCACGGTCCGGCATCCCGTTCGCTCATCGGGTCGACGACGTCGAATCGCACCTGCCGCACCCGCACGATGCAACCGGTCTGCTCTCCACCGGACGTCCCGTCGCCGCCCGCCTGTGGCTCCCGATCGATCCTGAAGCCTCCAAGCAGTCGGGAAGGCCCGCCGAGTGATCCGTCTCGATGCCGCCGCCTGCATTCACCGCCCCGAGGGGTTCTCTCCCGGCCGAGAGACAGCGGCGCCATGACCCATCGGGCGACATCTGCGGACACTGTCCAATCCCGCTCGACTGCCTTCCTCGCTCGCTCGCAGCTCCCGCCGCGCAGAGAATCCGGGGCGGGCTCGCCGAAGACGCACGGTCCACCCATCGACACCGTCTTCACCCCAGCCGTCAACAGACCGCAGCGCTCGCCGACCGGCATCGCTGGGTCGTCGCCGTCGACGGCGCACAATGGCGCCGCGTCGTCCCCTCACTGCCGCGACGGATCGTTGAACAGGGTTCGATCACGCAGCTCCTGCAGTCCGGCTCGGTGGTCGTCTGCGGTGGTGGCGGCGGGGTCCCGGTCGTCACCGACGACAACGGTCAGGTGCCCAGCGTCGAGGCCGTGATCGACAAGGACCTCACCCCGGCCCTCCTCGCGATCAAGGTCCGCGCCGACCGCCTGCTCGTGCTCACCGAGGTGCCGGCCGTGATGGCCGATTCCGGGACGCCGCAGGCCGTCCCGCTGCGCACCCGTGACCTCGATGAGTTGAACGGCATGCAGTTCCCGGCTGCGGCGATGGGACCCAAGATCGCAGCCTGTCGAGCTTTCGTTGCCGCAACCGGCCGGCCGGCCGGATCGGATCGCCGTCCGACGCGGCCGCGTTCCTCGCCGGCTCCTCCGGAACCACCATCACCCCCGGCCAGAAACGAGACGAGGACCCCGGAACCGCGACGCCGGTCTAGCGCCGCACCCGCTTGAACAAGGAGCATCACACATGAACCAAGGACCTCTCTCGCCCGAGCTGCTCCACAAGATGGACGCCTACTGGCGTGCCGCGAACTACCTGTCGGTCGGTCAGCTCTACCTCTACGACAATCCACTGCTGAGACGGCCACTCGAACTGTCGGACGTCAAGCCGCTGGTCGTCGGACACTGGGGGACGACACCCGGCCAGAACTTCATCTATGTGCATCTGAACCGGGTCATCAAGAAGTACGACCTCGACATGTTCTACGTCGCCGGCCCGGGGCATGGCGGCGCCGGCGCTGGTCGGCAACACCTACCTCGAAGGAACCTACAGCGAGATCTATCCCGACATCAGCCAGGACGAGGCTGGACTCAAGAGACTGTTCACCCAGTTCTCGTTCCCGGGCGGGGTCTCCAGTCATGTCGCGCCGACGACGCCCGGGTCGATTCACGAAGGCGGGGAGCTGGGCTATTCACTCAGCCACGCGTTCGGGGCCGCGTTCGACAATCCCGAGTTGATCGTCGCGTGTGTGGTCGGTGACGGCGAGGCTGAGACGGGTCCGTCTGGCGACTTCGTGGCAGTCCAACAAGTTCCTCAATCCGAGTCAGCGACGGCGCGGTCCTGCCGATCCTGCACCTCAATGGTTACAAGATCAGCAACCCGACGGTTCTGGCCCGCCTCGAGGCCGAGGAGCTCGAGCAGTTTCTCCGAGGGTGCGGCTGGGAGCCGCACGTGGTCGAAGGTCACGAGCCGCAAGCGATGCATCAACTCATGGCCGGCGCACTGGAAGAGGCCATCGAAGCGGTTCGACAGATCCAGGGCGAGGCTCGCGGCCACGGGGATGTCACTCGCAGACGCTGGCCGATGATCGTCCTGAGATCACCGAAAGGCTGGACAGGCCCGAACGTCGTCGACGGTCTGCAGATCGAGGGCACGTTCCGATCCCACCAGGTGCCGCTCGTCGTGGATGCCGAGCATCCCGATCATCTCGCCCAGCTCGAGCGCTGGATGCGCAGCTACAAGCCCGAGGAGCTCTTCGACGATGACGGCCGGCTCCTCGACGAGTTGGCCGAACTGGCCCCTGCGGGCGACCGGCGCATGGGCGCCAATCCCCACGCCAACGGCGGCCGTCTCCTGCGCGAGCTGCGCATGCCGGAGTTCCGAGCGCACGCGGTGACAGTGCCCTCGCCGGGTGCGATCGATGCCCAAGACACGCTCGTGCTGGGCCAGTTCTTGCGCGACGTGGTCACACTGAACGAAGACCAACAGAACTTCCGGCTCTTCGGTCCCGACGAGACACTCTCGAACCTCTTGGGCGCGGTCTTCGAAGCGACCAATCGTCAGTGGGACGCGCGCACAACGGCAGACGACGAGTTCCTCGCGCCCGCGGGACGCGTCCTCGACTCGATGCTGAGCGAACACCAATGCGAAGGCTGGCTGGAGGGCTACTTGCTCACCGGCCGGCACGGGCTGTTCAACTGCTACGAAGCGTTCATTCACATCATCGACTCGATGTTCAATCAGCACGCCAAGTGGCTGAAGGTCACCGCGCAGTTGCCGTGGCGGCGTTCGATCGCCTCGTTGAACTATCTGCTCGCCTCCCACGTCTGGCAACAGGACCACAACGGCTTCACGCACCAAGATCCTGGTTTCCTCGATCATGTCGTCAACAAGAAGGCCGACATCGTTCGCGTCTATCTCCCACCCGACGCCAACTGTCTGTTGAGCGTCGTCGATCACTGCCTGCGCAGCCGCGACTACGTGAACGTCGTCGTCGCGGGGAAACATGCACTTCCCCAATGGCTGACGATGGAAGAAGCCGTCGTGCACTGCACCGAAGGGATCGGCATCTGGCAATGGGCAAGCAACGACCAGGGCGCCGAACCCGATGTCGTCATGGCGTGCTGCGGCGACACACCCACGCTGGAGGTCCTGGCGGCCGTCTCGATCCTTCGCGAGCATCTCCCTCATCTGAAGATCCGGGTGATCAACGTCGTTGATCTCATGAAGCTGGAACCCGACACCGAACACCCGCACGGGCTCAGCGACAAGGACTACGACTCGCTGTTCACGAAAGACAAGCACATCATCTTCGCGTTCCACGGCTACCCGTGGCTCGTCCACCGGCTGGCCTACCGGCGCACCAACGGCAACCTGCATGTCCGCGGTTACAACGAAGAGGGCACGCTCACGACACCGTTCGACATGCGGGTACAGAACCGCCTCGATCGGTTCCATCTGGTCCAAGACGTGGTCGACCGGCTCCCGCACTTGGGATGCCAGGGCGACTACCTGAAGCAGACGGTACAGGACAAGCTTGTCGAGCACACGCACTACATCCACGAACATGGCCAAGATCTGCCCGAGATCCGGAACTGGAAGTGGGATGGCGTCGAGATGACCGCCGCGCGGTCTCCCGGGTGAGCCCGATGTGAAGGGCGACCTGAAGACCCTTCCCTTGGCCGAGGTGGAGAAGCGGCTGGACTCGTCAGCCGGAGGGACTTGCTCAGGCCGAGGCGGAGAGGCGGTTGGCCCAGTACGGCCCGAACGAGATCGAGGAGAAGAAGGTCAACGCGCTGCTCACAGCTGCTCACCTACTTCTGGGGCCCGATCCCGTGGATGATCGAGGTCGCGGTGGTGCTGTCGGGCGTGCTCGGCCACTGGCCGGACTTCTTCATCATCCTGGTGCTGCTCGTCTCGAACGCGGGGATCGGGTTCTGGGAGGAACGTCAGGCGGGTCAGGCCATTGCCGCGTTGAAGGCGGAGTTGGCCGTCAAGGCCCGGGTGAAGCGTGGCGGCGAGTGGGTCACCCCGCCGGCGCGCGAGCTGGTGCCGGGCGACGTCATCCGCTTGCGCCTCGGCGACATCGTGCCCGCGGATGCGCGCTTGCTCGACGGCGACCCGATCTCGGTGGATCAGTCGGCCCTGACCGGTGAGTCGTTGCCCGCCACCCGAGAGCGCCGGCGATGCGGTGTTCTCCGCGTCGATCATCCGCCGGGGTGAGATCGGCGCCTTGGTGTATGCCACCGGGGCCAACACCTACTTCGGTGAGACGGCACAGCTGGTGCAGGAAGCACAAACCGTCAGTCACTTCCAACGGGCAGTGCTGAAGATCGGCACGTTCCTGATCATCCTGGCGGTGGCGCTGGTCGCGGTGATCAGTCGTGGTCTCGATCATTCGCGGCGACCCGATCTCCACGACGTTGCAGTTCGCCCTGGTCCTGACCGTGGCCGCGATTCCGGTGGCGATGCCGACGGTGTTGTCGGTGACGATGGCGGTCGGCGCGCGGCTGCTCGCCGCGAAGAAGGCCATCGTGAGCCGGCTGGTCGCCATCGAGGAACTGGCAGGCGTGGACGTGCTCTGCACGGACAAGACCGGCACCCTGACCCAGAACGAGTTGACCCTGGGCGATCCCTTCGCCGTCAGCGATGTAGCGGCCGACCAGGTCATTCTCGATGCTGCGCTGGCGTCGCGCGCGGACGACGCCGATCCGATCGACCTGGCGGTGCTGGGCGGCCTGGAGAGCGACCAGGCGTTGTCGGGCTACCAGGTCGTCCACTTCCAGCCGTTCGACGCGGTCCGCAAATGCACCGAGGCGACCGTCACCGCCGCGGATGGGACCTCGATCAAGGTGACGAAGGGCGCGCCCCAGGTGATCCTGGAGCTCTCGGCGAACGCCGCGCAGATACAGGCGGACGTCGACGCTGCGGTCAACGAGTTCGCGGCGCGCGGTTTCCGGTCGTTGGGCGTCGCCCGCGCCGAGGGAGACGGGGCATGGCAGTTCCGCGGTGTGCTGCCCTTGTTGGACCCGCCCCGCAACGACGCGAAGGCGACCATCACGACCGCGCGCCAGATGGGTGTGGACGTGAAGATGGTCACCGGCGACGCCTTGGCCATCGCGCAGGAGACCGCAAAGACGCTGGGGATGGGTACGGCCATTCTCGACGCCAGCGGACTTGGTGACGTCAACCGCGAGGAGACGGCCACGACCGCTGAGACGATCGAGCAGGCCGACGGCTTCGCTCAGGTGTTCCCTGAACACAAGTTCCACATCGTCGACGTCCTGCAGAAGCAGGGCCACATCGTCGGCATGACCGGTGACGGAGTGAACGACGCCCCCGCGCTGAAGAAGGCTGACTGCGGCATCGCCGTCTCCGCAGCCACCGACGCCGCCCGCGCGGCCGCAGACATCGTGCTCACGACGCCGGGCCTGTCGGTGATCATCGACGCGGTCAAAGAGAGCCGGAGAATCTTCCAGCGGATGAACAGCTACGCGATCTACCGGATCGCCGAGACGCTGCGGGTGCTGGTGTTCGTCACGCTCGTGATCCTGATCTTCAACTTCTTCCCGGTCACCACGATCCAGATCGTGATGCTGGCGTTGCTCAACGACGGTGCGATCCTGTCCATCGCCTACGACCACGTGCACTACAACGATCGGCCCGAGGCCTGGAACATGCGCCTCGTGCTCGGCATCGCCACCGTGCTCGGCTTCGTCGGCCCCCTCGCCGCGTTCGGCCTCTTCTTCCTCGGCGACAAGTCGCTTCACCTCAACCACGCGCATCTGCAGACCATGATGTATTTGATGCTGTCGGTCGCTGGGCACCTGACCATCTTCCTCGCCCGCACGCGCGGCCCCTGGTGGTCCAAACCCCGCCCGGCACGGATCTTGTGGATCGCCGTCTTCGGTACCCAGACACTCGCGACCCTCATCGCCGTGTACGGGATCTTCATGACACCGATCGGGTGGGGGTACGCGGGCCTCGTCTGGGGTTACGCCCTGGTGTGGTTCCTGCTCACCGACCGGGTGAAACTGCTCGCCTACCGGGTCATCGACCCCACGCCCACCACAGACTCCGTGCCAGCGGTGGCGACCCCGAGAGGCTCCCGCTCATCGGTCGCTCAGCCTCGCGGTGATGCCCACACCACCACCGTGGCGCCCTTCCACACCGACACCGATCCTCAAGACCCCGTGTACCACGACAACCGTGACTGTCCCTACGGGCAGGAGATCAAGAGCAACGGCAACGACAAGCCCGGCACCGGCGGACGCCGGCGGTGCGACTGGTGCGCCAACGCAGCGAGGTTGCCAGTGTGAAGCTCGACGATGCCTCATCGAAGAACCGGCCCTCCCCGCCCAGGGTGGCATCTGGCACGTGAGGCTCGCAGGCCAAGTCACCCAGCTCCTCGACACGGGTTGTTCCAGCACACGGGAGATTCAGATCTCGGGTCTGCCGCACGATCCGGTGACAGGTTGGGTCAGGCAGCCTGAGCTGCTGGTGGGGCGATGATGGACCCGGGTTCGATGGGGGTCAACCGGCCGAGGGCGGCCTGGCATCGGCGGTGGTCGTCGAGCCGGCGCTTCGCCTCGACGAGGAGGCGTCAGCGCCGGTGCTCACTGGCGGGCGGTTCCTCGCCCAGACCCGGCCCCCTGAGGAGTAGGGCTCCGGTCACCCCTTCTTGCGCTTCGAGTTTCCGGCACCACCCCCTGGGGGGGGGATCGTGTCGTTGTCTCGGCTCCGGATCACACGATGAGCGAGGGGTACCTCACTGCTGAAGAGCGCGTCCGGGAGGTGATCGAAGGAAGCTCACTGCGTGCGGTTGGGCAGACCAGGAAGTCCGGGGCCCACGCTGGTTCGGTGCATCGGGGGTTAGGGTCGGTGTCGTGAGTGAGATTCGCGTAGACGCAGACATCGATGTGATCTCAGTCGCGGACGTCATGTCGTTGAGCGCCGCTGCAGGGTCCGTGTGTGTCGATGTTCATGCCGACGCATCGTTCCGGTCGGGAGACGTTGCAGGGTCCGGTCCGGTTGCGGAACCTCATCAACACGGCCCGTGGCGAGCTGTCCGGTGCCGACGTTGCCGAGACGGTTATCGAGGCGATGCTGGCACCGTTGGAGTCGCTCGTCGACGATCACGCCTTTTGGCAGCACACGGCAGACGGTCTGGCGCTGTTCAGTTCGCCGGGACGATTCGGGCGATACCGGGTTTCGCTGTCGTTGACCGAGGAAGTCGTCGTGGCCGCGTCGTTCCGGGTTCGGCCGGTGTTGTCGTTGGTGTCTCGCGACGAGACGTTCTTTGTCCTGTCGTTGAGCCAGAACGCCGTGCAGTTGTTCGAGGCCACGCGTTCTGCGATCACGATGTTGGACTTGGGGTCGACTGCGACATCGATGGACGAGGCGCTGGCGCTCGAGGATCCCGAGCGTCAACTCCAGTTCCACTCGACGGGCGGAGGAGGCGTCGAGTTCCATGGCCACGGCGCCGGCGCCGAGCTGGACAAGGACGCGATTCAACGTTTCCTGCGTGCAGTCGATCGCGGTGTTTGCGAACGGCTCGGTGACGCGCACGAGCCGCTCGTGCTGGCGTGCGTCGACTACTACTTGCCGTTGTTCCAGACGGTCACTCGCTATCCGAACGTGTTCGACACGGCGGTGGCGGGCAACCCTGAGCATCGTTCCCCGGCCGAGCTGCACGCCGACGCCTTGCGGCTGATCGACTCATCGACCCGCGGTGTTGACCATCCCGGCATCGACCGGTATCGAGCTGGCATGGGCGCCGGCACGACCGTCTCCGCGATCGCAGATGTCGTGACCCGAGCTCGTGAGGGGCGTATCGACACCTTGCTGGTCACCGATGTGCCACCGGTGTGGGGTCGCGTCGCGCCTGACACGGGCACGGTGTCGACGTCGCCACGTGCCTCGATCGACGACGAGGACCTGATCGACCGTGCAGTGTTCGACACGCTCGCGAGCGGTGGCGAGGTCTTCGTGACGGACGTGGCGACACTCGGAACCGTCACCGGCGTGGCTGCGACGTTGCGTTACTGAACGCTGGAGACTCAACCAGGAGGACGAGATGAGCGACGAAGGCACTGCCACGGTGGAAGCGAGCTTGCGACTCGGAAGCGGGTTCGGTCAGGATGAACGCGGTCCGATCGTCGAAGGATGGGCGAGTCTGGATGCTCGCCTCCGCTCGTTCGACGCCGGAACCGTCGAACTGGAACTCTCGGTCAAGGAGCGGGGCGAAGCGAGCCAGCGGACCGTGCTGGAGGCCTGGATCTCGGGGCAGACGCGTGTCGTCGCCACGTCGAGCGAGCCGGATCTTGCTCAGGCGCTGCGCGAGGTGCGCGACGACCTCATCCGCCAGTTGACCGACGCCAAGAACCGGACCGAACCGCGGAACAACGCCTCGTTACGCGTCACCGAACGGCGCGAGCGTTGAGCGCCATCCCCATGGCGCCGAATGCGTGCTCGTAGCAAACCGTCATGACGACAGCCCGGTCGCGTCCCCGGCTCGCAACCGCCACGCGTCGGTGACCAGCTCGCGCCGCCCGCCCCATGCCGAGCTTGCCGGAGTCGCTCGTGGACAATGACGCGACCCGAGCCAAGGGAGGCGCAGTGCTGCGAGACATCCGGGAGCTCACCGCCGACCAGGCGGCCTACTCGGCCGAGCTGCGGCGCCGGTGGGGCGGCCTGCTCAGCTACCGCTACATCGGCCGCATGTTCGCGTCCATGGACGTCGGGGTGGACGACACCGTGACGCTCCGGCGCGACATGCGCAACACCACCGGCGGCCTCCTGCTCGCCGTCCTCGGCATCTCCTCGCCGGAGGGTGGCGGCATGTCCGACCTGACGGCCGTGCCGAACCCCGTCATCCACTCCACCCAGATCCTCGACCCCGGCCGCGACGTCAAGCGCATCGAGGTCGTCTCCGAGGTCCTGCGGCGCGGCCGGCAGATGAGCTACAGCCGCTCCCGCATCGTCGACGCCGACAACCCCAGCCGGGTCCTCGCGCTCACCGAGGGCCAAGGCGTGGTGATCGGGCTGCCGCCCGAGGGCCTGGAGCTGATGGACACGCAGTCCATCGACGTCGTCGACTCGCCCGACCTGCCGCCGCTGTGGCAGGTGTTCGGCGCGAGCCGCCGCGACGACGGCCACTGGGCGCTGCCCGAGCTCGCGGTCGAGCTGGCATCGCCCGACGCGGCGCTGCACATCGGGCCGCAGTTCGTCGTCCTGGAAACGGCGGCGCTTGATCTCGCGTCGAGCATTGCCGGCACCGACCAGCTGCAGGGCGTCTCGTCGCACGTGATGTTCATGGCCCGCGGCAAGGACGGCCCGTTCCGCGCCGAGGGTGAAGCGTTTCACTGGCTCGGACGGCATCGTGGGGGCCCGTCTCACGCTCATCGACGAAGGCGCCGGCGACCGAACCATCAGCACGGGCTCCTACGCGTTCCGGGTCGTGGCCTAGTGGAGCTGTGGGAGCTTGTGGCGCGCGAGCGCATTCGCGACTCGATCGCCCTCTACAACTGGTCCGGCGACGCGTACCGGCTCGAGGAGCTGACCCACGCCTTCGCCGAGGACGGCGAGCTCGAGGTGCGCGGCCAGCCGCCCTTCAAGGGGCGGCCGGCGATCATCGAATTCCTCGGTGGTATAAGGGGTTCCGGCTCAGGTGAGGACGCCCGGGCCGCCATGAAGGCCGCCGCGGAAGCCTCCGGGATCAAGCGCATCGTGAGGCACAACATCGCCAATATCCGCTTCCTCGAACTCACGCCGCAGCAGGCCAAGGTCTCGTGCTACTTCACCGTCTTCACCGAGATCGGGCTCGACCATTACGGCCGCTACCGCGACACGTTCGTGCCGGTGGGGGACGGGTGGCTGATCCGCCACCGGTTCGTCTCCACCGACTGGCGGGCGCCCGACTCGACAATGGCAGCGCCGTCAGCGGTCAGCTGAAGGCGAGCCGGCAAGCGCTGGATCATCAGTATCCGTAGACCAATTCGCGACGCTTGGCGTACGCCGTGGGTCCCGGGCCAGCGCCGCCGAACGCTCCGCCCACCAGAGCAGGCCCGCCGCGCGGCAGTCCGACTCCGCGCGCGTGCGGTGCTGGGCGCTGGCCTCGGCGTCGCCGAGCCGGCTGGCTAGCCGGGCCAGGAAATAGTCGACGGGACCCAGCATGATCGAATTGCCGCCGACGGCGAGCCAGCCCGAATACGGCAGCAACTGCTCGTAGCACCAGTGCATACGGGCCGGGTGACCGGCCGCGACGGCCGCTTGAGCGGCGATCACCAGGCGCGGCAACTGCGACCAGTCCCGAAGCACGGCAGGGGATTCGGCGTCTATGAGCTCACGCGCCTCACCGGCCCGGCCGGTCTCGGCGAGCACCCAGACCTGCAGCGAATGCGCGAGCATCGGGTCCGCCGCCGGCAGTGAAGCGAGCTGCTCGGCGAGATCGTCCCAGCGCTCGTGGAGGGTGTTGAGGATCGCGTGGATGACGTCAGCTCGCGTCTGCGTGCCGAAGAACCCCAGCCGGCGCTGCTCGGCCAGGGACCGCTCGTAGGCCTGCTCCGCCTCCAGCAGCCGGCCTTCGGCGAGCAGCCGCATCGCCTGCGACACACCGTGGATCGCGCCGGCCGGACGCAGCGAGAGCCGGCGCAGCAGCGGCTCGCTGGCGGCGGTTTCGGCATCCGCACCCAGGACGTCGAAGAGCAGCATCCGGTGCATCGCCGAGATCTCATGACCGAGCAGCTCGAACGCGGGCATCCCCTCTCGTGCGCCGAGTTCGATCAGCTCTTGCCCGACGGCGACCAGCTCCGCGGCGAAACGCGGCTGTTTCACGGCCTGATAGCGGTAGGTCAGCGCGACGGCGAGCAGACGCGGATCGCCCAGCAGGCGGGCCATCTCGACTGCTTCGACGCTGAGTGAATCGCAGCGGGGATCGTCGGAGCCGTCGTACAACTCGACAGCGAGCGTGCCCAGCAGCCGGCAGCGCAGCGCGCGATCGTGCTCGGGCAAGGCGGCCAGCGCGCGCTCGGTGCGGCCCACGACGTCGAGATCGACCTCTGCGTAGCTGTGCAGCGTCCAGGCTGCCGGGGCATCCAGTGCGACGAGAGCGCGCAGCTGCAGCTCCGGGTCGTCGGTGAGGTCGGCCGCGCGGATCGCTGCCGCCCGCGTCTGCCGGGCCGCGACCCAGTCGCCGCCGTCGAGCTGCACCCGGACCAACGCGAGCTGCAGGCTGACGACCACCGACCAATCGGGATCGGGCTGAGCGCGGGCGAGTTCGACGGCCTTGCCGAACCAGTTGGCCGCGTCGTCGAACGCCAGCCGCTTGCGGGCGCAAACCCCTGCGGTGTGGGCGAAATGCGCGCCCCGCCCACTCTCGGACGGTCCCGCAGCGATGGCATGGAAAGCGATCGCCGCGGGGTCAGCGCCCCTGTCCTCGAGCGCTGCGGCCGCGAGGGCGTGCACCCGGGTGCGCCGCAACGGCGGCAAGCTGGATTCGAGGGTCTCGCGTACCAGGTCATGGGCGAAGCGCAGCCGGCCCTGCTCGCTCTCGACGAGCACCCCGTGGACGGTGGCGAGGTCGAGCCCGTCGAGCACCAGCTTCTCGGGTTCGAAGGTCAGCGCCGCCAGCAAGTCGGGGTCCACGTCGCGGCCGAGCACGGCGGCGGTCGCGAGCAGTTCGTGGATCGGTTCCGGCAGGCGACGCAGCCGCCGGCGCAGCACCTCGCGCACGGTCGGCGGGACGCCGGCAAGAAGCGTCTCGGTGCCTTCGGACGCGGCGAGCTTGACGCTTTCGGTCAGCAGGAAGGGATTGCCCGCCGTTCGCGATGCCAGCCGCGCCACCTGCGAGTCGTCCAGCGCGAGCCCGAGCGAGGCCGAAAGTTCCCCGATCGCGTCGCAGTCCAGCCCCTCGAGCGACACGCGGAGAGCACCGTCGCGTCCGAGCCGGTCGAGCGCGTCATCCAGCGATGGCCCGCCGGCGCCGGACCGTACTGTCGCGATGACGAGGATGCGGCCGCCGCGGCGAAGCGCGATCAGGTCGAGCAGCAGCCGCAGCGAGGCCGAGTCCGCCCACTGGAGGTCGTCCAGCACGATGAGCAACGGCTCCTTCGCCGACCCGATGGCGAGGTGGCGGGCGACTGCGTCGTGCTGGCGGAACCGCGCCTCGCCACCATCGGACGCCCCGGTGGCCGGCGGCGCGTCCATCCCCAGCAACGTGGCCAGCCGTCCCTCGATCTCAGGAGCCGGTGGGAACGCGCTGACCAGCGGTGTCAACACCTGCTGCCACGGCCAGAGGGCGGGAACGCCCTCGGCTTGCGGGCAGCGTCCCCACGCGGTCCGCCATCCGCCGGCGTGCAACCGCTGCGCGACAGCCTCGGCGAGGAACGACTTGCCGATCCCGGATTCGCCGGAAATGACCGCCACCCGTACGCCTCCCGCGAGCGCTTCGCCCGCGGCCGTCAGTAGCGCCTGCAGGGGAGCGGCCCGTCCGATCGGGGCGCTGCCGGCGACGGGCGCTGGCGCGCCGGGCAGGCGCTGAGCCGGCACCCTCACCACCGGGGTCTGCGGGATCTCCCGCGGGGGCGTCCAGTCGAGCTCGGACGCCTGGGTGAGCAGCTGGCGTTCGAGCAGCTGCGCGGCCGGCGTCGGATCCATACCCAACTCGCGGGCGAGCAGCTCCCGGGCCTCGCGCAGCACCGCCAGCGCCTCAGCCTGCCGGCCGGTGCGGTACAGGGCGAGCGCGAGCAATCTCCACAGTCCTTCGCGCAGCGGATGCCGGCGCGCCAGCGCTTCGATCGCGGGGATGGCTTCGGCGGCCCGCCCGGCGGCCAGTGCAGCCGCCATCCGGTGTTCGCGCGCGACGAGCCGCCATTCGGCGAGGCGGGCGGCCTCGGGAGCGGCCCAGGCCGTGTCGGCGAAGTCGGCGTACGCCTCACCACGCCATAGCGCGAGCGCAGCGTCGAGCACCCGGCCCGCTTCGGTCGCACGCCCCTCAGCCAGCAACCGGCTGCCCTCGCCGACCATCCGCTCGAACGTGACGGCATCCACCTCGTCGCCCTCACCCACGCGCAACGCGTATCCGGGAGCGGCACTGACGAGCCGCCGCGCGGGTGAGCGCACGGGCCGGTCGGGTTCGAGCGTGCGGCGCAGGTTGGAGACGAACGCCTGCAGCGACCCGACTGCGCGCGGCGGCGGCTCACCGCTCCACAGGTCGTCGAGCAGCCGATCGACCGAGACGACATCCCCGCCCGCGACCAGCAGCCGGGCCAGGACGGAGCGCTGACGCGGGCCGCCCAGCTCGAGTGGGCCTGTCGCCCCCTCGGCTGCCAGCGGCCCCAGCACCTGGAACTTCATCGGATCTCCCCGGTGTCCGATTCTGAACGGTCGGCGCCGGCATTTCGCAGGCTGTGAGGCCAGTGTGGGCAACCGTCGGCGGAAAGCGGGGATTCGCCGCGCCGCAGTCCACCGACCGTGACCGCTGCGGCAGCGGAGGGTGGGCGATCGGCACCATAGGATCAGGCCACGCCGCGGGGCGTAGCGTAGTGGCTAGCGCGCCTGCTTTGGGAGCAGGAGATCGGGAGTTCGAATCTCCCCGCCCCGACTGCCTGCTGTCGCCACCTACAGTCCCCAATCCCAAGTGCATGGAGAGCCGCGCCGCTGTGAAGGCCACCAAAGAAGCCCTGAGCCCCACCCGAGTCAAGGTCACGATCGAGGTTCCGTTCGAGGAGCTGTCCGAAGACCTGGCGTCGGCCTACAAGCGCATCAGCCGTCAGATCAAGGTTCCGGGCTTTCGTCCGGGCAAGGTCCCGGCGCGCATCGTCGACCAGCGGATCGGGCGTGGCTACGTCCTGAACGAGGCGCTGCCGGGCGCGCTCGACCGCTTCTACGGCCAGGCTCTGGAGCAGGAGAAGATCGAGGCGATCTCCTCCCCGGAAGATGTCGACGTCAAGGAGTTCAACGACGGGGAGCAGCTGGTCTTCACCGCCGAGGTCGACGTCCGACCCGAGGTCACGCTCCCCGACCTCGACGGCATCGAGATCACCGTCGAGGACGTCACCCTCACCGACGACGATGTCGACGAGCAGCTGCAGAGCCTGCGCGACCGGTTCGCCACCCTGCAGCCCGTCGAGCGCGCCGTGGCCGACGGCGACTACCTCACCATCGACCTGTCGGCGAGCATCGACGGCGAGCTCGTGCCTGACTCGGAGTCGAAGGGGATGTCCTACCTCGTCGGCTCGGAGAACCTCATCCCGGGCCTCGATGAAGCAGTGCTGGGGGCCAGCGAGGGTGACGAACGTACCTTCCCGACCGAGCTGAAAATGGGTGATTTCGCCGGTCAGACAGCTGATGTGGCGGTCAAGGTGATCAGCGTCAAGGAGAAGGAACTCCCCGAGCTCGACGACGAGTTCGCCACCACGGCGAGCGAGTTCGACACCCTTGACGAGCTCAAGACCGACCTTCGTGAGCGGCTCGGCCGGGTGCGTCGCTACGAGCAGGGCGCCCAGGCCCGCGACCGGCTCATCGACAAGCTCATCGAGATCGTCGACGTGCCGCTGCCGGAGTCGGCGGTGAAGGCCGAGGTGGATGCCCGCGAGCACAACCTGAGCCACCAGCTCGAACGCGTCGGTGTCAGCCGCGAGGTCTACCTCGAGACCGAGGGCAAGACCGAGGATGAGTTCGCCGCCGAGGTGCGCGAGACCTCCGAGAAGGCGGTGAAGTCCCAGCTGGTGCTCGACGCGCTCGCCGAGAAGGAGGAGCTGACCGTCGAGCAGGAGGAGCTCACCGAGCACCTCGTGCGCCGCGCCCAGCAGTCCGGCGTCGCCCCGCAGGACTTCGCCAACCAGATTGTCCAGAGCGGTCAGATCGGCGTCGTCTTCGCTGAGGTGCGGCGCGGCAAGGCGCTCGCGCGGCTGCTCGAGAACGTCAAGATCACCGACGAGTCGGGCAATGCCGTCGACCTTTCCGCGCTCGATGAGGACGAGGACACCGCCGGCGACGATGACGACGAGTTCGGCAACCTCGACGCTGATGACCTCGACGCTGATCTCGGGGACGACGAGGACCCGGAGCACCCGCGTGAGGAGCAGCCCGAGCCGGAGGCCGGCCAGGCCGCCGAGTAGCGGGCCGTCTCGCGTAAGCACCACAGCGCGCTCGGGCGTGCGCTCGTGCTTGCGCGGCGGCCCAGATACCAATCTCCGCCTACGGCGAAATGACCTGTTCGGCGGCAACGTGGATGCCGAAGGCGTGGTTAGGGTCATCGACAGGTGATCGCACCAGCCCGGCGTGACCGGGCCCGAACCGAAGGAGCGGCATGAGCGATCTCGAGGTGCCCACGCTGCGCGGGCCCGGGCCCGGCGCGCCCACCCTCGATGACCGGGTGTACGACCGGCTCTTGCGTGAGCGGATCATCTTCCTGGGCAGCGTCGTCGAGGACACGATTGCCAACGCGATTTGCGCTCAGCTGCTGTTGCTCGCCGCCGAGGACGACAAGCGCGACATCTCGCTCTACATCAACTCGCCCGGCGGCTCCGTCACGGCGGGGATGGCGATCTACGACACGATGGAGTTCATCCCCAACGACGTCTCCACTGTCGCCATCGGACTCGCCGCGAGCATGGGCCAGTTCCTGCTCTGCGCCGGCACCAAGGGCAAGCGTTACGCCACCCCGCACGCGCGGATCATGATGCACCAGCCGTCCGGCGGCATCGGCGGTACGGCGGCCGACATCGCCATCCAGGCCGAGCAGATGATCCACACGCGCCGGGTGCTGCAGGACCGCATCGCGTTCCACACCGGACAGTCGATCGAGCGCATCGAAGAGGATTCCGATCGTGACCGATGGTTCACCGCGGACGAAGCGGCGGAGTATGGCTTCATAGACCGCGTCGTGGCCAAGGCCGCTCAGGTGCCCAGCGCCGGCCCGGTCAGTTAAGAGGAGACGCAGATGAGCGAGATCACCGCAGGGATCACGGCAGCCGACGCGTATCTGGCGCAGATCGAGCCGGTACTACCTGCCGAACATCATCGAGCGCACCAGCCGCGGCGAGTACGGCATGAACCCGTACTACAAGCTGCTCAAGGAGCGCATCGTCTTCCTCGGCGTCCCGATCGACGACTTCTTTCGCCAACGACGTGATGGCGCAGCTGCTGTACCTGGAGTCCGAGGACCCCGACCGCGACATCAACATCTACATCAACTCGCCCGGCGGCTCGTTCACCGCGCTCACCGCGATCTACGACACGATGATGTACATCCGCCCTGACATCTCCACCGTCTGCCTCGGCCAGGCCGCGAGCGCCGCGGCCGTGCTGCTCGCCGCCGGCACGAAGGGCAAGCGCTTCGCGCGTCCCGAACGCCCGGATCCTGATCCACCAGCCTTCCGGGTCGGGCGAGGGGCAGTCGTCCGACATCGAGATCCAGGCCAACGAGATCATGCGGATGCGCGCGCTGCTCGAGCGCATGCTGGCCGACCACACCGGGCGCACCGAGGAGCAGGTCCGCAAGGACATCAACCGCGACAAGATCCTGACCGCCGCGGAGGCAATCGAGTACGGGCTCATCGATGAGGTGCTGAAGTCGCGCAAGACATCAGCACTACGCGCGGCGGGTTGAGCCGCCGATAACACTCTCGTGGGGCGATGCTCGGGGTAGCGTCACGTGCCAGATCGGGCACAAAAGCACTATCAACCAAGCGCCGATCGTCGCACCATTGATACATAGCTCGAACGCACCATCGCTTCATCGACAACGACGTAGGTCGACGCGTCGACATTGACGAGCAGCCGGGCGGTACGCGAGCCCGCACGAGAGTCAGGGGAGTGGCCGGTGGCCCGCATCGGTGACGGCGGTGACCTGCTGAAATGTTCGTTCTGCGGCAAGTCGCAGAAGCAGGTCAAGAAGCTGATAGCTGGGCCCGGCGTCTACATCTGCGACGAGTGCATCGACCTGTGTAACGAGATCATCGAGGAAGAGCTCTCCGAGTCCTCGGAGCTCAAGTGGGACGATCTGCCCAAGCCGAAGGAGATCTACGAGTTCCTCGACTCCTACGTCGTCGGGCAGGACACCGCGAAGAAGACCCTCTCGGTCGCGGTCTACAACCACTACAAGCGGGTGCAGGCGGGCGCGACCGACGGCAAGTCCGAGGTCGAGCTGGCCAAGAGCAACATCCTGCTGCTCGGCCCCACCGGCTGCGGCAAGACCCTCCTCGCGCAGACCCTCGCCCGCATGCTCAACGTCCCGTTCGCGATCGCTGACGCCACGGCCCTCACCGAAGCCGGCTACGTCGGCGAGGACGTCGAGAACATCCTGCTCAAGCTGATCCAAGCGGCGGATTACGACGTCAAGAAGGCCGAAACCGGGATCATCTACATCGACGAGGTCGACAAGATCGCCCGCAAGTCGGAGAACCCGTCGATCACCCGCGACGTCTCCGGCGAGGGCGTCCAGCAGGCGCTGCTGAAGATCCTCGAAGGCACGACCGCGAGCGTCCCGCCGCAGGGTGGCCGCAAGCATCCGCACCAGGAGTTCATCCAGATCGACACCACCAACGTGCTGTTCATCTGCGGCGGCGCCTTCGCCGGCCTCGACAAGGTCATCGAGGGCCGCATCGGCCGCAAGCAGCTCGGGTTCCGTGCCGTTCTCGCCAGCAAGTACGACACCGACCGCTCTGACGTCTTCACCGACGTCATGCCCGAGGACCTGCTGAAGTTCGGCATGATCCCGGAGTTCATCGGCCGGCTGCCGGTCATCACCAGCGTCAACAGCCTCGACCGTGATGCGCTGATCCAGATCCTCACCGAGCCGAAGAATGCTCTGGTACGCCAGTACCGCCGCCTCTTCGAGCTCGACGGGGTCGACCTCGATTTCTCCGACGACGCCATGGAAGCCATCGCTGACCAGGCCATCCTGCGCGGCACCGGCGCCCGCGGGCTGCGGGCGATCATGGAAGAGGTGCTGCTCTCGGTGATGTACGACATCCCGAGCCGCAAGGACGTCGCCAAGGTCGTCGTCACCCGCGAGACCGTCCTCGAGCACGTGAACCCGACGATCGTCCCGCGCGAGGTCGCCGCCAAGCGCGAGCGCCGCGAAAAGTCCGCCTGAGCGCCGATAATTTCGGGTTACGTACGCGCTGACCCGCTGAAACCGTGCGCAACCCGAAATTATCGGTAACGCGAGCGGCTCAGTTCTCCCGGTAGCCGGCCAGCTGGCGTACCGACGCGACGAGGCGGCCCGTCTCGTCCCAGAGAGTGCAGGTCTCGTCCAGCCAGCCGCCGGCGACGACCTGCGCGCTCTGCTCGGCGATCAACCAGCCCGGAGCAGGGAGCGCCCGGATGTGGGCGTCGAGGGTCACGGTCGGCACCCAGCCGCGCAGGCCGAGGTCGAAGGTGACCGGCGGGGGAGCGTCGCCGATGATCAGCAGCCAGAACGGATCGATCGGCGCCGCCGTCGGCGCGGCGGATCCAGGCCCGGACGACGCCCTGACCCGAGGGTTCGTGGCGGATCCAGCCGGTCGTGGCAGGGTCGAGCCGCATGTCGAGATGGGCGGCGACGCCGAGGCGGCCGCCGGTCGGGGTCTTGGTGGCCGAACGCGTGCACTCGTCCGGAGGTGGAATCACCGGTGCAGCAGCCTTGGGGTCAAAGAAGCGGGGCGCCTCGTCCGGCAGCGTGCCGGCCGTGATCAGGACCTCGGCACGAACCGCGCCGCCCTGGCGCAGCGACGCCCGCAGGAAGCCGACGCGCCGGCCCGAGCGCAGATGCTCGATCTCGACGTCGGCCGGCCCAGGATCGGGTGCTGACGCGAAGTGCGCGCTGACGCCGAGCGGGTGCGGGTAGTCGCCGCCGTCCAGCGCGGCCGTCACGACCTGGGAGAGCAGGTAGCCGCCGTGGATCTTGTCGCCGATCGACCAGGAAGGGTCGAGCTCGATAGTCGTGCCGGTCACCGTTGTCACGTTATGCGGCCCCGGGCACAAGCCCGGGGCCGCAAGACGTGACTCAACGATCAGTGCTCGGCGTACGCCCGCATCTCGCGGGTCAGGATCTCGGTGATCTGGGTCTTGGGCGAGCCCGAGACCTGCATGACGCCGATCGTCGTCGCACCGCGCCAGACGCACCAGGAGCTGGCGTCCGAGCCGCTCTGACCACCGCAGGTCATCTGACCGCCAGCCGCACCCGGAACGGAGACGTGGGAGGGGGTTGCCACGTTTCCAGTGCTCGGGGCCGCGGTGAAGCGGACGAGGGACGCGTAGTCGCTCGCGAGCTGGGCTGCTGCGGGATGGAACGAGATCGCGAAGATCGCCGGCTGGCCGGCGCTGTAGCTGGCGACGCTGAGCGTCCGCGCTGCCGCAGCATTCCAGGTCTTGGCCTCAGCCAGGACGCTCGTGCGCAGTGAGGCAGTGCTCGCGGCCGGCTGCAGCTTGAGGCCGGCGATGTTCGACGGGAAGTCGTACTTCGGCGCCGGTGCCGTGACCGGGGCGACCGGGGTGCTTGCCGTCGTCGTGGTGGACGATTTCTTGGTCAGCTGGGTGTAGCCGAAGTAGCCACCGCCGGCGAGCACCGCGACCAGCGCGACGGCGAGCAGGCGCTTGTCGGGGGACCGGCGGCTGCGCTTGCTTTCCGGCTCGCCCAGCAGGCCCTCGTCGTCCTGCACGGGGGGCAGCGGGGGCAGCTCGGCCATCGGGGCACCCGACGGGGCGAAGACCGGCGGCGGGTAGGCGGCCTCAGGCTGCGTGGGGACGAAAGCAGCGGGAGCGGGCGGCGGCGGGGGCGGCGGGTAAGCCGCCGGGGCGAACGCCTCAGTGGCCGGAGCGGGCGCGGCGAACTGCGGGGCGACCGGCAGGGAGGCGAAGTCGTGCAGGCTCTCGAAGTCGCCGTCGCCGAACTGCTGCGGATCGACGTACGTGGGGGTGCTCTGGTAGCTCGGCGCGCCTTCCGGGGCCGCCATGGGCTGGTAGCCCCACGCGGCCGGCAGCTCAGCTTCGGGAGCCGGCGGGGCAGGGGGGACCTGCTCGGGCGGACGCGGACCGGGAACCTGCGACGCCGGCGGCGGGTCGAACGGCTCGCCGGGCAGGACAGTGCGTGCTGCCTGAGCCTGGGCGGCACCAGGTGCGCCGGACTGCTGCTCCACAGGGGACCTCCTTGGGCGTGCCGGCGGAGACGCCGGCCGATATGCACTCCTGTCACGCCATCGGCATGTGGGCTCAATGGCTGAACCCTTGAGCCATTTGGATCACGACGAGGTCGGGACCCGATCCCCCGCGCCCTGTCAGACTGTGCCGGTGGCTGCCAATCGCTGGGGCATGACCGTCCCGTTCGACAACGTCCCGCTCGCCGACCATGCCGACCTTTTCCGCGAGCTCGCTGACCTGGGTTACACCGACGTCTGGTCGAGCGAAGCGGGCGGTACCGACGGGTTCACGCCCCTGGTGCTCGCCGCCGCCTGGGCCCCGTCGCTGCAGCTGGGAACCGCGATCGTGCCCGCCTACCTGCGCGGCCCGGCGCTGCTCGCCCAGACGGTAGCGGCGATGGCCGAGGCGGCACCCGGGCGTTTCTCGCTCGGCCTCGGGACCAGCAGCAACGTCATCGTCGAACGCTGGAACGGGATCCCCTTCGACAAGCCGTACGCCCGGGTGCGCGACACGCTGCGCTTCCTTCGCACCGCGCTGGCCGGCGAAAAGGTCACCGCGGAGTACGAGACCTTCAAGGTCAACGGCTTCCGGCTGGGACGCCCACCGGCGCAGGTGCCGCCGCTCTTGGTCGCCGCGCTCCGGCCGGGGATGCTGCGACTGGCCGGACGCGAGGGCGACGGCGTGATCCTGAACTGGCTGTCTGTGGGTGACGTGCCGACCGTCGTCAGCCAGGTGGCCGAAGTTGCCGGGGGCGTCGAGAAGCAGGTTGTCGCCCGGATCTTCGTGCTGCCGTCCGAGGACAAGGCCTTCGTGCGCGAGGTCGGGCGGCGGGCGATCGCGTCGTACCTGACCGTGCCGGTCTACACGGCGTTCCACCAGTGGCTCGGCCGCGGCGAGATGATCGCGCCGCTGCTGGAGAAGTGGGCGGCCGGCGATCGCAAGGGTGCTCTGGAGACGATCCCCGACGAGCTGGTCGACGACCTGATCGTGCACGGCTCGCCGAAGGCCTGCCGCGAGCACGTCGAGCAGTACGCCGCCGCGGGGGTCACGACGCCGGTGATGGCGCTGCTGCCGGGCGCGTACGACCTGCCGGCGATGCTGCGCGAGCTCGCCCCGGCCTGAGGTGACCCCGCTGATCTCTAGACTTCAGCCATGGCCACGGCTCCCTCTCGTCCGGTGATCGAACTGCCCCCGCAGTACGACCCGACTGTTGTCGAGGCCCCCGGCTATCAGCGCTGGCTGGACGCCGACGCTTTCACTGCCGGCCGCCCCGATCGGGCCGACCGGCCGCCGTTCTCACTCGTCATCCCGCCGCCCAACGTCACCGGCTCCTTGCACGTGGGTCACGCGTTCGAGCACGTCCTCATGGATGCCCTCACCCGCCTCAAGCGCATGCAGCAGTACGACGTGCTCTGGCTGCCGGGAATGGACCATGCGGGCATCGCCACCCAGAACGCGGTGGAGCGGGCCCTCGCCAAAGAGGAGCTGAGCCGCCACGACCTCGGACGTGAGGCGTTCGTCGACCGGGTCTGGAAGTGGAAGGCCGAGTACGGCGGCCAGATCCTGGGTCAGATGCGCCGGCTCGGCGACGGGGTCGACTGGTCGCGCGAGCGCTTCACCATGGACGAGGGCCTCTCGCGGGCGGTGCGCACCGTCTTCAAGCGGCTCTATGACCAGGACCTGATCTACCGCGCCGAGCGGATCATCAACTGGTGCCCGCGCGACCGTACGGCGCTATCGGACATCGAGGTCGACCACCGCGAGATCGAGGGCGAGCTGGTCACCATCCAGTACGGGCCCCTCACGGTCGCGACCACCCGGGCCGAGACCATGCTGGGTGACACGGCCGTCGCGGTGCACCCCGATGACGAGCGCTACCAGCACCTGATCGGCACCGAGGTTCCGCTGCCGCTGACCGGTCGGATGATCCCGGTGGTGGCCGACGAGCACGTCGACCCGTCCTTCGGCTCCGGCGCCGTCAAGGTGACCCCCGCCCACGACCCCAACGACTTCGAGATCGGCCAGCGTCACGGCCTGCCCTCGATCACCGTCCTCGATGAGTTGGGCAACGTGACGGCCCACGGCCCGTTCCAGGGACTGGACCGGTTCGAGGCGCGACCGGCGGTCGTGGACGCGCTGCGTGCCGAGGGGCTGATCGTCGCGGAGAAGCGGCCCTACCTGCACTCGGTCGGGCACTGCTCGCGTTGCGGGACGGTCGTCGAGCCGCGGCTGTCGCTGCAGTGGTTCGTCCGGGTGGCCCCGCTGGCGAAGCGGGCCGGCGACGCCGTCCGGGCCGGGGAGACGCAGTTCGTCCCGCCGGAGATGGCCGCCCGCTACTTCGCGTGGGTCGACAACATGCATGACTGGTGCGTGAGCCGCCAGCTCTGGTGGGGCCACCGGATCCCGGTCTGGTACGGCCCCGAGGGGCAGACGGTCGTCCCCGCGCCCGATGAGGAGCCGCCGAGCGGCCCGGGCTGGGTGCAGGACGAGGACGTGCTCGACACCTGGTTCTCTTCAGCGCTGTGGCCGGCGTCGACCCTCGGATGGCCCGACGTCACGCCCGACTTCGAGCGCTACTACCCGACGAGCGTGCTGATCACGGGCTACGACATCATCTTCTTCTGGGTCGCCCGGATGATGATGTTCTGCACCTTCATCGCCCCGGAGGTCCCCTTCCGCCAGGTGATGGTGCACGGCCTGGTGCGCGACGCCCGCGGCCGCAAGATGAGCAAGTCGGCCGGCAACGGCGATCGACCCGCTCGAGCTCATCGACTCCTACGGCACCGACGCGGTGCGGTGGACGCTCGCCCGCGGCAGCCAACCCCGGCGGCGACGTGCCGCTGTCCGAGGAATGGGTCCAGGGCAGCCGCAACTTCGTCAACAAGCTCTGGAACGCCACCCGCTTCGCCCTGATGAACGGCGCCGATCCGGCCTTGCCGCTCGACGAGGCCGCGCTGAGCGTCGCCGACCGGTGGATCCTGTCCCGGCTCGCCGAGGTCACGGCCGAGGTCAACGCGTTGTACGACGCGTTCGAGTTCGGCAAGGCCTGCGACGCGCTCTTCCACTTCGCCTGGGACGAGCTCTTCGACTGGTACGTCGAGCTGGCCAAGGTGCCGCTGCGGGGCGAGCCGGCCGGCGCCGAACGGACTCGCGCCGTGCTCGGCCGCTGCCTGGACACGGTGCTGCGGCTGCTGCACCCGGTGATCCCTTTCGTCACCGACGAGCTGTGGCGCTCGCTCAACGGCTACGGGGAAGGCGATACGCAGACCCTTGCGCTGGCGCAGTGGCCGGCCGACCCCGGACGTCGTGACCCCGCCGCCGCGGCCGAGCTGGAGCGTCTTCAGGAGCTCGTCGTCGAGCTACGGCGCTTCCGCACCCAGCAGGCAATCGCGTCGCGTCGCAAGCTCGGCGCCGTGTTGATCGCCGCTGACGTCGAGGCGCAGGCGTTCGCCGCAGCCTGGTCGGCGCAGCTCGCGTCGCTCGCCGACCTGACCATCCAGGTGGGTTCCGCCGCTCCGGAAGGCTGGGAGACCCTGATCGCCGGCGGCATGTCCGTGGCGCTCGACCTGCTGGGCTCGATCGATGTCGGCGCCGAGCGGGCGCGGATCACCCGAGCCCTCGAGGCGGCGGCGAAGGAGATCACCCAGACCGGCGCCAAGCTCGCCAATCAGGGGTTCCTGGCCAAGGCGCCTGACAAGGTCGTCGCCGAGATCCGCGCGCGTCACGACGCCGCTGTCGCCGACCAGGCGCTCCTGAATGAACGGCTGGGTCGTCTTGGCTGACGCTGCTGCCGTACGCGCCGACCTCGCCCGGGTCGAGAAGGCGCTCGCCGGCCGCTTCCCGCACCGGATGCTGCCCGACCTCGACCGGATGCGGCAGCTCGTCGACCTGCTCGGCCACCCGGAGCGGGCGTACCCGTCGATCCATCTGACCGGCACCAACGGCAAGACCTCGACCGCCCGGATGATCGACACCCTGCTGCTCAGCTTCGGCCTGCGCAGCGGGCGCTACACCTCGCCGCACCTGGAATCGGTGACCGAGCGGATCAGCGTCGACGGCCGGCCGGTGACCCCCGAGGTCTTCACGGCGGCCTACGACGACGTCATCCCGTACGTCGAGATCGTCGATTCGCAGTCCGCCGAGCGGGTCACCTTCTTCGAACTGCTCACGGCCATGGCGTTCAGCGCCTTCGCCGACGCGCCGATCGACGTCGGGGTCATCGAGGTCGGGATGGGCGGCAGCTGGGACGCGACCAACGTCATCGACTCCACCGTCCAGGTGATCACCCCGGTCTCGCTGGACCATCGCGAGCTCGGTGACACCGTCGCGCAGGTGGCGAACGAGAAGTCCGGGATCCTGCGCGCTGACACGTTCGCCGTGCTCGCGAGCCAGCCCCCGCCCGCCGCTGCGGTGCTGCTTCGCAAGGCGGGCGAGCTCGGCACCACTATCGCGCGGGAAGGGCTGGAATTCGGGCTCGTCTCGCGGCAGGTCGCGCTCGGTGGCCAGCTCCTCGTCCTGGCGGGCCTGGGCGGCGAGTACGACGAGATCTTCCTTCCGCTGCACGGGGCTCACCAGGCTCACAACGCTGCCTGCGCGCTGACGGCGGTCGAGGCGTTTCTCGGCGCCGGGGAAGGTGGCGCGCTGGATGTGGAGACGGTGCGGGCCGGCTTCGCGGCCGTGGAGTCACCCGGCCGGCTGGAGACGGTGCGCAGCTCGCCGACCATCGTGCTGGATGGTGCCCACAATGAGGCCGGAGCCAAGGCCCTCGCCGAGGCGCTGATCGAGGAATTCGCCTTCGACCGGCTGGTCGGCGTGGTCGGGATGCTGGGTGACAAGGACGCCGGCGCCATCCTCGGGGCGCTGGAACCCGTGCTCAGCGCGGTGGTCATCACGCAGAACTCCTCGCCGCGGGCGATGCCCGCGGACGAGCTTGCGGCCGAAGCCGTCGACATCTTCGGTGGTGGCCGCGTCGACGTCGAGCTACGGCTGGACGACGCGCTGGATGCCGCCGTACGCATCGCCGAAGAACAGGGCCCGCTTGGAGGCAGCGGGGTCATCGTCACCGGTTCGCTGGTCACGGTCGGGGAAGCCCGGCGACTGCTGCGCCGCTAGCAGCGTCGTCGGTAACAAATTGACGACGAAAAATGTGTTCCGTGTCACGTTGAGTGGTGCTCGCCTCTAATCTGACGGCGCGTCATGCCGGCTCTGCCCCTCGCCGGCCGTCCGTGCTCCTCAGCAGTGAGTGCCTCATCCCCGCTCGACAAAGACCGGAGAATCGCCATGCCGCGTGTTCCCTCTGCTCGGTCCAGGATCCGTCGTCGTGGTGTCACTACCGTGGCTGTCGCTGCGGTAGTGGCGCTCGGTCTGGGGGCCTGCGGGCGCTCCTCGAGCGGCGGCGGTAGCACCGGGGGCTCGACGGCTCCGACCTCGGCCGCCGCCTCCAGCAGCACCGCGGCGAACCCGGGTCCGGGCGACTTCGGGACGCTGACGAAGATCTGCGGGCCGGGCAACGCCAGCGGCGCGACCGAGCGTGGTGTCACCAACACCGAGATCCGCATCGGGGTCACCGCCGACCCGGGTGCTGCTGCCGCGCCCGGCCTGGAGCAGGAGTTCTTCGACACCGCCGATGGATTCTCCAAGTGGTGCAACGCGGCCGGCGGCATCAACGGCCGCAAGATCGTCGTGGACAAGTGGGACGCGAAGCTGTTCAACGTCGGTCAGGTCATGACCAGTGCCTGCTTGAAGGACTTCATGCTGGTCGGCAACGGCAACGCCTTCGACAGCGGCGGCGTCAAGATCCGGGTCGGCTGCAAGCTCGGCCAGATCCCGGCTTACGTCGTTTCCCCTGAGGCGGTCACCGCGCCATACCAGGTGCAGGCGACCCCGGTCCCGCCGACGCAGATCAACGACGGCGCGATCCGGCTGCTCGCCCAGACCTACCCCGACACCAAGACCGGCGGTGTCGGCATCGGCAGCAGCACGCTCGCCTCGATCGCCCCGGTCGGCCTGCGCACCGCCGAGTACCTGCGAGACCTCGGCATCAAGGTCGCCGTCATCCAGGACCAGCCTCCGCTGGTCGACAACTACCGGCCCTACATGGAGCAGCTCAAGGGCGCCGGCGCGCGCGGGTACTACGGCATCTCCGCCCAGGACCCGAGCCCGATCGTGCAGGCCATGAAGAACATCGGCTACAACCCGTCGTGGATCCTCTACAGCCCCCAGTTCTACGGGCCGCAGGCCGTCGCGGCGGCGAAGGCCACCCCGGTGTTCCCGCCGAGCTACGTGCAGTTCGGGGCGCTGCCTTTCGAGCTCGCCAGCCAGTTCCCGGTGCTCCAGCAGACCGAGAACATCGTCAAGGCTGCCGTCGCGAACCCGAAGCTCACCGCCTTCACGGACTCCTCGATTCAGCGCCTGGCTGCTGTGGGCGAAGTCCGCCACCGAATGCGGCTCGAACCTCACGTCGGCCTGCGTCCTGGAGCATGCCCAGAAGCACACCGACTGGACCGCAGGTGGGCTCTACCCCGCGCACAGCACCGCGCTGGACGCGAAGGCCTCGCCCTGCATCGCCATCGTCAAGCTGACCCCGACCGGGTTCGTCTACGACAAGGCCGTCACCCGGCCGACCGATGGCGTCTTCAACTGCGACCCGGAGAACGTCAAGACGGTGAAGACCTACCAGACGACCTCCTAGCTCCCAGGGCCACGTTCGAACCGGGAGGCGGCCACTGCCCGGGTGCCGGTAGCCTCGCACCCGCGGCAGCAGCCGCCTCCCGTCTCATGAAAGGAGCTCTGGCGTGGCCGCCGAGCGCACCCTGATCCTGGTCAAGCCCGATGGCGTACGCCGTGGGTTGGTGGGCGAGGTCGTCGCCAGGCTGGAGCGCAAGGGGCTCATCCTTGCCGCGCTCGAGCTGCGCACGCTCGACCGCGCCACTGCCGAGAAGCACTACGCCGAGCACACCGAGAAGCCGTTCTTCGGCGAGCTGGTCGACTTCATCACCGGCGGGCCGCTGGTCGCTCTCGTCGCCGAGGGACCCCGTGCGGTCGAGGCCGCCCGCGGGCTCATCGGAGCCACCGACCCGGTCAAGTCGGCCCCGGGGAGCATCCGCGGCGACTTCGCCCTCGAGATCGGCGAGAACCTCGTCCACGGATCGGACTCGCCGGAGTCCGCCGCGCGCGAGGTAGCGATTTTCTTTCCGAATATCCAGTAACCCCTCTGGCGCGTCGCGCCTTTCCGGCTCGTTGCCCGATTTAGTCTCCCCTCGACTCCTGGGGGAAGGCTGCGATGGCGCGTGCACTGTCGTTCATCGGCCGTGACATGGCCGTCGACCTCGGTACCGCGAACACCCTGGTCTACGTGCGCGGCCGCGGCATCGTGCTGAACGAGCCGAGCGTCGTCGCGATCAACACGAACACCGGCGGGCATCCTCGCCGTCGGCGCTGAGGCCAAGCGGATGATCGGGCGCACGCCCGGCAACATCGTGGCGATCCGCCCGCTCAAGGACGGGGTCATCGCCGACTTCGACACCACCGAGCGGATGCTGCGCTACTTCATCCAGAAGGTGCACCGGCGGCGGCACCTGGCCAAGCCGCGCATCGTGGTCTGCGTGCCCTCGGGCATCACCGGCGTCGAGCAGCGCGCGGTCAAGGACGCCGGCGTACGCCGGCGGGCGCGCGCAAGGTCTACATCATCGAGGAGCCGATGGCCGCGGCCATCGGCGCCGGCCTGCCGGTGCACGAGCCGACCGGCAACATGGTCGTCGACATCGGCGGCGGCACCACCGAGGTCGCGGTGATCTCGCTCGGCGGCATCGTCACCGCGCAGTCGCATCCGCATCGGCGGCGACGAGCTGGACAGCGCGATCATCCAGTACGTCAAGAAGGAGTACTCGCTGATGCTCGGCGAGCGCACCGCCGAGGAGATCAAGATGGCGATCGGCTCGGCGTTCCCGAGCTCGAGACGAGCCGCACGCCGAGATCCGCGGCCGCGACCTGGTCTCCGGGCTGCCCAAGACCATCGTGATCAGCGCCGAGGAGATCCGCAAGGCGATCGAGGAGCCGGTCAACGCGATCGTCGACGCGGTCAAGACCACCCTCGACCGGTGCCCGCCCGAGCTCGTCCGGCGACATCATGGACCGCGGCATCGTCTGACCGGCGGCGGCGCGCTGCTGCGCGGCTTCGACGAGCGGCTGCGCGCCGAGACCGGCATGCCGATCTCGATCGCGGAGAACCCGCTGAGCTCGGTCGCGCTCGGCTCCGGCAAGTGCGTCGAGGAGTTCGAGGACGCTGCAGCAGGTGCTGAGCCCGGAGCCGCGATGATGCCACCTGACTGTCGCCAGACGCAGACCAGCTGACGCGTATGGGCCGTGATACCCGCCGTACCCGGATGCTCCTGGCCGGATTGCTCGTCGTCGCGCTCGTCCTGATCACCATCGACGTCGGATCGGGGAAGGGCGGCGGAGGCCTGCGCCGGATCGCCAACAGTGTCGTGGCACCGGTTGAGCGTGCCGCCGCGGCCGCGGTGCGCCCGGCCCGGAATGCGTTCAGCTCGATCGGCGCCGCGCAGTCCGAGAAGCGCCGGGCCGATGCCCTGGCGAACGAGAACGCCGCACTGCGCCGCCGGCTGGCGGCCGACACCGAGGCGACCCGGCAGGTGGCCGCGCTCACGAAACTCGGGTTGCTCGCGGCTGCCGGGTCGTTCAAGCTGGTCCCGGCGCGCGTGATTGCCGTAGGCGATACGACGGGGACCGAGCGCACGGTCGACATCGACTCGGGAAGCAGCTCCGGGCTCGCCGTCGGACAGCTCGTCGTCAACCCAGACGGCCTGGTCGGGGTGCTGGTGCGGGTGGGCTCGAGCGTCTCGACGGTGCGCCTGGCCGACGATCCGCGCACCATCATCGGCGCCCGCCTGGAGACCTCGCGCGCGCTCGGCACGATCAGCGGTTCGGATTCCACGGGACGGCTGGCGTTTACGCTCTACGACCCGTCCCTGCCGGTCAAGGCGGGGGAACGGGTCGTCACGTACGGCAGCTCGGCCTACGCGGGCGGGGTCCCGATCGGTGTCACGGTGGGCGCCGGTGACCTCGGCACCTCTGCGCAGGCCGGGAGCCTCACCCAGCAGGTGGGGGTGAAGCCGTACGTCCAGTTCGGCTCGCTCGATCTGGTCGGCGTGATCGTGGGCGTGGGGAAGGCCGCACCGTGACCCTCGTCGCGCCCGGTGGCCGGCGCCCCCCGCCGGCGGCACCGCCGGCCCGCCGGCCCGTCCGGCCACCGGTACGCGACGATCGTCCCGTTATCGGGCTGGCGCTCGCTCCGCCGTCCGGCCAGACCCTGGCGCCGCCGCCGACGGCACGCCTGGGCGGCTCGGCCACGCTCGGTGCTGTCCTGCTGCTGGTGATCGGCCTGCTGCTGCAGCGCACGGTGCTGCCGTTGCTGCCGTGGGGGCCGGCCGATCTGGTGACCGTGCTCGTCGCCGTGCTGGGGCTCTATGCCGGCCCGGTCGCCGGGTGCCTGAGCGGTTTCGGGATCGGGCTCGCGGCGGACGCGCTGTCCGACCACGCGATCGGGCGGCTCGCCGCGGCGCTCTGCCTCGTCGGCTACCTGTGCGGGATGCTGCCCGCCGCCAGGGCCAACCGCTTGCCGATCGCGTGGATGACCGCCGGGGTGGCGTGTGTCGTCACCCCGCTGCTCTTCGCGCTCACCGGTGCATTCGTCGGCGATGACCGGGCGGCCGGCATGCTGCTCGCGACGCGCTGCCTGGCGGGATTGGTGTACGGGCTGTTGCTCGCGCCGGTCGTGTATCCGCTCACCCGCCGGCTGCTCGGCCAGCGGTTGCGACACGATCGCCGAAAGCGCCGGATCCGCCGGACGTCTTCATGAGGCTGGTCGCCGGGCCGCATTCGCATCCACGGTTGCGGCTGAACGTGCTGCGGGTCATCGTCTTCGCAGCCCTCGCCGTGCTGCTGTTGCGGCTGTGGTCGCTGCAGGTATTCGAGCACGGTCGCTACCAGGTGACGGCCGAGGGCAACCGGGTACGTCAGGTGGTGAGCCAGGCGCCGCGCGGCAGCATCGTCGACGATCAGGGCAAGCCGCTCGCCACCAACCAGACCTCACTCGTCATCACGATTGACCGCAGCGTGCTCGACCGGCAGGCCGATTCGGGGCGCGCTGTGATCGCCCGGCTTGCCGCGGTCCTGCACACGACAGCGGCAGCGATCACCGAGCAGACCCGGATCTGCACCAGCACGGTCGGCAAGCCGTGCTGGAACGGCTCGCCGTACCAGCCGATCCCCGTTGCCACGAACGTTTCCCCGCAGGTGGCGCTGTCGGTCCTCGAGCGCCCCGAGCGCTTCCCCGGGGTCGCCGCCGACACCCGGGCGGTACGCATCTACCCGCAGGGCTCGCTCGCCGCGCACGAGATCGGCTACACCGGTCCGGCGAGCCAGGTGCAACTGGCCGACACCAATGCCGGATACACCGCGAACGATCTGGTCGGCCAGGCCGGCATCGAGAGTAGTTACGACAGCTACCTGCGCGGCACGGCCGGGGTGAAGAAGCTGGCGGTCGACCGCTACGGCCGGGTGTCGGGAACCATCTCGGCGACCCCGGCGAAGGCCGGCGACACGGTCGTGCTCGGACTCGACGCGGGCGTGCAGAACCTGCTCCAGCAGTCGCTCGCCAACGAGCTCACGCTGGCCCAGCAGCAGGGCAAGCCGGCGACGACGGGTAGCGGCGTGGTCCTGGATTGGCACACCGGCCAGGTCATCGCCATGGCCTCGCTGCCCACCTACAACCCCTCCATCTTCACCGGCGGCATCAGCACGAAGGACTACGCGGCGCTGACCAGCCCAGCCTCGGGAGATCCCCTTATTTCACGGGCTTTTCAGAGCACCGGTGCGCCGGGTTCGACGTTCAAGGCAGTTTCGCTGTCGGCCGCCGTCGCGGCTGGCGCTGATCTGAACGGCACGTACTCCTGCCCCTCGTCGATCGACATCGGCGGCCAGAACTTCCACAATTTCGAGGGTGAAGCGGCCGGCAACATCAGCTTGCACGAGGCGATCGTCATCTCCTGCGACGTCATCTTCGACCGGTTCGCCTACAACGCCTGGCTGGCCGACGGTGGCCTGCGCAACGGCAGTGGACCGTACGCACCGCCCAAGGAGTACTTCACCAACATGGCCAAGGCATTCGGCTTCGGCCGCGACAGCGGGATCGACCTGCCCGCTGAGAGCAGTGGCTGGGTCATCAACCGCGCGGACGAGGTGAAGATCTGGAAGCAGATGCGCACCACCTACTGCGCCCGCGCGAAGACCGGCTACCCCAACGATCCCAGCCCCGCTCACGCCGAACTGATGCGCAAGTATGCCCAGGAAGGCTGCACCAGCGGCTACCTCTACAACGGCGGCGCGGCCACCATGTTCGGTATCGGCCAGGGCCAGTACCTGTCGGTCAGCCCGCTGCAGCTCGCGGTTGCCTACGCCGCCGTCGCCAACGGCGGCACCGTCTTCCACCCCCGGGTGGCAAAGGCGATCGTGGCCCCAGACGGTTCGCTGGTGAAGAAGATCGGGCCTTCGGTCGCCGGTCACCTGCCGGTCAGCCAGACCGTCCTGCAGTACATCCGCAGCGCGATGCTCGACGTCACCCGGCGCGGCACGGCCTCGGGCGCATTCGCGGGCTTCCCGCTCGACCAGATCCCGATCGGTGGTAAGACCGGTACCGCAGAGGTCCAGGGCCACAACGACTCGTCCTGGTTCGTATCGTTCAGCAGCCAGTACGTCGTGGTGGTCTCGATTCCTGAACACCGGCCAGGGCGCGCTCTATGCGGCGCCCGTGGTGCGCAAGGTCTACGAAGGGCTGTACGGGGTCGGGCGGCCGGCGCTGCTGCCGGTGCCGCCCGCAGCGCTGCCGAAGGTGACGGCGCCATGACGAGCCTGCTGCCGGGCACCCGCCCGTCCAAGCGGCTGAACCGCGGGCCGGTGACGCTCGAGCCGCTCTCGGGTCCGGGAGCCGCGACGTCACGAGCCCGCGAGCGCAACGTCATCTCCTGGCGCCGGGTCGACTGGGTGCTCGCGTTCGCGGTGCTGGCGCTGTGCGTCATCGGCTCGCTGCTGATCGCGTCGGCCACCCGCCAGTACCAGTTGGACCATCACCTCGATCCGTACGCATACCTGAAGAAGCACCTGCTGACGGTGGGGATCGGCGCGGTCCTCGCGGTCCTGGTGGCGCGCAGCGATTTCCGGCTGGTGCGGGCGTACACGCCCGCGGCCTACCTCGCGTCGCTCGCCGGTCTTGCGGCCGTCCTCGTGGTGGGGTCGACCATCAACGGCGCGCGGTCGTGGATCGTGCTGCCCGCCGGTTTCCAGCTGCAGCCGTCGGAGCTGGCGAAGCTGGCCCTCGTCGTCGGGCTCGCGCTGATCCTGGGCCAGCAGCGCGATGCGGGAGCGACGGGCACGCTGGGCACCCCGGGAGGCCGGGAGCTGCTGCAGGCGCTGGCGCTCGCCGCCGTGCCGCTGACGCTCGTCATGATGCAGCCTGACTTCGGTACGACCATGGTGCTGATCGTCACGGTCGTCGGCGTGCTGGCGGTGTCGGGCGCCCCGGCTCGCTGGGTAGGACTGCTGGTGGCTTCAGGCGTGGGCTTCGGCGCGGCGATCCTGAAGTTCCACTTGCTCAAGCCCTACCAGGAGGCGCGGCTCACCGAGTTCCTCAAGCACAGCTCGGTCCACACCTCGAGCATCGGCTACAACGTGCAGCAGGCGCTGATCGCCAACGCCCACGGTGGCCTGCTCGGACGCGGGCTGTTCGCCGGCTCGCAGACCCAGGGCCAGTTCGTCCCGGAGCAGAAGACCGACTTCGTTTTCACCGTCGCGGGTGAGGAACTCGGCTTCGTCGGGTGCGCGGTCATCATCGCGCTGCTCGCCATCGTGCTATGGCGCTCGCTGTCCATCGCGCAGCGCGCCGGCGACCGGTTCGGCACGCTCGTCTGCGTCGGCGTGGTGGTCTGGTTCGCGTTCCAGATCGTCGTCAATATCGGGATGACGCTCGGGATCATGCCGGTCACCGGGCTTCCGCTGCCGTTCATTTCCTACGGCGGCTCGGCCATGTTCGCCAATCTCGCGGCCGTCGGCTTGGTGGAGAATGTGCGGCTGCGCAGCCCGGAGCACAGTTCAGCTTTGCGCGGGCACGGCGGCGCGATTCGGCTTCCCGCCGTGATCGGCCGGATCCGCTCCGGCCGCTAGCTGCGCCGGCTGAGATCGGCGGCGACCGGTCGCAGGCTGCGGCCGGCAGCGCGATCCGGCTACCCTCGACCCATGCCGGTCGAATCGTCTGGCCGCGCCTCGAGCCGCTGTTGCCCACGGTCCGCAAGCCGGTCCAGTACGTCGGCGGCGAGCTGAACGCGCAGCGCAAGGATTGGGACGACGCCGAGGTGCGGTGGTGCCTGATGTACCCGGACGCCTACGAGGTCGGCCTGCCCAACCAGGGCATCATGATCCTCTACGAGGTGCTCAACGAGCAGCCCGGCGTCCTCGCCGAACGCACCTACAGCGTCTGGCCGGATCTCGAAGCGCTCATGCGGGAGAACGGGATCGGGCAGTTCACACTCGAGGGTCACCGCCCGGTGAGCGCGTTCGACGTGCTGGGCATGAGCTTCTCGACCGAGCTGGGCTACACCAACTTTCTGGTCGCGCTGGAGCTCGCGGGGATCCCGCTGCAGTCGCGCGATCGTCGCGGCGAGCACCCGCTCGTCATCGCGGGCGGCCACGCGGCGTTCAACCCCGAGCCGATCGCCGACTTCCTCGACGCCGTCGTGCTGGGCGACGGCGAGCAGGCGGTGCTCGGGATCACCGAGGTGCTGCGCGTCGCCAAGTCCGAACGCTGGGAACGCGAGCACACCCTCGTCGAGCTGGCCCGCCGCGGCCTCGCCTACGTGCCCCGGTTCTACGACGTGGACTATGCCGCCGACGGCCGGATCGCCCGCATCGCGCCGACCCGCGCCGACGTTCCGCGCCGGCCGGCCAAGCACACCGTCTCCAATCTCGACGCCTGGCCGTACCCGAAGCAGCCGCTGGTGCCGCTGGCCGAGAGCGTTCACGAGCGGATGAGCGTCGAGATCTTCCGCGGCTGCACGCGGGGGTGCCGGTTCTGCCAGGCCGGCATGATCACCCGCCCGGTACGCGAGCGCAGCATCACCGGTATCGGTGAGATGGTCGCGGCCGGACTGGCCGCAACGGGTTACGAGGAGGTCGGGCTGCTGAGCCTGTCTTCCGCCGACCACTCCGAGATCGGAGAGATCGCCAAGGGCCTCGCCGACCGCTACGAGGGCACCCAGACCTCGCTCTCGCTGCCTTCGACCAGGGTCGACGCGTTCAACATCACGCTCGCGGAGGAGTTCTCGCGTGGCGGTCGCCGGTCCGGCCTGACCTTCGCCCCCGAGGGTGGATCGGAGCGGTTGCGCAAGGTCATCAACAAGACGGTCACCGAGGCCGACCTCATCAAGACCGTCACCACCGCCTACGAGGCCGGCTGGAGTGCGGTGAAGCTCTACTTCATGTGCGGCTTGCCCACCGAGACCGATGAGGACGTGCTGCAGATCGCGCAGCTCGCCAAGTCGGTGATCCGCGCCGGGCGTGAGGCGACCGGCCGGCGTGACATCCGGTGCACGGTGTCCATCGGGGGCTTCGTACCCAAGCCGCACACCCCGTTCCAGTGGGCAGCCCAGCTCGCCGCGGACGAGACCGACCGCCGGCTGCAGCTGCTGCGCGACGCGATCGGCCGCGACCGCTCGATCGGCTACCGCTACCACGACGGCAAGCCCGGAATCATCGAAGGCCTGCTCTCGCGCGGCGATCGCCGGGTGTCGGCGGTGGTGGCCGAGGTGGCGCGCCGCGGCGGCCGGTTCGACGGGTGGAGCGAGTACTTCTCCTACGAGCGCTGGATCGAGGCCGCCGAGGCGGTCGGTATCGATGTCGGCTGGTACACCACGCGCGAGCGCACCCGATCCGAAGTGCTGCCGTGGGACCACCTCGATTCCGGCCTCGACGAGGAGTGGCTCTGGTCGGACTGGCAGGAAGCGCTCGACGAGCGCGAGATCGACGACTGCCGCTGGTCGCCCTGCTTCGACTGCGGCGTCTGCCCGACGATGGGCACCGCGATCGAGACCGGTCCGACCGGACGTACCTTGCTGCCGCTTACTCCGATGCCGAGCCCGAGCTGAGCACCGCCAAACGCCAGCCCGACATCACCGGCCGCCCGACCGAGGTGGTCGTCCGGGTGCGGCTGCGCTTCGCGAAACGTGGCCGGCTGCGTTTCACGTCACATCGCGATGTGGCCCGTGCGTTCGAGCGGGCGATCCGGAGGGCGGGTATTCCGATGGCGTACTCGTCGGGGTTCACCGCGCACCCGCGGGTGTCCTGGATCGGCGCGGCGCCCACCGGCGCGGCGAGCGAGGCCGAGTACGTCGAGCTCGCACTCGCCGAGCAGCGTGAGCCCGGTCAGCTGGCGCGCGATCTCGATGCGGCCCTTCCGCCGGGCATCGACGTGCTCGAGGCCGTCACAGCGGCTGCAGGCACTGGAAAGCTCGCCGAGCGAATCGACGTGTCGGTGTGGGAACTTGTCCTGCATGGCATCGACGACGCACAGCTGCGGCCCGCCGTCGACGGGCTACTCGCCGCTGACGCCGCGCCGGTCGAGCGGCTCACCAAGGACGGCCGGCGAACGATCGACGTGCGAGCGGCACTGGTCAGTGCCTTGATCGTGGCCCGCGCGAGTGAGGGTGGCGCAGGGCCCGCTCGAGTGTCATCGCCGGTTGCGCCGGCGTCGTGTGCGATACTCAGGGTGGTTGTGCGGCAGACGACGCCCGTTGCACGACCCGATGACGTTGTGGCTGCCTTGAGTGCCGTGGCTGGTTTGCCGGCGCCGATCTCGTCCCTGGTGACGAGGGTGGCGCAGGGCCGACTATTGGAGGACGGGTCGATCATTGATCCACTCGCGGCCGATAGGTCAGCCGGCAGTGTTGTGAGCTCATCAGTGGCGTCGCAGGAGCGCTGACGATCCCCGTCAGCGCCTGAGCGGATCCCTGCGCGGACGCGAGCACCACGCGCCCGGGGGCCGAAAGGCTTAATAACTTGATCGACGAGACCAGCGACAACATCAGCATCGACGCGACCGAGGCCGCTGCATCAGCGCCCCCGGCTTCGTCATCCGAATCCCCGCCAGCGCCCGCCGCGCGGCCCCGCCGCCGGCGTGCGGCCAGCCGGCCGGTGGGAGCGCCGGCGCCCGAACCGGCTCCGGTGGCCGCGCCACCCGATATGCCGCCACCCGTCGAGCCAGCGACTGAAACGGCCGACGCGGCCGACGCAGCCGACGTGGCCGACGTGGTCGAAGAGAGCGTCGCGGAGGCGGTAGCCGAAGAACCGGCGGCAGCGGTCGCTGAGCCAGCCGTCGATGACGTTGCGGCTGAGGAGGCTGCCGAGCCCAAGCCGGCCCGCCGATCGCGGCGCCGCGCGGCCCCCGCCGTCACCTTTCAGGCGCCCGACCCGCTCGCCGTCACCTTCGGAGCCCCCCGGGTCGACCTTGACCACGCCGCCCGCCCAGCATCCCGCGCTGGCACGCGGGATCCGCTGCAGGACGCCGAGGCTGACACTGAGGCCGACGTCGCGGATTCGGATGAGGCCGGCGATTCGGCCGAGAGTGGCAGTGATGCCCCGCGCCGCCGCCGGCGGCGCGGCCGCCGTGGGCGCGGCCGGGTCCGTGAGGACGACGGCAGCGAGTCCACTGACGACAGCCCCGAGGACGGTGAGTCCGGCGACGAGTCGACAGCTGCGGGAGACGCTCCAGACGCAGCCCAGGCCGATGGCGCCGTAGCAGCGTCTGAGGGCGAGCCATCGGAAGGTGGCGAGGCAGGAGAGTCCGAGGATGCCGGGTCTGTCCGCCGCCGGCGCACCCGCCAGCGTCGCCCCCGTCGTCCGGCCGGCAGCGAGGACGACGAGGGTTCGGCCGCCCCAAGCGGTCGCTCGTCGGACGATGAGATCCGCGGCGTCAGCGGCTCCACCCGGCTCGAAGCCAAGCGTCAGCGCCGCCGCGAAAGCCGCGACACCAGCCGCCGGCGGGTTCCCCTGGTCACCGAAGCCGAGTTCCTGGCCCGCCGCGAGTCCGTCAACCGCGTGATGGTCGTGCGCAATGCCGGCGAGCGCACCCAGATCGCGGTGCTCGAGGACGATGTGCTCGTTGAGCACTACGTGACCCGCGCCAGCTCCGCGTCCTACGCCGGCAACGTCTATCTGGGACGTGTGCAGAACGTGCTGCCCAGCATGGAGGCGGCGTTCGTCGACATCGGTAAGGGCCGCAACGGCGTGCTCTACGCCGGCGAGGTCAATTACGACGCCAGCGGCCTCGAAGGTAAGCCCCGCAAGATCGAGCAGGCGCTGAAGGCCGGCCAGGCCGTCGTCGTGCAGGTCACCAAGGACCCGATCGGGCACAAGGGTGCCCGGCTCACCAGCCAGGTCAGTCTGCCCGGCCGCTACATGGTGTACGTGCCGGACGGAGGCAGTGCCGGCATCAGCCGCAAGCTGCCCGACAGCGAGCGCACCCGGCTGCGCAGCATCCTGAAGAAGATCACCCCCGAGGACGCGGGCGTCATCGTGCGCACTGCGGCCGAAGGCGCCAGCGAGGACGAACTCTCCCGCGACATCAGCCGGCTTTCCGGGCAGTGGGAGGACATCCAGAAAAAGTCGACCAAGGCGTCGCCGCCGAGCCTGCTCTATGCCGAGCCCGACCTGGTCGTGCGCGTCATCCGCGACATCTTCAACGAGGATTTCGCCGAGCTCGTGGTCCAGGGCGAGGCCGAGTGGGAGCTGATCAACGGCTACGTCTCGAGCGTCGCTCCTGATCTGCTGCCCCGGCTTCGCCAGGAGTCGAGCGGTGACGTGTTCGCCGAGTCGCGTGTCGACGAGCAGCTGCTGAAGGCTCTCGACCGCAAGGTCTACCTGCCGTCGGGTGGCTCGCTGGTCTTCGACCGCACCGAGGCGATGACCGTGGTTGACGTCAACACCGGCCGGTTCACCGGCAAGGGCGGCAACCTCGAGGAGACCGTCACCAAGAACAACCTGGAGGCTGCTGAGGAGCTGGTACGCCAGCTGCGGCTGCGCGACGTCGGCGGGATCATCGTGGTCGACTTCATCGACATGGTCCTGGAAAGCAACCGTGAGCTGGTGCTTCGCCGGCTCACCGAGTGCCTGGGCCGCGACCGCACCAAGCATCAGGTGGCGGAGGTGACGAGCCTCGGACTCGTGCAGATGACCCGCAAGCGGGTCGCCCAGGGGTTGCTCGAGGCCTACAGCGAACCGTGTCCCACCTGCGGCGGGCGCGGCCACACCATCGAGCTGCCGGGCTTGGGGGGCATCAAGCCCAAGCCCAAGCCCATCCCGCGCCCCCCGCTGCCGCGTCCCCTCGACGAGGACGGCAACGAGATCCCCAACGGCACGGCCGATGACGCTGCGGATGACGCTGCGGATGACGCTGCGGATGACGATGCACCGTCCACCAACGGATCGGCGCCCAGCGAGGTCGAGGAGGCGGCGGAGGCGATCGAAGCTGGCGAGCCACGGGAGCGGGCTGAGGAGCCGGCTGAGGCTGCCGACGCCGCGGAAGCCGCCGCGGCGCATTCGGCGGACGTCCTGGTGGAGTGAACTTTCCACTACCGATTCCGATACGATGGGCAGTCGTGTCCCAGGGGCATGGGAAGCGTCCGTCCCGGGCACCCAAGATTTTGCGAGTTTCCAGTCCAGCGAGGTAGGTGAATCGGTGTACGCGGTCGTGCGCACCGGAGGTAAGCAGCACAAGGTGGCCGTCGGCGACGAGCTCAATGTCGAGCTGGTCCCCGGCGAGACCGGCGATTTCGTGACGTTGCCCGCCCTCCTGCTGGTTGACGGCACCACGGTCACCACCGACGCGGCGGCGCTCGCCGGTGTTGCGGTGACGGCGGAGATCCTCGGGCTGGAGAAGGGTCCGAAGATCCGCATCCACAAGTTCAAGAACAAGTCGGGCCAGCACACGCGCCAGGGTCACCGCCAGAAGTACACCCGGCTGCGCGTCACCGGCATCGACGCAGCTTCAGCTGCCACGAGCGGGAAGGGCTGACGAGATGGCACACAAGAAGGGCGCCAGCTCCTCGCGCAACGGCCGTGATTCCAACGCTCAGCGCCTCGGCGTGAAGCGTTACGGCGGCCAGCTGGTCAACGCCGGCGAGATCATCGTCCGCCAGCGCGGTACCCACTTCCACCCCGGCGACCTGGTCGGCCGCGGCAAGGACGACACCCTGTTCGCGCTCGCTGCGGGATATGTCCAGTTCGGCACCAAGCGGGGCCGCCGCGTCGTCAACATCCTCACCGAGCAGGCTGCCGAAGCCGACGCTCCCGTCGGGGCCGGCGCCTAGCGTCGCCGGCCGGGCCATTCGCGCCCGGCCCGCTCGCGCGCGTCACCGCAGGTTGGATTCCAGTGCCCAGCTTCGTTGATCGCGTCATCCTGCACGTGGCCGCCGGAAACGGGGGTCACGGCTGCGCCAGCGTCCACCGCGAGAAGTTCATCCCGCTCGGCGGTCCCGACGGCGGTAACGGCGGTCGCGGCGGCGACGTGATCCTCGAGGTCGACCCCGCCGTCGCGACCCTGCTGGACTTCCATTTCCATCCCCACCAGCGCGCCACCTCGGGCAAGCCCGGCCAGGGCAGCAACCGCTCCGGCGCTGAGGGTTCCGACCTGGTGCTGCACGTGCCGAACGGCACCGTCGTCGTCGACGCCGAAACAGGCGAGCAGCTCACCGACCTGATGGGCACCGGCACCCGTTACGTGCTGGCTGCCGGCGGTGCCGGCGGGCTTGGCAACGCTGCCCTCGCGTCGCCCCGCCGCCGCGCGCCCGGGTTCGCGCTGCTCGGCGAGCCGGGCGAGGTCAAGGACGTCGTTGTCGAACTGAAGAGCGTCGCCGACGTGGCACTCGTGGGCTTTCCGAGCGCGGGCAAGTCGTCGCTGATCGCCGCGATCTCGGCGGCCCGGCCGAAGATCGCCGAATACCCGTTCACGACGCTCGTGCCCAACCTCGGCGTCGTCTCGGCGGGTGACCACGCGTCGTTCACCGTCGCCGACGTCCCGGGGCTGATCCCGGGCGCCAGCGAGGGCAAGGGACTGGGCCTGGAGTTCCTGCGCCACGTCGAGCGCTGCAGCGTCCTGGTTCATGTGCTGGACTGCGCCACGCTCGACCCCGGCCGCGATCCGCTCAGCGATCTCGATGCGCTGGAAGCCGAGCTGAACGCGTACGGCGGAGGCGGCCTCACCGGCCGGCCGCGCCTCGTCGCGTTGAACAAGATCGACGTCCCGGAAGCCCGCGAGCTCGCTGAGCTCGTGCGCTCCGACCTCGAGGCCCGCGGGCTCGAGGTGCACGAGATCAGCGCGGCGAGCCACGCCGGGCTGCGCGGCCTGACGTTGCGGCTCGCGGAGCTCGTCGAGCGCTACCGCAGCGACAACGTGCCGTCCGAACCCACCCGGATCGTGCTGCGTCCCGCCCCCGTGGGTGGACGCGAGTTCAGCGTCACGGCGGTGGGCAAGCAGCAGTACCGGGTCGACGGTCGCAAGCCGTTGCGCTGGGTCCGCCAGACCGACTTCACCAACGAGGAGGCCATCGGCTTCCTCGGCGACCGGCTCGCCAAGCTCGGGGTCGAGGCGGAGCTGGCCAAGCTCGGTGCCGAGCCCGGCGCCGAGGTGAGCATCGGCGACGTCACGTTCGACTGGGAGCCGACCCTCGCGGAGGCGACGGCCGGCCCCCGTGGCACCGACAGCCGGGTCGTGACCCAGGTCCGCAAGAGCCGCGAGCAGCGGCATGCGGAGTTCCTCGAGCGTCACACCCCCTATGAGGAGCGCGAGGCGGCCGACCTCGAGGCCCCGTGACCCGCCCGCTCGTCGCCAACGCGCGTCGGGTGGTCGTCAAGGTCGGTTCGTCCTCGCTCACCACCGCCGCCGGTGGCCTGGACGCGGCCCGGGTCGATGCCCTCGTCGACGTGCTCGCCGCCCAGACCCGCCAGATCATCCTGGTGTCGAGCGGCGCCATCTCCGCCGGCATCGCCCCGCTGGGCCTGACGCGCCGCCCGCGCGATCTCGCGACGCTGCAGGCGTGCGCCAGCGTCGGGCAGTTGCTGCTTGCCGAGCGCTACGCGGCGAGCTTCGGCCGGCACGCCAAGTTGGTCGGACAGGTGCTGCTGACCAGCGAGGACGTCATCCGCCGCGCCCACTACCGCAACGCCCGACGCACCCTGGAGCGGTTGCTCGCGCTGGGCGTCATCCCGCTGTTGAACGAGAACGACGCGGTGGCCACCGAGGAGATCCGCTTCAGCGGCAACGACCGGCTGGCCGCGCTCGTCGCCCATCTGGTGGCCGCTGACCTGCTGATCCTGCTTACCGACGTCGACGCGGTCTACGAGCGCAACCCGCGTACCCAACCTCAGGCGTGCCGGTTGTCTGACGTGCGCTCGCCGGCAGACCTCGGCCGCGCGGCATTCCGGGGGATCGGGAGTGCGGCGGTCGGAACCGGGGGGATGCAGATGAAGGTCGACGCCGCCCTGCTCGCCGCGTTCGAGGGCTGCGCGGCCGTGATCGGTTCAGCCGGCGATCTCGCCGCGCTGCTCGCCGGTGAGGACCGCGGCACCCTGTTTCACCCGGCGGGCAGCCGGCTCCCGTCCCGGCTTCAGTGGCTCGCTCACGCGTCGTCCCCGGGGGGCCGGTTGCATCTCGACGCGGGAGCCGTCGAGGCGCTGGTGACGCGGGGCAGTTCCTTGCTGGCAGCCGGCATCACCGGCGTCGAGGGAGACTTCTCCTCCGGGGACCCGGTGGAGCTCGTCGGTCCGACGGGGGTGCCGCTCGGGCGCGGGCTGGTGGGCTACGAGGCCTCCGAGCTGCCCGCGATGCTCGGACGCTCGACCACCGAACTCGGCCCGGGCTACTCCCGGGAGGTCGTTCACCGCGACGACCTGGTGATCTTCCCGTCCTGATCTCGCCGATCGGGAAACCGGGCGACCGCGGCGGGCGTGAAACGTATTCTTTTGCCATGCCTTTGCTGCCGGAAAGCGTCCCGCCGGAGCAATCCGCAGGGCTCGAGGGCAGCCCGGACGCGGCGGTGCGCGAGGTCGCGCTGCGGGCCAAGTCCGCCGCGGTCGCGCTCGCCAACGCCACGAGGACGGTCAAGGACGCCGCGCTGCATGCGATGGCTGACGCGTTGCTCGCCGCTGCGGCCGAGCTGCTCGCGGCCAACGAGCGTGATGTGGCGGCCGCAGCCGCGAGCGGCACCTCGGCAGCCATGATCGACCGGCTCACCCTCACCCCTGAACGGATCTCCGCGATGGCGGACGGGCTGCGGCAGGTGGCCGGCCTGCCAGACCCGGTGGGCGAGGTGGTGCGGGGCAGCACGCTGGCCAACGGGCTCGAGATCCGCCAGGTGCGGGTGCCGTTCGGCGTCGTCGGGATCGTCTACGAGGCACGACCTAACGTGACGGTCGACGCCGCCGGCTTGTGCCTGAAGAGCGGCAACGTAGCGCTGCTGCGGGGGAGCGGATCGGCCTACCACAGCAATACCGCACTGGTCGGCGTCCTTCGCGCCGCGGCGGAGAGCGCCGGGCTTGCGGCCGACATCGTGAACCTGGTGCCGGGGGTCGATCACGCGTCGGTGAAGGCGCTGCTGCGGCTGCGCGGCATCGTCGATCTGATCATTCCTCGCGGCGGTGCCGGGCTCATCCGCACGGTGGTCGAGGAGTCGACCGTGCCCGTCATCGAAACCGGCGTCGGCAATTGCCACATCTACGTCGATGAGGATGCCGACCTCGAGATGGCATTGCGCATCGTGCTGAACGCCAAGACCTCACGTCCGAGCGTCTGCAATGCGGCCGAGACGCTGCTCGTTCACCGGGCGATCGCGCCCGCCTTCCTGGCGCTCCTGCTGCCCGCTTTGAGTGCGGCTCGCGTGACGGTGCATGGCGATCCGGCGGTGCAGGCCTTCGACCCGGCCGTCATTGCCGCCAAGGACGTCGACTGGGCCGAGGAGTATCTCTCGCTCGACATTGCCGCGGCCATCGTCAGCACGCTGGACGAGGCGCTGGAGCACATCCGCACGTGGGGGAGCGGACACACCGAGGCGATCATCACTCGCTCGCTCGCGGCCTCGCGCGCTTTCGTCGCCGGGTGCGACAGCGCGGCGGTGATGGTGAACGCTTCCACTCGTTTCACCGATGGTGAGCAGTTCGGTATGGGTGCAGAGGTGGGCATAAGCACCCAGAAGCTGCATGCTCGTGGCCCGATGGGCCTGCCGGAGCTGACCTCCACGAAGTGGGTGGTGACCGGAGACGGGCACATCCGCGAGTAGCCGACGGGGGCGTGCATGGCGGACGCGAAGCAGTCCGTCGCACCGCCCCGCGATGGATGGCCCCGGTGTTTTCCGCGGCCGCGATCGCGATCGTCCCGTGGCCTCCCAGCGACGCCTAGCGCGGGAGCCCTCCGGCGCGGTAGCCCGCCATGGCCGAGTAGTCATCGTCGCCATGACCGGCCTTCGAGGCCCCGCGAGCCAGGTCGAGACTGTCGCGAAGGAGGGTGAGTTCGCCGGCGGCGCCGCCCGCTGCGTCCAGCGCCACCTGCAGGTCCTTGGCCAGCAGGTCCAGCGAGAACGACGCGGGGGTGTAGTCGCCGGTGGCCAGCATCTCGCGCTTCTGCTTGACGCTGAAGCCGAAGGGGCCCTCTGCCAGGGAGTCGAGGACCACATCCGGCGGGAGGGCGAGTTCGGCGCCGAGCCGCATCGCCTCGCCGACTCCCGCTATCGCGATCCCGAGGCACATGTTGATGACGACTTTGAGCGCGTTGCCTGACCCGACCGGCCCGAGGTGGCGGATCCGGTCCGGCGCACCCCACAGTTCCAGCAGTGGGCGGGCCGCCGCCACATCGTCGTCGCTTCCGCCGACGACGATGCCGAGCGTGCCGTCGCGAGCGGGCTGCAGGCTCCCGACGACCGGCGCGTCGACATAGCGCAGCCCGAGTTCGCGGGCTCTCGCGCCGATCCGGCGGGCTGCGTCAGGGCCTGTCGTCGTGTTGTCGATGACCAGGGTCCCGGCGGGAGCCCCGGTCGCGACGGGCTCGAGCACCTCCGCGACGCTGTCGCCGCCGAACAGCATGAGCACCACCACGTCGGCGCCGGTGACCGCCTCCGCGATGTTGCGCGCTTCCTTCGCGCCGCGTTCGACGAGCTCAGCAGCCTTGCCGGGGGTGCGATTCCAGACCGTCAACTCGTGCCCGGCGTCGAGGATGTGCGAAGCGGTGAGCCGACCCATGCTGCCCATGCCGAGATATGCCACGTTCATGCTTTGCCCCTACCCGTTCGAGAATTCGTCAACAGTTCCAAGTCGTCGCAGGCCAGGTCATTCCCCGCCCGCGGGGGCTGCAGCGGCACTGTCTGACATTTCACGCGGGTCGCATGAAAGACTGAACTATTCGCAGCACCGCGATGGCGCCAAATCCTCGGAGTAGCCCGTGCAGCAATTCCCCGTGTTCGGTGACGTGGCCGACGTTCGCGACCGGCTGGCAGCGGCCGGCTATCTCGCTGACGACGCGATCGCCACCACCGTCTTCCTGGCCGATCGGCTGGGTAAGCCGCTCCTGGTCGAGGGGCCGGCGGGCACCGGAAAGACGGAGCTGGCCAAGGCCGTCGCCACCGCCACGCAGTCGGAGCTGGTGCGCCTGCAGTGCTACGAGGGCCTGGACGAGGCGCGCGCGTTGTATGAGTGGAACTACAAGAAGCAGCTGCTGCGCATCCAGGCCTCCGGCGCAGACGCCGACTGGGGCGACACGCACGACGACATCTTCAGTGAAGAATTCCTGCTTTCCCGGCCGCTGCTGACGGCCATCCGGCGCACCGAGCCGACCGTGCTGCTCATCGACGAGACAGACAAGGCTGACGTCGAGGTCGAGGGCCTGCTGCTGGAGGTGCTCTCGGACTTCCAGGTGACCATCCCGGAGCTGGGCACCATCGAGGCCGAGCGGCGCCCGTTCGTGGTCCTGACCTCCAACGCCACCCGCGAGCTTTCCGAGGCCCTCAAGCGGCGCTGCCTTTACCTCTACATCGATTACCCGGGTGCCGAGCGCGAGAAGGCGATCGTCAAGGCGCGCGTGCCGGAGTTGCCCGAGGAATTGGCCGAGCAGCTGGTCCGTACGGTCCGGGCGCTGCGGGCGATGGAGCTGAAGAAAGCCCCTTCGGTCGCCGAATCGATCGACTGGGCGCACACCTTGCTGGCCCTCGGCCTCAACACCCTTGACGAGGAGGCCGTCAGCAGCACCCTGGGTGTCGTGCTCAAGCACGCCAGCGATCAGGCACGCGCGATCAGCCAGCTCAAGCTCTCATGAGCCTGCTCGACCGCACCGTCGAATTCGCGGGTGCGCTGCGCACCGCGGGAATCCCGGTGAGCACGGCCGAGACCGTTGACGCGATGCGGGCGCTGGGCAAGGTCGACATCATCCAGCGCGAGCACCTGCGGGCCGCGTTCGCGGCGACGGCGTGCAAGCGAGCGGCTCATCGGCCGACCTTCGACACCCTCTTCGACCTGTGGTTTCCGCCCAAGATCGGCGACGGGGTCGCCGAGGAGGAGGCGGGCGGCGCCGGTGGTGACGGTGACGGCGAGCCCATGGACGCCGCGGAGCTGTCCAAAGCCATGCGCGATCAGCTGCGTGACCTGCTGCTCGACGGCGATGAGGACGCGATCCGGCGCTTCGCCCGGGCCGCGGTCAGCAGCCTCGGGCGCACCGACTCGCCGGCCGGCCGCCAGTCCTACTTCGCCTACCGGGTGCTGCGCGCGCTCTCCCCGGAGACGCTTATCGCGTCGCTGCTGGCGGCCATGATGGGTGACCAGGAGCGCGGCGGACTCGCCGAGAAGGTCGCGCGCCAGACGATCGCCGACCGCATCAAGGCCTTCGAGGAGGCCGTCGAGAGCGAGGTCCGGCGCCGGCTGGCGGAGACCAAGGGCGTGGAATCCGTCACGCGCAGCGCGGTGAAGCCGCTCACCGATCAGGTGGATTTCCTGCGCGCGTCGCGCAACGACCTGATCGAGCTGCGCCGCCAGGTGCAGCCGCTGGCTCGCCGGCTTGCCACCCGGCTCACTGCCAAGCGCCGCCTGGGCCGCGCCGGCAAGCTCGACTTCCGGCGCACCGTCCGGGCGTCGCTCGCCACCGGTGGGGTGCCGCTGGAGACCAAGCACAAGCCCCACAAGCCCCACAAGCCGGAGCTGGTGGTCTTCTGCGACGTCTCGGGCTCGGTGAGCTCGTTCGCCCACTTCACGCTGATGCTGACCCACGCGCTACGCGAGCAGTTCTCGAAGGTCCGCGCGTTCGCCTTCATCGACACCTGTGACGAGGTGACCGACTACCTGCGTTCGGTCGACATCAGCGACGCGATGGCCCGCATCGCCCAGAACGCCGACCTTGTCTGGTTCGACGGTCACAGCGATTACGGCCACGCGTTCGAGGTCTTCGCCGACCGCTACCCCGACGCGATCACGCCCAAGACCTCGCTGCTCGTGCTCGGCGACGCGCGTAACAACCACCGCTCGGCGGCTGCGCCGACCGTGCGCCGGCTCGTCAAGGAAGCGCGCCACGCGTACTGGCTGAACCCGGAGCCGCGGTCGTACTGGGGCTCCGGCGATTCGGCGACGAAGACCTACGAGCCGCTCTTCGACGAGATGGTCGAGTGCCGCAACGTGGAGCAGCTCGCCGAATTCGTGCAGCGCCTGCTCCCGACGTAAGTGCGGAGCACTTCGATAGGTACGGTGCGAACCGGGTCAGCGGGCGAGCGCATCGGCGTGATGGGCGGCACGTTCGACCCCATCCATCACGGTCACCTGGTCGCGGCCAGCGAGGTAGCCGCGCTCTACGACCTCTCCGAGGTCATCTTCGTGCCGACGGGGCAGCCCTGGCAGAAGACCGAGCGGGAAGTCTCGAGCGCCGAGGACCGCTATCTGATGACGGTGCTGGCGACCGCGACCAACCCCAGATTCTCGGTCAGCCGGCTCGACATCGATCGCCCGGGGCTCACGTACACCATCGATACGCTGCGCGAGCTGCGCGAGCTCCGGCCCGGCGCGGAACTGTTCTTCATCACCGGCGCCGACGCCATGGCCCAGATCCTGGACTGGCACTCCGCCCCGGAACTGTTCTCGATGGCCCACTTCGTGGGGGTCTCCCGGCCCGGGTACGAGCTCGCTCTTGACGAGCGCTTTCCCCAGGGTGCGGTCAGCACGGTGGAGATCCCGGCGCTGACCATCTCGTCGTCGGACTGCCGCGCGCGGGTGGCGCGCGGGGCCCCGATCTGGTACCTCGTGCCCGATCCCGTCGTGCGCTATGTCGACAAGCGCCGCCTGTACCGCGACGAAGTCTGACGGAATGTGCCACCCTGGCTTCGGGGTTCAACTGAGAGAACCCGTTTCGAACCGATGGAGTCGCCTGTGCCCGCTGCCCCCGCCGCCGTTGAACTCGCTATGGTCGCGGCGCAGGCCGCAGCCGACAAGCTCGCGACCGACGTCACCGTTCTCGACGTCGCTGATCGCCTCGCCATCACCGATGCGTTCGTGCTGGCCAGCGCCCCGACCGAGCGTCAGGTCAGCTCGATCGTCGATGAGATCGAACTTCGGATGCGCGAAGCGGGGGTCAAGCCCGTTCGGCGGGAGGGTGAGCGCGAGGGGCGCTGGGTGCTGCTCGACTTCGGGGATGTCGTGGTGCACGTCCAGCACGCCGAGGAGCGCGAGTACTACGCGCTGGAGCGGCTGTGGAAGGACTGCCCGCAGCTGCCGTTCGTCGATGCTGATGCGGACCGGGCCACGGTGACCTCACCGGTCCCGGCAGCCGCTGCCTCCGGGGAGTGAGCCGGCAGCTGCTGCTGCTTCGCCATGGACGCACGGCTCACAACGCGTCGGGCCGGTTCCAGGGCCAGGTCGACGTGCCGCTCGATGAGGTCGGACGCGCGCAGGTCGCGCAGGTCGCGCCGCTGATTGCCGCGCGTTGCCCGGTGACCATCGTGTCCTCGGATTCCTCGCGGGCGGTGGAGACGGCAGCGGCGGTTGCCGAGCTGACCGGCCAGCAGGTCGTGCTCGACGATCGGCTTCGCGAGATCGACGTGGGCGGCTGGGCAGGCCTGACCCTCGACGAGGTGAAAGCGGTGTTTCCGCAGGAGCACGCCGACTGGATCAACGGCAACCGCGAGCAGCTGCGCCGCGGCGGGGGAGAGACCTACGGCGAGGTCGGGGCCAGGGCCCTTCTGTCCGTGTCGCCGCTGCTTGACGGGCCCTCGACGGAGATCGTGCTGGCCGTGACCCACGGCGGGACCGCTCGTTCGCTCATCGACCTGCTGCTCGGCATCCCGATGCGGGCCCGCCACGTGCTCGGCGGGCTGCCGAACGCGGGCTGGTCGCGGGTCGAGGAGGGCCGCTTCGGGTGGCGGCTGGCCGAACATGCCGTCACCGCCGATCTCGGGGTCCCACCAGTGCCCTGACGCGCTTGTCCCGCGCTGGCCGGGCTGCCTCGGGCGGCGCGGCGGTATGGTGGGATCCGATCGGGGCTGTGGCGCAGCTGGTAGCGCACTTCCATGGCATGGAAGGGGTCAGGGGTTCGAATCCCCTCAGCTCCACCCGATGATTCTCGATCTCGACCCGCTTGTGCGGGGTTTGGGTCGTCGCCCTATTCCGGTCGGCTGGGCGCCGGAAACCGTGTGACACGACGCTGCCGCGGCGCGGCGGGTATCGGTCAGGGGACGCGGACGGTGCACCGAAGGTTCGGTGCCCGGCTGATTCTTCGGTCGAGTGTGATCAAGGGTGCGTTCGACAGTTCGGCAACGGCGACATAGCTGGCGTCGTAGCCGGACAGGTTCGCGCGCAGCTCCCACACTCGTGGGCCGAGGAGTTCGTAGGGCCATTGTTCGATCGAGAGGTCGAGAAGGTCGACATGGGCCTGGACGGCTTGGTCCGCGCTGACGAGCCTGGCCAACTCGTGTCGGCGCATGATGTTGCTGGCCTCGAACAGCACCAGGCTCGGGGCAAGCAGCCGAGCGCCGGCGAGGTTGTCGGCCACCCACTGGCCGTCCGGACCGGCGTCGAGCAGCAGCGCGACGACGGCCGAAGCATCACAGACTGCGTCGAAGCTCAACGCCGGTCGGCGTCTCGGGCAGCGAGTATCGATGCCGCATCGGCCCGCGCCCCCGTCGCCATGACACGCGCTCGCGCTCGCGCAATGACGTCCTCAACGGGTGGGCGCGCTGCCGTGTCTACGAACATGCCGCGCAGATATTCCTGCAAGGACTTGCCTGCGCGAGCCGCACGGCCGGCAAGCTCGTCGCGCACGGCATCGGGAACGTCTCGAACGGTGATCACCACACTCATGCAGTCATAATAGCTGCACAGCAGCGGATATGCAGGTGGGTGGTGTCAGTAACGGATAGTCGCTTCAAGTTCGTCAGGACGGGTGGGTGGACTCGACGGGGTCGTCAGGGAAGTACGTCGCCGTGAGCATGGCGGTCAGCCAGGCCTCCCATTGTTCATGGGTCCAGTGCCGGTCGAGGCAGAAGAGGCGGTAGGTGTCGGGGCCGAGGGTGCCGTAGAGCACGTCTGCGAGGTGGGCGGTGCCGAGACTGCCGGCGAATCCTGGCTTCTGGGCGACGATGCCGGCCATCGCCTGCATCGCCTGGTAGCGCTCTGCGGCCTGCTTGGCCAGCAGGTCGGCGACCTCGATGTCGGCGGCGGCGGCGCGCATCGCGAAGTGGATCCTGGACGCCCGCTCGATGACCTTGCGTCCCTCGTGCACCAGCAGGGCGATCGCGCGAGGACCGTCCGGCAGCTCGGCGAGAGTGGACAGCCAGGGCCGTGCGATGAGCGCTACCGGTTGGTCGTCGCCGCCGACAGCGGTGTCGAGGGCGGCGTTGAGGATCTTCACCTTGCTGCCGAAGCTCAGATACAGCGTTTGAACCGCGACCCCGGCTGCCTGCGCGATGTCGGCCATCGTCGTGTCGAGGTATCCGCGATCAGCGAACAGCTGATAAGCCGCCTCGACGATCCGGCGCTTGGTCGCGGCAGCGCGGGCGGTGCGGGCGGCGTAGCGCTGGCGGCGCCCCGGCGTCGGCGTGGGGGATGGGTCTCGTGGACTGGACACTCTTGACATCCTAATTGACTGTAGCTACGTTCCAGTCACTTGTTCTATTCACTGGAGGCTCGACGATGGCCGTCATCATGATCAATGACCTTCCCGGTGCGGGCGCTGACTTCATCGAGGGGATGCGGCAGGCCGGCGTGCTCGACGCGATGCAAAGCGCCACCGGATTCCAGAGCCACATCAGCGGCTCGATCGACTCCGGCTACCGCGTCATCGAGGTCTGGGAATCGCGCGAGGCCTGGCAAGCCTGGTTCGACCAGATCATCAAGCCCAACCTGCCGGCCGGCGTGGAGGCCGAGCCGCCGACCTTCATCGACCTGAACCTCGAGTTCCGGCCCGCCTGAAGGCGGGCGTCAGCGTCGGCGTGCCGGGCGGCCGGCTGGGAGTGGGCCTCCCCGCACCTCGACGCCTTATTCGATCCCATTCCCTGCTGAAACGAGGAAACCGTGCAATCGGTCATCAACCAGCTTCACTTCCAAGCACCTATCGACCCCGCGCTCTTTTCGGCGGCCCTCGGCTCGCTCGGCCCGCAGATGCGGGAGATCGACGGCTTCGACGCCTTCCACGTCATCCAAACCTCGCCGACCGACGCGATCTTTGTGATCGTCGCCGACAGCGCCGAGACCCTCGACCGCATTGCCACCGAAGTCGGCTCACCCTGGATGCGTGAAAACGTCGTCCCGCTGCTTTCGGGCCCGCCCGAGCGGCGGCTCGGCCCGATCGTCGCCTCGACCCACTACCGTTGGCAAGCCGACAACGAAGTGCCCGACGAAGCGCTACGAGCCGGCTAGTCTCCCTCTCCCTCTTCTACGTAGACGCGCGCCGCGTATGCCTCCAGAGCCTGAGCGCAGGCATCCAGCGCTTCCCTGGCTGCGTTCTGCGTCGGAGCGCCGAAGACGTCGCGCGTCTGGACCTTGGTGAACCAGTTGCGCAGTTTGATGAGCTCCACTTCGTTCTCTTCGAGTTCACCGTAAGTGAAATGGTTGGCGGTGTATTCCTTCTCCAGGCCGGTGTGAAAATCCTGGCACTTGTCGAGGATTTCTTCGTATTCATTGTCACGAGCTGCCTGAAACAGCGACACGATGTCGCGCGCACCGACTAATGCCGTGCACGACAGCAGGAATGCCGAACCTTGCATTTCTAGAATCTCGCGGCGGAGTTTACGAAGGGCTCGGTCGGCACCTTCGCTGGCCGGCAATGCCGCGGCGGAGTTCTGCAAGTACACGGCGCCTAGTGACTTCAGCCGCCGCCAGACCGTCGCGCGCAGACGTGTCGGCTCCGACGGGACCCGGTAGATCAGCAGGAGCCACCGGCCGGTAGCCGCCGAAGCCTCGGCAGCGGCAGCCTTCTCGGGGGTGGTCTCCGGCACAGCCTTGGGTCCTTTCCCCGGCCGCTGGATCAGGCCTTGACGGATTCTGAGAGCCTTAGCTGCTCTCTATCAGAAACCGATCCGCTGGGCAGGTTCCCGCCAGCCGGCCAGGCCTTCCTTTCACCTGCGCGCTCGGGCCGAACTCCGGTCAGGAACGGCGCCGGCGCGTGACTCGGTAGATGCTGACTGGCAGGAGCACCGCGACGACCACCGGCACGATCCACCAACGCGAGGTGTCGGTCGCGCTGCTGAGCCGGTAGGTGAGGGCGAAGGCGAGGACCACCCCGACGGCGACACGCCAATCGTCGCCGACGATGAAGTCGTACCAGAACGCGCCGAAAGCGCGCAGTCTGCGGATCATGGCCGCGTCATTTCTGGGGAACGGACGAGGACAGGTTCGGCTTCGGCGCTGACGGTACGGCGGCCGAACAGGACTGTCAGCAACAGCGCGTACAGCGCCACGGCCGGAATGAGGACAAGCAACGCGGCGTCAGAACCAGGCCAATGCGCTCCGGCCCCTTCCACGCCCCAGAACATGCCGAAGGCGGTCAACATGACCCCGACGACGAATTTCATGGTGTTTTCCGGAACGCGAGCTAGTGGGCGACGTACCGCGAGGCCGATCGCGGTGACGACGATGACGGCCGCGATCGCGGCGATGGCAGCGAGCGGAATGTCGTGCTGGTTGCCGCCAAAAGTGAGGGCGATGAACGCGACCTCGAGCCCTTCGAGCAGCACTCCCTTGAACGAGAGGGTGAAGGCATACCAGTCGCCGACGACGCCGCGGTGCTCGGTCGGTGCCTGCCGAGCGGATGCCAACTCAGCTTGATAGATGAGATCCTCATCGTGCAGGGCCTTGTTTCCGCTCGCCCGCAGGATGGCCTTACGGAGCCACTGGAGCCCGAAAACCAGCAGCAAGCCGCCCACGAACAATCTCAGCCCTCGAAGCGGAATCGATGACACGGCGGGACCCAGGGCGGCAATGATCACCGCCAAGGTGAGAAGCCCCGCCGACAGTCCCATCAGCGCAGAACGCCAGTCCCGGGCGGTCCCGGCGGCCAGAACTATGGTCAGCGCCTCGACGGCTTCGACAATGCAGGCCAGAAACACCGCAATGAACAGGGCCGAGCCGCTCAAAGCGCCCTCCAAACCAGGTCTGCCGCCTCGCGCTGACTATTGCGAGCCGAGTGTAACAGCCGTTAGTCTCGTTTCGTGACGGCCGCACTTGACGTCTCGGGAATCGGTAAAGGCGAGGCAGTGATCCGGACGGGCCAGACATCGGAATGAACAGCGCTTGCCCGTGAGCGAAGCGTGTTGCGCCGGCGGTTCCTCGACTCTCGACTGCTGGGCCGGAACGCGACAAGGTTGAGCGATGACGGTGCATTCGGAGGCCGACGAGGCGATCTCGTACTCCTCGCGGGGCAATACTCGATGGATCGTCCTCAAGGGCAGCAGGGGGCGGGCGTTCGACCGGGCCCTAGTGCGCTACCTCGGGGTTTCGGTCATCACGTGGCAGTACGCCAAGGCGGCCGGCGTCGGCTATCGCTCGACGCTGCTGCTGACCACCATCGGAAAGCGCAGCGGCGAGCTGCGGCCGAGGGCGCTTCCCTACCACCGGGACGGCGATCGTTTCGTGGTCGTGGGATCCAACGGCGGCGGGCCGAAAGATCCCGACTGGGTCTGGAACGTGCGGGCGAACGGCTCGGCATGGGTGCATGTGAAGCGCCGGAAAATCCCGGTGGCAGCTCACGTTTCGCAGGGCGAGGAGTACGAGCGGCTCTTCGCCATGCTCACGGCGAAGGGTGACTCGTTGACCCGGTATCAGCAACGCGCGTCGCAGTTCGGCCGGACGGTCCCGCTGGTGGTGCTGCAACCGCGCGGCTGACCCGACCGCCTCGCCGGGTAAGGGTCTGCGCTCAGGTGGTCGCGTGGTTCGGGATCGCATCCCAGTACTTGTAGAGCGCCGCGATGCCGGCCTTACCGGAGTGCGGGCGGTTGTAGATGACGAGCGTGTCCAGGGTCTTGTTGGTCGTCCAGGCGATGGCGGAGTTCTCGCTCGCGTCGTTCGTGGTGAAGCAGTAGAAGGCACCCGTCGTCACGGAGTTGTGGGTCCACGTGCCGGCCGACGGGACCCCGCCCTGGCAGTTGAATTTCGCCGTCTGCAGCCCGTTCTCGCCGTTCTTCACGTCGGCGTCGAAGGCCGCCTTGCTCACGCTGTGGTAGGCGAGCACCTGCTGGCTGGGCGAGGCCACCCCGGTGACGCTCTTGGGATCGCAGTCCACCGCCGCGTCGATCACCGAATTCTCGACGCTGAGGTCCGGCGAGCAGCTGGAGGTGTCCACGAGCCCGACGGGGAGCCGTTGCACCAGCGAGGTCTCGGGGGCGTTGAGATTGCGCAGCTTCGCCGCTGTCTTGACGATCGCGCTGTGGGCTGACTGCTTGCCCTTGTCCGAGACTGCCACGACGGAATAGCTGTGAGTGGTCATGTCGGCGGGGAAGGGGTCCACGAAGCTGGTGTCTCTCACGTCCGACTTCAGTAGCGTGTTGTCGCGGAAAAGCACGTAGTGGTCGGTGTTTTCTGACGGTAGCCAGCTCACTTTGATGGCACCCGGCTGCGCCGCCGCCGTCACGTTGGCCGGGATGGCCGGGACGGGCGGCTTGGCCGGCTTGGTGAGCAGGACGACCGCGACCACGGCGCCGGCGATCACGGCAGCTGCGGCGGCGCCTCCGATGACCCACGGCTTCCTGCTCTTGCGGCGTTTGTCGACCTTGGCGCCGCCGGGGTGGGCGATCTCCTCGATGGTGCGACACAGCGCCTGGACGGCCAGCGGCGGCTGGCCCTGCCAGCCGACCGTCTTCGTGCCGTTGCTGGCCCGAACCGCGAGCTCTCGCCGGCCTCCCTGCCAGCTCGTCGACGGCAGCACCGGGTCGAGGTGGAAGAACGCGCTCTCCCACAGCACGCGCATCAGGCGGTCGCGGTTGAACGGGCTGAGCTGCTCACTGCGCAGCTCCGTCGCTGCCATGTCTTCCCCGCGGTACCAGACCGTCAGCGGGGGCTCGGGGCGGGCGATCGGGGTGGTGTCACGTACTGCCGACTCGAGCGCGCGCTGGAAGTCGAGGCAGCTGCTGAACCGATCCTCGCGGTTCTTCGCGATGGCCTGGTAGATCGCCTGGTCCACCGCCTCGGGCAGCCCGGGAACGAGCCGCGACGCGGGTGGCGGGTACTCGTCCATGAGTTGGTGCAGGATTTGACGCGAGTCGCTGCCGGGAAAGGCGCGGCGCCCGGTGAGCATCTCGTAGTAGACGCACCCGAGGGAGAACACGTCGACCCGGCGGTCGAGCTGCCCGCTCGGCAGGGAGAGCCGCTCCGGCGCGGCGTAGGCCAGCGTCAGCACCGCCTGGGTGGTGGCGGTGAGCCCGAGGGTGTCAGCGGCGTCGCGGGCAATCCCGAAGTCGGTGAGGTACGCCTTCTCCTCGCCGCGCTTGCTCGTCAGCATGATGTTGGCCGGCTTGATGTCCCGGTGCAGCAGGTTGCTGTCGTGCAGGTCTTGCACGGCCGACGAGATCCCGGCCATCACGTGCAGCGCCCGGCCGTAGCCGAACGGGCCGTCTTGCGTCAGCGCGTCCTCGAGGTTGCGGCCGTCGATGTAGTCCATCGCGATCCACAGGCGGTTCTCGAATTCACCCCGATCGAGGATTCCGATGATGTTGGGGTGACGTATCCGGCAGGCGAGATTGGCCTCGATCAGGAAGCGTTGGCGAAACGCATCGCTGGTGCACAGGGGCCCGGCAAGCACCTTCAACGCGTCCTGCTTGGGCAGGTTCGGATGGTTGGCGAGGTAGACCTCACCCATGCCGCCCACACCGAGCAGTCGCTCGATGGTGTAGCCGGCGAACAGGGCCCCCGGTTGAAGCGTCACTACCCCTCCGCCACTTCCGGCTCGCGCGGGCACATCACCCACACATCCCATCCCAACACAGCGCCCGGCTGTAGCGTGCGCGAAGTCACAAATGTCGCCATGAAGCGGGGTACCGATGACAACGCTCGATGAGGTGGCTGCGCTCGCGCGCGAGGAGCATGGCCTGGCGGTGATCTCGACGCTACGAGCTGACGCCACCATCCAGTCGTCGCTGGTCAACGCGGCCGTGATGAACCATCCGCTGACCCCGCAGCTTCCGGGCGTCGCATTCGTGACCTACGGCAAGGTGAAGCTCGCCAACCTGCGTGCCCGGCCGCAGCTCACCGCGACGTTTCGCAGCGGCCGGCGCTGGGCGTCCGTCGAGGGCCGCGCTGCGCTCATCGGACCTGACGACCCGCATCCGGACGTGGATGAAGAACGGTTGCGCCTGCTGCTGCGTGAGGTGTTCCAGGCCGCCGGCGGCAGCCACGACGACTGGGCACAGTACGACCGCGTCGTGCGCGAGCAGCGGCGTACCGCGGTCTTCCTCACGCCGACGCGCAGCTACGGGATCTGACCTCGACGCGTTAGCGCAGCTCCTGCTTGAGGATCTTGCCGGTCGGCCCGTGGGCCATCTGGGCGCGGAACTCGACGTGGCGCGGGTACTTGTAGGCCGCGACCCGTTCCTTCACGAAGTCGATCAGCTCCTGCTCGCTTACCGTCGAGCCTGGACGGGTCGTGATGAAGGCCTTCACCTCTTCGCCGAGCCGGGGATCGGGAATGCCGACGACCGCGGCCTCGGCGACCTGCGGGTGGGTGTAGAGAACTTCCTCGACCTCACGCGGGTAGACGTTGTAGCCGCCGCGGATGATGAGGTCTTTCTTGCGGTCGACGATGAACAGGAAGCCGTCCTCGTCGAGGTAGCCGAGATCGCCGGTGTGCAGCCAGCCGCGGGTGAACGCCTTCGCCGTCGCGTCGGGATCGTCGTAGTAGCCGCGCATGACGTTCACGCCGCGCACCATGATCTCGCCGACGTTGCTCTCTCCCGGTGAAAGCAACTTCTCGCCGTCGCCCCAGATCTCGACCTCGACTCCCCAGATGGGCTTTCCGACGCTGTAGACCTTGCGATCCTCGACGCTGATGTTGAACGTCGTGGTCGAGGCGGTCTCGGTGAGCCCGTAGCCCTCAAGGATCAGGACGTCGAACTTCTTCTCGAAATCGTCAAGGATTTCTGCCGGAATCGCCGCGCCGCCGGAGATGCCGATGCGTAGCGAGGCCACATCGTCGTCGGTAATGCCCGGGTGATTGAGCAGGGCGAAGTACATCGTCGGGACGCCCTCGAAGATGGTCACCCGATCGCGGCGGATGACCTCGATCACCTTCGCCGGATCGAACCGGACCACCAGCGACATGGTGGCGGCGAAGCGGACGCAGACGTTCAGCTGGCTCGAGAGCCCGAAGACGTGAAAGAGCGGGAGGGCGACGACGACGACGTCGTCCTCGCGAACACCGAACAGGCGGCCCGGAATCTCAGCGTTCATCAGCAACTGGAAGTGGGTCAGCTCGGCTCCCTTGGGAGTGCCGGTCGTGCCCGAGGTGTAGACGATCACCGCGGTGTCGCCCGGATCGCCCTGCTCGTACGGCGCGACGAGCGAAGGGTCGTTGTCCAGCAGCGTCTCCGCGGGATGGCCCACCGTGGCCGTGGGGGTGCCCGGAGTGTTCACGACGAAGAGTTCGGCTATCCCCACCGCTGCCGTGGCCTTCGCGCCCTCATCGGCGATACCCGCCCACGTGATCAGCGCCCGGGCGTGAGAATTGCCGAGCTGGTAGGCGGTTTCGGGCGCTTTCAGCAGGACGTTCATGGGCACGACCACGCAGCCGGCCTTCAGGATGCCGAAGTACGCGATCACGAACTGCGGGATGTTCGGCAACTGGAGACCGATGGCATCGCGCGGGGATAGACCATGTTCACGGAGCCCGACCGCGAACCGATCGGACAGCATGTCCAGCTCGGCGTAGCTGATCGAACCGCCGTCGTAGAGGATCGCCGCCTTGTCGGGGTGAGCCTTGGCGGATTCCCGCAGCATGCAAGCAAGGTTGAAGCTCATCGCGCCCGCGCTCGTTTCCGCCGCTCCCGGTCCCGCTCTCGGACGTCGGCGGCACCCCGCATGCTTATCTTGACAAGGTCATCGCGGTAGGGACTTTCGACAGTTTCCGAGGGGCAGATCTTCGCACGATCAGCTCAGCGACCTCGGGGGTGACGGTCGGAGGTCCGGCGCTCCGGTGAGCTCGAGACTCAGCTGCCAGAGCCTGCGACGAACATCCGGGTCATACGCCGACTCATGGGCGCGCGCCTCGCGCAGGCGATCAAAGAACCTTCCGGTCACCCCGTGCAGCTGCGGGTCCTCCACGAGCCGGCGGGTGGCCACCTCGCCCTCTTCCAAGGTGTCGACGCTGCGCCCGTACTCAGCGACCACCATCTTCGTGGGCATGAGGGTGGACGGGTGCAGGCTGTTGACCGTTACCACCTCCGGGTCGAGGCGCTCGGCCATCGTGAAGCCGGTGGTGATCTGAGCGAGCTTGCTCTGCCCGTACGCGCGGGAGCCGCTGTAATCACGCTCGATCATCACATCGTCGAAATCGATCGGCGCCTGCCCGAGCGAGGCGACGTTGATGATGCGGGCCGACCCGGACGCCTTCAGCAGGGGGAGGAGCCGCAGCGCCAGATCGAAGCCCGCGAGGTAGTTCACCGCGAAACGCAATTCGTAGCCGTCAGCGCTGACTTGGCGCTCGCGACCGTCCGGTGCTCCCGAGCCGATGCCTGCGTTGCTCACGAAGACGTCCAGGCGGTCGGTCAGCGCGCCCACCTGCTCGCCGAGCCGGCGTACCTGGCTGAGCTCCGCGAGGTCGGCGAGCACGGTTTCCGGCGCGGGGCCGCCGGCGATCTTCTCCATCTCGGCGGCCATCGATTCGAGCCGCTGCGGATCGCGACCATGAAGGATCAGCCGGTTTCCTGCGGCCGCCAGACTCCTCGCGACGGCGCGGCCCAGGCCGTCGGTAGCGCCGGTGATCAGGATGGTGCGAGGCCCCGTCGTGGCAGTCATGGCACCTGCATACCCGGTGTGGTGCTCCGATGCTTCAGCTGACCACGTGGCTGACCACGTGGCTGGTCTAGAGGATGTAGAGCATTTCCTGGTAGGTCGGAAGCGGCCAGAGGTCGTCGGCGACGATTCCCTCGAGCGCATCCGCAGCCGAGCGCACGACGTTCATGGCCGGCAGGAGCTCGTCGCGGGCGTGCTCGGCTTCGGCCAGCACGCCCGATGCCGAGTGCGACAGTGCGGAGCCCAGCTCGGCGAGGCCGTCACGCAGCGCGCTGACCAACGTTGTCAGCCGCTCCAGTGGGCCCCGGTCCGCCTCGATCCCGACGGCCTTCAACGCGCCGACGTTGGTAGCCAGCTCGGTCTGGTAGCGGACGGCCGCCGGCAGCACGACCGTCGAACCCATCTCGAGCGTCGTCTTGGCTTCCACGGCGATGCTGAGCGCGTAGTGCTCCATGGCGATCTCGTAGCGGCTGTGCTGCTCGCGGTGGTTGAACACGCCGTAGCGGCTGAACAGCTCGAGTGAATCCTCTTCGAGCAGCACCGGGAGCGCGTCGAGCGTGGTGCGCAGGTTGGGCAGCCCGCGGGCGGCGGCCTCGACCTGCCACTCCTCGGAGTAGCCGTCGCCGTTGAAGACCACGCTGCCGTGCATCGTGATGATGTCCTCGAGGACCTTCTGCACCGCCGTGTTGAACTCGGCCCCGTCCGACAGGTGGGCCTCGATCTCGGTCGCGATGAAGTCGAGCGCTTCAGCCAGGATCGTGTTGATCGTGACCATCGGTCCCGCGATGGACTGCAGCGAGCCCGGCGCGCGGAACTCGAAACGGTTGCCGGTGAACGCGAACGGGCTGGTGCGGTTGCGATCGCCCGGGTCCGTCGGCAGCACGGGGAGGGTGTCGACCCCGATCATCAGGGTGCCCTTCTCCTTCGAGGAGGTGGCACCACCCTTGGCGACCTGATCGAACACGTCGGTCAGCTGGTCGCCCAGGAAGATCGAGATGATCGCCGGGGGTGCCTCGTTCGCGCCGAGCCGGTGGTCGTTCGTGGCTGATGCGACGGACGCCCGCAGCAGGCCGCCGAACTTGTGCACCGCCCGGATGACCGCCGCGCAGAACACCAGGAACTGCGCGTTGTCATGCGGGTTGTCGCCCGGCAGGAGCAGGTTGCCCTCCGTCGCGTTTCCCAGCGAGAAGTTGACGTGCTTGCCCGAGCCGTTGATGCCCTCGAACGGCTTCTCGTGGAACAGGCATTCCATGCCGTGCTTGTGGGCGATCCTCTTGAGGGTGACCATCAGCAGCTGCTGGTGGTCGGCGGCCACGTTGGAACGCTCGAAGACCGGAGCGATCTCGAACTGGCCGGGCGCGACCTCGTTGTGACGGGTCTTGGCCGGGATGCCGAGCTTGAACAGTTCGCGCTCGCAATCGAGCATGAATGCCAGCACCCGGTCGGGGATCGCGCCGAAGTAGTGGTCGTCGAACTCCTGACCTTTCGGCGGCCTCGCGCCGAACAGCGTGCGTCCCGAGTTCAGCAGATCCGGGCGGTTGTAGAAGAAGTTCTTGTCGAGCAGGAAATACTCCTGCTCCGCGCCGGCGAAAGAGACCACCGCGTCGGGGTTTTCGTGCCCGAAGAGCTTCAGGACACGCTCCGCCTGAGCCGCCATCGCCTGCTGCGAGCGCAGCAGCGGGCGTCTTGTGGTCGAGCGCGTCACCGGTCATCGAGACGAAGACGGTGGGGATGCACAGGGTGTTGCCGTTCGGGTTCTCCAGCACGTAGGCCGGGCTGGTGACGTCCCAGCCGGTGTACCCGCGGGCCTCGAACGTCGCGCGCAGGCCGCCGTTCGGGAAGCTCGACGCATCAGGCTCGCCCTGGGTCAGGGTCTTGCCGGCGAACTCGGCGATCGACGAGCCGTCTCCACCGGGCTCGAGGAAGCTGTCGTGCTTCTCCGCCGTCAGTCCGGTGAGCGGGTAGAAGACGTGTGCATAGTGCGTCGCGCCCTTCTCCATCGCCCAGTCCTTCATGGCAACGGCGACGGCATCAGCCACGCTCGGGTCGAGCGGCTTGGAGTGTTCGATCGTCGCGATGACCGACTTGTAGACCGCCTTCGGCAGCCGCTTTTGCATGACCGACTTGCTGAAGACGTTCTCCCCGAAGATCTCTCCGGGCACCTCCGCCGGCGCGAAGCTGGCTGCGGGGGGCTCATACGCCTTGACGGCGCTGATCGCCTCCTGCCGAGCACTACTTCCACGCATGGGTCACTCCTCGAATTCGCTCGTTGACGAAAGGGCAGTGCGGAAGGGTTTCAGGGCCCGCGCCGGTCGTTGCAAAGCTAGGTGTGCGATGTGCCAAACAGGTTTCCGGCGCGTGAAACGTGGATCCCTCACGAGCGAAGGGCGGGGACTAGGCGAGTGCCAGCTGCGGGTTCGGGCATGCCGGCGACGTCGCCGGGGTGAAGGCGGGCAGCGTGAGCGGGGCGCGCTTGTTGGTGAAGTCGAGCGCTTCGGCGAGGTTCTTCGCGTTGGCGTCACGAGCGGTCATGGGTGCGAGCCCCCAGCGCCACTCGATCATTCGCAGGATCGAGCAGTGCTCGTACGGGCCGGCTGTCTCGACCTTCTTGGGGGCGTAGGGGCCCATCGCGATCGCCGGCACCCGGAATCCGAGCCGCTTGTAGTTCGGGTGCGGGCCCGGGTTGGGGTTGACGTTGTTGTCGATGCAGGCCGGCGGCGGCACGTGGTCGTAGAACCCGCCGTTCTCATCGAAGTTCAGGATGAAGACCATGCGCTCCCACTGCGGGCTCTTGCTGAGCGCGTTGTAGACCTCGCCGATGTAGCTGTCACCGGCCTGCAGATCACCGTGCGGATGCATGTCGTTGGAGGTGCCGAGGAACTCCGAGCGCGTCGTGTAGTCCGGGTCGATGAACGTGACGTTCGGCAGGGTGCCTTTCGCGGCCGCGGTGAAGAACTCGTCCTTCGGGTAGGTGATGTCGTCATACTTCTTGGAGGAGAACAGCTCGGTCATCGGCTCACCCCAGGTGTAGTACCCGCTGGTGAGCTTGGCATCGCGGAGCCGGTCGAAAATTGCCAGTTCCAGGTTGGACGGGCGCTTTCCACCAGCCGCCGGGAAGAGTCCGGTGGCATCGACGTCGGTGGCCGCGCAGAGCTGGTAGAAGCGGTTGGGCCAGGTGGCGTCCATCAGCGAGCAGTGGTAGGCGTCGAAGAGCGTGTAGCCGCGGGCCAGCGCGCCGAGGATCGGGACCTGGGCCTCTTCGTAGTAGCCGATGGGGAACTGGTCGCCGGTGAACTGGGTCTTGAGCCAGCCGTCGAGTTTGCCGCCGTTGTAGTGCTGCACCATGGCCTGCCAGGTGTGGGCGGGGTCCTTGTCGCCGCACGCCTGGGTGTTCGACCCGAGCGCGGTGGTGGGAAACGTCCCGGTCTTGTAACCGGGAAAGCTCAGGCCCGCCTGCTTGCCGTTCACCCCGGGCATCCAGCCGAGGAGGTGGTCGAACGAGCGGTTCTCCATCATCAGCACGACGACGGTGTCGAACGGCGCCTTCGACGGGTCGGTGATGCCACCGATCCCCGCTGCCTTGGGTGTGTTTGAGGCCGAGGGCTTCGCGGACGGCGACGCCTTGCCCGAGCTGCTCGAGCCGCACGCCTCCATCGCGAGCAGTGCCGCGGAACCTGCGGCTCCGGCCATCAGCCCGCGGCGAGTGAGTGGCGTCATGTGCATTGCCCCCGGTCTGTTTTCGAGCGCTTCTTGCGCCAGCGACGAGCGTAACTCGCCAGTAACCTTGGCTGCGGACGCGTTGAAGGACAAGGTCCTCACCTACGAGTCCGCACCACAGGAGGGCTTCACCTGACGAGCTCGCGGAGCTGCTCGCGGATCGCGGCCTGGAGCGCGTCGGGATCCTCGTCGTCGAAGTGCAACGCCGCCCGGATGAACGGGTTGAAGAACCGCCAGCCGAAGGCGAACGCGAGCGCACCTGCGGTGTGCAAGCGGGCCGTTCGCTCGGCGTCCGGGCCCGCTCCGGGAGCGAGCGCAGGGAGCTCGTCGAGCGTGGTGTGGCGCCGGTAGCTCTCGCCCTCGCGATCGTTCGCGCCGGTCAGCAGGCTCCAGGCCAGCAACCGAAGGTAGGGCCCGGTATCGAAGCTCTCGCCCATCAGGTCCTCGAGCGCCCGCTCGTAGTCGGGTTCCGCGCCGAGGTGCTCCTGCCAGCGGTCGGCGTAACGCGCCAGCAGCCTTTCGAGCAACTCGTCCTTGGTGCCGAAGTGGCGGTAGACCAGCCCGTAGGTGACCCCCGCCTCCTGCGCGATCGTTCGCAGCGACACATCGTTCGGCCCGGCCGCCGCGAAGAGCCGTTCGGCGGCGTCCAGGACTGCGTCGGTGATCGCGTCGCGACCCGTGGGGCGCGCCGGAGCGGACATCTCGCACGACCTCCTTGACAGGTGTAGCCAGTGGCTACAGGATAGCTCCTGCCAGCCGTACAGACCGAAGGAGCGTTACCCGGTGCGATTCTCCCTGATCTACGAAGCTCAGACCGCCAACCCGAGCCGCGAGGGAGACCACCAGATCTTCCGCGAGGTGCGCGAGCAGGCGCTGCTCGCCGAGGAAGTCGGCTTCGACGTCATCTGGGCCGTCGAGCACACGGCGCTGACGATGTACGCGCACATGAGCGCGCCGGAGACCTTGCTGGCCTACGTCGCCGGGGCGACCAGCCGCATCGGCATCGGTCACGGTGTCGTCTGCCTGCCGCCGGCAGATGAACCACCCGATCAAGGTCGCCGAGCGTTGCGCGACGCTCGACATGCTGTCCGACGGCCGCCTCGAGGTCGGCTTCGGCAAGGGGGGCACCCAGCAGGAGTCCGGCACGTTCGGCTACCAGATCGACGAGCATCCGGCCGATGATCGCCGAGTCGATGCAGCTTATCCCGCGCTGTCTGGATGGAAGACGTGGTCGAGCACCACGGCGAGTACATCGACGTGCCGCCGCGCCCGGTGCACCCGAAGCCGCTGCAGTCACCGCACCCTCGGCTCTACATGGCCTGCACGCACCAGGACAGCCTCGTGGACGCGGCGGACCGGGGGATCGGCGCGCTGGTGCTCGGGTTCGGCGGTCCCGATGCCGTAGCGGAGAAGAATCGTATCTACCGCGAGGCCTTCGCCAAGCGTGATCCCGAGCAGCAGGTCGGTTACTTCCCGAACGAGCACTTCGCCGCGCTGTGCCCGGCGGTCGTGCTCGAGGACGGGCAGCGCGCCCGCCGGCTCGGCATCAAGGGTCAGCGCTTCTTCATGGAATCGATCGGCCACTGGGCCAGCGGCGGCAAGACCCCGCTCCCCAAGCCCGAAGAGTGGCCGGACGACGTCACCACCACGACCGGCGATGGCACGCAGATCATCTCCACCACCATCGGGTCGGAGCGGGTGACCGTTGACTTCTCCGACCCGTCGCTGGCGCTGCTGAACCCCAACCACGCCTATGGCACGGTCGAGGACTGCATCGGTTACGTCGCCCGCCTGATCGACGCGGGCGCCGACGAGATCCTCTTCCTGAACCAGATGGGCACCATCCCGCAGGACGCGATGATGGACACCATCCGCAACATCGGCGAGCACGTCATCCCGTACTTCCGTAGCGGCCCGGGCAAGGCGCTGATCGACGAGCGCAATGCTGCCCGGGACGCCGCACGCGCCGACCAGGCGCTCACCAGCGCCTAGGAATCCGCGGCGCACACAATGCGATGCCCTGGAAGAGGGGACCGCTTTTCGGGCGGGCAGACAATCTGATGGCTGACCTTGGTGGGGATCGAGGGCAACAGATCGTCTGCCCGCTCCGAAAACGCTGCCGTCTTGGTTGGCACTCGATCGTCTGCCCCGACCGACGGCGGCCGGGACTAGAGAGCTGACTTCTCCAGCACGTGCACGCCGCACGCGGAGCCGAGACCGATGACGTGAGCCAGGCCCGTCTTCGCGCCCTCGATCTGACGCTCGCCCGCCTCGCCGCGCAGGTGGTGGCAGACCTCCCAGATGTTGGCGATACCGGTCGCCGCGATCGGGTGGCCCTTGGACTCCAGGCCGCCGGAGACGTTGACCGGGGTCTTGCCATCACGCCAGGTGGCGCCGGACTCGAAGAAGTCGACTGCCCCGCCCTGCTCGCAGAGCATCAGGTTGTCGTAGTGCACCAGCTCGGCCGTGGCGAAGCAATCGTGCAGCTCGACCAGGTCGAGGTCGCCTGGCGAGATCCCCGCCTGGTCGTAGGCCTGCTGGGCGGCATTGCGGGTCAGCGTGTTGACGTTCGGCAACACCTGGCAGGCCTCTTCCCAGGGGTCACTGGTGAGGATGGAGGCTGAGATCTTCACGGCCCGGCGCTGCTGCTCGAGCGACAGGGTCTTCAGCTTCGCGTCGCTGACGACGACTGCCGCAGCGGCACCGTCGCAGTTCGCCGAGCACATCGGGCGGGTGTTGGGGTAGGCGATCATGATGTCGCCCATGATCTGGTCGAGCGTGAAGCGCTTCTGGTAGGCGGCCAGCGGGTTCAGCGTCGAATGCGCGTGGTTCTTCTCGCTGATGCGCGCGAACAGCTCGAAGCTCGTGCCGCCGTACTTGTGGCCGTACTCCATGCCGATCTGGGCGAAGACCCCCGGCATGGTCTGGGTGCCGATGCGGCCGTCGATGCCCGCCACCGCGCCGACCCGGCCGGACGGGGTCCACTCCGGGTTGTCGGCTTTCGCCGAGCCGCCGGCCAGCAGCCCGGCGCCGGACAGCTTCTCGACCCCGAACGCCAGGCCCATGTCGCACTCGCCGGCCTTGACGGCCATGACGGCGGTGCGCAGGGCCGTCGCGCCGGTGGCGCACGCGTTGGCGACGTTGAAGACCGGGATGCCCGTCTGGCCGATCTGCTTTTGCAGCTGCTGGCCGATGCCGCCGGCCGCACCCATCAGGTGGCCGCCCGCGAGTACACCCATGTCCTTCATGGCCACGCCCGCGTCGCCGAGCGCCCCCAGGGCAGCCTCCGCGGCGAGGTCGACCGGGTCCTTGTCGACGTGCTTGCCGAACTTCGTCATGTGGATGCCGAGGATCCAGACGCTCTCACTCATGTGCGCACCTTTCGCCCTTGACGGGATGCCCTTACGGGATGGGTCCAGCGGGGTGGATCAGGCAGGCTCGAAACCGAAGCCGATGGCCTCGGTACCGGCCGCGTCGTCGCCGAGCGAGAAGGTGGCGAGCTTGACCTGCATCCCGAGCTTGATGTGCTCGGGATCCGGCGGGCAATTGATCACGTTGGCGGACACGCTGGTGCCCTTGCAGTCGACCACGGCCGCGACGAAAGGCACCGGGATGCCCGGCGCCGCCATCGAGACGATGGTGAACGCGCGGACCTCGCCTTCGGTGGCCACGTCAGCCGTGGTGAAGTGGATGCCTCCACAGGAGGCGCAGGCGTTACGACGGTCGAAGTACCTGGCGCCGCAGCTGGTGCACTCGTGGGCCACGAGATGCGGATGATCACCCAGCACGAGGTAGTCGACCAGCGGTATCTGGCTGGGCACATCTTTGGTCTACCAAGTGGCGACACGACCGTCAAACGCGGGTACTTGTCGCGATCTGATCGAAAATTCCTGCATTCTTCGTGAGAAAGCTGGGTCACATCCGGGTAGGAGGCTCATGTGGACCTGCGAAGAAGCGCGGTGCCGTCTTCGTTGCCCGCCTCGACATTCGCCATCCCCGCGACCCATCCGCCGTTTCCACCGCTGACCCGGGTCGCCCCTCCGGTGGGTCCCGTGGCTACATCCCCTCCGGTGGTGGCCGTGGGCACGGCCTTCCCGCATCCGTCCGCCGGCGTTGCCGCAGCGACGTCCGAAGCGCGCCTGCGGCACCTCGTAGAGGGCGCGTTGGTGCTGGTCGGCGCCTACATCCTGATCGGCGCCGGCATCGGTGATGTCGCCGGGTCGGTCGTGATCGGGGTCGCGGCCGGCTTCCTTTCCGGTGTCGGCGCGCTCGCCGCCATCCTGCTCATCAGTGGCTGCGCCCAGGCTGCGCGTCCAGCGCCGGGCATCGGGACTCGCGGCGAGGTGCTGCGCCGCTAGTCCGGGCCGGCCGGCACCTCGCCTGCCCGAATGAACCGGAACCGCCCACCTGACGAATTACAGGTATGTCCTGCGTCGCGCAGACTGTCACCGTGCCGTCTCCCCCCACGCTCGGGTCAGGAGACCGCCGCCGCGTCGATCAGGAGACCCTGCTTCACCGTCTCGGTGCGGGCGATCCTCAGGCCCTCGCCGAGATCTACGACGCTTACGGTGGCCGGTGCTACGCGCTGGCCCGGCGCCTGCTGCGCGACGCCAATCTCGCCGAGGATGCCGTTCAGGAGGCCCTGCTGGGCCTGTGGCGGGCGCCCGAGCGTTTCGACGCCTCGCGCGCCAGCCTCGCTACCTTCCTGCTGACGCTGACCCATCGCCGGGCGGTCGACGTGCTGCGCCGGGAGGCGCTCCAACGCCGGGGCCGGGTGGCCTCCGACGAGGGGCTGGTCGAGCTCCCGTCCGGCGATGCAGGCACGGCGGAGCAGGCCGAAGCCCAGCTTGCCGGCGCTGATGTGCGCCAGGCGCTCAAGCAGCTCCCCGCCCCGCAGCGGGAAGTGTTGCTGCTCGCCTATTTCCAGGGCTACACCCAGCGGGAGATATCTGCGCTGACGGGAGCCCCGCTCGGCACTGTGAAGACCCGCATGCTCGCGGGGGTACGCGCACTACGCGCAGCCTTGGGCTCCCGCTACAGCGTGGGTGAACTCGATGAGTGACGGCGCGGGGCGATCCGGCACGCCCGAACACGCCGACTTCGAAGCGCTCGCCGCCGGTTACGCCCTGCACGCGCTCGAACCGGAGGACGAGCAGCGGCTCTCCGCCCACGTGCTGGCCTGCCGCTCTTGTGCCCGGCTCGTCGCCGACACCGCGTCCCTGGGGGCGTCGTTCGCCGACCTGCTCGAGCCCGAGGCCCCACCCGTTGGACTTCGCGAGCGCATCCTGGCCGCGGCCGCGGCCGAGCCCCGTCCACTACCCGCGCCCGATCCCGATCCCATCGCCGCACCCCGGCCGCCTACCGCCGTCTCGCCGCCTGCTGCGCCGCCGGCTCCCCGCAGGCAGGCCGCCGGGCGCCGGCGGCTGCGCGAGCGGCTCGCCGTCGGAGCTCTCGCTGCTGCGGTCGGGGTCGGTGTCGCGGTCCCGGTGACGCTGGCGGCTTCCCATCATGGGTCTGCGACCACCGCCAGCACCGCGCTGGCTCAGTGGCTGCTCCAACCCGACGCCCACGAGATGACGCTCAAGGGCGCGACCGGGACCAGCCTGGCCAAAGCCGTGATGACCGGCAAGGGCGTGTACCTGCTGGCCAGCGGCCTGCCGGTGAACGACCGGTCGCGCAGCGTCTACGTGCTGTGGGCGGCCAACGCGCAGGGTCAGCGCCGGTCAGTCGTCACCTTCGACGTCCGTAGCGGCGCTCCCGTCCAGCTCACCACGGACCAGCTGCCGTTCAGCACGTCGCAGATCCGCCAGCTGGCGATCTCCTACGAGCCGGGCCGCAGCGCCCCCGCTCAGCCCTCCGACGTGATGCTCAGCGGAACCGCGGCCTGAACGTCCGCGCGCTTTTGCGGCCTTACTTTCGGGGCGGCAGCGGGATGAAGCCGCTGGTGCGCCTGACGTACTCGCCGTAGCCCGGGCGCCGCTCGGCCATCCCCTTCTCCAGGGTGGGCTTGCCGGTGCCGTTCGCGAGGGTGTAGGTCATGGCGGCGGCCGACAGGACGGTCAGCGCACCCTGCCACTGCTGGGCGGCGATCAGGTAGAGCCCCCACCAGACGCAGGCGTCACCGAAGTAGTTCGGGTGCCGGGTGTAGCGCCACAGGCCACGGTCCATGACCTGGCCCTGGGAGTCCGGGTCGCTGCGGAAACGGGTGAGCTGCCAGTCACCGACGGTCTCGAACGTCAGTCCCACCGCGAAGACGGCCGTACCCACCCAGGTCAGCACGCCCGGGCGGGAGCCTTCGTACATCGCCACCTGGATCGGCAACGAGACGAACCACATGATGACGGCCTGGGTCAGGTAGACCATCCGCAGCGCGTAGAGCAGCGGGTTTCCGGGTGCCTTGGCGAGCAATGCGGCATAGCGCGGGTCCTCGCCCTTGCCCCAGTTGCGCCGCCCGATGTGCAGGGCGAGGCGCAGTCCCCAGGCGGTGGTGAGGCCGGCCACCAGAGCGCGGCGCGTCAGGCAGCCGTGGCCGCTCGATACCAGCAGCGACGTGAGCGCGACGACGACGAAGCCGAGCCCCCACGTCACGTCGATGACGCTGTGGTGACCGCGCCACATCGCCACGGCGAAGGTGATCGCCATCAGGACGGCTACGGCGGCCAGCGTGACCGCCAGTCCTTCGAGGAACGGGGTGGTCGCGAAGTCGGACTGGGCTAGCGGCGCCGCGACCAAGGGGTCCTCCGTCCTGTGCTAGTTCGCGTACTCACCGCGGGTGGCGGGCATGCCACTCGAGCCGGCCGGCCCGGGCTTGACAGCGAGGATCTGGTCGACACCCATCCGTCCCTCCTGGAAGGCGAGGGCGCCGCCGACGAAGTACAGCCGCCACACGCGAGCGACCTCCTCGCCGACCAGCGCGACCGCCTCCTTCCAGCGCTGCTCGAATGTCTCGTACCAGGCCGCCACCGTACGTACGTAATGCTCGCGCAAGGCATGCACGTCGCGCACTTCGAAGCCGGCGGACTCCAGCAGGTCGATGGTCTGGCCGACCGGCCGCATGGACATGTCCGGCGCGATGTAGCGACTCGATGAACGCGCCGCCGCCGGGGTGCGCGCCCTGCCGTGACATCTGCTGCAGCAGCAGCCGGCCCTCGGGCGAGCAGGCGATACAGCGGCCGCGGCGTAGACCGGGTAGTTCGCCTCGCCGACGTGTTCGCCCATCTCGAGCGAGGCGACGGCGTCGTACGGGCCGTCGCTCACGTCCCGGTAGTCCTGCAGCCGGATGTCGACCCGGTCGGCCAGCCCCTTCGTCGGCGGACGCGCCGCGACGACGAACGCCTGCTGCTCGCGAGACAAGGTGACGCCGGTGACGCTGACGCCGTAGTGCTGCGCTGCGTGCAGCGAGAGCGAGCCCCAGCCGCAGCCGACGTCGAGCAGCCGCTGACCGGGCTGCAGGCCGAGCTTGCGGCAGACCAGGTCGAACTTGTCTCGCTGGGCGTCGGCCAGCGCCGTACTCCGGATCGTCGCTGGTCCAGTAGCGCGCACGAGTACGCCATCCGCGGGTCGAGCACCAGGGCGTAGAAGTCGTTGGACAGGTCGTAGTGGTGGCGAGATCGCCGACCGGTCGCGCAGCCGGGTGTGCAGCCGGCCACTCAGCTTGGCCTGCGATGCGGGTGCCGGCGGCCGCCGGCCGACAGCGCCGAGGTGCAGCGCTGTGCGGGCGGCCTTCGCCAGCTCGCGCGGCCGAGAGCCGGCGACCGGTCAGCCCCCGCTCGCGGACTGTCGCCCACACGCTCTCCAGCGCCGACTGCAGATCGCCGTCGACGTCGAGCTCGCCGGTGACGTAAGCCTGGGCCAGGCCGAGCTCGCCCGGCGACCACAGCAGCCGGCGCAGGGCTGCGGGGGAGCGCAGGATGGCGACGGGGGTGCCGGCCGGGCCGGCTTCACTTCCGTCCCAGGCCCGGAGCCGGAACGGCAGCCCGCCGCCGAACAGGGGACCGACCAGCGCCTCTAGCTGCGCTGCGATCCCGGTCGCTGCGGGTGCCGCCGGTGCGGGAGCCGGGCGTTCGGTGAGCAGGGTCATCGCCGTTCCTCATTGGTGGGGTTCTACTTGCTGAAGATGTACTGGTAGACGTCCAGGTAGCCGGACCGGAAGCCGGCCTCCGAGTAGGCCAGGTAGAGGCTCCACATGCGGCGGAAGGTCGCGTCGAAGCCGAGTGCCTCGACGGCCGCGGCATCCGCATCAAACGCTTCTCGCCAGATCGCCAGGGTCTGGGCGTAGTGCGGCCCGAAATCGTGGCGGTCGATCACCGTGAGGCGCGTGTCGCGAGCGGCCGTGCCTTCGATAGCCTTCACCGAAGGGATGAGGCCGCCGGGGAAGATGTACTTCAGGATCCAGGTGTAGGTATCGCGTGAGGCCTGCATGCGGTCGTGCGGCATGGTGATCGCCTGCAGCCCGACCCGGCCACCCGGGCGTAGCCGCTCGGTCGAGAGTGCGGAAGTAGATCGGCCAGAACTCGTAGCCGACGGCCTCGATCATCTCGACGACTGATCACGCAGTCGTAGGTGCCGGTCGGCATTGCCGGTAGTCGCACAGCTCGATGGCCACCCGGTCGGCGACTCCGGCGTCGGCGACTCGCTGGCGCGCCAGCTCGCGCTGCTGCTCCGACAGGGTGATCGAGCGTGACAGCCGCGCCGCGGCGGGCTGCCCGGAGTGCGAGCTCCCCCAGCCGGTGCCGATCTCCAGCAGCCGGGTGTCCGGGCCGACGCCGGTGCCGTCCAGCAGCCGGTCGAGCTTTCGCGCTTGCGCTGTTGCAGTCGGTCGGCGGTGGCCGGTGGCGGGACCCGGTTGGCGCCGGGCGTTTGCTCGAACAGCGCCGACGAGTACGTCATCGACCGTCGAGGAACAGCGCGAAGAGCTCGTTCGACAGGTCGTAGTGACGGGCGATGTTGCGCTGCGCGCGCTCGGCGGTCGCCCGGCGCAGCCGGGGCTGGTGCTGCAGGGACAGGTCGCGCAGCCGCTGCAGGCGCGGAGGAATCGAGGGTGGCCATCTGGCGGGCGAAGACGGTGAGCAACCCGGCCAGATCGTCGGCCTCCCAGTCGCCGGCCATGTACGCCTCGCCGAAGCCGATGAGGCCGCCTGCCCCGAGCCGGCGGTAGAACGCCTCGGGCCGCACCAGTCGCATCACGGGATCGCCGGCTCGTCCTGCGCCGAAGACAGCCCCGTCCGGCAGCGTGATCTGCACGGCGAGCCGTTGCGCGATCCCGGCGAACAAGCGCCGGGCGACGGCGGCGCGTAGCCGACCGTCCGGAACGGCAGCCACATCGGGCCAGCGCGTGGCGTCGATGGGGGCTGGCTCCGCTGGGACGGATGCCGGGGTCGCGCAGCCAAGCGCGTTCGATTCGGACGTCCCCCTGGAACGCTTCGACGTGGTGGTCATCCGTGCTCCTTGGGGAGGGAGGAGTCGCGGCGCGCGACCACGGGCAGCCCGCGCAGGTACAGCTTGATTCCTTGCCGGCGGATACGCACCGACACCGCGGCCGTCGTCCACGGCCGGCCGAGCAGCACGCGGGCCAGGGGGAAACCGCGGGCGGGACGCCGGCGACCCTGCACGCTCGCGACGAACGTCGCTCCCTTCGGCGGGTGCAAGGTGATCGAGAGCCGCAGCCGCTCGTCCGGCTCGGGCAGGCTCATCGTGTAGTGGCCCGCCACCTCGTAGAACGGGGAGACGTAGAACTGCTTGCGCGGTCTCGGCCCGGGCGCGCTCATCGGTGTGTAGCAGGTAGCGGTGGCGCTGGCCGTAGGTGTTGTGCACCTCGGCGATCACGCACCGCAGCGTGCCGTTGGGGTCGTGGCACCAGTAGACCGTCAAAGGATTGAAGACGTGACCGAGCACCCGGGCATTCGCCAGCATCCTGATCTGCCCGCCCTGCAGGTCGATGCCATGCCCGGCGAGGAAGGCGTCGACGTTCTCGCGCAGCGTGCGGGCCGGGTCTCCCATGTGGTCACGCGCGTCGAAGCAGGCGAACGGCCGCAGCAGCGCGGGAAGGCGGGGGAGCGCGTCGAGATCGACGAGCCACTGGTAGCTGCGGTAGCGGAACGCGTTGTGCAGCGGGGTCGTGCGCACGTGGTGGATCTCGACGTCGTAGATCGCCGCAGCACGGTTGCGAGCGGCCGGCGCTGCGTGCGGCGTCTCGGGCGCGGCCGGCAGAGCGCTCACCACGACCCGCCGAGCGCTTGAGCTGCCGCCAGCCCGGAGCGGGCGCCGTCCTCGTGAAAACCCCAGCCGTGCCAGGCCCCCGCCAGCGCGAAGCTCGGCGTCGTCAGTTCCGGAAGGCGGCGCTGGGCGGCCAGCGACTCGGGGTTGTACATCGGGTGCTCGTACACCATCTCCTCAAGGACGGTGCGCGTATCCACCCGGTCGCGCGCCCCGAGGGAGACGATGTAGCGGGTGGGGGTGGGCAGCCTCTGCAGCCGGGTCATGTCGTAGCTGACCATGACGTTCGCTGCCTGGTCACGGCAGGACGACAGGCGGTAATTCCATGAGGCCATCGCTGCCTTCGCCGTCGGGAGAATGCTCGCGTCCGTATGCAGCAGCGTGTGGTTCGCGGAGTAGCGAAAAGTAGCGAGGATCTCGCGTTCGGCCGGGGTCGGGTCAGCCAGCATGGCCAGCGCCTGATCCGGGTGGGTGGCGATCACGACCGCGTCGTAGGCCAGGGCGGTGTCCGAATCGTCGACGAGCTGCACACCGCCGTCCGGCAGCCGGCGCACCGAGCGCACCGGAGTCGCGGTGAGGACCGCGGAGAGTTCCTTGGTCACCTTCTCGACGTAGGTGCGTGACCCGCCGACGACGGTGCGCCACGTGGGCGATCCGCTGACCGACAGGGCGCCGTGGTTGTGCAGAAACGTGAACAGGTAGCGGGCAGGGTAGCGGCCTGCCTCGGCGGGCGCGCACGACCAGACGGCAGCCACCAGCGGGGTGATGAAGTGGTGGACGAAGTACGGCGAATAGCCGCCTGCGTTCAGGAATTCGTCGAGGGTCTGGTCGCCGGCAGCGGCCTGCTGCTCGCCGGCGGCCAGCACCCGCCGGGCTGCCCGGTGAAAGCGCGGAACCTCGGTGAGCATCCGCAGGTAACGGCCTCGCGTCAGCGATCGGGGCTGGGCGAACAGGCCCGCAAGGCCCCGCGCTCCCGCGTACTCCAGCCCGCAGCCGGCGCAGGAGACCGACATGCTCATCTCGGCGTCCTGGGTCTGCACGCCCAGTTCGTCGAACAGCCGCAGCAGGGTGGGGTAGGTGGCCGAGTTGTGGACGATGAACCCGCTGTCGACCGCGAGGGTCGGCCCGGTCTCGCCGCGTGAGGTCAGCGACTCCTCGACGCCCCCGTCCACCACGTCGTGGGTGTGCGAGTGGCCGCCGAGGCGTGGATCGGCCTCGTAGAGGGTGACGTCGGCGGTGCGCTGCAGCACGTACGCAGCGGTCAGCCCGGCGATCCCGCTACCGACGACGGCGACGTGGCGCCGTCGTGCGCAACTGTCGTCAGCGGGGCCTCCTACCGCCCCTGCCTCACGTCCTGCCGATGCCACAGCGAGCCTCCCCCGACACTTCGTTCGCCACCCTGACGAGCGATGTCCTCACCTGAGCGTTCGCTGGGTAACGCCGAATAGTTCGCCAGATGTGAGGGATACCACGCGGGGGCGGGTCATACCCCCGGATCAGCCGATCAGGTGCCTGACCGGGCCTGCGCATCGGCGTAGGCCGTCATGGCCGTACCTCGGCTCCGCGCCGATCGGGTCCTTCTTGAGCTTCGCGCGTGGCCGTGACTTTGTCCCCTTCCGGGCGCGGCTGTCGGGTCGATACAAGTGCCGAGGGGAACGTCCGGCGCCAGCGGGATCGTTCGACGGGCGTATCCCGCCTCGCAGTACGTCAGGAGACGAGATGGCCACCCATTCCAACGACTCGCCGCACGGTGGCTCCTCGGACTCGCCGCGCGGCGGCCGACAGCGTATGAGTGCCCGCGACCGGGCGGCGGCAGGCCGTGAGCTCCAGCGCAAGCGTGACGCGCGGCGCCGGATGTTGATCATCGGCGGGAGTTTTGTGGCGCTGATTGCAGTGGTAGCCGTCATGGTGATCGTCTACGCGACCAAGGGCGACAAGAAGGTCGCGGCGTCCACCGCCGCTCCCGCAGCAGCGGTCAAGACCGTCACGACGATCCCGGCGTCGACCTTCGGCCAGGTCGGATTCGAGCAAGGCGCTGACCGCGCCGAAGAAGGTCAGCGGCTCGGCGTTGATGTTCGACGCCAAGCCCGGCGTCTTCTACGCGGCGCCGAGTACTGCCCCTACTGCGCCTCTGAGCGCTGGCCGCTGGTCGTCGCACTCTCGCGCTTCGGGACCTGGTCGAACCTTGCGCAGACGGTCTCAGGGCCGGCGCCCGAGCTGTACCCGGCGACCCCCACATTCAGCTTCTTTGGTGCCACCTACAGCAGCCCCTACCTGGCATTTCAGTCGGTCGAGACCGCGACGAACCAGCTGAAAGACGGCCGTTACACGGCGCTGCAGACGCCCACGGAGGCCCAGGCAAGCCATCATCGCGAAGTACGGTTCAGGAGGCATTCCGTTCCTCGATTTCGGCAACATGTACACCATCGAGGGTGGCAGCTACAACCCCGACCCGCTCGTGGGCAAGTCCTTTGATGAGATCGCGGCTGCCGCGGCGGATCCCACCTCCGACGTCGGAAAGAGCGTCCTGGGCACGGCCAACGTCATGACCGCCGCCATCTGCAACGTGGCGGATGGCAAGCCGGGTTCGGTCTGCAACGATCCCACCATCACCAAGCTGCGGAGCATCCTGAATGCCCAGAAGAGCTGAGACCACCGGTCAGGCCGGCGATGGCGGCGCGGCCGGGCAGGCCATCCGCTGGAAGGCGCCGCGCTGGGCGGCTCCAGTCGGCCTGCTCGTCTGCCTGGCCGGCATCGGCGTCGCCAGCTACTTGACGTACGCGCACTACACCGACGCTCGCAACCTGGCCTGCTCTGACCATGGCGTCGTCAACTGCGCCAAGGTCACCACCTCCGCGCAGTCGCAATTCCTGGGGATGCCGGTCGCGGTCCTCGGGCTCGCCTACTTCGTCGCGATGGCGGCGATGAGCCTGCCCTGGGCGTGGCGGCGACCGGAACGGATCGTGCGCGCCGCCCGCCTCGTTGCGGCCGGCGGCGGCGTGGCCATGGTGCTCTGGCTGGTGTATGCGGAGCTGTTCATCATTGACGCGATCTGCCTGTACTGCACGATCGTGCACGGGCTGACCGTGATCTTCTTCTTCGTGGTCACGGCGGCGACCGTGAGTGGCACGGTGCGCCCGGAACTGGCCGACGAGTACGACGACTTCGATGACGACGAGTACGACGATGAGGATGACGGCGCCGACATCGATGACACCCGGCTGACCAAGACCGATCAGTGACCGATCAGTGACCGATCAGTGACCGATCAGAACGGCGGCGGATTGTTCGCGGCGGCCGTCAGGGCCCGGGTCAGCGCGTTGCCGTGTCCGAGCAGGAGAACCATCACCGACAGGCCGGCGCGCTGGTGGCGATCGTCCTGCTCGCGGGGATCTTCGGCGGCGACGTTTCGGTCGACACCTTCGGCAGCGACCTGACCACGCTCGTGCACTGGCTCGGCCAGGATCGGCGAGACCTGGCAGTCCTACTTCGGCCTCGTCAAGAAGCCGACCACGGCTTGCTGCTGCTGCTGCCGCCTGCCTGCCTCTAGAGTCCAGGCCGTGCATCGCGTCCGCCGTCACCGCTGGGTCGCCGCGACGGCTGCTGCCCTGGCCTTCGGAGCTGTGGGCTGCGGGTCGAGCAGCGACAAGGCGCTCGGCGTCGCGCAGTCGCCCACTTCGGCCGTGACCGCGTCGCCCACGCCCTCGCCGGCGCCGTCACCGACGCCTTCGCCCACTCCGAGTCCCACCCCGAGTCCCACCCCGACGATCGATCCGGGCACGCTGCCGCAGACGATGGCCCGACCGGCGATCGACGCGAACTTCATGGCCCGGCTGCACGGCTACTGGACCCACGTCCTGTCCGGCAGCATCGGCCTCGGCAACGATTTCTTCTTCCCCCGGACGGCATACCTGCAGCTCAAGACACTCTCCAATGCGGGCGGTGACTTCGATACGCGGCTTTACCACGATTACCGCAACGACGTGATTGCCGATCACAAGCTGGTCACCAGCGCCGGCCCCGGCGCGACGGTGCTCGGCGTCGACGTGCCCGCCGCAGGCGTGCACTGGGTTCCGCCGGGCGTCGAGTACAACTCGATCGGCTACTGGCAGGTCATGTACCCCCGGGTGCGTTACGAGGTGGGTGGACAGCAGAAGTCGTTCGCCATCGACTCGATGATCTCCTGGCGCGGGCAGTGGTACGTCGTGCACCTCGGTCCGGACTGGCGCCCCGGGGCCGGCGGCTGGGTCTGCAAGCCCGACCCCCGACCTCGCTGCCGATCTCCGCCGAGTGCCTGCGCGGCTAGGCGTTTGCGATGGGGCGACGGCGCCCGAGCGTCCTGGCCGAGCTGGGCGGCGTGCAGATCCGCAGCGATCCGGAAAATCCCGACGGCCGGCTGATGCTCATCGACGGGATCGACGCGTCGTACGTCGATCTTGCTGATCCGACGTTCCTGGACTTCGGCTACGTCCGGCGGATCGGCGACGTGATCGACGTGGCCTGGCCTGAGGGCAGACCCCTCGCCGCCGTGCATCTGGGCGGCGCTGGGGCGACCCTGCCGCGCTACATCCGGGCCACCCGACCGCGCTCCCGCCAGGTCGTCTTCGAGATCAGCGCCGACGTGCTCACCCTGGCCCGCTCCCACCTCGGCCTGCGGTCGGGTGCGGGGTTGAGGGTCCACCGGCAGGACGCGCGGCTCGGCCTGCTCGGGCTCGCCGACGCCAGCCAGGAACTGGTTGTCGGTGACGCCTTCGAGGGCACCCGGGTGCCCGGCTCGCTGGGCAGCGTGGAAGCAGCCCGTGAGATCGCCAGGGTGTTGCGCCCGGGCGGCCTCTACATCCTGAATGTCATCGATTCGCCGCCGCTGATGTACGCGAGGGCTCAGGTGAGCACCCTGAAGTCGGCGTTCGCCGAGCTGGCCGCGATCGCCGACCCGGGGGTCCTGCGTGGTCGCCGTACCGGAAACGTCGTCTTCATCGCGGGCCAGCAGGAGCTGCCGCTCGACGCGCTGGGCGAGCGTGCGCGGCAGGCGGTGGCGCCCGAGCGCGTCATGGACACCCGCGCCTGCGCGCGTTTCGCCGCCGGAGCGCGGCCCCTGCACGATGACTCCCCGGCGATCCCGATGCCACCGGTGCCGGAGTTCGGCTGACGAACGGCGCGTCAGCCGCTCGCCGCCGAGCTGCGGCGCGTCGGCCGCGGCCCCTTGGTCGAGGACCCCTTCAGCGACGGTGGCGGCACTACCGGGCCGATGTCGCCGTCCGGCGCCTCGTCGAGGTCGACGATCACCGGCGCGTGATCGCTCGGGTCCTTGCCCTTGCGGGCTGCGCGGTCGGTGTAGGCCGCCTTCAACCGCGCCGCGACTGCGGGCGTGCCGAGCAGCAGATCGATCCTCATGCCCAGGTCCTGGTGGAAGGCGCCGGCACGGTAATCCCAGTAGCTGAAGACCGGCACATCGGCGGGCCACCGCTGGCGTACGAGATCGACCAGCCCCAGCTCCTTGAGCCGGTCCAGCGCCGCGCGCTCCGGGGCGGTCACGTGGGTCCCGCCGATGAACACCTCCGGATCCCAGACGTCCACGTCGGTGGGGGCGATGTTGAAGTCGCCGGCAACGACGAACGGACCCTTCGGTACCGCATCGGCGACCTCGTCGGCCAGGGCGGCGAGCCAGGTCAGCTTGGCCTCGTACATCGGATCGTCGATGGTGCGCCCGTTCGGAACGTAGACCGACCAGACCCGAAGCCCACCGCAGGTCGCCCCCACCGAGCGGGCCTCCTCGCCCAGCGGGCCTGCGGCAGGGCCGAGCCCGACCGTGACGTTGTCGAGCCCCACCTTCGACAGGATCGCGACCCCGTTCCACCGCCCTTGCCCCGCGTGGGCGTAGCGGTAGTCCCGGCGGAACAGGTCGTCGGCGAACAGGGTGTCGAAGTCGGCGTCGCCGAGCTTGGTCTCCTGCAGGAAGGCGACATCGGGCTGGGCCCGGTCGAGCCAGTCGATGAGCCGGAACTGGCGGGCTTTGGCTGAGTTCACGTTCCAGGTGGCGAGCCGCACCGGCGTCAGCGTAATCGGTGCTGGCACCTGCGGCGTAGACTGCGTCCGGTGCGAACCCGACTTGTTCACGAGCCGCGCTGACACCATCCGGCGAGCGTGGTGACCCTCCGTGCGCGGGGGGTTTTTTCGTGTTCGCAGCCAGGACAAGCTGAAAGGCGAGAACGTGACCGGCCCCAGAACAGCGCCGACCGGGCGGGCTGATTCCTACGACGCGCAGGCAAGCCAGCAGCGCTGGCTCGACGTGTGGGACGAGCTGGACCTCTACCGCGCCTCGGGGGCCCGCCTGGCCGGCCGACCGAAGCTGTACGTGCTCGACATGTTTCCCTACCCGTCCGGCGATCTGCACATGGGCCACGCCGAGGCTTTCGCCATCGGCGACGTCGTCGCGCGGTACTGGATGCTGCGCGGCTACGACGTGTTGCATCCGATCGGCTGGGACTCGTTCGGTCTGCCGGCGGAGAACGCGGCGATCCAGCGCAACGAGCACCCTGCCGACTGGACCTACAAGAACATCGAGACGCAGGCCGCGTCCTTTCGCCGCTTCGGGGTGAGCTTCGACTGGAGTCGCCGGCTGCACACCAGCGACCCCGAGTACTACCGGTGGACGCAGTGGCTGTTCCTGCGCTTCATGGAGCGTGGCCTGGCGTACCGCAAGTCCTCGGCGGTCAACTGGTGCCCCCACGACCAGACCGTGCTGGCCAACGAGCAGGTGGTCAACGGGCGTTGTGAGCGATGCGGCCATGAGGTCACCAAGCGCGAACTGACCCAGTGGTACTTCAAGATCACTGATTACGCCGACCGGCTGCTGGACGACATGGAGGCGCTGGAAGGTCATTGGCCGGAACGCGTCCTGACGATGCAGCGCAACTGGATCGGCCGGTCGGCCGGCGCTCACGTCGACTTCAAGGTCCGCGGGGTGGACGGTCAGGCCGGTGGCGACCGCACGGTCACGGTCTACACGACTCGGCCGGACACGCTGTACGGGGCGACATTCTTCGTCGTCGCGGCAGATGCACCACTGGCACTCGAGCTGTGTGCCCCGCAGCAGCGGGCGGAGCTGCAGGAGTACATCCGGCAGGTGCGCAAGCTTTCCGACATCGATCGCCAGACCACCGAGCGCCCGAAGACGGGCGTCAACCTGGGCGTTGTCGCCATCAACCCGGTGAACGGCGAGGAGCTGCCGGTCTACGCGGCCGACTACGTGCTGGCCGACTACGGCACCGGCGCGATCATGTCCGTGCCCGCCCACGACCAGCGCGACCTGGACTTCGCCAGAGCTTTCAACCTGCCGGTGCGTGTCGTCGTCGATACCGGGCTGCCGGATCCCGCCGAGACGGGGATCCCCACCACCGGTGACGGCGTAATGATCAATTCCGGGTCCCTCGACGGGCTGGGAAAGGCCGAGGCGATTGCCAAGGTCACCGCGGAGCTGGAGGCCCGCGAACTGGGCTCCGGTGCAGTCAACTACCGGCTGCGTGACTGGCTGCTCTCGCGCCAGCGCTACTGGGGCTGCCCGATCCCGGTGGTGCACTGCCCCGCCTGCGGCATCGTTGCGGTCCCGGACGATCAGCTGCCCGTCACCCTGCCCGACATGCGCGGTGAGGAGCTGCACCCGAAGGGCGTCTCGCCGCTCGCGTCCAATCGGGCCTGGGTCGAGACCACCTGCCCATCCTGCGGCGGGGCGGCCGAGCGTGACACCGACACGATGGACACCTTTGTCGACTCGTCGTGGTACTACCTGCGCTACTGCTCGCCCGGCAACGAGCAGGTCCCGTTCGACGTGGAGGAAGTGCGGCAGTGGATGCCCGTCGCGCAATACGTCGGCGGCGTGGAGCACGCCATCCTGCACCTTCTGTACTCGCGGTTCTTCACCAAGGTGCTGCACGACATGGGGATGGTCGATTTCACCGAGCCGTTCACCGCGCTGCTGAACCAGGGTTCGGTCATCAACCAGGGCAAGGCGATGTCGAAGTCGCTGGGCAACGGGGTCGACCTGGGTGCGGAACTGGCCAGCTTCGGGGTCGACGCGGTGCGCCTGACGATGCTGTTTGCCGGCCCGCCCGAGGACGACATCGACTGGGCGGACATGTCTCCGGGCACGCACGCCAAGTTCCTGTCGCGCGCGGTGCGGGTCGTGCGCGAGGGGGCGTCGGGACCTGAGGGAGCGCTGGCGCAACCGCTGGCGCGCACGGTGGCGCGCATTGTCGACGACTCGACCCGGCTGGTGGAGTCGTTCCGGTTCAACGTCGCGATCAGCCGGCTGCACGAGCTGACCCGGGCGCTGGGTCACGCCGTGGAGGCGGGCGAGCCGGCTCGGGAAGGGCTGGAAACGCTGGCGATCCTGCTGGCGCCCTACGCGCCGTTCGCGGCCGAGGAATGCTGGTCGCTGCTGGGGCACGACGTCGCCGCCGGCGACAGCGTCCATGCGCAGAATTGGCCGACGGCTGATCCCGCGCTGCTGGTCGAATCGACAGTCACCTGCGTCGTGCAGGTCGCGGGCAAGGTACGCGACCGGCTGGAGGTGGCGCCCTCGATCAGCGAGAATGAGCTCCAGGAGCTCGCGCTGGCGAGCGAGGCAGTCCAGCGCTCGCTGGATGGTCGTCCGGTTCACAAGGTGATCGTGCGAGCGCCGAAGCTGGTCAACATCGTTGCGGGCTAGATCTGTAGTCCGAGGCGGGTCATCCACAGGCGCGGCTTCCGGCGTCCGTAGGGAGCTGGAAGCTTCGTAGCTTGCCCGCATGCCTACCGACGAGACACCGCCCGGCGGCTGGACTCCGGGCGGCCTGGACGGCCCAGCGCGAGAGCTGGAGCCGGTCGATCGCTGGGGGCCGATGCGCGAGTTGTTACGCGACCGGTTGCCTCCAGCCTTGCGCGGCGCCCGCCTCGATCCCGGCGTCCGCGGTGCCCTGGCTTTGGCCGGGGTCGCGCTGGTCGCGGCGACGGTGGCGGTGGTGCTCGCCTGGTCGTCCTCGGCGAAGCCGGCCGTCGAGCGTGCTGCGGTCGTTCCCGGCGTCGCGGTGCCGAAGCTCGCCACACCCGCGGCGGCGGTGTCCAGCGCGCTTCCCGACGTGGTGGTCGACGTGGCGGGCAAGGTGCGCCGCCCGGGATTGGTGAAGCTTTCGGCCGGCTCTCGTGTCGCCGACGCGATCGCCGCGGCTGGGGGAGTGCTGCCCGCGACGTCGACCGTCGGAATGTCCTTGGCCCGCAGGCTCATCGACGGCGAGCAGGTGGTGGTCGGCGAGCCCCAGCCGGTGGGGGCAGTCGGTCAGGCGATGGGCTCCCCGGCGGCGTCCGGGCCATTGGATCTGAACGCGGCGACGGTGAGCGATCTCGACACGCTGCCCGGCATCGGTCCGGTGCTGGCTCAGCGGGTGGTGGACTGGCGCACCGCGCACGGCGCCTTCACGTCGATCGACCAGCTTCGGCAGATCTCAGGGTTGGGCGGCAAGAAATTCGATGCCCTGGCGCCGCTGGTGCGCGTATGAGCCGGCCCGTCGGCGGGCGGGAGACGACCGACGTCCCGAAGGCCCCGCCGGATCTGCGATTGGGCTCGGCAGCGCTCGGAGCCTGGTCGGGCGTTCTCGCCGGGGGGCTGCTGGCGCCGGCCGTCTGCTGGCCGGTCGCCGGGTGCCTGCTCGCGCTGGCCGGTGCGGCGCGGCGCTTGACTGTTCTGGCGACGGGTCTCGCGCTGCTCGCCGCGGGCATGTTCGTCGCGTCGGTGGGCCGTGAGTCGCTGACCCGCGGTCCGGTGGCCGAACTCGCGCGGCGGGGCGCTCCGGCTCAGGTCGTACTGACGATGTCGAACGATCCGCAAGTCTTGCCGCCCAAGGCGCACCTCGCGCCCGAAGTCCTGGTGCATGCGCGACTTCGGGTGCTCAAGACGTCGAAGGGACGCTGGACCTGCGATCTGCCGGTCCTGGTGATCGCCCCGGCCTCGTCGTGGCGGCAGCTCCTGCCGAGTACCCGGGTGGCAGCGATGGCTGACTTGCAGGTACCGCGCAGCAGTGAGGTGGCTGCCGTGTTGGTGATGCACCGCGGGCCGGTGCTGATCCGTGGGCCGTCGGCGCTGCAGCGCTGGGCGGGGCGGATCCGGGCGGGATTGCGCCGAGCGGCCGCCGGGCTGCCGCGCTCCGAGCGGGGGCTGCTGCCCGGGCTCGTGGTCGGCGATACCAGCCTGATGCCCGCCGAGGACACGATGGACTTTCAGAAGGCCGGCCTGACGCATCTGACCGCGGTAAGCGGGGCCAACCTGGCCATGGTGGTGGCGGCCGTCTTTGCGCTGCTGCGCTGGACTGCGCTGAGCATCAGGACGCGGGCAATCGTGACGGCCGTTGCGCTGGTCGGCTTCGTCGTGCTCGCCCGGCCGACACCGAGCGTGCTGCGGGCTGCCGGCATGGGATTGCTCGCGCTGGCGGCGATCGCGCTGGGGCGGCAGCGGGCGCTGCTGCCCGCGTTGCTGGCCACGTCGACGGCGCTCGTGCTGTTCATGCCCGGCCTTGCGACGAGTGCCGGTTTCGCGCTCTCGGTGCTGGCCACGCTGGCGTTGCTGGTCCTCGCGCCGGGGTGGACGGCGGCGTTGCGGGAGAGGTTGCCGTCACGGCTGGTCCCGCTGGCGCCGGCAGTGACCACCCCGCTCGCCGCGCAGCTCGCCTGCATGCCCGTCATCGCCGCGATCAGCGGCACGGTGAGCCTCGCGGCGGTCCCAGCGAACCTGCTCGCGCTTCCCGCGGTGCCGTTCACCACGGTGCTCGGGCTGCTGGCGGCAGTCGTCTCACTGGTCTCGCCGGGCGCCGCGGGAGTGCTGTGCGCGGCGGCGGGTGCGGGCTGCCACTGGCTGGTCGTCGTGGCGCATACGGCGGCTCACTTGCCGTTGGCCACGGTGACGGCGCCGTCGGGGTCGCTCGGATTGACGAGCGTGGCTCTGGTGACAGCGGCACTGGTGGTGGCGGTGCGGACCCGGGGTGGGCGGCGAACGTTGCTCTTCACCGCAGTGATCCTGGCGGCGGCGACGCTCGCGGGGCGCCGCTGACGTCCAGCGCTGCGCGCCGACCTGTCGGAGGTTCGTGCGAACATGAGGTCGATGACTGCCAGCGCCCCACCTCAGCCTGTCACCCTGATCACCGGAACCGACGACCTCCTGGTCAGCCGGGCGATCTCGGCGGTCGTCGGCGCTGCCCGGGCGGCGGATCCGATGGCCGAGGTCAACGACTACTCGCCCGGTCAGTTCAGCGCTGACGATGCGCTGACACTCAGCACCCCGAGCCTTTTCGGCGGGTGGCGAGTGGCCGTGGTGCGGGGAGCGCAGGACCTGCCGGAAGAGGTCGCGACCGCGCTCAGCGCTTTTGCCCACGCACCGGCGCCGGAGATGGCGGTGGTGATCACGGCCACGGGGCGCCCGTCCGCGCTGGTGAACGCGCTGCGCAAGCTGAAGATCCCGGAGGTGAAGGCCGCCCCCATCACGAGCCCGTGGAAGCGCGCCCAGTTCGCCGCCGACGAGGCCCGCCGACACGGGGGCCGGATCACCGACGACGCCGCGAAAGTGCTGGTGGAGGCGGTCGGTAGCGACCTCGGGGCGATCGCCGGCGCGGTCGAGCAGCTCATGGCCAGCACGGGGCCGCGTGGGCTGATCAACGACGAGACGGTCGCGCAGCTCTTCCGGGGGCGAGCGGAGACGACGGGCTTCAACATCGCCGACGCCGTCCTCAACGGTGAGCTCGAGCGGGGGCTGACCCTGCTGCGCCAGTCGCTTGAGGTAGGCACCCCGCCGGTGTTCATCCCCTCAGCCCTCGCCGGCGGCCTGCGTGAGATCGCCAAGGTCAGCACCGTGTCAGAGCGGCGCGGTCAGTCCAGAGCCGAGCTGGCGAAGGCGCTGGGGATGGCGGACTGGAAGCTGGAACGTGCCCAGAAGCTCGCCCTGAGCTGGCCCGACTCGGCGTTGCGCCACGCGTTTGTCGCCGTGGCCGAAGCGGATGAAGGCGTCAAGGGCGGCGCTGCCGATGCCGCGTACGCACTCGAGCGGGCCGTCTTCGCGATCGTCGAAGCCCGCGAAGGCCGTCGCTGAGCTGTCCGGCGGGACAGCAAAAAGGCCGTCACCCCGAGGGATGACGGCCGTTCCGGTGCGCCAGGGGCGCCGTGGGATGTCTAGAGCGACGCGACCCGCTTTGCCATCGCCGACTTCTTGTTCGCCGCCTGATTGACGTGGATCACGCCCTTGCTGGCGGCCTTGTCCAAAGCGCGCGACGCGGCCTGCAGCCGGGCGTCGGCCGTCTCCCGGTCACCGGCGTCGGCAGCCTCACGGAAGCTGCGTACCGCCGTCTTCAGGGCGGACTTGACCGACTTGTTACGCAGCCGCGCCTTCTCGTTGGTGCGGATGCGTTTGATCTGCGACTTGATGTTGGCCACGCTGAGACGACTCCGAAGGCAAGTTATAGGGGCTCGCGCACGATCCAGCACATGCGCCGACGACCAAGGTTACACGGGTTACGCACCGCGGGTTTCCGGCCGCCGTTGAGCGGCTTTGCCCGCTACCTGCCGTGACACGATAGAGCCGAGTACCAGGACATCCAGCAGGACATCCAGACGAGACGAGTGAGGCGTGCCGGTCACCGACCAAGCGATGATTCGCAACTTCTGCATCATCGCTCACATCGATCACGGCAAGTCGACCTTGGCCGACCGGATGCTCGAGGTCACCGGCGTCATCGAAAAGCGCGACATGCGTGCGCAGTACCTCGACCGGATGGACATCGAGCGCGAGCGTGGCATCACCATCAAGGCGCAGGCCGTCCGGCTGCCCTGGGCGGCTGCCGACGGTGCGACGTACACCCTCAACCTCATCGACACCCCGGGCCACGTCGACTTCACCTACGAGGTCAGCCGCAGCCTGGCGGCGTGCGAGGGCGCCGTGCTGCTGGTCGACGCCGCGCAGGGCATCGAGGCGCAAACGCTGGCGAATCTCTACCTCGCGGTCGAGGCCGGGCTGCACGTCATCCCCGTCCTGAACAAGATCGATCTGCCCGCCGCGCAGCCGGAGAAGTTCGCCGCCGAGATCGCCTCGATCATCGGATGCGACGCCTCCGATGTGCTGCGCATCAGCGCGAAGACCGGCGAAGGCGTCCGTGAGCTGCTCGAAAAGATCGTCCGCGAGGTGCCGCACCCGACCGGGGATCTAGCCGCTCCTCCCCGGGCGCTCGTCTTCGACAGCGTCTACGACATCTACCGCGGGGTGATCACGTACGTCAGGGTCGTCGACGGCACGCTGACCACCCATGAGAAGTGCCTGATGATGTCGACCGGCGCCGCGCACGACGTCCTCGAAGTCGGGGTGATCAGCCCGGAGCCGAAGAAGGACAAGGTGCTTTCGGCCGGCGAGGTGGGCTACGTGATCCCGGGCGTGAAGAACGTTCGTGAGGCTCGCGTCGGCGACACGATGACCAGTGCCGCACGCCCGGCCGCGCAATCGCTGGGCGGCTACCGTGATCCGCGGCCGATGGTCTACAGCGGCCTGTATCCGATCGACGGCGACCAGTACCCGGACCTGCGTGACGCCCTTGACCGGCTGCAGCTCAATGACGCCTCGCTGACGTACGAACCGGAGACCTCGGCGGCGCTCGGGTTCGGCTTCCGCTGCGGCTTCCTCGGCCTGCTGCACCTGGAGATCGTTCGCGAGCGGCTGGAGCGCGAGTTCGACCTGACGCTCATCTCGACCGCGCCGAACGTCGTCTACCGGGTGATCATGGAGGACGGTACGGAGGTCAACGTCACCAATCCCGCCGACTGGGTCGACGGCAAGATCGGCGAGGTCTACGAACCGATCGTCGATGCGATGGTGCTGCTGCCGAGCGAATACATCGGCACGGTGATGGAGCTCTGCCAGGGCCGGCGCGGGACCCTGCGCGGCATGGATTATCTGTCCGAGGACCGGGTCGAGCTGAAGTACACGCTGCCGCTCGGCGAGATCATCTTCGACTTCTTCGACCAGCTGAAATCACGCACCCGCGGCTACGCGAGCCTCGACTACGACCCCGCCGGCGAGCAGGTGGCCGATCTGGTCAAGGTCGACATCCTGCTGCAGGGCCAGGCGGTCGACGCGTTCAGCGCGATCGTCCACAAGGACAAGGCCTACGCGTACGGCACGTCGATGGCGTCCAAGCTGCGCGAGCTGATCCCGCGCCAGCAGTTCGAAGTGCCGATCCAGGCCGCGATCGGCAGCCGGGTCATCGCCCGCGAGAACATCCGCGCCATTCGCAAGGACGTGCTGGCCAAGTGCTACGGCGGTGACATCAGCCGCAAGCGCAAGCTGCTGGAGAAGCAGAAGGAAGGCAAGAAGCGGATGAAGATGGTGGGCCGCGTGGAGGTGCCGCAGGAGGCGTTCATCGCGGCCCTGCAGACCTCACCGCAGGGCTGACCTGTCGTTGATGGGCTGCTAGGTGCCGTCCGCGCTCCCCGACGGCGAACCGGTCCCCACCGACGGGTCGCTTCCCGCGAGTGCCCGTGCCGGCGTCGGATCGGGGCCCTTCGGGCTGTACGTGCACGTGCCGTACTGCGCGGTCCGCTGCGGCTACTGCGACTTCAACACCTACCTGCCGAGCGAGGCCGGCAGCGGGGGAGACCCGCAGAGCTGGCTGGACGCCGCGCTGGCCGAGATCGCGCTGGCCCGGCGCGTGCTGGGGCCGACGCCGCCGCCGCTGGACACGATCTTCTTCGGCGGCGGGACCCCGACGCTTATGGCGCCGTCGGCCCTGGTGTCTTTGGTGACGGCGGCGCGTGACGCCTTCGGGCTGCGCCCGGGAGCCGAGGTGACCACCGAGGCCAACCCGGAGAGCGTCACTCCGGCGGGGCTTCGGGCACTTCGCGGCGGCGGCATCAACCGGATCTCGTTCGGGATGCAGAGCGCCGTTCCCCACGTGCTGGCGGCGCTCGACCGCCGGCACACGCCCGGACGCGTCACCGAGGCCGTCGGCTGGGCTCGCGAGGCCGGTTTCGAGCAGGTCAGCGTCGACCTCATCTACGGCGCCGCGGGCGAGAGCGACGCCGACTGGGCGGCCAGTGTCGAGGCGGCGATCGCCCTCGACCCGGATCACGTCAGCGCGTACGCCCTCGTGGTGGAGGAGGGAACGCGGCTCGCGCGCCAGGTCCGACGCGGCGAGGTCGAGGCGCCCGACGACGACGTGCTGGCCACCCGCTACGAGCTTGCCGACCAGCTGCTCGCCGCCGCCGGCTACCACTGGTATGAGGTGAGCAACTGGGCGCGCCCGGGCGCGGAATGCCGCCACAATCTCGGCTACTGGTCGGAGGGCAGCTGGTGGGGCGTCGGGCCCGGAGCGCACAGCTTTGCCGGCGACGGGGATTCGGGCGTGCGCTGGTGGAACGTCCGCCAGCCCGCCGCGTACACCGCCCGGCTCGCGTCAGGCCGAAGCCCCGCGGCTGCCCGCGAGCAGCTCGGGCCGGACGAGCGCCGCTTCGAGCGGCTCATGCTCGAGGTGCGGCTGCGCGCCGGGCTGGCCGCCGCCGACCTCGACGAAGCCACCCGGATCCGGGCCCTGCAGCTCGTCAAGGAGGGCCTGCTCTCCCGCCTGCCCGGACGCTTCGTCCTCACCCGCCAGGGCCGGCTGCTCGCCGACCTCGTCGTCCGCCGCCTCACCGCCGCCTGACAAGAGCTTCGCGCCGGACACCGCGGCGAGCGCAGGTGCGTGCCAGTCCCGGCGCTTCACGGTGGCCCAGGTCGCGCACCCGCCTTACACTTGGCACTCTGGGCAAAGGAGTGCCAAGACACTGGAGAGATGGGTCGGGAGGTGCGCCGGTGCTGGAGGAACGACGGCTCGACGTCCTTCGGGCGATTGTCGAAGGGTTCGTGCTGACGAACGAGCCCGTGGGCTCCAGGGCCGTGGCGGAGCGCGGCCAGCTCGGAGTCTCCCCGGCGACCGTGCGCAACGACATGGCGGCTCTGGAGGAGGAGGGTTACATCGTCCAGCCGCACACCAGCGCCGGCCGGGTGCCGACCGACAAGGGGTACCGGCTCTTCGTCGACCGGCTGTCCACGGTCAAGCCGATGTCGGTCGCCGAACGGCGCGCGATCGAGACGTTCCTGGAAGGCGCGATCGATCTCGATGACGTCGTACGCCGCAGCGTGCGCCTGCTCGCGCAGCTCACCCGCCAGGTAGCAGTGGTGCAGTACCCGACGCTCTCGCGCGCCGAGGTGCGTCACGTCGAGGTCGTCGCGATGACCTCCACCCGGCTGCTGCTCGTCCTGATCACCGATCGCGGACGCGTCGAGCAGCGGGTGGTCGACCTCTCGGACCCGGTGGACGACGAGGACGTCGCGGATCTGCGCCGCATCCTGGGCTCGGCGCTGCACGGCAGCCGCCTCGTCGACGTTCCGGCCGCCGTCTCCGAGTTGCCCGACACCTGCCGCCCCCACTTGCGCCGCACCCTGTCCGGGCTGGTCGCCGTCGTGCTGGAGAGCCTGGTGGAGCGCCCGGAGGAGCGGGTTCTGCTGGCCGGCACCGCTAACCTCACCCGCTCGACGCTCGACTTCCCGCACACCCTGCGCCCCGTCCTCGAGGCCCTCGAGGAACAGGTGGTGCTGCTGCGGCTGTTGGGTTCCAGCAGTGAGCTCGACACTGTCACTGTCCGCATCGGCGCGGAAAACGACGTCGAGGGGTTGCAAACGACGTCGGTGGTGTCGGCGGACTACGGCTTCGGTGGGGTGGGCGTCCTCGGCCCGACCCGCATGGACTATCCGGCGAACATGGCGGCGGTGCGAGCCGTCGCCCGCTACGTCGGCGAACTTCTTGGTCCCTGAGTGAGCTTCCAGTCGTCGTCGCCAGTGGCGGCTGACGAGCGCGTGATGACGTTTCGACTACTCAAACGATCGGCAGGTTTGTGAGCACCGACTACTACGCCATCCTCGGGGTGCACAAGGACGCCTCTCCCGAGGAGATCAAGAGGGCGTATCGCAAGTTGGCGCGCGAGTTGCACCCCGACGTCAATCCGGCGGAGGAAGAGCGCTTCAAGGAGGTCACGCGCGCCTACGAGGTGCTGTCCGACCCCGACAAGCGCCAGATCGTCGACCTGGGCGGCGATCCGCTGGCGCCGGGCGGTGGGGGAGCGGGCGGTCCCTTCGGCGCCGGGTTCGGCGGGCTCGGCGACATCATGGACGCCTTCTTCGGAGGTGGCGGGGCGAGCCGTGGCCCGCGGACCCGGGTCCGCCCGGGCGCGGACGCCTTGCTGCGCCTCGATCTGGATCTCGCGGAGACGGCGTTCGGCATCAAGCGTGACATCACCGTCGACACCGCTGTGCTGTGCCAGACGTGCGAAGGCGAGGGCAGCGCGCCGGGCACCCATCCTGAAACGTGCAAGCAGTGCAAGGGTTCTGGCGAGATCCAGCAGGTCACCCGATCGTTCCTGGGGCAGATGGTGACCGCTCGGGCCTGTCCGCGCTGCGGCGGCTTCGGCAGCGTCATCGAGAGCCCCTGCCGTGAGTGCGGCGGCGAGGGCCGGGTACGCGGCCGGCGGACGCTGACCGTGAAGGTGCCGGCCGGAGTCGAGGACGGCATGCGGATCCGGCTGAACGGCGAGGGCGAGGTCGGCCCGTCCGGTGGCCCTGCGGGCGACCTCTACATCGAGATCCACGAGCGCGAACACCCTGTGTTCGAGCGCGAGGGCGACGACCTGCACTGCAACCTCAAGGTGCCGATGACGACGGCGGTGCTGGGCGCGACCGTCGATCTCCAGACGCTCGACAGCGAGGAAAAGATCACGATCAAGCCGGGGACGCAGCCGGGCGCGACCGTCACGCTGAATGCCCGCGGGGTGCCGCACCTGCGCCGCGGCGGCCGCGGCGACCTGTTCGTCCACGTCAACGTCGAGATCCCCACCCGCATCGACGACGAGCAGGAAAAGCTCATCCGCGAGATCGCCGCCCTGCGCGGCGAGGACAGCCCCGATGCCGTCACCAGCAACGGTCATGGCACCAGCAACGGCAGCCGGGAGCGGCTTTTCGGCAAGCGCCGCGGGGGGCGCGCGCGATGAGCGGGCGCTGACCCTGCAACCGCCGCGCGGCGCCGCCGCATGACAGCTCCGGTCTTCCTTCTGCGTCCGCTGCCGGACGCGCAGCGGCTGACGCTGGACGGCGCCGAGGGACGTCACGCGGCGACCGTGCGGCGCCTGCGCGCAGGGGAGCGGGTCGACCTCACCGACGGCGAAGGCCGGCTCGCCGAATGCGTCGTCGCCAGCGTCGGGCGGGACCGTCTCGAACTCGACGTCGTGACGCGCAGCAGCATCGCGGAACCAAAGCCGCGGATCGTCGTCGTGCAGGCGCTGGTCAAGGGCGAGCGTTCGGAGCTGGCGGTCGAGCTGCTGACCGAGGTCGGCGTCGACGAGATCGTTCCGTGGGCGGCGCAGCGCTGCGTCGCTACGTGGGTGCCGCAGCGCTCCGGGCGGCGCTGGGAGCAGGCCGCTGCGAGCTCCGCCAAGCAGTCACGCCGGCCGCGCTGGCCGGTGGTCGCGCAGTTGGAAAGCACGCCTGGTGTCGCGCGCCGGCTGGCTTCTGCCGGGCTCGCTCTGGTGCTTCAGGAAGGTGCGGAGCAGGCCCTCACGGCTGTGCTGGATGCGCAGCCGCCACCGCAAGCCGCAGAGGTGGTGATCGTCGTCGGTCCCGAAGGTGGGCTCACCGACGAGGAGCTCAGCAGTTTTGCGGCGGCCGGTGCCTGCAGCGTCCGGCTCGGACCGAGCGTCCTGCGGGCCAGCACCGCCGGTTGCGCGGCTGCGGCTGTCGTCCTGGCCGCGACGGGTCGATGGACATGACGGATCGAGCAGCTCGAAATGACGGGTGCCGGCACCAGGCGGCGCGTACCATGACAGCCACATATGGCAGCGGATCAGCCTCGTCTCAGCAGAGACAGCGTCACCAAGGTGGTCGTGCCGGGCGCGCACGACATGGTGAGCCTGCTCGGCCAGCGTGATGAGCTCCTGCGGGTCATCGAGAAGGCGTTGTCCTCCGATATCCACGTGCGGGGCAACGAGATCACCATCACCGGCGACGAGGCGGAGAACGAGCTCGCCGCCCGCCTGTTCGAAGAGCTGATCGCGCTGCTGGAGCGCGGCGACGTGCTCGACGGGCCGAAGGTCGAGCGCAGCCTGGCGATGCTGCGCGGCGGCGGTGACGACCGTCCGGCGGACGTGCTGACGCTCAACATCCTGTCGAGCCGGGGACGCACGATCCGGCCGAAGACGCTGAACCAGAAGCGCTACGTCGATGCCATCGACGAGCACACCATCGTTTTCGGGATCGGCCCGGCCGGTACCGGCAAGACCTACCTCGCCATGGCCAAGGCGGTCCAGGCGCTGCAGGCCAAGCGCGTCAACCGGATCCTGCTGACCCGCCCGGCGGTCGAGGCGGGGGAGCGGCTCGGCTTCCTTCCGGGGACCCTGTACGAGAAGATCGACCCCTACCTGCGCCCGCTGTATGACGCGCTGCACGACATGGTCGATCCGGATTCGATCCCGCGGCTCATGCAGAGCGGGGTGATCGAGGTGGCGCCGCTCGCGTACATGCGCGGGCGAACCCTCAACGACGCGTTCATCATCCTCGACGAGGCGCAGAACACCTCGCTCGAGCAGATGAAGATGTTCCTCACCCGGCTCGGTTTCGGCAGCAAGATCGTCGTGACCGGCGACATCACGCAGGTCGACCTGCCGAGCGGCACCCGGAGCGGGCTGCGGGTGGTGCGTGAAATCCTGGAGGGCGTCGAGGACGTCCACTTCTCCATGCTGACCAGCGGCGATGTCGTACGTCACCGGCTGGTCAGCGACATCGTCGACGCCTACGACCGGTGGGATGCGGCCCATGAGGCCGCCGGGCCACGCCCGATGCCGCAGCGCAAACGACGTTGACCGCGATAGTGGACGCTGTTGGGATCATGATGTGGGCATGAAGCCGGCCGGAAGCAGGCGATGAGCGTCCGATGAGTGTGTTTGTCGCCAACGACTCCGGAGTCGACGTCGACGAGATCGAACTGGTCGCGCTGGCCCGCCATGTCCTGTCGTCGCAGGGTGTCTCGCCGCTGGCCGAGCTCTCGCTGATGATCGTCGACGTCAAGCACATGGAACGGCTGCACGAGGTCTACATGGGCGAGCCCGGCCCGACCGACGTGCTCGCGTTCCCGCAGGACGATCTCGACAGCGGCGCGCCCGTCACCGGCTCGGACGACGTGCCGGAGGCGCTGCTCGGCGACGTCGTGCTCTGCCCGCAGGTCGCCGAGCGGCAAGCGCTGGCGGCCGGTCACTCGCCGACCCAGGAGCTGCACCTGCTGTGCACGCACGGGATCTTGCACCTGCTCGGCTACGACCACGCCGATCCTGAGGGCGAGCAGGAGATGGTCGGGGTCCAGACCCGGCTCATGGATGCCTGGCGGGCGCGCCGCAACGGCTCTTCGTGACCATGCTGGGCAGGCTGGTGGGTCGGCCGTGAGCGGATCGGATGCGGCGCTGCTGGTGGGCGCGTTCGTCCTCGTCCTGCTGGCCGCCCTGCTGGTGATGATCGACGCGGCTCTTACCCGGGTGTCGCGCGTGGTGGTCGAGGAGTTCGTGCGGGAAGACCGGCGCGGCGCCAAGCGACTGGCCACGCTCGTCGCCGACCCGGCGCGCTACCTGAATCTGCTCCTGCTGCTGCGGGTGTTCGCCGAGATCGGCGCCGTCGCGCTGGTGACCGTCTCGATGGTGCACGAGTTCGGTGCAGGCCTCGCCGCGGTCGGGGTGGCCACGCTGATCATGGGCCTGGTTTCGTACATCATTCTCGGGGTCGCCTTCCGGACCCTCGGCCGCCAGCACGCTCCGAAGGTCGCCTTGCGTACCGCCGGCCTCACGCTCGCCCTCACCCGGATCTTCGGGCCACTCCCGCAGCTGCTGATTCTCTTCGGCAACGCCATCACCCCGGGCCGCGGCTATCGCGAGGGCCCGTTCTCGACCGAGGCGGAGCTGCGCGATCTGGTCGACCTCGCCGAGGAACGCGGCGTCGTGCAACGCAGCGAGCGCGACGATGATCCGTCCGTCTTCGAGCTCGGTGACACCCTCGCGCGCGAGGTGATGGTGCCGCGCACCGACATGGTCTGGATCGAGCACACCAAGACGATTGCTCAGGGGGTCGCGCTCGCGCTGCGCAGCGGCTTCTCCCGGATCCCGGCCATCGGCGAGAACGGTCGACGACGTCGTCGGGCATCGCGTTCCTGAAGGACCTGGTCCGCCGCGAGCACGACGGCTGGGCGTGAGCGTCCGGTCGAGGCCGCGATGCGGCCTGCCTACTTCGTGCCCGAATCCAAGCCCGCCGATGAGCTGCTGCGCGGAGATGCAGGCCGGCCGCCAGCACCTGGCCATCGTGATCGACGAGTACGGCGGCACGGCGGGCCTGGTCACGATCGAGGACGTGCTCGAGGAGATCGTCGGCGAGATCACCGACGAGTACGACCAGGAGACGCCGCCCATCGAGCGCCTCGACGGCGACCGGATCCGGGTGACGGCCCGGCTGCCGGTGGAGGATCTGGCCGAGCTGTTCGACATCGAGCTTCCCAACAAGAACGACGTCGAGACGGTCGGCGGATTGCTCGCGAGCCTGCTCGGACGGGTGCCGATCCCCGACGCCGTCGCCCATGTGGCGGGCCTGGAACTGGTGGCCGAGAGCACGGCTGGGCGGCGTAACCGGATCGACACCGTGCTCGTCACCCGCGAGCAGGCTTGCGAGGAGCCCGCCGAGGAGACCGGTTGAGCTGCCAGAATGGCGTGTCGTGACGACTGCTGCACGGTCCCCTGGGCTGGACCCCGAAGACGCCAAACTCGTGACGTTGGCCCGATCAGCACGCGTGCGATCCGTGATCGGCGAGGGGCTGGCGGCGGAAGGCGCGGCGGTACGCGACGAGACCGGCCGCACGTACGTCGCCGCCACCGTCGTGCGGGCGCCGTTGCGGCTGCCCGCGCTGCACCTCGCCGTCGCCTCGGCGCTGGCCAGCGGCGCCCGCTCGTTCGAGGCGGCGGTCGTCGTCACCGCTGAAGACGAGCCGGCCGGGCTGGACGTGCTCGCCGTGGTCGGCTCGCCGGCCCTCTTCGTCGCGGGCCCCGACGGCTCCATCAGGTCCTGACGTTCCGGATCTGTCTAGGGTCGTGGGATGGCCAGCGAACATCGATCGGGTTTCGCGAGCCTGGTGGGACGGCCGAACGCCGGCAAGTCGACGCTCACCAACGCGCTGGTCGGCAGCAAGGTCGCGATCACCAGCAGCAAGCCGCAGACCACCCGTCACGCCATCCGGGGTCTTGTGCATCGCCCCGACGCGCAGCTGGTCATCGTCGATACGCCCGGGCTGCACAAGCCGCGCACGCTGCTGGGGGAGCGGCTCAATGCGATCGTGCGCGAGACGCTCGCCGAGGTGGACGTGGTCGGCTTCTGCGTCCCGGCTGATCAGCCGGTCGGGCCGGGTGACCGTTACCTCGCCGCCGAGCTCATGCAGCTGAAGCGCCCCGTGCTGGCGGTGGTCACCAAGTCCGACACCGTCGATCGCGAGCGGCTGGGCGTGCAACTGCTGGCCGTCAGCAACCTCGGCGACTGGGCGGAGGTCCTCCCGGTGAGTGCCGTCACCGGATTTCAGGTCGAGCTGCTGGCCGACCTGCTGGTGCAGCGCCTTCCCGAGGGCCCGAACCTCTACCCCGAGGGTGAGCTGACCGACGAGCCGGAGGCCACCCTCATCGCCGAACTCATCCGAGAGGCTGCGCTCGAGGGCGTACGCGACGAACTGCCGCACAGCATCGCGGTCCTCGTCGAGGAGATGGTGCCGCGGGAGGGACGCAGCGACGGCCTGATCGACATCTACGCGACCATCTATGTGGAACGCGACAGCCAGAAGCCGATCGTGCTGGGCCGCGGCGGCGCGCGGATGAAGGAGATCGGGACACGTTCGCGGTCGGCGATCTCGCGGTTGCTCGGCAGCCCGGTCTACCTGGACCTGCACGTGAAGATCGCCAAGGAGTGGCAACGCGATCCCAAACAGCTGCGCCGGCTGGGCTTCTGAGCGGCTGGTCTGAGACGGGCCGGGTGCGCCTGCCCGCCGGCGTACCGCGGGCACGGCAGGATAGGTCGGGTGGCGGTGTACCGGGATGAGGCGGTGGTGCTTCGTGCTCAGCGGCTCGGTGAGGCCGACCGCATCGTCAGCCTGCTGACCCGCCGCCACGGGCGGGTTCGCGCCGTCGCCAAGGGCGTCCGGCGTACCAAATCAAAATTCGGGTCGCGCCTCGAGCCCGGTACCTACGTCGATCTCCAGCTCTACGAGGGTCGCTCGCTCGACGTCGTGACCCAGGCGGAGACCCTGGCTCCCTACGGCGCTGCAGTCTCGGGTGACTACGGGCGCCACACCGCGAGCTCGGCGGTGCTGGAGACGGCTGAGCGACTGTCGGCCGAGGAACGCGAGCCGGCGCTGCGACTTTTCCTGCTGCTCGTCGGCGCGATGCGCACGCTGGCCGAGGCCTCGCACGACGCGCCGCTGGTCGTTGACGCGTTTCTGCTGCGGGCACTCGCCGCGGGCGGCTACGAGATGGCCCTGGCGGCGTGTGCCCGGTGTGGTCAGCTGCCCGCGACCGGGGTGCATCGCGGGCTGCTGGTATCCGCCGGGGGCGTCGTCTGCAGCGAGTGCCGCGGGCCCGGCGCGGTAGTCATGTCCGAGCCGGCGGTGCGCTTGCTGACGGCGCTGGCCGAGGGCGACTGGGAGTGCGCCGACGCGAGCGACGGCCGCGTACGGCGGGAGGCCAGCGGGGTCGTCGCCGCCCATCTGCAGTGGCATCTCGAGCGAGGGCTACGTTCGCTGGCGCTGGTCGAGGGCCGGTGAGCGTGCGCAGCTACCGGCCACCCAAGCCGCATCCGTCCGGCGCCGCGCCGCCGTTCATCCCGCGCGATCTGGTGCCCGATCACGTCGCCCTGGTGATGGACGGCAACGGGCGCTGGGCCACCGAGCAGGGCCTGGCGCGCACTCGAGGCCACGAAGCCGGGGAAGACGCGCTCTTCGACTGCGTGGAAGGGGCGATCGAGCTTGGTATCGGATGGTTGTCCGCCTATGCGTTCTCCACCGAGAACTGGAAACGGTCGCCCGAAGAGGTCGCCTTTCTGATGCGCTTTACCGAGGGCGTGATGCGGCGCCGGTTGGACGACATGGATGCCCTCGGCGTGCGCGTCCGGTGGGCCGGCCGCCGCCCCCGGCTGTGGCGGGCGGTGATCAAACGGCTCGAGGAAGCCGAGCGCCGGACCGCGGGAAACGACCGTCTGACGTTGTGCATGTGCGTCAATTACGGCGGGCGGGCGGAGATCGCCGACGCTGCTCGCGCTTTGGCTGAGGACGTCGCGCAGGGCCGGGTAGCGCCCAAGAACGTGTCCGAGAAGCTCCTGGCGCGCTACCTCGATGAGCCGGAAATGCCCGATGTCGACTTATTTATCCGTACTAGCGGAGAACAACGGATATCCAACTTCCTGCTGTGGCAGTCCGCTTATGCGGAGTTGATGTTTACTGACACACGGTGGCCAGATTTTGACCGTCTGCAACTTTGGGAAGCGTGCGTCGCATACGCGCAGCGCGAACGTCGGTTCGGATCGGCCGAGGGTTCACCCGATAGTGAGGCCTAGCGGCCGTTCAGCCGGCTATCGGCGCCGTCGACACTCTGGGCTGAAGGCCAGGTGTCAAAGCGCCCTTCACCAGCGTGAAGGACGTAGCGAAAGGGGCCGGCGGTGACGAATACCGCGACCGTGCGGGCGATCCCGCGTCAGCTGGGTGAGCACCCCTCAGCAGGTGCGCTCACGGACGTCGTCCTGCTGGCGTGGAAGCGCCTGCTCGGCACGTCGCTGCGCCCCGGGCTTCGCGCGCCCGCCGGCCGGTACTCGGTCAGTGCGCAGCTGCAGCTGACCGGCATGGACGCCACCGTCGTCGTAGTGCGCGCGTCGCAGGAAGTCGCGACAAACGCGGCGGTGGACCTGCTCGGCCTGCACGAGGACGAGGTTGCTTCCGGTGACGTCGCCGATGCGTTCGCCGAGATCGTGGTCGCCGTCGGATGCGGAGTGCGGACTCTATTGGCCAGCCTCACCAAGCTCGAGGCTCCCGTCGTCGTGCAGGGTGACGGGCTCGATACGGCGATCCCCGGCGCCCGGATGATCTGCGACACCAGCCTGACGAGCGCCGGCGGCGCGGTACACGTGAGCCTCTGGCGGCCACGGGCGGCGCGCCGGCTGCCGCGCTGGAGCTAGTGTCGCGCGATCCTGATCGCCGCCAGGGCGATCACCAGTGCGAACATGGCGATCCGGATCACCTTCGCCATCGCGTCGGTGCGCGGCCACGACAGGTAGGCCAGCCAGCTGGTGAAGACAACGAAGATGGCCAGAAAGACCAGCCCGATCGCGAGCGGCAAGAAGAAGCCGAGCAGCAGCAGCACCAGGGGTGTCAACATCATCACCAGCCTCGGCAGCTGGGTCAGCAGCACCAGCGCGGGTGCGCTCCTGCGCTCCACCGATCGCCGCAACGACGAGCCGCCCGGCGTATAGAACGGCGTCGCCGGCTGCGCTGATCGCGCGTTGCCGGCGCTTGCGGGCGGCTTGGCGGCCGCGCCCTTGCGCGGCGGCGGCCCCGCCCGCCTCGGCGCCCGCTTCTTCGGTGACACTGTTCTCCCATGCCCCAAGGTGTCGGTGGAGTTCCTGGACCGGGTGGAGTCCAAGCAGTCATCGTCGTGACCCGCTTCATCGTGCCCGATGAGACGCCCGAGTTCACAGCGGACTTCATCGCCGGCGGCGCCCGGCTGCGTGCCGCCTTCGAAGCGCGGCCCGGTCACGTGCGTAGCACCCTCGCCCGCGCCCTCGAGGATCCGACGCGCTGGGTGCTGGTGAGCGAGTGGACCGGGGTCGGGGCCTGGCGGCGCGCCCTCTCGGCTTACGACGTGAGGATCGAGGTGATGCCGCTGCTGGCCCACGCCGAGAACGAGCCCGCAGTCTACGAAAACCCCGCTGGATTCTGACGAGTAGCCTCGATTGCTTACCGCCGACCGCCAGCCGGATGGAGCAGCAGATGGGCAGCCCGGATCGTCTTGACGCCATTGTCAGCCTGAGCAAGCGTCGGGGCCTGGTGTTCCCGTCGAGCGAGATCTACGGCGGGCTGCGCGCCTCCTGGGACTACGGGCCGCTCGGAGTCGAGCTGAAGAACAACATCAAGCGCGAGTGGTGGCGTTCGATGGTCCAGGGCCGCGACGACGTCGTCGGCCTGGATTCCAGCGTCATCCTCGCTCGCGAGGTCTGGGAGACGTCCGGCCACGTCGAGGCTTTCGTCGATCCGCTGGTCGAGTGCCAGGCCTGCCACAAGCGCTTCCGCGCCGACCATCTCGAGGATGAGCGGGGCAAGCCGCTCGCCGAGATCGCCTGCCCGCATTGCGGCACGCGGGGCGCCTGGACCGAGCCGAAGCAGTTCAACGGCCTGCTGCGCACCTATCTCGGCGCGGTCGAGGGAGAGGCGGGCCTTGCCTACCTGCGTCCCGAGACGGCGCAGGGGATCTTCATCAACTTCGCCAACGTGATGTCGTCCGCCCGGCGCAAGCCGCCGTTCGGCATCGGCCAGATCGGCAAGAGCTTCCGTAACGAGATCACGCCGGGAAACTTCATCTTTCGCACCCGTGAGTTCGAGCAGATGGAGATGGAGTTCTTCGTCGCGCCGGGCAGCGACGAGCAGTGGCACCAGTACTGGATCGACGAGCGTTTCAGGTGGTACACCGACCTCGGCGTCGCGCCTGACAACCTGCGGCTGTACGAGCACCCGCAGGAGAAGCTCTCGCACTACTCGAAGCGCACGGTCGACGTCGAGTACCGCTTCCAGTTCGCGGGCAGCGAGTGGGGCGAGCTCGAGGGCGTCGCCAACCGCACCGATTACGACCTTCGCGTCCACGGCAAGGCGAGCGGGGTCGACCTGTCGTACTTCGATCAGGCGACGGGCGAGCGCTGGGTGCCGTACGTCATCGAGCCGGCTGCGGGAGTCGACCGGGCTGCGCTGGCGTTCCTGCTGGATGCGTACGCCGTCGATGAGGCGCCGAACACCAAGGGCGGGGTTGACAAGCGCACCGTGCTCCGGCTCGACCCGCGCCTGGCCCCCGTGAAGGCGGCCGTGCTGCCGCTTCTCGCGGGGCAGCGAACTTTCCCCGATCGCGAAGAAGGTCGCGGCCGATTTGCGCAAGCGCTGGAACGTCGACTTCGACGATGCGGGTGCGATCGGGCGGCGCTACCGGCGCCAGGACGAGATCGGCACGCCGTTCTCGGTGACGGTCGACTTCGATTCGCTGGAAGACCAGGCTGTCACGGTGCGGGAGCGTGACTCGATGAAGCAGGAGCGCGTCGGCTTGGACGCGCTGCGCGGCTACCTGTTCGAGCGGCTGGAGCCCTAGGGCGAGCCACGCAGCGCGACGGTGAAGTAGTCGCGGCTGTAGGGCACCAGGTACGTGCCGACCGGGCGGGACTGCGTCGGCAGGACCAGCCGCTGGGTGGTCGCGTTCGGGAACGTGAAGGCGCCGACCCACTCCGGGTTGATGTCCAGCTGCATCGCCCGGATGGCGCCCGACTGGATCAGTGCCGTGGCGATGGTGCGCGGGGTGGCGTACGAGCTGCCGGCCCACATGATGTTGCCGTAGCGGTCGATCCCGAGGCCGGATCGGGCGACGGCGAATCCGCCGCCGAGGGTGGCCCCCCAAGGCCCGTACTGATCGACGTCAGCGGCCGGCTGGCCGGCGTCGACGAGCAGCCCGAGGTTCTGCCGGACGCTGATGATCCGCTGACCATGAGCGGGCACGTCACGTCCCCAGCGCGCCGATGTCGGACCGGCCGTTGGCATAGGTGACGACTGACGCGAGGCCGGGCTGGATCGCGCCGATGCCGCGGCCGAGCACCAGGAAGCCGCCCTGCCCGAGATTGAGCCGGAAGCCGCCGTTGAACGCGGCGAGCAGGGTGGGCTTCTCGGCCTCGGTAATCGCCGGCCCCGCGAGCCATCCGGTGCCGCCGGGATCTTCATATCCCGCGTGCAGCACGAGCCGGGTCGTGTAGGCGTCGGCGCGCATCACCACGACCACCGAGCCGTTCACCGTCAGGGTCTGGGTCTGGATCTCCGGGCGCCCGAGATGGGCGACGGCGGTGACCCAGGCTCCCGGTGCCCCGCGCGGCGGCGGGATGGTCGGGGTCGGGCTGGGCGTCGGGCTCGGACTCGGGGACGGGCTGGGCGAGGCGCTGGGCGATGCACTGGGCGAGGGGCTCGGCGGGGCGGTCGCCGCTTTCGCGCCGGAGCCGCTGGAACAGCCGGCTACCAGAGCGCCGAGCGCGACTGCGGACATCAGCGCGCGAGCGCGGAACGGCTTGTTCATCGCGTCGGAACTCTAGACGAACGCACCCCATGATCAAGGTTTGGCCGTGATCAAACCGCCCAGATCATGATCAGGGGTGCGTTGATCTTGTGGTCGGCGGGGCGGGTGCGTTGATGACGTCGGGAACGGCAGCGACGTAGCCTTGGCGAGCACCGGTCTACACATCACCGGCCAGCCGTGAGCGCGGGTTGGGCAGTCTTTCGGAGGAATTGCATGGGGTCTGACACGAAGTACGTCTACGACTTCGCCGAGGGCAACAAGGACCTGAAGGACCTGCTCGGCGGCAAGGGCGCCAACCTGGCCGAGATGACCAACCTCGGGCTTCCGGTGCCGCCCGGTTTCACCATCACCACCGAGGCCTGCCGGGAGTACCTGCACCTGCGGCAGCCGAGCCCGCGAGCCTGGTCGGCGAGGTGAGCGACGCACCTCGCGGCGCTGGAGAAGGCGATGGGCAAGCGCGCTGGGCGACCCGGCGACCCGCTGCTGGTCTCGGTGCGCTCCGGCGCGAAGTTCTCGATGCCCGGGATGATGGAGACGGTCCTGAACATCGGGCTGAACGACGAGTCGGTGCAGGGCCTGGCCAAGCAGGCCGGCAACGAGCGCTTCGCCTGGGACTCCTACCGCCGGCTGATCCAGATGTTCGGCAAGACCGTGCTGGGCGTCGACGGCGACCTCTTCGAGGACGCGCTGGACGCAGGCCAAGCAGGCCAAGGGCGCCACCAGCGACCTCGACCTCGACGCCGACGACCTCAAGCGGCCTGGTCGACACCTTCAAGCAGATCGTCCGAGAGGACGACCGGCCGCGACTTCCCGCAGGACCCGCGCGAGCAGATGGACCTCGCCGTCAAGGCGGTCTTCGACTCCTGGAACGCCGACCGGGCCGTGCCTCTACCGCCGCCAGGAGCGCATCCCGGCCGACCTCGGGCACCGCCGTCAACATCGTGCGCGATGGTGTTCGGCAACCTCGGCATGGACTCCGGCACCGGCGTCGCGTTCACCCGCGACCCGGCCACCGGGGACGCAGGGCGTCTACGGCGACTACCTGCAGAACGCGCAGGGCGAGGACGTCGTCGCCGGGCATCCGCAACACGCGTGCCGCTGGCGGACCTGGAGCAGCTCGACCCGAAGTCCTACGACGAGCTGATGGACATCATGGCGACGCTGGAGAACCACTACCGCGACCTGTGCGACATCGAGTTCACCATCGAGCGCGGCAAGCTGTGGATGCTGCAGACCCGGGTCGGCAAGCGCACCGCCGGCCGCGGCGTTCCGGATCGCCACCCAGCTGGTCGACGAGGGCCTCATCGACATGGACGAGGCGCTCACGCGGGTCACCGGCGCGCAGCTGGCGCAGCTGATGTTCCCGCGCTTCGACGCGAGCGGCCGACCGGACAGCAAGATCGCGAAGGGCATGAGCGCCTCGCCGGGCGCGGCCGTCGGCAAGGCGGTCTTCGACTCCGCACCGCGCGTCAAGTGGGCGCGCCGCGGCGAGCACGGTCATCCTGGTCCGCCGGGAGACCAACCCCGACGACCTCGACGGCATGATCGCCGCCGCAGGGCATCCTGACCAGCCGCGGCGGCAAGACCTCGCCACGCGGCCGTGGTCGCCCGCGGCATGGGCAAGACCTGCGTGTGCGGCGCCGAGGAGCTCGAGGTCGACATCGCAGGCCGCGCCAGTTCACCGCACCCCGGCGGGCGTCGATCGTCAACGAGGGCGACGTCGATCTCCATCGACGGCACCAGCGGCGAGGTCTACCTCGGCGAGGTGCCGGTCGTCCCGTCCCGGTCGTGCGCTACTTCGAGGGCGAGCTCGACCCGGCCAGCCGGACGCCGACGACCTGGTCCGCGCCGTGCACCGGATCATGGCGCACGCCGACGCGCGCGCGCCGGCTGCGGCGTGCGGGCCAACGCCGACACCGCCGAGGACGCCGCCCGGGCCCGCCGGTTCGGCGCCGCAGGGCATCGGCCTGTGCCGCACCGAGCACATGTTCCTCGGCGAGCGGCGCCAGCTGGTCGAGCGAGCTGATCCTGGCCGAGACCGACGACGGAGCAGCAGGGCGCTCTGGACGCGCTGCTGCCGCTGCAGCGCGAGGACTTCGATCGAGATCCTCGACGGCGATGGACGGCCTGCCGGTCACCATCCGGCTGCTCGACCCGCCGCTGCACGAGTTCCTGCCCGACCTGCACCGAGCTGTCCGTGCAGGTCGCCGTCGCCGAGGCCGCGCGGCGAGGACCGACGAGCAGCGACCTGCGAGCTGCTCGAGGCGGTGCGACCGGCTGCACGAGCAGAACCCGATGCTGGGCCTGCGCGGCGTGCGGCTCGGCCTGGTCATCCCGGGCCTGTTCGCGATGCAGGTGCGGGCGATCGCCGAGGCCGCCGGCGCAGCCGGTCGCAGGCGGGCAGCGACCCGCAGGCCGGAGATCATGATCCCGCTGGTCGGCGCGTCCAGGAGCTCGAGCTGGTCCGCGAGCGAGGCGCGCGAGGTGCTCGCCGAGGTCGCGCCGAGAGACCGGCATGCGACGCTGCAGTCCCGATCGGCACGATGATCGAGCTGCCGCGGGCCGCGCTGACCGCCGGCGCAGATCGCCGAGGCCGCCGAGTTCTTCTCCTTCGGCACCAACGACCTGACCCAGACCACCTGGGGCTTCTCCCGCGACGACGTCGAGGGCGCGTTCTTCTCCAGCTACCTCGAGCAAGGGCGTCTTCGGGGTCTCGCCGTTCGAGTCGCTCGACATCGAGGGCGTCGGGCCGGCTGGTCGCGCATCGCCGTCGAGGAGGGCCGGGCCACCCGCCCGGACCTCGAAGCTCGGGGTCTGCGGCGAGCACGGCGGCGACCCGGACTCGGTGCACTTCTTCCACGAGGTCGGGCTGGACTACGTGTCCTGCTCGCCGTTCCGGGTGCCGGTCGCCCGGCTGGAGGCCGGCCGCGCGAGCGTCGCTGGAGCGAGCTGCGGGTAGCGACACGCCGGTGACGACTGACCGCGCGCGACGCCCGCGCCGACCCGAGTCGAGCGGCTGGGCTACCCGAGCCGCGCTGAAAGCGCCACGCCGGCGCCGAGGCGCAGCCCGTATCGAGCGGACCGGGCCCGGGTGCTGCACTCGGCCGCGCTGCGCCGGCTGGCGGCCAAGACCCAGGTCGTCGGCGATCGAGCGAGGAGCCGCGGACGACTTCCCGCGCACCCGGCTCACCCACTCGCTGGAGTGCGCGCAGATCGGCCGCGAGCTCGGCCGGCGGCTCGGCGCGCGATCCCGACCTGGTCGATGCCGCCTGCCTGGCCCACGACCTCGGTCACCCGCCGTTCGGCCACAACGGCGAGACCGCGCTGGACGAGGCGGCCGCCGACTGCGGCGGCTTCGAGGGCAACGCGCAGAGCTGCGCGATGCTCACCCGGCTGGAGGCGAAGGTCGAGCGCCGGGCGCGCGCGGGCTCAACCTCACCCGCGCCACGCTGGACGCCGCCTCAAGTACCCCTGGCCGCGCCAGCGACCGCGGCCCGGTGCAAGTATCGGCGTCTACGCCGACGACCGCCGAGGTCTTCGCCTGGATACGCGGCCGGCGCGCCGGGCGCGCCGGCGCTGCCTGGAGGCCCAGGTCATGGACTGGGCCGACGACGTCGCCTACTCGGTGCACGACCTGGAGGACGGCGTGCGCGCCGGGCTGGTCGAGCTCAGCCGGCTTGGCGATCCGGGCGAGCGGGCTGAACTCGTCGCGTTCTCCCGCGAGCTCTACGGGACCGGGACGACGATGCGCTGCAGCGGCTGCGTGCTGCCCCGTGGTGGCCCGAAGCGGAAGGGGCTCCGCGTACCGCTGCGCAGATGGCCGCCCTGAAGATGCTCACCAGCGAGCTGATCGCCCGGCTCGCCCGGGAAGCGCTGGCGGCGACCCGAGCGGTGTACGGGGACGGGCCGCTGGCGCGCTACCCCGCTGCTCTCGTCGTGCCCGACGAGGTGCGCTCGGAATGTGTGGTGCTGAAGGCGATCACCGCGCTCTGGGTCATGGGGCGTACGGGTGCCGACGCGCTGCAGAGCCGCCAGCGCGAATTGCTGAGCGAGCTGACGGACGCCGTGGCGGCCGGTGCGCCGGACACCCTCGAGCCCCTGCTCGCCGAGGCCTGGAACGACGCGGGCGATGCGGCAGGCCGGCGCCGGGCGATCGTCGACCAGGTGGCGCGGCTGACGGATCTTTCGGCGGTGCGCTGGCACGCGCGTCGGGTCGGCGGCTCTCGCCAGTTGCCCACAACGCTGTAGCAACACCCGCGGCCCGCCCCGCCGGCCGCATAGACTTTGCCCCGCCGTCAGCGCTATGGATCGCGTGTCTTCCCGGGCGGCCCGCGAGGGGAGGGGCTGGTGGCCGGTCGCATCAGCGACGCGAGCATCAATGCGGTCCGGGAGCGGGCGTCGATCGAGGAGATCATCGGCGCTCAGGTGGCCTTACGTCCGTCCGGCGCGGGGCGGCTCAAGGGGCTGTGCCCCTTCCACGACGAGAAGACCCCGTCGTTATCGGTCGCCCCGACCGGCGGCTGCTACCACTGCTTCGGCTGCGGCGAGGGCGGCGACGTCATCGCCTTCCTGATGAAGCTGGACGACCTGACCTTCGCCGAGTCGGTCGAGCGGCTGGCGGCCCAGGCCAGCGTGACGTTGCGCTACACCGATGGTGGCCCGGCCGCCCGGGCGCAACCCCGGGCAGCGAGGCCCGACTGCTGGCCGCGCACCGGGCCGCCGCGGAGTTCTACGCCGAGCAGCTCGCCCGCCCGGACGCCTCGGTCGCGCGCGGCTTCCTGTCCGAGCGCGGTTTCGACCGGTCCGCCGCTGAGCATTTCGGCTGGGGTTCGCCCCGCAGGGCTGGGACGCGCTGACCCGCCACCTGCTCGGCCGCGGCTACACCGCCGAGGAGCTGGTCACCGGCGGGCTGGCCCGGCCGAGGGCAGCGCGGCCCGCTGGATGACCGGTTCCGCGGGCGGCTGGTCTGGCCGATCCGGGACATCAGCGGTGAGGTGGTCGGTTTCGGGGCGCGGCGGCTGTTCGACGATGACCGGATCGCGGCCAAGTACCTGAACACCACCGAGACCCCGATCTACAAGAAGTCCCAGGTGCTCTACGGCCTGGACCTGGCCCGCCGGGACATCGCCGCAGCGCCGGCAGGCGGTCGTGGTCGAGGGCTACACCGACGTGATGGCCTGCCACCTGGCCGGGGTGCGGCACCGCCGTGGCCACCTGCGGCACCGCGTTCGGCGCCGAGCACATCAAGGTGCTGCGCCGGCTGCTGGCCGACACCTGGAGCCGACCGTTCGTCGAGGTGGTCTTCACCTTCGACGGGGACGCGGCCGGGCAGCGGGCGGCGCTGCGTGCCTTCGCGACGACCAGCAGTTCGTCGCGCAGACCTTCGTCGCGGTGGAGCGGGCTGGCCTGGACCCGTGCGAGCTGCGCCAGCAGCGTGGTGACGCGGCGGTGCGCGAGCTGGTCGCCACGCGCAGCGCCGCTGTTCGAGTTCGCCATCCGCAGCGCGCTGGCCGCCACGACCTGGGTACCGCCGAGGGGCGGGTCGCGGCTCTGCGGACCGCCGCGCCCGCTGGTCGCCCAGATCCGCGACTCTCGCTGCGCGACCGAGTACGCCCGCCGGCTGGCCGGCTGGCTGGGCATGCCCACGCCGGAGCCGGTGCTCGAACGCGTCCGTGAGCTCGCGGGCGACCCGACCCGGCCGCTGCGGGGCGCCGCCGCCACGCGCAAGCCGTCCCGCCAGACCGGTCCTGACCAGCGGGCGCTGGCCGGTGAGCGTGAGGCGTTGAAGGCCGCGCTGCAGACCCCGGCGTATTGCGGGCCGGCGTTCGACAGCCTCGACCCGTCGCACTTCACCTTCCCCGAGACCCGGGCGGTGTTCACCGCGATTCTCGGGGCGGGCGGCACGAAGGCGGCCACCAGCCCGTCTACCTGGGTCGGTGCGGTGGGGGAGGCGTGCGCCGACGACACCGTCCGCCAGCTCATGCTCGAGCTCGCCGTCGAGCCGTTGCACTTCGCGGGAGACGACGAGGCGGGCTACGCCGGGCAGGTGGTGTCGCGGCTGCGCGAGTTCGACATCACCCGGCGCATCGTGCTCCAGAAAGCCGAGCTGCAGCGGACGAATCCGGTCGACGAGGAAGGTTACCGGCGGGTATTCGGTGAACTTATGGCGCTCGAGGCGTTAAAGCGTCAGCTGCGTACCCGCGATTAGCTCGAATCACGCCGTACTCTGGCGAGGGCATGCTGTACGTCACATCCGCCGCCTGCCGCAAGACCAGGCTCTGACTGAGGAGATGACAAAACGACAGTCAAGGCCCCCGTCGTGTTGCCGCCGGAAGCTCAGGTCGATGAGGTCAAAGACCTCATCGCGAAGGGCAAGGAGGCCGGCTTTGTTACCTCGGAGGACGTCAGTGCGGCGATGCAGGCCGCCGAGCTTCCGCCCGAGCAGATGGACATCATCCTGCAGCTGCTGACCGATGAGCAGGTCGAGCTGGTAGACAACACCTCCGAGAGTGACGAGGAGGACGCCGAGAGCACGGCTGTCCGTCGCAAGCAGGAGGAAGAGCTCGCTCTCAAGACCCCCACCTCCGACCCGGTGCGGATGTACCTGAAGGAGATCGGGAAGGTTCCGCTCCTGACGGCGGAAGAGGAGGTCGACCTCGCGAAGCGCATCGAGGCCGGCCTTTTCGCTTCAGAGAAGGTCGCGACGACCACGAAGAAGGTCGGCGACAAGCTGCGCCGCGAGCTCGAGGCCATCGAGCGCGACGGCCAGATCGCCAAGCGCAAGCTCATCGAGGCCAACCTGCGTCTCGTCGTGTCGATCGCCAAGCGCTACATGGGGCGCGGGATGCTCTTCCTCGATCTGATCCAGGAGGGCAACCTCGGGCTGATCCGGGCGGTCGAGAAGTTCGACTACACCAAGGGTTACAAGTTCTCGACGTACGCGACGTGGTGGATCCGCCAGGCCATCACCCGGGCGATCGCCGACCAGGCGCGCACCATCCGTATCCCGGTGCACATGGTCGAGACCATCAACAAGCTGGTCCGCATCCAGCGCCAGCTGCTGCAGGATCTCGGCCGCGAGCCGACCCCCGAAGAGATCGCCGCACGAGATGGGGCTCTCGCCGGAGAAGGTCCGCGAGATCCTGCGGGTCGTCGCAGGAGCCGGTCAGCCTCGAGACCCCGATCGGTGAGGAAGAGGACTCCCACCTCGGCGACTTCATCGAGGACGCCGACGCCGTCGTGCCCGATCGATGCGGCCAGCTTCATCCTCTTGCAGGAGCAGCTCGACTCGGTGCTGCACACCCTCTCCGAGCGCGAGAAGAAGGTCATCCAGCTGCGTTTCGGCCTGACCGACGGTCACCCTCGCACGCTGGAGGAAGTCGGCCGGGAGTTCGGCGTCACCCGCGAGCGGATTCGCCAGATCGAGTCGAAGACGCTCTCGAAGCTGCGCCACCCGTCGCGGTCGCAAAAGCTGCGCGACTACCTCGAGTAGATCCGCGTCACGCGGCTCAGTCGCGCCGGGCGCGCCGCCCGGAGACCGAGACGAAGGCGATCCCCACACCGCCGACGACGAGGATTCCCAGTAGCTGTACCGGTCCGAATGTGATCCCGCTCGAGCGGGGCACGCGCGAACTCGCGACCGCCGTCCCCTGACGGCCCGAAGGCGTGGGAGCGACGCCGGCGCCCGGTGCCGGCGTGATGCTCGCGCTGGTCGCCCCGCCGGCGCTCGGGGCGTCCGTCGCGGACAGCGACTCGCTGCCGCTGGCGGCGTGGAGCTTGACGGCCGCCAAGATGTCGAGCCGTCCCGCGCCGGCCTGGGGCAGCGGGCGCGCCGTTGACAGGATGATCTGGCGGATCTGGGCGGCGGTGCGATGCGGGTCCTGGGACAGCAGCAGGGCTGCGGTGCCGCTGACGAACGGCGCCGCCATCGACGTCCCAGCGTCGGAGGCATACCCGCCGTCCTCCCAGGTGGAGACGACACAATTCGCCGGATCGCAGCTGCCGCCGGCCGCATCGCCGCCGGGTGCCGCGATGTCCACGCCCGCGCCGCGCTGGCTGTAGGAGGCGATCGACCCGTCAGGTCCGAGCGCGGCGACGGTGAGGGCGTCCGGGCCGTAGGTGGCGGCGGCCGTCGCCCGGCCGTTGCCGGCGGCGACGATGACGAGGTCACCGGCTTTGCGGGCAGCGGTGACGGCGGCCGGGAGCACGCGTTTCGGATCGGCGAGGGGGAACGTGCTGCCCAGTGAAACGTTGATGAGCCTGATGCGGTGGGCAATCGCGTAACGAATGCCGAGGGCGACGTCGGCGGCGTTGGCGGCGCACGAGCCGGAGCTGCTGGTCAGCACGCGGATCGGCACGACGTTCACCTGCCGCGCGACCCCGTAGCGCGAGGAGGCGACGATGCCGGTGACGTGGGTGCCGTGGGGTTCGCAGGTGTCGGGCTTGTCGGCTCCGGGGACGCAGCGGCCACCGGTGCACGTGACGCCCCTTGAGACGCGGCCGCCGAAGTCCGGGTGCGTGACGTCGACCCACGTGTCGAGCACGGCGACGGTCACCCCGCGGCCGTTGCCGGTGAGCGGGCCGGCGCCGGCGAGATCGGCCAGCTGATCCGACCAGCTACCCGCGGCGGCGGCCGCCGGCCCGGCGGCCGTGACCATCACCGCGACCATCACCGTGACGAGAAGGCCCGCCAGTACCCTTGCCCCCCGGCCCACGTCCAGATCCTCACGCCCACCGTGGCCCAGCCGCCTGCTAATCGTCCCAGCCGTTCTCCCCGCGTCCGGACGTTCGCGAACCTCGCGGGCTGCGCTGGCGCGGGGTCATCGCCGCCCAGCCGTCGGCAAAGTCTGACAGGCGCTCCAGCACGTCCAGCAGGCGCCGCCCCTGCGAGGACAGCCGGTAGTCGCCGTCTTCGTCGACCTCGACCAGCCCGCTTTCGCGCAGCTCGCGCAGCCGCTGGGAGAGGCGGTCCTCGGCGGCGCCGACGCGCTTGGTGAGCGTGCGAAAGGGCTGGGCCGGACCGCGCAATTCCCATACGGCGCCGAGGGCGTGACGGCGGGCGAGCAGGTCGACCAGCAGGGCGAGCGGCTCGGGTGCCCCGCCGGCCGCGGATGGCTCAGGCGGCACGGCTGGGATCAGTGCGCTGCGTGCGCCCCGTGGCCGTTGGAGCTCGCGGAGGCGGAGAACTCGAGTGTCTGCTCGGCCGGGCGGCTGATCACCGAGCGGGCGCGCATCGCGAGCGTGCCCGCCTGAGCCGCGACGATGCCCGCTGCGCCCTGGACCTCAGGACGCTCCTTGACTGCCCGGAACGCTCTCACGAGCGACTCGTAACGCTCGCGGCCGGCACGAGCGCCGAGGACGTATCCGGTAGCGAAGCCGACCCCGAATACCGCGCGGATAGCCATGTTCAAACCTCCGGGTGCGACTGCTGACCAGATCCCCGGCCGCCTTGGTGCGCTAGCATGACAGACGCGCTCAAGGCGCCCCATCCCGCGTAGCTCAATTGGCAGAGCAGCCGGCTGTTAACCGGCAGGTTACAGGTTCGAGTCCCGTCGCGGGAGCTCAAGTGAACGCCTCCGTGAGGCTCGCCCCGCTGCTCAGCCGGGGAATTCGGCCCCGTCTCGGGCGGCCACGATCAGCGCGTACGGGCCGTCGGCCAGCAAGCGGTCACCCTCGATCAGGACCGTCTCCGTCGCGAGTGAGATGAGGGTGCCGCTGGTCTCGTCGAACTCGACGTCGGTGACCGTGCCGGCTTCGTTTCCGAGCTCGCCCAGCGCCAGGCGACCCATGGGGGAGCGGTCGTGCTGCTCGCTCGCCGCGTCGTCATCGGTGACGATGACGGCATCGGGCCCGATCCCGACGATCTGCGGCCAGGCGACGGCGTGCGCCCTGCGACCCTTGCCGATCACCAGCGCGGAGACGGACCAGGGGCCGGGGGAGAGCAGGAGATCGTTGACCTCGCCGAGGGTCTCGGCGCTGGCTCGGCTGACGACCCGGCGGCCGCGTAGCTCAGATAGATGCATCGGAACCTCCGGCGATCCGGGCCCGGAAATCAGCGACGGCGCTGCCGAAGCCGGCCAGGTCGTCGCGAATGAATCCCTCGACGTCGGCCGGGACCATGAGGGTGTCGCTGGACACCGAGAGGGTCGCCGGCAGGGGGAGCAGGAGCGGGGCCCCTTCCGCGCGCTGCAGTGCAGCTTCGGCGGCGAGCTCGTAGCCGATGACCTCGCCGCGGTTCATCTCGACGATGAGGTCTCGCACGACACCGAGTGCCTTACCCGCGTCGGTCAGCACCCGGTTGCCGATGACGTCGCGGCCCTTGGCATCATGCGCGTCACCTTCGCCCTCGGGGTCGTCGAGTGCGGACGCGTCGGTGATCATGACGGCGTCGCGTCCGACCGCGTGGACCTGCTCCATCGCGAGCACGTTCCTGAGCCGTCCGGCAAACCTGCCGCGCTTGTTGAGCGTGAAGCCGGCGACCCGGCCCCGGTCGGGCACGTAGATGACGTCGCGCGTCTCGGCGATGTCCTCGCCGGTGCTCGTCGTGACCACGGGCAGGCCCACCAGGCTGGTGGCGCGCATCAGGAGGTCGGTCATGGCTTCCTCTTGCCGAATCGGCCGGGGCGGCGCGACGTGGCCACGACGCCACCTGCGCGGCGCTTGCGTCGGAACACGGTGAACGCGATGAGCAGCAGGATCACCACGACGATCGCGATGATCACGATGGCAAGGGTCACTCTCTAGTTGTACCCCTCACCCTCGCCCCGATGCCCCGTTTCGAGGTGCCCGCTCAGCTGGTGGCTGGGCCGCGCCAGAGATCGATCCCGCCTTCGACGGCGTGCTCGTCGATCTCGGCGAGCTCACCGGCGCTGAATTCCTGGTGCTTGAGGGCGGCGATGTTCTGCTCCAGCTGCCTCACCGACGAGGCGCCGATGAGCACGGACGTGACTCTCGGGTCGCGGGCGACCCACGCGAGCGCGAGCTGGGCCAGCGACTGGCCGCGTTCTTGCGCGATCTCGTTCAGCGCGCGGATGTGGGCGAGATTCTGCTCGGTCAGCAGGTCGGAGGAGAGCGAGGAATTCTCCGCCATCCGTGAATCGGCCGGGATCCCTTCCAGGTAACGGTCGGTCAGCATCCCTTGCGCGAGCGGGGAAAAGGCGATGCAGCCCGCACCGATCGTCTCCAACGTGTCGAGCAGGCCGCCTTCCACCCAGCGGTTGAGCATCGAGTAGGAGGGCTGGTGAATCAGCAGCGGGGTGCCCAGCTCGCTGAGGATCCGGGCAGCCTGCTGCGTCCGCTCGGCTGAGTAGGAGGAGATGCCGGCGTAGAGCGCACGCCCGGATCGCACCGCCGTGTCGAGCGCGCCCATCGTCTCCTCGAGCGGGGTGTCGGGGTCGAAGCGGTGGGAGTAGAAGACGTCGACGTAATCGACGCCCATCCGCGCCAGGGACTGGTCGAGGCTCGCAAGCAGGTACTTGCGCGAACCGAACTCGCCGTAAGGGCCGGGCCACATGTCCCAACCCGCCTTGGTCGAAAGGAAGAGTTCCTCGCGGTAAGGGCGGAAATCCTGGGCGAGCAGCTGCCCGAAGTTGGATTCCGCGCTGCCGTACGGCGGCCCGTAATTGTTGGCGAGGTCGAAGTGGCAGACGCCCAGATCGAACGCGCGTCGCAGGATCGCCCGCTGCGTCTCGAGCGGACGGTCGCCGCCGAAGTTGTGCCATAGCCCCAGGGATATGAGCGGGAGTTTGATCCCGCTACGACCGCAGCGCCGGTAGGTCATGCGCTCGTAGCGGTCGCCGGCGGCGGCGTAGGTCATGGCATGCCTTCCACTGCAGCTCGGGTTGTGTGCGACTACGGCCAGAGATGGTTAATCATCCGCGCGCTCTTGATCAACCATTTCCCCCTGCTCCAGCTGACCACACCTCCCGGCTAGGCTGGCCGCTTGGGGGCGGTAGCTCAGCTGGTTAGAGCAGGGGACTCATAATCCCTGGGTCGTCGGTTCGAGTCCGACCCGCCCTACCGGTGTTTGCGCAGGTCAGCGGCTTGTGACGGAGTTCTGCTGGACTGTCAAGTTGCCCGCTCGTCCCATTTTCGTCCCACGACGTCCACCGGATCGCCTGCGGCTTGCCTGGTCAGCCGGTGTCTGTAGGGCTGTTTGAAGCGTTCGAATGCCGCGGATTTTCGGATTTGGCTCGTCAAATTTTGTCCCCGGGAGCTAGTTCGGGACGGTTTACGTGTCTGTGGATGCTTCGACAGATGGGACCGAATCCGGGGTGGTGTTGTGGACGGTGGAGCAGGTGTGTGTCCGGCTGTCGTGTCGGCGTAGCTGGCTGTATGACGAGGTGGAGGCGGGCCGGTTTCCGGTGGTGCGGCTGGGACGGATGCTGCGGTTCCGCCCGGCGGACGTGGCGGCCTACGTTCAGGCGCGCACGGTCGCTCCGACACCCTTCGGCGGGTCGGCAACTCGCCCGGTTCCACGTGTTGATCACCGCCGTCGGCGCCGGCGAGAGTCGGCCGGTTCTCCTTGATTTGCAGCGGTTTTCGAGCGTGGATGGATGCTTGATGGCATCGATTCGGGAGCGGCCTTCCAGCAAGGTGGATCCGCTGACGGGGCGGCCGCTGCCGTCGCGGTGGGAGGTGCGTTGGGTCGACCCGGACAGCGGCGATCGGCTCAGCGAGGGCGGGTTCGTCTCCCGGGCGGAGGCGGTGGAGTTTTGCCGCCGGCTGGATTCGGACATGCTGACCGGCCGCTATCTGAACCCCCGCAACGGTGAGGTGACGTTGGCCGAGTTCGCTTCACTGTGGGTGGATGGCCATCCGGGGAAGCGGCAGACCGTGGCCGGCTACCGGCGCTATCTGGCCAATCACATTCTGCCGAGCGTGCCGGTCCCGGCAGCGGCGGGTCAGCTGGCGCGGCGGGTGGAGTTGGGCCCGATGCCCCTTTCCGAACTGAGACCGTCGGTGCTGCGCCTGTGGCTACGCGGCCTGCTGGCCAAACCCTCGAAGCGCGGCGGCGGCCTGCTCGCCTTCGACACGGTGAAGCAGGCCCGGCTGATCTTGCACGCCATCTGCAACACGGCGGTCGCCGACGGGCTGATCGCGGTGAATCCGGTGACGGCAGCCAAGCTCCCGCCCCGGCCCGCGCGGCAGCCGCGGCAAGTGTTCACCCGCGAGGAATACCGGCAGCTCGTGGAAGCAACCCCGGAACGCTATCGGGCGATGATCGTGCTGATGTGCCTGTGCGGGCTGCGTTGGGGAGAGGCGGCCGCGTTGCGCCGCCGGCATGTCGACCGTGCCAACCGGGAGCTTTCGATCGTGGAGACGGTGTCGGACGTCAACGGCCGGCTGCTGCCGGAAACCCCCAAATCGGCTGCCGGGACCAGGCGCCTGCCGCTGCCAGCACCGGCGTACGACGCTCTGCTAGCGCATTTCGCGTTGTCGATGTCCGGACCGGATGACTATCTGTTTCGCACCAGCAGCGGTCAGCCGATCTGCTACGGCAACTTCCGCCGGGACTGCTGGGACAAAGCCATCGCGGCCGCTGGGCTACCGGCGGGTTTGACGCCGCACTGCCTTCGCCACTCGTATGCCACCTGGCTGCTGGAAACCGGGGCGCCGATCCATAGCGTGCAGCGGCTGCTGGGCCACGAGTCGATCACCACCACCCAGATCTACGTCCACAGCAACTCCGCCGTCGAACATGCCGCCGTTGCCCGCCTCGCTGAACTCGTCGCTGGATAGCGCCGCCGACACCGGCGTGGCGTATCGGCTGTGAACACGGGCGTTTTTCGTAAGCCGCCGGTGTCCGTCGACCCCGTGTCTCTCGCGGCGGCTGCCATCTCGGGCTATCTGCCGGCCCATCCGTTGGGGGATCGGATCGGGGATCCGATGTGCCGGCAGTTGGGTCGGCAGCTTAGAAGCGATCCCCCTGAAAGCAACGTTTTCGCAGCTGGTCGCCCGGATATCCGACTCCAGCAGCACCCCGACAACATGGGTTTGGTGAAAGGAATGCATGCCCACGAGCGCATCGACGTCGCTACCGCGGTACACCAGCTGGTCCAAGCTCGACCCGGTCCTGTCCAAGGCAGTGCGGATCCTCACCCCACGCGACCGTCGCCTCATCGACGCCTTGCATGCACATCGGGTGCTGACCACCGAACAGCTCATGCACCTGTTCTTCCGCAATCCCACGACTACCCGGCACCGGCTGCTACGCCTCGAGCAACACCGGCTGTTGACCCGGTTCCGGCCCTGGCGGGCGGCCGGCACCGCCCCCTCGCACTGGACCCTCGACCTGGCCGGCCTGATCATTTGCGACGCCTCGCAGCCCCGGCGGCCGCTGTCATGGCAAGACGATGCCGAGTCACCCGAGGCGTTACTGAAGCGGATGAGAAGCCAGCGAATGTCGCTGGACGCGCTGGCGCACAGCACCCATCTGACGCATCGCATCGAAACGACCAGTTTTTTCACCCGGCTGATCTGGGATGCCCGCACTCACCACGACGGCAGGGCGCTCGCCCGCTGGTGGAACGAACGCCGGCTCGGCGAGCAACTCGGCTCCTATCAAATTCAGCACCTGCAGCCCGATGGCTACGGCGCCTGGCAGCAAGACGGCGCACTCATCGAGTTCTTCCTCGAATACGACCGCGGCACCGAACCACTCGCGCGGCTCAGGGAGAAGATCGCCGGCTACCCAGAGCTCATCGCGTGGGTCGGCCGTCCCATGGTCATACTCATCGCCCTTCCCAGCACACGCCGGCTCGCCAACGCCAAAGCCGACCTCTGGCCGGCGGCACAAGCCACCGGGCTGCCGATCGCGCTCGGCGTTACCGGAACCGAGCCGGCCAGCCACGCCGGTTGGATCACCCCCACCCAGTCCATCCCGCAACCGCTGATCAATGTTGCGACCGCAATCATCGGGAGCGACCCCGATCAGGTCACCTCAGCCATTCACTGGTGACGTGCGCGCTTCCGTGAATGGCAAATGCGCCTGCACCGCGGCATGGTCCGTCGGTCGCACCATTGCGCTGAAGCCCTCCGGGGTGCCCGCTTCGACGAGCCTTGCGTGTTAGCAGAATTCCGCAAATACCTAGCCGTGCGCCGCATTGGATGGTCATGGCGGGCTGCACGACAGGCGCACCATGAGCTATGGGCGCTGGTCGCGAAAGGTTTGGCGCCGCCGCTGCGTTAGGCCGCGAGGGGCTCAGGTCTCTCGACGACCTCGGTGTACTTGAGCGGCGCAGCCTCTCTGACAACCTTGCCGTGCCGAAACTTCTCCATAGTTTCAGGCGGAATGCCGGTGGCATCCGGTCCCGCAGTGAGCGATGCGGACCAAAGGCCCCCGTAGGTCAGCTCTATGTATCTCTTGGCGCCGGACTGAATTTCGCAGGGCGGTGGCGTGCCATACGCGGTGGTGAAAATGGTGTAGCGAACCTCCTCCTCAGGTGCGAACGAGGGGTCCTTGAGGTAGGGAACGACAGGGGAGAAGCCTCGCCGAACCGCGCCAGCATCCGGATAGCAATGCAACGTGGAGCTCACCCGGTTCGGTGGACACCGGGTTGATGCGGATCATGCTGCCAGATCGAGAGTTTCGCTGTGACGCGCTTCGAACGTGACGGGTGGGATGCCTCCGATGGAGGTGTGCCTGCGCTGGCGGTTGTAGAACACCTCGACGAAGTCGAAGATCGCAAGCTTCGCTTCGCGGTGGGCCTCGAACCGGCGGTGGGGCTGGGCCCAGAACAGCTCGGTTTCCAGGGCGCCGAAGAACGACTCGGCCATCGAGTTGTCGTAGCAGTCGGCGACCGAGCCCATAGACGCCAGCGCCCCGGCGTCGCGCAGCGCCTTGTCCAGGTCGTGTGAGGTGTACTCACCGCCGCGGTCGCTGTGATGGATGACCCCGGCGACCTTCCCGCCGCGGTTGGCGACCGCCATTTTGACGGCGTCGCAGACCAGCTGGGTTTTGCGGTGGGTATCCATGGACCAGCCGATGATCCGGCGGCTGAACACGTCCAGCACGATCGCCAGATACAGCCAGCCCTGCACCGTCGGCACATAGGTCACGTCGGCGACCCACTTTTCGTTGAGGCCGGCGGCGGTGAAGTCGCGGTGCAGCCGGTCCGGCGCGGGTTCGGCCTGCGGATCGGCCTTGGTGAAATGCCGCCAGGACCGGCGATGCACGCTCTGCCAGCCGTTCTCGGCCATGAGCCGGGGGACGCGTTTGCGGCCCACGTGCAAGCCTGCATCACGCAGATCCAGCCAGATCCGGGGAGAGCCGTAGGTGCGGCGAGACTGCTCGTGAAAAGCCTTGATCTGCAGCGCTAGGACCTCATCGGCCACCGCCCGGCGTGACGGCTTGCGGCTGGCCCAGGCGTAGTAACCGGAGCGGCTGACCTTCAGCAGCCGGCACAGCAGGCTCACCGGATAGAGCGCCTTCTCGATGTCGACGAAGTGGAACCTGCTCACTTCGTCGACTCCGTCACGAAGAAGGCCGCCGCTTTTTTCAGGATCTCCTTCTCCATCCGCAGCTGCGCGTTCTCCCGCCGCAACCGCATCAGCTCCGCCCGCTCGGTCTCGCTGACCTGATCGAGTCGCTGCTCACCACGACGGCGTCGGTCGGCATTGACCCAGTTGCCGAGCGTTCCCTCATTCACACCAAGGTCACGGGCGACCTCAGCGATCGGCTTACCGGTCTCCCGGACCATCGCCACCGCCGACTCGCGGAACTCGGTCGGATACTTCGCTGGACGCCCCACAGGGCACTCCTTCCCTGAGCTTGCTGCTCAAGATCAGAGTGTCCACGCAACCGGGTGAGCTCCATGCCCGCGTCAGCATCGCCTTTAAGGCGCTCGCCCAGGCCGTCTGAGTCACTCAGCACCCGCCCAACGACGCCCTCGATCAAACAACGCAACGAAGCCGTCGTTCCAGTTCAACGTCGGCTTCGGGTGCTGGCGTCGCAGCACCGCGACCTCGCGCCGCAGCACGAGCAATTCGGCGTCTTTAGAGGCTGCAGATCGAGCAAACAACGCGAGCCATGCCAATACCGAGTGAACATCAAATAGAGCAAACGGGTCGACACAAGACATGATCAGTCAGGGGGCAGCTACTGCATGTCAGAGCGTGCGCAGACTTGTGGCACCCCACAGGGTCGCCTGGTGGAACGAACAGCGCCCCACACCGCCTGCGGCAACACCCCGCCACTAGAGTTCGAAGCCGACTACTACCGTCAACAACACGAGGCCAACCCGGCCGCTTGATGCCAAACAGATATGTCTTCATCAAGACCAGTCCGGTTTGCTCTCAGCCTTCCCAGTCGATTGTTGCCAGCTCGCCGTAGCTAGTTGAATGCTCGTCAGTAGAGCATTGGCTATGAGGCGCACCCGAGGATTGGAGGGAATACACCACCGGGTAAATGCCGTCTGCCAGCTTGCCGCCCTGCGCGTTTGTGCCGTTGAAATTGATCGTGAAGCTCCTGGCGCCAACTGCCAGATTGGTGGCTTGGCTTCCAGCAACTTGACCGCTGGCTAGGTCGATGACCTTTTGCGGATTGGTGATACCGCTCGCGGTTGCGCCGGTCGACGGCGGGAGTATTTCTAGACGGATGCTATCGATCACGTACTGCTGTTGGTCATTGGCGAAGGTCAGACCAACCTGAGTTGGACCAGTCAGGCGGGTGGCCTGACCATCAGTCGCCAAGGGAACGGATTCGACGAGCACTTGGGCACAGGATCCCGGAAACATGGTTACGGCCTGTTGCCGCGCCGAATTGCTCGACGCGCAACCAGCCGTCAATGCTAGTGCGCAGGCTAACGCTGGCCCGGATACTTGGGAGCGCCTCATGTTCACCAATCCTCGGTGGTCAGGTCAGCATAACGATGCGGCTTCAACGGTCGCGCCATAACCGTTGACGCGGACGTCTTCCCAGCAATTTGGATCGGTTGCCGCGGCGCCGCCCCCGATGTTCAAATGTTGTTGCCAATTTGCCCACGTGCTGGTTGCACTGTGTAGTAGCCCGAGAGTCGGACCGCCTCCCGGCGTCGACGACCAGCCAAACATTGTCGCGCAGTCATAGTTCGTCACTCCATATCGCGTGCACGGTGGAGCGGCGGCTGACGGTGCTGAGGTGGATAGCGGGTGGCCTGGGGTCTTACATCCGCCGAGGGGTTTGGCCGGGTGGGCGTAGGAGTGGTCGGCGGTGGCCTTGCAGGGGTGGTCTGCCGTCGGGTGGCCAGAACCAGGGGGTGCGGTCGGGATCTTGACCGATGGTCATGTTCCAGCCGCCTTCGTGAACTGTGTGGTGATGCGCCAGGCAGAGCAGTTCGAGGTTGTCGGGTTCGGTTTCGCCTTGGTCCCTTAGCCACTGCTCGCGATGATGGGCTTCGGTGAACGACGGTGGCCGGTCACAGCCGGGCCAGACACATCCGCCGTCACGGGCGACGAGGAAGTGGCGTAGCCCGGCGCTGACGGTGCGGGTCCGGCGGCCGAAGTCGAGGATCTCGGAGTCGGCGCCGAACACCGCCGGGATGATGCCCGCGTCGCAGGCCATCCGGCGGGCTGCCGCGGCGGGCAGGCGTTGCCCTTCGGGGGTACCGGCAGTACCGAGTCCGTCGAGCAGGGCTTGATAGGACAGGCCGACCATGACCGTGTGCCGGCCGCCGCCTTCCCCCTGGCAGGATTCGGCATGGGCGCTGGCATGGCGGGCCATTTGCACGAGAGCTTCGGCCCGGCGACTGCCGATGGATTCGGTGAGCAGGTCACCTTCGGGGTCGGGTTTGCGCAGGAACTCGGCGATCGCTTTGGAGATGATCAGGCCGGCTTCGGCGTCGAGCCAGCCGTCCAGGCGCCACCGGCCATCCAGCGTCTCGGACAGGTGGACATGCTGGGCAGCATGCTTGCGGGCCGCCTCATCCGCCGACTGCTCGGGGGCGGCGGCCGCGAGGAGTTCTTCGGCGACGACCCGCAGCTGGCGTGGCGTCAAAGGCGCCGCCTGCTCGGCCAGGAACGCTTCGAGGTCGGCGGCGAGATCCTGCTGCAAATCACGGGTGGCCTGCGTGATCACGTGAGCGTGGTCCAGGCCGAGGTCGCCGGCCTCGAACGTTTTGGCGGTGACCGGCATCCGATCGGCCAGTGCCCGGCCGATCTGGACCCGTTTGGATACCCAGCCGTCGGACTCACCCGACAGGCCACGGACGAACGCCTGCGTCGACGCCGCCCCATCCATCGCGTAGGCACCGGACCGGTCGGCGCGTTCGATCAGCCGGCAGGTCAGCAGATCGGCCTGCCGGGTCGCTGCCAGGATCTCGGGCAGTACCTCGACCGCCAGTGCCCCGGACGTGTCGGCGGAGACGGCGGCGGCGAGTTCGGCGGCCAGCGCATGAAACAGCGCCGCCTTCGCTCCGAACTCCGCTTCGACCATGTGTTCGAGTCTAGCAGCAGACGAGCAGCTCAGCTACCCTATTCGCTTCTGAGTTCAGCGCACAGAATGCCGGCTATCGCGCGGTCGGCAGATCGAGAAATCTAAAGTCAGCCAGAGCACCCGGGGCGCCGAAGATCTACATAGACCGCGGTAACCGACGGGCTGCAGCACGGGCTGTCCGCGCGGCTGCTGGAACCGCCTCAACAGGTCCCGGGGGCAGCCCGGTCGGCACCATGTTGGCATGGCGATCTAGCTCGTCGGGTCATACGGCAACAGAGGCCGGGAGATGGCCTTAGCCACCGGATCGCCATTCAGGGACCATGATCTTTAGTCCACCGCTCGTCCCACGAGGGGGCTCCACACCCCTACAGAGGGCTCTAAGCAGCTCCAGCGCCCAGGGGATGTGAGCTGCGAAAGCTCTCAAAGTTGCAGCTCGAGACCTTGATCATTGGGCCCTCATAATCCCTGGGTCGTCGGTTCGAGTCCGACCCGCCCTACCGGTGTTTGCGCAGGTCAGCGGCTTGTGACGGAGTTCTGCTGGACTGTCAAGTGGGCTGCTCGTCCCACTTTCGTCCCTGGAGCTTGCCAGGTGCTGACGCGGCCGACCGCTGTGAGCTGCGGTTTGTGGCGGGTTGTGGAGGCTGTTGCCGCGTTCGAAAGAATGCCGTTCACTTTCGGTTCTCTCCGCCAAGAATTTGTCCCCGGAAGATAGTCGTCACCGGCTGGCTGCACGCCTGATCGGATCGTCGGACCGGTCGGGTGGGGAGCGTGGGTGGCCATCACTCGGGCCGTCGGTGCCCCCAGAAGCTGGGTTTGGTGATCTCGCTCACCGTCCAGGTGGCCTCGTCGACGCGCAGCCCGCCGTAGCCGAACTCAACGTCGAAGCCTGATGGAGATCGGCTGTAGAACGACACCATCTTGTCGTTCGTGTGCCTTCCGAGGCTCATCGCGATCGGCCTGCCCGTGTCGTGGTGACGGTCGAGGGTGTTGCCCACGTCATCGAGGGTTCGCGCCTCGAGCATGAAGTGGTAGAGCGCGGGTTCGGACGCAGGTACAAGGGCGAGGCTGTGGTGGCGCGGGTTGCACCGCAAGAAGACGACGTCGTCTTGCCCCGGCCGCCAGTAATCGCTGACACGGAAGCCGAGAAGGCCGGTGTAGAAGGCGACGGAGGCCGCCGGGTTCGTTGTGCCGAGCACGATGTGTCCCATCCCCCCGTCCCCGGTGACGAAGCCGGTGACGCCGGTTGGTGAGAGGAACGGCTCGTGGTCGTGGATCGGACCGTGGAACAGCTCGAGTGCGAAACCGCTCGGGTCGGTGGCGCGTATGAGTCCGCGGACCCGCCGCCGGCGGCAATCCTCGGGGGTGGCCTTTTCAGTGGTTATTTCGGCCGCCGCGAGCTCGGTGGCGGCGGACTGCATGGCGGCCTCGTCGGGTAATTCCCATCCGGCGAAGGCCAGCCTGTCGCCGCCTTCGGTGGCGCTGACGAGAATACGGAAGGGCCGCTCGTCGACGCGCAGCCGGAGTCCGGCGCCGTCGCTGATCGCCATCATTCCCATCAGTTCCGCGTAGGTTTTCCACTTCCCGACGTCGGTCACGTCGATCCCGATGTAGCCCAGACCTCGAATGTCCACGTTCGCCTCCTCGGCTGCTCCTGGTTCGGAGCATGCGCTGCTCTCGTGCCGGCGGCAAGGTGAGGACGGGTGCCAGAGATGGTAAGAATCGGACATGCTCGAAAGAGTTACGCCGGTGGTTTATCGGCCGCACGAAGCCGCCTACCGCTTCGACGTCGAGGTGCTCGATGCGAGCGAGCTACGGGCGAGAGTTGCATCTGACCCGAATCGGGGGTTTGAGCGTGTCGATTTCCAGTGCTTCCTCTTCGTGCGTTCGGGGGCCTACTCACACGTCGTCGACTTCGAGACGTACGACCTGCAGGCCGGTGGGTGCCTGCTGATCGGACCAGGCCAGGTCCACCGTTTCGGTCCGCCCAGCGACTGGACGGGTTGGATCCTGATAATCGGATCGCACCGCGTTCCTGACGCTGTTCGGGAGTTGCCGACGCATGTCCGGCTGCCTGGCGAACTCACTGATGCGGCCGACGAACTGTTCACACGCATGCGGTCCGATGCGGCCCTGCCAGCCGATCGTCAGCAACTGGAGCAACTTCTGGTTCATCAGACCGCTGTGTTGGTTGGCCGGCTTGCGCTGGGTGTCGCCGGTTCGCAGTCGAGGAGGCTCATCGATCCGGTGCTGCTGTCCCGCTATCGGGAATTCCGGACCGCGGTTGACGGCGCCTTCCGGCGTCGGCATCTCGTTGCGCCGTATGCCCGCACTCTCGGGTGTTCGCCGAAATCCTTGAACCGGGCGTGCCGCGCCGCCGTGGACCTGTCGGCCAAGCGTGTGATCGCCAATCGCATCGTGCTCGAGGCCAAGCGGCTCTTGGCCCAATCTGCTGACGCCGTGTCGGCGATCAGCGGCGAACTCGGCTTCGATGAGGCGACCAACTTCGTGAAGTTCTTCAGTCGTGAAACGGGTTCCACGCCCGGGGCGTTCCGTACTGAGGTCCAGTACGGCCGGTTCAGCTGACCGGCAAGGATCCAGCCCGGACGTCCAACGCTTCGCGGCTGCTCGCCAACACTCACCCCGGCACACGCGCGCAGCACCGCATCCGCCGGGTTGCCCGCGGGCTACCCGATGAACTCGTCGAACGCACATCGAGGCGCACACGGTCACGCCGCCTACCGGCGGGACGACGGCCGCAAGATCCCGACCGGTCTATCACCGTCAGCGCCGCCGATAGTCGGTCCGTTCTCCTTGATTTACAGCGGTTTTGGAGCGTGCATGGAGTTCGACGGATCTCTGAGTGGAAGGCGGCGTTCCTGAACATCATCAGGCGGTGCGAACCGGGGGGGGGGTCCTGTGCGCCGGTAGTTGCTGGCGGCGTTGTGCGGTGGTGCGGCTGATGGCATCGATCCGCGAGCGGCCCTCGAGCCGGCCCCTATACGCGGGTGCAGCTGCCGCTTATGTCGCACGCCACGCAGTTCTTTCGGGTCGAACCGGGCTGAACATTGGATAACTATGCAGGCGCATTCGACGCACTGCAGCCGGGAACAGCGGGCGTCGTCGCTCAGCTCTGCGTGTTTGCTATCGGGTTCCGGTGAGGTGAGTCGAGTGTGCCGTCGCTGATGTGGACGGTTCGGTCGGCGTACTGGGTGATGCGGTCGTCGTGGGTGACGATGATGGCGGCGATGCCGCGGTGCTTCATCTCAGAGGCGATGAGTTCCATGACCTGCTCGCCGAGTTTGGAGTCAAGCGCGCTGGTGGGCTCATCGAAGAGAACGAGGCTCGGTTCGTTCATCAGGGACCGCCCGATGGCGACGCGTTGGCGCTGACCGCCGGAGAGCTGGCTTGGCAGGTTGTCGCGGCGGTCTGCCAGTCCGAGTTCGTCGAGGAGCTGGTCAGCGCGTTTGCGGGCGGCCTGGCCGGTACGGCGTCCGAGTTCGTCGACGATGAGGAGGTTCTCGCGGGCGGTGAGGAACGGGATCAGGTTCACCGACTGGAAGACGAACCCGACGGAGCGCTGACGGAATTCGGTGAGCTGATTGGTGGAGAACCCGGTGATGCGGGTCCCGGCGACGGTGACCTCACCCGAGGTTGGGCTGAGGATCCCGCCGGCGATCGAGCACAACGTCGTCTTCCCCGAGCCGGACGGGCCGATGAGGGCGACGATCTCGTCGGTACCGACGGTCAGGTCGACGTGGGACAGGGCCACGATTTCGGAGTCGCCGACCCGGTACACCTTGATGATGTCGTCAAGCTGGAGGGCGAGGTTCGTGGTCATGACGCGGTCCCGATGGCTGAGGCCGGATCGATCCGGAGGATTCGGCGGAGCGAGAACGAGGCGCCGAGGATCGCGGCGACGAGCAGGAGAACGACTGAGATGGCGAGCCGTGCTGCGGTGAGCTTGAACGGGATCGTGCCGACGGGAAGGACGGCCGCGAAGACCTCGGCGACCGCGGTCGCGAGTGCGGCGGCGAGCACCGCGAGTACCACGGATTGCGTGACGACGGTGGCGAAGATCGACCGGTTGCGAGCGCCGATGGCTTTGAGGACGCCGTAGAGGCTGACGCGTTCGCCGGTGAGCAGGGCGAAGAACAGCGCGACGACCGCGACGGCGATGACGACGGTGAGGCCGATGATCTGCTGGAGGACGCCGCCTCCGATCCCCGGTATCGCGTCGGCTGCCGCGGTGCGGGTCAGCGTGACCGTTGAGCCGGTCGCCCGGTCGATCGCTGCTGCCGTCGCCGCGGGGTTGGCAGTGTCGACGACAACCACCTGGGTCGCACCGGCGGGTAGCACCTCGCCTGGCTTGTTGATGGCGACAAGACGGATCAGCTCATCGGTGGAGACCCAGAGGGTGGGTTGGGTTTGGAATCCCGAGTTGTGGATGAAGCCATCCACTCGCAACGGGGTGCGGGCGGGGCCGACCCGGATGATCGTCCCGATGCGGACGTTGCGGTCGCGCAGGGCCGAGTCCGCCCAGGCATGGCCGGCGGCAACGCGCGGAGGGAGGCGGGAGAATGCCAGGTCGTATCCGGCGACGGTGACGTCGATCAGGTCGCGGGGCCCGGCGCCAGGCAGTCTCGCCCCGAGCTGTGTCAGCCCGAATCGGCCCGCGGCCCGCACTCCAGGTGCCGTCTCGATCTTGGCGATCGTCGAGGCGCTGATCACGCTCTGGGGCACCGACTTCTGAGCGGTCGACGAGAAGACCACGAGTTGGGCGTTCTGGGAGCGGATGATGCCGTCGGTGTTGGCGTTCAGGCCCTCGACGAGCCCGTTCAGGAGCAGGAGGAGCGAACCGAGGAGGAACAGGATCAGGCCGGCGCCGACGAAACGGCCCGGACGTCGACGGAGCTCTCGCAGAGCGAGCTTCATCCGCCGATCCCTTGTCCGGTGGTCGCTTCGATCGGATCGATCCCGAGGACCCGACGAACCGACCCGAGGGCCGAGACGACGCCGAGGACGATCAGGAGCACGACCCAGAACGTCACCGCTGCGGGTTCGAACTGAAGTTGAAGGCTTCCGGTCTTGCCCTGTGTCAGCAGCGCATACCCGCCGACGGCGATCGCGAGTCCGGCGACGAGCACCACGCCCACCTGCACCAGCAGCGCGGAGACCAGGCGGCGGGCGGGCGCGCCGAGCGCTCGAAGCAAGGTCAACGATGCGGCCTTCTGGAACGTGAGGATCAGGAAGAACAGCCCGCAGACCAGCGGCACCACGAGCCCGAACAGCACCAGGATCACGGTGAAGGACTGCCGGATGCTCTGGATCCCAGGGTTGAGGTCAGCGGCATCATTCTTGGAGAGCGCGTCGAGACGATCGTCGTCCCGATCGAGGCGCTGCACCAACGCCGTCACGGTCGTTCCCGGTGCCGGACGGACACCGAGCAGGTTCGGGGTGTCCAGCGTTGCTTCAGGGTTCCGCGTCCGGGCCACCAAGAGGTACGTGTCGGCGGTCGTGAACACCGTAGGAAGCACATTGAGGCCGATACTCGCCGCGACGCCGACCACGGTGAGCTTGAGGCCGGACGGCACGACCTTGACTATCGACCCGAGTCCGAACCCGTCGCCGCTGTTGGCGTCATTCGCGATCACCTCACCGGCCGAACGCGGGGTCCGTCCCGAGACCAGGACTTGGGGACCGCCAAGGTGGGCGTCGGTGTAGCCCCACACCGACGTCGCCTGAGTCTTGCCCCCCGCCGACACCTGGAACGTGCCCTGGTAGATCGGAGCCACGCCCCCGACGCCCTCCGTGCGGGCGACCTCGCGGGACAGGTCGGTCGAGATCGAGCTGCTCTGAGGGAACCGTCGCCCGTCGGTGTTGAAGACGAGCACGGGAGCGCTCTGGTTGCGGACACCGCCGACGAACTGGCGGATCAGGGAGTCCTGGATCGATTGTTGAAACAGGATCAGGAACGACAGGAGAGCGACCGCCGCGATCAACAGGCCGAAGCGCACTTTCGCACGACGCATCTCAGCCCACGCGAGGAAAATCAGGTCATCCAGTCATGGCGGGCAGACTGGATGGGGCTTTTCATGCCCCCAGCATGCCGTACGGGGTGGGACGCGGCCAGCCCGATTGTTCCTCCTCCCCAGACACGTCCTGTTCACATCTCTGCGGAAGGCGTGTCGCCTGGCGATCGGTAGTGCGAACACCGCACTCATCCCGGCAAGGTCGCATCAGTGGCCTGCGGCGGCCATTGAGGCTCGTGACGATCTGATTGACCAGCATGAGACGCGGTCCGCAAACCCTGCTCGCCCCGCAGGTGACTCTTCGGCCGCCGGGTCCCCGCTCGACGATGACGACGATCGGCCAGTTGTGACGTCAGGAGTTCATCCCACTGAACAACGCGGATAGGTTGAGTGACGGGAAATGCCGACGGCTGGCCAGCGAGACGTACTTGCGTGCGAGGGCATCCATGCCGAAGCCGAGCACCGTGCTCAGCAGCCCGATTGCTTGAGCTCCCGGGCACTCGCCGTTACCGAGTGGCTCGCGCGACTGAGGGTCCGGTGTGCTCGCTCTGACGGGCAACTGACAATATCTGGGAGCACGCCGTCCTGGCTGAAGGGCGCCGGTTCCCGTCGATCTCGAGGTGCTCGTTGGCTGCTGACCCTCCGTTCGATCTCGCACAGGTTGACCGCCTGCTGACGACGACGAAGTCGGTGAGGAAGCGTCTGGACCTGCAGCGCCCCGTCGAACGCGCCGTCATCGCCGAGTGCATCCGGCTTGCCTCCTACGCTCCGAATGCCTCCAACGCGCAAGAGTGGCATTGGGTCGTCGTGGACGATCCGGCCCTGCGCAGGCGCGTCGGTGACCTTTATCGCCGGGTTCTGGAGCCGCGGTCGACCAAGATGCTTGCCGCCAAGCAGGAGCAGGGCGACGAGGCGGGAGCGCGGGTGACGCGCTCGGTTCTCTATCTCGCGGAACACATGCGAGATGTCCCCGCGATCGTCATCCCTTGCTACGACCTGTCGGCAGCGACGAGTCGTTACGGGGGCCTGCTTTCCGAAGAGGACGTTCCGACAAGTATGCAACCGGCGATGTACGCGTCGATTCTGCCCGCGGTGTGGAGCTTTCAACTCGCGTTGCGTAGTCGCGGCCTCGGGTCGACTCTGACGACAGCCCACCAGTTCGAACAACACGCCATGGCCGACATCCTTGGCATCCCCAAGAGCTGGTTTCAGGTTGCGCTACTACCCGTCGCGCATACGACGGGTGGTGACTTCCGCCCATCCGAGCGGGCAGCGGCCGAAACGAAGATTCTCTGGAATGGACAGGCATCATGACCCAGATCGAAACGCCTGTGATCAGCCTCGCAAGCTGATCCGTGACTCCGAAGGGCTGTATCGAGTCCGACCCGCCCTACAAGCAGGTTGGACGAGCGTCACCCTGACCGTGGTCGACGCCACATCAACCCTGCAACGACGAAAGCTGCCAGGGAAGGAAGGTCAGCTGCCGTGAGGCCGTGACCCTCTCCCAATACGAGCAGCGTCGGGCCTTCGGCCACCATCTTGTTGATCAGCAGCCAGAGCATGCCGACGACGACAAGGGCGAGTGCCAAGCGGCGCCGCCGGGGCCAGGTCATCGCTCAACGTAACTACACGGACGTGTGAACTGCTTGTGGACATGGCACGAGAAGGACATTCCGGCCCCGGCAGCGCGCGGCCCGCTTCGTGTCAGCCCGAAATGCGTCAGGCGCTGGCGACCACTTCGTAAACTTCCGGTTCGCCTACGTGAATTGAGGAGTCGACGAGCTGTTGGGCGGCGGCAATGTTGCCGGCTTGCTGGCCGGCCCCGGCCTTCATCGCGGCTTCGTCCCGCCAGAGCGTGACCGCCAGGAAGACGCCACCGGGGGCCTTCAGGATGTAGATGGCCTCGCAGCCGTCAATGGCTCGCTGCTTCACGACGGCGTCCTCGGCCAACTTTCGCGCCTGCTCCTGCTGTTCAGGCATGTCTCGCGGTGACGGTCTCCACACCTGCGCGATCACGGCGCCTCCTTCGCTATACGAGCAGTGTGATCTTGATGCATGACGGCCCACAGTGACCTTGGTCAGGTGAAGCCGGAACGAAGCGTAGTCCTACCGTCACACGGAACACCCCAGCGACAGCGTCAGGGCGCCCAGCGCGCACCTCCCCCGGGGGCGCTGAATGTCAGCCGAGCGGTCGCCGGCTGGTCGGAGCAGGGGGGATCCGGGATGCCGGGGACTTTCGCCTCTGATGATCGCGAGACGCTTGCGTCAGGCTGGGCGCGGCGTTCACGTCCGGAACGGTCGCGGCGCCGAGCATGGCGATGAGGAAGGGCGGTGCGCCATGGGCGCAGAGTCAGATCAGGTGAAGGGCAAAGCCAAAGAGGTCGCTGGAATCGTGACCGGCGACAAGGACCTCGAATCCGAAGGCAAGGCTGATCGCCGCGGCGGTGAGGTCAAAGAGAAGGTCGACAAGGTCAAGGAGAAGGTCGACGACGTGATCGACAAGGCCAAGGGCGTGCTGCGTCGGAAATGACTGTTCCGTAGGGGAGCGGAGCCCGCTTCGGATCCTGGGACGCAATTGCGCCGTCGGGTCGAGCAGCGGCCGGGATCTGCGGAGCATGCTGTCTGAGGTGCCGGCGCCGGACGGCATCCGGATGCTGGGCGGATAGTTGCCCGGACCGGCTCAGGCGACGTGGCCGGAAGGGTCCGGGCGGTTCTGGCGAGCGCCGAGGAACTCTAGGCGGGGCCGTCCATCATGGCGCCCAGGCGCACCACCAAACCCGGGTCCGGGTCGTCGGCGACCAAGAAGTCCTGCACTTGGCGGGGATAAACACCCAACTCACGGCACAGGGCCGCTACCGGCTGACTTCTCGTCCATTGCTTGACTGCATCTGCATACTGCTCGGCGGGATGTAGGTACTGCATGACGGACCTCCGGATGCTTTGCCCTGATCAGTTAGCCACGATGCAACGCCGGACGCAGTTACCCGGGTCACGTCTCGCGTGCAGTGTTCATCACGGCAGCAGCTATGCGGTTGGGGCGCGCACGGCGCGGAAGGCCGAGTCGATCCGGGCCGCGAACGTCGCGTAGTCATCGACGCCTGACACCCAATCCGTGATCGCCGACCAGAGCAGGCTCGATCCAATTTCGGGGGGCATCTGGTCTGAGGCGTCGAAGGCGATCGTTGTCGTGTCGCGCAGGACGGGTGCCAGCCCGCCGAGGTAGTCCCTCGGATAGACCGAGATGGGGATCGAGGTCTTGGGGCTCAGGAAGCCACCTTGCTGCGCCCAGCTGCGTCCCGCCTCGGGTCCGGCGAGATACGTCATCAGCGCGTCGACGTCCGCACCGCGGTGAAACTGCACCGCCTGGTCTCCGCCGAGCACGACTGGCGGGGCTGCGGTCGTGACACCCGGCAGGACGAACCAGTTCACGCTGCCAGTTGGCCCGATCGTCGTTCCTGTCGGCATCCACGACGCGGCGAAGTCGGCCTGCTTGTACATGGCGCAGCCCGGATCCTTGGCGAGCAGGGGTCGCCATGCTTCGTCGACCGGGGTTTGCGTGACGGCTTGGAGCCCGCCGGCGGTCCGGCCCGGCGCGAGGACCATCGAACGGAAGGTGGAGAAGGCCTGCGCGATCACCGGGTCGGAGAACGGCAGGGTGCCCTCGGCCCAGCGCTGGTAACGCTGCAAACCGGCAGAACGCAGCACGAGGTCCTCGACCCAATCGGTCGCTGCCCACCCCGTGGCGGAGTCGGCCGCCATGCCGAAGCACCAGGGGGCCACGCTCGTCGTGGACTGGATGCGATTGACCAGTTGATTTAGCTGATCGAGGCTCTTCGGTGGTGTCCATCCGTGTGCGGTGAACACACTCGGGCGATACCAGACAAGACTCTTGACCGAGATCCGGAAGGGCACGGAGTAGAGCGTGCCGCCGACCTTCGCCAGCCGGGCGACCTCCGGGACGTCATTGGCGGCTACCGCCTTCGTGGTGGCCTGGCCCGGCGGCACGATGCGCTTGTCGTCGGCGAGTTGGGTGACCAGGCCCGGCTGCGGAACCATCGCGACGTCAGGCGGGTCGTTGTCCTTGACGACCCGGCGATTCAGGTCGGCGACGAAGTCAGCGGTCCCGATGTAGCGCAGGTGGATTCCGGTCGACTTTTCGAACGGGCGCAGCGTCGCAACAAAGCGGTCGGCCTCGACGCCCCGGTACGGTCCGAAGATCTCGATGGTGCGGGCAACCTCCGGGCGCGACTGGCCGGCGCTGACGCACCCGCCGGCCGTGAGGCCGACCAGCGCCAGCGCGGCGCCGATTCGCCTCACCGGACGCTCACCTGGAACAGGTTGTCGCGCTGGTAGAGCAGGCGCAGGTCGACCGACCCGCGGAAGCGACGCTCGATGCCGGACGCGAGCTGCCAGGCCGGCCGCGCCGGGTTGGGGCCGGACAGCAGCAACCGGACCGAGGCCCGGCCGCCGCTCGCCTCGGCGTCCAGTTCGATGACCCGAACGGAGTCGTCCCACTCCGCTACGGCGGCGGTGACGGACCTTTGCAGCTGGCCTTCACGCAGGACGGATCTCGTATGCACGGTCAACGGGATCGCCACTGCGGCGACGGCCGTCAGCGTGATGATCAAGCGCACGGTCATGGATCCGATGCCACGCTGGTCGGGACGAAACCCTGCGAGCATCAGCATGACGACGACCGAGAAGACGATAGCTGCCAGGTTGGTGACGAAAAGCAGGAAGGCGTTGGCCGCATCGGGGAGCGCTCCGACCTCCACGCAGATGCCGACGGTGGCGAGCGGGGGGACGAGAGCGACGGCGATACCGACGCCGGGAAGGGCGGAAAACGCCGATCGTCGCGGGGCGATGTAACCGGCCGCGGCCCCCGCCGTGACCGCGATACCGAGGTCGAGCAATCCCGGTGAGGTGCGCGCCTTCACCTCGTTCGGAAGTTCCGAGGCGGAGGTGATGGCGGTCCCGGACAGCTTGGCGATCACGAAGCCGACGGCGATAGCGCCTGCTGCGCCCAGGGCGATCACTACCAAGCTGCGCAGCAGCCGGACGTTGCGTGCCATGACAATGGCCGCACCTGCAGCGGTGATCGGGGTCATGAGCGGCGCTACCAGCATCGCCCCGATCACCACCGCCGACGAATCGTCGAGCAGCCCGTAAGAGGCGATCGCCGCGGAAAGCACGATGAGCATCGCGAAGCGCGCCAGGTAAGGGCCGAACTCATGCCCCTCGGGCAACAACTCCTCGACGGCTTCGACCGCCTCCGGCGCTGGCCGCGCCCCGATACCGCGGCGGATGCCCTGAACGAGTAGTCCTGCCGCGGTCATCCGGGTGTCGTGAGTGTTGTTCATCAATCCCCACTCTCGCTCCGAGGGGGAGCACGGCACCTACACGCTGTCCTGGTTCATCCACGACAACCGAGCCTGACCGTCGTTCACTGAGGTGCCAGTGTGGGCCCCAGCATCCAGGCAACCACGTAGGAACAGCCGGGGGATGATGTTTCGCATGTGTCGCTTGCCACCGTGATGGGACCACCGGGTTGTCAGCGGCTAGGGACCACCAGACGAGCAGGGTGATGGTCACTTGCTTCCTCCTTGTTGGTCAACGCGACGCGCTGGCGGCGGTTGATGTTGGGGTCGTTGGCGGCGGCGGTAGGACTCTCCTTCGATGACGAGTTCGTAGCTGGTGGAGACGAGCCGGTCGACGGCGGATTGTGCGAGTAGTGGGTCGCTCATGACGGCGATCCATTCGGACGGGTCCCGGTTGGAGGTCAGGATCGTGCTGGTGCGCTGGTGTCTTTCGACGATCAGCTGGTAGAAGTCCGCGGTCTCGGTGGGGTCCATGGCTTGCAGGGCGAAGTCGTCGAGGATCAGGACCTCGATGCGGGCCAGGGCGCGCATTTCGACCTCGACGCTGTTGTCGAGCCGGGCGGCTTTGAGGGTGCGGAACATCTGGTCGGCGCGCAGGAATTTCACGGTGTGCCGGCGGCGGACGGCGATGTGCCCCAATGCTGTTGCCAGATGTGTCTTCCCGACGCCGACCGGGCCGAGGATCAGGGCGCCGCGGGCGTCGTCGAGGAAGCGCAGTGAGCACAGCTCGTTCCAGAGTTCGGTGTCGTAGCGGACCGGGCTGTCGCTGCTGAACGTCTCGAGCCGCATGGCGCGGTCGAGCTTGGCCGTGCGGGAGCGCAGGTCCGCGCTGGTGCGGTCGCGGCGTTCGACTTCGTCGGCGAACACGAGCGACAGGAAGTCCGCGTGCGGCAGCGACTGCTGCCTGGCGAGGGCGAGACGTTCGGGCAGGGTGTCGAGCATCCGGCCGAGTTTGAGTGTCCGCATCAGCTTGCGCAGGTCCGCGTCCACGACCGGCGGCGGCACAGGCGTGGCCGTGCTGGCCGGGCTCATAACAGCGTTCCTTGTTCGGCGCGGGCGGCGCGGTACTCGCTGTTGTCGCGGGCGAACCGGGCCGGTCCACCGACTACTTTGGCCGGCGCGTGAGCGGGCTGGTTTTCCAGCGCCTGCTCGAGCATGCGGGCGATCTTGCGGATGTCGACGACGTCGAACTCCAGCGCCCGGGCGCAGGCGGCGTCGACGGCGGCTGGGCCGTAGCTGCGACACAGGCCGAGCAGCCGGTAGACGGCGCGCATGCTCGTCCACGGCAGCGGGACGTCGAGGATCCGGGTCGCGTAGCTGCCGACCGACGGCCCGGCCGCGGCGGCCTTGCGTTTGAGCGATTCGGTGTCGCGCAGCGCGTAGTCCGACGTGCCCTCGGGTAGGTCGGCGGCGTCGGTGGACCGGCCGCCGGGCGGCTTGCGGGGGTGGGTCTTGATCAGCTGCCCCCGGCAATAGAACTTCACCAGCCGCATGTCCGCGCGCGCCTGCAGCCGTTGCCCGACCAGCTCGCCGGGGATTGAGTAGAGCGCCTTGGCGACCTCGGCATGCCGATCGGGGGCGACCTTCGGGTTCGCGAACACCGGCACGTCATACGGCGCCGACGGGGCCGCCAGCAGCACCGGCCGCTCGACCTCGGCGAAGTGTTCGGCCGGCCGCTGCGCCGTGGTGCCGTGCACCCGCAACCCGGCCGTCGACGCGCACCACCGCTGGACCCGGCGCTGCGCGTCGGGCAGGTCGATGAACTGTTCGCCGCGAAACCACGACTCGCGCACGTACTGCACACCCCTCTCGACCCGTGGCTTGTCCTTCGGCGACCTCACCCGAGCGGGATCGGTGCCGAACCCGCGGGCCTGGGCGTAGTCCAGCCAGCCGGCGCTGAACGTCGGGTTGACCGGGTCGGCGTTGATCACGACCGGCTTCATGTTGTCCGGGACCAGGACCTTGAAGATCCCGTCGAACCAGGTCCACGCGGCCTCGCAGCCGGCGATCACATCGGCCAGCGTCTGCGTGAACGACAGCCACACGAACATGTGCCGCGAGAACACCGCGGTGAAGATCAGCCCGTGCACCGCCCGGCGCCGGCCGGTGTCCGGGTCGTGCATCAACCCGAGCCGGCCGAAGTCGATCTGGCACTCCATCCCCGGCTGCCCGTCGGCCACCCGCACCGTGGCCTGCCGGTGGCCGAAGCCGCACCGCTCGACCGCGAACCGATGCAGCGTCCGATACGGCACCACGACGCCACGGCGTTCGAGCTTGCCGTGCACGTTCGTCAACTGCAGCCCGTCCTTCACCCACCCAGCGATGTCGTCCTCGACCGCCAACAGCCGGTCCCACGCGTGCCCGTGCCCGGCGGCGCGTTCGGGGCGGACAGCGTTGATCACCTGCCCGATCACCTCGTCGGTGAGCTGACCGGGCCCGCCCTCGCGACACACCCCCAAAGCGACCGCGGCATCGACGTAACGGCGGACCGTCTTGCGGTCGACACCGGCCCGCTCAGCGATCGGCCGCTGACCAAGCTCGCTACCAACCCAATGCCGCAGAACCTCTCGTACCTCGTGCACACGAACCTCCCGGAACGCCACCCGCGACCTCCAGATCGATTGACCTGAAGCGATCGCAGACAGCCGGCCTCGACCACCCCGGCAGACACGCCGAAAGTGGTCCCATGACTGGCAATTCCGGTGGTCCCATGACCCTGGCAAGAACCGGCTCAACCTGGTCCCATGACCGTGGCGAGCGACAGCATGTCGCAGCAGTGGCGCGATGCCGATTCCGCGCAGATCAGCGGCATGTCCGCAGCGTTGTCCCACAGCGGTGTGCGGATGGTGCTGGGGACCGTGGTGAACGCGGCGGGGATCACGCTGGCCAAGAGCGTCCCGCTCGCACGGCTGGCTGCCTTCCACCGAGCAGGGATGGGCGCCAGCCCGGTCTTTCAGGTCTTCTGCATTGATGCGGCGATCGCGTTCACCGACTCGATCACGGCTGTCGGGGATATGCGCCTTCGGCTCGACCTCGACGCTGCTTGCCGACAGCGTCGCCACGATCATTGACACCCTCGACGCGTCGCCGCTGGCCCGCCGCCTCGTTGGTGACGAGATCGTCGACGCGACGGTCGCAACACGGCGATATGAGCAAGACACCCACGCAGCCAAGCCCGTGCCACAGCGCGCCGACCAATTTCGGTTGGCCTGGAGCGTCTGATGTCCGTCGGATTTGCTGAGTTCGTCGAGCAACTTCCCCTGATCGATCACCACGTCCACGTCCACGTCCACGTGCCGTCCGGCACGGACGGCAGCACCGCGTAAGTGCCACGGCTGGCGTCAGACCCTGATGAGGATCTCACCGTGCAGCACGCTGATCCAGCCGTCGGCATGGGTGGCCCAGTCGCGCCACGCCGCCGAAATCTCCTGCAGTTCCTCGCGAGTGGCCATACCGCTGCCGACGAGTTGCTCGGCGATGGCCGACCCGACGACCCGCTCAGACCACATGCCGCCCCATTCCGCGCGCGACTCGGGCGTCGCATAGCACCAGGTGGACGACGAGGCGGTCACCGCGTCACTGCCGGCAGCGTGCGCCCAGCTCAACAGCCGGCGACCGGCATCCGGCTCGCCGCCGTTCGCCCGCGCGGCTGCGAGGTAGAGCTCGCGCCAGCGCTCCAAGCCGGGGCTTTCCGGATACCAGGTGAAGCCGCTGTAGTCGCCATCGCGCGCGGCGACGACGCCGCCTGGCCGGCAGACCCGGATCATTTCTCGCAGCGCGGCGACCGGATCGGCCACATGCTGCAGCACTTGGTGGGCGTGCACGACGTCGACACTGTCCGCCGGGAGATCGAGTGCGTGAACGTCTCCGATGACGAAGTCGATAGTGCTGCAGCCGCGGCGAGTAGCTTCGCTGCGGGTCAGCTGCAGCGCGTCCTCGGACATCTCCAGAGCGGTGACGCGGCCGGGGGCGACGCGCTCGGCGAGGTCAACGGTGATGGTGCCCGGCCCGCTTCCCACATCCAGCAGCTGCTGGCCTGGGCGTAGCTCTCGAAGGAGGTAGGCCGCGGAATTCTCCGCGGTACGCGTGCGGTGTGAGCGCAGCACGCTGGCTGCATGGCCGTGGGTATAGCGATGCGAAGTGACCATGGATGCAGGCTAGCGCGTCTCCCGACTTATGGGAAAACGGTCCCACCATCTGGGAACCAAGCAGCCAACACGACTGCCCTCATCGGGTCGCAGCTGCGCGCTCAGCGTCCGCACGGGGTCGCGCGGCAGATCGCTGCGTAGCTCGTTTGGGATGGCCGCCGCTCAGTCGTCGTGCATCATGCGGAAAGGTTCAGGGTGTCAAGCGACACGGCCGGGCGGATACGTACGCCCAACGCACTGAAGGAGCGCGCTATGGCGAGCATCGCTGCCCATCCCCACGTCAACGTCCTGGACCCCGATTTCTACGTGGATCCTTGGGAGGCGTACCGCTGGCTGCGTGACGAGGCGCCGGTGTTCTGGGACCCCGTGCAGCGGCTGTGGGTCATCTCGCGTTATGAGGACCTGCGGGCAGTCGAGCGCGAAACCGAGACTTACACCTCGATTCACGGCTCGCGCCCGCATACGGTCCAGGACGACGACCGGTCGATGATCAACTTGGACAACCCAGCTCATCAGCAGCAGCGCGGCCTGGTGATCGGCCGCTTCACTCCGCGCGGCGTGCGTAGTCACGAGGCGCGGGTGCGCGCGCTGACCACGCAGATCCTGGATGAAGTCCTGCCGCTCGGCGAATGCGAAGCCATCGAGGCGATCGCGTCGCGGCTGCCGGCCATGGTGATCGGCGAGATGCTCGGCTACGCGCCCGAAGACTGGGAGAAGGTGCGCTACTGGTCGGAGCAGACCATGCTGCTCGGCGGGCAGACATCGCCGAACGGCCCTCCGCACGTCACGTCCGACACGATGTCGCCGGTCCTCATGGACCGGGCGGACGTCACGATGAGGCTCGTCGCCGAGCGCCAGGCGAATCCGAGCAACGACCTCATCTCGGTGTGGACGCAGCAGGGCTGGGATCTCGAGCACGTGATGAACGAAGTCATCCTGGTGCTCGACGGCGGTGCGGAGACCACGCGCACCGTCATCGGGTCGATCGTCCGCGAGCTCGCGCTCGACACCGCCTCACGCCGCCTGCTGATCGACCGGCCGGAGCTGCTTTCCAGCACTGCAGTCGAGGAGTTCATCCGCTGGACCTCACCGATTTCCAACATGCGCCGCACCGCCACCGTCGACCACGAGCTTCATGGGCAGCAGATCCGCAAGGGGGACGAGATCCTGCTGCTGTACGGATCGGCTAACCGCGACCCGCGTGCATTCGACAATCCCGACGGCTTTGACGTCACGCGCGAGCACAACCAGCATGTCGCGTTCGGTTTCGGCACCCACCTGTGCCTCGGCGCGCACCTTGCTCGGCTGGAGATCCGGGTGATGTTCGAGGAACTGCTGCGCCGGATGCCGGACTGGGAGCTGGTCGACCCCGCTGAGCCGCAGATCATTCCTGCCACGTTCGCGCGCTCGTATGACCGCATCCGGATCCGTTTCACACCCAACGGTCGTTGAGGGCTCCCGGGGCGGGCTGAAGGGGTGCTCGCCCGCGGCCCGGCCGCGCGCTGACCCTGGGCACCCGCTACGCTTTGGCGCCCTCAGCAGATCCGGAGGCGACATGAGCGACCGTTATCAAGCGCTGCCGGTCATCGACCTGTCGGCGCCCGACTGGTGGCGCGAGCCGGCCGTCGTCACCGCGCCCATGCATGAGGCGGGGGCGCCGGCGGCCTTCGTGCCGGATTTCGCCACCGTGTCGCTGCTGGGCTACGACACCTGCCTGGCCGCGCTCGGTGATCCGGCATTGCTCGCTATGGGGTCACGCTACTTCGAGGCCCAAGGCTGGACGGACGGCCCGTTCATCGAATGGATCCGGCTCAACGTCGTCATGATGAACCCGCCCGGCCACACCCGGCTACGCGGCTTGGTCAGCCGGGCCTTCACCCCCCGGGCGGTCCTGTCGATGCGCGCGGTCACCGAGCGCGTTGCCAACGAGCTGTGCGACTCGGTGGACGGCGCGGGCGGCACGGTCGAGTTCGTCCATGATTGGGCACGCTTGCTGCCGTTGAAGGTCATCTGCGAGATGATCGGCGTCCCGCGGGTGGATGTCGCGCAGATGGGTGAGTGGGCCCACGGGCTGAGCGTTGCGTCCGGTATGGCGAGTTCCGATGCCCGACGAGCCGGCGATGAGGCGATGTCCAGCTTCAATGACTACGTCACCGCGATGGTCGAGGAAAGGCGTGCGCGGCGCAGCAACGACCTGCTCAGCGCGCTCATCGAAGCGGAAGAGGCCGGCGACCGGCTCTCTGCACAGGAACTCGTCGCCATGGTCGTGCAGCTCATCTTCGCCGGGCATGAGACGACCCAGAACCTGCTGGCGAACGGCATGTACCGGCTGCTTGCGCACCCGCAGCAGATGTCACTGCTACGAGCCGACCCGGCCCGCATTGCACCGGCTATCGAGGAGATGCTGCGCTACGACCCGCCGATCATCTTCACCTCCCGCATCGCCACCGCCGACGTCGAACTCGCCGGCGTACCGGTCGCCGCTGGGCAGCTCGTCATGCTGAACCTCACGGCGGGCAATCACGACCCGGCCCGCTTCCCGGACCCGGCGCGTTTCGACGTCACGCGACCGGACGTGCGCCACCTGTCGTTCGGCTACGGGACGCACTTCTGCCTCGGCGCCAACCTGGCCCGGCTCGAAGCCGAGATCGCGTTCAGCACGCTGCTGCGCCGCTACCGCAGCTTCGAGGAGGTGGGCGAATCCGATTGGACGACGTTCACGCCGCTGCGCGGGCGCCAGCGCCTCGATCTCACGCTCGGGCGCTGAGCAACGTCACTGCTGCGCGGGTACCAGCTCTGCGTAGTCGAAGAAAGCTCGCAGTGTCTGGAACCGCGTGCCGTCCTCGGACAGCACGATGTGGTCGACGATCCGGGGCAGCAGCATCGTTCCGCTTTCCATCTGCGCTACCGCCTGGAAGAAAGCGAGCACCTCGCTGCCGAGCACGAGCGGCTCGTCGGTGACCGACAGCGTGACCGGAATGTCGTTGGCATCGAAGAACCGGCCGATGGCTTCGCGGCCAACATTCGCCGGCGTTGAACCGACGGGGTCCTCTTGCACGGCGTCGTCGGCGAAGCAGTCAAGCCAGTCCTCGCGGCGGCGCTCGTTCATCGCCGCGCAGTAGCGCTCGAGCAGTGCTCGGACCTGTTGCTTGTCGGCCATGTCGCCCACCTCACTCGCGGAGCCAGAACGTCACTCTAGGAGCCTGCGCTCAGCGGTGGCCGGGCGGGGTATTCGGGATGCAACGAAATGATGAACCGCTGCTGCCGGCGACCCACGCATCCGGAAGGGCCGCTGCCAGGGCGTGCTGGGCGCGCCATCCGGTGCAGTGCCCCGGGACCACGAGAGCGGGTTGCAGGTCGCAGAGCGCGCTGACGGTCTGACCGATGATGGGTTCGAAGGCCGGACCCCCGAGATGCAACCCTCCGACGAGGGCATGCAGTTTCGGTGTCGCTGTGAGCCGTTGCGCGTGTCGCACGATGTTGACGGCGCCGGCATGGCCGCAGCCGGTCAGGACCAGCAAGCCTTGGCCGCGTACGTGAACGATCAGGGCCTGATCGTCGAGGATGAGGGGGTCCGGTTGCCAGTCGGTGCCGGTCCACGCTTGGTGAGCCGGGGGCATCCCGTGCTCGAAATCCGTTGTCCGGTCGATTTCTCCGGTGATCAGAACGCAGCCGTTCACCAGCAATGACGGCTCGCGGCGCTCGATCACCGCGAGTCCCTCGGCCGTCAATGCCCGCTTGCTCAGGGTGGGTAACTCTTCGGGTTCACGGCCGGGTATGGCGATGCGGCGACGGCTCCAGATCCCGGGGTGCACGACCATCGGCAAAGCCCGCCGGCCGCGCTTGCCGGCCAGGCCGGCCAGGCCCCCGGCGTGGTCGAAATGGCCATGGCTGAGTACCACCGCTTGGATGGTCGAAAGGTCGATACCGAGCCTGTCGGCGTTGACCATCATGGCGTCGGGGGACAGGCCAGTGTCGAACAGCAGCGTCGTTTCGCTCTCACCACGTCGCACCGTGACCAATGCGGAGAACCCATGCTCTGCCATCAGCCCGACGCTTGTCGACCCAGCCTCGAACTGTGGAGCCCGGGCAGTGCCCGCTCTGAAGGGGGCCCGCGTCGTCCGTTCGTCGCCCGTGAGCAGCGCGTCGTAGACGTTGTCGACCAGAGTCGTGATGACAACCTCATCGACCGGTTCGAGTGCAATCGGATCGACGGCGGCGCCTGCGGCGGCGCGTGGGACGGCCTGGGCGACCGCTGCGGCCTCGACCGGTTCGTCACACATCACGGCGCCATGGGCACGCGCAACACCTGGCGGGCGTCATCCTGCCTCCCGAATTATTGAGCATCGCCACTCTCCTTGGCAAGCGCGGGTGGAGCCCCTCATCACCCTCGGCGGAGCTTCGCTACAGCCGGAAGCGGGCGTCGAAGGAGCCGGCTAATAGCTTGCGTTGCCGTGACCGCTCTCGAGGCGAGACCGGCGGGAGTCCGGTCAACGCGGCCACGTCATGAACGTTCACCACGCGGGTTTGCGGGATCGGCAGGTTTCCCTCGGTGAGCTGCCAGCGGATGGCGATGTGGCCCTCCCGGTGGCCAGCGGCCTCCAGCCAGTTGGCGACCCCTGGGTCGCGGTCGGAGACGACCAAAGTCAGCGAGCCGTCGTCGCCGAGATGCGCGCCCTCGCAGGTGAGTCCGCAGAAACGATGGCGATAGTCGAACGACTCATACCAGCCGTTGCCCACCTGGACATCCCAATAGGCACAAGGATCCGGAGGGGTCACCTGCACCACCAACGCCTCGCTGGGCTCCAGCGCCCAGCGCGCCGTGACCGCGTTGCCGCCCGGAACGCCGCCGCTGGTTGATGTCGGGTCTGCGATGTCGGTTTTGAAGGAGTTCTTGGCGGCGCCCTTCCCGAGCAGTTCGCCTTGCATCATCGCCAGCATGACGGTGTACATGCCGGTCGCCCGCCCGATACCGGCGACGACGGCGTCGAGTGCTATCCGGGAAGGGACTTCTTCGTCGTTGGTGAGGTTCTCAAGGGTGAGCACCATCGGCTCGACGTCGTCGGGAGTGGGGTAGAACTGGCGCACCAGCAGGCTGTTGCTGGACGCCGTGCTCGCGCAGCCAATTCCCTGGCTGGCGCTGCGGGGAGACGAGCACTTCGAACGTGCCGTCCTCGGCGATCTCCAGGTCGGGCAGGAAGAGCGCATCGCCATACGGCGGCGGGCCAGCCTGCCCCACGATGATCGATACCCATCGGGCTGACCCCGCGTACCTCGTAGCCGGAAGGTGTCGACTCCGTTGACGGGACCCGAAAGGTAGAGACCCTGGGGGTTGTCGCCGCCCATCTTGCGATGGGGGTCCAACGCCGGCCACAGGTACGGGTGGCGGCTGTCCTTGTTCTCGAGGGAGCCGACGAGCGTCAGCGCAGCCATCCGGGCCAGGTGTCGCAGGCCTTCGGCGAGGTCGACCTCGTCGTGAGTGAGCGTCTTCGCCAACGCCTGCGTCCCGGTCGTCTCGAGTGCCCGGCAGAACCCCTGCCAGGCTGCGGTCGCCGTCGCGAGTTGCTCGTCCCAGGTCTGCATGGGTTCCCTTCGCGGGTCAGTTGTCGACCTGCCGTTTGAGACTGCGCGCTGCGGCTGACTACTCGATGACCACCGTGGGCCGGCCCGTCATGACGAAATGGATGCTTGCCGGATCCAGCATGTAGGCCACGTCGGGATTGACCGTGTCGGCGACCGCGGGGACGGACAAGGACTTCACGAACGAGTCGAGCGATTCGAACCACTGCTCGGTGACGCCGTCGAAAGCCGCGTTCGGGTCGCGTAGCCCGTGGTTCTGCTCGTAGCCCAGCAGCGGGTCCCGAAGCCCGGGTATGTCCTGGAACAGGCTTCCGTGGTGCTTCAACCAATGGTCATGGAAGGTGTCGAGATCGAGCGCGGCATTGCGGCGCAGGATGCACAGCATCTTTGCCCCAGCCTCGTCGCGCCTGGGTGTGGCAACGATGATCTCGGGATCCTCGGTGACGACGATGAGGCGCTCATCCTCGTGAAGCCCGGGCGCCCGCTCGCGGATCGCTGACATGCCCGGTTCGGCACTCAGCGCGCGCAGCTCGTCCAACGAGTCAAACCACAACACGGCCACGCCGTCCCACCCGTCGTCCCGGACCTCCGCCTCCGTGCGCTCACGCCCGGCGTCAAGGGGAAGGCGGTGATTGAGCTCGTAGCGCCGCACGTGCCGGCGCAGGTCCGGGTCGTTCGCCAGCAGCGGCCCGTGAACGTCACGCCAGTCGGTATGGAACTGCTCGCGAGTGGTTCCCGCCTTGCGGCGCAGGAACTCGAACACCTTGATGCCCATGCGATCCCCTCTCCTTCGGTCGGCGCCAGGCTAGCCGGGTCTTCCAGCCGGCCGAGCACCCCGTCGCAGATGCGGCTCTCACTGAGGTCTTCAAACCCCTGACGGGCCGCTCGATGCTAATGAAGAAGGGCCGCTGGGCAAGGGGGCCGTCACGGTCGTGAGGGATGGCGATTCGGGCGACGAGGCGGGCTACGAGTCGCGGTACACGCGTGGGCTCCAAGCGCGTCAGCTCGCCGCGTCCTGAACCGGCGCCTCCGGCGCATGGAACGATGGCGCCGTGCCTGCCGCTGATCTCTTGGATGGCGTTCGCGTCGTGGATCTCACCGATGCGTACGGAAGTTTCGCTGCGAAGTTGCTCGCCGATCTCGGCGCCGAGGTCGTCCGGGTCGAACTCGCCGATGCCACTGGTCGGCAGCGGGCACCGCGGGCAGCAGACGGCACGAGCCTGCATTACCTGCAGCGCAACCTCGGCAAGTTCGTGGTCGAGCTTGCTGACACCGACCTTGACGGCTTGCTTTCCGGCGCCGACATCGCCTTCTGCTCCGATGCTGCAACGGCCGGCAGCGCTGAAGAACTGTCCCGCCGCCACCCGCATCTCGTCGTCGTCGCCATGACCCCGTTCGGTCTCACGGGGCCGACCGCGCAGTGGCAGGCGACAGAGCTCGTGGCCCAGTCGCTCGCTGGTGTCGTGTACCGCAGCGGGGTACCCGAGCTTCCGCCGGTGTCAGCGCCGGGCTCGTACTGCGAGGACGTGGGTGCTGCGGTGGGCGCGCTCGCCGGAGTGCTTGCGCTGTGGGATGTTCGGCGCGGCGGGCGCGGCCAGCTCATTGATCTATCCACGATTCTGGCCCTCGCGCACTGCACTGACATGTCGTTACCGCTATGGAGCCAGCTTCGGTTCTCGGCGGCCCGCAGCGGTGCGGGGCTGTACCCGCTGTTCGAGTGCACGGACGGGCTCGCACGGCTGGTCCTGCCGATGTCGCCGGGGGAGTGGCGCAGCCTGATCTCCTGGCTGGGATCTCCGCCGGAGTGGACCGGCGCCGCGTGGGAGCAGCCCATGCTCGGTGCCGGCGAACGAGCCGAGATCGTCGCCCGGCTGCCGGAGCGATTCGCGGCCGGAACGCGTGCCGAGTTGGCCGCCGACGGCGATGCGCGCGGCCTGCGTATCACTCCCGTGCTGACCCCGGCCGAAGTGCTGAGCAATGAACACTGCGTTGCGCGAGGCACCTTCACCGAGGTCTCGGTGGGCAAGCAGCTGCCCGGGATCGCTGTGAGTGCAGGAGTTTTCGGGGTGAACGGCGTACGCGCCGGGGCGGTGACCCCGACGGTGCGGCGCACCGAGCCGCCCGCGTGGCAGGCACGTCGAGATGCCTCGTCGGTTGCCGGAAAGGCTGTGGGCCTTCCCCTTGTCGGGATCCGGGTGCTCGAGATCGGCAGCGGAGTGGCGGCGCCGGAAGCGGGCCGGTTCCTGAGCGAGTGGGGCGCCGACGTCATCAAGGTGGAGTCGGCGCGCCGCCCGGACTTTCAGCGCCGCGTGCTGGGCGGCAACATGAATCCGGCGTTCTCCAGCCCGAACCGCAACAAGCGGGTGCTCGCGGCGGATCTCGGCACGCCGGCGGGGCAAGAGCTGGTGCAGCGGATGCTGCCGGGCGTCGACGTCATCATCGAGAACAACGCCACGGGCGTCATCGACCGGCTGGGCCTTGGTTGGGACACGGTCACACGTATCAATCCCGGCATCGTCATGGTCAACACCCAGCTGTACGGCAACCGTGGACCGTGGGCGTCCAAGAAGGGATACGGCCCGAGCGCGCGGGCGATCGGCGCACTCACGTGGCTCTGGGCGCACGGTCCGGACGCGCCGCGCGGGGTCATGACGATCCATCCCGACCATCTGGCTGGTCGCCTGGTGGCGCTTGGGGTTTTGGCGGGCTTGCATGCGCGAGAGCGGACTGGTCGCGGCAGCCGCCTCGACGTCGCCCAGTTCGAAACGGTGATCGCGTTGCTCGGCGATGTGCTCGCCGCCGAGAGCATCACGCCAGGTGCCGCGCAACCGGTAGGCAACCGGTCAGCCGAAGCCGCGCCGTGGAACGTCTACCGGTGCGCCGACGATGATGCCGGCCCCGAGCGTTGGCTCGCCGTCTGCGTTCCGGATGACGCGACATGGAAAGCCTTTCTTTCCGTGGCGCCAGGCGATTTCGATCGTCCGGAGTGGAGCTCGAACCGCGCCCGGCTGGGTGACGTCGAGGCGCTGGATGCCGCAGTTTCCGCGTGGCTGCGCCCGGCCGATCCGGCGGCGCTGGAGCAGCGCCTGCAGGCCGCCGGCGTGCCGGCCGGTCAGCTGCTCAGCATGAAGGGGCACGCGGAGCACATCCACTTCGTGGGCCGGGGCTACCCGGTGCCGGTCGACCAGCCCGGCTCCGGTCCGCTGCTGCTGGAAGGACCGGCTTTCGTGGCCTCGGGCATGGGCGTTGCGCGCTGCGACCCGGCCCCGATGCCTGGCCAGCACACTGCCGAGATCTGCCGCGAGCTTCTCGGCCTGGATGACGCTGCTATTGCTGAACTCGTGGCCGCCGGGGCGATCGATCCGTTGCCCGTGGGCGAATCCGCCTGACCGTCGCGTAAGCACATGAACACGTTCGAACGTTCCCTCATGCTTACGCGGCGCCTTGCGATCAGGCCAGGCGAAGTCGGCTCCCGCGACACCATGATCATCGGCCTCGGGCTCGACGTCCTCCCGACCATTGACCGAGAAGTCAGGACTACCGGCCCTGTCCTTCGACGCTGAGCGCGCGCACGCTGAGAGTCGTACGGCGATGGCGGTGACCGCGGATGAGATGGCCGGTAACCAGGAAACGACGAGCACACCGGGCGCTCGTGTCGGCTATCGCCCTGACCGCGGTCACGGTCAGCCTGGTCGGTTGCGGCGGCGGCCGTAGCACCACGGCCTCCCCGACGGGGACTGCGACAAGCATCGTCGGCCCGACGCCATCGGCGTCAACGGGCACCCCTAGCGGGACCCCAACGAGCACCGTTCCGGCGCCGACGTCACCGCCGACGTCGCCCGCCCCGAGCCCGACGGCCACCGGGCTACCCGGCGCGCTGAGCGGACACGTCAGCTGGCGGATCTCGACGACGGAGCATGTGGTCGCCCTGACCTTCGACGGCGGGTCGGGCGCCCAGGGGGCTGCGTCCGTACTCTCGACGCTCCACGCGACTGGCGTACCGGCGACCTTCTTCCTCACCGGCCAGTTCGCCCAGATCTACCCGCAGACGGCCCAGGCGATCGCCGCCAGCGGCATCCTCGGCAACCACACGATGACGCACCCGCACCTCACCCAGCTGTCGTCGTCAGCCGTCCGCGCGCAGGTGACCGATGCCGAGACCGCGATCAACGCCACGACCAGCCGGGTGGCAAGACCGTGGTTCCGCTTCCCGTTCGGTGAGTACGACGCGCGCACGCTCGGGATCGTCAACGACCTCGGGTACGCCGCCATCGGCTGGACGGTCGACACGCTGGGCTGGGAAGGACGGGCCGGCGCCGGCACCGTCGAGGACATCGTCGCCCGAGTCCTCGCCAAGCTGCAGCCCGGCGCGATCGTGCTGATGCATCTCGGCGCCGCCCCTGACGGGTCGACCATGGACGCGGACGCGCTGCCGAGGCTCATCACGGCGCTCCGAAACGCCGGCTACTCCTTCGTGACGGCCAAGACGATCGGCTGAGGCGGCTACGAGATCGCGGCTGAGGGCCTGGCTGGGCCGTTACCGCATCGGCTGCATCGGCGGCATCGGCGGCATCGGCGGCATCGGCGGCAAGTGGCGACGCCTTCGTCCGCGCAGCAAGAGGATGATGACGATGACCGCGATAACGAAGATCACGACCCCGGCGATGATCAACGCGGTGCTCAGCGGCCCGAGCCAGGAGAACCTCGCTCCGAGCCGGGCGGCGACGGCCACACCGGGGCTGCCGTCGGCATTGGCGACGACCACGGTCCAGTTGCCCCTGGTCACTTTCCAATTCACGGTCTGGGTCGTCGTGCCGGTGCTGCGTGCGGTCCAGAACGTCTGGGCGCCGGGTGCCCGCAGCGCGGTGACCGATCCGGGCAGGCGCTTCAAGGTCACCGCGAAGGGCTCGAATTGCAGATCCTTGATCTGGTCGATACCGGTCGCGCCAAGCCAGCCGACGACGTCAGCCTGCGGCGCGATACCGATGAAGATCGGCTTGCCGTTGGTGGACGCTGCGGTGATCTGGATCGTGCCCAGATGGTCGGCGAACCATCCGATGCCGCCGACGTTGATGTCCACCTTCGCCGAACTCAGCGCGGCTGTAGGGGTCGAGAGCGTTTCCGTGCTGGTGCTCAGGAAGCCGTCCGCATCGCGGCTCGCGTGTATCCAGGCCAGCGCCCCACCGGCGGTGATGATTCCGAGGCTGAACAGCGCCAGCAGCGACGCCAGCACGAGTCCGATGATGCGGCCGACTCCGAGCCCGGGCTGGGCCGCTTCGCCAGCGCCGGCGGGCGGCCCGTAGGGGGCGTACACCGGTGGCTGCGGCCCGGTGGCTGGCCGGGCACCGAGCGATTCGGCTGCTGGCTTGGTGAACGTCACCGGCTTCGTGGGTTCGTCGCCCTCGGGTGAAGACACTTCGCACCTCCTTCGAAAGCCGACCGCCAGCCCCGGTTCCGGCAGTTGCTGGGGAGGCCGAACGTTTCGTGCATCTCATCCACGGTCAAGGGCTGGCGCTTTTGCGGTGCCAGGTCCTCGGCCGCCGGCCTGCCCGGCAAGTCGCTGTGAAACCCCGATGTGGGAGTTCTTGGGGCTCCATGGCGTGTCATGCTCGAAGGGGAACGCCGGCAGCGCGTTGGCTGCGGCGTGACTGGGCCGTGGAGGATGCCGATGACTGACGAGTCAGGAATACCCACGTTCGGGCCGGCCGCGCGCCCGAGCCCGAAGGCGGCCGTCGAACGGGCCGCCAAACCCGACGCAGACCGGCTGCGGATCTCCGACCTGGAGCGTCAGGAGTTCATCGATCAGCTCACCCGCCATTGCGCCGATGGCCGGCTCACCTTCGACGAGCTCGACGAACGCATCGCAGGCGCCTGGTCGGCACGCACCCAGGCCGAGCTTCGTCCGCTGGCCGAGGACCTGCCTGCGCTGGCGCCGGCCAGGGGGCCGGAACCGACCCTGAAGGCCTGGCTCGCCGACGGCAAGGCGTTGCTGATGACCCTGCCGGCGCGGACCCTGGTCGCCGGCGCCGCTGGGCTGGTCCTCGTGTTCATGCTGCTGGCCCTGCTTGCCGTGCCGTTCGGCGGCGACGGAGGCTTCCACCACTGACGAATGGCGCGGCTCAGGCGATCAGGATCACGACAACGAGCGCGACCAGCAGGCCGATGTTCAGCACCGACAGCCCGATGACGACAAGGTCGCGGTGATACCTGGACATGTGCTACGACCGCCCTCCTCCGGGAGCACCCGGCGGTCTCGTCTTCGCCGCCGCGATCACGATGCTCGACCGTCCGGAGCCGAACGTCCAGCAGCGGACCGAGCTACCGCAAGAACAACTCCTCGACGATGCGAAGATGCACGCCCTGACGTGACTGGCTCAATACGTATGCGTTAGCCCGGGCTCGCGAGGCGCAGACGGCGCGCAAAGTCTCAACGCCGAGGGCCGAGGACTGGAATACGACGAAGACCCGATCTTCTGGCACCTGCTGTTCGTCACCCATCGGGGCCCCGCCCGTCACAACTGCGCGTATATCCACATGAACGCCGCAAGGCACAAACCGTCACTGGAGTGGTTCGTCCCGCTGGCCTGCTTCGGATCGCGCGTCAGGGTGAAACCGCCGACACGACGCGCTTCCCGCCGGGCTAGCCGAACGGCTCGTGCTGGTGCTCCTGGTGGGGCTGCTGGCCGTTCTGAGCCGGCTTGGCCGCCTCCGCGAACATCCGAGCATCTCCCGGCGCCGATTCCTGCAAGAACTGCGGCGGCCTCCGAGGTGCGCCCACTGCGTACCAGCTCAACCGCAAGATGTCCGAAGTCTTCCGTTACCTGATCAACTGTTTCCCCATGTGCGCGACACTAGACGCGGGTTGTTTCAGGCCGGTATCCGGGGTCAGCGTTTCACTCAGGGTGATGGCAGCGTGACGTCGGGGTTCGGTAGGGCCAAGCAACTCTTGGAGGAGCGAGGCGTCCATACCTTGGTGCGCCAATGACACCCATCCTGGACGACGGCGGGCGCGAGGGGTAGGAGTGAGCATGCCCACCTGCGCCCCTGCGCCGATCGGCATGGCGGCCGTTGCCGCGGCTCGGGTGCTGGCGTGCCCCTCGTGACGGCGAGCCGCGCCGAGGATCCGATCGTGCTCCGGCTCCGCGCGGCGGGATGCGTCTTCGCCGAGGACGAGGCCCGGTTGCTCATTGCCGAGGCGCCTGACGCGGGCACGCTCGAGGCCATGGTGGCGCGCCGGGTGACCGGCGTCCCGCTCGAGGTCATCGTCGGATGGGCGCAGTTCTGCGGGCTGCGGATCCCTTTGGATCCAGGGGTATTCGTCCCCCGCCGGCGAACGGAATTCCTGGCGCGGCAGGCGATGGCGCGCGCCCGACCGGGGGCCGTCGTCGTCGAGCTCTGCTGTGGATCCGGTGCGGTGAGTGCCGTGCTGCGCGCCGGCGTGAACGGGCTCGAGATCCACGCCTGTGACATCGATGTCGCCGCGGTCGGCTGCGCCCGGCGAACCCTGGGACCTTCGGCGAACGTCTATCACGGCGACCTGTACCAGCCGCTGCCCGATCGGTTACGTGGCCGCGTCGACCTCGTGATCGCCAACGCGCCGTACGTGCCGACCGCCGAGCTCGATCTGCTACCCCGCGAGGCACGTCAGCACGAGCCCCAGGTGGCGCTCGAGGAGGAGCCGACGGGCTGGAAATCCTGCGCCGCGTCATGGCAGAGGCGTCGCAGTGGCTCGCTCCCGGCGGGCACGTGCTGGTCGAGACGAGCGACCAGCAGGCCGGGTCGCTCGCCGCCAGCATCGCGGGCTCCGGGCTCGTCCCGCAGACCCTCAGCGACCCGCAGGTGGGCGCCACCGTGCTCATCGGCAGCAGGCCTGCCGTGCCCGAGTAGGGCGCGCCCTAGGATCCGGGTCGTGCATGATTCCGTGACCGTCCACATGTCCGCGCCGGCCGAGAAGGTGTGGGAGCTGGTGAGCGACGTCACCAGCATCGGCAAGTTCAGCCCGGAGACGTTCGAGGCCGAGTGGATCGACGGCGCGACCGGCCCGGCGGTCGGCGCGCGCTTCCGCGGTCACGTCAAGCGCAACGGCATCGGCCCGACCTACTGGACGAAGTGCACGGTCACGGCCTGCGAGCCAGGCAAGGAATTCGCCTTCGGGGTTGACGGCCCGGGCGGCAAGGCGATGAACATCTGGCGCTACGAGATCTCGCCGAGCGGCGACGGCGCCGACGTCACCGAGTCGTTCCACCTGCAGAACATGCTGGCGATGCGGCTGTATTGGATGGTGCTGGGGCGCTTGCGGGGACGTACGAACGTCAACGGGATGCGGACCACGCTCGAGCGCATCAAGGCAGTCGTTGAGGCATGAGCGAACCCCCTGGCTCGCCATTCCGCGCTGATCTCCTCGCCGGGCAGGTCGCCTTCGTCACCGGCGGTGCCACCGGGATCGGCAAGGAGATCTGCCGGGTGCTCGGCCGCCACGGCGCCCGCATCGTCATGGCCAGCCGCAAGCAGGAGGACTGGAGGCCGCCTGCGCCGAGCTCGCCGCCGAGGGGATCGAGGCCGCGCTTCGACACCTGCGACGTCCGTGAGCCGGAGCAGGTGGAAGCGGGTCGGTCGCACGGGGTCATCGACGCGTACGGCCGGCTCGACATCGTGGTCAACAACGCGGCGGGCAACTTCCCGGCCCGCATCGCCGAAATCTAGCCCGAACGGGTTCAAGGCGGTCGTCGACATCGACCTGCTCGGGACCTACAACGTCACCCGGGCCGCTTCGACGCCTGGCTGCGCGACCACGGCGGCACCATCGTCAACATCATCGGCGCCGTTCGAGCTGCAAGGGCGCGGCGCATGCAGTCCCACGTGGCCGCGGCCAAGGCCGGGGTCGACTCGTTCACGCGTACGGCGCGGTCGAGTGGGGGCCCTACGGCATCCGCGTCAACGCGATCGCGCCCGGCACGCATCGCCGGGACCGAAGGCGTGCGACGCTTCACCGAGAGCGGTGCCGGGCCGGGAGCGCGCGGCGCAGCAACCCGCTCGGCATCGGTCGGCCACGGCGCCGACATCGCCTATCAGGTGCTCTATTTCTGCAGCGACGCGGCGCGTTTCATCTCCGGTCAGGTGATCGCTGTGGACGGGGCCGGCACGGTCGACCTGCTGAAACTCGACCTCGAGGAGTCGCAACCCTGAGCGTCCAGCCTGCACCCGGTTAGATGTCGGTCGTCTGCCGGGCGGTGAGACCGAACTGGCGGGCGATCGGATTCCACAGGTTGACGAATTCCTGCTTCGAGGCGGTGGCTGCTGTCGAGGCATCGCTAGCGGCGGAGTAGTTGGAGTCGTGCGGAGCGCTGCCGGTGCAGCCCTCGGACGCCGTCGCCCAGGCAGCGAAGGCCTGGTCGGCCGCCTTCGAGTGATCGAGCGCGCTGGTGAGCGCTCCGACGAGTTGGCCGCTACCGGTCAGCGCTGAAAGGTCCAGTCTTTGCAGGCGTTGCAGCTCCGCCGCCCGGTCGCCGGCGGCCTGGGCCAAGGTCTTCGCAGCACCGGCCGGGTCCTGGCACGACTGCGTTGAGGTGACGGCGGCGACCACGTTCGCCCGGTTACGCGAGGAGTCGGTCAGCAAAGAGTCGAGTGCCGTTGCCGCCTGCAACTGGTCGCTGGATCCCGGCGAACTCGCGCTCGCGCTCGGTGTCGCGCTCGGTGGTGGTGCCGGTGTCGGTGTCGGTGCCCCGGACCGGTGCGCGATCGGCGTCGAGCCGTTGTTCGAGGTCACCAGAATCGTGATCGCCATGGCCGCGGCGACGAGCAGCACTCCCATGACGGCGAGTGGCAGCAGCCAGCCCGGTCGGCCGCGGCGTTGCTGCTCGGGAGCGGGGGGCAGGGGAGCGTACGAGCCCGGCCGGGTCGGCGGCGCGTACGGCGGGGGCTCGGTCACATTGGCCGGATTCGGGCCCGTCCAGCCGCCTTCCGGCCGCGGTACCGCCACTGCGGTGGCCTGCGCATCGCGCCCGCCGAGCGCCAGTGTCAGGTCGCGGGCGGCCGGGCGCGCCTGCGGTTCCTTGGCCAGGCCGGCGGCCACGAGGTGAGCGAGATCTGGTGGAAGCCCGCGCAGGTCGGGCTGCTCGCTGGCGATGCGGTATGCCACCGCCGTCGGGTTGCCGGCGCCGAACGGCGGCCGGCCGGTGCCGGCGTAGGCGACGCACAGCCCCCAGGCGAAGATGTCGCTGGCGCGGGCGGCCTGGTGTCCGTTCAGCACCTCGGGGCTCATCCACTGCAGCGACCCCACGGTGACCCCGCTCTGGGTCAGGTCGGTGGCGCCCTCGTGCTTGGCGATCCCGAAGTCGATGAGCTTCGGGCCGCTCCAGGCCAGCACGACGTTCGCCGGCTTCAGGTCGCGATGGACCAGGCCGGCTGTGTGAAGGGCCAGCACCGCGCTCGCGAGGTCGGACGCGAACCCGCGCAGCCGGTCGGGCGGAATCGGGCCGTTCGCCTCCACCGCATGCGCCAGCGTCGCGCCCTCGACGTACTCGGTGGCCATCCACAGCGGCTCGGACTCGGTCTCGGCGGCCATGACCCGCGCCACGTGCGGGCTGTCGACCAGGCGCGCTGCGTTGACCTCGCGGATGAAGCGGACCCGGTACTCCTCGTCGTGGGCCAGCGCCGGCTGCAGCACCTTCAACGCGACGGGCGCGTTGTCCGGCCCGAAGGCCAGGTAGACGACGCCCATGCCGCCCGATCCGAGCCGGCCCTGAAGACGGTAGGGCCCGCAGCTGGCCGGGTCAGAGGGCCGAAGCGGGGCTAGAGCCACGGGCAGGCCTTCCGGTGCGGGGGCGGGGGTTCGCGTGCGGGGCCGCTGCCGAGTATCACCTCTGCGGCTGTGTCCGGGAGCCTTTGCCGCGCAAATGCGCGTTATCTGTGAGGGAATGGTCCCGGATCCGGGAGGTGGGGTGTCGACGGTGTGCCGCCGAGCAGCGCTCGTGGCGGTGGCAAGTGTGACGACCCTGCTGGCCTGCTCATCCCCGTCGCATCCGGCGACCCCGGCCCCATCCCCAGCATCACCATCGGCTGCACCTGTCACATCGGCTGCAAGTGTCCCATCGGCAACACCGACCACGCCGGTGTTGCCCCTGGCCGGTCGTACGGTCGTGATCGATCCCGGCCACGACGGGGGAAACGCGGCCGCGGCGTCGGTCATCAACCAGCTCGTGCCCGCGGGAGGTTTCCAGAAGGCCTGCGATACCGCGGGCACCGAGACCGATGACGGCTACCCCGAATACGCCTTCACCCTTGACGTCGCCCAGCGCGCAGCCGTCCTGCTGCGCCGCGAAGGTGCGCGCGTGGTGCTGACCCGCACCACGTCCACCGGGGTCGGCCCGTGCGTCAACGTCCGGGCGGCGATCGGTAATGAGGCGCGCGCGTCAGCCGCGATCTCCATTCACGCCGACGGCGGTCCCGCGTCCGGTATCGGGTTCCACGTCATCGAGCCGGCGCTGGCCCCGGACGGCGGCGACGCGGCCATCATCGCTGCCTCGGGCCGCCTCGCCCTCGCCGTGCGGGCGGCGTTCTTGCGGGCCACGGGCGAGCCCTATGCGAACTACATCGCCCAGCAGGGACTCATCGCCCGCAGCGATCTGGCCGGGCTCAACCTGTCTCGCGTTCCCAAGGTCTTCATCGAATGTGCCAACATGCGGGGCGCCTCGGACGCGCTGCGGGTGAAGGACCCGGCCTGGAGGGAAAAGGCTGCCGAAGGCATCGCCGGCGGGATCGTGCGATATCTGCAGACGTGACCGTCGAGGCTCGTTCCCGGCGCACGATCTAAGCTGCGCGTGGTGGCGGCGAAAGCGGGACTCGCGCTCATCGGGTTCACCGCGCTGGCGCTGCTCGCCGGCTGCGGCTCCAGCCACCCCCCTGCGCAACCATCGCCGGCCCCCTCAGCAACTCCCTCAGCAACCCCGTCGGTCGACACCGCCTTGACGGCCTGGGCCAAAGGCGGAGGTCTGGACAAGATCGACGCGATCACCACCGATCTCGCCGCGATTCATGGCGCCGGGTCCGACGCCACGCTGGTGCGCGAAGGCTGCACCGAGCTCGAGACCTCGTCCGCGGCCGCGCAGCTCTACAAGCCGGTGCCGCAAGCGCAGGCCCAGCAGCATTGGGCCGCCGCGCTGACGGCGTTCCGGGCGGCAGCAGGGGAGTGCCTGGCGGGCATTGACGAGAACAAGCCGGCACTGCTGCGCAAGGCGTCGTCCGACATCGACAAGGGCACCACCGAACTGGCTGCGACGACGAAAACTCTTCGTCTCGGCTGACCGGCTTGGCTAGATTCGGGGCGTCAGCAGGTCCCGCGGGAGGGCACGAGAGGATCGGCGATGCGCGTCGCGGTAGCAGGAGGTACCGGGGTCGTCGGGCGGTACGTGGTCGAAAGCCTGGAGAAGGCGGGCCACGAGACGGTGGTGCTGGCGCGTTCCCACGGAGTCAACGTCGCGACCGGTGACGGGCTGATCGACGCGCTCGCCGGGGTGACCGCGGTGATCGACTGCTGCAACGTGGCGACGATGAAGGCGAGCGCCTCGGAACTGTTCTTCGGCGCCGTGACCCGCAATCTGCTCACCTCCGGCAAGGCCGTCGGCGTCCGGCACTTCGTGGCACTGTCCATCGTCGGGATCGACCGGGTGGACTTCGGCTATTACCGCGGCAAGCGGGTCCAGGAAGCGCTGCTGCTTGCCGACGACCGGCCCTCCAGCGTGCTGCGCGCGACCCAATTCCACGAGTTCGCGGGGCAGCGGCTCGATCGAGCGCGCGGGCCGGTGGTTCCGGTGCCGCGCATGCGCATGCAACCCATCGCCGCGCGGGAGGTGGGGGAGGCGCTGGCAGAATTGGCCGTCGGCGAGCCGGTCGGGATGGCGGCCGATCTGGCCGGCCCCCGCGAGGAGTCGCTCGTCGACCTCATGCGCCAGCTCGTGAAGGCACGCCGGCAGCGCCGGCTGGTAGTTCCCGTGCGGCTCCCCGGGGCGGCGGGGCGGGCGATGGCCGGTGGCGGCCTGCTGGCGGAGGGCGAGGGCCCTCGGGGTGAGCAGACCTTCGCGCAGTACCTGGCGGGCCTGGGCTCAGGCGGGCGCTGAGGGACGGCTCAGGCGAGCGGCGTGCGTCAGCAGGTACTGCTGCTCGGCGGTGCTCGTCGTGCGCGGGGCGGCACGGTTGAGCGTGACCATCGGGTTGCCGGTACGGTCCCGAGCCGCGCTTCTCGACATGGTTCGACAGGGTTCTGGCATTCCCGGCCAGCTTCTATTTCAGCGCCGGGGGGCCAGGCTCTCGAGAACCTCGTGGGCCCGCTCGAGCGCCGCCGCGGGGTCGGCGTCCACCGCACCGATCGCCGGGTCGAAGTTCAGGTCGACGAACACTTCGTCGACCCCCTGGGCTTCGAGATCCGCCAGATCGGTGCTGATCTGCGCTACCGAGCCGGTGAGCGGCGCGCGGTCGCCGGCGGGCGCGCCCGTCAGCCGGACCAGCCCGCGCACGATGATCTGCAGCGAGGCCGGGTCACGTCCGGCCTCCGCGGCGGCGGTGCGTACCAGCGTCGCCGACTCGCCGATGGTGCGAAGGTCGGCGCGGCTGCTGCTGATCCAGCCGTCGGCGATCCGTCCGGCGCGTTCGAGGGCGGCGGGCACGACCCCGCCGAGCAGCACCGGCGGTCGCGGGTGCTGCACCGGGCGCGGCAGCACCTCCGATCGCGGGATCCGGTAGGTCTCGCCGGTGAAATCCGGCACGCCGGAGAAGATCGCGTCGAGGCAGCTCAGGTACTCCTGCACGCGGGCGCCGCGGCGTTCGGTCGTCGCACCGCTGGCGATGAACTCCTCCTCAGCCCATCCCAGACCGATGCCGAGCAGGAGCCTTCCCTTGCTCAATACATCAATGGCAGCAGCCTGTTTCGCCAGCAGGATCGGGGTGATGAACGGGAAGTTGACGACCGCGACGCCGAGCCGCGCCCGCTGCGTGCACGAGGCGAGGAAGCCGAGCGTGATCAGCGGGTCGAGGACGCTGTGGTAGGCCTCGCCCAGCGCGGTGCCCTCCGGGTAGAGCAGCCGCTGGAAGGTCCACAGGCTCGCGTAGCCAAGCTCGTCGGCGCGCGCGGCGACCTGCGTGATGCTCTCCGGTGTAGCCCACGAACCGCTTGTCGGCGCCGCGAATCCGATCCTCATCGGGCGCGTCAGGCGGCGGGGTAACGGGCGGCCCGGGTACCCGGAGGATGGGATACGCCGGGCTGCGCGTCCGGATTGGGCACCGTGAGCTCGCACTCGAGGCCGTCGGGATCGCGGAAGAAGACGCTGAGCATCGCCCCGAAATCGGTGACGAAATCGTCGGCGGCGCCGCGCTCCATCAGCCGCCGCCGCAGCTCCTCGAAGTTCTCCAGTGACGACGCCTGCAGGGCCAGGTGGTCGATGCGGCCGCGTCCGAACATCGGTGTCTGGCGGTCGGCTTCGGTGTTGCCCTCGAGCTGGAAGACGTTCAGCTCCGCGCCGGGCCCCACCCGGATGACCGACATCCGCGGGCCTGTGCCGTCGGCGAGTTCGGCGCCGTCGCGTAGCACCTCGGCTTCGAACACGTCCCGGTAGAACGCGTGCAGCCGGTCGCTGTCGTTGGTGAGGGTCGCTACGTGGTTGAAGCCGGCGAGGAGCATGTAGCGAGCGTAGAACGCGCCGCCCGGGTCAGCGAGCGAAGGCGACGGGCCGCAAGTTCGGGGAGGTTCCGCAGCGGCTGTTGGTGTCGCGGACCGGGGAGGGGAACCGGACGCCCGGGCGCGTGCGTCCCGGCTGGCCGGCGCGGGTCTTCGCGGCCCTTGCACATCCAGTACAGCGCCGCGACCTCGCCATCGGCCAGCCGCAGGTAGTCCTGCACCACGCGCAGATCGTCGGCGAACTCCGTCGCGGCCACGCCGTTCAGCCGGATGGTGCCGCCCTGCTGGCTCGCCATCACGCTGGAGTTGTGGACGTCCTTGCCGTGGTGCCGGCTGAGGATCTGCTCGACGTTCGCGAGCACGTTGCGGATTTCGGTGAGATCGATGCGCATGACCGGCGTTCCTTCGTGCAGCGTCGTGGCGAACGGTGATCGGAGCTGACCCGCCTGAGCGGTCCTTTCACGTTAAGCCGCTGGTCAGGCCCGTCATAGCGCCGAACGTCGCAATCACCGGGTACGGCAACTGGCCTACCTCCTGAGGAGGTGATAACTGGGTTGCTGACGTGCGGAGCCGGACGTGGGCTGCTACTCGTACTGCACGTTGAACGCGTCGGTGTAGGGCAGGAAGGTCTCGCGGAGCTGGCCCGGGTCGAGGCCGAAGTCGGCCGCCGCGTAGCGGTGTTCGCCGTGCTTGTGCTGCGGACGGCCGGCGAGATAGGCACCGATCTTGCCCGGCAGCGCAGGATCGAAGGGGAGCCCGAGCCCCGCGTAGGCCTTCTCGATCGCGGTGACCGGATCGCTGATGAGGTCGAGGTAGTGCAGGTCGGCCACCTGCCCGGGCGGAAGCTGGGAGCGCTGCTCGACGAGCGCGTTCAGCATGACGCTCAGGCCGAAGCCGGAGGAGGCGGCGATCAGCTCGGTGTCGACGTCGTTGGAACGCACCCATCGTCCGGCGGCGAGCGTGCTCACCGAGGAGGTGACGGTCTTGACCGGGTCGCGGTGGGTGAGGATCACCCGGGCGTCGGGATAGACCGCGAACAGTGCCGGCAGCCGCATCAGATGCATCGGCGACTTCAGCGCCCATGGCCGCGCGGGATGGTCTGCCTGCTGTTGCAAGACCTGGAGCATCAGCTTGTGCATGCGGTACGCGGGCAGCGGGTCGGTCCCGGCGCGCCAGGCCAGAAAGCTCGGGATATCGCTGTTCGCCGCCCAGAACCCGCTGTCGAACTCAGGAGCGAGCAGCCATAGGCACTCTTCGGGCAGGCTCGCCTTGAGCTCGTGGACGGCACCGAACGCCGGATTCACGTCGGCCCACAGGTCGAATTCGGTCTCGGCCCATTGGGCACGATCGTCGGCGGTGCCTGCCGGCGGTGGGAACGGATGGGCCATCTCCCAGGCCAGCGGCGCGCGCAGCGCCGGGTCTTCGCCGAGCAGTTCGTGCAGGATGCTCGTGCCCGAACGCGCCGGCCCGGTGATGAAGACCGGCGCGATGACCTGCTCATCGGTGATGGCGGGATGGTGGGCAGCGGCGTCGATCACGCGCAACCGGGTACTGAGGTGGCGCAGCAGGTCGTTACGGGACATGAGCCGCCCGAGGGCGTGCAGTCGCGCCTCGGTGTCGAGCGCCGCGACCAGCCGGCGAAACGGTTCCTCCCAGGTGGGAGGTCCGAAATCGGTGAGACCTGTGGCCTGCTGTGCCGTCGCGATCAGCTCGTCGGGGTCGAGCGGGATGAGGTGCTGCGCGCCCCCCACATTCGGCCCCATGGCGATCAGCCGGCGGGCCCAGTCCGGTCGGGGATCATCGCGCGTGCTCACGGCGGCAGAGCGTAGCCGGGCGGCGGGCGCCGGTTTCCATTGCCATCACAGGAAGACCTGTCAGAGTCTGAGGCATGGATGAGGAGACGGTCCCGCCGCGGTCGGCCATCACGCTCTGGCGCACGGGCGAGATCGGCTTTCCGGCCCTGATCGTGCTGCTGCTCGTGCTGGGGGCGGGAGGCCTCGCCGCCGCGAGTATCGGCGGCTGGGGTTCGGTGGCCGTCGTCGCGATCCTGATGGTCGCGTTCATCGGCCTGATCACGTCGTGGGCGGTCTCCGGCTAGGACTCCGGAGCCGCCGGGGCAGTCGTGGTTGTCGGGGCCTTCTCGCTCGGTGGAGCCTGGTCGGCCGGCGGCGCCGGGTCGGCGGACAGTGGCTTGTCGGCCGGGACGACCCGGTTCGGCGCCATGGTCATGCCGGACCCGGCGGCGGGCTCGTGACGTCCGGCCAGCGCGTAGATCTGCGCGCCGTCGACCGTCTCCTGCGCGACGAGCAGGCTGACGAGCTTGTCCAGCACGTCGCGATGCTGGCGGAGAATGGCGACCGCCCGCTGCTCGGCCTCCCGCAGCAGCCGGGCGACCTCCGCGTCGATGGTCGCCTGGGTTCCGTCGGCGAACGGCCGGCTGGAGTACTCGCTGCCCCCGGCGCCTAGGAATACCGAGCCGCCGGAGGGGTAGCCGACCGGCCCGATCGCCGATGTCAGGCCGAACTCGCGCACCATCTTGGTGGCCAGATCGGTGGCCTTGGCCAGGTCGTTCGCGGCGCCGGTCGACCCTTGCCCGAGCACGACGAGCTCGCCCGCGCGCCCGCCGAGGAAGACGGCGAGCATGTCGTGCAGGTGGTCCTCGCCGTAGAGGTGGCGCTCGACCAGCGGCAGCTGCTCGGTGACGCCCGAGGCGTCTGCCCGGCGGGCAGGATCGTGACCTTCGCGACAGGGTCGGCTTGTCGGAGTAGGTCGCGACGAGCGCGTGCCCGGCCTCGTGGACCGCGACGGCGTGCTTCTCCTCCGGCAGTAGGACGTTGGAGCCTTCACGCCGGCCGAGGATGATGCGGTCTCGCGCTGCGTCGAAGTCGGCGGCCGAGTGAGCAGTTCGCGTCGGGCTCGTACCGCGTTGATGGCGGCCTCGTTGACCAGGTTGGCGAGGTCAGCGCCGGAGAAGCCCGGGCGTGCCCCGGGCGACGGCATCGAGGTCGACGTCGGGGCTGAGGCGCTTGCCGCGGCAGTGCACCGCGAGATCGCGACCGCTCCTGCAGCGTCGGCAGCGGGATCGTCCACCTGCCTGTCGAAGCGGCCGGGGCGCAGCAGGGCCGGGTCCAGCACTTCTGGGCGGTTGGTCGCGGCGAGCACGACGATGCTGGCAGCTCGGATCGAAACCGTCCATCTCGGAAAGCAGCTGGTTGAGGGTCTGCTCTCGCTCATCGTTGGACACCAGGCGCCCGGCCCGGCGCCGGCCTCCGATGGCGTCGATCTCGTCGATGAAGATGATGGCCGGCGCGCGCTTGCGGGCGTTGTTGAAACAGGTCCCGCACCCGCGCTGCGCCGACGCCGACGAACATCTCCACGAAGCTCGATCCGCGTCACCGAGAAGAACGGCACTGCTGCCTCCCCGCTACCGCGCGTGCCAGCAGGGTCTTGCCGGTGCCTGGCGGACCGACCATGAGCACACCGCGGGGGGCCATGGCGCCGGCCTTCGCGTAACGCTCGGGGTGCTGCAGGAAGTCGACGACCTCGCGGCATCTCGAGCCTTGGCGCCCTCGTAGCCGGCGACATCGGCGAACGTCGTACTCGGGCCGTTCCTCGTCGAACACCTTCGCCTTCGACCGTCCGGCGCCGAACGCGCCTTGCATCCGGCCCGCCGCGCCTTTCGACAACCGCCACCACAGATAGCCGAGAACGAGGAACGGCAGCAGCAGGATGACCCACGAGATGACGCTGGCACCGAACGAGGTTCCGCTGGTCTTGGCCGTGACCTGAACGCGCGATTTCTGCAGCTGCTCAAGGAAGTTTTCGCCGGCTTGTGTCGGGATGACGGTGGTGAACTTGCCGCCCGTGGTCAGCGTGCCCGTCGCGGTGCCGTTGGGGGAGATCGTGACCGTCTTGACCGACTTCGACGAGACGTCCTTGAGGAACTCGGTGTAGTTGAGCGTGACCTGCTTGCCGCCCTGGGTCACGGGGACGACGAAAAGCAGCACGAAGAAGATGACCAGGGCGATCGGCCAGAGGAAGTGCCTCCAGGCCGGAGGCGGGGGAGGGGCGCTCGGCGCGCCCTTGTCCCGGGTCGGCGGGGTGGATGCGTGACGTGTCATGGTCCTCAGCTGCCGGTCAAGATCGTGGGGCGTACCTCCATCTTGACTCGCCGCTGGCCGGCCGTCATCGCCGCGTGCGCCACCCGTGCCGGGAAGGCCTGGTCGGCGCTGCTACGGTGCCCGCGTGCCTGAGCTAGCGCTTCCCTATTTCCTCGCGGCCCCGCAGCATGCTCCGAGGGGTGGGCCGGGTGTGGTGGTTGTCCATGAGGGCAACGGCATCTCCCCGCAGCTGTTGCGGTTTTGCCAGCGGCTGGCGGCGGAAGGGTACGTCGTCGTCGCGCCCGAACTCTTCTACCGCTTCGGTGGGACGGAGTCCGACGACGCGATGACGCTTATCCGCGGGCTCGATTTCGATCAGGCGAACCGCGATATCCAGGCCGCGGCCGCCATTGCCCGCGAGCACGGCGCCGGCCGCGTCGCAGTCACCGGATTCTGCATGGGCGGCAGGCTGACCTACCGGGCGGCACTCGCCGGCGGTTTTGACGCGGCCGCCGGCTTCTACGGCTCGGGCATCTCGACCGAGCTGGGCGAACCGACTTGTCCCACCCTGCTGTTCTTCGGCGGGAAGGACGAGTGGATCCCGCTATCGGACATCGAGACGGTGGCCGCGCACCACGCTGAGACCACCGTCTATCCCGACGCAGGCCACGGTTTCATGCGCGATGGCAGCCCGGACTTCGCCCCTGACGCGGCCGCGGATGCCTGGACGCGGACGCTCAGGCACTTCCGTCAGCACCTCGGCTGAGGGTCAGCACACGTACGTGAAGTGCACCGTCGCGCTCTGCGTGGCGGGCGAGAGCACCTGCACGGTGGCGATGGCGTCGTACGTCCCGGTGCCGTGGAAGGCCCATGTCAGGTGAAGGTTGACGTCGTGCTGGCCGCGTGCCACGGACTGCACGAGGGTGCCGCTTGCGATGCCGTCATTGCGGGTCCAGCGGTACGTCAGCTGCCCGGCATTGCCGTTCGTCTGCACCGTCGCGACGACGTCGGCACTCTTGTCGCAGGCGACGACGTCCGGCGTGGTCCGCGCGCTCACCGTGCGCACGTGCAGCTTGCCGGCCGGCCACAGCAGCCAGCCGACCGCGGCGGCGAGGACCAGGGTCAGCACTACGTTGAGCGCGCGTTCGCGCCGTAGCCGCCGGGGCGGGGCGGAAGTTTCTGCTAGGGGCGGGGGCGCCGTGGCGATGACCGCGGGTACGCCGGGACCGAATCGCAGGAGCTCGAGCGGCTGGGCCGGCGGGACGGCCCGACCGGTCCGGGCAGGCACGACGACGGTGTCGCGTAGATCGACGGTGTTGCCGGCTGTGCCGGAGTCGTGCAAGTCGATCGTCGCAGGAGCTTGTGCCGACGACGCAGGCGACTCGACGGTCTCACGCGTGTCGATGGGATGGGTCGGGTTTGCCTTACGACCAGCCATGTGTCACCTCGATTCGCGTCGCCAGCAGACGGCCAGTGGAGGTGGTCACCTGAGGATTGGGTTGCCGGGCGGAGATGGTGAGGGCGAGAAGCTGGGCATCCTGTAGATCAGGATCGGTGGCGGGGTGCTCGAAGGGGCTCCGTTCGTCGGACCCCGCCCTATCGGCGGACCCCCTCCGATCGTCGGAGCGACCGACGTCGGGGTGACAGTTGGCGTCGGGGTGGGCGTGGGCGTGGGCGTGGGCGTCGGCGTCGGCGTGGGCGTGGGCGTGGGCGTGGGCGTCGGCGTGGGCGTGGGCGTGGGCGTCGGTGTGGGCGTGGGTGTGGGCGTGGGCGTCGGTGTGGGTGTGGGCGTCGGCGTGGGCGACGGGGCGGCACTCGACGTCACCCGGGGCACGGTGGCCGGGCCCTGCTCGAAGGCGGCGTTGGACGACTTCGGGGAGTTCGGCGTGTGGCGGGTGAGGGCCAGCGCCGCGGCCGCGATGACGAGCGCGCCCAGCGCCATGGTCAGCGGGCGCCGGCGGAGCCCAAGCCGGGCGCCGTGCGGCCCGCCGTTGCTGAGGTCCGTCTCGGCGGATCCCTGCTCGTGGGCCACCCGCTCGGGGTGTGCGAACAGCAGGGCAAGCAGGACGGCGCGCGCCGCCAGGTGAGCCCGGCCGTGCCGCTCCCACTCAGGTCCGTACGCGGCGGGGGCGAGCACGTCGAGCCGCGCCACGAGGGCCCTCGCGTCGCCGACGCGTTCAGCCGGGTCCTTCGCCAGGCCGGCGGCGGCGATCGGCCGCACGGCTTGCGGCACCTCGTCAAGCGGCGGCGGGATGGTGAGGTGCTGCTGCAGCAGCGCCCCGACGGTAGTGCCGGTGAACATCGGGTGGCCGGTCAGGCACTCGACGAAGGTGGCGGTGGCGGCATAGACGTCGGTGGCGGCGTTGCTCGGCTCACCCCGCCACTGCTCGGGTGCCATGTAGATCGGGGTCCCGGAGACCCCGGCGATCTCACCCACCGGGGCAGCGATGCCGTAGTCCACGAGCTTGGTGTTGCCGCTGGCGTCGACCATGACGTTCTCGGGCTTGTAGTCGCGGTGGACGACGCCCTGGGCGTGCAGGGCCGCGAGACCCAGCAGCGAGCCCTTCATCAGGGTCAGCGCGGCTTCGGGGGTGAGCGGCCCGCCCTCTTCGAGCATCGTGCGCAGGGCCACGCCCTCGAGCAGGTCCATGACGATCGCGGCGCCCGCCGTCGTCTCGACGTACTCGTAGAGCGTCACCAGATGCGGGTCGACCAGGCCCGCCATGAGCTGCGCCTCGGCGCGGAAGCTCGCCAGGTGCGCGGGGTCGGAGGAGAGCCATTCGGCGAGGTACTTGATGGCGACCTCGTTGCCGGTTGCGCCGTGGCGGGCGAGCACCACGCGGCCGCTGCCGCCCGAGCCGAGCTCGCGCTCCTCGACGAAGTCCGCCAGCTGCCAGGAAGTCATCGCACATGCCTCCGCGCCCGTCGGGATCCTCGAACCACTTGTTCGATCATCACACGATGACCGGATCGGTGTGGTCGATCCGTCGGCTAGCTGTCAGTAGGGAATGGGGCCCGCCGGCGCCGGTGTTCGCGGCTCTTTCTGCATGCCCCCGCGGGGCGGGACCTTCGCCACTTCCGAAGGGACCCTGCTCCTCCTAGCGTCGTTGGTGTAGATCTGGGGCCGACGTCGAAGGTGACGACCCCGAATGGGAGGCACACGATGTCGATTATCGATCCCGGCTCGCAGGCTCACCTCAACCTGAGCGACCTGACGGCGGCCGCCGAGCACCTGGACCGCTGGACCTTGCGTCACCTGCGTATCCGGCTGCACGCGATGGAGGTCGACGATTCGCCTGAGCTCGACCGGTTGACCGATCACGCCGCGCATCTGAGCCGCAGCGATCGTCACGAGCTGTGCCGGCGCGTGCGGGCTTTGGAAGCGTCCGCACCCGACTACGACGACGATCTCGACTACGACGAGATCCTTGCCAACAAGAACTTCCTCGCCTAATTCTTGCCGGCTGGATAGCTAGCCGTCGACGACGGCGATCCCGAGCACCTGCGCCAGCGCCGGCGCGAGATTGATCAGCTGGCTGGTGGTGATGGTGGCGCCCTTCAGCGCGCCGTAGCCGCTAGTGATCTGCAACTCGTGCGCCTGCCGAAAATCGACATTCTCCAGGTGCGCGTTGTCGAAGGCGGCGCCGTGGAGCGTGCTCCCGGGAAACGAGACGTCGATGAGCGTCGCTCCCGCGAAATCGAGATGGCTCAGCTGGCAGTCCACGAAGGACACCTCCTGCAGCCGCGCGCCCCGCAGGTTGATCGAATCAGCCCTGCTCTCGTGCATCACCACCCGGCGCAGCTGGGCGTCGTAGACGGTGGCGCCGGCGAAGACGCTCCCGGTGATCTCGACGTCCATCCAGTCGGTGCTGGACAGGTCGGTGCCGATCCAGCGCACGGCTTTCATCCAGACGTCGCTCCATCGCGACAGCCGGAGACTGCCGGCGTCGAACGTCGTCAACGTGATCGCCGACTCGATGAACCGGGCGCCGGTGGCGACGGGCCCCTCCAGTTCCGCCGCGTCGATGTGAACGGTGTCGTACCGCGCGTCGGGCAGGAGCTTTCCGTCCCAGGGCTCGAGAAACGGGGCAAAGGGAAGGTCTTCGAGCTCGCGCGCGGGCATGCGCCCATCATTGGACAGCGGGCGCGCCGCCGGAAGAGAACGCCGGCCGCCGCGAGCATCCTCGCAGGGCCGATGGGCTCACCTGAAGAAGCTGGAGGTCAGCAGCCTCAGCATTTCTGCGGAGGTGGCGTGCCAACCCGGCAGGGAGCGCGATCCCGGCGGGCTGATGCCGATCTCGAGGTGGCAGGCGTAGCTGATACCGAGCGTGCCCACCTGCGCGATCCATTGCCCGGCTCGCACGTGAGCCCCGACTGGGACGTAGTCGTGCTGCACGTGCCCGAAGTAGATCATGCGGCCGGTGAGCGGTCCTGACGTCACGAGCAGCTCGGGAGCGTAGGGCCCGAAGCCGCCGATGCCCTCGGCGATGATGATCCCGTTTGCCGGGGCGGCGACGTTGGCGCCGCACGGCGCGTTGATGTCCACGCCCTGGTCCTGGCTCCAGGTTCCCAGCCCCCAGGACTGCGCCCTCGACAGCGGGTAGATGAACGTGGTGGTCGGCATCGGCGAGCAGCTCGCAATCACCGCTATCCCGACAGCCGCGACGCCGACGCTGAACGCCGCCGATCGGCGAGTCCGGGAGCTCGCCCGTAGTCGGGCGCGTGCCATCAGCCGGCGTGAGGCAGCAAGCATTGTCGATCGCCTTCTCTGACGCCTGCGAGGTGAGCTGTCGGGTTCGGGCTAGGCAGCCCGGCCGGTCACCGCGTGGTGCTGGTGCCCGGCTTCACCCCAGGACCTGGCTGAGGCCATGTCCGGTGAATATTGGGTCCCCCGCTCCCGCCCAACGGTTGTTGGAGACCACGGCCCGGGGCGGGATTCGGCGGCTGGGCGTGGGTTACGCCCTGATGGGCGCAACGTTGGGGAGCCTGGCACGGCGGTGGGGCGGTCCACCAGCCGACCCACGAGATGTGATCCACACCACACGTCCTGACGAACGGCAGGCGCATCGGGCCCCCTCCCGGGCTACGGCGCTGATGGGCGCTTCTGGCGGTCCGAGCGGCTGGTTTCCTAACCCCTCGAGGCGCGGCTCCTGCGCCACCCGAGGACCCACCGCACCAGCAGGTGTCCTGTGGACGAGAATGCGCGGCAAGCCGCCCATCGCCGGCCGGCCGTGAGGAGCACACCATGTTCGAACGCTTCAGCGTGATCGATGCCGACACGCACATCACGGAACCGCCCGACACCTGGACCGCACGGGTGTCGTCGCGCTGGGGAGAGGCGATCCCGCACGTCGAACGCATCGACGGCTTCGACGTGTGGGTTATCGCCGGCAAGCCCTGGGCCAAGCCGGGCAATACGGCCATGGCCGGCTTCGACGGTGTGCTACCTGACGGTCCGGCCACGTACGAAGACATGCATCCGGCTGCCTACGACTCGAAGGCCCGCATCGCCTTCATGGACGAGCAGCACATCTACGCGCACGTGCTCTACCCGAACATCGGCGGATTCGGCGCCGGTTCCTGGCTCGGCTACGGCGATCCGGCTTTCGCCCTCGAGTGTGTCCAGGCCTACAACGACTTCCAGGTGGACTTTGCCGCGGTGGCCCCGCAGCGGCTGCTGCCCATCGTGTCGCTGCCGTTCTGGGACATCGACGCTGCCGTCGCCGAGATCGAGCGGTGCGTGTCTGGCGGCCATCGCGGGATCAACTTCTGCAACCAACCCGAGGCGTTCGGCCAGCCGCCGCTGTGGGATCGTCACTGGGATCCGATCTGGTCGACCGCGCGGGACGCCGGGGTGACGGTCAACTTCCACATCGGCGGCGGCCGCATCGGCGAGCAGCTGTCCACGGGCTCGGAGATGGGGTGGCGGGCGAACTTCTCGCGGGCGTCGTCCCTGCTCTTCGTCGACAACCTGCGCTGCATCGCCGATCTGATCCACGGCGGCGTCTGCCATCGCTTCCCGCAGGTGCCGTTCGTGTCGGTGGAGAGCGGTGTCTCGATGCTGCCGGGAGCGCTCGAAGCCTTCGATTGGCAATGGCGGAACGGGGGGGTCGCCGAGGAGCATCCCGAGTACGATCTGCTGCCGTCGGAGTACTTCCGGCGCCAGATCTACGGCTGCTTCTGGTACGAGCGCGAGACGATCGCCACCCCGTTGCTCGCGTATCCCGACAACATGCTTTTCGAGACCGACTTTCCGCATCCGACCTCTCAGCATCCCGGCCCGCGCACCCCGGCCGTCGGCCCGGAGAAGTACGCGAGCGAGGCGCTCGGTGCGCTGCCGGACGAGGTGTTGCGGAAGGTTCTGGTCGACAACGCCGCGCGCGCTGTACGGCGTCTCGCTCGCTGCGTGAGCGCGTCGGCAGGCCTGAGCGGTGCGTTGCGCCAATGGATCGCGGACGAGGTCGGCGATCCGGGAGCGACGGTCACCGGAGTCCGCCGCACCTCGGCTGGATTCTCCCGTGAGAACTGGGTTTTTGATGCCTCGTGGACCGAATCCGGCCAGTCCCGGAAGGCGGCACTGATTGCCCGACGAGACCCTACGGGCAGCGTGCTGGAGACCGATCGCCGCGTCGAGACCCGGGTGCTGAAGGCGTTGGAAGCCACCTCGGTACCGAGCCCGCGGCTGCGCTGGGCCGACCTCGACGGCCGCCGGCTCGGACGTCCGGCCATCGTCATGGATCTGGCCGAAGGCATCTGCGACGGATTCGTGCTCGCCGGCTCGGCCCCGGCGGCGGATCGGCTGCGGCTCGCCCACGAGCTCTACGACCGGTTAGCCGACATCCACCTGCTCGACTGGCGCGCGATGGGCCTCGCTGACGTGCTCGACGACCCGGGGCACCGGGCCGCGGACGCCGCCTTGGCTCACTGGGAAGGTGAGCTGCGCCGGGTGCAGCTCGAACCCGAGCCGGAGCTCGAACTCGTCCTGCACTGGCTGCGAGCGCATGCGCCGCGCAACACTCTGACGACCGTCGTTCACGGCGATTTCAAGGCCGGCAACGTCCTGCTGGTCGGCGATCTGCGCGGGGACGTCGGATCGGCCGTGGTATCGGCCGTGCTGGACTGGGAGACCGTCCACCTCGGTGACCCGCGAGAGGATCTGGGGTGGGTCACCAATCCGCTGCGAGCGCGTGAACACCGGATCCCCGGCACCTGGGAGCCGGCCGACCTGCTCGCCCGGTGGAGCGAGCGCACCGGGTTTGCTGCCGAACCCGACGCCGTTCACTGGTGGAGCGTGCTGGCGAACCTCAAGCTTTCGGCGATCGTGCTCAGCGGATCGCGCGCCTTCGTCGACGGCCGGCTCGACCGCATGCACCAGGCGCCCGTCGGCATCTGGCGGCTCATGCTCGACATGATCGGGGCGTGACGTGCGTCCTGACGTGAGCGAGCAGCTCGAAGGCCTGCGCCGGATCCTCGACGAGGTCATCGCGCCTGAGCTTCATGATCCATATCCGGCCGACATCCTCGCGGGAGTATGCGCCACGCTGGAGACGCTCAGCTCGGGATGGCGCGAGATTCCTGCGTTCCTGCAGTGGGACGCCGAGATGTCCGCGGCGTTGCTACGGCAGGTGCTCACCTGCGGAGTCGACATCGGCGACGCGCTCGACGACGAGCTGCGGGCAGTGGTCTTCGAGGACCCCCCGGACGCCGCCGACCTGACGGCGCTGGATGCCCGCCATGCCCGCGTCAGGCAGGCTTTGGCGGACGCGATCCCGCTCGTCATGGACGCCGACGAATTGCGTGAGATACGCACGTATCTTGCCGCTCATCTGCGCGAGCGCGCCGCGCGCTATCCACTCAAATCCGTCTGGCGCCCGGCGGGCTCCCCGACATCGTGACCCGAATAGTGAGGCTTGCATGCTGACCACGCTCGACGACTCGCCCTGGCATCAGCTGCCGACGACGTTCGACCATGTGGGGACGAGCGATCCGCGCTTCTTCGACCGGCTCTGGTTCGCCGCGTCCGATCGCCTCGGCGGCCAAGCCCTGCAGTTCACCATGGGCGTCTACCAGAACATGAACGTGCTCGACGGCGGCGTGGTCGTGATCGCCGGCGGGCGCCAGCACAACCTGCGCGTCTCTCGAAGCCTGCGTCCGCGCTACGCCTCGGACTGCGGTCCGCTATCCCTCGAGGTTCGCGAGCCCATGAAACGCCTCGGGCTGTCCGTCGCCCCGAACTCCAGTGGCCTGTCGGCCGAGCTGGAATGGGTCGCCAGCGACCCGCCACAGGAGGAGCGACCGCACTTCGCCCGGCTCTGCGGGCGCATTCTCGAGGACTACAGCCGCTACGACCAGATCGGGACGTGCCGCGGTTGGTTCGAGGTCGATGGCGCGCGCCACGAGGTCGATTCCTGGTGGTCGTGCCGGGATCACTCGTGGGGCGTGCGCGAGCGGGTCGGCATCCCCGAGCCCGTCACGGGGCCTCCCGAGACCACGTCGCAGGGCGGGGGGCTCTTCGCGTTCCTGTTCTACTCGACCCCCGATTACGCTGGTCACGTCCAAGTGACCCGCCGCGCCGAGGGGCTCAATCACTCGACGGTGGAGATCATCGACCGCTCCACAGGCGTGTCGGCGCTGGGGGAGCAGGTCGGGATCGACGCGGAGTTCGTCGACGACGAGCGGCCGCGACGGGTGGCGACGGCGGCCTTCGACGTGCACCTGCGGGGCGGCGGCGCCGTGCAGATCGAGGCCGTGGCCCTGGGCCCGGCCGTCGCGATGCAGGGGCTGGGCTACGGCGGCTACAACGACGGGCTCGGGCTCGGGGTCTGGCGCGGCGAGCAGTTCCAGGAAAGCGACGTCTGGGACGTGTCGCATCCCGCTCGTGTCGGCTATCCGGATGGGTCAGTGGGGCGTCCGGTGCATCGCATCCAGCCGGTACGCGTCAGGCAGCGGCAGGCGGACGGATCGGTGAGCGAAGGCACCGGAAGCCTGACGTTCATCGCGCAATTGCCGATGGACACCGGCCGCCTGCACCTCGCACCATCCTGACCCCCGTGACGCGTCACGGTCGGCCTCACTCCTCGGTGTCGACCCAGGCTCCGCTGACGTGCTGGAAGTTCACCAGCACCGTGCATCGCTGAACGCCTCCCGGTGGCAGCGCGTCGGCAAACTCGACGATCCGGCGCCCGCGCATGGCTTCCGCGCAGACCGCCAGGATCTCGTCCGGGTTGGTGCTTTCGGGCAGCCGGAGGTGGATGTCTGTGCCCTCGGCCAGGATGTGGAGGGTGATGGTCATGGGAGCGTTCGTTACCACTGCGCGGATTCGGTGGCGGACATCGAGGACCTCCTGCCGCCGGACCGGACCGGCGCGCCCAGCATAGGGGGCTTGGGTCAACGAGCGCGTGGCCGGGGTATGCACGGGCTGTGAGCGATGTGATCAGCAAACACAATAGAGAATCACGGTCCCGCAGCGGACACACGCACCGTGACGTGTCAGGGGGTTGGCTTCGTCCGGCCGTCTTCGGCGCCATGGACGGGTTGGTCAGCAACGTGAGCCTGGTCGCCGGCATCGGCGGCAGTGGCGCGACGACGCACACGATCATCCTGACGGGGATGGCCGGTCTGGTCGCCGGAGCGTTCAGCATGGCCACCGGCGAGTACACCAGCGTCAAGAGCCAGAACGAATCCATCGCCGCCGAAGTCGAGGTCGAGGCGCTGGAGCTGCGGCGAAATCCCGAGGAGGAGGTAGCCGAGCTCGCGGCCAGCTACGAGCAGCGCGGAGTCGACCCTGCGACGGCCATGCGCGTCGCCCGCCAGCTCTCGGGCGATCCCGACCAGGCGCTGCGCACGCATTCGCAGATCGAGCTCGGGGTGAACCCTACGCACCTGCCGAGCCCGTGGGCGGCGGCCGCGAGCAGCCTGGTGTTCTTCGCGCTGGGGGCGATCCTGCCGCTGCTGACCTACCTGGCCGGCGTCGCGAGCCTGGCCGCGGCCCTGGCTGTCGCGGGCGTCTCGCTGTTTGTCGCGGGGGCGGTGACGGCCCGGTTCACCGGGCGGTCGGCCTGGTTCAGCGGGCTGCGCCAGCTGGCGCTCGGGGCGCTGGCCGCGGCGGTCACGTACCTGGTGGGGCATCTCATCGGGGCCCAGGTCAGCTGACGGCGCACACTAGAAGGACGCGGGCCCGCCGTGCCCGGGCGAACCGAGGCAACCTCCGACGCTGAGCTCGATCACCAACAACCTCCCGAGCGCGCACCCCAGCCGCTTTCTCGGCTAACCCCCTTGCCGATCACACCGTCGCCCGTATGCCGCCCCGGAGATTGCCACCTGCGGGGCAGGTGCCGCGACAGGATCGCCGCGTAGGGTGGGGTCACCAAGCGCGCTTGGACGTGTCCGGACTTTGTGCTCCCTCGCCGCTTTCCGTTTCATCGTGACCCGGCGAGAGTGACCATGCGCGTTTCGAACCATCGCTCGGGGGCCGCGTGCCCGCCGAAAGGCCCTCCGGCTCTACAGCAACGGCTGCGGTGACCGATTGAATACCATGGTGGATCGGCCTGAGACCGTGGCTGACACCGATATTGTCCCGCTTCCATTACCCAAGCTGCGCGCGATCGCCCGCCATGCGGTGCCCAACCTCGTCGAGTGCACGCTCGTGCCCACCCTCATCTTCTCGGTGGTGCTCCACCTTTCCGGGCTGATCGCCGCCTCGCTCGCCGCGCTCGGCTGGTCCTACGCCATGCTGATCAGGCGGCTGATCCTGCGGCTCCGTGTTCCCGGCCTGTTGCTGCTCACGTGCCTTGGGCTCACCGTGCGCACCGTGGTAGTCGTGGCCAGCGGGAGCGCGTTCATCTACTTCTTGCAGCCCATCGCGACCACCGCGCTCGTGGGCCTGACGTTCCTCGCCTCCAGCATGACCAAGAATCCGATGGTCGACCGGCTGGCCAAGGACTTCTGCCCGCTCACCGACGACATCGTCGGCCGGTATCGGGTGAAGCTGCTCTTCCGGCGCCTGACGGTCTTGTGGGCGGCGGTGAACCTGGTCAACGCGGCGGTCACCTGCTGGCTGCTGCTGACCCAGTCGGTGGCGGTCTTCGTCGCGGTCAAGCCGCTGTCGGCAATGGTGGTGACCTGGAGCGCGGTCGTCGTGACCGTGATGTGGTCGCTGCGCGTCGCCCGGCAGGAGGGGCTGCACGCCGGCCGCACCGGCCTTCGCGCCCGGCTGTGGTCAGCGCGTCGGATGCCGCGCCCCGTCGTAGCGCTCGTCGCCGAGTAGCTTCTGAGCGAGCCGTTTACCGGCTCGTTGGATTATCGCGCCATAGTGGACGAATGCTGAAGCGGGCAGCGCACAACGAGCGCGCGCGCGTTCCCGCGCCGGTGGTCAGGCGCCGGTTGCCGTCTGGTCGCGGCGCCATCGAGCAGCCCAACGCCTCCCACGACGGCCCCACCGCGCTGACGCCGATTTTCTGGGTCGCGGTCGTCGTGACCGGGGTGGCCAGCGGCTTGTTCGGCGACCTGATGATGGCGTTGCTCTTCCACGTCGAGCACCTGGCGTTCGGCTACCACTCCGGGAGCCTGCTTGACGGGGTCCGGCAGGCCTCGGCGATGCGGCGGGTGGTCTCGCTGCTGGTCGGCGGGGCGTTCGGCGCGGTGGCCTGGTATCTCCTGCGTCGGTACTCGACCGGTCCCACCGAGGTCGACGACGCGATCTGGCGCGGGAGCGGCAAGCTGTCGTTCTGGCGCAGCCTGGGGACGTCGGCGATCTCGGAGGTCGTCATCGGCCTGGGCGCCTCGATCGGACGCGAGGCCGCACCCAAGCTGATGGGCGGCGCCTCCGCCAGCGCGATCGCCGGATGGGCTCGGCTGACCCCGTCGCAGCGTCGCTTGCTCGTGTCATGCGGGGCCGGGTCGGGCCTGGCGGCGGTCTACAACGTGCCGATCGGCGGCGCGCTTTTCACTGCCGAGGTGCTGGTCGGCAGCATCGCGTTGCCGGTCATCCTGCCCGCGCTGGCATGTTCCGCGATCGCCACGCAGACGGCCCGCTGGTATCTGCCCGACCACGTGACCTACACCGGCATCCCGCATTACCAGTCCAGTGCCGGGCTCCTGGTCTGGGCGGTTCTGTTCGGCCCGCTGGCGGGCCTGTTCGCCGCCGGCTACATCCGTCTGATCGGCTGGGTCTCGCATCATCGCGCGAGCGGCAGCGCGCTGTTCGTCGCCATGCCACTCGCCTTCGGCGTCCTTGGCGTGCTGGGGGTCGCCTATCCAGAGCTGTTCGGCAACGGCAAGGGCATCGTCGGCGAGACTTTCGTCGGCGCCGGCGGGCTCACGTTGTTGCTCGCGCTCTTCCTGCTCAAGCCGCTCGTGACCGCGCTGTGTCTAGGGGCGGGAGCGTCCGGCGGTCTGTTCACGCCCGTGCTCAGTATCGGTGCCCTGTTCGGCGGCTTCCTGGGACTGGCGTGGACACATGTGTGGCACGGCACCCCGCTCGGCGCGTACGCGATGGTCGGAGCTGCAGCCATGATCGGCGCCGCGATGCAGGCGCCGCTGGCCGCGCTCGTGCTCGTCTTCGAGCTGACCGACAGCGGGCCCGGGCTGGCCGTGCCCATGATCGTGGCCACGGTGGTGGCGACGGTGATCACTCGCTACCTCGACGGCTACTCGATCTACTCGGCACGGCTGCCGGCACTCCCGACCGGGCCCGCCGCTCCGGCTCCGACTGCCCTGCCCGCTCCACCGGAGTCCGGGGCCCCCGCAGGCTGAATCGGCTGGCCGCTATCGTCAGCCGCATGATCATGGAGCATGCCGTGCTGCCGGTGCGGCCGGGTCAGGAAGCGGACTTCGAGGACGCCTTCTCGTTGGCGAAGACGATCATCCTGAGTTCCCCGAGATGCGAGAGCCTGACGCTCTCGCACTGCCTCGAGCGACCCAGCGCGTACCTGGAATGGCGCGCGCTCCTGCGCCACTTCGACGAGCCGGCCCTCGTAGTCGAACACTTCCAGCCGGTGCAGTCCGGATGACCGCCCCGGCATATGGGCTCGACGGCCAGGTCATCGTCGTCACGGGGGCCAGCCGCGGCATCGGCTTGGGCTGTGCCCGCTTTCTGGCTGACCAGGGCGCCAAGCTCGTACTCACCGGACGCAATCCCGACCGCCTCGCGGCGGCCGTCGCTTCCCTGGGCTGCTCGCCGTCGGACGTGATCGCGAAAGCGGTCAATACGACTGACCGCGATGGGGCGTTCGCACTCGCCGAATCGGCGCGCGAACGCTGGGGCCGTATCGACGGTCTGGTGGCCAACGCGCAGACTTTCCGGCCGGTGACCCCGCTCGAGGAGGTGCGCCAGCACGATCTGGACGTCGTGTTCAACACCGGCCCGGCAGGGACGCTGTGGTCGATGCAGTCGGTCCTGCCGGCGATGCGCGACCAGGGCCGCGGCCGCATCGTGACGATGGGCTCGGCGGTCGGGCTCACCGGCGGCCCGGGATATGGCCCGTACGCGGCGTCGAACGAGGCGATCCGCTCGCTGACGCGTACCGCGGCCCGCGAGTGGGGCCGCTTCGGGGTGCTGGTCAACTGCGTGTGCCCGGCGTCCGTCGGGCACCGGATGCCACCGGGTGATGATCCCGTCCGGGCCGGCACGTTCGCGGCGATGTACGCCGACCACCCGCTCGGCCGCGACGGCGATCTGGTGACCGACATCGCGCCGGCCGTCGGTTTCCTGCTCTCCGACGGGGCGTCCTACGTCACCGGGCAGACCTTGATGGTCGACGGCGGCGGCATCATGCGGGCCTGAGGTTTCGACCATTCCGCGTTGCGCAATCGAGGGAGTGAGCAGATGGCTGGACGGCTTCAGGACAAGGTCGTGCTCGTCACGGGCGCGGCCCGCGGCATCGGAGCGGCGGCAGCGCGGCGGATGGCGTCCGAGGGGGCGATCCTGTGGCTGAACGACATCTCCGACGAGATTGAAGCGACGGCGGCAGAGGTCGGTGCGGTCGCCTCGGTCGGTGACGCGTCCGACCCTGAGTATGTGACGGGCTGGGTCGATGCCGCGGCTGCCGAGTACGGGCGTATCGACGTGCTCTACAACAATGTCGGTGTCTCGCGTACGAGCCTGATCGGTGAGATGACTGATGCCGACTGGCATTTCCAGCAGCGGATGACGCTCGACACGGTCTTTTTCGCCACGCGCGCCGCACTGCAGCATTTCGTGCGCCAGCGCTCCGGCGTGATCGTGAGCATGTCGTCCGGAGCCGGCATCGGCGGGCAGTACGGGCTCGGTGGGTACGCTGCCGCCAAGGCCGGGGTCATCAACCTGATGGAGACGGTGGCGCTCGAGTACGGCCCGTACGGGGTGCGGGCCAACGCGGTCACCCCGGGCCCCACCGCGACAGCCCCGCTGCTCGCCTACATGCAAACCCAGCCGGGGGGAGTGGCCGAGCATGTCCGCGGGCTGGATCTGCAGCGGCTCACCGAGCCTGCGGAGGTCGCCGAAATCGTGCTCTGGCTGGCGTCCGACGAGTCGTCCAGCGTGACGGGCACGTGCGTGCGCAGCAACATCCGCTCGGCGAGCAGCCGGCCGGGCGAGTGACGCCGGGGCGGTGACCGCTCAAGGCCGGGCTGAGGCAATCAGCAGGCAGGAGTCGCCGAACTCGTGCCACAGGTAACCGCCCCGGCCCGGTGACAATGGCTGTGCTCATGTCATCCTCCAAAGCTCCGTGTGGCGGCGGGGAGCTATGCTTCGACTTGAAGTCAACTTCAGGTCAAGCAGTGTTGGTGGTCGGGGAATCTGCCATGGATACGCATGATTTGCTGACCATCGGTGAGGTCGCCGAGCGCAGCGGTTTTGCCTCCTCGGCGCTGCGCTATTACGAGCGGGCCGGGCTGATCGAATCCACCCGTACGAGCGGGCAGCAGCGCCGCTACGAGCGCTCGGTGCTGCGCCGGCTCGCCTTTATCCGGGCGGCCCGCAACATCGGGCTGGGGTTGGACGAGGTGCGCGCGGCGCTGGATCGGCTGCCGGCTGGGCGCACCCCCAACCGCGCTGATTGGACGAAGGTGTCGCGGGCCTGGAAGACGCGGCTCGATGAGCAGATCGACGCTCTGGTCCAGCTTCGCGACGGATTGGATTCCTGTATCGGCTGCGGTTGCCTGTCGCTGCAACGGTGCCGGCTGAGCAATCCGGGCGATGTGGCTGCGGGCGGCGGCCCGGGCGCCGCCTACTTTCCGCGACCGCTGCGCACGCCCACGCCGTCAGAGCTCCAGCCGCGACGGGACTGACGGCGCCCGTCCGCGTCCACCGGGGTTGGGTGCCCGGGTGTCCGACCGCTGGGGCCGACCTGTAGACCATGAGGTATGGCAAAACCACGCGTGGCGATTCTTGATGACTACCAGGGGGTCGCGCTCGCGTCCGCCGACTGGACGCTCGGCGACCGGGTCGACATCACGGTCTTCGTTGATCACATTCGCGAGGAGGCGGCGCTCGTCGCGCGGCTGGCGCCGTTCGAGGTCGTCGTGGCGATGCGTGAGCGGACGGCCTTCCCCGAGCCGGTGCTCGCGCAGCTGCCGAATCTCAAGCTGCTCGTGACGACCGGGCCGTTCAACGCGGTCATCGACGTGGCGGCCGCTCAGCGGCTGGGGATCGTCGTCTCCGGCACCGGAGGAGCGGGTGCGGCGACGCCGGAGCTCACCTGGGGCCTGATCCTGGCCGTCACCCGGGGCATCGCGGCGGAGGACGCCGGAGTACGGGCGGGGCGCTGGCAGCTCGGCATCGGGCCGGAGCTGATGGGCTCCACGCTCGGCATCCTCGGCCTCGGTCGCACCGGTCCGCGGATCGCTCACTACGCCCACGCTTTCGACATGAAGGTGCTGGCCTGGAGCCAGAACATGACGCCGGAGCGCGCCGCCGAATCCGGCGCCGAGCTGGTCACCAAGGAGGAGCTTTTCGCTCGCAGCGACATCGTGACGGTGCATCTGAAGCTCAGCGAGCGCACGACCGGGCTGGTCGGCGCCGCCGAGCTGGCCGCTCTCGGCCCGCGCGGCTACCTGGTGAACACCTCGCGGGGTCCCATCGTCGATGAGGCGGCTCTGGTCGCGGCCTTGCGTGCCGGCACGATCGCGGGCGCCGCGCTGGACGTTTATGACGTCGAACCGCTGCCGGCCGGGCATCCCTACCTCACCGCCCCGAACACCGTGCTCACCCCGCACATCGGCTACGTCTCGGAAGTGGCGTACGCGGCGTTCTACGGCGATGTGGTCGAGGACATCGCCGCCTGGCTCGACGGGGCTCCGATCCGGGTGGTCGAGGCCTGAGCGGGGCCTGGCCCGTACAGCAACACGTCGGACATGTTGGGGGCGCAGCTGATGGGTGCCCGACCGGAAAGCGGCCTGGAGTTCTTGCGCGTCCGGGCTGACGGTTGCGAATCCACCTCCCGGCCATCGCCGTCCTCGGCATCGCCGTCCTCGGCATCGGCGGACCGGCATCCTTCTGGGCTTGCTCGCGTTCGTCAATAGGGTGGTTGAGCTGCCCGTTCGGTGTTAGACTCGAACACATGATCGAAGCGGAGTTCGGGGTGAAAGCAGCGCAGTTGCATGCGCTGGCCGCCGAACTCGCCGCCGCTGTCTCTTCGGACACGTCCGGGGTGCTGGCCGTCGAGGTGCTGCCGGAAGTGCTGGCCGCGGGACGTCAGCTGGATCTGCTGTCCTGCCGGCTGATCGAACGGGCTGACCGGTCCGGCGCGTATGCGACCGACGGTGCGGCCTCGACGCAGGCGTTCGTGCGTGGCCTGTCGGGTGAGTCTGATGGGTGGGTGTCCAAAAGGGTGCAGGCCGGCCGGGCGCTGGCCGACCGGATGCCCGTCACCGGAAAAGCGTTCGAGGCCGGTGACCTCGGTTTGGATCATGCTTGGGTGATCGCGCAGGCGACGAAGGATCTGCAGCACGATCTTGCCGCCGACCTGGAGGCGTTCCTCGCCGAGCAGGCGCCGCCTTTGACGCCCCGGCAGCTGCGGGTCGTCGCCGAAGAACTCCTTGCGGCTGCCGCGCCGGAGCAGTCCGCGGACCAGGCGGCCCGCAAACACGCCGGCCAGCATGTCAACCTGTCCGAAACTCTCGATGGCCGGTGGCGGCTGGATGGCTGGCTGGACGCCGAAGCCGGCCTGATCGTCTCCAAAGCCATCGCCGAGTTCCTGCGCAAACCCGACCCCGAGGGTGATCTGCTCACCGAATCCATCGGCAGTCGCCGCGCCGAAGCCCTGGTGCAAATGGCCCGCCACGCCACCGCCCACGCCGAAACCTGCCACGGGGAAGGCGGCGGAAGGCACACCGTCATCGTCGGCCTGTCCCATCAGGCCCTGCTCGACGGCCTCGGTACCGCCGGCACCCCCGAAGGCCAACGCCTACCCGCGGCTGCTGCCCGCCGGATGGCATGCGACGCCGGGATCATCCCCGCCGTCTACGGAGCCGACTCCGAAACGCTCGACTTCGGCCGCCGCACCCGCACCATCAGCCCCGGACTACGCCACTTCCTCGTCGCCCGCGACGGCGGATGCACCTGGCCCGGCTGTGACCGGCCACCCTCCTACACCGAAGCCCACCACCGCCAGCACTGGATAGACCGCGGCGAAACCAACCCCGGCAACCTCGAACTGCTCTGCCTGGCGCACCACCACAAAGTGCATGAGGGCGGCTGGACCATGACCATCGGCCACGACCCCGACCACACCCCCTGGTTCTGGCCACCCGACGGCAGACCACCCCTCCAAGGCCACCGCCAACCACTCCTACGCAAGCCCGGACAAACCCCACGGCGCACATAAACCCCACGAACCCGGCGGTATCGGTAGCGGCCCCGTCACGCCGCCAGCCACCACGGCACGCGCTCGATAACCGGCTCGGGAGCCGCTGACCTATGGCAGTGCCGGTTCACTTCTTAGGGCTGGCTGGCGGCATGCTCCCGCATGAGCCGGTCCAGCTCCTGGTCGTGGTTGCTTCGACCCTCCCCCCCCTTCCCGCACGAATGCGAAGCCGCCCCGATGGGCCCGCAGCAATCGGAGCAGACGCTCTCGTCGGAAGGTCTGACGATCCTGCAGATTGCGAGTCCGCTGAAGCCGGTCGACGCGGATCTTGGACGAGCCGTCAGAAGTGCGCGTGGTCGAGCAGGCGAACGCGTGCCAATGACCGGCCTGTTGCCGGACGCGGGCCCGAAAGGCAGCTCAGCCCAGCCCGGCCACCAGGAAATCCGTGAGGAATTCACGTACCGCCGCCGGGTCGTCGGTGTCCACGGCGTCGCCCGGCGTGGTGACCAGTGAGATGACGATGCGCAGCACCCACTCCGCGGCACGCCCGATGTCGAGGTCGGCGCGGACCTCGCCGCGGGCCCGGGCCTGCTCGAGGTAGGGGTGCCAGAAGCTCGACATGCCCGGCAGGATCTGGCGCAGCCCGCTGCCGACCACCGCGGCGAACGACTCGGGCTCGGCCTCCTTCAGCTGGAGCACGAGGGCGCCCGGCTGATGGGAGCGGCTGAACGCGACGGCCGCGGCGACCTGGGCGGCCAGCCCGTCAGCCGCCTCCACCTGGGCCCGGGCCTGCGCCCAGAACTCCTCGTCGCCGCGCAGCAGGGCGGCGCCGATCAGCGAGATCTTGTCCGGGAAGAGCCGGTACAGCCACGCTCGCGAGACGCCCGCATCTTCAGCGATCTGCCCGACGGTCGTCCTGCGGATCCCGGTGCTGCGCAGGCAACGCTCCGCGGCGTCGAGCAGGCGGTCGCGGGCGCTTGACGCGATCACGGCTTCGCCCACAAGATGCCAGGGTAGACATTCTTGCGAATCTGTCTACTGGTTGTGCCAAAGTCAGGCCTGCCGAAGACGTCAGAGATCAGGTGGTCATGCCGAGTCCGATCCACAGCCCGAACGCCGGCGCCCCCTTCACCGACGACGATGCGACCATCGCCGCCGCGCTGGAGGACGTGAGCATCCCGACGCTGATGCTGTCGCTGGTGCACATGTCGGGAGACGCGGAGCTGATCCGTGGCCGGCTGCGCCCGCAGGGCCTGTTCCTGAACGAGGTACCAGGGCTTCATGTCCGAGGAGGACAAGGCCGAGGTCCGCAAGATCGCGCTCGACGTCATCCGCGACTACCGAGACCGGGGTTGCACGCTGCCGCCGCCGCCGGGCCCGGAGCTCATCCGCGAGATGATGAGCTGGCTGGTGTGCGAGGACGTCCCGGAGTCCTACGTCCCGCTGCTGCTCGAGGAGCTCGAGCTCGATGATGTCGATTCCCGCAAGGTCGAGCTCTCGGCGCCGGCAGCCGTGCGCGCCGAGTTTCCGGTGGTCGTCATCGGTTGCGGCGAGTCCGGGCTGCTCGCCGGGATCCGCCTCAAGGAGGCCGGTATCCCGTTCACGATCATCGAGAAGAACGCGGGCCCCGGCGGTACCTGGTAGGAGAACAGCTACCCGGGCGCGCGGGTCGACGTCGGTAACCACTTCTACTGCTACTCGTTCGAGCCGAGCGACCACTGGACCGAGTTCTTCTCCCAGCAGCCCGAGCTCGCCGCGTACTTCCGCGATGTGATGAACCGCCACGGCATCGAACCGGACATCCGGTGGAGCACCGAGGTGATCGGCGCTGACTGGTCGGATGAGACCGGCCTGTGGCAGGTGCGTACGCGCGATGCGAATGGCGAGGAGGCCACACTGCCGGCGCGCGCGCTCATCTCGGCGGTCGGCCAGCTGAACCGGGCCCACATCTCCTGACATCAAGGGGATGCACGACTTCGCCGGACCGTCGTTCCACTCGAGCAACTGGGACCACTCGGTGGATCACCGTGGCAAGAAGGTCGCGATGATCGGCGCCGGTGCCAGCGGCTTCCAGATCGCGCCGACCATAGCCCCGCAGGTCGCCGAGCTGACGGTCTTCCAGCGCACGGCGCAATGGATGTTCCCGAATCCGAATTACCACGCGAAGGTCGGAGACGGCTTCCGCTGGGCGCTTCGCCACCTGCCGTACTACGGCCGCTGGTTCCGCTTCCTGATCTTCTGGCCGGCCAGCGGCCGCAGCCTCGAAGGTTCGCGGGTCGACCCGAACTGGCCCGATCAGCAGCGTGCGGTCAACGCGACCAACGACATGACCCGCCAGCTGTTCACGCAGTGGATCGAGAGCCAGGTGGGCGACGATCCGGAGTTGCTGGCCAAGGTGATCCCGGACTACCCGGCCACCGGCAAGCGCACGCTGCAGGACAATGGAAGCTGGCTCACCGCGTTGAAGCGCGACAACGTCGAACTCGTGCGCGACGAGATCGACCACATCGACGAGACCGGGATCGTCACCGTCACCGGCGAGCGCTACGACGCCGACATCATCGTGTACGCCACCGGCTTCTACACCAACCGTGCGCTCTGGCCCATGCAGATCACCAGCCGCGGCCAGAACCTCGGCCAGCTGTGGGGGGAGAGCCCGGCGGCTTACCTCGGCATCACGATCCCTGGCTTTCCCAACCTGTTCTGCATGTACGGGCCGGGTACCAACCTCGCTCACGGCGGCAGCCTGATCTTTCATTCCGAGTGCCAGATGCGTTACATCACGGGCTGCATCGATGCGCTCCTCGCGGGCGACATCAAAGCCATGGAGCCCCGGCAGGACGTGCACGACGAGTACTACGAGCGGGTTCAGCGTGAGCTCAGCACCCTCGTCTGGGCACAGCCCTCGATCAAGCATTCACATTTCAAGAACCCGGAAGGCAAGATCCACTCGCTGAGCCCGTGGCCGCTTGTCGACTACTGGACCTGGACCCGCCGTCCGAACCTCGACGACTTCGTGATGAGTGAGGCGCGGAGCCGGTCCCAAGAATCGAGGCAGCTGTGAGCACACCTTCCAACGCTGACCTGATACGTCGGGCGCGCTTCGCCGACGGTGATTTCTACGCCCACGACCCGTTCCCGGTGTACGCCGCACTCCGTAGCGCCGCGCCGGTGCACCGGGATCCGGAGAGCGGGCTGTGGGGCATCGCCACGTACGAACTCGTGGAGTACGCGAGCACCCACCCGGCGATTTTCAGCAGCGCCAGCGGATCCCGGCCGTTCACCGGCGGGATCAACCACATGATCGACATGGACAACCCGGCGCACATCAAGCGTCGCGGCCTGGTCAGCAAGGGCTTCACCCCGCGGCGCATCGCCGAGCACGAACCGCGCCTTCGCCAGCTGTGCGATGACATCATCGACACCGTCTGCGAGCGAGGCTCGTGCGAGCTCGTCCATGACATCGCGGCGCAGCTGCCGATGATCGTCATCGGCGACATGCTGGGCGTGCTGCCCGAAGACCGGCGCGACGTGCTGCAGTGGAGCGAGGACCTGCTCGGCACCCAGGGCGTCGGCGACGAGGACCTCGTCGCCAAGCAGATGGCGGCTGCGGCCAGCTACCACGAGTATGCGATGAAGGTCATCGCCGAGCGGAAAGCCAAGCCCGCGGACGATCTGATCAGCATCCTGTTGAACGCCGAGATCGACGGGGAGCGGCTGACCGATGAGGACGTCGTCGGGGAGACGCTGCTGATCCTCATCGGCGGCGACGAGACGACCCGGCACGTCATCGCCGGCGGCATGGAAGCGCTCATGCGCAATCCCCAGCACTGGCAGGCGCTTTTGGCCGACCGCAGTCGGATCCCGCAGACGGTGGAGGAGATGCTGCGCTGGGTCTCGCCCATCAAGAACATGTGCCGCACGCTCACCCGTGACTACGAGTTCGGCGGTGCGCAACTGTCCGCCGGCGATCAGGCCCTGCTGCTGTACGAGTCGGCCAACTACGACGACGCGCACTTCACCGAGCCGGCGACGTTCGATCCCGATCGCGAGCCCAACGACCATCTGGCGTTCGGCGTCGGCGCCCACTTCTGCCTCGGCTCCAACCTCGCGCGTCTCGAACTGCGGGTGCTGCTCGACCGGCTGCTCGACCGGCTGCCCGACATCGCCCTTGCCTGCGACGAGCCGCTGACGCGCCGCCGTAACAACTTCATCAGCGGTATCGAGCGCATGCCGGTCACGTTCACACCGTCCGCGCCGCTGGGGGACGGGCAGCTGGTGCTGGCTTGAGCAGGCTACTTTCAGGCGGCGTCGACGAAGCTCGAGAACACTTGGACGGCCCCGGCGTTGCTGAAGTGCAACAGCAGCGCGACGGTGCCGCCGGGTTCGAGGCGAGCGTTCTGATCCAGCACCAGCTTGGTGGCGCCACCGATCGCGACGGTGGCCCCGGCCGGGATCTTCACCGGCGACGGGAGGGTGAGCGTGGGGGTCACCTCGCTACCGACGCTGACGAGTTCGTCGGACGTGGACTCCGCGCTGTGGATCTGCGCGGTGATGCTGAGCTTCTTGCCGGTGCGCACGATGCTCGTGCCCGTCACGCTGATCCCGCCGCCGCTGCCTTCGCCCAGCTGCGGCGCCTCGCCGGGCACGACGCTCGCGCTGCTGGCGGTGTTCGGGGCGGCGCCCCCGCCACCGGCGTTGCTGCATCCGGCGATCAGACCGAGCAGCGTGCAGGCGGCTGCGACGGTACGAGTTCCGGTGTGGCGGCGACGAAGGACGGCGGCTGGCACCGGTCCAGTCTCTCGCACTTATCGTGTGGTCTGGCTCACGCCGGTTCGCGCTGGGCCCCATCGTGGAGGTTTCCCGTATGACAAAGCCAGCATCGTTCGCCGAGATTTTCGATCTCGCTACGCCGGATCCGGCCGTGCTCGAGCAGGCGCGCAAGCTCGCCCCGTTCATCGCGGCCGAGGCCGAGGCCTGCGAGCGGGAGGGCACCATGCCCGAGACGGTGGTCGACGCGCTCCGGGAGAGTGGTCTGTTCGCCCTCTTGGTGCCACGCTCGCTCGGCGGCAGCGAGGTCAGCGCCGTGACGGCACTGGCGGTCTTCGAGGAACTGACGGCGGCCGACGCGTCGATCGGCTGGTCCCACATGGCCAACGCGTCGACCTCGGCGTTCAGTGCCTACCTCGGAGATGATGCGGTCGCGGCGATGTTCCCCGACCACCCCGCCATCATGGCCGGCCAGTTCTCCCCGAAGGGGCCCGCATTCGCTGTCGACGGCGGCTACCGGGTGCAGGGGCGCTACGCGTTCGGATCGGGCAGCGGTCACGCCGACTGGGTCGGCGGCGGCACCGTCGAGATGGACGGCCAGGCGCCGCGGCTGGTCGATGGAAGGCCCATCATCCGCGCGTTTTTCGTGCCCCGCAGCGAGGTGGAGTTCCTCGGCGGCTGGGACGTGATGGGCCTGATCGGCACCGGCTCGTTCGACTACGCGATCTCCGAGCGCGTCGTCCCGGCCGGCTTCACGTTCGAGATCACCAACCCTCATCAGTACCGCGGTGGGTCGCTCTATGGCCTCGGCGTGCTCGGCATGACCTCGATCGGCCACGCGGGCTTCGCCCTGGGGGTAAGCCGGCGGGCGATCGATGAGATTCTCGCCCTGGCGGGTCGCAAGCAGCGCCTCGGTCACGCCACTACGGTCGCCGGGGTCGAGCGTTTCCAGTACGAATTGGGCCGCGTGACAGCCATGCTCAAGGCGGTGCGGGCGCTGCTCTTCCAGTCGTTCGCGGCCGCGCAGCAGCAGCTGGCGTCCGAGGGCACGCTTGAGCAGGACCTGCGGCTCGGCCTGCGCCAAGCGACGACCCATGCCGCTCACGTCAGCGCCGAAGTCATCAATCTCGCATACCACTGGTCAGGCGCCGACGGCATCCGTCCGGGCGTCATGCAGCGGCTCTACCGCGACACCCACGCAAGCACGCAGCACATCTTCGTCGATGACAGCACGTTCAGCGAGTACGGGCGTCACCTGCTCGAGGGCGTGGGCTCGCTGGAGGCCTGACGCCGGCCTCGGGTCAGGCCGCGTCGGTCAGCTCGAACGCATTTCCCTCGGTGTCGCGGCAGAACGCCGTGGTGACCGTGATCCCGAACCGCTCGCTCGTCTGCGGCTCGCTGGTCACCGTGCCGCCGCCGCGCACGACCGCCTCACTGAGCGGCGCGATCTGATCGGTGGGCACCTGCAACGCGAAGTGCCTGACCGGGTCATTCGGCTCCGGCATCGCGGGCATCTCGATGAGGTGGATCATTCCCGTGTCGGTGGCGAGCCAGGCTCCCGGGATCCCGAAGTCCGGCCGGGGGAGCTCCTTGAGCCCCAGTACGTCGACGTAGAACCGGGTGGCTCGCGCGTTGTCCGTGACTGTCAACGCCACGTGATTGAGCTGCACGCTGGGAGATGACACGCTGGTGGATGACGCGCTGGTGGATGACATGGTTGCTCCTCGATCACCAGGTGAGCCAGTGGCGGGACGACCGTAGCACCGCCGCCGAACCTGGGCCGAGACGAGTTGCTAGATCACCAGATGTTCGCGCAGCGCCGCCGGTACGGGCGCCGGACGGCCACCGGGATCGATGGTGACCAGGGTGAGGTCGCCGGTCGCGACCGGCGGGCCGCCCTCGAGGCTGAAGTCGACCCGCATCCGAAACGACGTGCGCCCGACGGCCTCGGCGGAAAGCTCTGCCACGACGACGTCGAAGGGGTGGGCGGGGGCGGTGAACTCACATCCGGTGTGGCGGGTGACGAGTTCGACCCCGTGACGCTGCTGCATCTGGTCGATGCGTTCGCCCGCCGCCAGCCACCACGACGTGTGGGTGTGCTCCATCCAGCGGAAGTAGTTGGCGTAGTAAACGATCCCGGCTGGGTCGCAATCGCCGTACGTCAGCCGGAAGGAACAGGTGTGCAACGGGCCAGCCATAGTTGGACCGTATCCGTCACCCAGCGACACCCGAGCCGGAGGCGTGTTAGACCATACTTGCAGGGCCTTGCGAGCCACGCGTGGGCCTGACGCCCCGGAAGGGACTCGAGTCATGAGCATCTCCACCGAAGCACCCGCCGAAACGCCCCGGCTGGGAGGTACCGCCGTCTGGGCGCCGAAGCTCACCCCGCCGATCGGCCGCGACCTCACCCCTGAGCAGGAGCTCGCCTGCGCCTTCCGGATCCTGGCCCGCGGCGGCTTCAGCGAGGACATCGCCGGCCACATCACCTGGGCCCGCGACGACGGCAGCCTCATGATCAACCCGTGGGGCCTGTGGTGGGACGAGGTCAGCGCGTCCGACATCTGCCGGGTGGATGGCGAGGGCAACGTGCTGGCGGGCAAGTGGGACGTCACCCCGGCGTTCCACATCCACACCGAGCTGCACCGCCGCCGTCCCGATGCCCGGGTCGTCGTGCACAACCACCCGTACCACGTGGTGGTGCTCGCCGCGATCGGCATGCTCCCGCAGATCGTCCACCAGCAGGGCAGCATGTTCGACGACGACCTGGTGCTGGTCGAGGAGTACACCGGCGAGGTCGACAACGCCGTGCTCGGCGCCGAGCTGGCCGAGCGCATCGGCGACGCGAGCAATGCCATCCTCGTCAGCCACGGGATCATCGTGACGGCGCCGACCATCGCCGAAGCCACCTACCGGTCCGCCAGCATCGACCGGATGTGCAAGCTCGCGTACGACGTCATGCTTACCGGCCGCTCGCCCCTCCCGCTCGCCAAGGGGCTGCGCCAGGGCATGAAGCAGTCATTGCTCGAGCGGGGGACCGAGGTCTTCTGGAACGGTGCGGTGCGTCAGCTGCTGCGCGCCGAGCCCGACGTTCTGGACTAGCTCCGGCGACTCTCGCCGCACCCGCCGAAATCGCCGACCCGAGGACCACACGCCTGATGGCAAGCATCGAAGAGCTCACCCGCAACACCAGCTTCACCACCGCCGTGAAGGGCAAGGTGACGTTCCTTCCGGACCCGCCTCGCCAGCCGCGTCCGTACACGGTGATCTCGGTGGACGATCACATCGTGGAGCCCAAGCACACCTTCGAGGGGCGCTTGCCGGCCAAGTTCGCCGACCGGGCGCCGCGGGTCATCCGCAAGGACAACGCCGACGTCTGGGTCTACGACGGCCAGGAGTTCCCGAACGTGGGGTTCAACGCCGTGGTGGGCCGGCCGGTGGACGAGTGGGGCTTCGAGCCGACGCGTTTTGAGGACATGCGGCAGGGCTCGTGGGACATCCACCGCCGGGTGCAGGACATGAACCTGTCCGGGGTGTACGCCTCGATGTCGTTCCCGTCATTCCTGCCGGGCTTCGCGGGCCAGCGGCTGCAGCTGTCGACGAAGGACCCCGAGCTCGCGCTGGCGGCGGTACGAGCCTGGAACGATTGGCATATCGAGGAATGGGCGGGCAGCTACCCCGACCGGATCATCCCCTGCCAGATCCCGTACTTCCTCGACCCGGAGATCGGCGCGCAGGAGATCTACCGCAACGCCGAGCGCGGCTTCAAGGCGGTCACCTTTTCCGAGGGGCCGCATCTGCTGGGGCTGCCGTCGATGCACACCGGCCACTGGGACCCGATCATGCGGGCCTGCGCGGAAACGGGCACGGTGGTGAACCTTCACATCGGCTCCTCGGGCACCTCGCCGGGCACCGCTGACGATGCGCCTGCCGACGTCGTCGGTGTGCTCTTCTTCGGCTATGCCATGTTCTCGGCGGTCGACTGGCTCTTCTCGCGGATCCCGGTGCGCTTCCCCGAGATCAAGATCGTGATGAGTGAAGGCGGCATCGGCTGGGTGCCGGCGTTGCTCGACCGGCTCGACCACATGCAGACGTACGCGTCGATGTACGGCACCTGGGATGGCATCAAGCAGACCCCGGCCGAGGTGCTGCGCCGCAACTTCTACTTCTGCGCGGTGGAGGATCCGACGGCCTTCGCGCTGCGAGAGCGGATCGGCGTCGACCACATCCTGCTCGAGGAGGACTACCCGCACAGCGATTCGCTGTGGCCGCGAACTCAGACGGTCATCGAGCAGGCGATCGGCGGCCTTCCTCCCGAGGACATCCGCAAGATCACGTGGGAGAACGCGTCGACCATCTACCGCCACCCGGTGCCGCAGAGCGTCATCGACGACCCCGAGTCGTTCTGACGCCTGGCGATGGCCGAGGGGGATGAGGTCGTCCAGGAGCATCGCGGGCAGGTGCTGTGGCTGACGATCAACCGGCCGCAGGCGGGTAACGCGATCAGCGTTGCCACCCGGGCGACGCTCATCAGCGAGTTCGAGGCGGCGAATGCCGATCCGGCCGTACGGGCTGTCGTGCTGACGGCTACCGGGACCCGGCACTTCTGCACGGGGGCGGATCTGCGTGCGCAGCAGGGAGCGCCGCGTCCGGAAGGGATTCCGGAACGCATCGCGGGCGACATCGCCCGTGGTATCCGCGTGAGTGCGCAGCGGCTGATCGCGGCGATCCTGGATTGCGAGAAGCCGGTGGTGGCCGCGGTCAACGGGACGGCGGCCGGAATGGGCGTGCAGGTGGCGCTCGCCTGCGACCTCGTCCTCGCTGCCGAAAGTGCTCGTTTCATTGAGGTTTACCTGCGGCGCGCGCTGGTGCCGGATGCCGGTGCCGCCTACCTCTTGCCGCGGCTCATCGGCGTGCAGCGCGCCAAGGAGCTGCTCATGCTGGGCGATGACGTGACCGCCGCGCAGGCGCTCTCGATCGGCTTGATCAATCGTGTCGTTCCGGACGCCGAGCTGGCCGGAGAGGCTGCGGCGTTGGCGCAGCGACTAGCGGCCGGACCGACGCGTGCGCTCGCGCTCACCAAGTGGCTGGTGAACCGGTCGCTGGACGGCTCACGGGGCGCGTCCTTCGAGGACGAGGCGATCGCGCAGGATCTGAACATGCACACCGCTGACGGCCAGGAAGGCCTGGCCAGCTACCTCGAGCGGCGCCCTGCGCAGTACCGGGGATGGTGAGCGGATGCCCCTCGATCCCACCGCCGGTGTCCCGATCGACGCGGTGGAGCACCGGCTGCGCGACGAGGGTGAGGCGTCCCGACGATCAAGCACCGTGACGACGGCATGTTCCGCAGCTTGTTGACCTTCCTGGGCGTGCTCCCGGCCGCGACCGCGTTGCGGGCCGAGACCGCCGCCTTCGTGCGCGCGAGCTGAGCCGCCGGTGTACTTCGCGCTCACGCCCGAGCAGCGCCAGCGCCAGGATCAGCTGCGAGCGCTGCTCGCCGAGCGCATGCCCGAGTCGGCCGTCCGGGAGTTGATGGCCGATCCGGCCGGCGACGATCCGGGCCTGTGGCCGCAGGTGGCCCGCCTGGCGGCGACGAACGATCCGGTGGAGATCGGGGCAGCCCTGGAAGTGCTGGGCGAGCGGCTCTATGTCGGGCCGTACCTGTCGAGTGTCGTGATGGCCGGGTCGTTACTTGCCGGGTCCGCCGCGGCGGCGCAGATTCGTGCGGGCCGGTTGCGCGCGACCGTCGCGGCGGCGGACGAGTCCGGCAGGCTGACCCCGACGGGAGTCGCGGTCAGCCTGAACGGGCGGGTGTCCGGGGCGAGGTCGTTCGTCGTAGACGGGATGAGCGCCGACCGGCTGCTCGTCTTCGGTGTGCGCGATGGCGTCGCCTGCCTGGTAGCGGTCGAGGCTGATGCTCCCGGCCTCACCTGCGTACCGACCCCGGCGCTGGATCAGACGCGCAAGCTGGCTCGCATCGAGCTGATCGACACGCCTGGACGAGTCCTCAGCCTGGATGCGGGTCCCGCCCTCGACGAGCTTCGCCGCGTGACGCATGCGGCTGTCGCCGCGGAGCAGGTCGGCTGCGCCCAAGCTGCGTTCGACGTCGGCCTCGCGCACGCCCGGCAGCGCCGCCAATTCGGCCGGGTGATCGGCTCATACCAGGCGGTCAAGCATCGGTTCGCGGAGCTCGTGCTGCTGGTCGAGCAGGCGCGGGCGGCGGCCTACCACGCGCTGCTCACCCTCTCGCCGGACGCCGTGTCGCACGCCCGGATCGTCTCGACGCAAGCCGCGCTCGAGGCCGGCGAGTGGTGCGTGCAGGTGCAGGGCGGGCAGGGTTTTCGCTGGGACAACGTCGCGCATCTCTACCTCAAGCGGGCCAAGGCCACCCAGCTGCTCTTCGGCGATCTCGGACGCGAACGCGAGCGCATTGCCGAGCTGCTCGGCCTCAGCTAGCCAAGAACTTCGGGAAAAGCACGGTTTCTGGGCCCTGGGGCGTACCTAAGTCGAAGTTTTCGGCTGGTCCGGACGCGGCTCGCGTGGCAGGCCCAGCACTCGCTCGGCCACGATGTTGCGCTGCACCTGTGAGGTGCCGCCGTAGATGGTGCCGGAGCGGGCGAACAGCCAGTTCGACTGCGCATCCGTGACCGGGAAGTCGTACACGTGACGCCGGCTTCCCATGCCCACGCCGGGCGGCGGGGGAGCGTCGGGCGGGCCGGTGAGCAGCGCTGCGGACGGGCCGGCGACGTCGAGGGCCAACGCCGTGAGCCGCTGATGAAATTCGGTGTACGCGAACTTGTACGTCGCCCCGACCGCATCGGCTCCGGGGTCGACGCCACCATGCACGGCGACCGTCAGCAGCCGGTAGGACGCCAGCCGCAGCGACTCGACGTCGCACCAGGCGCTGACGATCCGGTCGCGGATCCGCGGGTCGGCGAGCCGTCCGTGGGCGCGGGCGGCGGCGATCACGTCATCGAGTTCGGCGCGGAAGCGCAGATGGCTGGCCGAGGACGAGACCCCCCGCTCGAAGCCGAGCGTCCCCATCGCCACCGACCAGCCGGCCCCGACGGCGCCGACGACGTTCGCAGCCGGGCAGCGTGCCTCGCGCAGCAGCACCTCGGTGAAGCCGACCCGCCCGTCTGGCTGCACGATCGGCCCTACCTCGACCCCGGACTGGCGCATCGGCAGCAGCAGGTACGTGATCCCGGCGTGCGGGCGCGCCGCCGGATCGGTGACGGCCAGCATGAACATCATGTCGGCCTCGTCGGCCTCGCTCGTCCAGATCTTGTGGCCGCTGATGACGAACTCGTCGCCGTCCCGTACGGCCGTCGTCCTGATAGCGGCCAGGTCGCTGCCCGCCTGCGGTTCGGAGAAGCCCTGACACCAGGTCTCGGTGCCGGCGGCGATCGGTGGCAGGAAGCGGGCCTTCTGCTCGGGGGTACCGAACTGCAGGAGCGTGGGCCCGACCAGCAGTTCACCGCCGGTCGCCCGGGTCAGCGGGGCTCCGGCGGTCGCGAATTGCTCAGCTACGGCAGCCGCTTGCAGCGTCGACAGCCCCCGCCCGCCATACTCGACCGGCCAGGTGGGCACCGCCCAGCCGCCGTCGTAGAGTGCCTGGCGCCAGCGCACCGGAAACGTGCCCGCCAGCCCCTCGGCGCGATCCTCGTCGCGCAGCCGGGTTAGCGTCGTGCGGGCCCAGTCGGATGCCAGCGCGCGAAGCTGGTCGTCCACCGGAAAGTCCAGGTCCACGCTTGTCATCTTGACCGATGTGATTCAGCACCCGATTCAGCAGGGGGACGACCCATGGCAATGCCGACCGACATCGGCGTGATCGACACCATGATCGGAATGCCGTCCGGGGATCGCCGATGGTGGGCACGATCGATGGCTCCGCTGCTGCTCGATGCCGACAGCCAGGGCTCGTTCCAGCACGCGGCGAGCTACATGTACAAGGACCTGCCGGCCGAGGCCGACATGGGGGAGGACCCGGTCGCGGTCCTGCTGCGCGAGATGGACGCCAACGGGGTAGCCCAGGCGCTGCTGCCGGTGACACCGGACGATCCGGTGAGCATGCGCGCCTTGCAGCAGCATCCCGATCGGCTGCTCGGCAGCTTCATGGTCGACCCGGTCCGAGGCATGGAGACCGTGCGGGCACTGGAAAGCGCGGTGCGTGACCTCGGCGTGGTGGCGGCCACGTTCTTCCCCTGCGGCTGCGTGCCCCAGGTGCCGATCGATGACCGGATGGTCTACCCGGTGTACGCGAAGTGCGTCGAACTCGACATCCCGATCTTCGTCAATGCCGGTGTGCCCGGACCTCGGGTGCCCATGGACGCCCAGGACGTCGCTCTCGTCGACAAGGTCTGCTGGTTCTTTCCGGACCTGCGGATCGTGCTGCGCCACGGGGGCGAGCCATGGGTCGACCTCGCGGTCAAGCTGATGGTGAAGTGGCCCAACCTGTACTACTCGACGAGCGCGTTCGCCCCGAAGTACTACCCGCGCGAGATCATCGATTACGCCAACAGTTCGCGCGGCGCCGGCAAGATCCTCTATGCCGGCTACTACCCGTCAGGCCTTTCCCTGCAGCGGATCTTCCGCGAACTCGCCGACCTTCCGCTGCGCGACGAGACGTGGCCGCGCTTCCTGCGCGACAACGCTCGCGAGGTGCTGCGGCTGGCCTAGGGCAGCACTTCGATTCCACCGATCTTCGCCAGATCCCGGGTGGACGTGAAGCCGAGGTCCAGGCTGTTGCCGGTGACTTTGACGGTGAACTTCGTGACCAGCGCGCGGTTCTTGCCGACCCTGGCGAAGATGTCGAGGTTGTTGATGATCTTGTTGCCCTCCGCGGTGACGCTGAAGACACGCGCGCACTTCTTCGCGTAGAAGTTCTCGGAGAAGTAGAGGTTCAGGTGGTACGTGCCGTTGGCGAGCGGGATGTGGTAACCACTCATGCCGTAGCGCTCGGTCTGCAGCACGAAGCCGTCGATGGACCCGGCGACCGCCTTCCAGGAGATGGCCTTCCAGCCCCGCTTGTAGCCGGTGTCCGCCGCCCAGAGGTGACGGGCCGAATCACGCCACGTGGGCCCGCCCGCATTGATCCGGATCGGGGCGGCGGGCCAGGGCGTGACCGTGAAACGGCGTCCCGCCGCGTTGTTGGCCTCGTTGCTTTCCAGGATCCGGTTGGTGTCATCGGTGGTCGCGAGAAGGGCGTGCTTTCCGGCAGTGGCGGTCCACGTCGCCTTGCCGCTGACACCGTTGACACCGCTGTCGGCCGTGACCGCGAGGCTCGCGCCGGGCTGTATGGGGGTGGCGTTCGACGTGCTCCACGCGACCGGCTTGCCGTCGATGGAGAAACCGACACCGGTCATCGCGCCGACAGGGGTGGGCGCTGCACCCACGTTCTTGATCGTGGCGTGCAGGGTCGCTGCCTGCCCGGGACGAACGCCCCCTGGCGATGCGGATACCGACGTGACGACGAGGTCGGACTCCTGGCTGGTGAGCGGCGCCAGCCCCACCCGCAGGAAGTGGGGGCGGTAGGTGTCGGCGTTGCTCGCGTCAGCCGGGTCGAGCGAGTTCGTGTCGTAGGAGACCAGCAGGTTGCCGCTCGGGTCATCGCTTTCCGGATGCACCGCGGTGCCGTAGGCGAACTCGTTCACCCCATCGACCTGCGGGAGCGTGTACGTGTCCTGGGCCGGGCTCCACGGGCCGAGCGGGTCGCAGGCGTACGACACCGTCAGCTGGTTGCTGAAGATCGGGATGGAGTACATCGCGTAGCCCGACGCGCGCTGCACGACGGCCTGCGGGCTGCCGACCGCGATGTCCACGGCCGCGTGTGGATCCTGCGACCAGTCCGTGCCGGTCGACCATGTCCAGGCGTCGGCGTTGGCGAGCTGACCCCGCGGGATGCGCGCCACCTTGGTGAAGGTCGACAGCCCGCCCGCGGCGGCTGCGGCGTAGACGTAGTCGAAGTCCGGCGTCTGCACGATGGACTGCCCGTAGATCGGCAAGGTGGGGTCGATCGCGATGGTCGTGATCGAGACGAAGTTCAGCGCCGGCAGGGTGAACGTGGCGATGCCCTGAACCCCGGTGAAGACGAACGGAAACGGATCCGCTCCACCGTCAGT
>CAVXYJ010000011.1:0-77461 GCA_963765845.1 uncultured Actinomycetota bacterium
CCAGGTGGAGTCGCCTCCGAGCGTGGCCAGCGGGCTGCAGCGGGTCGGTCGCGCCGGGCACCAGGTCGGCGCTGCCGGCGCGGGAGTGGTCTTCCCCAAGCACGCGGCGACCTGCTCGCCCTGCGCCGTCGTCGCCGAACGATGGAGCAAGGCGCCATCGAGGTCGACTCGCGATCACCCGCAACCCGCTCGACGTGCTCGCCCAGCACATCGTCGCGATGGTGTCAGTGCAGCCATGGGACGCGTCGCGAGCTGCTCGAGCTGGTGCGCCGGGCGGCCCCGTACCGCGAGCCTGAGCCGCAATGCCTTCGAGGGCGTGCTCGACATGCTTGCCGGCCGCTACCCGTCCGACGCCTTCGCCGAGCTCGTCCCCGGCTCGGTCTGGGACCGGGTCGACGGCACGTTGACGGCGCGCCGGGGAGCCCAGCGGCTGGCCGTCACCTCCGGCGGCACGATTCCCGACCGCGGCCTGTTCGGCGTCTACCTGGCAGCGGGGTCCGGCGGCGGCGGGCCGGGCCGGCGGGTCGGCGAGTTCGACGAGGAGATGGTCTACGAATCGCGCGTCGGCGACGTGATCCTGCTCGGGTCGTCGTCTTGGCGCATCGAGGACATCGGCGCCGACCGGGTGCTCGTCTCACCGGCGCCCGGTCAGCCCGGCAAGCTGCCGTTCTGGCATGGTGATGCCCCGGGACGGCCTCTCGAGCTGGGGCGGGCGTTGGGCGCGTTCGCGCGTGAACTGTCGGCGCTCGACCCGCCCGCAGCCGGCGCCCGGCTGGCAGCCGCCGGATTGGACGAGTGGGCGCAGAGCAATCTGCTCGCCTATCTCGCCGAGCAGCGCGAGGCCACGGCGCGCTGCCCGATGACCGCACGATCGTGGTCGAGCGGTTTCGTGACGAACTCGGGGATTGGCGCCTGGCCGTCCATTCGCCCTTCGGCGCGCAAGTGCATGCGCCCTGGGCGCTGGCCGCAGCGGCGCGAATCCGGGAAAGCACCGGGCTCGACGCGCAGGTGCTGCATTCCGATGACGGGCTGATCCTGCGGCTGCCCGATAGCGAGGAGCCTCCGTCGGCCGACCTCGTGCTGCTGGCCGCCGACGACGTCGAGCAGATCGTGCAGGCCGAGATCGGCGGCAGCGCCCTGTTCGCCAGCCGCTTCCGCGAATGCGCGGCGCGGGCGTTGCTGCTGCCCCGCCGCGATCCCGCCCGGCGCACCCCGCTCTGGCAGCAGCGCCAGCGCGCGGCCCAGCTGCTGTCGGTCGCCAGTATCCATCCCGATTTCCCGATCGTCCTGGAAGCCGTCCGCGAGTGCCTGCAGGACGTGTTCGACGTGCCCGGTCTCGTCTCGCTGATGCGTGATCTCGCCGGTCGCGCCGTACGGCTGGTCGAGGTGGAGACGTCGGCGCCGTCACCGTTCGCGCGCTCGCTGCTGTTCGGCTACGTGGGCGCATTCATGTACGAGGGCGACAGCCCCCTCGCCGAGCGGCGGGCACAGGCGCTGTCACTCGACAGCCTGCTGCTGGCCGAGCTGCTCGGTTCGGCGGAGCTTCGCGAGCTGCTCGATCCCGACGCACTCGCGGAGATCGAAGCCGAGCTGCAGCGGCTGGCGCCGGGCCGGCAGGCCCGCGGCGCCGAGGGAATCGCCGATCTGCTGCGTGTGCTCGGTGACCTCACGGCGGAAGAGATCGAGGCCCGGCTGACCCCGCCGGATGCCACCGCCGTCGCCGCGATGCTTGCTGAGCTGCAATCAGCCCGGCGCGCCCTTCGGGTACGGATCGCCGGCGAGGAGCGTTGGGTCGCCGTTGAAGACGCCGGCAGGCTGCGCGACGCGCTCGGGGTCCCCATGCCGGTCGGGTGCCCGAGGTCTTCCTCGAGCCGGTCAGCGATCCCTTCGGGGATCTGGTCAGCCGTTTCGCCCGTACGCGCGGGCCTTTCGCGGCATCCGACGTCGCGGCCCGCTACGGCCTCGGCACCGCGCTGGTGACCGCCACGCTCGACCAGTGGGCGGCGCGCGGGCGCATCCTTTCCGGCGAGTTCCGCCCTGGCGGGTCAGGCCTGGAGTGGTGTGACGCCGAGGTACTACGGATGCTGCGCCGGCGCAGCCTCGCCAAGCTGCGCCGCGAGGTCGAGCCCGTTCCGCTGAGCGCGCTCTCCCGGTTCCTGCCGGACTGGCAGGGCACCGGTAGTGCAGCCCGCCGCGGCGTTGACGCGCTGGCCCGCACCATCGAGCAGCTGGCGGGCGCGGCCATCCCCGCGAGCGCTCTGGAGACCCTCGTCCTGCCCGCTCGGGTGCGTGACTACGGGCCGGCGCAGCTCGACGAGCTGTGCGCGAGTGGCGAGGTGGTGTGGGCCGGCGCCGGATCACTTCCGGGCAACGACGGTTGGGTCCGGCTGGTGCCTGCCGAGGCGGCGACGCTCCTGCTCCCTGCGCCGCTCGACACGCTGAGCCTGGGCCCGCCGCACGAGGCCATCCTGGCGGCACTCAACGGCGGCCAAGCGCTCTTCTTCCGCGCGCTCGCGGATGCCGCCTGGGGCGGCTCGGAGCCAGCGGACGACGCGGCGCTCGTGGCAGCGCTGTGGGATCTGGTCTGGGCCGGCTATGTCACCAACGACACCCTGGCGCCGCTGCGCGTGCTGCTCGCCGGCAAGGCAGGCGGCGGGCGGCGCCAAAGCGCCCCGCCGCGCCGCCGCTCGCGTTACGCCGGGTACGGCAAACCGGCGCTGCCCACCCGTGCGGGCCCACCGGCGGCCGGCGGGCGCTGGTGGCAGCTCCCCGATCGCGAGCCCGGCGCGACGCGCCGGATGCACGCCGTCGCCGAGACCCTGCTCGACCGTCATGGCGTGCTGACGCGAGGAGCCGTGGCTGCCGAGCAGATTCCCGGCGGATTCTCCGCGGTGTATCCCGTGCTGTCGGCGTTCGAGGACGCCGGACGCTGCCGCCGCGGCTACTTCGTCGAGGGGCTGGGCGCGACCCAATTCGCCGTGCCGGGGGCGGTCGACCGGATGCGCGCGCTCGCGGCGCAGGCGCAGCACGCCGATCAGGAGCCGGCCTGGGCCTCGCCGGTACCGCCGAGCTGGGAGGCACGCGACGCCGCACGTGCGCAGGCCCGTGCGCCCGCGCTCGTCCTGGCGGCGACCGACCCGGCCAACCCCTACGGCGCCGCGCTCGCCTGGCCGGAGCGCGCGGACGGCGGCCACCGTCCGGGCCGAAAGGCGGGTGCGCTCGTCGTCGTGGTCGACGGCGAACTGGTGATGTACGTCGAGCGCGGGGGCAAGTCGCTGCTCACGTGGAGCGATGACGCGGCAGCGCTCAGCGCGGCGGCCGAAGGATTGGCGACGGCGACCCGGGCCGGGGCGCTCGGCAGGCTCTCGGTCGAACGGGCGGACGGCGAGCACGTCTTCGGAGCCGACGCGGTGGCTACCGCGCTCGCCGGTGCGGGCTTTCGGGCGACGCCGAGGGGGCTGCGGCTGCGCGGCTGACCGGCGGCGGCTGACCGGCGGCGGCTGACCGGCGGCGGCTGACCGGCGGCGGCTGACCGGCGGCGGCTGACCGGCGCCGGCGACAGGGGGCGACAGGAGCCAGGGCACCATGGGGAGATGCCCGAGGGCGACACCGTATGGCTGGCCGGGCGGCGGCTGGATCAGGCGCTCTCCGGACGCCGGCTGGTGCGCAGCGACTTGCGGGTCCCGCAGCTCGCCACCACCGACCTGACGGGCCGCACGGTGCTCGGCGTGGCCAGTCGAGGCAAGCACCTGCTCACCCGTATCGAAGGGGGGCTGACACTGCACACGCACTTCGCGATGGAGGGCAGCTGGCAGATCTACCGGCCCGGCCAGCACTGGCGGGCTCCGAGCCATCAGATACGCGTGGTGCTGGCCAATCCGCAAGCCGTCTGCGTGGGCGTCCGGCTCGCCGTCGTCGAGCTGCTCCCGTCAGCCAGCGAGGACGATGCCGTCGGCCATCTCGGCCCCGATCTGCTGGCGGACGACTGGGGCCGCGACGCTGAAATCGAGGCGTTGCAGCGGCTCTCGCGCGGGCCCGACCGCGAGATCGGTTCCGCGCTGCTCGACCAGCGCAACCTGGCCGGGCTGGGCAACCTCTGGCGCTGCGAGGTGCTCTTCCTGCGCGGCATCAACCCGTACCGGCGGGTCGCCGAGATCACCGACCTGCCGCGGCTGATCGAGCTGTCACGCCGCCTGCTGCTGGCCAACCGCGAGCGGGCAGGGCAGGCCGCGACCGGCGACCTGCGCCGGGGCGCCTCGAACTACGTCTACGCGCGCCAAGGCCTGCCCTGCCGGCGCTGCCACACCCCGATCCGGCGCGCCTCCCAAGGCGAATCCGGGTACGCCCGGGAAACCTTCTGGTGCCCGCACTGCCAGCCGGTGTAGCCCGCCCCCTCACGAACTCGGCGGCGTCGCCTGCTGCCCCTGGCTCGTCGAAACGCCCGGAGCGGCCGCGTCGCCCGCCTCGATCGCGCCCTGATCCGCCTTCTTCTCCAGCGAGGGCGCACCTGATCCGCCGGCTGGCCCGGCAGTCATCGAAGCGCGGATTGCGTCGAGCCGGCTGGACGCCGCGGAATCGATGGTCGCTTTGCGAACCTCGAGCATGCGCGCCTCGACCCCGCCGCCGGCCAGCTCGTTCTGCCCCAGGGCGGTGGCGTATCGGGCTTCGATCTTGTCGCGTACCTCGGCGAGTGAAGGCGTGTCGCCCTGCGGCGCCAGGTCGGACATCGTCGAGAGCGCGGAGTTCATCTGCTCCTGCATCTTCGCGCTCTCAAGCTGGGTCATCAGCTTGGATTTCTCGGCGATCGACTGGCGCAGCCGGAACTCGTTGTCCGCGACCGCCTGCTTCGCCTGGTCAACAGCCTGCAAGGCCTGCCCGTGCAGCGCCTTGAGGTCTTCCACCGCCGACTCCGCGCTCACCAGCTGACCGGCGAACGTCGTCGCAGCCTGCTCGAACTCGTTGGCCTTGACCGTGTCACCAGCCGCCCGAGCCTGGTCGGACAGGATCAGCGACTGGCGCGCCGAGGTGGAGAGCTTGTCGATCTCGTTCAGCTGGCGGCCCAGCCGCATCTCGATCTGGTGACGGTTGGCCAGCACCGTCGCGGCCTGCGCGGTCAGCGCCTGGTGCTGCTTTTTCGCGTCATCGATGGCCTGCTCGATCTGGATCGCAGGGTCGGCCTTCGCATCGAACTTCTTGTTCGCGTACGCATTCGAGTAGCGGAACATGCGCCTGAAGAAATTCGGCATGCCCTGAATGCTGCCACGTCAGGCTGGGGATTGGCACGCGCCGCAGCAGGTGGCGGGCATGAACAGGCGGCGGTCGAGCCGGCTGCGAAGCGCTCAGGCAGCGCGGTCGACGACCAGCGAGGGCCGTGAACCCGGGCCGGGCAACGTGCCGACCGGCGCGGCGGCGACAGCGTGAACGGCGACGAGCTCCTCCAACGCCAGCTCACCGCTGACCTCACGAAGCACCCGGGAAAGCGGCACCTCCAGCGCCTCGCAGATGGCGGCGAGCAGCTCGGAACTCGCCTCCTTCTGGCCGCGCTCGACCTCGGAGAGGTAGCCGAGGGAGACCCGTGCGTCGCCGGAAACCTCGCGCAGGGTGCGGTGCTGGGCGAGGCGCTCGCGGCGCAACGCGTCACCGATCAGGCGACGGAGAACAGCCACGCAGCACCTCCCGTGGATCGCCAAGAACGTTCCGGCCGAAATTGGAGCGGAGACTTACCGTACAACTCCGGCACGGCCCTGACCCATCCCGCCGGGCCGATTCACGCCCAGGGCGCAATCCGGCGCCGCATCAGCCGGCGAGGGCGCGGCGGAGCAGATCGAGCGCCTGCACCACGCTCAGCATCCGTACCAGCCCACGGTCACCGGGCAGCTGGACATGACGGGTCTGGACACCGCGCGGGCCCGCCAGGCCCAGGTAGAGGGTCCCCACGGGATGGCCCTCGGACTCGGTCGGTCCCGCTACCCCGGTGGTGGCGAGCCCCCAGGTGGCGCCGAGGCGCTCGCGCACGCCGGCGGCCATCCGCTCAGCGGTCTCCTCCGTCACCGCGCCGCGGGCGACCGCGTTGGCCCCGAGCAGCTGGTCCTTCAGCTCCGCCTGGTAGGCGACGATCCCGCCGCGGAAGGTCTCGCTCGCACCGGGCGTCTCCGACAGGCGGCCCGCGAGCAGCCCGCCCGTGAGCGATTCGGCGACGGCCACCGTCTCGCCGCGTTCGAGCAGCATCCGGTGGACGACGCCTTCGAGCGTCTCGTCGTCGATGCCGTACAGCCCCTCGCCGAGTGCCTCCCGGCCAAATCGTTCGATGGGCTCGATGAGGGCATACGCCTCAGCGCGGTTGGCGGCGCGCGCCGAGATGCGCACCCGGGTCTGCCCTGCGGACGCCAGGAAGGCGATCGTCGGGTTGCGCTCCTGCCCGGCAATGACCTGCGAGGCCAGCCGTTCGACCTCGGGCGCCATCGCGTCGGCGACGGCCGACTCCCACATCCCCGAGGTGTGCAGCACCCGGTGCACGACGACGGCCGGCTCACCGGCACGGCGCAGCAGGTCAGGAAGCACCGACGCGGCGAACATCGCCTGCATCTCGTGCGGCGGCCCGGGCATGGCATACGCGATGCCGCCGAGCAGCTCGAGCCGGATGCCGGGCGCCGTCCCCCGCTCGTTCGGCAACGGTTCGGCACCCGCCGGCAGGTCGGCCTGCCGGTAGTTCATCTCGGGGACGGTGCGGCGCAGGTCGCGAAACCGGCGCCGCAGCTGACCCTCGAGGAAATCGTCGCGCACCAGCGCGACGCCGGCGGCGCGGGCGAGCCCTTCCCGGGTCAGATCGTCCTGGGTCGGTCCGAGACCCCCGGTGAGCAGGACCGCGTCGGCCCGGGACAGCGCCGCCCGCAGCGCCTCGGCAATCGTCTCGATGTCGTCGCCGACGACCCCGCTGTGCGTGACCGTGATCCCGACATCGGCCAGCTGGCGCCCGAGCTGCGCCGCGTTGGCGTTGAGGATGTCGCCGTAGAGCAGCTCGTCGCCGACCGCGAGAAGTTCAGCGCGCACCGGCAGCCCTGCGCAATGCGAGCGCGGTGCCGACGTAGTCGACCGCCGTGACCAGGGCCACCGCCACCGCCACCCCGAGGATGATCGACGCGATCACGTGCAGCGCCCCGGACAGCGGCAGCACGTACAGCCCGATGCCGACGTTCAGCAGCAGCGTCTTGAGCTTGCCGCCCCGGCTCGCCGGGATGACGCCGTGGCGCAACACCCAGAAACGCAGCAGGGTCACCCCGACCTCGCGGGCCAGCACGATCGCCGTCACCCACCACGACAGGTCGTGCAGCAGCGAGAGCCCGACCAGCGCGGTGCCGACCAGCGCCTTGTCGGCGATCGGGTCGGCGAGCTTGCCGAATTCGGTCACCAACCCGCGGGCCCGGGCGATCTGGCCGTCGAGCCGGTCGGTGAACGCCGCCGCAGCGAAGGCCCCCCAGGCCGCGATCCGCCATCCGGTCTCGTGACCGCTGCCGGCGAACAGGAACACGGCGAAGAACGGCACGAGCACGATCCGAAAGCCGGTGAGCGCGTTCGCCAGGTTCCAGACGCCCACGCCCGAGGCCGCGTCGCCGGCGGGATCGGGACGCGAGGGCACGGCCTGAAGTCGCTGCTGCAGCCGGGCGGCGGCTTCGGCTCCGGGGCGAGGCGGGTTCGGCTCGTCAGGACGGGGTGCCACCTGGGGATCCACCGTCACCTCGCCGCCGGTCACCGCTGCGCGACCGGCGCGACGAGCACGGCAACCAGTTCGGTCACCAGGTCGACGCCGCTGCTGGCCACCACCTCGGCGCGTACCAGGTCGCCGACGGCAAACTGCTCGTCCCCAGAGCGCCGGCGCACCGTGCACGAGCCGTCGACCTCCGGAGCCTGATGGGCAGCCCGGCCTTCGGCCACGCCGGATTCGGCGTCGACCTCCTCGACCAGAACCTCCACGACGCTGCCGATCCGCTCCTCGGCGCGCTCGGCCGTGAGCTGCTCGGCGAGATCGACCATCCTCGCGACCCGCCTGCTGATGGTCGCCGCGCCGACCTTGCCGGCAAGTCCCACGGCCTCGGTGCCGTCCTCGTCGCTGTAGCCGAAGACGCCCACGGCGTCGAGCCGGGCGGCCTCCAGAAAGCGGGTGAGCTCCTTGACGTCGGCGGCGCTCTCACCGGGGAAGCCGACGATCACGTTGCTGCGGGCACCCAGGTCAGGAGCATGGCGGCGGCCGTCCGCGAGCAGGCCCAGGAAACGCTCGCCGTCGCCGAAGCGGCGCATCCGGCGCAGCACCGCGCCGCTCGCATGCTGGAAGGAGAGGTCGAGGTAAGGCGCGACGCCCGGCGTGGTCAGGATCGTCTCCAGCAGCCCGGGGCGCAGCTCGGCCGGCTGCAGGTAGGCAACCCGCACCCGAAGCACGCCCGCCACCGCGGCCAGCGCGGGAAGCAGCTGCTCCAGCAGGCGCACGTCGCCGAGATCCTTGCCGTAGGCGGTCGAATTCTCGCTGACCAGGACGAGCTCGCGGACGCCGTCGGCCGCCAGCGCTTCGGCCTCGGCCAGGATGTCCTCCGGCGGCCGGGAGACGAAAGCACCGCGAAAGCTCGGGATGGCGCAGAACGCGCAGCGCCGGTCGCAGCCCGACGCGAGTTTCAGTGACGCGACGGGTCCGCCCGACAGGCGCCGGCGCAGCGTGCGCGGACCGGGACCGGCCGGCAGCGGCCCGGAATCGGGAGCACCGAACCCGTGTCCGGGGGTGGCGACGCGAGCCGCCCCGCGCTCGGCCGGGCTGATCGGCAGCAGGGTGCGGCGGTCATGGGGGGTATGCGCCGCCGGACGCTCGCCGGCGACGATGGCGTCGAGCCGCGACGCGATCGCCGGGTAGTCGTCGAAGCCCAGGACGGCCGCCGCCTCCGGCAGCGCGTCAGCAAGCTCCCGGCCATAGCGCTCAGCCATGCACCCGACCGCGACGACCGGGCTCCCGCCGGCCACGCCTGCAGCCTCGAGCAGCGCGTCGACGGAATCCTTCTTCGCCGCGGCGATGAAACCGCAGGTGTTGACCAGCACGGCAGCAGCCTGGGAAGCGTCCTCGACGATCACCCAGCCGCCGGCCGTGAGCCGCCCCGCCAGCTCTTCGGAGTCCACCTCGTTACGCGCGCAGCCCAGCGTGACCAGGGCGGCACTACGGGGGGGCATCCCCCGAGGGTAGCCGCCCGGGTCAGCGCGCCCGATCGGCCGCTTGGCCGCGGCGACCGGTCAGGGCGACCGGTCAGGAGGGGTCGCGCCAGATCAGCTTCCCGGGCATTGGGCGCTGCCGCGCACGAGCGTCAGGGTGACCACCTGCCGCGGCCCGCCGAGCGCGCCCAGCGGATGGCCGTTGCACGAGACGGCCGCCGCGCTCGCGTCACCGATGGTGGCTCGCAACTGTCCGGCGGCGTGCAGATCGAGCGGCCGGTTCGACGGCTGGACCACGCGCTCGATCAGCCGGACGCCGCGCTCGTCCAGGACGTCGAGCCAGCTCGGCTTGCTGGTCAGGACGATGCGCAGGGTAACGCCCTGCGCCGGCACCGGGAAGATCAGGGACGGGGGGTGCGTGGAGGCTTTCGGTGCCGACGTCGTGGCCGGGGCGGAGGTCGAGATCGCGGCACCGGTATGGCGCACCGAGTTCTTCGACCCCGGGAACACGAGCTGCACCACAGCGATGACGATCACCACCACCAGGACCGCCGCCATGGCGAGCGGCCAGCGCGGGCCGGGCGCCGGTGGCCCGCTGGAGCGCAGGCTCACCTCGGCTGCATCAGTGTCGGGCACCAGCACGGGGGGCAACGCGGTGCGGTGGCTCGCGTCGAACGCGGCGAGCAGCGGGGTCACGTCGAGGCCGAGGGCCCGGCCGAGGCTGCGCAGGTGCCCGCGGGCGTAGACCACCCCGCCGCTCGGGACGACATCGTCTCGCTCGAGGGCGCTGATGACGGCGGGGCGGATGTTGGTACGGCGGCACAGGTCGTCGATCGAGAGGCCGTGCGCGTTCCGGGCTCGAGCCAGCTGGGCGCCCACCGGCCCGTGCCCGCCCGTCAGCGCGTCCGCCTGCTCGGCGACAGACACCGGCTCCACCCACCCCGAACGTCAGGACATGCCGCGCAGAGCGTAAGTCGGCGCCCCTGCCCGAACCGGCCGCGCCGCGCCGGGAAAATGCGCCCGTCAGGCGTGTCACACGCCGACGTCAGCCGCCCCGCAAGGTGACCAGCACGCTCTCCAGCTCCTCCGGCATGATCAGCACCTCGCGAGCCTTCGATCCCTCGCTCGGCCCGACGACCCCGCGCGATTCCATGAGGTCCATCAGCCGGCCGGCCTTCGCGAAACCGACGCGCAGCTTGCGTTGCAGCATCGAGGTCGACCCGAACTGGGTGCCGACGACGAGCTCGACCGCCTGCAAGAGCAGCTGCAGGTCGTCGCCGACGTCCTCGGCCACCTCTCGCTTGGACTCCGTCGCGGGAGCGTCCACGTCCTCCCGGTAGACCGGCTGCGCCTGCTCCTTGGAGAAGCGGACGATCTTGGTGATCTCGTCCTCGGAGACGAACGCGCCCTGGATGCGGTTGGGCTTGTTGGCGCCCATGGGCAGGAAGAGCGCGTCACCGAGCCCGACCAGCTTCTCGGCGCCCGGCTGGTCGAGGATGACCCGGCTGTCGGCGAGGCTCGCCGTGGCGAACGCGAGACGGCTCGGCACGTTGGCCTTGATCAGGCCGGTGACGACATCGACGCTCGGGCGCTGGGTCGCGAGCACCAGGTGGATCCCGGCAGCGCGCGCCAGCTGGGTGATGCGCACGATCGAATCCTCGACGTCGCGCGGGGCGACCATCATCAGGTCGGCCAGCTCGTCGACGATCACCAGCAGGTAGGGATACGGCGTGTAGACGCGCTCGCTGCCGGGCGGCGCGGTGATCTCGCCGGCGAGCACCTTGCGGTTGAAGTCGTCGATGTGGCGAACGCCGCTGGCTGACAGGTCCTCGTAGCGGTAGTCCATCTCGCGCACGACCCACTGCAGGGCCTCGGCGGCCTTCTTGGGGCTCGTGATGATCGGGGTCACCAGGTGCGGGATGCCGGCGTAGGAGGTGAGCTCGACGCGCTTCGGGTCGACGAGCACGAGCCTGACCTGCTCCGGGGTGGCCCGCGCCAGCACCGACGTGATGAGCGTGTTGATGCAGGTCGACTTGCCGGAGCCGGTGGCGCCCGCGACCAGGATGTGCGGCATCTTCTGCAGGTTCGCGACGACGAACCGGCCCTCGATGTCCTTGCCGAGGCCGACCAGCAGCGGATGCGGGTCGAGGGTGGCAGCGGTGCTGCGCAGGACGTCGCCGAGGCTGACGTTCTCGCGGTCGGTGTTCGGGATCTCGACACCGACCGCGCTCTTGCCCGGGATCACGTCGATGATCCGCACGTCGGGGCTTTTGACCGCGTAGCCGATGTTGCGCAGCAGGGCCTTGATCCGCTCGACCTTGACCGCCGGGCCGAGCTCGATCTCATAGCGGGTCACGGTGGGGCCGCGCGAGAAACCGGTCACGGCGGCATCGACGTCGAAACTGCGGAACACGTCGGTCAGCGCGGCGATCACCGCATCATTGGCCTTGGTACGCGCCCTGGCCGGGGTGCCGTCGCGCAGCAGCTCGGGAGGCGGGAGCCGGTAGTCGCCCGACGCGGGAAGCGGGAGCTGCTCGGCCTTCTTCGGGACCGGCACCGGGTCGCGCGGGCTCGGCGAGGCTGAGGGAGCTGAGGCGTCCTCGGGGTCGGCGCCGGCCCCACCGGCAAGCTCCGCTGCCAGCCCGGGCGACTTGTCAGTGGCGACGTCATAGGGGGCGTCGGCGGAGAAGACGCCCACGCGGCTGCGGGGAGAGCTGCGGGTGCGCTTCACCGGCGGCGGCGGGTCGTCGCGCAGGTCGATCAGCAGGTCGCCCTCGCCCGCAGCCTCGTCGCTGCGGTGCAGCAGGCGGTCACGCAGCATGAGCAGCCGCGAGGGCAGGCTCGCGAGCGGGGTGCGGGTGAGCACGCAGATCCCGAAGATCGCCAGCAGCGCCAGCAGTGGTGCGGCGACGTAGGGGGTCAGCCCGCTGGTGAGCGGTGACGACGAGAGGTAGCCGACGTCGCCGCCCGCATGACGCATCGCGGACGCGCCCTTCGTCGAGTCGGGGACGCCATGGGCGATGTGCACGATCCCCAGCACGCCGAACGCGATGGCGAGCCAGCCGACGACGAGCCGCCCGCCGGAGCCGGGTTCGGCGGGGCGGCGCACCAGGCGCCAGGCGAGCAGGACGAGCAGGGGCGGCAGCCACGCTGCTCCCGCCCCCACAGCACTGCGCAGCACGTTCGCAACGACGCGGCCGGCGGGCCCACCGGCAGACCACCAGAGCGCGGCTGCGGTGACCACAGCGAGGGCGAGGACGGCCAGGCCGAGGCCGTCGCGGCGGGCCGCGGGCTCGATCTTGAGCTCACGGGCGCCGCTGCCCACCGCGCGCGCGGCAGCGCCGAGGCCACGGGCGATCCCGAGCCAGCTGCCCCGGATCAGCCGCCAGACGGCCCTGACCAGGACGACGAGCAGCGGCTGGCGCTTGGGCGCCCGGCCCCTCCTGCTCGGCGAACGCTTGGCCGCCTTGGCGGGCGGACGCCTGCTACGGGCGGCGGTGGAGCGGGTGCCGGAGCGCGCGGGCGACCGGCCGCCCCTCGTCGAAGTCGGCACAGTCACCACGTTTGCACGCTCCGGCGTCCAGATCGCCCATTGACGCTCCGAAATCGGCAGAGTCCGCCGCCGGCGAACACGGCCGGGGCACATCCGGGCGATGGAATTCACAGCGAGCTCCCAGGGCCAGGACACATCGCGATTAGGCCCGGCGGGCAGGGTCGAAAGTACGTCCAGAATCTGCGGCTACCGGCCGATGATGGAGTCACCGCCCAGACATCGGAAACCGCCGCCACGACGTCGGCAGCCTCCCGGCCGCGCGCAGCCACCCCAGACGAAAGGCGGATGTCAGTGACGTATCCCCTCGTCCGCCGGCTGAGGGAACTCGCCATCCGCACGAAGGCGAGCGTGCGGATGACGCCGCTCGCCGCCTGGTTCGCGCTCGGCCTGGTCGTCACCGAATGCGTGATGCTGCTGCTCCCCCATGAGGAGAAGATGGCTCTCGCGAAGGCAGCCAGCACCAACATCACCCACCTGGCGATCGACCCGCTCTTCGTGCTGCCGGCCAGCGCCTTCGTCGACCTCGGCAATACGTGGCTCTGGGTACCGCTCACGCTGATCCTGCTCGGAGGCCTCGAGCGCAAGCTCGGCGCCGGCCGGGCACTGATGATCGCCTTCGGGGCCCACGTCGTCGCGTCGCTGATCTCCGAGGGGATGCTGCTGCTGCAGATCGCCTGGCATGCCGCTCCGCGTTCGCAGGTCGACATCCTCGACGTCGGCCCGAGCTACGTGATCCTCGCGGCGATGGCGGCCTGCCTCGTCCTGGGTAGCTGGAAGCTGCGAATCGCCGCCGTGCTGTCAGGGGCGATCGTGATCCCGGGGCTGCTCGTCGGCATCAACAGCCTCGACATGTCGGCGGTCGGGCACCTCTCCTCGCTCATCCTCGGCACCGTCTTCGCCCTGGCGTTCACCGTTCGCGGCCGCCGCTGGATCGCCCGCCACCGCGGCTCGATCCCCCACCCCGGGATGGTCGTCGTGCGCCTGACCGCTGCCGCCTGACCGCCGCCTGACCCGCGAGGCTCGACCTCGACGATCACCGGCACGAGCATCGGGCGTCGCCGGTAGGTGTCGGCCACCCACTTACCGACCACCCGGCGCAGCGCGCGTCGCATGGCGGCCGGCTCGCTGACGCCTTCCGCGAGCAAGACGTCCAGCGCCCGCGCTGCCCGCTCCCGCACCTCGTCGAAGGCCCCCTCACCGAGCGCGGAGAAGCCGCGGGCGAAGATCTCCGGACCGCCGACGACCTTCCCGGTGGTCGAGTCCACCACCACCGTGATGGTGATGAAGCCCTCCTCGCCGAGGATGCGGCGGTCTTTGAGCTGCTCCTCGGAGACATCTCCGACGTTGCTGCCATCGACGTAGACGTAGCCGCAATCGACCTTGCCTGCCACCGAGATGTGACCGTCGACGAGATCGACGACCATCCCGTCGTCGACGCAGAGCACGCGCTCGGGCGGCACCCCGCTCGCGATGGCCAGCTGCGCATGGGCACGCAGGTGGCGCCATTCGCCGTGCACCGGGACGACGTTGCTCGGGCGGGTCATGTTGAGCACGTAGAGCAGCTCACCGGCGGGCGCGTGGCCGCTGACGTGGACCTTCGCGACGTCCTTGTGGATCACTCGGGCGCCCCATCGGGTCAACCCGTTGATCACGCGGTAGACCGCATTCTCGTTGCCGGGGATGAGGCTCGAGGCCAGCACGATGGTGTCGCCGGATTCGATACGCACCGGGTGGTCACGGTTGGCCATCCGCGAGAGCGCCGACAGCGGTTCGCCCTGGGATCCGGTGGAGATCATGCAGACGTGCTTGTCGGGCAGGGAGTCGATCTCGCGGGCGTCGACGACGAGGCCCGGCGGTACCCGTAGCAGGCCGAGATCGCGGGCGACGCCCATGTTGCGCACCATCGAGCGGCCGACGAAAGCGACGGAACGCTCGTGCGCCTGAGCCGCGTCGAGCACCTGCTGAACGCGATGGACATGGCTGGAGAAGCAGGCCACGATCACCCGCCGCGGGGAGGTGCGGAACACGTCGTCGAGCACCGGAGCGATCTCGCGCTCGCTGGTGACGAACCCCGGGACGTCGGCATTGGTGGAGTCCGAGAGCAGCAGATCGACGCCCTCGCGCCCGAGCCGGGCGAAGCCGCCGAGGTCGGTGATGCGCCCGTCGAGCGGGAGCTGATCCATCTTGAAATCGCCGGTGTGCAGCACGGTGCCCGCGGCGGTGCGGATGGCCACCGCCAGCGCGTCCGGGATCGAATGGTTGACCGCGAAGAACTCGCAGTCGAACGGCCCGAAGCTGGCCCGGCCCTCCTCGATGACCTCGAGCATCTCGGGCTTCATCCGATGCTCGGAAAGCTTGGCGCGCAGCAGGGCCAGCGTGAACCGGCTGCCGACCATGAGCAGATCGGGACGCTCGCGCAGCAGGAACGGCACTGCTCCGATGTGGTCCTCGTGGGCATGGGTGAGCACGACGGCTTCGATATCGCCGAGCCGATCGCGGATGGCAGCTGAAGTCCGGCAGGATCAGATCGACGCCGGGCTGGTCGGACTCCGGGAACAACACCCCGCAATCGATGATCAGCAGGCGACCGGCGTGCTCGAAGACGGTCATGTTGCGACCGATCTCGCCGAGGCCTCCCAGAGCGACGATCCTCAGGCCCTCGTCCGCCAGCGGACCGGGAGCGCTGAGACCGGGATGGGGATGGCTCATGCCGGCAGATCCAGACCGGCGGCGGCGCAATCAGCCCGTAAGGCAGCAAGCTCCGGCCCGGTCGCATCCACCAGCGGGAGGCGAACCGGCCCGGACGGGAGCCCGAGCTGGCGCAGCGCCGCCTTGGTAGTGATGACGCCCTGCGTACGGAAGAAGCCGGTATAGGCGGGCAACAGCTGGTGGTGCAGCGCGATGGCCTGCCGCGTATCGCCGGCGTCGAAGGCCTCCAGCATCACGCGCAACTGAGGGGCGAACGCATGGCCGACGACGCTGACGAAGCCTGCCGCCCCGACCGCCAGCAGCGGCAGGTTGAGCGCGTCCTCCCCCGAGTAGTACGCCAGCTCGGTGGCGGCAAGCACCGCGCTGCTGGCCGTGAGATCACCCTTGGCGTCCTTCACCGCGACGATCTTCGAGTGCTCGGCGAGCCGTAAGAGGGTCTCGGTGGCAATGGGGACGCCCGTGCGCGCCGGGATGTCGTAGAGCATGACCGGCAGATCGGTGGCATCGGCGATCGCCGTGAAGTGCGCGAGCAGGCCCGACTGGGGCGGCTTGTTGTAGTACGGGGTGACGATCAACGCACCGGCGGCGCCGGCCTTTTCGGCGGCGACGGCCAGCTCGATCGAATGCGCGGTGTCATTGCTGCCGACGCCCGAGACCACGACGGCGCGACCGGCGGTCGCCTCGAGGACGGCGCGCAGCAACCGGTCCTTCTCCGCATCGCTCGTGGTCGGGGACTCCCCGGTGGTGCCGCTGATCACCAGACCGTCGCAGCCTTGATCGACCAGGTGAGCGGCGAGGGCCTGGGCGCCTGCGGTGTCGAGAGCGCCGTCAGCAGTGAAGGGGGTCACCATCGCGACGAGCAGGCGACCGAACGGGCCGGGAGGCAGGATTCCCATGGGCCCCACGCTAGTGCCGACCGCCGACAAAAGCCCGCCAGCAGGCTTCGAAGGCCCCGTCACACCCGTTCGGGGGTTCCGGGTGTGACGGGGTGACGGGGTGATCGGCACGTCACGGGGTCAGCCTTGAGCGCGATGTGACAACTGCCGCAACACGGCCCGTGACGGGTCCCGACCAGCTCCCGAAGCTGCGGTCTAACGTCCCGTCGCGGTGTAGTACGCGGGTGCCGGCGTGCCCACTCCCGTGACGTTGTCCCAGCCCGTCGTGGTCGCCAGCGAGGAGTCGTCGTCGAAGGAACGCACCGAATAGACCACCCCGTTGGAGGGGTTGACCGCGTTCACGTAGTCCGCTCGCACGTTCGCGGCGCCGTCATGGGCCCCGGTCACGTCACGGAACGCGGCGACGCCCTTTCCGGACAACTGCTGGCGGGCAAGGGCGTAGATACGCGGGTTGGCGAAGCCGAGCCGGGTGTGCTGGGCCTGGCTCGCGAGGGCTTGCACCGCGGCGAACAGCGGGGCCGCGAGGCTGGTGCCGCCGGCGCGCGACTCGTCGTAGAACACGCCGTGCGGGAACTGCTGGGTAAGGCCCAGCAGCATGCCGGTCGTCGGGTCGGCGTCCATCGCGACGTCAGGCACCGCACGTCCCGCCGGGGAACCAACCGGGACGACCCCGTTCTGGTAGGTCGGCCGGTTGAACAGGGCACTGAAGCCGCCCCCGCCGCCGCCGTGGAACGTCGGGTCGATCCAGCTCTTGCCGTTGGGTGACAGCGACCAGAGGCGGGTCCCCCATCCGGTCTCGAACTTGTACTGGCCCTTGCGGCCGATAGCGATGGACGTTCCGCCGACCGCCGTCGCGTAGGGGTTGGACGAGGACGAGTCGACCTGCTTGAGGCCGGTGGACAGCAGCTCGTCGCCGTTGTCTCCGGAGGCGATGTAGAAGCCGATGCCCTGCAGGGCCGCCTGCTTGAACAGGTACGTATCGAAGATGGCCTGGCCGGTGGTCTCGGTGGACTCGAGGTCGCCGTAGGACAGCGAGACGATCGAGGCGCGGTTGTCATCGACGACGCTCACCTCGGAGTCCAGCAGGTCGATGCCGTTGCAGCTGGCCCCCGCGACGTAGAGGATGCGCGCGCCCGGAGCGAAGCCGTGCACGGCCTCCACGTCGAGCGACTGCTCGCTGGACCAGTCCGCAGCGCCGCAGGCCGCCTGGTCGTTGAACGCCACCCTGGGCTTCAGCGTGAGGAACTGGCCCCGCCAGAACGGCTTGTCACCCGTGTCCTTGGCGTAGCGGTTGGCGTCCTTGAGCAACGTCGGCGACTGGTAGGCGTCGATGATGGCGACCGTCACGCCCTTGCCGGTGAGCGAGGCAGGGACGCCGTACGCGCTGCGCAACTGCGACGGCCGGTAGCCGCAGACCGTGTAGAACAGCGCGCGGCCCCAGTAGTTCGGCAGCTTGGTCGAGTAGTCGCCCTCGACGTTGGCGGTCAGCTGGCCGTAGTAGCTGCCGCAGGGCTTGGCGTTGCGGAAACCCACCGGGTAAGCGGACGGCGCCTGCTTGCGCATCGCGTCGTACTGGCTCGGCAGCAGATCCACCGCAGCCTTGGGCGAGACGGTGGCGGGCGCCTCGTCCAGGCCGGTCACGCTAAGGACGTAGGAGCTCACGTCGCTCGGCACGGTTACCGTGCCCGCGGGAGCCTGGTAGCTGCCCCCGGCGCGGCGGTAGATGGACAGCTTCGTGCCGAACGCCTTCTGGGCGTCGGTCACCGAACCGGTGACGGTGAAGTAGCGACCGTTCTGCTGCAGAGCGGACACCTTGAGCCCGGCGCCACGCAGCCAGGAACTGACCTTCGCGGCCGCGCCCGGTGCCGGGCCGTACCGGGCCCGGAACTGCGCCGGCGTCAGGTAATGCCGGTAGCTGGGGCTGCTCGGGGTGCTGACGGCGGCCACCGCAGCGTTGAGAGCCGCTTCGTTACGGGGGCTGAGGTAGACGCGCGCCTTGATCGACTTCGCCGACGGCGCTTTCGCCACCTCGGCCGAGCGGACGGCCCAGGCCGGGTGCGTGTCACGCACCTCGACGCGGGGAGCGGCACCGGCGGACGCGGTGGAGTTCAATGCCGGGAGTGCAGCGATGGCGAGGGCGGTGAAGCCGGCCGTAAGGACGGAAACCGTGCGGCGACGGGCGTGTCGCATCAGGCCTCATTTCTCGGGAATCTCTTGGAAATCTCTCGGAATCGCACCTGGCGGTCAGCAGCATGCGGCGGCGTGCGGGCGCAGAGCGCGCTCAGCGTAAGAGACATCTCGCTCACAGGTCCGCCTTTGCGGCGGCGCGCCGCTAATCCGCATCCGCGACCATCCCCGTACGCTGGCCCGCGTGCGAGAGGTCAGTCCCCAGGTTTTCTTGATCGCCCGTCCGGCCCTGGACTGGGCGGGCGTGCGTGCCTACCTGGACGCCGTCGGCGGCACCGCCTGGCTCGATCGGGTGCGCGGCGAGGGTGAGGACGGGCGGGCCGAGGGCGAGCGGCTCGTCGAGTTCATGGGGCGGCTGTGCTACCGGTCGTGGGACGTGGGCCTGAACCCCAATGTGACCCGGATCCGGGCCGATACGGACGTCTACCTGACCAATATCCTGCGCAGCGGTCACGGTTCGGTGATCGAGCATGCGAACTACTCGTTCGTGTTCCTCAATGTTTCCCGGGTCGCCACTCACGAACTGGTGCGCCATCGGGCGGGCAGCGCGTTCTCCCAGGAGTCGCTGCGTTTCGTGCGGCTGACCGATCTTCCGTTCGAGCACCCGCAGGAGATCCGCGAGGACCCCGAGCTGCTCGCCGAAGCCCAGGACCTGCTCGAGCGCATGGAACATTTCCAGCTGATGGCCGCCGACAAGCTGGGCCTCGACGGCGAGGGAGTGGCGTTCCACCGCAAGAAGGAAGTGACGTCGGGCCTGCGCCGCTATGCCCCGGACGGGGTGGCGACGAGCATCGGCTGGACCGTCAACGTGCGGGCGCTGCGTCACGTCATCGCAGCGCGCACGGATCCCGGCGCGGAGAACGAGATCCGGCGCATCTTCGACCAGGTGGCCTCGATCATGGTCGCGGAGCTGCCGGGGCTGCTCGGTGACTTCGTCCGCAGCGACGACGGCACCTGGAGTCCCGAGTTCCCGAAGGTGTGAGCGGTCCGGGCCCGGTGGCGGCCGATGCCAGTGTCCGGCCCGCCCGGGCGGGCGATGCTGCTGCGGTGGCCGAGATCCAGGTGCACACCTGGCACACCTGCTACGCGCCGCACCTGCCGCCGGGCGCGCTCGATGCACTCGACGTGACGCTGGTCGAGGCCGGTTGGCGGGCGGCGATCAGCAGCGCCCCGTCGCCGGCCCACCGGCTCCTCGTCGCGCTCAGCGACGGCGAGATCGTCGGGTATCTCGCCGTCGGGCCCGGGGAGGACGAGGACGCCGCCGCGAGCGACGGCGAGGTGCTCGCGTTGACGGTCATACCGGCCGAGCAGCGAAGGGGTCACGGGAGCCGGCTGCTGGCGGCCGGCGTGCAGACGCTCATCGACGCCGGCCTCACCTTCGCCCGCAGCTGGACGTTCGACGGCGATTCGCCGTTGCACACCTTCCTGGCGGCCGCCGGCTGGGAACCCGATGGCGCCCGGCGGGAGCTGGACATGGGAGAGCCCGTCGGCCAGCAGCGCTGGCACACCCGGCTGCCGGCCGGGTAAGGCCAGCTAGGCGAGCGCCGCCACGATCTCGGCAAGCGGCTTGCGCACGCCGGTGTAGAAGGGGATCTCGAGCTTGGTGTAGAGCCGGGCGCGGCTGGTGCGCAGGTGGCGGATGCAGTCGACGATGCGGTGCAACTCGTCGGCCTCGAAGGCGAGCAGCCACTCGTAATCGCCGAGCCCGAACGCCGCGACGGTATTGGCCCGCACATCCGGGTACTCGCGCCCCATGATCCCGTGCTCGGCGAGCATTCCCTTGCGCTCGTAGTCCGGCAGCAGGTACCAGTCCAGCGCGCGCACGAACGGGTAGACGCAGATGTACTTGCGCGGGTCCTCGCGCCGCACGTACGCCGGGATGTGGTTGCGGTTGAACTCGGCCGGGCGGTGCAGCCCGTACGCCGACCACACCGGCTCGAGCTGGCGGCCGAGCCCGGTGGAGCGGAAGCGGCCGTAGGTCTCCTGCAGCACGTCAGGATCCGGGCAGGTCCACCAGAGCATGAGGTCGGCGTCAGCCCGGTAGCCGCTGATGTCGTACGTACCCCGCGTGTACACGTCCTTCGCGAGCGACTGCTCGAGCAGCGCCTCAGCCTCGGCGGTCAGCTCGCCGCGGTCCTGCGGAAGGGGCTTGGGTGCCCGGAAAACCGCATAGCAGCAGTAGAGCATCTCGTCATTGAGTTCGCGCGCGGACTTCTCGCTCTCGGCCATGCGTCCAGTCTCTCACCGGATCTGCGAGGTCGCCCTCGCGCCCGGAGACCAAAAACTTCGGGAAACGTACGGTTCTGCGGCCGAAAAGCGTACGTTTCCTCAAATTCTTGGCAGCGCGAGGGTTTCTGCGACCTCCGCAGCTGCCGCGGCGCCGGAGCGCAGGCACGCGGGAATCCCGACCCCGTCCCAGGCGGCGCCGGCCAGCGTGATCCCGCGCGGCAGCGCGGCGCGGACCGCGACGACCCGCTCCTGATGGCCCGGCGCGTACTGGGGAAGCCCGCCGCCCCAGCGCACGACGCTGGTCTCCAGCGGCCGGCGCCGCATCCCCGTCGCCTCGCCGAGTTCGGCGCACAGCACCCCGGCAAGCTCGATGTCAGAGCGTGCGAGATCACCCGCGGCGCCCGCCCGCCCGGCGCTGCACCGCACGATCACCCCGTCGAATCCCCGGGCGATGTGCGCCCACTTCGAGGACAGGAACGTGGACGCCTTGATGAGCCGGCGCTGCGTCGCGGGCACGAGAAAGCCGCTGGCGGCGGGAAGTTCGGTGTCGTGGGGAAAGACGAAGGTCGCCAGCGCGACGCTGGCGTACGCCAGCTCCGGCACCTCCACGCCGAGCGGGGCGAGCAGCTTGCTCGCCGGAGCGTTCGGCACGGCCAGCACGACAGCGTCATAGCTCTCGCCGTCGACCCGCCAGCCATCGCCCTCGCGATCGAGGTCGGTCACCGGGCTGCCCAGCACGATCTGGGCGCCGCTGACCGCGGCCAGCCGCTTCACCAGCTCACCCATCCCCTGGACCGGGGTCGCGAAGACCGGCTGGCCGGTCGGTTTCGGGGCCAGCCGGCGCGCAGCTTCCAGCAGCGAGCGCTCCTGCAAAGCCGGGACGAGCTGCGGCGTGGTCATCCGCAGCGACAGCTCATCGGCCCGGCCCGCGTACACCCCACCGAGCAAGGGATCGACCAGCCGGTCGACGACCCGGTCACCCAGCCGGGCGCGTACGTACCTGCCGACGGCGGGGTCGTCGCCGGTCGGGGTAGCCGGCAGCACCCGGTCGAGCAGCGCACGGGCCGTGCCGCGCAGGCCGAGCACCGGCGCGGCAGCCCGCAGGTCACCGGGGACGCCGAGCAGCGTCCCGGACGGCATCGTCTGCAGTCTTCCGCCGAGCCAGAGCCGGGCCGGGACGGGATTCGGATGGGTGATTTCCAGGCCGGCTTCGGCGGCGGCGGCGAGGCCTTCGGGCAGCCGGCACAGGAACGCCTCCGCGCCCTCCTCGACACCTAGCGGGCCCTTCCGCAGCTTGCCGCCGACCTGCCCGGTGGACTCGCGCAGCGTGACCTCGGCCCTGCCCCGCAGGGCAATCGCCGCCGAGAGCCCCGCCACCCCGCCGCCGACGACCAGGACCCGGCCGCTCATGCCCCCTCGCGGGACGAGCCCAGCTCGTGAACGAGTTCGGTGACGCGGGTCAGCACATCCGGATCGGTCTCGGGCAGTACGCCATGGCCGAGGTTGAAGATGTGGCCCTCGCAGCGCCGCCCCTCGGCGACGATCCGGCGCACCCGGGCGTCGATCACGTGCCACGGCGCGAGCAACGTCGTCGGGTCGAGATTGCCCTGCACCGCCTTGCCGGGGCCGATCCGCTGGGCGGCCTCGTCCAGCGGTATCCGCCAGTCGACGCCGACGACGTCAGCTCCCGCCTCCCCCATCGCCTTCAGCAGCTCGCCGGTGCCGACTCCGAAGTGGATACGCGGCACGTCCGGGACGCCCGCCAGCACCCGGGCGCTGTGCGGGAGCACGTACTCGCGATAGTCGGCTTCGGAAAGGGCGCCGGCCCAGCTGTCGAAGAGCTGGATGGCGCTCGCTCCGGCCGCGACCTGAACGCGCAAGTACGTGCGGGCGATCTCGGCGAGCCGTGACGCGAGCTCGTGCCAGATCGCCGGCTCGCCGTACATCAATGCCTTCGTGCGCGCGTAATTGCGGCTGGGACCGCCTTCGATCAGGTAGCTGGCGAGGGTGAAGGGAGCACCCGCAAAGCCGATGAGCGGGGTCGCGCCGAGCTCACCGACCAGCCTGCTGACCGATTCGGTGGTGTAGGGCACATCACCCGGCTCGAGCGGCCGGAGCGCCGCGACGGCGGCTTGATCGCGGATCGGCTCGGCGATGACGGGCCCGGTGCCGGCGACGATGTCGAGATCGACGCCGACGGCCGCCAGCGGCACCACGATGTCGCTGAAGAAGATCGCCGCATCGACACCGAAGCGGCGAACCGGCTGCAGCGTGATCTCCACGGCGAGATCGGGATCTCGGCAGGAGTCGAGCATCGCGACGCCCTCGCGCAGCTTGCGATATTCCGGCAGCGCCCGCCCGGCCTGCCGCATGAACCAGACCGGCGTCGGGCCCGGCCGCCGGCGCGCGGCGGCGAGGAACGGCGCGTCTTTCAGCCCGGGGTGCACGCGTTCGATCCTTCCATGAAGTTTCGCCGGAGCGCCCCAGCTGCAGGCGGCCGGCAGCAGCCGGGATGAGCGCCATCGATCTGATGCACCGGGAAAAGCCGTATGCCTTCCGGCCGGGGAGGCCGACACACCTGTCCGAGGTCCCCGGTTCGGCCTGTGGCCCGTGCGACCGTTGCTGTTGCACGTTCGATTGCACACTGCATTGCACACTGCAAGGACCGCAACCGGGTACGCAGCGGGAGGGAGAACGCCATGTGGCTGGTGTGTCCCGAATGCCGCGAGGAAAGCGCGTTCGAGCAGCCCCCCTGCGCGGAGGGCCATGGGCTCGACTGCCCCGAGTGGTGCTGCGTGACCTGCGGATCCGCCGTGTTCGTCGGTGCGCTCGAGGAGGGGATCTTCCGGCTCGCTGCTGAGCGCGCCGCCCCCCGGCGCTCGCTGCGTCACCATTCCGATCACAGTGCCGCCTGAGCTCGTACGCACTGACGGACCATCGGATGCCCACCTCGCCGCAACGACGCCGCAGCTCCGCTTCCGGCCTGTCGCTGGCGGGGGCGGGCGCACCGCCGCCCCCGCCACCGGCCTACGGTGAGGGCGTGCGCTCCCCCGAGCCCGAGCCGGTTCCCCAGGACTTCACCTCGGTGGTCGATGCGCTTCTTTCGGCCGGCCAGGCCCGCACCGACATCCTGATCCGGGAAGCGGGCCGCCCCACCCGGCTGGCCCCCTACGGCATCGCGCTCGCCGCCGCCCTCGAGCGGGGTGACGCCGAACTGGCTGCCGGACGCCTGGTCGTGCTGCACGATCCGGCCGGCCAGCCCGCATGGAACGGCACGTTCCGCATCGCCTGCTACGCCCGGGCCGGGCTCGACCCCGAGATGATCACCGATCCGATGCTCCCGGAGGTCACGTGGGCGTGGCTCGAGGAGGCGCTCGCCGAACGCGAGGCCGGGTTCAGCGCGCTGGCCGGCACCGTCACCACCACAGCCTCTGTCCGGTTCGGCCAGCTGCGTGAGGAAGACGACACGTGCGAGGTCGAGCTGCGGTGCTCGTGGTCCCCGCAATGGTCACCGGACGATCCGGCATCCGTGGCCGCTCACCTCGAAGCGCTGTGCGACCTGATGACGATGATGGCGGGCGAACCCCCGGCTCAGGGGGTCGTGTCACTGACCAGCCGCGTTCGCTGAGATCTCGGTCGACGGGGCGGACGGCTCGGTCCAGTGCGGCGGCGCGACGGGACGCGGCAGCCGCAGCGTGAGCATGGTCCCGGCACCCGGAGCGCTCATCACGTCGATGGAGCCGCCGGCCAGCCGGGCGCGCTCGCGCAGCAAGCCGAGCCCCACGTGACGGCCTCCCACACCCGCGGCCGCCTGGGTCGTCATGTCGAATCCGGGTCCGCTGTCGCGAACGACGGCGGTCAGGTGCCGGCCATCCACGGTGAGCGACGCGACCGCTTCGTCGACGTCGGCGTGCTTGAGGACGTTGAGCAGGCCCTCCTGGAAGAAGCGGTAGAGCGTGACCGCCGTCGCCAGCGGCAGCGGGTACTCGACGTCCGGCCATTCGAGCGCGACCCGCAGGCCGTAACGCATATCGAGGTCGTCGCGCAGGATGCTCACCGCCGCGGCGAGGTCTCCGTCACGCAGCGCCGGAGGCCGGGCGCGCGCCATGGTCGCGCGCAGGGCGTCCTCGGCCTCCTCGACCAGCGGCCCGACCTCGGACCACAGTTCGTCGTCGCACGGATCGGACAGCATGCGCCGCGCTGCTCCGAGCGACTGGGCGACGCTGTCGTGCAGCTCCGCCGCCAGCTGGCCGCGCGTCCCTTCTTCGGCCGCCACCAGACCCGATAGCAGCTCGAACATGCCCATGCCGGCGCTGTCGGCATCGCGGCGGTAGCGCTCGGCCACCTCATCGGCGACCTGGATGCGCTGGCGCAGCGCGCTCAGCGCCTCGTCCAGCCGGCGCAGCTCGCGCAGTCCCCGCAGCGCACGTTCGGCGGGCGGCGGCGAAACGCCCCCGGAGTGCGCGCCCTCCAGCCCGGCCAGTGCCCGGGCGCGTACCCGCTCGAACTGCTGTCCCAGGACGTGAGCACCCAGCCCGGCCAGTGCCAGCGTCAGGGCCAGCACCCCCGCCGCGACGTAAGGGCCTGCGAACGTCGCTGCTATCAGCGTGGCCGAGCCGCTCAGCAGCACCGCGAGGGCTCCCCAGACGGCGAGGGGGAGCGCGGAGCGATGCGGGACTCTCACAGCAGACGCCCCGTCGTCGTCCACTCCGGCCGTGCCGCGTCTGCGGGCGCCTGCTGGTCCTGGGGGTTGCGCGGCGAGGGAATGGTGCCCCCCGGCGCGCTGCCGAGCAGGGCCGCCACTGCACGTTCGAGCCCGTGCACCTCGTCGAGCAGCAGCCGTGACCATTGCGGGTCGGAGGTGGGCTCGGGCGCTGCCAGGATCCTGCGCGCGATCTCCCGGACGACCTCGAGCCGGGGATCACGGGCCGTCGCCATCTCCTGGCTCGGAGTGAGCCACGGGTAGGCCTGCCGCGCCAGAGCCCGGGCGAAGACCGCGTCGGCACGGGTGAAACCGGAAGCGCCGAGCGGGCGGCGGGCGACGACGACGGCGCGCGTCGCCCCGCCCGTTCCGACCGAGAACGCGCAGGAGGGCCGGCCTTCGTCGGCGGCCAGGCGCACCGAGGAGCGGCCGAGCAGCTGGCGCACCCAGGGTGCGTCGAACGCCGACGGATCCACCCGGCTGCGGCCGCTGACCCCGCTCTCGTCGCCGACGTAGCGAATCAGGCCCTCCGGACCGGACAGCAGCAGCTCGACATCGGCACCGCCGAGGATGCGGGCCGCGACCAGCATCAGCACGGTGACGGACTGCTCGAGCGAGCGTCCGGACGCGCGCTGCTGCTCGACGGCGAGGGCGGCGAAGAGTTTCGCTTCGGCGCTGCGGCGGGCCTGGAGTTCGTACGTGCTCGCGACGAGCAGGCCGGGCACCGCGAGGCCGGCGACACCGAACGGCGCGTGCACCAGCAGCCAGCCGAGCAGCAGCCCGACCGCGCCGTTTCCCCCGGCGGTGTAGAGCTCCGCGGGCAGCCTCGGCAGCAGCAGCCCGAGCAGCGGGCGGCGGGCGGTGAGCGCCACCCCACCGGCGGACATGGCATGCCTGGTGATCGTCGCGAACAGCAGCCCGACGAGGGCCGACGGGATCGGCCCGAGCCCGCCGTAGCGCAGGGCGCAGGTGACGGTGACGGCGACCGCGGTCTGCAGCAACGCCGACGAGGTCGCGTACTCCAGGGAACGCCAGCGCCGTCCCCCGGTCACCCGGCTACCGACGACCAGCACGGCGGCGGCCATTCCGGTAGCCACCCACAGTCCCGGCCCGGCGCAGAGCAGCAGCAGTGCGGCTCCAGCGGCGTCGAGACCGCGAACCTGCCATTGGGCCCGGCCGAGCGGGAGCGAGACGTTCAGCAGGGAGGAGAGCGCGAGCGCCAGCGCGATGGCCGGGATCACGGCGGCCGGGCAGCCGAGGACACCGCCATCGGCCGCGGGCAATCCGAGCATTCCCGGCGCCCAGGTCAGGACTGCCGAAGCGGCGGCGGCAGCAGCCGTGAGCAGGCGAAGGGCCCGCGGGGTTCGCCGGCGCACCATCCCGCGCTTCACCCCCGCTCCACCAGAATTCACGTCTTTCCTCTTGCGGCAGCACGCGTGGGCGTGCCAGCGCCTTCCAACAGCGTCGGCAGCTGGGAAGCCGCACTTGCGCGTTCGGCCGGTTGGAGCAGCGAGGATCACCCGGTCGGCGCACGAGCTACAGCCGACGACACGATCAGCCGAAGCTCCACGTGAGGAAGTTGCGGTCAAGAAGCAGCCGCGGCCCCTCGGCCATCAGCACCACTGCTGGCCTGCACCTTGAACGCTCTGGAGGAACGGTGACCACGCAGACCCCGCGTAGCGTCAATGCCCGGGTCTTGCCGACTCAGCAGGACCGGGCCGCACAACAGAGCGGCGGCTTTCGCGCCATGGTTGTCGATGACCACCCGCTGATGCGCGAATCCATGGTTGCCCGGCTTCGTGCCATGGGCGCCTCGGAGGTCGTGGAGGCAGCTACCGTCGCCGAGGCCCGCGCCCGCGCCCGTAGCGGCCCGATGGACCTTGCCGTACTCGACCTCGGGCTACCCGACGGCAGTGGTCTCGACCTGGTAGCTCACCTGCGTGAACGCGGCTGGCCCCGGCTGGTCGTGCTCTCAGCAGCCGACGACCCCTATTCCGTGCGCGCCGCCTTCGTCGCCGGTGCCCACGGCTACCTGCTGAAGAATGCTTCCTCGACGGTCGTCGCCGACGGCGTCCGCCGGGTGCTGTCGGGCGGGGTGTACGCCGACCCGTCCGTCGCTCCGCTGCTGGCCACCGGCCTGCGCGGCACGGGCAACGCCGAAGGTCTCGCCGCCGAACTCTCGGGTCGCGAGATCGAGGTCCTGCGCCTCGTCGCCGACGGGCAGTCCAACAAGGAGATCGGCGAGCTGCTCGGGCTTTCCGCGCTGACGGTGAAAAGTCACCTGGCGCGGATCGCGCGCAAGCTCGGCACGGGCGACCGCGCTGAGATGGTGGCTTTGGCGATGCGCGCGGGCGTCATCCGCTGACCCTGACGAGCCCACCGCTCCACGGCCACGTGCCCGGCTCCCCCAGGCCCGCGTCGTAGTGTCAGATTTCGTGACGACGCGCGAACCTTCGCCGGCCATCCTGCTGGCCGAGCCCGCTGAGGGTGTGCCTGACGTCGTTGACGACGCGGCGCAGCTGGCTGAAGCCGTGGCCCGGCTTGCCGCCGGCAGCGGTCCGGTGGCCATCGACGCCGAACGCGCGTCGGGCTACCGCTACGGCCAGCGCGCCTACCTTGTGCAGCTGCGCCGGGCCGGCAGCGGGACCCTGCTGATCGATCCCATACCGCTGCCCGGGCTGGACGCGATCCAGGACGTCATCGGCGACGCCGAGTGGATCCTGCACGCGGCCCATCAGGACCTTCCGTGCCTGGCCGAGATCGGGCTGCGACCCTCACGGGTCTTCGACACCGAACTCGCCGCGCGCCTGGCGGGCTTCGAGCGCGTCGGCCTCGCGAGCGTCGTGGAGCAGCTGCTCGGGTACACCCTGGAGAAGGGCTTCTCGGCGGCGGACTGGTCGACCCGCCCGCTTCCCCACGACTGGCTGCGCTACGCCGCGCTCGACGTCGAGCTGCTGATCGAGCTGCGCGAGTTGCTGGGTGCCGAGCTGGAGCGTCAGGGCAAGCTCGGCTGGGCTGAGCAGGAGTTCGCAGCCGCGGTGAGCGCCGCGCCGAAGCCGCCCCCGGCCGATCCTTGGCGGCGCACCAGCGGCATTCACCGGGTACGCAGCCGGCGCCAGCTCGCGTCAGTACGTGCGCTCTGGTTCGCCCGTGACGCCCGCGCGCGGGCCCGCGACATCGCGCCCGGCCGCGTGCTTCCTGATGCGGCGATCGTCAACGCGGCGCTGTCCGCCCCGAGGTCAAGGGATGCGCTGGCCGCCCTCCCGGTCTTTTCGGGCCCGCGGATGCGACGCACGATCCAGCTCTGGTGGGATGCGATCGCCGAGGCCATGCACTTGCCGGACGCGGAGCTGCCCGGCCCGGCCGCCAGTACCGGGCTGCCGCCGGCGGGACGGTGGGCCGACCGGGATCCGGACGCCGCGGCGCGGCTCGCAGCCACGCGTTACACGCTGCGCGCGGTCGCCGCCGAGCACACCCTGCCGGTGGAGAACCTGCTCGAGCCCGCGCTGCAGCGAAAGCTGGCCTGGAGCCCGCCCGACCCGATCACCGCCGAGAGCGTGGCGCAGGCGCTGGCTGCGGGCGGCGCCAGACGCTGGCAGGTCGAGCTCACGACGGGCGTGCTGGTATCGGCGCTGCTCGATCCGGAGCCGCTTGCCGCGGCAGCGCAGGCAGAGGCAGATGCCGCGCGGGCGCTGCTCGCCGAGACCGAACCGGTCGAGCCGGCCGCGTCCTGACCGGGCAATCCACGCCCGATTGATTGGTAGGCGCTACCGAGTCCCCGCCAGACGACCGGTAGCGCCTACCTCGAAACAGTTATCGGACGATCTCCAGCCCGGTCATGGGCCTGAACGGGTGAAACCTTGAAGGAAGATGTGTTCTCAGCGCCGCCGCCGCCGCAGCGCTACGAACAGCAGCAATAACGCGGCCAGCACGATCGCCACCGGTGCGAGCCGCTTGGCGACCGGCGCGCCCGCGACGTCGAGCAGGTCGATCGCCTCGGCGCTGCGCCGGGCCCGGGGTTCTGCCGGCGTGGGGACGGCCGCCGGCGTGGGCACGGCCTCGGGCGCCCCCGTCGCTTCGGGCGCCGCAGCGGGCTCGGGCGCCGCCGCGGGCTCGGGCGCCGCAGCGGCCGGGGTCGCCGACCCGGAGGCGATCTCCTCGGCGAGCGCGTCGGCGAACTGGGTGATGACCTTGCCGGCAACCTCGCCGATGACCCCCCGCCCGAACTGAGCCGGCTTGCCGGTGATGGCCAGGTCGGTGACCACCTCGACCCGCGTACCGGTGCCGTCGGGCGTGAGCCGGCAGTTGATCTTCGCGTTGGCCGTGCCGCTGCCCCGCGTTTCGCGGCCCTTGGCGTCGATCTTGACGGTGCGGGCCGCGTCATCGCGATCGACGAAGGCGGCGGTGCCGCGATAGGACACCGCGATCGGCCCCACCTTGACCTTCACGGTGCCTTCGAACGTGTCACCGTCATGGCCGGTCAGGGTGGCTCCCGGCATGCACGGCGCGACGCGTTCGACGTCGAGCAGGACCGCCCACGCCTCATCCGGCGCGGCGGGGACGGTGAACGAATTCTCTAGCTGCACGTGCGCTCCCAGCGAGTGAGGTCCTCGGGCAGGTCCAAGTCTGTCGGATCCGCTACGTCGTCGCAGGCTACGGGGATCACGCGAGCCAGGTGACGGCGCAGCCAAAAGCGAGCCCCGGCGTCCCCGGTCACGGCGGCGCTGACCTCCGGCCAGAGCGAGCGATCGAAGAGTACCGGCGTGCGCAGCTCACCGGCGAAGGTGGCCGCGACCGCGAAGCCCGGACGATGGGCTTGCCGCAGCCGGCGGATGGCCTCAGCGGTGATTCCCGGCTGGTCGACCAGGGCGATCACGGCCGCGTCACCGCTGGCGGCGGCCAGCCCGGCACGCAGCGACGAGGCCATCCCGCTCTCCCAGTCCGGATTGGTCACGAACGTCGTCAGCGCATGGCAACCCTTCGCCGCGCTCGCGCCGACGACGGTGTACAGCGGCTCGCAGCCGGCCTCCCGGAGCATCCGCAGGCCGCGCTCGAGCAGGGTCCGGCCCCCCAGCAGCAGCTCGGCCTTGGGCTGCCCCATCCGTCGCCCCGCGCCGGCCGCCAGCAGCACCCCCGAGGCGTCCACGAGCCCGTCGCTCATGCGCCGGCATCGCTGAGCGCGGGCGCAGCCTCCCGATCGACGTCGTTGTGGATGGGACCGGCCGTCGTCTGCAGCGGGAGCCCGCTGCCGCCCCAGCGCGAGCCGATGATCTCCGCGGCGATCGACACCGCGGTCTCCTCGGGCGTGCGGGCGCCGATGTCCAGCCCGATCGGCGAGGACAGCCGGGCCAGCTCCGCCTCGGTCATGCCGCGCTCGCGCAGCCGGCTCGAGCCGGTCGGCGTGGGTGCGCCGGAGCCCATCGCCCCGACGTAGGCGGCCGGGGTGCGCAGCGCCACCTCGAGCAGCGGCACGTCGAACTTCGGGTCGTGGGTGAGCACGCAGATCACCGTGCGGGCGTCGACCGCCCGCGGACGCCGGCCAGGTAGCGGTGCGGCCACTCCACGACGACCTCGTCGGCGTCCGGGAAGCGCTCGCGCGGTGGCGAAGACCGGGCGGGCGTCGCACACCGTGACGTGGTAGCCGAGGAACGCCCGATCCGCGGCCACGGCCGCGGCGAAGTCGATCGCGCCGAAGACCAGCATCCGTGGCGGCGGGGCGAAGGACTGCGACGAACACGCGTGCACGTCGCCTCGCGCCGCGCTCCCCGCCCGGGCCGTAGGCACGGCCGGTCGTGGCCCGGCCGAGCATGCCGCGGGCGTCGTCGGTGACGGCCTCGTCGAGCCCGCTGGAGCCGAGGCTGCCGCTGGTCGTCCCGGTCGGCGGCCGCACCAGCCGAGCCCGACCTCGAGCGGCGACGGCCGGGCCCGGCTCGATGACGCGAGCAGTGGCCACCGCGACCGGCCGGCGCGCTCCACGTCGTCGAGCCAGCTCGCCCAGCTCGGGAAGCGCGCTCGGGTCGACCGGCTCGACGAACACGTCGAGGATGCCCGCCGCAGGTCAGCCCGACCGCGAAGGCGTCGTCGTCGCTGACCCCGTAGCCGGGTCGCAGGCACCGGGCTGCCCGCCGGCCGACTCGACCTCCTCGGCCAGCTCGTAGACGGCGCCCTCGACACAGCCGCCGGACACGCTCCCGACCACCTCGCCGTCGGCGCCGACCGCCATCGCGGCCCCGGCGCGGGCGGGGCGCCGGACGCCAGGTCGGCCACCACGGTGGCCAGCGCCGAACCGGCGCCCGTCGGCGCCATACACGCCTCGACGGCCTCGACGATGTCACGCACGGGGATCCACACCTCCGGTCACGAGCTGGGCGATCAGCCGGCCCGCGGCGAGCTGCTCGAGGGCGGCCAGGGTGTGTCCGGCCACGAAGTCGTCAACGTGCGGCAGGGCCGCGACCATGCCCGGCGTCAGCGGGGCGTAGCCGGCCTTGCCCTTGTGCGGGTTGACCCACACCACCCGGTGCGCCAGCCGGTGCAGTCGGGCCATCTGCTCGCCGAGCAGCGCGGGTCCGCCACGCTCCCAGCCGTCGCGAGGCGACGCACGACCACGGCACCGCGCGCCAGGCCCCGCTGGCCCCACGGTCCAGGAACGCCTTGACCAGCTCGCCGAGCCGGGTGCCGCCGCCAAGTCCGGCACCGCCGGCGACCTGCGCGCAGCGCGGCGTCCGGCTCGCGCTGCGTCATCTCCCGGGTGACCCGGGTCAGCCGGGTGCCCAGGGTGAAGACCTCGACCGGCGCCGCGTGCCGGGCTGGGCCCGCCGGCGGCATGCGCGAAGCGCAGCAGCGCATCGGCGTAGGGCCGCATCGACCCGCTGACGTCGACCAGCAGCACCACCCGGCGCGGTCGCGGGCAGCGCGCTGCGCCGGGCCAGCCGGGCCGGCTCCCCGCCGGCGCCAGCATCGCGCGCACCGTCGGCGCCGGGTCGATCGGGCCCCGCGCGGGCCGGCTGGTGCCGGCGGGACGGGCGCCGCGGCGCCGGGGAGCGCGAACGCGGCGAGGAGCCGGCGCCAGCTCGGCGCGCTCGGCCGGCGGTCAGCTCGGCAAAGTCGCGGTGACGCAGCACCTCGACCGGGCTGGCGGAGGCGTGAGCCGCTCTGCTCCCGCCGGGTCGCCGGGCGACGGCGCCGTCCGTCAGCGGCGGCGGCGCCAGCGCGGCCGGCTGCGCGTGCTGGGGTGGTCGGGCTGCAGCGGCGGGCCGGGACGCGCCGCCGAAACAGGCGTCGAACGCGGCGTCGTAGCGGGGCAGGTCGTCCGGGCTCGGCGCACAGCGTGGCCCGGCCGGCCCAGTAGACGTCCTCGCGCCGCGCCGGGTCGAGCCATCCGAGCGCCGCGGTGAAGGGCGCGACGCGGTCCGCCGTCGGCACCGACTCCGGCGGCGCGCAGCGCCCGGGCGAACCGACCAGCCCGCGCCACGGCGCCGAGCCGGGGTCAGCCGGCTCAGGCACCGGCGAGCACGGCCCCCGCAGTCCCAGCGACCGACCGGCCCGGACCCGGTCCTGAGTCCTCCCGGTACTTCAGCACGGCGCCCAGCGTGGCCGCCGCGGCCTCCGGGTCCAGCTCGCGGGCCCCGAGCACCAGCAGCGCGTGCGCCCAGTCGAGGCTCTCGGCCACTCCCGGCGGCTTGAGCAGGCCCGCGGCGCGCAGCGGCGGCCGCCGCGACCGCCACCTGACGGGCCAGCCGCTCGGTGGCCTCGGGCAACCGCGCGCCGCAGGATGGCGACCTCCCGCTCGAAGCTGGGGTGCTCCAGCCAGTGGTAAAGGCAGCGCCGCTTGAGCGCGTCGTGCAGCTCGCGGGTGCGGTTGGAGGTGAGCACGACGACGCGGCGGCACCTCGGCGCGGACGGTGCCGAGCTCCGGGATGCGACACCGCGTACTCCGACAGCACCTCGAGCAGGAAGGCCTCGAACTCGTCGTCGGCGCGGTCGACCTCGTCGATGAGCAGCACGCTGGGGGTGCGTCTCGAGCGCCGCAAGCAGCGGGCGGGCGAGCAGGAAGCGCCGGGTCGTAGAGCTCCCCCTCGAGCTGCTCGAGGCGGCCTCGCCCCGCCGGGCGGCCTCGGCGGCGCGCAGGTGCAGCAGCTGGCGCGGGAAATCCCAATCGTAGAGCGCCTGGCTGGCGTCGATCCCCTCGTAGCACTGGAGCCGGATCAGCGGAGCGTCGAGCAGCTGCGCCAGCGCCGGCGGCCAGCGACGTCTTGCCGATGCCGGCCTCGCCCTCCAGCAACAGCGGGCGACCCATGGCGCATCGCCAGGTACGCCGCCGCGGCAAGCCCGTCGTCCGCCAGGTAGCCGAGCTCCTGCAGCCGCCCGGCGAGCACTGCCGGGCTGCTGATGTCAGGTGGCAGCGAAGTCACGCTCACAGTCTGCCCTCCGCAGGCACGTTTGATTTAACGTGCCTGAACTCCCGCCGGACGCGAGGATGTGCGACTCTTTTGTCATGAGCCCGACGCTGACGCTGCCCTCCCCTCCGCCAGTCGCCGACAGTGCGCGCGAAACCGAGCTGCCTGAGGGCGAGCTGCTGGTCGAGGAGTCCCTTGTCGAAGAGGTGTCCATCGACGGCATGTGCGGCGTCTACTAAGCCGCTCGCTTTCCCGATGGCGTTCGATCCCGAGCTGCGGTGGGAGCTGTCACCCCGGGTGGCGCTGCGCCCCGAGCCCTTCGGCGCGCTCGCGTACCACTTCGGCAACCGGCGCCTGACGTTCCTGAAGACCCCGCTGCTGGTGACGGTGGTGCGGGCGCTGGCGGAGCAGCCCAGCGCGCGGGCTGCCCTGATCGCTGCCGGGGTGCCGGAGCGCGATCAGCCCAACTACGAGCGGGCGCTGGCCTCGCTCGCTGACGCGGAGGTTCTCACGTGCGCCTGACCGAGCAGTTCGAGCGCGGGCTGGACGCCCCGATCTGCCTGACGTGGGAGCTGACTTACGCCTGCAATCTCGCGTGCGTGCACTGCCTGTCGTCGTCCGGCCGCCGCGATCCGCGCGAGCTGTCCACTGCCGAGTGCAAGTCCGTCATCGACGAGCTGCAACGGATGCAGGTGTTCTACGTGAACGTCGGCGGCGGCGAGCCCACCGTCCGTCCGGACTTCTGGGAGCTGCTGGACTACGCCGTCGCCCGCGACGTCGGCGTGAAGTTCTCCACCAACGGCGTGCGCATCGGGCGTCCGGAGGCGCGCCGGCTCGCCGCGACGGACTACGTCGACGTCCAGGTCAGTCTGGATGGATCAGACGGTGCGACGAACGACGCGGTGCGCGGCGCCGGCTCCTACGACATGGCCCGCCGGGCGCTCGACGCGCTGGCCGCCGAAGGCTTCGAGGACCCGAAGATCAGCGTCGTCGTGACGCGCCACAACGTCAGCCAGCTCGACGATTTCCAGGCGCTCGCCGCCTCGTACGGGGCGACCCTGCGCCTCACCCGGCTGCGCCCGGCGGGCCGCGGCGCCGACACCTGGGGCGAGCTGCACCCGACGGCCGAGCAGCAGCGCGAGCTCTACCAGTGGCTGGTGGCCGCGGGTGAGTCGGTGCTGACCGGCGACAGCTTCTTCCACCTGTCGGCGCTGGGTGAGTCGCTGCCCGGCCTGAACCTGTGCGGCGCCGGGCGCGTGGTGTGCCTGATCGACCCGATCGGCGACGTCTACGCCTGCCCGTTCGTGCTGCACGAGCAGTTCAAGGCCGGGTCGGTGCGCTCGCCGGGCGGGTTCACCGAGGTGTGGCGCGGCTCGGAGCTGTTCCGTGAGCTGCGCGAGCCCGGCAGCGAGGGGGCGTGCAACTCGTGCGGCTCCTACGACGCCTGCCGCGGCGGCTGCATGGCCGCCAAGTTCTTCACCGGCTTGCCGCTCGACGGGCCTGACCCGGAGTGCGTGCTCGGTCACGGCGAGGCCGCGCTGCTGGCCGTTGGGGCGGGCAGCGCTCCGTCCCCCGGTCCCGGCCACTCGCGCCGCTCGCTGCCGCTTTCCCCCGTGTAAGCGTCTGCGGTCGCTCTGGCGTGCTGACGGGCTTACGCGACGGAGCCAGGCCGGTTCGCGCGCGCCATGGTCTAGTAGAGCGGTGCAGCTTCTCGACCCGGTGACGCTCGGAGGGCGGACCCTCGCGAACCGGCTCATGTTCGGCCCCCACGAGACCAACCTGGGCCGCGGCCGGGCCATCAGCGAGCGTCACGTCGCGTACTACGCGCGCCGGGCCGCCGGCGGCTGCGGCGTGATCGTCACCGAGACCGCCAGCGTTCACGCGCAGGACTGGCCGTACGAGCGCGCGCCGCTGGCCGGCGAGTGCGGCCCCGGATGGGCGGCGGCCGTCAACGCGTGCACCCCGCACGCCGCGGTGGTGCTCGCCGGGCTGGGTCATGCCGGCCTGCAGGGCAGCAGCGCGTACTCCCAGCGCGAGCTGTGGGGTCCGTCGCCGGTGCCGGAGGTCGCCGGCCGTGAGGTGCCCAAGGAGATGGAGGACGACGACATCGCGCAGGTCGTCGCCGGTTTCGCGCAGGCCACGCGGATCGCGATGGACGCCGGATGCGCCGGCGTGGAGATCAACGCCGGCCAGCACAGCCTGATCCGCCAGTTCCTGTCCGGCCTGACCAACCTGCGCGAGGACGAGTACGGCAGCGACAAGCTGCGCTTCGCCCGCGAGGTTCTCACCGCCGTGCGCGCGCAAGCCCACCAGGACGGCACCAGCGGGGTGGTCGGCCTGCGGCTGTCCTGCGACGAGCTGGCCCCCTGGGCCGGGCTGACCCCCGAATCCGCGACCGCCATCGCAGCCGAGCTCGCCGGCGCCGGCCTGGTCGACTACGTCGCGGTCGTGCGCGGCTCGATCTTCTCGGTCGCCGCCACCCGGCCCGACGGCCACACGCCGCCGGCGTTCAACACCGACCTCGCCCGCGCGGTACGCGCCGGCCTCAGCGTCCCGGTCGTGCTGCAGGGCTCCGTCGTCGATCTCGCCGACGCCGAGGCCGCGCTCGCGTCGGGCGCCGCCGACCTCGTCGAGATGACCCGCGCGCAGCTCGCCGATCCCGACCTCGCCCGTAAGGCGGCCCGCGGCGAAAGCCCGCGCCCCTGCATCCTGTGCAACCAGACGTGCCTGGTCCGCGACCCCCGCAACATGCTCGTCAGCTGCGTCGCCGAGCCGTCCGCGGGTTACGAGACGCGCGAGCCTGACGCGATCGCGCCGGCCCGCCGGCCCCAGGACGTGCTCGTCGTCGGCGCCGGACCGGCCGGGCTGGAAGCCGCGCGCGCCGCCGCCGCCGCCGGCCATCGGGTACGTGTGATCGACCGCGCCGAGCGCACCGGAGGTGCGGTCCGGATCGCCGCTGCCGCCGCCGGGCGCGAGCGGCTCGCAGCCCTCGTCGACTGGCTGGACGCCGAGTGCCGCCGGCTCGCCGTCAGCTTCGAGCTCGGTGTCGAGGCCGACCCGGCCTACCTCGACCAGGCCGAAGCCGCGGGCGAGCGGATCGTGCTCTGCAACGGCGGGCGCTCCGGAGCCCGCGCGTACACCGTGGAGAGCGAGACGGTCAGCACGGGAAGCGCGGGGAGCCCGGCGGTTCTCGGCGCCGACGAGCTGCTCGCCTCGCCCCTCGAGCAGGCCCTGCCCGACGGGCCGGTCTGCGTCTGGGATCCCATCGGCGGGCCGGTCGGCGTCAGCGTGGCCGAGACCCTGGCGGCGGCGGGGATCGAGGTGACCCTCGTCACGCCCGACCTGCTCGTGGGCAACGAGCTGGCCCGCTCGGGCGATCTCGCCCCCGCCGGCACGCGGTTGCAGGCGGCGGGGGTCACGCTCATCCGGCGCGGCGTGCTGCGGGGAGTGCGCCCCGGAGTCGCCGACCTCGTCGACCGGTTCACCGGCGAATCGCGCGAGGTCAAGGCCGCGCTGGTGGTCGACGCCGGCCACCGGCTGCCCGCCGACGCGCTCTGGCGAGCCCGGCCGAAGCTGGCGAGGGCGGGCGATGCCGTCGCGCCGCGCTCGATCTACGAGGCCGTCCTGGAAGGCCGGCGCGCCGCCGAGGCGCTGAGCGAGGCGCAGGTATGAGTACCTCCCGCTACAAGCACGTCTTCACCCCGCTGCGCCTCGGCCCGGTGACCCTCGCCAACCGCATCGTCTTCAGCGCCCACCTCACCAACTACGCCGAGGACGGGCTGCCGACCGACCAGCACGCCGAGTACTACGCGGCCCGCGCCCGCGGCGGCGCCGGCCTCGATCATCACCGAGGAGCACTCGACCCACCCGACCGACTGGCCCTACGAGAAGCTCATCCACGGCTTTCACCCCGCGGTCATCCCGGGCTACCGGCGCATCACCGACGCCGTCCACCGCCACAACACGCCGATCTTCGCCCAGATCAACCACAACGGCGGGCAGGCGTTCGGCATGTACACCCGCCTGCCGGTCTGGGCGCCGTCACCGGTGGCCGACCCGCTCTTTCGCGAGGTGCCGAAGGAGGTCGACGAGAGCGAGATCGCCGAGATCATCGCCGGGTACGCGCTCGTCGCCGAGCACTGCCGCGACGGCGGGTTCGACGGGATCGAGCTGCAGTGCTCGCACAGCTCGATCGTGCGCGGGCTTCCTGTCGCCCGCGACCAACGTGCGTACCGACCGCTGGGGCGGCTCGCTGGACGAACCGCGCGCGCCTGCTGCTGGAACTCGTCGCCGCGGTGCGCGATGCGATCGGCCGCGACATGGCGCTGGGCGTGCGGCTGTGCGGCGACGAGCTCATCGAGGGCGGCACGACGATCGACGAAGCGGTCGAGGTCGCCAAGCTGGTGGAGGCGACCGGCCACGTCGACTACCTGAACACCTCGATCGGCGTCGCGACGCAGACGCTCTACATGATCGAGGCGTCGATGGCCGTGCGCCCCGGCTACGCCCTGTTCATCCCGGCGGCGCTGCGCCGCGCCACCCGGCTGCCGGTCGTCGGCGTCGGGCGGTTCAAGGACGCCCTGCAGGCCGACCGGGCGATCGCGGCCGGCCAGTGCGACCTGGTCGGCGTCGTGCGCGGGCAGATCGCCGACCCCGACTTCGCCCGCAAGTCACGCTCCGGCCACGGCGAGGACGTCCGGCTGTGCCTGTCGTGCAACCAGGAATGCGTCGGGCGGATGGGGCTGAACCGGTGGCTCGGCTGCATCGAGGCGCCGGGCACCGGCCGCGAGGCCCGCAGGAACGCCGCCGGGACGCTGCCCAGCCCGACCCTGCGCCCGCGCACGGTGATGGTCGTCGGTGCGGGACCGGCGGGGCTGCAGGCGGGCATCGCGGCCGCCCAGCACGGCCACCACGTCACCGTCTACGAGGCGGCGCCGAGCGCGGGCGGCCAGGTGCGGATCGCGGCGAGCGTCGCGTCACGGGCAGAGTTCGGCGATCTCGTACGCAATCAGGAGGCCGAGCTCGAGCGGGTCGGCGGGAAGCTGGAATGCGGGGTGACGGTCGACCTCGCGATGATCCGGCGGCTGCGGCCCGACGCGGTGGTGATCGCCACCGGAGCCACGCCCGCGCGTCCCCCGTGGCTGCCGGCCGAGCCCCCGATCCCGACCTGCGACGTGCGTGACGTCCTGGAAGGCCACGCCCACCCGACCGGCACCGTGCTGCTGATCGACGAGCTCGGCTTCCACCAGTCGACGTCGGTGGCGGAGTTGCTGGCCGATCGGGGCGCGAGCGTCGAGGTGCTGACCCCCGGCATGGTCGTCGCCCAGGACCTCGGCATCACGCTGGACCTGGAGGGCTGGAACATCCGCGCCGCCGCCAAGGGCATCACGCAGACCCCGGACAGCGTGATCATGGGATTCGACGAGCAGGGAGCGCTCTCAGTGCTGCACCACCCGACCGGCACGATGGCCGGTCGCCGCGCCGACTGGATCGTGCTCGCCGTGCCCCCGGCGCCCGCGTGCGAGCTCTACCGCGAGCTCAAAGCCGCCTCGCGCGAGCAGGCAATCCTGGGCATCAAGGTCCACCGGATCGGTGACGCGCTGGCGCCCCGGCGAGCGCACGCGGCCGTGATCGACGGCGAGCGCGTGGGGGCGGCGCTATGACCGGCCCCGACGGACCCGGCCCGGGCAGCGCCGTCGCCGTCATCCCGGTGCGGGAGGGCGCGTTGCCGCTCGGCGGCGCCGACGTGGCGTACGAGGTCGGCCCGGGCGGTCTGACCGTGCTGATGGGTACCGGCTGCGCTGCTGCTGCCGCCGCGCTGCCGGCCACGCTCACCGCCTGGGGCTGGGACGCCGGCCCGTACGCGCCGGGCAGCTGGGCCGAGCAGCTCGCCCCGCTGCTGCGCAGCGCCGGGCAGATCGTGCTCCCTGCCTCACCCGACGGACGCGATCTGGCACCCCGGCTGGCAGCCGCTCTCGACCGGCCGCTGGTCGCCGGGGCGCTCGAGGTGCGCGACGGCGTCGCTCTCGTCCCGCGGTGGGAGGGCGCGTCGCTCGCCGAGGTGGCTGTCGACCCGCGCGCGGTCCTGACCCGGCTGCCGAACACGGCGCAGGCCCCGCTGCCGGCGACCCTGGGGGCCACGTACCGCGAGCTCAGCTTCCCGCTCGCCCCGCCGGCCGCCGTTCCCGATGCGGAAATCGTGGCGCTGCTGGCGGCGGACCCCGCCACCGTCGACCTGTCCGAGGCGCGCCGGATCATCGCCGGCGGCGCCGGGCTCGGCGGCCGGGAGGCATTCGAGCTGCTCGACCGCATCGCGAAGGCGCTCTCGGCCTCGCTCGGAGCCACCCGGCTCGCCGCCGACCTCGGCTGGGTCGACCCGGCCCGCTACATCGGCACGACCGGCGTCAGCGTCGACCCGGAGCTGTACGTCGCGCTCGGCATCTCCGGTGCCGTGCAGCACCTCACGGGGCTGGGCGATCCGCGCCACATCGTCGCCGCGAACCTCGACGCCAGCTGCCCGATGATGAGCCGGGCCGAGCTGGCACTGGTCTGCGACGTCGGCGAACTGCTCGCCGCGCTCGCGGCGCGGCTGGAGGTGCACGCGAGTGTCTGACGAGCACACACCGGACTTCGACGTCGTGGTGGTCGGCGCCGGTCCGGCCGGTTCGGCGGCGGCGCTCACCCTCGCCCGTGCCGGAAGACGGGTCGCGCTGCTCGAGCGCGGCCCGTATCCGGGCAGCAAGAACATGTACGGCGGCGTGGTCTACGGCCGGGTGCTCGACGGGCTCGTGCCCGGCTGGTACGACGAGGCGCCGATGCAGCGCTGGATCACCCGCCGCCAGACGATGATCGTCACCGGCTCGCAGGCGCTGACCGTCGACTACCGCACCACCGCCTGGGGCGAGGCGCCCTACAACGGCGCGACCACGTACCGCGCGGACTTCGATGGCTGGCTCGCCGGCAAGGCGGAGGCGGCCGGCGCGGTCCTGCTCACCAGCACGACGGCCACCGGCCTGCTGCGCGATGAGTCCGGCCGCATCAACGGCGTCACGACCGACCGTCCGGGCGGCGATCTGCGCGCCCGCCTCGTCATCGCCTGCGACGGGGTCAACAGCTTCCTGGCCAAATCCGCCGGGCTGTACCCGAACTTCTCCGCGGAGAACTTCACGCTCGGCGCCAAGGAGGTCCTCGCCATCCCCCGCGAGGAACTCGAGTCGCGGTTCGCGGTACGCGGGACCGACGGCGTCGACATCGAGATCGTCGGCTGCACCATGGGCATCCCGGGGGGCGGCTTCGTCTACACCAACCTCGACACCGTCTCGGTCGGGATCGTCGTCAGCGTGAACGCGCTCGCCGCCGCCAAGGTGCGCCCGGAGGAGCTGATCGCCGGGCTGAAGGCCCATCCCGCCATCGCGCCGCTGGTCGAGGGCGGCGAGCTCAAGGAGTACAGCGCCCACCTGATCCCCGAAGGCGGCTACGACACGATGCCGGAGATCGCCACCGACGGCATGCTCGTCGCCGGTGACGCCGCCGCGCTGTGCCTGGCCGCGGGCATCTGGCTGGAGGGCGTCAACTTCGCGATCGGCTCCGGGATGGCCGCCGGGGAGGTCGCGCACGACGCGCTGACGGCGGGCGACGTCAGCGCCGCCCGGCTGGGCGCCTACCGGCGCCAGCTCGAATCGACCTTCGTGCTCGCTGACCACCGCAAGCTGCGGCGGGTTCCGGAGCTGCTGATGTCGCAGCGGATGCAGCAGCTGTATCCCCAGTTCGCCTGTGACGTCGTCGAGCGGATGTTCACGGTCGAGAACCCGAGCCCCAAGCCGGGAGCGGTCCGCGTCGCCCGCGACGGCATCAAACGCTCGGGCCTGCGGATCCGCGACCTCGCCCACGACGCCTACGTGACGCTACGGAGCTTCGGATGAGCACGACGCACCTTCCGCCGCCGACCTACCTGCCACCTGCAGCCGCCGCCCGGGCGTTCGACGAGCCGTCCTTCGAGGACCGGATGGCGACCGTCGATTTCCGCGTCGCACCGACGGCCCACATCACCGTCGACACCGACGTCTGCCGCTCCTGCACGACGAAAGCGTGCGTGAGTGCCTGCCCGGCCGGGCTCTTCGTGCCCACCAGCGACGGCGGGGTCCTGTTCAACTACGAGCAGTGCTTCGAGTGCGGCACCTGCTACCTGGTGTGCAACGCCGAGGGAGCGCTCACCTGGACCTACCCCGAGGGCGGCGCCGGCGTCGCCTACCGGCGTTCATGAGCCGCTCATGATCGCCGTCCTGCACAAGCTCGTCGATCTGCGCGTCGAGATCGACCCGCTCACCGGCGAGCCGACAGCCGCGACCCGCGATCGCGCGCTCGGCGCGTCGCCGGCCGACCTGGCCGCGCTCGAGGCCGCGCTGCAACGCGCCGAGCCCGGCGAGGAGGTCGTCGTCGCCGCCGCCGCGATACCGGCCCACCAGGCGGCGTGCGACGGCATGCTGCGGGAGTCGCTGGCCGCCGGCGCCACCCGCGCCGTTCGCGTCGAGATCGCGCCGGGGGCAGGCTCCGCCCAGGTCGCGGCCGCGCTGGCGCCGGTGGCCAGCGGCGCGCGTTACGTGCTGTGCGGCGACGCGAGCCTCGACCGGGGCAGCGGCGCGGTCCCGGCATTCGTCGCCGCCGCCCTGGGATACGCGCAGGCGCTGGGGCTGACGAGCATCACCGGTGACGGCCCGAGCCTGCTCGTCGAGCGCCGTCTCGACGGCGGCCGGCGCGAGCGGCTGCGCGTGCCGGCGCCGGCGGTGCTGTCGATCCAGCCGGGCCTGCGGCTGCGGCGCGCCTCGCTGGCCGGGGTGCTGGCCGCCCGCGAAGCCGCGATCGAGGTCGTGCACCTGCCGGTCGGCGAGCACGGGGAGATCCACGAGCGGCTACGCCCGTACCGCGCTCCGGCGGCGGCGCTGACCGCTCCCGCCGCGCAGGATCCCCGCGACCGGGTGCTGGCCCTGTCCGGCATGCTGGTGCCCGCCCGGGCCCGCCGGGTCGTCGCGGCTGATGCGGCGACGTGTGCCGGCGAGCTGCTGGCCTACCTGGCAGCGCACGGCTACCGGTGACGTACTCGTGACCTACTCGTGACCTTCAGGGCGCCGCTGCTCGATGACGCGGTGCGCCGGCTGGACGGCGACCGGGTCCTGCTCGGCGGTTCGCCCCGGCGCCTGCTCACGCTGTCGGACAAGGCCCGCGGGGTGCTGGCCCGCGGCGAGTGGGACACCCCCAGCGGGCGCACGCTGGCCGCGAAACTGATCGACGCCGGCTTCGCCCATCCCGCCCCGCACGGCGGCCCCGGGCTCGACGAGGTCAGCGTCGTCATCCCGGTCCGCGATCGCCGGCCCGCCCTGGAGCGGCTGCTCGCCGGCCTCGATCCGCTGCTCGAGGTGATCGTGGTTGACGACGGGTCGCAGCCGCCGGTGACGGGAGCGGCTGTACGCCACCCCACCGCGCGGGGGCCGGCGGCGGCCCGCAATGCCGGCCTCGCCGTCGCCACCCGGCCGTTCGTCGCCGTCATCGACTCCGACGTGGTGGTCCCGGACGGGTGGTTGACATCGCTGCTGCCCCACTTCGCCGATCCGCGGGTGGGTGCGGTGGCCCCGCGCGTCGTCGCCGCGCGAGGCGTATCCGACGGGGGCGGAGCCATCACCCGCACGCTGGCGCGCTACGACGCGGCCCGCTCACCGCTGGATCTCGGGGGCCGGCCGGCGCGCGTCACCCCGGGATCGCGGGTGTCCTACGTCCCGGCCGCCGCGCTCGTGCTGCGCCGTTCCGCGCTCGGCGATGCCGCCCCTTTCTTCGACGAGAGCCTGCGCTACGGCGAGGACGTCGACCTCATCTGGCGGCTGATCGACGCCGGCTGGACGGTGCGCTACGAGCCGTCGTCAGCCGTCGGCCACGCCCACCGCACCACGCTGCGTGCTGCCGCGGCGCAGCGCTTCGGGTACGGATCTTCGGCCGCGCCGCTGGCTGCCCGCCATCCCGGGAAGCTGGCGCCGTTGGCGATCAACCGGTGGACCCTCGCCGCCTGGACGCTGCTCGCCGCCGGCCGTCCGCGGGCGGCCGCGGCCACGCTCACCACCGCTGCCGCACGGCTGTCCCGGTCCCTGCCGGTTTCGCGGCCGCTGCCACTGGCCGCTGAACTGGTGGGCAGCGGTGCGCTGGCGGCAGGCCGCGCGCTCGGGGAAGCGCTCAGCCGCCCGTACGCCCCCCTGGCGTTGCCGGTGCTGCTGGCCGCCGGACGTCGTGGCCGGGGCCTCGCTGCCGCCGCGGTGCTGCTGCCGGCTGCGGCCGAGTACCGGGGGGCCCGCCCGGAGCTCGACCCCGTCCGCTGGACGCTGCTGCGGGCCGCTGACGACCTGGCCTACGGCGCCGGGGTCTGGGCCGGCTGCCTGCGCGAGCGTAGCTTTGCGGCACTGCGCCCTCGCGTTTCCTGATCGTCAGATCCGTTTGGGGCTCGCCGGGGCGTGGCACGCCGAAAGGTGACCGTACGTACCGTGTTCCCCGCGCTTCGCCCCGGAGGTTGCCGTGCTGGTTCGCCGGATCGCTCGCCCGCTGCTCGCGTCGACCTTCATCTACGAGGGGATCGATGCGCTGCGCCACCCGGAGGCGAAGGCAGCGGGCGCCGAGAAGCTCGACATCGCCAGCATGCCGGGCATGGACAGGCTCAACATCACCTCGACCGGGCAGGCCGTGCAGGTGAATGCTGCCGTGCAGGTGATCGGCGGCACGCTGCTCTCGCTGAACAGGGTGCCGCGGCTGGCGGCCCTCGCGCTGGCCGGCTCGATCGTGCCGACCACGCTGGCGGGCCACCGCTTCTGGGAGGAGAGCGACCCGGCCCGCAAGGCCAACCAGCAGGCCCACTTCTTCAAGAACGCGAGCATGCTCGGCGGGCTGCTGATCGCCGGCGCCGACACCGAGGGCCGGGAATCGCTGCGGCACAAGACCAGGCGGATCAGCAGGCGGTCCCAGCGAAAAGCGAAGCAGGCGGCAGCCAAGCAGGCCGCCCGGCTACATCCCCAGTGACGCGGCGGCCAGCCGCGCCTGGCCGGCGGGCGAGCCAGTGAGCTTCACCTCGGCAACGGGCCGCCGGCCGCTGAGGTAGAGCAGCAGCTCCCCCGGCTCGCCGGTGAGCGTCACCTGGTGCGGGGAGTCGGCGCGGCCCAGGGACCGCTCACCTCCGTCGGGCGTCGCCAGGGTGATGCGGGTGGCTTTCACCCCGCGCACCAGGAACGGGGCCATCAGCCGGACGATGCGCCAGAGCCCGGCAGCCGTCTCCGGCGGGAGATCGCGGACGTGCCAGCCCGGCTGGGCACGCCTGACGTCCTCGTGGTGGATGAAGAACTCGTGCAGGTTAGCCCGGTCACGCACGCCCGGCAGGCCGACCGGGCTCCACGCCGGCGGCCCGGTGCGTAGCCGCTCGACCAGGGCGGCGAAGGGCTGCGACGCGCGCAGCGCCTGCTGGAGCCGCGCGGTGTAGCCGTGCAGGGGCGGGATCACGAGACCGGCGATCGCGTCAGGGCGCGTCTCGCGGATCACCAGATGGGCGGCGAGATCGCCGGCGTCCCAGCCGCCGCACAGCGTCGGGGCGCCCTCGCCGACCTGGGCGAAAAGCTCGCACAGGGCTGCCCGCTCGGCAGCGGCGGGGCTGAGTTCGGAGTGCTGGCCGGCGTGACGTCCCATACCCACAGTCAACTAGCCGCAGCAGCGTTTGCGTGCTGCTTGGCATCAGCCGCCGAAACTAGTTCAGCCGCGGGCAGACGTGACCGCCCGCGTCTGCGGGCAGGCCGCACAGCACGCACGGCGGGCGACCTGCGGCGACGACCTTCTCGGCCCGCGTGACGAACGCGTGCGTCGCCGGAACCGTCAGTGCCACCCGCAGCCGCCCCGCACTGTCCGTCGCCCCGGCGCCTCCGGCCTCGACGACCACATGCCTGCCGTCCCAGGCGACGGAAAGCTCGCTGACCCGGAAGTCCTCGGCGAAGGGGGTCTGCAGCGGCGCCGAATCCAGCGGGGCCGGCTCGATGACCGTCCCGTTGTTCACGCCTACCTGCTGGAGCAGGACCTGAAGACCCTCGGCGAGCGCTGCCACTTCAGCCTTTTCCAGGGCAACAGTGACGATCGCGCCGGCACTGACCACCTGCAGGTAGAAGGTGCGCTCGCCGGGCCGGCCCACCGTGCCGACGACGAAGCGCTCGGGTGTCTCGAAGACGTGTTCGCCACTCATGTCTTCCTCTCCATCCACGATTTAACCGCAGCTCAGCTGCTCAGCCGCCGGGGCGCGGGCGCTTCCTGCTCAGGGTCTACAACGCCTCAGCGCGCCTTTATTCTCCCTGCCGGCGGCGTCGCCGATCGAGCGCAGCGACGGCGACCGCAGGCCTCCCGCAAGCGCTTGGCGCCCGGCCCGGGAATTGTGCCCCCTGGACGATCAAGCACACGTTCACCGCCGGCAACTGGATCGCCGGCAAGACGATATCGTCCTCAACGATACGAAGGAGCCGCCTGGTGATGGCCATGACCGGCATGAGCGGGATGACAGGTCCCCACATGAGCGGCCCGATGTGGATGCCCATGAGCCCGCCGACGGCGGCCAACCTCACGGCGTTTCACCTGCAGCCGATTCCGGTGTTCCCCATCGCCTGCGCCATCGCGCTCGCGCTCTACCTCACCGGCGTGGTCCGCTTGCACCGCCGCGGCGATTCCTGGCCCCTGCTGCGGACCGCGTCGTTCGTCTTCGGCCTGGCGACGGTCGTGCTCATGACCGGCACCGGGATCGGCGGCTACGGCATGATGCTGTTCAGCGTCCACATGATCCAGCACATGGTGCTGAGCATGCTGTCGCCGATCTTCCTGCTGCTGGGCGCGCCCATCACGCTCGCGTTGCGCGCCCTGCCCGGCGGCCGCCGCGGCGCCCGGGGGCTGCTGCTCGCGGTGCTGCACAGCCGGGTCGCGCGGGTGCTGACCTCGCCCTGGTTCACCCTGCCGCTGTTCATCGTCAGCCTCTACGGCCTGTATCTGACCCCGCTGTTCGACGCCGCCATGTCCAACTGGTGGGGCCACAACTGGATGCTCGCCCACTTCCTCGTCGTGGGCATGCTCTTCTTCTGGCCGATCCTCGGCATCGACCCCTCACCCCACCAGCGCGCGCATGGCGTACGCATCCTGGAGCTCGTGGCCGGCATGCCGTTCCACGCCTTCTTCGGGATTGCCGTCATGATGTCGGCACATCCCATCGTCCAGTACTTCGCCCATCCGCCGGCGAGCTGGGCGTTGTCGGCCGTCGGCGACCAGAACACCGCGGGCGGCATTGCCTGGGGGTTCGCCGAGGTTCCCACCGCCCTCGTGCTGATCATCGTCATGGCAAGTTGGGCCCGCTTCAGCGAGCGGCAGGGGCGTCGCATCGACCGCGAGGCCGACCGCCACGGTGACCGCGAACTGGCCGACTACAACGCCTACCTGTCCTCCCTCGCCGCCCGCGGCTAGCCGTGCAGCGGGCGGGTTACGCCGTTCGCCGGCTGCATGTCCCGGGGCTCACCGGCTGCCGCCGGGCGCGGCACCCGGCCGGGGCAGCAGCCGAGCGGGCAGACGTCGTGGCTCGGCCCGTCGGTTCCGAGGGCGACCCGGGCCGGGCCGTCCTCGCGCTCCTCGACCAGCCCGCGCACCATCTCGATGAACGAGCGGCTGGCTGCCGCGGTGCCCGCCCGGGCGAAGCGGACACCGACCTGCGCCGCCGTAGCGGCCGCTTCGGTGTCGAGGTCGTAGCGCACCTCGACGTGGTCGCTCACGAAACCCACCGGGACGGCGACGACGTCGCCTACCCCCTGCGCCGCCAGCTCCCGGAGCCGATCGTTGACGTCGGGCTCGAGCCAGGGGACCGACGGCGGCCCGGATCGGCTCTGCCAGACGACCTCGTATCCGCCGCGCCAGCTGGTGCGCTCACGGACCTGCGCGGCGACGAGGCGGGCCGCCTCGGCGAGCTGCGCCGGGTAGGCGCCGCCGGCCGGGCCGCTCGTGCGCGCCGACGCGACCGGGATCGAGTGGGCTGTGAACAGCAGCCGGGCGTGCGGCGCCAGGCGCTCTCCCAGCGCGACGACCTGCTCGGCCTGGGCAGCGATGAAGCCCGGGTGGTTGTAGTAGTGGCGCAATTTCTCCAACCGCAGCCCGCCGGGATGGGCAGCGGCCAGGTCCTCGCGGTACTGGCGGCACGAGGAGTACGAGGCGTACCCGGACGTGACGAACACGGCGGCGCGGGACACCCCGTCGGCGCGCATCTGGGCGAGGGTCTCCGGCAGGTACGGCGCCCAGTTGCGATTGCCCCAGTAGACCCGCCGGGGCGCGAGTTCCGTCGCCAGCGCCGAGGCCAGCGCGCGGTTCTGGGCGTTGATGGGGCTCACGCCGCCGAACGCGGTGTAGTGCTCGGCGACGGCGGCCAGCCGCTCGGCCGGCACGTCGCGCCCGGCGGTGACGTTGCGCAGGAACGGCATCACGTCGCCAGGACCTTCGGGTCCGCCGAAGGACACCAGCAGCACAGCGTCATAGCCAGCCACCCTGGCGATCATGCCGGATCCCGGCGATCGCGTCATGACGCCCTCCTGCGGCGCTACTTGCGGCCCTCCTTGTCCTCCTGGTCCCACTTGTCCCAGCGCTCGTTGCGTTCCGCGAACTGCTCACGCCAGCCCTTCGCGGCTTCCTCGGTCTCGTACGGACCGAGGCGGTCGGCGGCTCCGGAGTCGACATTGGGATCTTGCTCGGCCCGGGAGTGATTCAGGCACCACCACCAGCTCACGCTTACCTCCCTGCGGATTCGGGCTCGCCCTGATGGCTGCCGGGCTCTTGCGAGTGTGCCCGACCAGCGGGTCCAGCGCCGGTGCCCGCCCGGGGATTAGCCCGATAGATCAACCTCAGGAGCCGTACTCAGCGTGAGGTGAGCTCGGGTCAGTGGCCCATGCCCATGCCGCCGTCGACCGGGATGAGCGCACCGGTGACGTAACCACCGCCGGTTGACGCCAGGAAGGCGACGGCCGCCGCCACCTCGTCGGCGTGCCCCATCCGTCCGAGTGGCACCGCGCCCACCAGCGCCGCCTGCTGCTGCTCGGTGAGCTCTGCCGTCATGTCGGTGTCGATCGGCCCGGGGGAAACGACATTGGCCGTGATGTTGCGCGACGCGAGTTCGCGCGCGAGCGAGCGGGCGAGCCCGACGAGACCGGCCTTCGAGGCCGCGTAGTTCGCCTGCCCCGGCGACCCGGTCAGCCCGGAGACCGACCCGATGAAGATGAGCCGCCCCCGGCGCAGCCGCAGCATCCCTTTCGCGGCCCGCTTGGCCACCCGGTAGGCGCCGGTGAGGTTGGTGTCGAGCACCTCGCTGAAGGCGTCCTCCGGCATGGTCAGCAGCAACGTGTCACGCGTGATGCCCGCGTTCGACACCAGCACCTCGACCGGGCCGTGCTCGGCCTCCACGGACGTGAACGCGGCGTCCACCGACGCCGGATCGGTGACGTCCATGGCGACGCCCGGGAGGTCGCCGAGACCGGCACCGGCGCGTGAGGCCACGACCACGGTGTCTCCCGCGGCCGCCAGGGCCCGGGCGCAGGCGGCCCCGATGCCGCGGTTGCCACCGGTCACCAGCGCCACACGGGTCGTCATGCGTCGAACCTATAGAGATGCTCCAGGAGCAGGCCGTTCAGCTCGTCGGCCCGCGTCTCCGGAATCCAGTGACCGGCACCGGCGAGCGGCACGAAGGTGTAGGGCGCCTCGACGTAGCCGGCGGTTCCCTCCGCCGCCTCGCGCGCGAAGGCGGGGTCGCTGTCGCCCCACACGTACAGCGTCGGCACCCGGACCGCTCCCGTCTGCTGCGCGTCACGCCGGCGCATCGCCCGATACCAGTTCAGCGCCGCCGTCAGGGTTGACCGGTCCTGCATGCGCGCGACGTAGCGCTCGATCTGCGGCAGCCCGTCCAGTACCTCCCGCAACGCGGCCGAGTCGTCGGCGAGCAGGCTGTCCTCCCCGGTGCCGGGCTCGCGGAACGTGGCGAAGTAAGCGCTCTTGCCAACCTGCTCGCCGCCGCTGTCGATCGCCGCGGCGAACGCCCGCGGATGCGGGGTGCAGACGGCGGTCAGCGAGCGCACCCGCTCCGGATGGCGTCCGGCCACATGCCAGGCCACCGACCCGCCCCAGTCGTGGCCGACGAGATCGGCGCGCTCCCAGCCGAGCGCGTCGAGCATCCCGAGCGTGTCGGCGACCAGCTCATCCATTCCGTACGCGCTCACCTGCGCAGGCTGGTTACCCGCCGCGTACCCGCGCTGGTCAGGCGCTACGGCGCGGAAGCCGGCGGCGCCGAGCGCCGTGAGCTGGGCCGCCCACTCGAGCGAGCACTGCGGGAACCCGTGCAGCAGCAGCACCCCGCGCCCGTCCGGCGGACCGCCGGCGAGGTAAGGGAACGTCAGGCCACCGACCTCGAGGCTGTCCACCCGGCCGACGCTAGCCCAGGCCGCCCCGGAGCCGGCGATACGCCGTTCAGCCCAAGCACAAGTGACGCTCAGTGGCGCATTCACGGACCCCGCCCGACCCCGTTAATCCCATGAGGGAGCGCGGGGGACGCGCCTTCCGGGGAACGGGCTGGTCGTTCGGTCATCGGGGGTATCGAACGGCCAGCCTGCCGCCGTGGGCAAGGTGGGAGAAGATGCACGGCATGGCATCGCGCATCGAAACGGCCGCCGCCTCGGCAGCCGGAGCGCTGCCCGCCTACCCGCTGCCCGCCGACCCGCACTGCCCGTTCTGCCGCATCGCCAGCGGCGCCGCCGACGCCCACATCGTGGCCGCCGACGAGCACTGCCTCGCCGTCCTCGACGCCAGCCCGGCCGCCCGGGGCCACACCCTCGTGATCCCGCGGGCGCACGTCACCGACCTGTGGAGCGCCGATCCGGAAGTGGCCGCAGCCGTCGGGCGCACGTGCGCCGCCGTCGCCCGGCAGATCCGCGCGCGCCTGCGGCCGGACGGTCTGACCATGCGCCAGAACACCGGTGAGGCCAGCGGCCAGCGCGTCTTTCACCTGCATGTGCACCTGGTGCCGCGCTGGCACGGCGACGGCACGGTCGGCTGGCCGTGGCCGCCGCCGCCCGCTGTCGACCCGTTCGACGTGCTACGCGAACTGGCCCCCTGACGGGAGCCCGCAGGGTGTCAGTCCTCCAGCCGGAAGCCGACTTTCATCCCCACCTGGTAGTGATCGATGTTGCCGTTCGCGAGGTGGCCACGGATCTCGGTCACCTCGAACCAGTCGAGGCTTCGCAAGGTGGCCGAGGCGCGGCTGATGCCGTTGCGGATCGCGTCGTCGAGGCTCGACGGCGAGGTGCCGACGATTTCGGTCACCCGGTAGGTGTGGTTCGTCATGAGGCGGGAGGCTAGCCCGTCCCCACCGGCTACGCATCAGCGGTACTCGCCTCTTTCGGCCATCATGTGAACGGTGATCCTGCGTTCCAGCGCGCGCGCCGCACGGCGGGCTCTCGTGACCGTGCTCGGTGCGGCGGTCCTCGCGCTCGGGATCGTGCTGCTGGCGCTGCCCGGCCCGGGGGTCCTGGTGATCGCGCTCGGCTTCCTGATCTTGTCCGCGGAGTACGCGTGGGCCCGGCGCCACTTCGAATCGGCCCGCCGCACGGCGGCTGACCTGGCCGATCAGGCCGTGGCCAAGCCGTGGTCCACGGCCTTGAGCATTCTCGCCGCGCTGGCGCTGGTTGCCGCCGGCGTGGCGCTGGGCACCGTGCCCGCCCTGCCGTTCTCCAGCTGGTGGACCGGCGGCAGCCTCATCTTCGGTGGCCTGGTCGCGCTGGCGACGATCCTGGTGAGCCTGCGACAAGCCCGGCGAGGGGCCGGCCGCTAGGACTTGGCGTCGTTGGTGTCGCTCACGCCGCGCACGATCGGGTACTTCTTCAGGCAGTCGGTGAGCGACGCCTTGTCGGCCGATGAGGCGTTCGTCACGTCATAGCGCACCGGGTACGCGCGTGAGGTCGCGAGGTGGTTGCGATCCGGCGGCTCGAGCTTGGCCTGGCCGAACTGCGGGCACGCCTCTCCGACCGCGCGCGCCGTGGCGGGGGCCGTGCCAGGGGCAAAATGGACGACGTATTCGTCCAGGCCGTTGGACATGCCGCAGGACGCGGTCACCCCGATCAGCGCCGCGGCACCCACCTGCACCAGAATCAGCCGGGGCAGGCGCGCAGCAGGAAAAGGTCGGCGCACGCGTCCAATCTAGGACGGAGTTTATGTATGGCTCTGCGGATCGAGGACTACGCGATCATCGGCGACACCCACACGGCCGCGCTGGTGGGTCTCGACGGTTCGATCGACTGGCTCTGCCTGCCGCGCTTCGACTCCGCCGCGGTGTTCGCCGGCCTGCTCGGTGACGAGAATCACGGCCACTGGAAGATCTCGCCGCACGGGGTCCAGATCCGCTCGTCGTCCCGCCGCTACCGCGGTGACACGCTGGTGCTGGAGACCGAGTTCGAGACGGCCACCGGGGTGGCGCGCGTCGTCGACGCGATGATGCCGGTGCTCGACGAGCACGTCGTGCTGCGGATGGTCGAGGGGGTCAGCGGTCACGTCCAGATGCGCAGCCAGCTGCGGATGCGCTTCGAGTACGGCTCGGTGATGCCGTGGGTGCGCCGGGTGGGTGGCGAGACGCGTGCCATCGCCGGGCCCGACGCCCTCACGCTGCGCTCCGACGTGCATCACCGCGGACGCGACATGGCGACCGTCGGCGACTTCGGGATCAGCAACGGCGAGTCGCTGACATTCCAGCTCGTCTATCACCGATCGCACCGGGAGCCTTCCGCCCCGCGCGACGTGCGCGCCCAGATCGACCGGGTCGAGGCGTGGTGGGCCAGCTGGATGTCCGGGTTCAGCTATGACGGCCGGTGGCAGGACGCGGTCCGGCGCAGCACCATCACGCTCAAAGCGCTGACCTACGGCGATACCGGCGGCATCGTCGCCGCGGCGACGACCTCCCTGCCCGAGCAGCTCGGAGGCGTGCGCAACTGGGACTACCGCTTCTGCTGGCTGCGTGACGCGACGATCACGCTGATCGCGCTGATCGACGCGGGTTTCGTCAGCGAGGCGAAGGGCTGGCGCGAATGGTTGCTGCGCGCGATCGCGGGCGATCCCTCGAAGTTGCAGATCATGTACGGGGTCGCCGGGGAGCGGCGGCTGCCGGAGTGGGAGGTCCCGTGGCTGCCGGGCTATCAGGGCGCAGCGCCGGTACGCATCGGCAACGCGGCGGTGCAGCAGTTCCAGCTCGACGTCTACGGCGAGGTGATGGACGCCCTGCACGTGGCGCGCCAGAGCCAACATGACGTGGCCGAGCGCGAAGGACGGGTGCACCAGGACGCGGCAGAGGACATCTCCTGGGCGCTGCAGCGCAAGCTGATGGACTTCCTCGAGACCGGCTGGGCGCAGCCCGACGAGGGCATCTGGGAGGTGCGGGGGCCGCGCCGGCATTTCGTGCACTCGAAGGTGATGGCGTGGGTCGCGGTGGACCGTGCCGTACGCGCGGTTTCCGACCACCACCTTCGCGGCCCGCTCGAGAGGTGGCAGACGCTGCGGGAAAAGATCCGGGCCGACATCCTGGCGAACGGCTACGACGCCGAACGCAAGACGTTCACCCAGTACTACGGCTCCCGCGAGCTGGACGCGGCCTTGCTGAACATCCCGCTGGTGGGATTCCTGCCGGGCTCCGATGCCCGGGTACGCGGCACCGTGGCGGCCGTCGAGAAGGAGCTGCTGTCCGACGGTTTCGTGCGGCGCTACACGACGACCGAGGACGTCGACGGGCTCCCTCCCGGCGAGGGCGCGTTCCTGGCCTGCACGTTCTGGCTCGCCGACAACTACGCGGCGGTCGGCCGGCTGGACGAGGCCGTCACCCTGTTCGAGCGGCTGCTGAGCCTGCGCAACGACGTGGGCCTGCTCGCCGAGGAATGGGATCCGGTGGCCAAGCGGATGACCGGCAACTTCCCGCAGGCGTTCAGCCACGTGCCGCTGGTCTACACCGCACGCAACCTTTCCCGCGCGCTGGAGGGTCAAGCCCGCCATGGGCGTTCAGGGGTCCGTTACGCGACCGCGGCCACCGAATCCGGCACCGCGGCGGCGGTGCCCGCCATGGGCAGCGCCGAGCACCTCGAGGCACCGCTTCGCGGTTAGCTCGGCGGGCGGAACGCCACAGGCCGGAGGTGGTGGACGTACCCGCCGGCGACGATCAGCAGCGACGCGATCAGCGTGAGCCAGACCCCGGGGCCGATCGTGCGGTGAAACGCGCAGCTCACACCCGAAGGACAGGTGAAGTTGTCGGGCCGCAGCGTGCGCGGGATGGAGATCAGCTCGTACAGGGTGAAGGCGGCCGTCAGCGCGCCGAACCCGATCAGCACCTGCCAGGCCCACGATTTCGTGGCGGGCAGGAGCATGACCGCCACCACAGCCAGCGCACCGAGCGACAGGACGAGCGTGGCGGTCCCGAGCCGGCCGGCGGAGATGCCGGCGGAGTCGGTGACGGCGCCGGCGAGCTTGTTGCCGGCTCGGCTGCGGGCATCGACGGTCGACCAGGTGAGAAAGGCGCAGACGAACACCAGCACCGCACCGATGACCGACGCGAGCAGGCCCAGCGTGAGCCGGTCGGCCATCGACTGGAACGTGATCTTCTCGCTCACGGCTACCCCTCTCCCCGGCTCTCGGTCCCCCGCATCAGGGCCAGCAGCCCGCCGGCGAGAACCAGCAGCGCACCGATCAGTGCCAGCCAGGTACCCACCCCGTTCGGCAGGCTCACCGTGACCGCGTCGATCTGGCGATAGGACCGGAACAGGGTCGCCAGCTCCACCGGATGCCCGATCGCCGCGAACGCCATCACCAGCACGGCGAGAGCCCCCGTGGCGGCGAGCGCGGGACACAGCAGCGGGTGGGCGTCCGGGCGCAGCGCGGCGGCGCTCAGCGCGATCGAGACGACTGCCAGCACCAGGATCACCCGGCCCTCGAGCAGTGACAGGCCGTTGTAGCTGATCGAGGACGGTTCGGCGGTGAAGCCCTGCGAGCCGCTGCCGCCGGCGGTCAGCCGGAGCGTCGCCCAGGTGAACAGGCTGCCGATACCGGCCAGCAGCCCGCCGGCGATGCCCACGGCTGACCCGAGCCGGGAAAGGGCGAGCCCATCGCGAGACTCCACCGGGAGCTGCACGCCAGGCCCGTAGTCGACAACCGGCTCCAACGGGGCTGCACCGGGCGGCGGCGGCAACGGACCGGGCGCCGGCGGGGGCGGGTAGTCCGGCGGGGGCGGGTAGTCCGGCGGGGGCGGAGGGAAAGGATCTGGCCACACTCCCGCGCTCGGCGGCCCCGCGAAGCGCGGCTCGTCCGGATCCCGCCGCGCCGGGTCGGATCCCGCGCTCATCAGGCTCCCGTCCCCTAGTTGATCTGCCGCCCGGAGTTTGCCCAATAAGGCTCGCGCAGTTTGAACTTCTGCACCTTTCCGGTGGCGGTGCGGGGAATGCCTTCGCGGATCTCCACCGAGGTGGGTGCCTTGTAGCGGGCCAGCCGCTCCTTGCACCAGCTGATGATCTCCGCCTCGGTGACGCTCTGGCCCTCCGCCGTCACGATCAGCGCCTTGATCGTCTCGCCCCACCGCTCGTCGGGAATGCCGATGACCGCGACCTCGGCGACGGCCGGGTGGCTGAAGATCGCGTCCTCCACCTCGATGGACGAGACGTTCTCGCCGCCGGTGATGATGACGTCCTTGCGCCGGTCGGAGATCGTCAGGTAGCCGTCCTCGTAAGTGCCGCCGTCACCGGTGTGGAACCAGCCGTCGGCCAGCGCCTGCTCGCTGATGTCGGGCTGCTCCCAGTACCCGTCGAGCACCGTGTTCGAGCGGACCAGGACCTCTCCCGAGTCGGCGATCTTCACCTCGGTCCCGATCGACGGCACCCCGGCACGCGAGAGCCGGTGCGCGCGTTCGAGACCGGGCTCGCCGTCCCACTCCGAGCGGGTGCGGTTCGAGGTGACCAGCGGCGAGGTCTCGGTCAGGCCGTAGATCTGGGTGAACTCCCAGCCGAGCTCCTCCTCGACGCGGGCGATGACGCGGGTGGGCGGCGGAGCGCCGGCCACGACGATGCGCATCGCGCCGCTGCCGGGGATCGGCCCGTCCCAGCTCTGCGCCGCCTCGAGCACCGTGCTCCAGACAGCAGGCGCCCCGCACGCGAGGGTGACTCCGTGGCGCTCGACGCGGCGCAGGATCTCGGTGCCGTCGACCTTGCGCAGCACGACCTGGGGCACTCCCAGGCCCGCCATCGCGTACGGCATCCCCCAGCCGTTGCAGTGAAACATCGGCAAGGTGTGCAGGTAAACGTCGCGGTCGGTGACCTCGGTGTGCAGGGCGAACGTGACGGAGTTGATCCAGATGTTGCGATGGGTGAGCTGCACGCCTTTCGGCCGCGCGGTCGTTCCCGAGGTGTAGTTGATCGTCGCGGTCGCGTCCTCGTCGGGCGCTTCCCACGGGACCGGCTCGCGCTCGGGACGCAGCAGCCCGTCGTCGTAGTCCTTGCCGAGCACGAAGCGATGGCGGACCGCCGGTCCCGCCGCCGAAGTCAGCATCTCCTCGTGCTCCGGATCGGCGAGCAGCACCGACGCGCCGCAATGCTCGACGATGTACGCGATCTCCGCCGCCTGCAGCCGGAAATTGATGGGAACGCAGACCCGGCCGTACGCGGTGACGCCGAAGAGCAGTTCCAGCAGCCGCGCGGAGTTCTCACTGACGACGGCGATGCGCTCCCCGCGTGCCACACCCAGCTCGTCGAGTCCGGCGGCGACGGCCCGGCAGCGCGCGGCGAAACCCCGGTAGGACTGATCACCCAGGTCCGGCGCGGGCTGGGACGGCTCATCGATGATCCCGACGCGATCGCCGTATACCTCCTCGGCGCGGCGCAGGAAGTCGATGCTGGTCAACGGAACACGCATGCCGGGAGGCTAGCGCGACTTCCCGTGCGTCACACGCTTGCCAGCAGCGCGGGCAGCACGTCGGCGATGGGAGCCTGCAGCACGGCGTGGGCGAGGTCGTCGTACGGGGTCGGCTCGGCGTTCACGATGACCAGCCGCGCGCCGGACTCCAGCGCCGCCCCGCAGGTGCCCGCCGCGGGCTGGACGGTCAGCGAGCTGCCGACCGCCAGGAAGACGTCGCAGCTCGACGCCGCCTCGTAGGCGCGCTGCAGCACGTCCGGATCGAGCGCCTGGCCGAAGCTGACCGTGGCGGACTTCAGGATGCCGCCGCAGCTGACGCACGGCGGGTCGGATTCGCCGGCGTCCACCCGGTCCAGCACCTCGGCCATCGGGCGCCGTGCGCGGCACGACAGGCACTCGGCCTCCCAGAGCGTGCCGTGCAGCTCCAGTACGCGACCGGGCGACGACCCGGCCTTCTGGTGCAGCCCGTCGATGTTCTGGGTGAGGATCGCGGCGAGCTTGCCGGAGCGTTCGAGCTCGACGAGTGCCCGATGCCCGGCATTCGGTTGCGCCGTCCACGCCGAATGGGCGCGCCTGTTCTGCCACGAACGCGCCCGCAGCTCGGGATCGGAGACGTACGCCGACAGCGTCGACATCCGTTGCGCCGCCGGATCTTTCGTCCAGATGCCCTGCGGGCCGCGGAAATCCGGGATGCCCGAGTCGGTCGAGATACCCGCGCCGGTGAGCACCGCTATTTTCTGCGACTGAAACAGCCAACTTCGGACGACGTCTGTGTCTGTCAAAGCCATCTCCCGCTCAAGGCCGACGCGGACAGCGTCGATACCCCAGTGTCCCACTTGCCCACAGTGGGAAACGCGGCTAAGGTTCTAGCATTCCCACCAAGGAGAACTCCACCATGACTCAAGTGGAAACCGACGACCGCAGCAGAGCCGTCCTACCCGGTCACAAGAACCAGCTCTTCCTCATGCAGGACAACGAAGACGGCAGCGTGCTCCTCATGCCGGCCCGCGTCGTCACCGAAGCCCAGCTGGAATATGACAACTCGCCAGAGCTGCAGGACCTTCTCTCGCGAGCAGCGAAAGGGCCGACGGTCCGCCGAGCGCCGCGCTCACGTAGAACCGTGTGAACGAGCAGAACTACAGCGACATCGCAGAGGCCCAACTCGACGAGCTCGAAGCCGGGCCCGAGGTGGATCTGTACAACGACGTGCTGGCGGTCTGCGAGACGATCTTTCAAACGCCCTTGCTCGCCCAGTCGCTATCGAGCGCTATCACCACCAGGGAAGGCATCCGACTGCGCTTCCCGGTCCCTGGCCACCATCCCTACAAGGTCTTCTGGTCATCCGAAGGCCCGCGCATCGAGGCCATCTTCCCTCACCCGTGAGGCCTGTCGGTGCTGATCCCGGCGCCGCAACGGTGCCGGGAACGCGCCTCCTGCGAGGTTCTGCCCCGGTACCCGCATACATTCAGCGACGTGTCCTCGCTGACCGTGCGCGCCCACGGCCCTGCCGGCGCGCCCGACGTCTGGGAGGCGTACGCCGATCCGCAGCGGTGGCCGGAGTGGGCGCCGCACATTCGCCGGGTCGACGCGATCGGACGGCTGCGGCCGGGGATGGCCGGGCAGCTGTGGACGATCGCGCCGGCGCCGGTGTCCTTCGAGGTCACTGTGGTGGATGCGAAGCGGCGGCGCTGGTCGTGGCAGGCGGTCCTCGGGCCGGTGCGGATGAGCTTTGAGCACGGGGTCGACGTCCGTGGTTCCGGCTCCGGCAGCTGGCTCACCATGCACGGCCCCTTGCCGGTGCTGATTCTTTACGCGCCGTTCGCCCGGCTGGCCCTGCACCGGCTGGTGCACACCGGGACGGTGGATACTCGACGCCGTGCCCCCATCCAGTGACAGGCCCGGCCGTCTCGCCGGCAATACCTACGGCCGGCTCGCCGGCAAGGTAGCGATCATCACCGGCGCCGCCCGCGGCCAGGGAGCTGCCGAGGCGCGGCGCTTCGCCGCGGAGGGCGCCAAGGTCGTGCTCACCGACGTGCTCGACACCGAGGCGAAAGCGGTCGCCCACGAGATCGGCGACGCGGCCCTCGCGCTGGCCCATGACGTGACCAGCGAGGCCGATTGGGCGACGGTCGTGCGCGGCGCGACCGCCAGCTTCGGCGGGGTCGACATCCTGGTGAACAACGCGGCCATCTACTGGACCCGGCCGCTGGTCGAGGAGCCGATCGCCGATTTCGAACGCCTGCTGCGGGTCAACCTGATCGGCGCGCTGCTCGGCCTGCAGGCCGTGGTGCCGGCAATGAAAGCGCGCGGCGGCGGCAGCATCGTCAACATCTCCTCACGGGCCGGCGCCAGCGGCATGTACGGGCACGGCGCGTACGGGATGTCGAAGTGGGGGCTGCGCGGCATGACCCAGACGGCCGCCATCGAGCTGGGCATCGAGGGCATCCGGGTCAACGCGGTGCTACCGGGGTCGATCGACACCGCGATGCTGCCGGTGCCCAAGGAGGATTTCGGTGCCCGGTTCAGCGACCTGCCGCTCGGCCGGGTCGGCACCGCCGACGAGGTCGCCGAAGCGGTGCTGTTCCTCGCCTGCGACGAGTCGTCCTACCTCACCGGCTCCGAACTGCGGGTCGACGGCGGCCTCGCGGCCGGGCGCCGGCCGGAGGCGTGGCGCGTCGACCATCCCCCGCAATTAGCGCCCGAATGAGGCGCCCGCGGTAGCGGCGGTCCGGCTCAGGCCCAGGCGACCTGCACCGGCACCGACCGCGGGCCCTTCGCCCACGAGACGGGCACGTTCTGGTAGGTGAAGCCCGGCTCGATCTGCACGCCGGTCGCCATGTCGAGCAGCACGTTCACCGCGACCCGCGCTTCCATGCGCGCCAGGTGCGCCCCGGGGCAGACGTGCGGGCCGCCGCCGAACGCCAGATGGCGGCGCAGATCCTCCCGGTCGAGCCGGAATTGCTCGGCGTCGTCGAACTTCGTCTCATCGCGGTTGGCCTGCTCCACCCCGAAGATGACCGCCTCGCCTTCACTGATCTGCTCCCCGGCGACGACGGTGGCGGCGCTGGCGGTGCGCATCAGCAGGCGTACCGGCGGATCGAGGCGCAGCGACTCTTCGATAGCGGCTTCGACGAGCGTCGCGGTCAGCGGCGAGCTCGGCGAAAAGCGCCGGATCCCCGGCGATCCGGTGCAGCAGGTTGCCGAGCAGGTGGCGGGTCGTCTCGTTGCCGGAGATGAACAGGAAGACGAGCTGGGCGCGTGCCTCGATGTCGGACAGGCGGCGACCGTCGACCTCGCGGCTGATCAGCCGGGTGACGAAATCCTCGCGCGGACGGCGGCGGCGATCGGCGATGATGGCGTCGATGTAGGCCGCGAATTCCGGGTGCGCCCCGGCGAAACCGACCCCGCGCTCGTTGCGATACAGCGACGGGTAGGTGCCCTCGACGACCTCCTCCGACCACGCCGCCCACTTCGCGTAATCGGCCGGCTCGGCGCCGAGCAGGTGCGCGATGATGCTGTTGGGCACCGGCATGACGTACTCGGTGACGAGATCGACCGGCCCGCCCCGATCGCGCAGCCCGGTCAGCAGGTCACGGCAGAGCGTCTCGCACAGCGGCTCGACCCCGGTCAGCCGGTGGCTGGCGATCGCCGAGTTGATGATCTTGCGGACCTGCCCGTGGCGCGGCTCGGGGATCTCGTTGACGAACTGCTCCTCCGGCGGCACCTCGACCCCGGGCGCCCGGAAATTCGCCCGGAACGCCTCCACGTCCTGCGTCGCCGCCAGCACCTCGGCATAGCCGGTGAACATCCAACTGCCGCTCTCGCTGCGCTGCACCGGGCACGCTGCCGTCATGTGAGCTCCTCACGTCATCGCGACGCAAGGAAGCTACACCGTGGTCTCGACGCAGCCAGCGCGCGATGGTTGCGCGGATTTCTTCGACAGTTCGCCTCCACAGGAGGGACTGTTCTGTGTCCAGGAACTTCCTCGCCGGCGTTGCGGTAGGCGCAACGACCAACCCACTTCCCCCGGTCGACACCGCTACGTGTCGCCTTCGGCGTCACCCTCGTGGCGATCGTGTTCATCGTCCCGCCTCTCACCGGGGATCATGGGCGCCGGTTCGCGAGGAGCCGGGGGGCGTATACCAGCACCGACCGCACGAACCGACGTTTCGACCGACCGCACGGCGCCGCTGGATGAGCGTCCTATATCACGCGCAATTGGACAGACACCGCTACCCCATTTACCACAAGTGCGCCCTCGGCCAGCCCGGATCGCAGCCTAAATAGCACACATTCCTGCGGGCCGCGAACACCTTTCATCGATCAAACTGAATTAACATTGAGACGACATGAAAGCTCCGCGGGCTAGCTTGCGTTGCCGGTTGCCGCCGTGAAGTGGCGGTTTGAGTCCCTAACGCGTGAGAGACGGAATCGCCGGCGAGCCCGAAGTCCCACCGGCGCGCGGCATAGTTTGCCCAGCTCGCCCCAATGTTCCTGCCGCCCAACGTCCCCCGACCCGTCAGGCCGCAGGCCGCCGAACAGCGGTCCAGGCGCGACCGCTGGAGCAATGCTTGAACCCAGCAGGTTCCCTGCTTTCCCGTTCGCAGCGAGCGCCATTTACCAGGCTGGCAATACTCATCACATCTACGCATCATTCGGCTAACACGCCAGCGTCCCACGAGAGACGTCATGAGCGTACTGGTAAACCCGAATTATTCAGCATGCATTATCGGGCTCCGAAAGCAACGCCAACACAAATCTACTAGTACTAAGTGATCATCTCCGCCACAACGACCAACGGCCTTCCGTATTCGTAGGCAAGTTCGTCCCCGAACCAATTGCCAAATCGAATGGAAGGGGTTGGGAATGGCCGTCGCGCTGTCCCGCGTGGCATATCGGAAGCCGGGACCGCCGCTCAAACGGGTGCGCCACTACGCCAACCATCTGGGGTGGGCGCTGCTGTGCTTGCTCATCCTCACCGTGGGCGCGCTCGGAGTGTTCATCCACACCGGCCATGGCGCAGTGACTCCAGTCCTGACCGGGTCGATGCGTCCCGGCATTCAGCCCGGCGACGCGGTGGTCACCCACAGCGTGCCGGTGACCTCGCTGCACAAGGGTGACGTCATCGTCTTCCGGCCGCCTGGCGAGAAGCTGGCTCGCGTCCACCGCATCTACTCGATCAAACCCGATAAGGGCGGCGTCGCGGTGGTCACCAAGGGCGATGCCAACAACATCACTGACCCGTGGGGCCGAATCCTGCTCAAGGGCCACGCTCTCAAGCTCGCCTTCGTCATCCCGAAGGTCGGCTACATCGTCAACGGCGGGCTCCGCTGGTTGATCGCAGGTCTCGTGTTCATGTTCGCCGCCGTCATCGGGCGCATGACATGGAAGTACGTCCGGTCGTAAAGAAGCGATTCGGGGGAAGCCCAGTGGGACGTCCACTTGGCTTGTAGCAAAGGGGAACCGTATGAACCGCAAGAAGCTAGCCATCGGCCTGGCCGGTGGCGTCGCTGCGTTCTCATGATCGGTGCGGGCGTTGGTGCGACCTTCACCGATGCCGTGAGCTCGCCACACAGACGGTGACAGCTGGAACGCTTCGGGTCGGCATCGAAGACGGCTGGTGGTGGCACACAGCTACGACGCAGACCGCGACCGCGCCCGAGTCCAGCACCGGATTCACCACCGGGCCGCAGGAAGTGACACAGCCAAGAACACGGCACATCCGGCGAACGCGATCAAGCTCTCGGCGTCAGACACAAACGGTAATGACGCACGCCAGCACGGCCCTCCTCGCCGTGATGAACGTGGAGATCGACTCCTACACCCAGCCCAACGGGGGCGGCACCCTGGTGGTCGCCTACAACGGCACGCTGACGAACTTCGAGGCGCCACCCGCTGACCCTTGCCGGGCCGGTTGCGCGCTGGTGACACCGACACGTTCTCGGTCGACGTTCTACGCGGGCACGAACGGGCCCAACAGCGACAACGCTGGGCCGTGGCACAAGGGCGTTGGCATACCAAATCGGTGAGCCGTACCGCGCCCGCCGCTTGACCAGGGCGCGCAGGGCGGGTCGTTCACCGCAACCATTGACGGTCACCTCGCGGCTGATCCGCCACAGCCAGCAGGGCCGGGTCGTACCTTCGGGTGCGGCCCGGCTCTTCGCGTTGGCCCACTTCAGCGCATGATCCAGAGGTTCTACGGCCACCAGGGTGAACCCACGGAGCGTTACCCCGACACGGTCGAATCAACGGACCGTGCGCGACTCGTTTGCTGGGCGGGGGGAAGCTCTGACCCCGTCTGATCCAGTGACCATTCACGTTAGTTGCAGCGCTTCGCACTGCTGACCCGCCAAGGGCCAAATGTGGAAATCCCCGGAAAGCGTGGAGACATGGACTACGAGGAGTAGTCATGCCAGAGACACGACGCAGCTTCGACGCGGACTCGGGCAGGCCAGCGGCGGACGTACAAGGTTCGTCCGCCCACGCGAAGTCATAAGTGAGCCGTCCGCGGTGTCTGCCTTTCGGGCCGTCGGACTCATGACTGCAGTTCAGGCGGCCGGCCGTAGCGCGGCTGCTTCGGCGGTGGTATCGGCGCGAGTGGATCAGGCGGGTCGAAGCGGGAGTCGCCGTCGCCGGGCGGAGTGACCATCCATCCGGCCTCGTGGACCTTGCGATGACGAAAACGGCATAGCAGCAGCAGATTCCATAACGCCGTCGGGCCACCGTCACGCCCGAAGATCGCGTGATGGGCATCCGTCCAGGACGCGGGTCTCTCACTACCGGGGAACCGGCACCCTTTGTCCCGCAGAATCAGGGCTTTGCGCCTCGCTGGGGTGACCACCCGGCTGGGCGACGACTTTCTCGGCGTCACCAAGCCCGGCGCGCTCCGTAAAACGCCGCTGACCGGCGGCACCTATGTCGCCCGCACACGCGCCCTCTAGTATCCGCCACCGTGAGCGAGACGAGCGGCTTCATCGACTCCATCGTCGGCCCGTGGCGGGAGTTCGCAGCGCACATCGAGACCGACCTGGCCTTCGGGCCGGAGCCGGTTCGGTCCGAAGGCTTGCGGTTCGTGCTTCGCCACCTTGTGGCCGGCATCTCGATGACCATCGAGGCCGATCCGGCCTACCCGCAGTTCGTGCGGTTCGCGGACCCGACCCTGAGTTGGGGAATCAACAACCCCGACAGCAACTTCGCGTTCCTCGCGATCGACGGCGCGGCCACCTACCGCATCGTGGGCGACCTCGGGACAGCCGACCACATCGACTTCCAAGTTCATGCGCCGGGCTATTCCGAGATGCCCGACTACCGGGTCGTGGGTGGGCTGAAACGCCGCGACCTCGACGTGAGTCCCGACGGCTCCGTGGAGATCTTCGTCGGGCCTGACGAACATCCGGGTAACTGGCTGCGGACGACCCGCGAAAGCGAGTCGATTCTGCTGCGCCAGTATTTCGCCGACTGGCACGGGCAGCGGCCGGCCCGGCTCGCGGTGGAGCGACTCGACGCCACCTACCCGCCGCCCCCGCTAGATCCAGAGTTCGTGCGCAGCCGGGCGGAGAGCCTGGCTCGCTGGTGCAGTCGAGCGGGCGAGTTCTTCCACCGAACCTGCAAGATGTCCTTCGAGGGGGGCAACAACGTTTTGGTGTTCCAGCCGCCCTCGTTCACGGACTGGGGCGCCCACGCGGGTCAGAGCTACGGTTTCGGCAACTTCCGGATCGGCCCCGACGAGGCCGCGATTGTCGAGATCGACCCGCCGCCCAACGACTATTGGGGCGTGCAACTCGCGAACCGGTTCTGGGAGTCACTCGACTGGGATCGTCGGCAGTCGTCGCTCAACCATGCACAAGCCAGGGTCGACGCCGACGGCGTCTTCCGGGGCGTCATCTCGCTGACCGACCCCGGCGTCGCGAACTGGCTCGACCCGGCGGGCAACACGTGGGGCACGATCATGGGTCGCTTCATCGCCCCCACCGTGCTACCGGTGGCAAAGGTGACGGTGGTCCACCGCCGCGAGCTCGACCGTCACCTTCCGCCCGGCACCGCGCGGCTGACACCGGCCGAGCGTGACGCCGCCATCCGCCGGCGCGCTCTCGACGCGCAGCTACGGCAGGGATATTGAGCTGGGCGATAATGCCGTCGAGGCACCCGATCCTGGCGTACCCCGGAAGGGTGATTACTGAAGAGCTGCTGCCCTATTCAAAGCCCGCCGGATTGCCTTCGAGGTCCGAGCGGCGCCGCAGCCATTCGGCAGGCGCCATCACGCCATTTGGTCTAGCTGCGCATTAACCGTTGACCCGTTTGCAGCCCTTATTCGACCGTACGGGGAGCCAATGGGGTCCTGGTCCACCGTGGTCCTTGGGGTGTTGAGGGCGCCGTAACGCCGAGATGCCTTGTGCAGCGAGAGAATCAGAGCTGTCTAAGAACCGATTCTGGCTGGCACGAAACGCATCTCCAGGATGCACCTATCTCACGTCGCTCCGGTTTGCCGTGCGGTGTTCGACGATCCGAATTTGGTGCCGGCCGCCGGGCTGGCGCCAGCGCGCCCGGCTCGGTGATCTGACAGGCGAGCAGTTGAGCGTGCCGGGCGGGGCGGGCTGTGCGGCCGGGCTGAAGGTATCGGCGCTGGTGGCGGGGATGGTCGCCGGCGCGGACTCGATCGACGACATGGATCCGCTGCGCCACGGCGGGATGAGGCGCCCACCCGACAGGGAGACGGCGTGCCGAGCCGATGGTGGTCCCGGGCCGCTCTCGGCGCCGCGCGTGACATCGGCCGCCACCGAGCGTAAGCGTCCGCTCGCTACTGCCCGTAAGGAGTCGGCGGGTGCGGTGCCGACCCCTTCCGCGTGGGCCCTCGCCGGCGGGCGAACGGCTTCGAAGGTCCCATGGGAGGGTGCCCAGGCCCGGCAAATCGGGCGCCAAGGCGCGCCAGCTCTCCTGACGCAATGCAACCTTACGTAGATATCCAGTAACTCGCCGCGGCAGCCGGGATCCCCTTATGTCACTAACATGGGAAAACGCCCAACGCTCGCGCGACGCGAAGTCACGGCTGGAAGTACCTGGGAGCTACCTGGGAACAGCGCGAGAACCTTGGGATGAATCGGTCATGGCCCGCCATGATGTTCTCAGCGCCACGTGCCCGACCCGTGACCCATCCCACGTCACGGCGGTTCTTTCCGCGAAATCCTGAACAAAGACGCTGACTTCGGTAACAGTGGGTGCAGCGTGCGCGACAGCTACATCCGAAACGCTCGCCGGGGGGTGACTCATTGTGACTGCGATGCCGACGCGCGAGTCCACTGAGACTCGCCCGAGGCTCGGCAACGTTCGGCGTCCACAGGGGCTGGAGAGGTCTTCGGGCTGCACACGCCGGCGCCCGGGCCGCTTGCCAAAGCGGCCCGCTGGGAGCGGCGTTACGTCCTGTGCCTGCTGGTCATGGACATCGTGATCGTCAGCATCGCCGTGGGTGGCGGGCTGTTCCTGCGCTTCGGGGAGCCCGACCACGTCACCATTCTGAACGAGACCGCCGCCTACCTGCTGGCGCCCACCTGGATCGCGTTGCTCGCCCTCGGCCGGGCGTATGACCGCGAACGCGTCCGTAACGGCACCGAGCAGGTCAAAGCCATATTCGAGGCAACCGTCCGGATGACCGCCCTGGTGGCGCTGGCCGCCTACGCGACCAAGTCCGACGTCTCCCGCGCCTTCTTCTTGATCGCCCTGCCCTGCGGCTTCCTGACCCTGACACTCGGCCGGCTCGCCGCGATCACGCTGCTGCGCCGCGCCCGCCGCCGCGGCCGCTGCCTGCACCGGGTGCTCGCCGTCGGAAACGTCGGCGACATCCAGCACCTGCTCCAAGAGCTCGACCGCCGCGACCACCACGGCCTGCACGTCGTCGGCGCCTGCACCTTCACCAAGGACCCCGAGATCGCCGCCGGCGTGCCCGTGCTCGGCACCCCGGCCGAGGCCCGCCGCGCCGCCGCCGACGCCGCCGCCGACACCGTCGCCGTCACCAGCTCCGGCGTCCTCGGCCGCGAAGGTCTGCGCCAGCTCGCCTGGCAGCTCGAAGGCAGCGACATCGGGCTGCTGCTCACCCCCGAACTCACCGACGTCGCCGGCCCCCGCATCAACGTCCGTCCCCTCGGCGCCCTCTCCCTGCTCCAGGTCAGCGAGCCCAAATTCTCCGGCGCCAGCCGCCTCCTCAAAGGCGCCACCGACCGTCTCGCCGCCGCCCTGGCACTGCTCGTGCTCTCCCCCGTGCTGCTCGCCGTCGCCATCCTGATCAAGCTCGACAGCCGCGGGCCGGTGTTCTTCCGCCAGACCCGCAGCGGCGCCGCCGGCGCACCCTTCTCCCTCGTCAAATTCCGCAGCATGGTCGAGGAAGCCGAAGACCTGCTCATCGACCTCACCGACAAGAACGAAAGCGGCGGCGTCCTGTTCAAGATCCGCCGCGACCCCCGCGTCACCCGCATCGGCCGGATCCTGCGCCGGCTGTCCCTCGACGAACTCCCCCAACTCTGGAACGTCCTCACCGGCGAGATGTCACTGGTCGGACCCCGGCCCCCGCTGCCCAGCGAAGTCGAGATGTACGCCGAAGACACCCGCCGCCGCCTCCTGGTCAAACCCGGACTCACCGGCCTCTGGCAAGTCAGCGGCCGCTCCGACCTGTCCTGGGAAGAATCCGTCCGCCTCGACCTCTACTACGTCGAGAACTGGTCACTCGTCATGGACCTCGTCATCATCGTAAGAACCGTCGGCGCCGTCGTCGCCGGCCGCGGCGCCTACTGACCGCCAGCGAGCGGGTGCACCTGGCGATGCCATTTCGACTACCAATGCGATCGAATCGATCCCGAAGAGCAGCTGCATTCACGAGAATTGGCCACGGAAAGAGCCTCAATTTCATGAACAACGCCTAGGAATCACATTCGTGATGGGGAGAAAGCGATTTAGTGTAAGAACACCGTAGCTAGCACGGGGGACTCCAGCGCGCACCGCCATGACCCGGCCTGACCTGGCGATCCCGGCCTCGCTGCTCGTGGACAATCGCGCCCGGTCGCTACAGCCGAGCACCACGTGACTACTCCAGATGGCGGATTGCGGATCCGCCCCGGCGTCGGTACACTTTTGCTTCAAGAGATACAAGTCAAGAAATCCAAGTAGAGTCGCCTGTCTGGCATTTTTGGACGGACGCGACAATGAGCCCCGGGGGAGGCCTGTGAATATTCTGGGAAGTCCGTGTCTGCCCATTTGTGGGCATATGCTCCACTCCGTCGAACCACATCCGTGAGGGGATCACGTAGCCGGCGCCACCTCGCCTGTAGCGCTACAGCCGGAGCCGGCCTGGTCGCCGCCGCGGTGGCTCACATTGGTTATCCCGCACTTGCTCGCTCGGCTGCGGCTTTGCGGCGCAGAAGCGCGGCGCTGGCCTCGGAGCCCGTTCTGCCCACCATGACTGTCGTCATACCGGCGCACAACGAGGAACTGTTCATCGAAGCCAAGATCCAAGACACGCTGTCGAACGGCTATCCGGACGCTCTGCTCGACGTCATGGTCGTCGACGACGGCTCCGACGATCAGACCGCCGAGATCGCGAGTCGCTTCGCCCCGCGGGTCAAGCTGATTCGGATCCTTGAGCGTGGCGGCAAGAGCCAGGCACTCAATGCGGCGGTCAGTGCAGCGACGACCGACGTGGTCGTGTTCACAGATGCCAACGGATCGCTCGCGCCAGGATCGCTGGCCGCGGTCGTGCGCCCGTTCGCCGACCCCGAGGTAGGCATGGTCGCCGGCACGAAGGTCCCCCTCGGCGCGGGCGCCCACGGCGGCGGCGAGTCGCTGTACTGGCGGCTCGAGACGGCGCTGCGCGACGCCGAAGGCGTGCTGGGCGCGGTCGTCGGTGCTGATGGCGGCGTCTACGCCATTCGCCGTACGGCATATCGCCCCATTCCCCCTGGCGTACTCGCCGACGACTACTGGATTCCGCTGAGCATCCTTCGCCGGCGGCTCAAGGTGTCCCACGTGGCGACTGCTCGAGCTTTCGAAGCGGTAGCGGGGACGCGCCGAGACGAATTCCATCGGCGAACCCGCGCGGCAGCCGGGGTGTGTGACGTGACGCTGCGCAATCTCAGCTTGGCCGCACCTGACCGTGGATGGGTGAGCGTCGCCTTCGTGTGCCACCGCGTGCTGCGAAACGTGATTGTCCCGATCAGCCTGCCCATCACGCTGGCGGCCAGCCTGCTGGGCAGCCGCGAGAGCGTCGTGTTGCGCGGGCTTGCGGGAGCCCAGGTCGTGGCATGGGTTGCCTGCGCCGCAGGAGCTTCCTCCAACGCGAAAACGCTTTCGGTTCCCTATCAGTTCGGCATGGCCAACATCGCTGCCCTACGCGGGGCTATCGATTGCGCCACGAGCCGGCGGCACACGCCGCTGTGGGAACGGCGGGCCCGGGGTCATTGGCACAGCCACGCTTCTGTCTCGGCCAAGCAAGCTCAGGCGACTCTCAGATTCGTCCCTCAACCAGGCGTTCCAGCCGGGGTCCGGGCATCGGATCTACTACGTCAAGAAGCAAGGAACCAAGACGGCGCTGCGGAAGGTGGGCGCAGCCTCGTCGCAATTCGCCATTCCCAGGACAATCAGCGACCGACGGGATAGCGTCCTAAACGTGGGCGACGTGACTGATAAACAGATCGATGCGATCCCCGGATGGTTCGACCCACTGGATGTCGATGCCTTTCGCTTGATGCTGACGGAAACGGCCGCGACGCCCGGTGACCTCGCTGAACTAGGCGTCTACCACGGTAAGAGCGCCGTCCTCATCGGCTCGTATCTCCAGCCTGGTGAAACTTTCACGGTTATCGATCTATTCGGCACGGAAACCAAAGGGGTCCAGAACCGAAAAGAGATCCAAGAGCAATACCCTGAGCTGACCCGCGAACCGTTCGAGGAAGCCTATAAGGGAATACACGGATCGCTGCCTCGGATAGTCGTGGGGCACAGTTCAACAATTACCGAACACGCCCTCCGCGGAACGCATCGCTTTGTTCACATCGACGCGTCGCACCTGTACGAGCAAGTTCGTCAAGACATATCTGCGGCCCGGACTCTCCTGAGAGACGACGGGGTCGTGGTCCTGGACGATTACCGGAATGACCATACGCCGGGCGTAGCGGCGGCTGCCTGGCAGGCGGTCAACGAGGGGCTTCACCCCTTTCTGATCAGTCCGGCCAAGATGTACGCCACGTGGGGGGACCCGGCGCCATTTCGTGCAGCTACCAACCGCTGGGCACGCGCAGACCATCTCATCCGACACGAAAGTCAAGCTCTCGGAATCGATGAGGTAATCCGCGTTTGGAAGGAGCGCCCGAAAGTCAATCGATTCCTCCCTCCCGTGGTCGCTGCTCGACTCGCTCACGTGCGAGCCAAGGACTAGCTGGCCCTGGGAAAGCCGCTTCACGTAGTTAGCGGACCCGGGTTCACCATTGCGCCCGGCTGAATGTTCGCGTGAGCCGCATTTCCTGTGGCGCGACCTCGGATCTTGCTACCGGATAGAGATCGACCGTGGTCGAGTCGAGTGCTCCAGTCAACATTTCTTTGTGAGGAGAAAAATGCAGGGCCTAGCCGAGCGGGACCTTCCCGTGACAGTGGTCGTGCCATCGAAGAACCGATGGCCGCTGCTGCGCCACACGCTCGACACAATCCTTGCGCAGCGTGGGGTCGAGGTTCGCGTGATCCTGGTCGACGACGGTTCTTCCGAACCGTACGAACCGCATGTCGCGAAGCTGCAGGAGCCAAGGATCGCCCTCATTCGCACCACGGGACTCGGACTCTCGGCGGCCCGAAACACCGGCCTTGCTGCGAGTCGAACTCCGTGGACCGCTTTCTCCGACGACGACGACCTGTGGGCGCCTGACAAGCTCCTCGAGCAGATGGCCGCGCTCACGTCACATCCGGATGCCAAGTGGTGCTTTTGCGGCACTTTGCAGTTCGACGAGGCCGGGGAATTTGTCAATGTGCAACGCGCCGAGGCTGGGCCGGAGCTACACACAAGGCTACTGTCCGGAAATTGCATTCCGGGCGGCGGATCGGCGATCGTCGCCCGTACGCAGACTCTGCTTTCAGCGGGCGGCTTCGATGAAAGCCTGCGTTACGCGGAGGACTGGGAGGCCTGGGTACGCCTGTCTGCGCAAGCTCCAGCGGTAGCCGTCGACCGGCCTCTGTTGGCCTATCGCGTGCACACCCGGTCCATGTCATTCGTCGCCCCGGCGTTTGCCGCGATGAGGACGATCGAAGCTCGGTACGAGGACGAGCGCAAAGCGTCGGGAGTCGCGTTCGACTGGAGCGGCCTGTACTACACGGCGGGAATTCTCGCAGCAGGGACGGGAGATCGGCGGGCGGCATTCCTGAACTTCTCCAAGGCTGGACTGCGAGGCAGGGTATGGCGTCAGGTCATCCTCGGCGGGGTCGCTTTGGTGGCGCCGCGTCTTGTTTATCGCCGGGCCCGGCGGGAGGCGGCTACGCAGGTGCCCGCGGCTTGGGCTTCCGAGGTCTCCCAGTGGCTGACTCCCGTGCTCCGTGACGAGGCGGGCAGCCGCTGACGGTGGCGCACCAACGGTGCTCGGCGACGATCAGGGCGACAGCCGTGTCAGGCCCGACGTGACCGTTCGATTCTCGCGCGAGCCTGACGCCAGTATCCCTCCAACTGCTCGACGGAAGACTTGATGTCAAAACCGGCGACAACGCTGGCGTAGCCCGCCGCCGCCAGTCGGGCGCCCAACTCGGGGTCGGCACACAACCTCTCCAGGCTCTCGGCGAGGAGGTCAGGCCGGGCCGAGGGAACGAGCAGGCCGCTCACCCCGTCTTCGATGAGGTCGCCCACGCCGAGCAGGCGGGTGGTGACGACGGGCACGCACGAGGCCATCGCCTCCATCAGGACGACGGGAAGACCCTCGGCGATGCTGGCAAGGCAGAAGACGTCGTGGCTGTCGAGCAGGGCACGCACTGTGGCCCTGTCGACCGCCCCCAGCAGGGTCACGTAGCCGCCTAGGTCGAGCTCGCGAATCCGCGCTTCCAGGTGCTCGCGTTCCGGGCCCTCACCGGCAATCGAGATCCGAAAGTTCACGCCGCGGTCACGCAAGATTGCAGCGGCCTCGATCAGAACGTGATGCGACTTGTGCAGGGCCAGCCGGCCGACCGTCAGGATCCGCACCGGTCGGGTCGAGTCAGGCCGCGACCGGACCCCGGACCACTCGCTCAAATCCAGGCCGCAGTGCACGACGTGGATCTTCTTCCACGTATCCGGCTCACCCTCGACGAGCGAGATCATTTGCGCCCGCGCAAGCTCGCTCACCGCGAACACGTCGTCGGCGTCACGCAGCTTTTCGGCAACGAGATATCTGGACGGATACTGCAACTCGCCGGGCCCGTGAATCGTGATGCTCCACGTCAACGGTTCACGGCGGGGCCGCCGCGTCTCGAGCAAGGCGGTCAGCCGGCCGACCTCGCCCGCTGCGTCACCGAAATGCACGTGGAGGTGGTTCAAGTCGCGCGCTCGAAGCCGCTCTGCCAGCAGCACCGCCTCACCGAAGTACATGATCTGGCGGCGCAAACCGCCCAGGCCGCCGTGAAGTCCGGCGGACATCGCTGCCCGGAGCACCCCGAAGTAGGCCCCCGGGCCTCTTGCGAGGCCGCGAACATGCCCTCGCAAAACGGCTAGGGCCGAGACGGGAAGGATCGTCCACGTCTCCGCTGCGAGCTCCGGGCCCAGCGCGACGTCTTGCGGCAACCCGGGTCGGATCGCCATCGTCTCGATATGGACGCCTCGGGCCCTGAGTGCTTCCACCTCGAGCACCACGAAAGTGGCTGAGAGCACGGGGTATCGCCAGCTGAGGTACCCTACGCGCAAGTGACCTCGGGAGGCATTCTGGGAGTCGGGCACAAGCTCGCTGGCTCGGTTCATCAGGCCTCCAATCTAACGTTTGTGCAGGATCGCGGGCAGGGCGATTGCCAAGGCGGCCCCACTGTCCGGAGGGATCGCTCGGTGCCCAACCGCAAAGCAAGGTCGGTGACCCCCCGTCGGGTGGCTCCAGATGGGCCTGTTCACGTTCTGATGGTCGAGTTCTCCCCGTCGGGGGGGCTCTTTCAGTTTGCCGTTCAACTCGGGCGAGCGCTGGCCGAGCGCGGCCACACCGTTGACCTTCTGACGGGGCCGGATCCCGAGATGGACAGCGAGACCGCAGGATTTCGCATCCGCCCGTTGCTTCCTACCTGGCACCCGATGGAGACGGGCGCACCGAGCCCCCGTTTCCGGCGCCTGCGCCGCGTCCTGCGCCTCTTGCGGTACATACGCGCCTACGCGGTGGTTCGCCGGATTGTCCGTCGCGAGCGACCGGCCATCGTCCAATGGGCCAACTGGCGATTCGCCATAGACGGGCCACTGGTCTGGTGGGTGGGCACTGCCGGAAATCCAGTGATGGTCGACCTGGCCCACTCACCACGTCCGCTCAACGAGCAACGCCAGACGGGTGAGATCTTTCGGCCCCGCGCCCGGCTGCACGCCTTGCAAGAGCAGGCGTACCGACGGATGGACGCCGTCATGGTCCTCGGCGAACGGTCACGCGAGGACTTCGCTCACACCTGGCCCTCGGCGCGGCGGATCGAGGTCATTCCCCATGGGGACGAGTCGATCTTTCGATCCGACCGGCCTGTGAAGAACCCCAGCGAGTGTGGTCAGGAAGTGCTGTTTTTCGGCAACCTCGCGACATACAAGGGGCTCCCGATCCTTCTTGACGCGTTCCGGCTGCTCCGCCAATCGCTGCCCGAAGCCTCCCTGACGATCGCCGGGGCACCCACCAACGACACCGACGTCGCCGCTTTGAATCAGCGTGCAATAGCCATCGGGCGGATAGACCTGCGTGTCGGTTACGTGCCTTTGCCTGATGTCAGCGACCTGTTCGGCAACGCGCGGGTGGTTGTCGCGCCGTACGTCTACGCCAATGCCAGCGGCGTGGTGTCCCTTGCCCAAACGTTCGCCCGGCCGGTCGTCGCCAGCGACGTAGGCGATCTGAGGGATGCCGTGGTGGACGGCTCCACCGGCCTCCTGGTGCCACCGGAGGATCCGGCAGCCCTCGCGGAAGCGCTGCGCCGGCTACTCGTGGAGCCCGATCTCGCCGATGCCTGGGGCCGAGCGGGCTACGAACGCCTCCAGGAGCACAGCTGCGTGGCCCACCGTGGCTGCCGAGGTCGAGCGCGTCTACCTCACCGCATTGGCCGGCCGGTGATGTCCCGCTCCGGTGCCGTCGCCCGCCCGGCCTCGGTCGTTTACCTGGTCTCCCGGTTTCCCAAAGTCACCGAAACCTTCATCGTCGATGAGATCACCGAGCTCAACCGGCTCGGCATGGACATCGACATCTTCTCGCTCATTCGCCAGCGAGAAGATGCGGTTCAACCCGCGGCCGAGAAGCTCCTACCGGCGGTGCGCTTCGGTTCTCGATCGCCTGTCCGGCTGCTGGGAAGTCAGTGGCGATGGCTGCGCCGGCGACCCGGCACGCTCCTGCGATTGTGGCTGGCCGTGCTCGCCGGCAATCGCTGCTCAGCCTCTGAATTGTTCAAGAGCATCACGACGATGTTCGTCGCCGTTGATTGGGCCGATCAGCTCCTCGGCCGTGAGCCCCGCCGCATCCACGCGCATTGGGCTACCCATCCAGCGCTCGCGGCATACGTGATGGCGGGCCTGCTCGATATCAAGTACTCCTTCACAGCCCACGCGCACGACATCTTCGGGCCCAACGCCATGCTGGAAAGAAAGCTTGCCGCCGCGGATTTCGTCGTGACCATCTCGGACTTCAACCTCAGGCTCCTGCGCGAGCGTTACGGCCCAGCAGCCGATCGCGTACGGGTTCTGCATTGCGGGATCGACCTTGAGAAGTTCCCTCCGGCGACGACTCGAACCACCCCCATCAGCGGCCCTGTACGGCTGCTGTGCGTGGCCAGCCTGACGGACTACAAGGGGCACCGCCATCTGCTGGATGCGCTGGCGTTACTGAACAATCGGGGGGTCGACGCCGCGTGCACGCTGGTGGGCGACGGCCCGTTGCGGCGCGATCTGGAACTTCACGCCCGAGACCTCGGCGTCGCGGATCGAACACGGTTTCTGGGTCGCCGGCCCTCCCCGGAAGTGCGCGCCCAACTGTCCTCGAGCGATGTTTTCGTCTTGCCCAGCGTTCAGGCTTCGAGCGGCTTCATGGAGGGCATTCCCGTGGCGCTCATGGAGGCCATGGCCGCCGGGTGCCCGGTGATCGCGTCCGACCTGTCCGGGATTCCGGAGTTGGTCGAAGATGGGGTCACGGGCATTCTCGTGCCGCCGGGAAATGCGGAAGCACTCGCTGAGGCCATCGAGCGCCTGAGCCGCGACCCGAAGCTGCGGGCTCGGATGACCGCCGCGGGCCGGGAAAAGGTGGCGGCGAGCTTCGATTTGCACAAGAACGTTGCCGAGTTGCATCGATGGCTACCAGCTTGAGTCCGGCAGGCGCCGCCCGGTCCGGCGAAGGAATCCTCTGGTTACTCACAGCTTCCAAGCACCCCAACAAGCAAGGGGGTTCGATACGTATGGTAAGAACCAGCGGCAGAACGGGGCGAAAGTGCCGGGGGGAGACGTCGCGGTTACAGCCGTCGCGCTGCCACGCCAGCGCCGAAGCACCGATGGGATGTGCGCTCTTCGTGGTAGCTGCAGGTCCGAGCTGCCTTCCGACCTTCCCCCTCGCGGTGATGCCGGTCACCCAGCTGGCCCATGACTTCACATCCGAGTTCAATGGCACGCCGAGTAATCTGGTCAATAATCTGGTCAATGGTTCCCGTCAAGCTATAGGCGACCTTCCTGTCCGGACACATCCGCAGATTGCGTCACAAAATCGACCGCTTCGCAGTTCTTACAAGCAGTCGGCACCATGGACTCGAACGGAACGCGGCACAGAAGTAACTGGTCCGAGGCGATCGCGTGCAACTGCGAATCTGACAATCGAGCACAGCGGGCCAGGAGGAGAGTGGAAATGGCATCCATCCAGACCCAGCACACGTACTCGGCGAGCCCCGTGAGCCGTCCCCCGCTGCGCGATCCACGCCCGGGAAGGCGGAGCAGCGGCTGGCGACTGGTGGTGATACCGCTTCTGGTCTTCATCGCCGTCGGCGTTGCCGGCGGCGCGTACCTGCTAGGTCGGCCGGTTGCCTGGCAGTCGGGTGCTTCCCTGGCGATCCTCCCGCGTCCGAGTACAAACGCTGCCAACCAGGCGAGCTACTACGACACGCTCAGCCGGGGCCAGATCGTTTCCACCGCTGCCAAGGTCGCTGACGACGCGGTCGGCCGCACCGGAACTCCGTCGGTGTCGGTACTCGTGGTCCCTGAGACATCCGTGATCACCCTGACCGTCAAGGCCGACAGTACGAATACCGCCAGCAGCGTGGCTGCGAAGTCTCTGGTCCGAGCGACGCAAGCAATCAACTCGCTGAAATTGCCCTACGAAGCCACGGTCATCGACGACGGAACGGGCGTGCCCACCAAGGTCACCCCAAGCGTGGTGAAAGACGCCGCAGTAGTGGTGGTGGTCGGGCTTGCCCTGGCAGCAGCGGCGCAGCAACTCCAGGCCGCGCTCCGACGCCGAAAGGGACGACAGGCCGGTCAGGTCCATTGACAGAAGGCCACTGGCTGCGGGGGCAGCGGGGGCGTTGGCCGTTCCCCGTTGTCGCCCTCGTGGTCCTCGTCGGGGTAGAGGTCAGCCAGATCGGGCAGCCTCTCACGTTGCTCGGGGCACCGAATTCGCTCGAGCTCAGCCTTGTGCTCGCGGTCGCGGCGCTCGCCGTACTCGGGTATCAGGGAAAGCTGCGCCTTCGCTGGTCGCCAGTACTCACAGGTGGCTTGTTCTACCTCGCGAGTCAAGCCGCGACCGTCCCCCACGCTGTGAACCCGGCGCTTGCCTGGAGCACTACGCTAGGAGTCGCACGCGACTCACTCATGCTCGTTCTTGTCTATCTGCTGGTCATCTCGACCGATCGAGTGGTAGTGGCGGTAGTGGCTGCGGTCCTTCCGCTTGTTTTTCTGGCCGGACTGAGCGCGGTCCAGCAGTACGTCTTGCACAACAGCTCGGACCTGGCGAATTTCTCGATCGTCTCGGCGATCGCTGACGTAGGCGCCACGACCCGGCGCCACTCGGGCCCGGTCGGCGACCCGAACTTCTGGGGCCGGGTACTTGTCACCTACGTGCCATTGGGATTCTTTCTGGCGATGCGCGCCACGCAGCGCCGGACCAGCCGGTGGTGGATTGCCGGCGGGGCAGTTCTGGTCCTCGGCGTCTACCTCTCGCAATCGCGAGGGGCGTTCATCGCACTCATGGTTTCCGTCGTCGCTCTGCTCTGCCTCTCAGGGTGGCGATACGGGCGGTGGCTGGCACTCGCACCGGTGGTCATTGCACTACTGCTGACGCTGCCGGCCACGGGTCCTCGGCTCCAAACCCTGACTCAGCTCTCGGAGTCATCGAGTGGAGCCGGAGACCAGTCGCTGGTCGTTCGGCTCGCGAGCCAACAAGCCGGTTTGTTGATGTTCGATAAGAATCCGATTCTGGGCGTCGGG
>CAVXYJ010000012.1:0-36538 GCA_963765845.1 uncultured Actinomycetota bacterium
GCGTGTTGCTGCTTCTTCAAAAGATTTTAAGGAACAGCTTAAGTTTGCTTTAAAACTTGATTCAGTACTTAACAAAACGACAGCACTGTACCGACAGGTTGATAAAAGGCTTAAAGACGAAGTTGAAATTAGCAAATCAGAAGCTGATTCGCTCAAGGAGATAAGATCAGGACTTTCAAAGATTGACGCAGCATTGGCTTCGCTTACCTCATCGGTTCAGACAGCTGACGCTTCCCCCACCCAGGGTGTAAAAGACGTTTTTGAAGCATACAAAAAGCAGCTCGATCAGATCGAGAAAGAATTGAAAATTGAATAACCCCAAAATAAAAAACCCGTATACTCTTCGTATACGGGTTAATAAAAAAGAATTTAGAATATTATAACATTCCTTTTTCTTTGAGCACCTTCTTTATTTCTTCAGTTGCCTGATCACCTAATTCATAAATAACCCTTGTAGAAGGTTTATTTATTTTCAGCAGCCTGCCAAGGTCAATAGGCGTACCGATGATTACAGATTCACAGTCGGTTTTGTTGATTGTTTCTTCCAGATCTTTTACCTGTGCATCTCCGTAACCCATAGCCGGAAGAAGAACACCAATATTAGGATATTTCTTATATGTGGCGGTAATTGACTTAACCGTATAGGGTCTTGGATCAACAATTTCGGCTGCGCCATTCTGCCTGGCTGCAATTGTACCGGCACCATATTTCATTTCGCCATGAGTTAAAGTTGGACCGTCTTCCACTACGAGCACTCTTTTACCTTTGATCAAATCAGGATTCTGCGCTGTTACTGGAGAAGATGCTTCAATTATTTTCGCATTAGGATTAACATTTTTAATGTTTTCTCTTACTTTTTCAACATTTCCCGGCTCAGCAGTATCCACTTTATTTATTATTGCTACATCGGCCATCCTCAAACTGGTATTTCCGGGATAGTAAGTTAATTCATGACCCGGTCTGTGAGGATCCACTACTGTAAAAGTAAGGTCGGCTTTATAGAACGACATATCATTATTACCGCCATCCCAGAGAATTATGTCGGCCTCTTTTTCAGCTTCACGAAGTATTGCTTCATAATCAACACCGGCATAAATCACTCCGCCATTTGCAATATGCGGTTCATACTCCTCAATCTCCTCTATAGTACACTCATGTTTTTTCAAATCCTCAATTGTTCCGAATCTCTGCACTTTCTGTTTTACGAGATCACCATAAGGCATCGGATGACGGATTGAAACCACTTTCTTACCTGCCTTGCGGAGGAGTTCAGCAATTCTTCTGGATGTCTGGGATTTGCCTGAACCTGTTCTTACTGCCAGAACCGCTATTAAAGGTTTGGAACTTTTAACTTCCGTTTCGGCTGCACCCATAAGGCGGAAAGAAGCACCGGCAGCATTAACGATTGAGGCTTTGGTCATTACATAATTAAAAGGAATATCCGAATATGAGAACACAACTTCATCAACCTTCAGTTTTTTTATCAGTTCGACAAGTTTGGATTCTTCATAGATAGGGATACCTTTAGGATAAAGATCACCGGCTAATTCTTTAGGGTAGGTTCTTCCTTCAATGTTGGGGATCTGAGTGGCAGTGAAAGCAACGACATTATAATCATTATTATCGCGGAAATAAACATTGAAGTTATGAAAATCGCGCCCGGCGGCGCCCATAATCAGGACATTTTTACGTGACATAAAGGAATCTCCATTTTTTCTGAGAACATTTTCTTAATCAGTACAGAGTACCGAAAAAATTTATCTTTAAAAATAAGAAATCTTTAGCTAAGAACGGAATTATTGCGGATGTTATGTATAGTAATAAAATAAAAGCCCGCTATCGGCGGGCCTCATTAAAAATTAAATTTACTTAATATTATTGATTATAAAGGACAATGCGCACACTGCCGTAAACATTAGAACCTTCAATTACTGTCTGGCTGTCGCTTATTAGATAGGAATAAGTTCCGGATAGGTAAAGGCTGGGCTGCCAGCTCGGATTCATCATCTTTGGAGCAATGTCAGACATTTCAATTTTATCACCTTTTATAGTGTATGTGCCGTTATCATGTAATGAAGTGGTAAATTCATTATTGCTGGTACTTAAAACAGTAGCATTATACGAATAAGTACTGTCGGAATTGAAGTTAAAATCAATATTGCCCGATACCGTTAATGTACGGTCCGCATTCTTATAGTCTTTATATGTAACCTGGAATGTTCCGTTATTAGAATCGGAAGTTTTAACTGCCGGAACCGGAGTAACAGGATTATTTGTTTTCTCACATGCGGCAAAGGAAAGAGTAACTAAAACAAGCACAAAAAGATTTATCATAGTTTTCATTATACTCTCCATAATTGTCTTAACAAATTTGACTTAATTAACTATTTAGAAGTTCCATAATTATTCTTCAATTTGCATTGAGGATACTCAAAATAGGTAGCAAATAATACTGAATGAGAGATGCAGCACACGAGAATCCGTTAGACGGAATACAAAATAAAAAAATTCGAATCGGTGCGGCGGCGCCGCGTAGGTCGTACCGGCCATGGCGACGACGTCGACCATCTCGCCGCCGCCGAGGAACGGGGGCAGCTCGGCAAGCAGCTCGTAGCGGCCCCAGAGCCCACCGATGCCGGTGGGACCGAGCATCTTGTGACCGGTCCAGCCCAGGAAGTCGACCCCGAGATCGGCGACGGTCTGCGCCGGCCCGGGGATGTCGCCCTCCCGCGAGCTCACGCCCACGAGCCCGTGCGGCACCGACTGGGCGCCGTCCAGGATCGTGATCGCGCCGACGGCCTTGGCCCGCCGGACGATTTCCCCGACCGGGTTGACGGTGCCGAGGATGTTGCTCTGGTGCACGAACACGACGGCCTTGGTGCGCTCGTTGATCAGGCCCCCGGCGTCGGCAGCGGCCAGATCGAGCCGGCCGTCGTCGGTGAGCCCGAACCAGCGCAGCGTCGCCCCGGATCGCTCGCACGCCAGCTGCCACGGCACGAGGTTGGAGTGGTGCTCCATTTCCGTGACGACGACCTCGTCGCCCGGGCGCAGCCCGTCGCCGATCGAGCGGGCGAGCAGGTTCAGCCCCTCGGTGACGTTCTTGGTGAAGATGATCTCGCGCGGATCGGCGGCGCCGAGGAAGGTCGCCACCTTCTCGCGAGCCCCCTCGTAGAGCGCGGTCGCTTCCTCGGCGAGAGTGTGGATTCCCCTGTGAACATTGGCGTTATGGCGCTCGTTGTACTCGCGCTCGGCATCCAGCACGGCCCGCGGCTTCTGGCTCGTCGCCGCGCTGTCGAGGTAGACCAGCGGCACGCCGTCGTGGATGCGCCGGGTGAGGATCGGGAAGTCGGCCCGCACCTTCTGAACGTCATACGGCCAGTCGGTCGCCGCCGAGGGCGCTGCGGCCAGTTGCGTACTCACGCTGCTTCCGTGACGCCGTACCGTGCGTAGCCCTCGTCTTCAAGCTTCTTGGCGAGCTCGGCGCCGCCGGAGTCGACGATGCGGCCGGCGGACATGACGTGCACGAAATCGGGGGTGATGTAGCGCAGGATCCGCGTGTAGTGGGTGATCAGCAACGTGCCGACGGCCCCGGACGCGCGCACCCGGTTGACGCCCTCGCTGACCACGCGCAGCGCGTCGACGTCGAGGCCGGAGTCGGTCTCGTCGAGGATCGCGAAGCGCGGCTTCAGCAACTCGAGCTGCAGCACCTCGTGACGCTTCTTCTCGCCACCGGAAAAGCCTTCATTCACGCTGCGCTCGGCGAAGGCCGGGTCCATCTCGAGCGCCGACATGGCTTCGCGGACCTCCTTGACCCACAGGCGAAGCTTGGGCGCCTCGCCGCGCATCGCCGTGGCCGCCGTACGCAGGAAGTTGCTGACCGTCACCCCGGGGATCTCGGTCGGGTACTGCATCGCGAGGAACAGGCCGGCCCGGGCCCGCTCGTCGACAGCCATCTTCAGCACGTCTTCGCCGTCGAGCGTGATGCTGCCGTCGGTCACGGTGTACTTCGGGTGGCCCGCGATGGAGTACGCGAGGGTCGACTTCCCGGAACCGTTGGGACCCATGATCGCGTGCGTCTCGCCCGAGGAGACCGAAAGGTCGACCCCTTGCAGGATCTCCTTGTCCTCGACCGAAACCCGCAGGCCGCGGATCTCAAGGGTGCTCATACGTATCGCTCCAAACCATCACCAGGTGTAGACAAAGAAAGCTCAAGCTGACTTCAGGTCGATCAGCACGGTGTCGCCCTCGAGCTTCACCGGGTACGTACGCACCGGCTGGTTGGCCGGCAGCCCGAGCGGCCGGCCGGTCGCGAGCTCGAAACGCGAGCCGTGCAGCCAGCACTCGACGGCACCATCCTCGATTTCCCCATCGCTCAAAGCGATTTCGGCATGCGAGCAGAGGTCACGAAGCGCGTAGACCTTGCCTTCCGAACGCGCCACGCAGATCGGCTCGTCGCCGACATTCACCGAGACGGCGCTCTCCTCACCGAGCTCCGCGAGCGTGCAGACGGGGGTCCAGCTCATGACGCGGCAGCCTGGTGGTAGCGCGCGAGCTCCTCATCGACGGCCGCGGCGACCCGGTCGCGTACCTCGTCCACCGGGATCGCGTTGAGCACCTCGGCGAAGAAACTGCGCACCACGATGCGGCGCGCGGTACCAGCGTCGATCCCCCGTGACATCAGGTAGAAGAGCGCGTCGTCGTCGAAACGTCCGGTCGCGCTGGCGTGGCCCGCTTCGGCAACCTCACCGGTCTCGATCTCCAGGTTGGGGACCGAATCGGCGCGGGCCCCATCGGAGAGCACCAGGTTGCGGTTGATCTCGTACGTGTCGGTGCCGACTGCCTTGGGACCGATGAACACGTCACCGATCCAGACGGCGTGGGCCTTCTCGCCCTGCAGCGCCGACTTGTAGGTGACCCGGCTACGGCATGACGGCGGCTCGTGGTCGACGAAGAGCCGGTGCTCGTGGTGCTGCCCGGCATCGGTGAAGGTGAGGCCGAAAAGTTCAGCATTTCCACCGGGTCCGGCGAACCTGACGGTCGGGCTGAGCCGGACGAGATCGCCGCCGAGCGTCGCGACGACGTGCCGGAAGCGCGCGTCGCGCCCGACCAGGCCGGCGTGTGCCCCGACGTGCACCGCGTCGTCCGCCCAGTCCTGCAGCGAGACGACCGTGACGTCAGAGCCGTCACCGGCGACGACCTCCACGCTCGCACCGAACGTTCCGGAGCCGACGTGGTCGAGGATGACCGTCGCCCGGGCGAACCGGCCGACATCGATCACCAGATGCCCGTAGGCGAGCCCGCCGCCGCCCTTGGCCTCGATGGTCACGAGCGCGTCAGGCTGCTCCGGGGCGACGGTGACGAGAAGCGCCTCGGAGACGGCGGCCATCGACTGCGCGTTCACCCGGTCCGACGGCACCAGCGCGCGGCCGACGCGAGCGTCATCCATCGGGATGCGCTCGGTCGTGGCACCGCTCGCCGAGACGGTGATGGCGAGCTCGGAGGTCGCCGGCTCACCCGTGAGCAGGCCACGCAGCCGCCGGTAGGGCGTGAAGCGCCACTCCTCGACGCGGTGACTCGGCTCGGCAAATGCCTCGCGGATCCCGGGAAAAGGTCCGAGGCTGCGAGCCCGAACGAGATGCGCTGACGTCAGCCAACGCTGCCCTCCATCTGAAGCTCGATGAGCCGGTTCAGCTCAAGCGCGTACTCCATGGGCAACTCGCGCGCGATGGGCTCGATGAAACCGCGCACGATCATGGCCATCGCCTCGTCCTCGGCCATCCCGCGGCTCATCAGGTAGAAGAGCTGGTCGTCGCCGATCTTGCTGACGGTGGCCTCGTGGCCGATCGACGCGTCGTCCTCGCGGACGTCGACGTACGGGTAGGTGTCGCTGCGGCTGATCGTGTCGACGAGCAGGGCGTCGCACTTCACCGTGCTCTTCGAGCCCGTGGCGCCTTCCTGGATCTGCACCAGGCCGCGGTAGGACGTGCGCCCGCCGCCCCGCGCCACCGACTTGGAGACGATGTTGCTCGACGTGTTCGGCGCCGCGTGGACCATCTTCGCGCCCGCGTCCTGGTGCTGGTGCTCGCCGGCGAACGCGACCGACAGCGTCTCGCCCTTGGCGTGCGGGCCGAGCAGCCAGACCGCCGGATACTTCATGGTGACCTTGGAACCGAGGTTGCCGTCGATCCACTCCATCGTGCCGCCGGCCTGCACCGCGGCGCGCTTGGTGACGAGGTTGTAGACATTCGTCGACCAGTTCTGGATCGTCGTGTAGCGCACCCGGGCGTCCTTCTTCACGACGATCTCGACGACGGCCGAGTGCAGCGAGTCGGACGAGTACATGGGCGCCGTGCAGCCCTCGACGTAGTGCACGAACGAGCCCTCGTCGGCGATGATCAGCGTCCGCTCGAACTGGCCCATGTTTTCGGTGTTGATACGGAAGTACGCCTGCAGCGGGATGTCGACGTGCACGCCCTTCGGCACGTAGATGAACGACCCGCCGGACCACACGGCCGTGTTCAGCGCGGAGAACTTGTTGTCACCGGTCGGGATGACGGTGGCGAAGTACTCGCGGAACAACTCCTCGTGCTCACGCAGCGCGGTGTCGGTGTCGACGAAGATGACGCCCTGCTGCTCGAGGTCCTCGCGGATCTTGTGGTAGACGACCTCGGACTCGTACTGGGCCGCGACGCCGGACACCAGCCGCTGCTTTTCCGCCTCGGGGATGCCGAGCTTGTCGTACGTGGCGCGGATGTCCTCGGGGAGGTCGTCCCAGGTGGCGGCCATGCTTCTCGGTGGAGCGCACGAAGTACTTGATGTTGTCGAAGTCGATGCCCGACAGGTCAGAACCCCAGGTGGGCATCGGCTTCTTGGTCGAAGAGCTTCAGGCCCTTCAGCCGCAGGTCGAGCATCCACTGCGGCTCGCTCTTGAGCGCGCTGATATTGCGCACGACTGCCTCCGACAGCCCGCGCTCGACGTGCGTGGCGTACACGTCGGGGTCGGACCAGCCGAACTTGTAATTCTCGATTCCGTCAAGGCCGTCGAGGCTTTCGATCTCCGGCTTCAGCGCCGTCATGGAGACACCTTTCGGTGAGGATCATTTACAGGACTGCCGGTGGCAGGTGCAGGAACGTGCGTGGTGCAGACGCCATCGCCGTGAGCAATCGTGGCGAGCCGCTGCACGTGGGTGTCCAGCAGCTTCGACAGCGCCGCCGTCTCCGCATCGCACAGCTGCGGGAACTGCTCGGCGGCTGCCTGGACGGGGCAGTGGTGCTGGCACAGCTGGGTGCCCGTGGCCACCGGGTGGACGGTCGCCGCGTAGCCCTCGGCGGTGAGCGCCGCCGCGAGCGCCGCCGCGCTGGTACCCCCCGCGGAAGGCGTCTCGAGCCGCGCGCTGACCCGCTCGGCGAGTTGCGCGGCGCGGCGGCGGGCGAACTGGCCAACCGCGGCGTCACCGCCGTGCTCGGCGAGGAAGCCGAGCGCGCTGGTCGCCGAACTCGTCGTACGCCGACGGACCGGCGGCGTGGCCGGCGTCGGTGAGCGCGTACCGGCGGGCGGGGCGTCCGCGGCCCCGGTGAGCATTGCCAGGCAGCGGACGCGGATCGCGCGCGCTGATCGCCCCGGTGGCGCACATGGCGTCCAGGTGGCGACGGATCCCTGCAGGTGACAGGCCCAACTGGCGGCTCAGCTCGGCTGCGGTGCAGGGGCCGAGCTCGATCAGCAGCTGGGTGACGCGATCCCGGGTGCGGGCGTCGATCGTGTCGGCCGCGCGCGGGAGAACCATCCCGGGCTGCGTCGACGCTGTTTTCACAACACCAGTGTGCCCTAAATCAGCCGCCGCGTCGAAGATGGTCTCAGACCCGCGACGCGAATCGCGGCTGTCGCGTCCGCGTCACCTGGCCCCGAATCCGGCAGTCGCGGTCATACGCTCCTCCTGAACGCCAACGCGACCGGGGAGCTGTTCACATGGCTGGCACCACCACTTGCAGCACGTGCGGGCAAGCCAACGCCGACGGCACGGAGTACTGCGTGCGCTGCGGCACGCGCATGCCCGACCCCTCGAGCACGCAGCTGGTGAACACCGCGGGCCAAGGCGCGGAGGAGTACCCGTGGGAGCCGCCGGCAGAGTGGGATCCCGGAGACCTTCCGGCCGGCGGCGCGGCGACGCCAGCGCCGACCTGGGTCGCCAACCCGCAGGACCAGGTGGGCTGGAACACCGGCCACGACACCGGGCCAGGCGTCCCCGCCGGCGGTCAGCCGACGCCGCAGTGGGGCGCCCCCGGCGGCCAGGTACCGCCCGGCTATCCCCCGACGCCACCACCGGGGCGTCCGGGCGGCTCGCGCAAGCCGCTGATCATCGGAGCCACGGCGGTCGTCGTGATCGCCGCCATCGTCGCCGTCGTGCTGGTGGCCACCGGCGGCAAGAAGAAGACCGGTGCCGCCAGCAACGGTGGTGGCGGCACCAGCGCCCTGAACGGGGTGCAGAACGAGAGCGGGACGGACGCGCTCAGCAGCGCACGCGAAGCCTTTCGGGCGGCCAGCAGCGTGCAGATCACCGGAAGCCTCCTGAACAACGGCCAGCCGGTCCGCCTCGACCTCACCCTGGCCACCGGTAACGACTCCGAGGGCACGTTGACGATCAACAACGCCGACGTTCAGCTGATCAAGATCGACCAGACCGTGTTCGTCAAAGGCGACATGGACTTCCTGAAGAAGTACGCCGGCAACAACACCGCCGTGCTGAGCCAGCTCAACGGCAAGTGGTTGAAGACCAACACCACGACCGACTTCGACCTAGTTCACCCTCGACGGGTTCGCGAGCCTGCTCAAGGGCGGCACCGGCTCGTCCGCCGTCCTCCCGAAAGTCACCCAGTCGACCCTGAACGGGCAGCAGGTCGTCGTCGTCTCCCAGCAGGACGGATCCAAACTCGACATCGCCAACACCGGCCCGGCGTTCCCGCTCCTGCTGGACGGCAAGGGCAGCAACGGCGGCACCCTCACCTTCACCAACTACAACAAGGGCAAGGCCATCACCGCCCCACCCGCCAGCGACGTCGTCGACGTCAGCGCCAGCGGCACCCTGCCCGGCGTCTACACCTGCACCGACCCTTCCGGTTCCAACGGCGGGACGCTGACCCTGCTCGCCAACAACTCCTACACGGTGAGTGGGGGCTCCCCCGGCGGATCGTGGGGATCCAGCGGTGATCAGGTGGCCTTCGCCAGCGGGGCGCTCGACAAGTACACAGCGATCTGGAACCGCAGCAACACACTGGCTGTGAAGGGGTCCGGTACGAACGCGAGCGTCAGCTTCACCTGCGTCAAGCAGTGAGGCCGATCGTCGCGATCGATCAGGGCACCACCGGCACGACCGTCCTGGTCCTGGACGAGCAGGCGCAGGTCCGGGGCCGGGGTTACCGCGAGTTCACGCAGTACTTCCCGCGTCCGGGATGGGTGGAGCACGACCCGCAGGAGATCTGGTCGGTCACCTCGGACGTCGTGGAGCAAGCGCTCGCCGGCGCAGGGGTGCGGGCGCGCGAGGTCGCCGCGATCGGGATCACCAACCAGCGCGAGACCACCGTGCTGTGGGACCGCACGACCGGCGAGCCCGTGCACCGCGCGATCGTCTGGCAGGACCGGCGCACCAAGGCGATGTGCGACCGGCTCGCGGCCGACGGTTACGCCGATGTCGTACGCGAGAAGACCGGCCTTGTCCTCGATCCCTACTTCAGCGGCACCAAGGTCGCCTGGCTGCTCGAACACGTCGAGGGGCTACGCGACCGTGCCGAACGCGGGGAGCTGGCATTCGGCACGATCGACTCCTGGCTGCTCTACAAGCTCACCGGCGGGCGGCTGCACGCCACCGACGTCACGAATGCCTCGCGCACGCTGCTGCTCGACATCGCAGAAGTGGCGTGGGACGAGCAACTGCTGGCGGCGATGGACGTGCCCGCACAGCTGCTGCCGGAGGTGCGGCCGAGCTCCCAGGTCTACGCCGAGACCGAGCCCAGCGCGTTCTTCGGAGCCGCCGTCCCGGTAGCCGGGGCGATCGGCGATCAGCAGGCGGCGCTGTTCGCCCAGGGGTGCTTCGAGCAGGGCACGGCGAAAAACACTTACGGCACAGGCTCTTTCGTCCTGATGAACACCGGCCGCGATCAGATCACCGACCAGCAGGTGCTGCTGCGCACGATCGCGTACGGGCTGCAAGGGCGTCCCGTCGAGTACGCCCTCGAAGGATCCATCCTGGTCACCGGCAGCGCCGTCCAGTGGCTACGCGACGAGTTGGGAATCATCGACAACGCGGCCGAGACCGAGGGGCTGGCGGCGAGCCTGCAGTCCAATGACGACGTCTGGTTCGTGCCCGCGCTGACCGGCCTCGGCGCGCCGCACTGGGATCCGGCCGCGCGCGGGGTGCTGATCGGGCTCACCCGCGGCACGACCCGCGCCCACATCGCCCGGGCCGTGCTCGAATCCATCGCCTGGTCGACCAAGGACGTCATCGACGCCATGCAGCGGGAGTCCGGGGTTCACCTCGAGGAGCTGCGAGTGGACGGCGGCGCCACGGCCAATCGCTGGCTGATGCAATTCCAGTCCGACGTGCTCAACCTGCCGCTCGACGTGCCGGAGAACACCGAGACGACCGCCCTCGGGTCGGGCTACCTCGCCGGTCTCGCCACCGGCGTCTACGCCGATCGCGACGCGCTGGCGCAGCTGCGCCGGACCAAAGTGCGCTACGAGCCGCACATGGACGTCATCACCCGGCACCGGCTGCACGAACGCTGGACGCAAGCCGTCAGTCACGCACGTCACTGGGCGCGTGAGGGCGAATGACCGTACTGGCGGGTAACTAGGCCACCATGGAGCCGGTGCACCTCAGTCCCGAAGCCAGGATCGCGGCCCTCGAACGCCTCGAGAACCAGACGTTCGACGTGGTCGTCGTCGGCGGCGGGGTGGTCGGCACCGGATGTGCGCTGGACGCGGCGACCCGCGGCCTGTCGACGGCGCTACTGGAAGCCCGCGACTGGGCCGCCGGCACGAGCAGCCGTTCCAGCAAGCTGATCCACGGCGGCCTGCGCTATCTCGAGCAGCTGGAGTTCGGGCTGGTACGCGAAGCCCTGCGGGAGCGCCACCTGATGCTCACCCGGCTCTGCCCGCATCTCGTGCAGCCGGTGTCGTTCCTCTACCCCTGCGCCACCGCGTGTGGGAGCGGGCCTACGCGGGCTCCGGGGTGCTGCTCTACGACACCCTGCTTCCGCTCGGCACCCGCAGCACCATGCGCGAGCGCCGGCTTCCCCACCACCGCCACCTCTCGCGTCGCAAGGCCCTATCGCTCGCCCCCGCCCTGCGCAAGGACAGCCTGGTCGGGGCCCTGCGGTACTACGACGCCCAGGTCGACGACGCCCGCCACACCCTGACGATCGCCCGCACCGCCGCCGCCTACGGCGCAACGGCCGCCACCGGCCTGCAGGTCACCGGCTTCCTGCGGGAGGGCGAGCGGGTGTCGGGGGTGCAGGTCTGTGACCGGGAGAGCGGGCGGGAGTTCGACGTCCGGGCCCGGGTGGTGGTGAACGCGACAGGGGTCTGGACCGACGCGACGCAGGAGCTCGCCGGCGGGCGGGGCCGGTTCCAGGTGCGCGCGTCCAAGGGCATTCACCTCGTCGTCCCCCGCGACCGGCTGCAACTGGACACCGGGCTGATCATCCGCACCGAGCACAGCGTGCTCTTCGTGATCCCCTGGGGCCGGCACTGGATCATCGGCACCACCGACACCGACTGGAAGCTCTCGAAAGCCCATCCGGCGGCGAGCAGCAGCGACATCGACTACGTCCTCGACCACCTGAACGCCGTGCTCGTCACCCCCTTGTCGCGCGAGGACGTCGAGGGGGTCTACGCCGGCCTTCGCCCCTTGCTGGCGGGCGAATCGGAGCTCACGTCGAAGCTTTCCCGCGAGCATCTGGTGGCCATGCCGGTGCCGGGGCTCGTCGTCGTCGCCGGCGGCAAGTACACGACGTACCGGGTGATGGCCCGCGACGCGATCGACCGCGCCGCGGGGGCGCTGGAGCAGCAGGTCCCCGATTGCGTCACGGACGAGATCCCGCTGATCGGCGCCGAGGGCTACCCGGCGCTGTGGAATCGGCGGCGGGCGATCGCCGAGCATTCGCAGCTGCATCCGGCGCGGGTCAAGCACCTGCTGCACCGTTACGGGAGCATGCTCGACGAGCTGCTGGAGCTCATCCGAGAGCGTCCGGAACTGGCCACCCCGCTGCCCAACGCCGACGACTACCTGCAGGTAGAGGTCGTCTACTCGGCGATGGCGGAAGGCGCGCTGCACCTCGACGACGTCCTGACCCGGCGCACCCGGATCTCCATCGAAGCGTGGGACCGGGGGCTCGCGGCGGCGGTGCCGGCGGCGAAGCTGATGGGCGAGGTCCTCGGCTGGGACGACGAGCGGCGCGAGCGTGAGATCGAGTACTACCGGCGCCGGGTCGCTGCCGAACGCGACTCGCAGACCAAGCCAGACGACACGACCGCCGACGCCGCACGCATGGCCGGCGGGCAGGCACTGGGCCTAGGCGCCGCCGAAGCGCTCGTCAACACCTGAGCGGTGAACTCCCGGGCGCGGATCCTTCCTAGACTCGGGTCGTGAGGTCACCAGCGGTCGAGGTCAGGGGATTGGTCAAGTCCTACGGCTCGCTGCGCGCCGTGGACGGGCTGTCGTTCGAGGTCGCCGCGGGCGGGGTCACGGCGCTGCTCGGCCCGAACGGTGCCGGCAAGACCACGACCGTCGAGATCTGCGAAGGCTTCCGCCGTCCTGACGCCGGGCAGGTGCGGGTGCTCGGCCTCGATCCGTTACGCGACGCGCGGGCGCTGCGGCCCCGGGTCGGCGTGATGCTGCAGGCCGGCGGCTGCTACCCCGGCGCGCGCACGCTCGAGATGCTCCAGCTGATGGCGGCTCATGCCGCGCACCCGCTCGATCCCCGCGAGCTGCTGGAACGGCTCGGCCTCAGTCACGTCGCCCGGTCGACCTACCGTCGCCTGTCGGGGGGCGAGAAGCAGCGGCTCTCGCTCGGCATGGCGGTCATCGGCCGTCCCGACCTGGTCTTTCTCGACGAACCGACGGCCGGGCTCGACGTGCAGGGCCGGCGCGACACCTGGCAGCTGATCGGCGACCTGCGCAGCGCCGGGGTGACCGTCGTGCTGACCACCCACGCGATGGACGAGGCCGAGCGGCTCGCCGACGCTGTCGTGATCGTCAACCACGGCCGGCTGGTTGCGGCCGGAACCCCCGCGCAGCTGACCGCGACCGGAGCCGAGGGGCGGCTGAGCTTCCGCGCCCGGGAGGGCCTCGACCTGGGGTCGCTGCTGGCGAGGCTGGCGGCCGGGATCACCGGGCGGGAGGGCCCGCCCGGCACGTACGTGCTGCACGGGACGATCGACCCGCAGCTGCTCGCCGCGGTGACGGCCTGGTGCGCAGCGAACGGCGTCATGGCCGAGGACCTCCGGGTCCAGCAGCGTTCGCTGGAGGACGTGTTCGTCGAGCTCACCGATCAGGTGGATGGGGTGGCCCAGTGAGCACAGCAAGCAGCTACGCACCCGCGCCGGGCGCCGCGCGCTGGCCTCGGATGCTCAGCGCGCAAACGCTCATGGAGCTGCGTCTCACACTGCGCCGCGGTGAGTCCGTGCTCCTGACGTTGATCATCCCGGTCGGGCTGCTGCTGTTCTTCACCAAGGTCAACCTGCTGCCCGATGAGAAGGTGCTCGGCGGCCGGCCGGTCGACTTCGTCACCCCGGGCGTGCTGGCGCTCGCCGTGCTCTCCACCGCGTTCACCGGGCAGGCGATCGCCACCGGCTTCGAGCGTTCGTACGGGGTGCTCAAACGGCTCGGCGCGTCAGCCCTGCCCCGCTGGGTGCTCCTGCTCGGTAAGACCCTCGGCGTGCTGGCGGTCGAGGTCCTGCAGATCGTCGTGCTCGTCGCGGTGGGCTACGCGCTGGGCTGGCACCCGCACGGCAGTCCCCTCGCGGTACTGCTCCTGCTGATCGTCGGGACCGCCGCGTTCTCCGCGCTCGGCCTGCTGATGGCCGGCACCCTGCGCGCCGAGGCGACTCTCGCCGCCGCCAACGGCGTCTACCTGATCTTCCTGCTGCTCGGCGGGATCGTCTTCCCGCTCTCGCGCCTCCCCGGTGCCCTGCAGGGCTTCGCCAAGGTGCTCCCCGGCGCCGCGCTGGCCACCGGCCTACGTCGCGTCCTCGAAGCCGGCGCCTCCCTGCCCTGGGGCGACCTCGGCCTGCTCGCTCTCTGGGCCGCGGCCTGTGGCCTGCTCGCCGCCCGCACCTTCCGCTGGGAGTGAGTTAGCCCGTCTGACCTGCGGTTTTTCAGGCCCTGGTGTACACGTTCTGGCGATTCGCCCCGTGGGTGTGACATGGGCCACTCCAACCGCAGGCCCGAGACGGGCAGGTTACGATCAAATCATGGCCGAGGGGCTGTTCTCAGACGCCGAGTTGACCGCCCGCTATCGTCTTGCCTACGCCATTCCGGACTCGGTCACAATCACCATAGACCAAGTGCGTCAGCATTGGGATCTTGAGCGTGAACTTACCGAGCGCTTGCTTAATTCAACACCGGAAAACCGGTGGGCCACATTCGAGGACGCCTACACAACGTTGTACTCGGAGCTTTCCTGGCTGCGAGCGTCTAATGATAAGCCCAACAGCGAACTGCGATATCGCGAATATGCCCATCTCATTGGCCCGGGGCCGTTCGAAATCTACGAGATTGGGTCGGGAAGCGGCGCCTTGCTGCGACATCTGTCAGCATTGGGCCACCGATGCAAAGGAACGGAAATAACGCGGGAACGCGGCGCAGGTGTCGAAGGAATCACGTGGGGTAACTCGGATGGCGTACACCTCGACGAGTTCGAACCACCGGCGTCCTACGACGTCGTCATCTCCAGTCAGGTCATCGAGCATCTTCATCCCGACGACCTGGTAGTTCACTTACGCGCCGCAAGGGCGATACTTCGTCCGGGTGGGCGCTACCTATTCGACACCCCTAATCGACTCTTCGGTCCGTTCGACGTTTCAGACGTCTTTGGCTACGAAACCGCCGCAGGCATGCACCTGAAGGAGTACACCTATTCCGACATACGGCGGGCGGCGGCGACTGCTGGGTATGCTGAGATGAAGGCAATCCTTAGGCTACCGTTGGGGCTTCAGGCTCGCCTACCTTGGACGATAAATCCCCATTCCAGTGGGCTGTACTGGCGGTACCTGGAATTCGTCGAGCGTCTCCTGGCACAGGTCTCCGATCGCCGACGACGAAAAAGAGTGGGCCTGGTCGCCAAGGCTGCTGGACTTCAACAGAATATCTTCGTCGAATTGCGCCGAGCGGATTAGCCCTGGATCAGACCGGATCTTCCGTGAACTGCTGGGTGATCATGGCGGTGGCGCGGTGCGCCGGTTCACGGTTGATGTGGCGCAATGGGCGGCGATTCGGCTGTGAGCATCGTCGCCGTCACACCGGTGCCGACCTGTTGTCCACGAAGTGGCCTGGCCGTCGCGTCCGCGGCGCTCTAGCGGGAGCTGAGGGTGGGATGCGAAGCTGAGGGCATGCCGCGTATTGCCGTGCCTGAGGGCAAAGACCCGATGATGTTCCTGTGGTCGGAGCGGGCGCCCGCGCTCGCCAGGCCCGCGGGGGCGTTCAGCGGTGCCGTGTACAGCGCCAGCACGCTGCCGATTCGTGAGTTCGAGGCGGCCCGGGTGCGTACCGCGCAGATCAACAACTGCCAGGTCTGCCTGAACTTCCGCAGCGCGACGGACGTCGTCGATCGCGCACCGGAGGCGGACGACATCGACGAGGACTTCTACGCCCACATCGGCCAGCACGACTGGCCCGGGTTCACCGAGCGGGAGCGGCTGTGCGCCGAGTTCGCCGAGAAGTTCGCGTTCGACCACCGCAACCTGGATGACGCGTTCTGGCAGCGCCTGCATGCCGCCTTCACGGACGACGAGCTGGTCGAGCTGGCCCTGTGCGTGGGCTCGTGGGTCGCGTTCGGACGGCTCAACGTGATCTTCGACGTCGACGGCGCGTGCCGGGTGCCCCAGCACGCCTGATCACGCCATTCCCGGCAGCTTACGAAGATCCCAACCCTGACCCCACGTGGCGCCCGTACGCTGGTCGCACATGTCGACCACTGGGATACGAGCGCTCCGGCAGCGCCTCGCAACGCTGCGCCAGCCCCTGCCCGCTCCCCTGTACGCGCGGCTCACCCGCGTCACCATGGTGCTGCTGGGCCTGATCGTGGTGACGGGCGCGGCGGTGCGGCTGACCAAGAGCGGGCTCGGCTGCCCGACCTGGCCGGAGTGCGGCGACGGCTCGTTCGTGGCCCGGTCGCAGTTCGCGCTGCACGGCGTCGTCGAGTTCGGTAACCGGCTGGTCAGCCTCGGGGTCGGGGTCGTCATCGCCGCGGTCGTCGTCGGCTCGCTGCGGCTGCGCGAGCGGCGCCGCGAGCTGACCGTGCTCTCGGCCGGGCTGGTCCTCGGGTTCATCGCCCAGGCCGTCCTCGGTGGCCTGACGGTGATCTTCCACCTCAACCCGGCGCTGGTCGCCGGGCACTTCCTGGTCTCGATGCTGCTGCTGTGGAACGCATCGGTGCTCGATGCGCGCGCACGTCAGGTCCCGGGGACGACGGTGCGGCTCGCCCGGCGCGAGCTCGTCCTGCTCGCTGACCTGCTCGCCGCTGCCTCGGCGGCCGTGCTGATCCTGGGCACCGTCGTCACCGGCGCCGGGCCGCACAGCGGCGACACGGGCGACGTCCAGCGCTTCGCCATCAACATCCGAAGCGCCGCGCAGCTGCACGCGGATTCGGCCATGCTGCTGACCGGCCTGGTGATCGCCATGGTGTTCGCCACCCGGATGGCTCCCGGCCCCCGCACCACGCGCCGGCTGGCGGTCGCGCTCGCCGTCACGGTGCTCGCCCAGGTCGCGGTCGGCTTCACCCAGTATTTCCTCGGGATTCCGACGGGCCTGGTGGCGATCCACGTCGCCGGCGCGACCCTGCTCTGGATCCTCGCGCTTTACCTGCGGCTCTCGCTGGCCGGCCGGGTCCCGGTCGGTGCGGGGAAAGCCGGATCAGACCAGCTGGTCGATGGCGATGGCGAGGAAAAGCAGCGTGAGATAGGTGATCGAGAGGTGGAACAGCCGCATCGGCCGCGGGTCGCGGCCGGCGGTAGCGCGGGCTAGCAGCGCGTGCGCCTCGAGGATGAACCAGCAGCCCGTGACGGCCGCTGACACCAGGTAGATCAGGCCGAGGCGGCCAACCGGCACGAGCGCGAGCGACGCGACCACCATCAGCCACGAGTACGCGACGATCCGCCGGGCGACCGCGACCGGGGTGGCCACCACCGGCAGCATCGGCACGCCGGCCGCGGCGTAGTCGTCGCGAAACCGCATCGCCAGCGCCCAGAAGTGCGGCGGGGTCCACAGGAAGACCACCGACGAACAGCAGCACGGCAGCCCAGCCCACGGTGCCCGTCACGGCCGACCACCCGATCAGCACCGGGAAGCAGCCGGCCGCCCCGCCGATCACGATGTTCGGACGGGGTGCGGCGCTTGAGCCCGATCGTGTAGACGAAGACGTAGAACGCGATCGCGCCGTCGGCCAGCAGCGCCGACAGCCAGTTGGTGGTGAACCCGAGCTCGACGGTCGCCAGGACCCCCAGCACCAGGCCGAAGATCAACGCGGAGCGCGGAGCCGACCTCGTGGCGCACCAGCGGGCGCGCGCGAGTGCGGTGCATCACCTGCGTCGATGTCCCGGTCGACGTAGCAGTTGATCGTGTTGGCGCTGCCCGCCGCCAGGCTCCCGCCGACGAGCGTGCACACCAGCAGCCAGCCGCCGGGGAAGCCGCGGGCCGCCAGCACCATGGCCGGCACCGTCGTCACCAGCAGCAGCTCGATGATCCGCGGCTTGGTCAGCGCGACATAGGCGCGAATCCGGTGGGAGAGCGCGACACGGCCGGTGACTTCAGTGGCTTCGGTGGCCTGGCCCGGCTCCTGCTTGCGGAGCTCGTCGGCGGGGACCACGCGGCGTGCCGGCGTGCGGCGCGAACCCGGCGGAGCCAGCAGGGACAAACAGACCTCATCCACAGGCGGACACGGCAGCAAACCGTGCCCGGGCGGCACTTTGCCGCAGGGCGATTCAACGCGCTGCCCACTCTAACCGCCCGTGATGTCAGGCAGGCGACTTCCGGACGCGTCACCGCCCGGAGGGTGATCATGTGGTGAACGCGCACCTCGGGGGTAGGCCAATCAGCACGAACACGGAATGATCCTCATGACCGGCGATGCGCGTGCCGGCCACCGCGCTGCGCCCGGCGGGACGTCACCGTCGCGAGTAGCGTTTTACCTGCGTAGCAGACACGCTCGGAAGGAGTTGGCCGCGTGACGACCACCAAAGAACGGTCTGCAGGCAAGTCCGCAGACAGCGGCTGGTCCTCGGACCTCGATCGGCAGGCCGTCAACCACGTTCGCGCCCTGGCCATGGACGCCGTCCAGGCCTCGGGTGACGGGCATCCCGGTACGGCGATGAGCCTGGCCCCGGCCGCGTACCTGCTCTTCCAGGAATTCCTGCGCCACGACCCGACCGACCCGGATTGGATCGGACGCGATCGCTTCGTGCTCTCGTGCGGGCATTCCAGCCTCACGCTCTACATCCAGCTCTACCTGTCGGGCTACGGCCTCACCCTCGAGGATCTGAAGCTCTACCGGCAGTGGGGCAGCCTGACCCCGGGACACCCCGAGCACGGCCACACCCTGGGCGTCGAGGCCACGACCGGCCCGCTCGGCTCGGGCGTCGCCACCGCCGTCGGCATGGCCATGGCGTCCCGGCGCGAGCGCGGGCTCTACGACCCCGACGCGAAGCCCGGTGAGAGCGTCTTCGACCACACCATCTGGGTGTTCGTCTCCGACGGCGACATGGAGGAGGGCATCTCCGCCGAGGCGAGCAGCCTGGCGGGCCACCAGCGGCTGGGCAACCTCGTCGTCCTCTATGACGACAACCACATTTCCATCGAGGGCAACACCGACGTGGCGTTCAGCGAGGATGTCGCGGCGCGTTACGCGGCGTACGGCTGGCACGTCCAGGACGTCGCCGACTCCGAGGATGTGAACGCGCTCCGCAAGGCGCTGGAAGCCGCTCAGGCCGAGACCGACCGCCCCAGCTTCATCCGCATGCGCAGCATCATCGGCTTCCCGGCGCCGCACCTGCAGAACACCGGCAAGATCCACGGCAGCGCGCTCGGCGCCGAGGAAGTCGCAGCCACCAAGTCGATCATGGGGCTGGATCCGCACGCGAACTTCGCGATGCCGGACGAGATGCTGGCGCACGCCCGCGCGGTCGTCGACCGCGGTCGCGCGGCGCACGACGCATGGCAAACCCGTTACCAGGCGTGGAGAACCGCCAACCCGTCCGGCGCCGAACTGCTCGACCGGTTGCGCGAGCGGCGGCTGCCCGACGGGTGGGAGCAGTCGCTTCCCACCTACCCCGCCGACCCCAAGGGCGTGGCCACCCGCAAGGCTTCGGGTGACGTGCTTTCCGCGCTCGAGGACGTCATGCCGGAGCTGTGGGGCGGCTCGTCCGACCTGGCGGGCAGCAACTCACCTCGATGAAGGGCGCGCTCTCCTTCGAGGCCGATACGGCCGACGACCGCGGCCCGTACGGCCGCACGCTGCACTTCGGCATCCGTGAGCACGCCATGGGCGCGGCGCTGAACGGCATCGCGCTGCACGGCGGCACCCGCCCCTACGGCGGCACGTTCCTGGTATTCAGCGACTACATGCGCGGCGCGGTGCGGCTGGCGGCGCTCATGAAGCTGCCGGTGATCTACGTGTGGACCCACGATTCCATCGGTCTCGGCGGCGACGGCCCGACCCACCAACCGGTCGAGCATCTGGCGTCGCTGCGGGCGATGCCGGGCCTCGACGTCGTGCGGCCGGCCGACGCCAACGAGACCGTGATCGCCTGGCGCACCACGCTCGAGCAGCACGACCGCCCCGTTGCGCTGGCGCTGTCCCGGCAGAACGTGCCGACCATCGACCGCAGCCAGTTCGCCGGAGCCGAAGGCGTCGCCAAGGGGGCCTACGTCCTCGCGGAGGCGAGCAGCGGTACCCCGAAGGTCATCCTCATCGCCACCGGTTCTGAAGTCGGCCTGGCCTTGCAAGCGCGCGAGACCCTGGAGGCCGAGGGCACCCCCACCCGGGTCGTCTCGATGCCGTGCCGCGAATGGTTTCTCGCCCAGGACCCGAGCTACCAGCAGACCGTGCTGCCGCCCGGGATCAAGGCACGGGTCTCCGTCGAAGCCGCGGTTGCCCTCGGCTGGAGAGATTTCGTCGGCGACGCCGGCGAGTGCATTTCGCTCGAACACTTCGGCGCGAGCGCCCCGTACGAGATCATTTACGAGCAGTTCGGCATCACCCCGGAGCGCATCGTGGCCGCGGCGCACTCCAGCCTGTCCAAGGTCGGGGCCACCTCGGGCTCCCCGACCGGCAACTGAGCACGGAAGGGCTCCCTCATGAGCGATCCACTGCGCCAGCTCTCCGAAGCCGGCGTCGCCGTCTGGCTCGACGACCTGAGCCGTTCCCGGCTGCAGACGGGCAACCTGACCGATCTCATCCGCGACCGCAGCATCGTCGGCATCACCACCAATCCGACGATCTTCCAGAAGGCGATCTCCGGCAGCGACCTCTACCACCCGCAGCTCGCTGACCTGGCGGTGCGGGGCGTCGACGTGGGCGAGGCACTGCGGGCCATCACCACCATGGACGTGCGCCGCGCCTGCGACGTGCTCCGGCCGGCGTATGACGCGAGCGACGGGGTCGACGGCCGGGTGTCCATCGAGGTCGACCCGAGGATCTCCGATTCGGCCGAGAAGACGATCGCCGAGGCCCGCGCGCTGTGGTGGCTGGTCGACCGTCCCAACCTGTTCATCAAGATCCCCGCAACGATGGGCAGCCTGCCGGCCATCAGCCAGGCGCTGTCCGAGGGCATCAGCGTCAACGTCACGCTGATCTTCAGCCTGGCGCGCTACGACCTGGTGATGGACGCGTTCCAGGAAGGCCTGGAGCGCGCGCACGCGTCCGGCCTGGACCTTTCGCGCATCGGTTCGGTCGCGTCGTTCTTCGTCAGCCGGGTCGACACCGAGGTCGACAAGCGGCTCGACAAGATCGGCACCCCCGCGGCCACGGCGTTACGGGGCAAGGCAGCGGTCGCGAACGCGCGGCTGGCCTACCAGCACTACGAGAACGTCTTCGGCGGCGATCGCTGGAAGCGGCTGGCCGCCGCCGGCGCCAAGGCGCAGCGTCCGCTCTGGGCCTCCACCGGCGTCAAGGACCCGAACTACCCCGACACCTTGTACGTGGCCGACCTGGTCGCGCCCGGCACCGTCAACACCATGCCGGAAGCCACCATGGACGCGGTGTACGACCACGGGGTGATCGAGAGCGACACGGTCCGCGGTCACTACGCCGACGCCCAGCGCGTGCTGGACGAGCTCACGGCGATCGGGGTCGACTACGACGACGTCGTCGAGACGCTCGAACGTGAGGGCGTCGAGAAGTTCGAGGACTCCTGGAATCAGCTCATCGACGCCGTCAGCGAACAGCTGGGGGCGCAGCAGTGACGGAAGTTCTTGCTCAGCGGGCCAACCCGCTGCGCGATCCACGCGACCGCCGGCTGCCGCGCGTTCCCGACCCGTGCGCGCTGGTCGTGTTCGGCGTCACCGGCGACCTCGCCCGCAAGAAACTCATCCCGGCGATCTACGACCTGGCCAACCGGGGGCTGCTTCCCCCGGGCTTCGTCCTGCTGGGTTTCGCCCGGCGCGACTGGGGCCACGGCGATTTCGCCGACCTGGCCCGCACGTCCGCGGAGGCACATGCCCGCACCGAGTTTCGCGAGGAGGTCTGGACGAGGCTGGCCGACAGCATCCGCTTCGTACCCGGATCCTTCGACGACGATGATGCTTTCGACCGACTGCACCAGCAGCTGATCGACCTCGAGCACAGCCACGGCATCAGCGGCAACGCCGCGTTCTACCTCTCGATCCCGCCTCCCGCGTTTCCCGCCGTGCTCAAGCAGATGGAGCGCACCGCAATGGCGTCGAACGAGCAGTCCGGCGGGTGGCGCCGGGTGGTCGTGGAGAAACCGTTCGGTCATGACCTGCAGTCCGCGCGTGAGCTGAACGCGTTGGTGGACAACGTCTTCACGGCTGACGACGTCTTCCGCATCGACCACTACCTGGGCAAGGAGACCGTCCAGAACCTGCTCGCGCTGCGCTTCGCGAACACGCTCTTCGAGCCGATCTGGAACAGCCACTTCGTCGACTCGGTGCAATTCACGATGGCCGAAGACGTCGGCATCGGGGGGCGCGCCGGGTTCTACGACTCGGCCGGGGCGGCTCGCGACGTCCTGCAGAACCACCTGCTCCAGCTGCTGGCACTGACCGCCATGGAGGAGCCGGTCTCCTTCGACGCCGACGCGCTACGCACCGAAAAGGTCAAGGTTCTCGGGGCCATTTCACTGCCCGAGGACATGGAGCACGACGCGATCCGGGGTCAGTACGTGCAGGGCTGGCTCGCCGGCCAGCGGGTCCCCGGATACCTCGACGAGCATGCCGTGCCGGACGGCTCCACGACCGAGACGTACGCGGCCGTCCGCCTCGGCGTCGAGACCCGGCGCTGGGCCGGAGTGCCGTTCTACTTGCGTACCGGCAAACGGCTGCCGCGACGGGTCACCGAGATTGCGGTCTCGTTCAAACGCGCGCCGCACCTGCCGTTCGAGGCGACCGACACCACCGAGCTCGGCCACAACCAGCTGGTGGTGCGCGTGCAGCCGGACGAGGGCGTGACCCTGCGCTTCGGCTCCAAGGTGCCGGGCACGCTGATGGAGGTGCGTGACGTCTCGATGGACTTCCTCTACGGGGAAGCCTTCACCGAGGGCTCACCCGAGGCCTACGAGCGGCTGATCCTCGATGTCCTCATCGGCGATCAGAGCCTTTTCCCCCGCAACGCCGAAGTCGAGCACTCGTGGCGGGTCATCGATCCGCTCGAGGATTACTGGGCAGGCAAGAAGCCGCACCTCTACCGGGCCGGCGAGTGGGGGCCGCGCGCGGCCGACGAGATGCTGGCCCGCGAGGGCCGGTCGTGGCGGCGACCATGAAACTCCTTCGCGTTCGGCCGCCAGCCCCAAACCCCGACCCCGCTGGGAGAATCGCGTGACCACGCTGTGGGACACCACCGGCTCCGACGTCGTGCGCGCGCTCGAAGCCGAACGCCGATCGGCCGGCGCGCTCGCGTTCGGGCTGGCACTCACCCTCGTCGTCGTCACCGACCAGGACAGCATCGCGCAAGCCGAGGCGGCAGCGAAGGCGGCAGCCTCGGCTCACCCGTGCCGCATCCTGCTCGTGATCCGTCGCCACCTCGATGCCCCCGAACCGCGCCTTGACGCCGAAGTCCTGATCGGCGGACGCCTCGGGCCCGGCGAGGCCGTCGTCATGCGGATGTTCGGACGGCTGGGGCTGCATGCCGAGTCGGTGGTGCTCCCGCTGCTGGCTCCGGACGCCCCGGTCGTCACGTGGTGGCACGGCGCCATGCCCGAGAAGATCGCGTACGACCCGCTGGGTGTCTTCGCCGATCGCCGGGTCACCGAAAGCATGCACAGCAACGATCCGATGGCCGCCCTGCATCAGCGCGCCGTCGACTACGCGCCCGGCGATACCGATCTGTCCTGGGCGCGTACGACCACCTGGCGCGCGCTCGTCGCGGCCGCGTTCGACTCGCTGTCCGCGACCCCGAGATCAGCCATCGTGACCGGCGCCGAGACCCCGTCCACCGCGCTGCTCGTCGGCTGGCTGCGCAGCAAGCTCGGGATCGACGTGCACCTTTCCACCTCCGGCCGCGACATCCAGGAAGTGTCGTTCGAGCTGGCCGAGAACGGCGCGGTGTCCGAGCTGACCATCAAGCGCCGCGACGAGCGCAGCGCGGTCATCACCCGCAGCGATCAGGCCGACCGCGTCATGCCGCTCGCCCCCCGCGATCTCGGCGACCTGCTGGCCGAGGATGTGCGCCGCCTCGACGCCGACGAGGTCTTCGCCGAGGCGCTCTCGGCATGGACCGGCGTGAAGGACCTCAGCCGCCGGGCTCCGAAACGCGAGCACATCTGGCACGACCCGATGCACGGCGCGACCAGCGCTGACGCCGCCGAACTCACCCAGGCCGACGAGCAGGCCCGGCCGGCGACGACGACGGCCAAGAAGTGACTGCCCCCGCCGAGGTCATCGTCCACCGTGACGCCGGCCTGCTGGCCAAAGCCGTCGCCGCACGGATCATCACGCGACTGGTCGACGCGCAAGCCTCCAAGGGCAGCGCGAGCCTGGTGCTGACCGGTGGCGGGATCGGCGGCGCGTCCCTGCGGGCAGTACGCGAGAGCCCGGCGGTCGAGGCCGTCGACTGGCACCGGCTCGACGTCTGGTGGGGCGATGAGCGCTTCGTCGCCCGTGACAGCGACGACCGGAATGAGAAAGCCGCCCGGCAGGCGTTGCTCGAGCACGTCGACGTCGACCCGGCGCGCGTCTTCCCGATGGGATGGGCAGGCGGCGAGGACGGCGACGACCCGGACGCGGCGGCCGCGCGCTACGCCGAGACCCTCGCCTCGCGTGCCCACCCGGAGGACCACAGTCCGGTACCGCGCTTTGACGTGCTGTTGCTCGGCCTCGGCCCGGAAGGCCACATCGCGTCGATCTTTCCCGAGTCGCCGGCCGCGCACGACGAGCGCACGGTGACGGCAGTGCACGGCTGCCCCAAGCCGCCACCGACACGGATCACCTTGACCCAGGTCGCGATCAAGTCAGCCAACGAGGTGTGGGTCGTGGCCGCCGGCGGCGAGAAGGCCGACGCGGCGCGTCTCGCCCTGTCAGGCGCCGGCCCGCTGCAGGTGCCCGCGGCCGGTGCGTCGGGACGCGCGCGCACCCTCTGGCTGCTCGACCGGGCGGCGGCTTCCGCGCTGCCTCCGGGGCTCAACCGGATCTCCAGCCCCTGACCCCGCGGCCGGACCGAAAATTTCGGGAAACGTACGCCAGGAGGCCCGAAAAGCGTGCGTTACCCGAAACTTTCGGACGTGCTAGCGGCCGCGCAGCTTCGCGAGCGCCTCTTGCAGGATGGCCTCGCCGTCCTCGTCGTTGCGCCGCTCGCGGACGTACGCGAGGTGGGTCTTGTACGGCTCGTTGCGCGGCGGCGGCGGGGTGTTGTGCCGGTCGGTGCCGGCCGGGTAGCCGCAGCGCGGACAGTCCCACGTCTCGGGCACCGCGGCGTCCTCGGCGAACGACGGCCGCGTCTCATGCCCGTTGGCGCAGTAGAAAGCGATGCGGATGCGCGGGGCGCGCTCGCCCCGCTCGGACTCTCCCATCGGACCCGCGCCCACTCGGCTTCCCCGAATCGCGTTGCCGCCCGCGCCACCAGCCACTGGCACTCCTTCAATCCGGCCAGAGCCGCCCACGGCCTCGTGGCCACGAGCGGGTCGGCGCTATGACAGTCGACTTTCCGAGCCTTTCCGGCGGCCCGCCGCCCCCCCGGGATGACGCGCCTAGGAGATGCTACGGCGTCGGTGTTGGCGATCGTGCAGCATCCCCCGGACGCGTGGAACCCAGGGCCACATTCGCCGGATCGGCGTTGCTGAACACGGGCGAGATCGGCGCGGATTCGACGTTGGGGCCGCGCGGGTAGACCGTGCTCAACTGCGCCAGCGGAATCACGATTGCCGCGGCGGTCAGGCCGGTGTCGAACGATTCCCAGGCGGCGATCGAGGCATCCTCCTGCCGCTGCGCGTTCGCCGACAGCAGCTGGCTCAGCAGGAGCGGCGAGCGGCGCAACGACACGGCGTCTGTACCGGGCCAGGCGGCGTCGAGCAGCGGGGCCAGCACGCCGCGGGGATCCGGGAAACGCAGCGGCCGGATCGCGAGCAGCAGATCCCAGCCGCCCACCCGGGCAAGCGAGGCGTACCGGATCGGGCTGGGCGCCGCGACGCGCAGCCGCACCCCCGCAACCGCCAGCCGCGACGCGATCACCGCCGCCGCCGCCCGGGACTGCGGCGTGTTCGGGATCAGCATCGTGAGCGTCGCCCCGGTGACCCCGATCGTGTGCGCGCACCGGGCCGGCGCAAGAGTCGGGCTGACCGAGCTGGACGGCGCACCGCTGGTGGGTACAACCGACGACGGCGCCGCCGGACTCGCCGGTGAACCCGGCGACGGGGTGAGTGATGGGCTGGGAGACGGGCTGGGAGCCGGCGAGGGAGTGCGCTGGCCGTCCGGCGTGAGCGCGAGGTTGGTGAGCAGATCGTCCGCCGGGGTCGCGAGCCCGGGCCCGAGCGCCGCAGCGATGCGGGCACGCGCACCGGCGCCGATGCAGGCGGCGAGCACGCGCCGCACCCCCACCACCCCCAGGCGCAAGGACGCCGGACCGCGCGAGCCCACCGCCAGCACCACGGCGGACTGCGGCAGCGCCGTGATCACTTCATCGGCCGAGGCCGACGCTCGGCCCGCCACTGCCAGCTGCGAGGAGGCGGGCACGTCAAGGGAGAGGTCGGCGGCGCCGGACCGCACCAGCTCGGTGACCTTCGCCGCCGTCATACCGCCCCGCACGGAGATGTGGTCGACGTAGGCACGCCGGAGCGGATCGCTGCCCGGACTCCAGGAAGGGCTACGCGAGAGGGCATAGGTCTCGCCTGCCTGCGGGCTGACGAACCGGTACGGGCCGTCACCGACGAAGCTCAGCGGATCGTTCGTCACCCGCAGGCCCACGAACGACTCGACCGGCAGCGGAGAGGTCTCGGGCAGCGCCAGGATCGCGGTGAGGTCATTGGTGGGGCGCAGCAGCCGGATCTGGAGCGTCGTGTCGCCCTGGGTGCTGAGGCCGGAGATGGTGACCGCATCAAGATCGTTGATCGTGGCGGGTGGATGGGCCGCCAGCTTGCGGCAGGCGGCCGCGTAGCCCACGACCGACTCCTCCAGGTAACCGCGCACCGGCGAGTTGATCTGCGGAAGGCACAGCCGCTTGAGCGCTCGCAGCTCGTCGCGAGCCGTCACGCGGCGCCCGCTCGGGACGTCCCAGCGGACCGTTCGAAGCGTGATGGTGGCCTTGCGGCCACCGTCGCTCAGCTTCGGCGGACCCTCGGCGAGATCCGGCACCGGACCAGGCTGCGGCGCGGCTTCGCTAGCGCTGGGAGTGGCGGACGCGGCGGGCGACGGGCCGGCCGACGCGGATGTCACCGTCGGGTCGATGGTCGGGTAGCCATAGAGCTGACGCAGCACGAGCCGCCCGATGAGCCGGTTGCCCTGCGCGACGGAGACGGCCGACTGGCCCGGCGCCAGCGTCTGCTCGTTTTCCGGTGCGGCAGGGTCGAGATCGAGGACGCGCGTGACCCCCGCGATGCGCAACGTGCCGCCGGGCCGGGGACCGGAGGTCGGGGAGGGCGTCGGGGTGCGGGCCGACGGGGTGGGCTGCTTGGGGCTGCCACCGCCGCAGGCCGCCGCCGCGAGCAGGACCGAGACAGCAGCCCACCCGACCCGGGCCCGGGTTCGGCACGGTGACGGACTCCGGGTCAGCCGGTGCCGCGGGCTCCGGCCATGCACCGGCTCAGCTCTTGTCCAGCAAACCGAGGCTGACGATCGCGGCGACCCACACCAGGCCCACCGCGATGGTGAACCGGTCGAGGTTCTTCTCCACGACCGAGGAGCCGCCGAGCGAGGACGAGACACCGCCCCCGAACAGGTTCGACAAGCCGCCGCCCTTGCCACGATGCAAGAGGATCAGCGCGATCAGGAGCAGGCTGGTCAGGATCAAGATCAACGACAGGACGAACTTCACTTCACACCACCACCCGCGCGCTAGCGTAATGGCAAGCGACCGGATGACCCTGCCCACGGTCGATCAACTGCGGCTGCTCGGTGCTGCAGAGCTGGCGCTCGTCGTCGTTCAGCTCCCCCGAAAACACCTGGCAGCGCGTGCGGAAGCGGCAGCCGCTCGGCGGATTCGCGGGGCTCGGCACGTCGCCGGAAATGATGATCCGCTGGCGGCGGCGCTCCTTGTCGGGATCGGGAATCGGAACCGCGCTGATCAGCGCCTGCGTGTACGGATGCGACGGCTGCTCGAAAAGCGTGTCGCGGTCGGCCATCTCGACGATGGTGCCGAGGTACATGACCGCCACGTTGGTGGCGATGTGGCGCACGACCGACAGGTCGTGGGCGATGAACAGGTACGTCAGCCCCAATTCGTGCTGCAGATCCTCGAGCAGGTTGATGACCTGCGCCTGGATCGACACGTCGAGCGCCGATACCGGCTCGTCACAGATGACCAGCTTCGGGTTCAGGCTGATCGCACGGGCGATACCGACACGCTGACGCTGGCCGCCGGAGAACTCGTGCGGGTAGCGGCCGGCGTGCTCGGCGGCCAGTCCCACCCGCTCCAGCAGCTCGTTGACCTTCCCTTCCGCAGGAAGGCCGTGAATGCGGAACGGCTCCCGCAGGGTGGCCCGCACCGTCTGGCGAGGGTTGAGGCTGGCGTAGGGATCCTGGAAGACGATCTGCATCTCCCGGCGCAGCCGGCGCAGCCTGCGCGGCCCGACGTTGGTGATGTCCTCGCCCTCGAACGTGATCGATCCCGACGTGGGCTCCAGCAGCCGCAGGACACTACGGGCGGTGGTGCTCTTCCCGCAGCCCGATTCACCGACAAGCGCCAGCGTCTCGCCCCGCTGCACGTCGAACGAGACCCCGTCGACCGCCCGCACCGCGCCGATCTGCCGCTGGAAGACGACGCCGGAACGGATCGGGAAATGCTTCTTCAGGTCGGCGACCTTGAGCAACGGCGTTTCACCGGACGGTGGTGAAGGCACCTTCGCCATGCTGGGGGCGGTCACGAGCTCCCCTCCTGTTCGGCAGCCGCAGCGGCGTCCGACGCGGCTACCTGCTCGACCTTCGCGGCTACCTCGGCACTGTGATGGCAGGCCGCGAGGTGACCGGCCATGTCCTGCTCCGTCAGAGCGGGGACGACCGTGCGGCACACCTTCGTGGCGAACGAGCAACGGGGATGGAAAGGGCACCCGGCAGGCACGCGGATCAGGCTCGGCGGCGAGCCGGGGATGGGCTCGAGCCGGTCGGCGCGCCGCTGATCAAGACGGGCCAGGCTGGACAGCAGGCCAAGGGAATAGGCATGCCGCGGGTGGTAGAAGATGCCGTCGGTGTCGGCGTATTCGGCCACCCGGCCGGCGTACATCACCATGACGCGGTCGGCATGGCTGGCGACCAGGCCGAGGTCGTGGGTGATGAGCACGATGGCCGTACCGCGCTGCTCCTGCAGGTTCACGAGCAGCTCCATGATCTGGGCCTGCACCGTGACGTCGAGAGCCGTGGTGGGCTCGTCGGCAAGCAGCAGCACCGGGTTCAGCGCGAGCGCCATCGCGATCATGGCGCGCTGGCGCATGCCTCCGGAGAACTGGTGCGGGTACTCCTTGGCCCGCCCGCGCGGGTTGGGAATGCCCACCTCCCCGAGCAGGTCGACCGCCCGGGACTTCGCGGCCGAACGCGAGAGCGACTCGTGGACCCGGATCACCTCGGCGATCTGGCTGCCCACTTTGAAGACGGGGTTCAGCGCCGTCAACGGGTCCTGGAAGATCATCGAGATCTCCTTGCCGCGCAAGTTTCGCAGCCGCGCATCCGTCGCCGTGAGCAGGTCCTCGCCGCGGAAAATGATCCGCCCCGACGGGAACCGGGCCGGCGGCGACGGCACCAGGCCCATGATCGTCATGGCGGAGACGGACTTGCCGGAGCCGGACTCACCGACGATGCCGAGCGTCTCACCGGGACGGATGCTCCAGCTCACCCCGTCGACGGCACGCACCACACCGTTGTCGGTCTGGAAGTGCACCCGCAGGTCCTCGACCGACAGCAACGGCTCGGCATCGTCCGCCGTCGCGATGCGGTCGTCGGCCTTGGTCAGGTCGGGAACGGCACGCGGGGCGGGATCGTCCCCCGGGCCTTCCCATGCGGGTTGCGCGCTCATCCCCGCCTACTTGAGCTTCGGGTCGAGGGCGTCGCGCAGACCGTCACCGACGAACACGAAGGCGAGGACGGTGAAAACCACCGCCGCACCGGGCAGGAGAGACAGCCACGGCTGCGTGTTGAACGTCGGCTGTCCCGAGGCGATCATGTTGCCCCACTCCGCGACATCGGGTTTGACGCCGACACCCAGGTAGGAGAGCGACGCTTCCGCAATGATGGCGCTTCCGACGCTGAACGCCGCATAGATCAGCACCGGGGCGAAGCTGTTGGGCAGAATGTGGCGGGTCACGATGCGCCACCGGCTGGCTCCGAGCGAGCGGGCCGCCTCGACGTATTCGGCCTCGCGCACCGAAAGAATCGAACCGCGAAGCAGCCGTGCAATGGTCGACCAACCGAAGATCGCCAGCGCCAGAATCACCGGGGTGAGGCCCTGCCCGACGACCGTGATGATGACGATAGCGCCGACCAGGATCGGGAAAGCGAAGAAGATGTCGCAGATCCGCATGATCAGCGAGTCCCAGAACCGCCCGAAGTAGCCGGCGATCGCCCCGAGCACCACCCCGATGAGGACAGAGAGCACGATCGAGGAGATGCCGACGAGCAGGGCGATCCGGGCGCCGTACATCACCCGCGTCAGCTGATCGCGCCCGACGAGATCGGTCCCGAACCAGTGCGCGGCACTAGGCGGCGACTGGGTGTTGGCCAGATCCTGGCGGCCGGGGTTGTAAGGGGCCAGCTCAGGGGCGAAAATCGCGATCAGCACGATGAAAGCGACCATGCCCACACCGATCACGGCGAGCTTGTTCCGGATGAAACGGCGCCGGATGTCCCGCCACTGACCGGTGGGTGTCGCCAGCCCGTAGGCCGCGGCGACCACCGCGCCGCTGGTGGATTCGAGATCGCCTCCGTCGCTTGTCAGCGCGTCCTCGGACCCGGCCCCGTCAGCGTCGATGACATCGGTGACCCGCCCCGGATCATCGTCTCGGGGGCCGGAACCGAAGCTTCCCCGTTCGCTCATGCGATCACCGCCACGCGCTGGGCGGGGGGTGTCGGCGTGACCAGGCTCATGGTCATCACTCCAACCTCACCCGGGGGTCGAGGACAGCGTAAAGCAGGTCGACCAGCAGATTGACGAGCACAAAGATCAGCACGCCGTAGGTGACGACCCCCATGATGATCGGGTTGTCATTGCGTTGAATGGCTTTGACAAGTGCGTTGCCAATCCCGTCCAGGCCGAACACGTTCTCCGTGATGAGTGCGCCCCCGAGCAGGGTGCCGAACGAGATACCGAGATACGTGACCACGGGGATGATCGAATTTCGCAGCACGTGCTTGAAGATCACGGTGCGCTTGCGAAGGCCTTTTGCGGTAGCCGTACGCACGTAATCGGCACGCATGACTTCCAGCATCGAACCGCGGGTCAGGCGAGCGACCAGAGCCGCGTCGATAGAGGCCAACGCGATCGCCGGAAGAATGTAAGCCTTGAAGGACCCGTCGAAAATAAACGGCAGCCAATGCAGCTGGAAGACAAAGACTTCCTGTAGCAGCAGACCGATGACGAATACCGGTATACCGATCGTTACTGTCGTCAGAATTGTGGTGGTGATATCTATGAAAGAGTACGGGAAAACCGCCGAGATTATCCCGGCGCCGAGCCCGACAATAATCTCGATGACGATAGCGAAGACTGCGAGTTTCGCCGTGTTGAGCAACTTGGGCGGAAGAATCTTGCTGACCGGCCGATTCTGCTGCTGATAGCTGGTCCCCAGGTCGCCGCGAACGACGAGGCCCTCGACATACTTGTAATACTGCTCATAGATCGGCTTATTGAGGCCGTACTTGATGTCGAGCTGGTGCACCAACGCCGCCGTTGGCGCCTTCCCCGCGCCCGTGAGATTGTTCGCCGGGTCGCCGAACAAGAACAAGGAGCTGAACAGGATGATCGTCGCCCCGAAAAACACCAGGATCATCTGCAGGAGCCGGCGGATGATGAATTTCAACACCCGCCAACCACCTCCTCAGAATGTGCGACCCAGGTAGGCGTCGCCACGACCGGCAAGGCCCTCCGTCAGCTGTGCGGGGTGTGTGCGGTGGGCCTCGGGCGGGGTCATGACCTTGGAGGACGAGACCCCGCCCGATCCGGTGGGTGTTACTTCAGGCCGATGGTGGCCAGCGTCGGGTTCTCGAAGAAGTCGAGGTTGACGCCTACGAACTTGCTGCTGAACACCCGGTACTGCGTGCGGTACCACAGTGGAATCAGCGCCAGGTCCTGCCCGATGGCGATCTTCTCGGCCGCGCGGTAATCAGCTGCCCGCTTTGCCGAATCGGTCTCAGCCTCCCCTTGGGCAAGCAGCGAGTCGAACTGCTTGTTGCTGTAACGGCCGCTGTTGTTGCCCGGGTTGTTGGCCGGCTGCGTGCCCAGCAGGGGGTAGAGGAAGTCCCAGGCCGTCGGGTAGTCCGCGCCCCAGGCAGCCCGGAACAGACCCGAGGCGTTCGGCTCATTCTCATTCTTCAGCAGCGTCTTGAACGGCAGCGGGACGATGTTGACCTTCCAGCCGAGAACCTGCTGCAGCTCACCGGCAATGGCCTGGATCCACGCTTCGTGCCCCGCGCCTGTGTTGAACTCCAGATTCACCGCGGTGCCCGCACCGAGGCCGGCCTTCTTGGCAGCGGCCTTGGCCTTGGCAGGATCCTGCTTGACGCATGAGGCGCAGATACCGGGCTGGTAGGTGCCTTGAGACTGGAACGGCGGCGGCACGATCGAGGTCGCCTTCGTCACCGATTCCTTCTCGATGCCCTTGATGATGGCGTCGCGGTCGATCGCGTAGGAAACGGCCTCGCGGGCGGCGACGGAGTTCATGGGCTTGTTCTTCACGTTCGGAATCAGGTAGTCGATGCCATACGTGTTCTCCCGGATGAACTGGTTCTTCGCCGGATCACTCGAGTAGTACTTCTTGGCGAAGGCTTCCAGGTCGTTCGGCGTGACGCGGGCGTAGTCGAAGTCACCGTTGGCGAAGCCCTTGTCCTCGAAGGAGGAGTCGCTGCCGTCGTTAATGGTCATGGAGACCTTGGCGAGCAGTGCCTTCGGGCCATCGGTGTAATTCGGGTTGCGCACCAGCGTGATGCTCTTGTCGTGCTGCCAGGGCTGGGCCATCATGAACGGCCCGTTACCGATCGGCTCGTCGTTGTACTTGGTGTTCGTGGCGGCCCCGGCCTCGGGTGGGACCGGGCTGAACACCGGCTGGGTCGTCTTGAGCGGGAACTCGCAATCCGGGGACGCCAGCGCGATCTTCAAGACATTGCCCGTCGCCGTGACGCCGCTGAAGTTGACCTTCGTGGGATCCGTCGCCGTGCTGTTCTGCAGCTCGTTGAAACCCTTCACGTCCGCCATGTGGTAGGCGACAGCGGACGCGGCGGTGCCCAACGCGGCACGCGTCATCCCACGCTTGATCGACTCGGCGTCGACCGGCTCTCCGTTGGAGAACTTCTGATTCGGCTTGAGGTTGAAGGTCCATTCCGTGCAGTTGGCGTTTGAGCTGTAGCTCTGCGCCAGCAAGTTCTTGACGTGGCCTTTCACGTCAGCGGTCACCAGGGTGTCGAAGATGTTCTTGGTGACCAGCTGGCCCTCGGACTCCTGGGAGTTGTACGGGTCGATGGCCGCCGGTTCGACGATCGCAAGCCGGAAGTCGCCGCCGGGCTTGCCCACGCGGGCGTCGATGGGAGTGTCGCTCAGCGTCGCCAGGTCAACGGCCCCGTTGCCGCTGCCACCACCACTGCTGCCACCCTTGCCGCTGCTACCGCACGCAGCGACGGCCAACACGCTTGCCAAGACCGCAGCAATTGCCGGCTTCTTCCCTCGAAGCATCCTCATCCTTCCGTTTGCCCGCACGTGGGCCAGAACGCCTGGAGCAGCAGCAAAAGGCCCCCATGGGCCCTCACAACTGCTGCACAGCAATGCGGGAATTGAACACGGCCAGTGCCTTCCTGGCACGTAGCGCGCCCAGATGTTGTGAAGTCGTGACCGTCGCAGAACACGGTTGCAACCGCCATTCGGCGGAAACTTTGGCGTCTTGAGCGTCCGATCGGTTGTTTTCTTGCGCGGCGAATCGCTTACATCACCGGCAGCCCAACGTCAGCCCAAAACAAGCGACCTGCCCGTCTTCGGCATATCGGGTGAAACCGACCCTCCTGAGGACAGCCTGGCTGGCCTCGTTGTCAACTCCGGTTTCGGCGATCAGAGTAACCGCTCCGTGACGCCGCGCAAGCGCGACAAGCCGATAAGCGCCTGCGTGGCGTACCCGTTCGCGCGCTGCGAAGGGACGATGGCGTAGCCGATCTCACCCGGCCGGTCTCGTCCGGAGCGCCGTGGAAACCGATGCCGCCGACGATCACGCGCGCGCCCGGCGAGTCCATTGTGCGTTTGGCACTCTCGCGCGGCAGGTCCGCAGTGACGCAGATCAGAAAAGTTCCGAACGGGCGCGGATCAATACCGGCCGCGCATCGCTCCAGAAACAGGCCCGCCGCCACGCGATCACCCTCGGCCGGATAATCGGGCGCGCAATCACAACCTTCCGGACACCGCCCTGCAACGATCGCCTCCGCCGCCGGCTCGTCGATCGGCCGCAGCGCAGGGTCACGAGCCGCCCGCGCCCCCGGCTCCGGCGTTCGCCGGCAGGGCGCCGCGTATGATCCCGCAGAAATCCTCGGCCACCAGACTCGCCCCGCCCACCAAAGCGCCGTCGACATCGGGTTCGGAGAGCAGCTCGGCGGCGTTGTAAGCCTTCACCGAGCCGCCGTAGATCAGTCGCGTGCGCTGGCGAGCACCGGGCTCACCACCTCGGCCAACCGGCGCCGCAACGCCCCGCACATCTCCTGCGCGTCGCCGGCCGTGGCCGTCTTGCCGGTCCCGATGGCCCAGCACCGGCTCGTAGGCGATGACGAGATGCCCGGTCGGCTCCTCGATCTGCTCGGCGAGGATCCCGGCGAGCACCCGGTCAGCGAGGCGAGCACGTGCTCGACATGGCGCTGCTCCTCGCGTACTGCTCCGGTTCGCCGACACAGATGATCGGGGGTGAGACCGCTGGCGTACGCCGCCCGCGCCTTGGCTGCCACCGTCGCGTCGTCCTCGCCGTGGTACTGGCGGCGCTCGCTGTGGCCCACGGCCACGTAGGTGCAGCGAGCTTGGCGAGCATCGATCCGGCGATCTCGCCGGTGTACGCACCGCTGCTGTGGGCCGAGAGGTCCTGCGCCCCGTAGGCCAGCGGCAGCTTGTCCCCTTCGATCAGGGTCTGGACGCTGCGGATCGCGGTGAAGGGCGGCAGCACCGCCACCTCGACCTCCTCGGCCTCACGCTCGCGCAGGCCGAAGGCGATCTTCTGCACCAGGCCGATCGCCTCCAGGTGGGTGAGGTTCATCTTCCAGTTGCCCGCGATCAGGGGCTTGCGCCCGCTTGGACGCGCCATCAGTTCTCTCCACCTGTCACGGGGGTCGCGGTAGCTGCACGGTCGTCATCGAGTGCGGCCAGCCCCGGCAACACCTTGCCTTCCAGGTACTCCAGGCTCGCTCCGCCGCCGGTCGAGATGTGACCGAAGCGCGCCTCGTCGAACCCGAGCGCGCGCACGGCGGCCGCGCTATCGCCGCCGCCCACCACCGTGAGCGCCGACGGCAAGTCAGCGACCGCCGCTGCGACGGCGCGGGTGCCCTCGGCAAAGGGCGCCAGTTCGAACACGCCCATCGGGCCGTTCCAGAACACCGTCGCCGCACCCGCCAGCGCGGCGGCGAACTCGGCGCCGCTTGCCGGCCCGATGTCGAGGCCCTTCATGCCGCTGGGAATGGCATCAGCGGGGACGACCGCGGCCTGCGCATCAGCCGACACCTCAGCGGCGACAACCACGTCGGATGGCAGCAGGATCCGCCCGCCGGCACTGGCCAGCAGCTGGGCGCAGGTGTCGACCATCGCCTCCTCCAGCAGCGAGCCGCCCACGCCGTGTCCTTGTGCCGCAAGGAAGGTGAAGCACATGCCGCCGCCGATGAGCAGCCGGTCGACCTTCGGCAGCAGGGTCTGTATGACGGCCAGCTTGTCGCTGACCTTGCTACCGCCGAGGATCACCACGTAGGGCTTGGCCGGCGCCTCGGTCAGGCGCTTGAGCACCTCGACCTCGCGCAGCACCAGGCCGCCCGCGTAGTGCGGCAGCCGAGCCGGTAGCTCGACCACCGACGCGTGGGCGCGGTGCACCGCCCCGAACGCGTCGTCCACGTAGGCACCGGGTGACGTGCCCAGCGAGCCGAGCGACGCGAGCCTGTCGCCGAAGGCGCCGCGCAGGCCGGCGTCCTTGCTCGTCTCACCCGGATCGAAGCGCAGGTTTTCCAGCAGCACCACATCGCTGTCCGCGAGCCCGGCGACCAGTGCTGTGGCCGGCGGCCCGACCACTGCGGCGTCGGGA
>CAVXYJ010000013.1:0-50897 GCA_963765845.1 uncultured Actinomycetota bacterium
CCACCGCGGCAGCCGATGAGCTCCGGCACCTTCCTTTTCGCGCTGACGGCAGCGCTGGTAGGCATCCCCGAATCACGGCCGAACCGGGAGGCGCAACGACATAAGGAGGCACGAATGGGGTCGCACCCGAGGGCGGCGGCGCGGGTGAGGCCGGGCCGGCCGCCGCGCTGGCCGTGGGGCCTGGCGCGGACGCGGGCGCCGCGCGGGGGGCCGCCGCGGGTGCGGCGGTTGGGGCCGTGCCCAACGCCACCGGCAAGGCGGGCACTGCTTCAGCGGGTGGGTGCGCCTGCGCCGCGACCGGTACAGGTAGGGCCGCAAGGCCGGCCAGGCCCGCAAAACCGCCCAGCGCCCCGAGAGGTGTCACGGCGACGAGCACGGGCAGCAGGAGCAACTGCGGCTGCGCCGGGAGCCAACTGGCGAGCTGGGCTAGGTGAGTCGGCCAGTCGAACAGGGCGAGCTCGGTGATGAACTGGAAAGCCGCCGCCGGGTTTTGCTGCAACAACGCCCCGAATTGTTGAAAATCCGAAAATAGCTCCAGGGCTCGAGCCGCCCACCAGAGCACGTCCCCAGGACTGGCATAGGCCTCATAAGGCAGTCCGTCGAGCGTTCCCTCGACCGGATCCCACTCGGTGCCGAACAGCCGCAGGATCTGGGCGACGAACCGATTGAGCGGGCTGTCGAACCCGTGGTCGTGGTCGTGGTGGTCGTCGTCTGCCTCGTGGTCGTGTGGCATGGCGGTGTTGGATTTTAGGATCTGCGGCGACGGTTCGGTCGGCGGCGTGGCCGCCACCGCGGCCGTGGCGACGGCTTGATAGGTCGTCATCGTGCTGGCGGCCTGGACCCACATCCGCGCATAGTCGGCCTCGTTGACCGCGATCGCAATGGTATTGATACCAAAGAAGTTCGTCGCCAACAGCGCGCCGTGGACGGCGTGGTTGGTGGCCAGCTCCGGCAGGGTCGGCATCGCCGCCAACGCGGCGGCGTAGGCAGCGCCCGCCGTCTCGTGCTGTGCGGCCGCCGCGGCGCTGCGGGCGCTGGCCCGCGTCAACCACGCCAGATACGGGGCATGGGCGGCCACGTAGGACTCGGCGCTCGGCCCCTGCCACGGCCCGGCCTGCGTCGACGCCAGCAACCCGCCGAGCTCTTCCGCCGCCGAGGCATCTCGGCACTCAGCGCGCTCCACGCCGTCGCCGCGGCGAACAGCGAGCCCGGCCCCGGGCCGCTGCTCAGCAACGCCGAGTGCACCTCCGGCGGACACGCCATCCAAATCGGTGCGCTCATCGTCGAACGCCCCCGATACCGGCAGCGATCAGCGAGGTCGTTGCGACGGGCAACGTCGTCACGGCAACTCCTGGGCTGGGCGAGCTACAAGAACACCGGAACCGTAATTGAAAATGATTCTCATTCTCAATGGTCGTGCGCAAACCTCATATCGGGGATAAGCTCCCCGTGGCCTCGACGATCCAAGGGCGGCGCAGGCATGCTCGGCCGGCACTGCACCGCCGGCGTTGTGACCAACCGGTGCTAAGCGCGGCTCAGGATCCGCCAGCCGTGGAGCTCGACGACCACCTCGTCGACGACCTCCTGGGGAGGGGCCGACGAGCCGGCCTCCACCCGCGCGCGAACCGCCACGCTCAGCGGCTCGTCGTCGAGGTTGAGCGCGACCAGCAGCGCGTCGTCGCCGCTTCGCGTCTCGTACACGTAGTGCCGGTTGGTCAGCAGAAGCGCTGAGGTCGGCGATACGTTGTTGCCGCGTTCAGGGTCCCGTATTGCTGTCGAGGTCGGTGCGGCAGCGTCGATCGCGGCCAGCAGGACCGCGCCGTCAGCGGCACCGGCACGGATCGTGATGTGCAGGTCACCATCGCCGTCATAGCGGCTGAACACCCGGATCCGTTCAGCTACCGGCGGCGGCTCGCCTGCCGCGGCGGCGGCTTCGGCTGCCTTACGCCGCTGGTGAAGTTTGCGGGCCCGGCGCACCCCACTGACGAGCCGTTCAAGCTGCCCGCCAGTGGCATGACGGGCCATGGCGATGTAGTCCTGCTCATCGCCGCCGGTCGCGACCCGGCTGATCGCCCGCACCTGCGTGAACGACAACCGGCCAGCAGCGAACGCCGCCGACGTAGCCGGAAGCCGGCGCAGCGCCCGCGCCACCCGCACCCGTTCCCCGGCCGCGTTCTGCCCCATCCCGAGCCGCCAACACAACCAATGCGCACACGACAGCACACCCGGCACCGCCCACGCCCGCCGCTCATCGAACTCACCGATATACGCCATCAGCCGCGCCTCACCCGCAGCCACCCGACCCGCCCACGTTCTCAACGAATCCTCCACCTCCGCATCGGTGAGATTCGCTAACCCGTCGGGAGTGAACGACGGCGAGGACGGCGACGGGCAGGACGGCTGGACAGGCAACACGCAGACCGGATTCATAGCGAAACGCTACCGACCACCACCGACAAAAACCGGCCTCTGAACTGGGACGACGGGACGACTGGCGAAGTACTACGAGGACTGGTGCCGGCACAATGGGCATCACTCCGTACGCTGCCCAGCCAAATGCAGCGATGCCGTACAGCACGCTCAGCGAACTCGCTCTACCCCCCTTCCCCGGCTCATCTTGCTGCCGCGCTCAGGCCGGGGTGAGCTGCAGCGCCGTCGAGCTGACGTGCGAGCGGACCCTGTCATCGACCGGGTCGTTGGCGGGGTCGTCATGCACCACGAGGTGGTTGTAGAGCGTGTCGCGCTGGGCGGGAACCCGGCCGGCGGAGCGGATGAGCGAGAGCAGCTCGAGGCGGTTGGTGCGGTGCTTCGCGCCGGCCGACGAGACGACGTTCTCCTCGAGCATCACCGAGCCCAGGTCGTCGGCACCCATGTGCAGGGTGAGCTGACCGGCGGTCTTGCCGGTGGTGAGCCACGAGCCCTGCAGGTGGGCGATGTTGTCGAAGTACAACCGGGCGACGGCGACGAGGCGCAGGTACTCGTAGATCGAGGCGTGCGCGATATCGCCGAGGTGGTTGTTCTCGGACTGGTAGGTCCACGGGATGAACGAGCGGAAGCCGCCGGTACGGTCCTGCACGTCACGAATCATCCGCAGGTGCTCGATGCGCTCCTCGTCGCTCTCGCCGGTGCCCATCATGAAGGTCGCGGTCGACTCCACCCCGAGCCCGTGGGCCGTTTCCATGACCGCGAGCCAGGTCTCGCCGCTCTCCTTGAGCGGGGCGATCGCGGTGCGCGGCCGGGCCACCAGGATCTCGGCGCCGGCCCCGGCGAAGCTGTCGAGCCCGGCCGCCGCGAGGCGGCGGATCACCTCGGCGTGCTCGAGCCCGCTGACGCGTCCGATGTGGACGACCTCGGACGCCCCCAGCGAGTGCAAGGCGAGCTGTGGGAAGGCGGCCTTGATCGCCGAGAAAGTGCCCTCGTACCACTCGATTCCGAAATCGGGATGGTGGCCGCCCTGAAGCATGATCTGCGTCGCACCGAGGTCGACGGCCTCGCGGCAACGCTCGACAATGTCCTCGACGCTGCGCACCCACCCCTCCTCCGATTTCGGCGCCCGGTAAAAGGCGCAGAAACGGCAGGCGGTGACGCAGACATTGGTGTAGTTGATGTTGCGATCGATCAGATAGGTGGCGATGTGCTCGGTTCCGGCGAAGCGGCGCCGCCGAACGGCATCCGCGGCCGCGCCGAGCTGGTGGAAGGGGGCGTGCTGGTAGAGGGCGAGCGCCTGGGCGGCGTCGATACGTCCTCCGCCGGCAGCGTGGTCCAAGACGTCAGCGAGGCTCACCCGCCGATGGTACGAGGGAGGAGGCGGAACATGGTCGACCTGGCCGGTGACGGGACGCCCGAGCACGTCTGGCAGAGCTGGCGGGAGCTCGCGGGCCGCCCGAAGCTGCGCATGCCGTCCCCGCCGGCAACGGCGGTCGTCGTCGCTCCCCATCCCGACGACGAGGTGCTGGGCGTCGGAGGGCTGATCAGCCTGCTCGCGCGAGCCGGCACCACCATCCACATCGTGGCGGTCACCGACGGGGAGGCGTCGCACCCGAGATCGCCGACGCTCACCCCGCGGGAGCTGGCGGCTCGCCGGATCAGCGAGTCCGAGCAGGCGCTGGCGATCCTCGGGCTGAAGCCGGCGTCGATCGAGCGGCTCCGGATGCCGGACGGAGACGTCCGGCGCGCCGAGTCCTACGGTGCCCGAATCACGGCGGCGGTGATGCACATCCTCGCGCGCACGGCCGACCGCGGGCAGGCCTGGTGCCTTGCCCCGTGGACCGGAGACGGGCACCCCGACCACGCCGCCGCCGGCGCGGCCGCGATCACCGCCGCCGGCGCGACGGCGCGGGTGCTCGCCTACCCGGTGTGGATGTGGCACTGGGCCGAGCCGGCTGACCCCCGGGTGCCCTGGCGGCAGGCTCGCCGGGTGCTTCTTCCCGATGACGTGCGCGACGCCAAGCGCGCCGCCGTAGCCGCCTTCGCCACGCAGGTGAATCCGCTCTCCGACGACCCGGCCGACGCGGCGATCCTTCCGCCGCAGGCACTGGCCCGCCTCATCCGCGACGTGGAGTACGTCTTCGAGCTCGACTCGCCATGAGCCGGCCGCTCAGCCGGTAACCGGCAGCTCGTCGATCCGCCGCGACTCGAACAGCGCGCTGAGCTCCTCCACGAGGCTCGCCGCGCCCATGTCCTTGGCGATGACCGCGGCCGCACCCGCCGCCCGCGCCTCCGACTCCACGGTGGTGTCGGAATCGCCGGTGAAGATGACCACCTGCGAGCGCGGGCAGACGGCGCGCACTTGCGGGAGAGCCTCGATCCCGTCGAGGCGGGGCATCGAGACGTCGAGGATGACGAGATCCGGCTGCAGGGTCTCGGCCAGACTGACCGCATCGACACCGTCACGGGCCTGTCCCACGACCGTGAAGGTGGCCTCCATGTTGAGCAGCAGCACCAGCAGCTCTCGCACGCCCACGCTGTCGTCAGCCACCAGTACGCGTACCGGCGCTGGCGGAGCGATCGTCACCTGACTAGTTGTACCGAAACGTACCGTTCGTGGAACTGGTCAATTCGAGCGATTTTCTGCTGCCAACGGGCCCATTCAGACCGTGGCGAACCGGATTTCGGGGAGCAAAGGCACCTCACCCGCCGCTGCCGCCCGCTTGGCGAACTCGCGGATTCCCTCCTGCTGGCGGGGACCGAGCCGAAAGTCCAGCGTCGTGAAATAGCGCGCCAGCAATTCGGGGTCGAACTCTTCCCAGCGGGCCGCGTCGAGTGCCACGTCGGCCACCTGGGCCAGCGCAAGGTCCAGGCTGGCCCGGAACGCCGCCGCCACCTGCTGGACCTGCTCGGGATGCCGCTCGGCATACTCACGACGGGCCGCCCACAACGCGAAGACCATCGGCAGCCCCGACATCTCGTGCCAGGCCGTCCCGAGATCGAGCACCGTGAGCCCCATGCGCGGCGCGTCGATGAAGGTCGCCCGCAGCGCCGTATCGCCGATGACGACGGCCGCGTCCGACTCGCGCAGCATCGCGCGCAGATCGGGAGGCATCACGGTGTACGACGGTGACAGGCCGTGGGTCTGCTCGAGCAGCAGCCGGGCCAGCAGGACGCTGGTGCGCGAGGTCGACCCCAGGGCAACGCTGCGGATCTGCTCGATCGGCACGGTGCTGACCATGACCACGGAAAGCACCGGCCCATCGGATCCGACCGCCAGATCCGGCAGTACGACCAGCTCATCGGCGTGACGCAGGTACTCCACCAGGCTGATCGGCCCGATGTCGAGGTCGCCGGCGACGAGGGCGTCATTGAGCCGGTCAGGGGTGTCCTTCGTCAGGACGACGTCGAGCAGCGCACCGCTGCGCACCAGCCCCCAGTACAGGGGCAGGCAGTTCAGGAACTGGATGTGGCCGACCCGGGGACGCTGCGGAACGTCGCGCTGCTGCCCGCTGCTGCTCACTTTTCGGCACGTTACCGCCCGCATCAGCATCTACGCGCGGTACGCAACGGTCACGGGGTCACGGTGACGCTCGCGGTGTCCGGTACGAGCTCGACCCAGGTGCGTCCCGGCTGCAGCGCCAGCGGCCGGCCGTCCGCCGTGGTGAATTGCGTGACATCCAAGCGTTCCGCTTTGGCCCACGTCCCAGTGATGATCTTCCCGCGGCGCAGCAGCTGCGCCTTACCGGTTCCGAGGACGACCGAGGTGGGCACCGGGGTGCCGGCGACGTCCCGGTAGCCGGCGCTCGCGATCCGCACGTACTGCAAGATCACATTCACCGGACCGATCCGCCCGCTGCCGGTGACCGTGAACGGCGCCCCGCCCTGGCTGCGCCGCCACGCCTTCCCGTCCCAGGTCCAGCGCACGTCGGCCACGCTGGACATGGGCACGTCGACGGAGGCGGCAGGCGTCGCTCCGGCAGGCAGCGCTCCATAGTCGAACAGCGGCTGCGGCGGTGAGTCGTACGGGGGCGCGGCCAGCGCCCAGAGCTTGGACGCGCTGGCGTAAAGGTTGTGCGGCGCCGACCGGTCGGCCGTGCGGTGATACGCCGACGCCGCGGCGCCGGTGTCGGCGGACAGGTCCTGCGCGACGGTCGACAGGTCGTTGACGGTCGGGGGGATGCCACCGGAGAAGGCCGCGATCCCGTGCAGCGGCGCGGCAATGTCCGGGTCCTGCGGCCGGACCGAACGCACCGGGCCGAGCTCGCCGGGGTCGGTGCTCTGGAAGATGGCGGCGAAGCGCGTGATGCCGCCCTCGGCGATCGCCTCGTAGACGACGTCGGCCTTGTCCAACCCGGTCTGCGGGCGCGCCTGCGGAGCGTTCTCGATCTTGACGAATAGCGCCGGGCGCGTGGCTGCCGCCGAGCCCGGGGCCACCGGGAGTCCGGTCAGCGGTTGGGTGGCAGCGACGATGCTCGGTGTGCTTGAGGGGACGGCACCGGGACCGGAACCGCTTGCGCATCCAGCGATGACGGCTGCGCTGACGAGAGCGAGACCGAAGCAGGCCACGCGGCGAGGACGGGTACTCGGCTCCACACCTGCCACTGTGACACCCAGCCGCGAAGGTAGCTGCCCAGCCGCACCGTCCAGAAGGAGAGCGCGAGGATCGCGATCGCCGCGATGCCGTCGAGCCAGTAGTGGTTTCCGGTCGCGACCACGACGATCCACGTGAGCAGCGCATGGGCGACCCCGAGGTAACGCCAGCGGCTGGTCGTCGAGCGCCAGATGAAGAACGCGACCGCCGAGGACCACGCGATGTGCACCGACGGCATGGCGGAGTACTGGTCGCTGAAGCCCTGACCGATCGGACCGTAGACCGACTGCCCGTAGAGCAAGGGCGTGTCGACGATGCCGTGGCCTCCGATGAGCCGCGGCGGCGCAACCGAGATGAGCTGGACGGCAAGGCAGGCGAAGGTCGCGAGGAGAATGACGGTGCGGGCCTCGGCGTAACGGTCGCGATGGCGCCAGATCAGCCAGCCGAGCATCAGCAGCAGCACGTTGTAATGCGCCACCACGTAATACAGGTTCAGGAACCGGACGAAGGTGTGGTGCGGGAGGAACAGCCGCTGGAACGACGCCTCACTCGGCAGCTGCAGGCGCCGTTCGAAATCCCAGAGCCGGCGGCCACGCTCGACCCCATCGCTCGTGCCGACCAGGGCTTTCGAGCCGGTGAACTGCCAGAGCCCGTAGGCGGCGATGAGCACCGCGGCCTGCCAGCCGACCAGCCCGGTGAGGGCCAGCCGGCGTTCCCGCGTGCCGGTTTTGCCGCGCATCCGGATCCGCAGCGCCACGGAAATGGCAGCGAGGGAACTCGCAACCGTGGCAGCAAGCTGCCAGGAAGGGACCCAGTGCGGCATGCGGCTACCGGCCGCCTCGGCGCTGCTGGAAGGCGCGGGCGATCTCATCGCGCTGGCGGCGGGCGAGCGGATAGGCGACGACCCCGCTGACCAGGAGTGCGACGACCACCGCCAGCAGACCGTTCATGCCGAGCACGATGCAGATCGCGAGGGCAGCAGCGAACAATACGAGGCGCAGCCCCAGGTAACTCGCGTACGTCCGGGTGATCGGACCGCGGACGGTTACTCATGAGCCGCCTCCCGGGGGCCGGGCAGCCAGCCGAGTCGCTTGAGCACCCTGGGGTAGGCCGCCATCCCGATGAAGGCCACGAGCAAGCCCAGCATGCAGGCCAGGGCGCAGAGCCGCTCCGAAGGCGCGCAGCAGCGACGCCGCGACAATCGCCGGCACGAGCACCACGACGAATGCCAGCGCCGTGATCGACCCGATCCCCGGCGGCGCGCCGGCGGCCCGGCTCACGCGATCGCCGCCCGCGAAGGCTGGACCGGGCCGTCGTACTCCCGGATCGTCCCGTAGCGGGTGTCACGCTCGACCGGGCGGAAGCCTGCCTCGCGGATGAGGTCCAGCAGGTTCTCGCGGGTCATCGTGTTCGGCGTGCCGAAGCCGTCGGCGTCATGCGTGATCTTGTACTCGACGACGCTGCCGTCGAGGTCGTCGGCACCGAACGAGAGCGAGAGCGACGCCGTCTCCAGCCCGTGCATGACCCAGAAGTTCTTCACGTGCGGGATGTTGTCGAACAGCAGGCGGCTGACGGCGAACGTCTTCAGCGCCTCGGCGCCGGTGGCCATCGTGGTTCGTGTCCTGCAGCCGGTTACGCGGGTCGCCGACCGCGTCGTGCTGGTAGCGCAGCGGGATGAAGACGGTGAAGCCGCCGGTCTCGTCCTGCAGCTCGCGCAACCGCAGCACGTGGTCGACCCGGTGGCGCGGCTCCTCGATGTGGCCGTAGAGCATGGTGCACGGGGTGCGCAGCCCCTTCTGGTGCGCGAGGCGGTGGATGCGCGACCAGTCCTCCCAGTGGGTGTCGTGGTCGACGATCTGCTGGCGGACCTCCCAGTCGAAGATCTCGGCGCCGCCGCCGGTGAGCGACTCCAGGCCGGCATCGATCAGCTCGTCAAGCATCTCGTCGGCTGACAGGCCGCTGATCTTCTCGAACCAGTGGATCTCGGTGGCGGTGAAGGCCTTCAGCGCGACCGACGGCAGCGCGGCCTTCAGCTCCGAAAGAACCCGCGGGTAGTAGCGCCACGGCAGCGTGGGGTGCAGGCCGTTGACGATGTGCAGCTCGGTGATGCCGGCGGCTCCATCTCCTTCGCCAGCCGGACGGCCTCCTCGACGCGCATCGTGTACGCGTCCTTCTCGCCGGGCTTGCGCTGGAACGAGCAGTAGGCGCAGGAAGCGTTGCAGACGTTGGTCAGGTTCAGATGCCGGTTGACGTTGAAAAAGACCCGGTCACCGTTGAGCTTGGTGCGCACCCCGTGGGCGAGGCCGCCGAGCCAGGCCAGGTCGTCGCAGGCGTAGAGGGCCTCACCGTCGGCGCGGCTGAGCCGCTCCCCGGCTTCGACCTTGGCGGCAAGCTCGTCTTTCAGGCGCTGATCCACGCTGGGAAGATTAGTCGGATTGGCGGCGGGCCGCGCCCAGCTCGCCGGTCCAGCGCCGCATCAGCCGGTGCTCGACGCCCACGGCGTCCAGCACCTTGGCCGCCACGAAATCGGCGAGCGCTTCAGCGTCCCGGGCGCCGGCATAGAAGCCCGGGCTGGCCGGGGCCACGATCGCACCGGCGTCATGCAGGGACAGCAGGTGCACCAGCGTCGCGCGGGCGAGCGGCATCTCCCGCGGGACGACGGCGAGCGGGCGGCCTTCCTTCAGGGTCACTGCCGCCGAGCGCTGCAGCAGGTCCTTGGACAGGCCGAGCGCGATGCCGGCCACCGCCTCGGTCGACGCCGGGACGACGATCATGCCCCGGGCCGGGTAGGAGCCGCTGGACGGGCCGGCGGCCAGGTCAGCAGCGGGCCAGAGCCGGATGTCGAGGCGCGCCGGGCCGTCCAGCCACTCGGCGACGTGGTCGGGGTCATCCCGCCAGGCCACGCCCGTCTCGTCGAGCAAGGTGAGGCGCGCGGCGCGGCTCACGATCAGGTCGACCGGCTCGCCCGCGGCTATCAGCCCCCGCAACACCGAGCGGGCGTACGGGGTCCCGGACGCGCCCGAGATCCCCACCACCCACGGAGTGCGCACCCCCGCATCCTGCCCGCCCGGCGCCGTTCGGGCAGCCGATCAGGCAGCGACCGGCACCTGTGCTGCGCCCGAGGCCTCGGCGCGGGCCTGCTGGCCGGGCCCCGCCGTGGCCCGGCGAAGGGCATACCAACCGCCGAGAGCGGCGACCAGGCAGGAGACCCCGGCCAGAATCAGGCCGGCGCGCCCGCCGAAGTGCTGGCTGACGTAGCCGGCGACGGGGCCGCCGATCGGGGTCGAACCCAGGAAGGCGACAGCCCACAAGGCCATCACCCGCCCCCGCATCATGGGGGACGCCGACAGCTGCAGCGTCGCGTTGCCGATGGCCAGGAAGCCGACGCTGCCGGCGCCGACGAGGGCCATCGCGACGCAGGCAAGCAGAAGGTTGGGCGCCGCGGCCGCGAGCAGGATCACGCCGCCGAAGATGGCCGCCGCCCAGACCAGCGCGCGGGTGCCGGTGAACGACCGGGACGCGACGGCGAGCCCACCGATCACCGCGCCCGCGCCCATCGCCGCCGTCAGGAAGCCGTACGCCTGCGCGCCCCCGTGGAAGGTCGTGCGCGCGACGACGGGCAGCACCACCTGGAACTCGTAGGCCAGCATGCCGATCACCGCCATCATCCCGAGCGGGACCACGAGCGCCGGCGTGCGGCGTACGTACGCGAACCCTTCACGCAGCTGGCCACGCTCGCGGGGCGCCGGCGGCGAGGGGCGCAGCAAGCTGCGGTCCAGGGTGGCGAGCGCCGCGATGACCGCGACGAACGTGCCGGCGTTGACCAGGAAGCAGACCCCGACGCCGATGGTGGCGATGAGCACGCCCGCGACGGCGGGGCCGATCGCGCGTGCCGCGTTGACCAGCACCGAGTTGAGGGTGACCGCGTTGCGCAGGTACTCGGGGCCGACCATCTCCAGGACGAAGGACTGCCGGGTGGGGTTGTCGATGGCGTTCGCCGCGCCGAGCGCGACGGCAAGCACGTAAACCATCCAGAGCCGGACGCTCCCGGTCACGGTGAGCAGCCCTAACGCGAGGGCGAGGATGCCCATCGCCGTCTGGGTGGCGACCAGCAGCCGCCGCTTGTCGACGCGATCGGCGATCAGCCCGGCGTACGGTGCCCCGAACAGCACCGGAAGCGTCTGCAGGGCGATCACCAGACCGAGTGCCGTACCGGAACCGGTGAGCTCGAGCACGAGCCATGACTGGGCAACGGACTGCATCCAGGTGCCGATCATCGATACGGCCTGGCCGTAGAAGAACCGGCGAAAGTTGGGGTTGGCGAGGGCGGCGAACGTGGCGGCGCGGCGGCTGCCGCGCGGTCGCAGCGACAGCTCGGACGCCGGCGCGAGCTCCTGCGGGTCGTCGGAGACGGGGGTGCTCATCAGTCCTTCCGGTCGGTGGCCAGCTGATCGGCCAGCGCTTCCAGCGCCGGGAGTGCTGCAAAAAGCGACTCGGCATGCCCCGGATCGAGCCGGGCCAGCCGCTGTGCCAGGGCGGCGCACCGCTCGTGGCGCAGCCCCTCGGCAAGGGCGCGGCCCGCGTCGGTGATGCTGACCTGGTAGGAGCGCCGGTCCTGCTCCTGAGCGCAGCGCTTGACGAGCCCGTCGTCCTCGAGACGCCCGACGACCCGGCTGAGCAATGTGGGATTGATCCGCTCGACAGCGGCCAACTCCGTGAGCTGTCGTGGACCCTCGCGAAGGAGCACGCCCAGCACGGCAAGTTGGGTGGGCGTCAGGCCGCCGGTCGCCGTCTCCCGCAGCAGTCGCGAGCTACGAGCCAGGGCGAACTGCAGACGTCCGACCGTTTCGTGATCTCCCACTGGCAGCGGATCGAGTGCAGAAGACGGGTCATGAGCAGGAGCAGATGCCGGGCGAGCCGGTACTGCGGCCACGACCATCTCCTTCGACCAACTTAATTGCTTATCGGCAAGCATATCAAAGTGGCATGCGGTTCTCTCAGCGAATTCACAGTTCGCGCCCGGCACGCGATCGAGCGCCGGGTTGTTTATTGAGGTGTGCACGACCATCGACCACCAGTCACGGCGGACCCCGAGCTCGACCGGGAGTTCGACCTCTCCTGGGCGCGCAGCTCACCCACTCATGAGCTGTCAGCCCACGGCCGCAGCGTCCAGCGCCGGCTCGATACTCCCGTCGCCCGGCCGGTGAACCCCTCGCTCTACAAACGCCTGCGCTTCGCGCTCTACCGGCTGCGTACCGGCCGCTGAACCTCGGACGGCGCTCACTGCGCTGCGAGCAGAGCCAGCTGCTCTGGATCACCCACCCGTAGGGACGCCGGCGCGGGGTCCGGCAGCCGCACCACCACGTCCTCGGCCGCCGGCTCGATCCCGTCGTCGTGACCGCCGGCGCCATCATGCTGGGTCACCGTGCTGCCGGACGTGCCCTTGCTGACCCGCACCTGGCTCGGGATGCGGTCGCGCAGGTGCGGCACGTGACTGACGATGCCGACCAGCCGGCCGCCCTCGCGTAGCCCATCGAGGACGTCGAGAACCTCATCGAGCGTCTCCTCGTCCAGCGATCCGAATCCCTCGTCGACGAAGAGCGCATCCAGCGGCGCCCCGCCCGCCGATGCGGTGACCACCTCGGCCAGGCCCAGCGCGAGCGCGAGGCTGGCCAGGAAGGTCTCCCCGCCGGAAAGCGTCGCCGTATCCCGGTCCTGGCCGGTCCAGGCATCGGAAACCAGCAGGCGCAGCCCCGAGCGAGCATTGCCGGCCCGCGCATCGCTATGGATCAGCGTGTACCGACCCTGGGTCATCGCCCGCAACCGGCCGCTCGCCACCTCGGCAACTTCTTCGAGCCTTGCCGCCAGGACGTACGCCGACAGCGGCATGTTCAGCCGGTTTGGACCTGTCCCGGCTGCGAGATCGGCCAGCTCCTTGGCCCGTTGAGCGGCCTCGGCGACAGGCAGCAGCTCGACAAGCCGCTCCCCCAGCTCACGCTCGAGCACGACGAGCTGCTCGACGCGCTGCGAGGCCGTCGCCCATTGCTGCTCCGCCTGGCGCCCCGCTGCCAGTGCCGCCCGGCTGCGCGCCGCCGCCTCGCGCACCGGCGCCTCGGGGGCCATCGCCACGTCGAGCTCGGGATCGGCGAGCTGGGCGGCAACGGCTGCGGCTTGCTCGCGGGCTGCGGTGACCGACGACAGGAGCGCGGCCAAGGCCTGCTCGTCGCGTACAGCCGCCTGCGCCGCAGCGACGTCGGCGAAGCCCGCTTCGAGAGCCGCCTGGACAGCCAGCCCCTCGGCCGCCGAGCGCTCCCGCTCCGCCTCCATGAGGGCCGCATCGGCGGCAAGCGCCGCCTCGACCGTCTCGATCAGGTCGCCGGTCACACGCCGGGCGGTCTCGACGTCAGGCGCCCCGGCCAGCAGCTCACGCAGCCGGCTCTGCAACTGCGCGCCGCGCGCCGCCGCCCCCGACTCCTGCTGCTGCGCCGCCGACCGAGCCGCCTCGAGGCGCACCACCTCCTCGCGCCGCTCGGTCAGCTCACACGCCGCACGGGCCAGCTCCGCCTCGGCGGCCGCGAGAACGCCGGCGTCGAGGGTGAGACGCTCGACAGCGTCGGAACAGCTCTGGTGTTCGGCCCGCAGCCGCTCGACCTCGACACCATCGCGCTGCAGCTCGCAGAGCCGCTCAAGGGCTCCTTCGAGCGCGGCCTGGGCGGCGGCCAGCTGCTCGCCGATGCTCCTAGCGCGATCTTGCGCCTCGTCGGAGGCACTCGCCGCGGCCACCTCATCAGCCCGCGAAACCTGCCGCCCGCGCACCTGCGACGGATCGGGATGCTCGATCGCCCCGCACACCGGGCACGGCGCATCGTCGACGAGCGCCGCCGCCAGCTCGGCGATCATCCCGTCGACCCGGTCGGATCGCAGGGTGGTGAACGCCTCCCGAAGGCGCAGAGCGGCCTCCCGGGCTTCCAGATGCTCGCGCGAGAGCAGCGCCACCTCAGCTTTGCGGGCGTCACGCAGCTTGGCCGCGGTAAGTGCCTCGGCCGCCTGCTGCGCGGCGAGCTTCGCCACCGGCAGCTCCACCGCGGCCTGCCGGGCAGCAGCGATACGAGCCTGGAACCCTGCCTGCTGCGCCGGCGCTTGCTCGACCAGCGGAACCAGCTCAGCCAGTCTCAGCCCGGCCATCTCGGCGGCGCGCGAGGCCGTGCTCTGCTCGCCAGCCGTCGCGGCCACCGAGCGCTCGAGCTCGCCCGCCTCGGTCAGCCGGCCCAGGGTCTCGCGGCCCGAAGCGGCTGCCGCACGAAGCTGCGCCGCAGGCGCCGCCATCAGAACATCCGGGAGCGTGCGCAGCGACTCCTGCCGGCGCCGGCGGGCCTGCTCGACCCCAGCCGTCCGGCGGGAGTGCTCCCGCAGCGCCGAAGCCACCCCCGCAGCCCGTCGCGCCGATTCGATCTCGGCCTCCGCCCGCGCCACCTCGGCGCCGCCGGCCTTCAGGACGCGCTGTCGCTCGAGTGCTGCGGCCCGGCGCTGCTGGCGCCGCGCCAGGTCGACGGCCTCGGCCTCGGCCGCTTGCGCGTGTGCCTGCTGCGCCCGTGCCGTCTCGGCTGCAGCCTCGGCCGCCGACGCCGCCTCCCGCGCGGCGACCAGGCGCTCTGCCACCCACGCGGCCACCCACTCGGCCCCGGGCTCCTCGCCCGGGTCGGGCTCTGCCACGCCACAGGCCTGCGCGACGCGGGCAAGGAGCCGGCGCACGCCATGGCGCGCCTGCTCGAGCGCTTCCCTGGACTCTCGCCGCTGCTCGGCCAGCCACTCCTCGACGCGCCGGAACCGGTCGGTACCGAAAAGCCGCTGCAGGAGCGCGGTGCGCTCACTCGCATCACTGTGCAGAAACTTGGCGAACTGGCCCTGGGGAAGCAGGACCACCTGGTGAAACTGCTCGGCCGACATCCCCAGCAGCTCGGAAAGCTCCAGGTCGACCTCGCCGACCCGGGTGGAACGGGGCCACCACTCGCCGGCAGCCGCGGCGTTCCACTCCTCAAGACAGACGCTCGCCGGCTCGGTGGTGGCACCGGTGCCGCGCCGCTTGGGACGCGCCTGGGCGGGAGTGCGGGTGATGCGTAGCCGCCGCCCGGCGATCGTGACCTCGAGCCGGACCAGTGTCCGCGTGTCAGCAGCCGCATGATCGGATCTCAGCCGCCCGACTCCGCGCACTCCGGGCACCCGGCCGTAAAGCGCGAACGAGAGCCCGTCGAGCACGGTCGTCTTCCCGGCACCCGTCTCGCCGTGCATCAGAAAAAGGCCGCCCTGGCCGAGGCGGTCGAAATCGACCACCACGCGATCAGCGAACGACCCGAATGCGGTGAGCTCCAACCGGTGCGGACGCATATCAGGCCACGTCCCGCGATCGGCGGCCCAGGACCTCGAACGCCTCGGCGAGCAGCCGGTCCTCCTCAGGATCCGGGGCGCTACCGCGCACGTGGGTGACGAAGTCGCGGGCCACCGACAGATCGTCACGACCGGCCAGCCGCGTCCGGTAACTCCCCTCGACCGTGAGGGCCCCTTCCGGCGCGTGCTCCAGGACCAGAACATGGCCGAACCGGCGCCGCAGCCGGGTCATCGGATCCGCCGGCCGGCCAGGATCGGTGAGCACCACCGAAAGAAAATGGTCTTCGACCGCGCTCAGCCCGGGATCGTTCAGGAGATCCTCGAGATGCCCGCGGATGCTCGTCAGCTTCCTGGGCACCGGTGCCGGGACGGCCTCGACGCGAACCCGGCCGGATGCGTCCAGCTCGACGAGCCAGCTGCCCTTGCGCTGCCCCGCCTCCCCGAACGAGTACGCGAGCGGCGAACCGCTGTAACGCACCGTCTCGCTCAGCGTTTGCGGCGCGTGCAGATGCCCGAGCGCGACATACTCGGCGCCCTCGAAGATTCCGGCGCCCACCTGGCCGACGCCACCCACCGAGATGTCGCGCTCGCTCTCGCTGGCCGCTCCCCCCGCAACCCAGGCATGACCCATGACCACGGCTCGCTTCAGCCCCCGCGCCGCGCGATCGGCGCGCACGCAGGCCATCGCCCGCTGCAGCACCCCGCCATGACCGCGACCGATCGGCTCCTGCGCCGACCCCGGATCCGACGGCAGCAGCACGCGCGCGGACTCGGGCTCGAGATAGGGCAATGCGTAGACGCCGACCTCGCCACTCGCGTCAGACAGCAGCACCGGCGAACCCACCCGCGCCGGATCGGTGCGCAAGTGGACCCCGGACGCATCCACCAGCGCGGAGCTGAACCCGAGCCGGGTAGCCGAATCGTGGTTTCCACTGATGACGACCACGCGGGCACCGGCGTCACGCAGCCGGACCAGGGCATCCTCGCAAAGCTGCACCGCGTCCAGGGGCGGCACCGCGCGGTCATAGACATCGCCGCAGACGAGCACCGCATCAACCCGCTCCGAGCGCACCACCCCCACCAGCGCATCGAGGAACTCCGCCTGAGCTTCCCGCAGGTCAGCGCGGTGCAGCGAGCGGCCGAGATGCCAGTCGGAGGTGTGAAGGAGTCGCACAGGAAGGACCGTAGGACGTGCCACCGACAAAACCCGGCCGAAACCCGCACGACAGACTGCGGGAGTGCGTGCGGTCATCCAGCGGGTCAGTGCTGCCAGCGTCACCGTGGACGGGGCGGTGGTGGGCGAGATCGGTGCGGGCCTGCTGGTGCTGGTGGGTGTCAAGGTGGACGACGGGATCGACCAGGCCCACGCGCTGGCAAGCAAGCTCTACACGCTGCGGATCCTGGACGGTGAGCGCTCGGCCGCGGACCTGGCCGCGCCGCTGCTGGTGATCAGCCAGTTCACGCTGTACGCCGACACGCGCAAGGGCCGCCGCCCGTCGTGGAACGCCGCGGCCCCGGGCCCCGTCGCCGAGCCCCTCGTGCAGGCCGTCGTCGAGCGCCTGCGCCAGCTCGGAGCGAGCGTCGCGACGGGCGTCTTTGGAGCTCAGATGCAGGTCAGCCTGGTCAACGACGGGCCGTTCACGCTCGTCGTCGACACCTGACGTCAGACCCCGAGCGCACGCATCCGGGCGGCGCGCAGCACCGCCGCCTCGGCCGGCCCCTCCAACGGCGGCAGATCAGGGTGCACCCAGCGCAGCAGCAGATCAGCCAGCGCCGGGTTCTGGGCGAGCACCGGCCCGTGCAGGTAGGTCGCGATCACGCGATCCATCACCCAGCCCTCCGCCCGGTCCGCAGTGCCGTTCCCGATGCCGCGACGCACGACACCGAGAGGCTTGCCCGTCGCTCCCTCGACGGGGCGGGTGCGTCCGCCATGGTTCTCGTAGCCCAGCAGCGGCGGCAGTCCCAGTGCCGGATCGGCGTCGACCACGATGTCGCCGACGGCACGTGGCGGGACCGGCTCACCAGGCCCGGCGAAGCTGCGCCGGGTCTCGACCGGCAGCAGGCCCACCCCTTCATGCTGGCGACCGTCGGATCCCGGGAAACTCCCACCGGCGATCTGAAAGCCCGCGCACACGGCCAGGGCGACGGCGCCCTGCTCGACGGCGCGTACCAGCCCGCGACCCCGGCGCAGCCCGTCGACAGCCAGCACCTGCGGCTCGTCCTCCCCGCCGCCGAGCAGGTAGAGGTCGCACTGCTCAGGGAGGGCAGCGCCGGCCGGCACCGACACGACGTCCGCCTCGAGCCCTCGCCACCTCAAGCGTGTGGCCAGCACGTGAGCATTGCCGCCGTCGCCGTAGGTGCCGAGCAGCTCCGGGTAGACGAGCGCGATCCGCGTGGCGGACTCGGTGGTCATCGCGAAGCGCCGCCCGTACGCACCAGCAGGTCGCGGAAAGCCGTGTAGTTGGCGACGACGTCCAGCACGCCCTCCGGCGCGTCCGCCGCCGCAGCCTCGGCGTTCGCGTACAGCGTGTGCGCCACTCCCGCATACGCCAGCCGCACGCCGACGTCCTCCCGGCGCTCGCCGGTGACCATGACCTGGCGGCCACGTAACCGCTCGAACGGCACGTCCCACAACCAGGAAGGGTCGCGACCGTCGGCGGTACGGCTGTTGAAGTCGACGATGACGGGACGGCCGGGCTCGCTGTCGAGCAGTTCGAGCATCTCGACCCAGCCGGCCGGGTTCTTGGCGAGCAGCAAGCGGCCGCGCCGCCCGGGGGCGAGGACCGCCTCGGAGTAACGCCCCTGGACCGCTTCCACCGACGCCATCGCGGCGAAGGCGATAGCTGGTTGGACGCCGAGCAATTCCGCGGCGGCAGCAGCATGTGCGGCGTTGCCGACATTGACCCGGCCGGGCAACGCAAGCGGAACCGGCATCCGCACGCCCCGCCAGAGCACCGCGCGCGCGTCGAGCACCTCGACATCCGGGTCGGGCCGGTGCAGCTCGCAGTGCCCGCAGCGCCATCCGAACGGCTCGCCGCGCTCGAGCAGCTGCCCGCAGGACGGGCAAACCATCGCGTCGGCAGTCCAGTTCTGCCCGGCAGCGACCCAGACCTGCATGCCGAATCCCAGCGCGGCGTAGGTGACGAGCGGGTCGTCGGCATTGGCGACGGCCGTACAGCCCTCGAGCTCGCCGCCGAGCGCTCGCCAGATCCCCGAGATCCGGCGCGTCTCGTTGGAACGGTCGAGCTGGTCGCGCGTCACGTTCAGCAGGACGACGGCCTGCGGACGCACCTCGCGGGCCACCTTGGGCAGCCAGATCTCGTCGACCTCGAGCGCGCCGGCAGCCGCGTAGGGCCGACGAGCGAGCGCGTGCAGCACGCCGGGGCCCATGTTCGCGCCGCCGGAATTGCTGGCCACCGGGCCGGCAGTGGCCAGCGCAGCGGCCAGCAACCGGGTCGTCGTCGTCTTGCCGTTGGTGCCGCTGACGCAGGCGAGGGCCCGCCCCCGCGCAACCTCTCGCAGCACCCCGGGGTGGGCGCCCAGCGCGACCTTGCCACCGATCATCTCGCCCGAGCCGCGGCCGAGCCTTCGCGAGGTGGCCGACGTTGCCCGTTCCAGCGACAACGCGAGGCGAGCGCGTAGCGACAGCGACGGGCCGGCCGAAGCAGTCGCGGGTGAAGCGGACATCCCCGCCTAGCCTGCCAGAGCCCGCGGGCGGCGGCGGTCAACGGCGAGCGTCAGTGGATCTCGGTGACTCCCTGAGCGTTCAGGAAGGCGATCGGATCGACTCGCACGTTGTCGACATGGACCTCGAAGTGCAGATGCGGCCCGGTCGACTCGCCCTCGGAACCGACCCGTGCGATCAGCTGACCTGCCTTGACGTGTGCGGTCGGCCCGATGAGCAGCTCGTCGAACCGCATGTGCCCGTAGACGGTCTGGATGCCGCCGGGATGCTGCAGCACGATCCAATTGCCGAAGCCGTGCGCCGGGCCCCAGTACAGGACGTCACCCTCGGACGCGGCGTAGATCGGGGTGCCGAACGGTGCCGCGAGGTCGACTCCCGGATGCGTGCCGCCGGTACGCGGGTGGTGGAACCGCTGGGTGACCGTGAACGTGCCGAGGGCGAGCGGAAGGGTCCACCCGTTGCCGAGGATGGGGACGCCGCCCGGGACCGTAGGGCCGCTCGGCGACGAGCCGCCGGCCACCCCGCTCTGGATCGAGTAACGCAAGGCCTCGACCTTGGCCTTCGGCATGACCTGCTGCGCTGCACTCAGAGCGACCAGCGGATCAGCCCCGGTGGGCAACACCATGATCAGCGCCGCTCCCCGGATCAGCCCCAGCGACGCCGACTCGCTGCGGTCGACCACGACCCCGACGCCCGGCAGCCGCGTGGTCGCGAACGCCCCGACCCGGACGTCGCGCTGGACGACCCGGCCCACCTTCGCGTGACCGCCGAGCCGTATCCCGAGAGCGCCCGCGACCGCATGGGCGATCGCCCCGTCGCCCGCGGCGACCCGCTGCCACAGCGCGTCGACGGGCGCGGTGTTGTCAGGCGTGTACTGCCGGAAACTCGACGGATCGACGCCTACCGCCGTCGTGATACCACCGCCGAGCTTGACCCGGGCGAAATCGACTTGCAGCAGCCGGGTAGCGCCGGTAGCCCGGACCAAGGCCGCGATCTGGGCCGGCGTCACGGTGCTGATCGAGGAAAGGAACAGATCGGGATCAACCCTGTTGCGCAGCGGCGCCACGGCCGTAACAGCCGGCGCCGCCGAGGGACGCGCCGCCACGGGCACCCCGGCGATCCCGGTCAACGGGTCATGACTGCCCGGCAGCGCACCGGTGCCGGTCACGCCGATGCTCTTGCTCAGCGGAAATGAGGTGACCGACGGCGGGCTCTTGTGGTCCTTGACCGCGATCCCCGCCACACTGCCGACGACCGCCAGCGCGACAGCCGTCAGACCGGCGATGACGGCTTGCCGGCTGGGGCGGCGCGGACGGGAGCCATTGATCGCCACCCCGCACCTCCCATGACATGGTCAAGACCGGCCCGCCGCGGCGGGACTGCGGTCCTCGTCCTCACGAGTGCCCACCTGACGACGCCGTGAATCGTTCACCGGCTCCGGCAATGGCCGTCGGCGCATTTCACGTGGGCAAGCCGCGGATCTCACGCTAACCCGGCTGCCGGTCCCGCCGGGAGGTTTTCCACAGCCGCGAGGTCCCTATCCGGCCGATGCCCGTTCCCGCCGGCGTCGCACGACATGCCACGCGATGAACCCCGCAACGATCAGCCCGAGCAGCACGTAGGACACGCTGCCGAGCGCCGACTCCACCTTCTTGTAGCTGTTTCCGGCCAGGTAGCCGACCACAGCGACGAGCGTGGCCCAACCGACCCCGCCGATCACGTTGGCAATAAGGAACCGCGGATACGACATCCGGGACATGCCGGCGAGCCCGGGCACCAGCGCCCGCAGCGCCGCCGTCCAGCGGCCGAGGATCACGCCCTTTGCACCCAGCCGGCGCACGTAGGCCCGGCCCTTTTGCAGCCGGTCCTCGTCGAGCAGCCGGTCGGGGATCCTGCGCAGCACCGTCTCGCCCCATTCGCGCCCGACGAGATACCCGACCTGATCGCCCAGCACCGCCCCGAGGCACGCGGCGATCACCACCAGCGCGATCGACACCGACCCCTGCGACGCGGCAACGCCGCCGAGCAGCACGGCCACCTCACCGGGAAAGAAGACCCCCAGGAAGATCGACGCCTCGAGCCCCGGAAGCAGGAACACCAGCAGCAGGATCAGCCACGCGGGCAGGTGCAGGATCTTCTCCAGCAGGTGGCTGACGCCGACCCCGAAGAAGACCCAGGCCAGCAGCCCGATGATGGCCAGGACCAGGACGGTGAGCAGCATCCGGCGGGAGGTCACGCGCCGGCGGGGGCTGATCACCCTGGTGGGCGGCCGCGGCGCGAGCGGGTCGGCCTCAGGCGGCGGCACGTCGTCGCTCACGGCGGAGGCCATAGCGAAAAGGGTAGACGCCGCAGCGACCCCGGCGCGGCGTTGTCTCACACCAGACGCAGCAGGGCGGCGGTGACTGCTGCCAGCGTCACCACGACGATGAACGGCGCGCGCAGGACCACGGCAACGGCGGCGACGGCGAGCCCACCCATGCGAGCGTCGATGACCAGGTGACGCCCGGACGTCCAGGTCTGCAGGCCGATGAGGGCAGCCAGCAGGGCGACCGGCAAGGCCATCGCCAGCCGCTGGATGCGCTGATCCGCGAGCCACCGGGCGGGTACCGACAGGCCCACCAGCTTGAGCAGGTAACAGCTTGCCGACGCGACCAGCACCACAGGCCAGCTCATGCCGGAGCTCCTCGGACGGCGAGCGAGGCCGCGGCGGCCGCTGCTGCTGCCAGCACCGGAACGCCGGCGGGGACGAAGGGGGTGAGGACGAGCGCGATGACGACTGCCGCGGCAGCGATTCCCAGCGGGCCACGGCCGCGAAGGCGCGGGGCAAGCAGCGCCAGAAAGGCCGCGGGCGCGACGGCATCCAGCCCGAACTTGCGCGGATCCGGAAGTGCTCCCGCCGCCACGGCGCCGGCGAGCGTCAGGCTGTTCCATAGCACGTAGATCGCCGCGCCGGTGGCCCAGAACGCCAGCCGCGAGGCAGCCTCGCCGTCCCTGTCACGCCCGATCGCCATCGCGGTCGACTCGTCGATGACGAGCTGCGCAGCCGCGATCCGGCGCACTCCGCGCACGCGCAGCAGCCCCGACATGCGCAGGCCATACAGCGCGTTGCGGGCCCCGAGCAGCGCGGCGGTGGCGGCTGCCGCGACGCCGTTGCTCGCCAGAGCGACGAACGCGAACTGGCTGGCCCCGCTGAACATCAGCAGCGAGAGGGCACACGTCTGGAAGACGCTGAGGCCCGCCGCCACCGATACCGCGCCGAACGACACGGCGTACAGGCCAGTGGCAGTGCCGATGCCGAGCGCGTCTCGAAGGATCCGACGGCGCAACCGCTGCGGGTCAACTGTCGGGAGCGCGTCGGCCACGAGGGGAAACGTTATGGCCTGAACGCCGCGGCCTTCCCTCGAATTGCCAGCGCAACGCGCCCGACCCGGCTACACAGGGAGTGGCCCAGCGGCAATCATGGTGCGGCGCAGCAACGCGACATTGACTAACGTTGATCACCGTCGGCCACTGGCAGCGCCAGGAGGCCGCGCGGAAGGGAGATCCGAGTGCACAGCGCCGTGGCCCTCAGCCGGACTGGGGCGAGTTGGAGCGCGCGGGACGTCGACCTTGCTGACGTGGAGACGCTGGATGACCTCATCGACCAGCTCGATGACTTCGACTCGGGCGACGACAGTGACGTCACCGTCGTCTTCGTCGAGGAGGACGACGAGTGGCTGGGCGTCCTTCGCGTGACCGCCGAGACGCTTCAGGATCCCCAGATCTTCCTGTCAGACAGCCGGGTGCTGACGACCTCGACCCTCGCCGAGCGGCTGTTCGGTGACGCCCTGCCTGTCCTCCCGCCGCAAGAGGATGACGAGGACGAGGACACGGCCGGACGCCCCGACGCCGAGCCGGTCGGTGACCCGGATCTGCTGGCCGATCTCGGGACTGCCGGCGACGTGCTGGTCGAGCTCTGCGCCGAGGAAGGCGCGCTGCCGAGCGACGTCGTGGCGGCGCTCTGCGAGCGGGCGGGCTGCCTCGACGCGCTGGACGAGCTGCGCGGCGCCTGAGCTGACCACGACCCGGGAGAGCTACGACCGCTGGATGAGCGCGGCCCTCGACGAGGCCCGGCTCGCGCGCGAGACCGGCGACGTGCCGGTGGGGGCGACGATGGTCGACGGGACGGGTGCCGTCATCGCGACGGGTCGCAATGCTCGCGAGGCGCTGCAGGATCCGACCGCTCACGCCGAGGTGCTGGCGCTACGCGGGGCTGCCGCCGCACTGGGCTCCTGGAGGCTCAGCGGTCTGACGCTCGTGGTGACGCTGGAGCCGTGCACGATGTGCGCCGGCGCCGCCGTCCTTGCCCGGGTCGACCGCATCGTCTACGGCGCGCCCGACCCGAAGGCGGGTGCGGCGGGATCGCTCTGGGACGTGGTCCGGGACCGCCGGCTGAACTGGCGTCCCGAGGTGATCGGAGGCGTCCGGGAGCAGGAGTGTTCCGCGCTGCTCACCGATTTCTTTGCTGATCGTCGTCCCCGGTAGGCTCCATCGCGGTGGAGTCGCGTAGTGGCCGAGCGCGCACGCCTCGAAAGCGTGTGAGGTGGCAACACCTCCGTGGGTTCAAATCCCACCTCCACCGCCAGCCAGCCAGCCATGTGATCTCGCAGGGGTTCTTGTCAAATTGTCGATCGGATTGAAAACGGCCACGGCGTTTCGTCGCGATACGCCGGGTTTGAAGATCGTCTCCGCCATTCCGGTAGCAAATTTGACGGCGGGATCTCATGGGCCACCAATCTCGTCCACACCTTCGACGGCGTCGAGGGCGTGCTGGGTCGGGCTGGCCGGCGACGCCAGCCCACCGGGGAAGCCGAGCACGACGGCGGCCATCCGCACCGCCCCATGACGCTCGCGGGCGGCCGGCGAGGCATAGCTGAAGCGCCAGCGCTGCGCGCGTTCGGCGATGAGCGGCGAGTCGGCGCGCACCCCAGCGGCTGGAAAGATGCGGCAGTCATACATCCGGCACGCGCGCGGGCGATGCGCGTACACCGCGCAGCCGTCCCCGGTGAGCTGCGTGCAACGTCCGTACTCGTCGTGCTGCAGGACGCGGCGGGCCGGCTGGCCGGGCATCGGCACCAGGCAGTCGGCGGGGATGGCTGCGAGCGCGTCGGCCTCATCCGCCTCGACCGGGATCAGCTTCCCGGAGCGGCAGCAGGCCGTGCAGCCGTCGCAGGGGACATCGACCGGATCGCCGTCGTGCAGCGACGCCCGGAAGGCTGCCAGCCACGACCCGAACTCGCCGCCATCGCGCTCGCCCGTCGGCTCGTCCACGCGCAGACCCTATGTCCGGGCCGCTTGATCACCATCTGATATCGATGGCGCACGATCGCGTGGCGGCGCGGTCTCGGCACACCAAAGCGGGGTATCCAAAGAAGGTGAAGTCGAGTCTCCCACTGACCCGCCCCGCTGCCCTCGCGCTCGCCCTCGGGGTGAGCCTGGTAGTCGCGGGATGCTCGTCCTCCTCAAAGTCCGGCTCTCCGTCGAGCAGCCCGACCACGAGCGCCTCAGCGAGTGCAACCCCGTCCGGCAGCGCGACGCCCACCCCGAGCGCGACGCCCACCCCGGTCGTCACGACCCCTCCGGTCGAACCCGCGATCTACTGCCGGCTCTCGGAACTGTCGGTGACGCCGGGCCAGAGCAATGGCGCGGCGGGGTCGATCACGGTGCCCATCCTGTTCAAGAACCTCAGCCAGCGCACGTGCACGCTGCAGGGTTATCCGGGGGTCGCCGGCCTGAACGCGGCCGGGCAGCAAGTCGTGCAGGCCGTACGCACCGCGCCCGGCGGCCAGACCGGCGCCCTCGCGGCGATCAGCCTGGCGCCGGGCCAGACCGCATCGGCGCTCGTGCAGGGCAGCGACGTGCCGGTCGGCACCGCGACCACCTGCTCGTCGTATCCGAGGCTGCTCGTCACGCCGCCCGGCGAAACCCACTCACAGCAGGTGGTCGTCACCCTGCCGGGCTGCGACGGCTTGCGGGTCCGCCCGGTCGTCGCCGGGACCACGGGGATCTGACCACGCCCAGCGCGTTAGGCCGATGGCGGCTCCCGCCGCGACTGAAACCCGGGCGGGTATCAAATCCGCAGCAATTCCTCGAAATGGCTGGAAATCAAAGGGGTAGGGGTGACGCGACGGCCGACTAATTCGTCGGTCGCGCCAACATTCATGACCGCACCCCCATTCGCGGCGTATCAGCGACTAATCATGGCGAGCAGGTCCTCGAACGGTGTACGTTCCGAAATCGTCCGCTAAGCACCGCACAGCGAGAAGAGTTCCACCATGCGCTGGGATCCCCTGCCCGCAGCCCACGACCTGGCACCGACCGCCTTCAAGGATTGGGAGGTCCTCTGCGACGAGGCCTCCGCCGCCGTCGACGCCGCTCTGCTTTCGCTGATCCAGGACCGGATAGCCGTCATGCTCGGGGGTGGCACCAGCCGCCACGCGCCGACCAGCGAAACCGAACGTTCGTGCGCCGAGGCCATCGAGCAGTTCCTCATCGACGTCTCCGCCCTCACGGATGGCCAACGCGACAGCGTTTTCGCCATCCTGGGCCCGCGGAGTTATCCGTTCTTCCAGACGCTCTACGTGCGTGATTTCGACTTTCGTTTCCGCGCTGCCCTCACGCAGCTTTTCGGTGAATCCCTCGGATCGCCGCCCGGGCCCGACCCCGGCCAGGCTCCGGGGGCTGAGCCACCCGATCTGTGGCCCGCGCTCGACCGGTTCCTGACCGACGTCGCCGCGCTCGACGCGCTCGACCCCGTCACCACCGAGCTGATCCGGCTGCGTGGAGCCCGCGCCCACAATTGCCGGATCTGCCAATCGCGTCGCGAGGTCGCGGCCATCAGGGGCGGCGCCGACGAGAGCACCTTCGACAAGATCGACTTTTACGAGACGTCCGACCTGGACGAGCGTTCCAAGGTGGCCCTGCGGCTGGTCGACGCCGTGCTCTGGCAGCCGGCGTCCTACCCCGACGGGCTCGTCGAGCAGGTACGCGCGGCGTTCAGCCCCCAGGAGACGCTGGAGATGGTGCTCGATCTCGTGCGCAACGCGGCGAACAAGGTGGCGGTCGCGCTGCAGGCCGATCAGCCGGTCGTGGCGGTCGGGGTCGAGTACTTCAGCGTCAGCCGTGACGGGACGCTGGCGTATGGCCTTCCTTCCCCGGTTGGAGCGTCCGGTCGCGGGTAGTCGCCTGGCATGAAGGCCGTCACCTGGCAGGGCAAGCACGACGTGCGGGTCGAGGACGTCGCTGACCCGATCATCAAGGAACCCACCGACATCCTGGTGCGGGTCACGACCACCGGCATCTGCGGCTCTGACCTGCATCTGTACGGGGTCCTAGGCCCGTTCATGACGCCCGGCGACGTGCTCGGCCACGAAACGATCGGCATCGTCGAGGACGTGGGAGCGGAGATCACCCACGTCCGCGCCGGCGACCGGGTCGTGATGCCCTTCCAGATTTCGTGCGGGCATTGCTACATGTGCGACGCCGGCCTGCAGACCCAGTGCGAGACGACGCAGGTGCGCAAGTTCAACTCCGGTGCGGCCATGTTCGGCTACAGCAGCCTGTACGGAGCGGTCCCCGGCGGGCAGGCCGAATTCCTGCGCGTCCCGCAGGCCCAGAACACCGCGATCAGGGTGCCGGAAGGGCCGTCGGACGAGCGCTTCGTCTACCTGTCCGACGTGCTCCCAACCGCCTGGCAAGCCGTCGAGTACGCGGCGATCCCACCGGGGGGCACGGTCGTGGTCCTCGGGCTCGGACCCGTCGGCGACATGGCGACGCGCGTTGCGGCGTTTCGCGGCCACCGGGTCATCGGGGTCGACCTGGTGGCCGATCGGCTCGCGCGCGTGCGCGCTCGGGGTAATGAGGTGCTCGACGTCGGGACGCTGGGCGAGGGCATCGTTGCCGCGATACGCGAGCTGACCGGCGGCCGCGGGCCGGACTCCGTCATCGACGCCGTCGGCATGGAAGCCCACGGGTCGCGCGTCGGCAAGCTCGCCCACGACGCCGCCGGGCTGCTACCGGATTCGCTGGCGCGCAAGATGATGCACACGGCCGGCACCGACCGGTTGGCGGCCCTTCGCGCGGCGATCGACATCGTCCGTCGCGGCGGCACCCTCTCACTCAGCGGCGTCTACAGCGGCATGGCCGATCCGATGCCGATGCTGGTCATGTTCGACAAGCAGATCCAGCTGCGCATGGGGCAGGCGAACGTGCAGCGGTGGGTTCCGCAGATCCTGCCGCTGCTCACCGACGACGACCCACTGGGCGTCGAGGGATTCGCCACGCACCGGATCCCGCTGTCCCAGGCACCGCTGGCGTACGAGCACTTCCACAAAAGGCTCGACGGGACCGTCAAGGTGCTCATCCACCCCTGACCACAAGGCATCCCGGCCTCAAAGTCCTAGCGTCGCGCGCAGGCCGCAGAGCTCGATGATCCGCATCGCCCACGGGCTGACACCGCTGAGCAGCACGTCGCCGCCGCGGGCGCGAATCGCCTGACGTTCGGTGACCAGCGCGCCGAGCATGGCCGCGTCCAGGAACGTGACCGCCGACAGGTCAACGACGACCGCCGCGGGCGCCGCCAAGCCGGCGGCCGTACGGCTGATGACCCGGCGGACATCGGCGACGGCCGCCAGATCGAACTCGCCGCTCGCCCGCACCAGCGCCTCGCCCGCCGACGTGCGCGAGGCATCCAACGACCAACCGCGGGCTGAGCCCGCATCCTGGCGCACTCGAGGGGGCACCGGCCATCCTGTCCACTAGCGGGAACAGCCGCCGCTGAAAAACTACCCAAGATGGGAACGGGCGTCAGCCGAAATTCACGAATCCTGCAGCGACGCCGGCAGATGTTTGATCCCGTTGACAAAGCTGGACGCCAGCCGCACCGGCTCGCCGGTCGCGCGCACCGCCGGGAAGCGCTGCAGCAGCTCGCGGTGCAGCACGGTGATCTCGCGCCGCGCCAGATGCGCGCCCAGGCAGTAGTGCGGGCCCGCGCCGCCGAAGCCGAGGTGGGGATTGGGCGTGCGCCGCAGGTCGAAGCTCTCCGGCTCGTCGAACACGGTCTCGTCGCGATTGCCCGACGGGTAGAACAGCAGCAGCCGATCGCCCTTCTTCAGCCGCTGGCCGCCCAACTCGGCGGTGTCGGTCAGCACCGTGCGCCGCATCCAGATCACCGGGCTCGACCATCGGACGATCTCCTCGACGGCGGCAGGGGCCAGCGCCTCGAAATCGCCGAGCCAGTGCGCCCGCTGGTCCTGATGGTCGGTCAGGGCGACGAGCGCGTGGCTCAGGGCGTTGCGCGTGGTCTCGTTGCCGGCCACCGACAGCAGCACGAAGAAGGAGGCGATCTCCGCGTCGGTCAGCCGCTCCCCCTCGACCTCGGCGGCAGCCAGCGCCGTGACGAGGTCGCCGGTCGGCGATTGCCGGCGCAGCCGGCACAGCCCGGAGACGAGTTCGGCCAGCTCTGCTCCCGCCGCCAGCAGGACCGCGCCGAGGTCACCGCCTTCGGGCGCGTACTCCGCGTCGCCCGCACCGAGGATGACGTTCGAGCACCGGAAGACGCGCTCGGCCTCACTGTCCGGCACGCCCATCAGGTGGCAGATCACGGTCAGCGGCAGCGGCGCGGCTACCTCGGCGACGAAGTCGAACTCGGCACCGCCCGCTCCGGCCCCCTCGGCGAGCCGGTTGACCACCTGGCGGGCCACGTCGGCCACGTCCGCCTCGATGCGGCTCATCATGCGGGGGGTGAATGCCTGCGAGACGATCCGGCGCAGCCGCACGTGTCGCGGCGCGTCCATATTGATCATGGAGCCGAAGAACTCGAGAAACTCGGGTGGCAGGTCGGGGATCGAGGTCGCGCCGGCCGCGGAGGAGAAGGACTCCGGCTGGGCGCTGGCCGCCTTGATGTCGGCGTGGCGCACGACGGCGTAGTAGCTCGCGTTCGGGTCGATCATCGCGCTGCGCGGGTCGGGCGCGTCGTAGTAGCTCAGGCCAGGGGTCGCCCGTAGCCGCCGGAACGCGTCGTAGCGACCCTCCAGCGGCTGCGCCCAGAACGCGTCCGACGACAGGTCGATATCCGAGATGGCGCTCATGATTCATCCCCTTCGCTGGTGGCCAGCAGCAGCCAGCCCTCCTCGGCCTCAGCTTTCTCCCCGAGCACGGCGCGCAAGGCCGCATCGAGCCGCAACACCTCTGCAGCGTCCGTCGCCGCAGCGGCGAGCTGCTCGTGCAGCTCACGTTCGCGCCGGTCGAGGCGGGCCAGCAAACGCTCGAGCCGGAGCAGCTCCTTACCCCGCTGGCGTTCGGCGGTGCGGGTGTCGCCGGCCCGCTTGGCCGGGCCGGACGCCGGCGGTGCGGCGGCGGATCGCTGGCGGATCTGCAGGTACTCGTCCACGCCGCCGGGCAACGCGGCCAGCCGCCCGTCACCGGTCAGCGCGATGATGGTGTCGGTGACCCGCTCGAGGAACCAGCGGTCGTGGCTGACGACCACCAGCGAGCCGGGCCAGGTGTCCAGCACATCCTCGAGCGCCTGCAGCGTGTCGATGTCCAGGTCGTTGGTCGGCTCGTCGAGCAGCAGCACGTTGGCGCCGCCGAGCAGCAGCCGCAGGATCTGCAGCCGCCGGCGCTCGCCTCCGGACAGGTCGCCGACGCGGGTCCACTGGCGGGCCGCCGGGAAGCCGAACGATTCCAGCAGCTGGCCGGCGGTGAGCTCGCGGCCGCTGCCGCCGCCGGCCCGGGGATCGACGGTCGCGAGGACGTTGCCGGTTTCCTCGACCGCCTGCAGCACCCGCAGCTGGGGATCCAGCTCGGCGACGTCCTGGGTGAGGTAGGCCGGACGCACGGTGGCGCCGACCTTCACGCGCCCCGACTGCGGTTCGAGCCGCCCGTCCAGCAGGCGCAGCAGGGTGCTCTTGCCGGCGCCGTTGACCCCGATCAGCCCGAAGCGATCGCCCGGACCGATACGCCAGGTGACATCGCCGAGCAGCACGCGGCCGCCGTAGGCCATCGTGACGTCCTCGACGTCGTAGACCGACTTCCCGAGCCGGGCCGCGGCGGTGCGGCGCAGCAGCATCGACTCGCGCGGCGGCGGCTCGTCGGCGATGAGGGCGTTCGCCGCGTCGATGCGGAAACGCGGCTTGGAGGTGCGCGCGGGCGGGCCGCGGCGCAGCCACGCCAGTTCCTTGCGCAGCAGGTTGCGGCGGCGGGCCTCGGTGACGGCGGCGGTACGGTCACGCTCGGCCTTGGCGAGCACGTACGCCGCGTAACCACCGTCGTAGGACGCGACGGAACCGCCCCCGACCTCCCACGTCGTCTCGCACACGGCATCGAGGAACCAGCGGTCATGGGTGATGACCAGCAGCGCCCCGCGACGCCCGCGCAGGTGCCCGGCCAGCCAGTCGACACCCTCGACGTCGAGGTGGTTGGTGGGCTCGTCGAGCATCAGCAGGTCGGTGCCCTCGATCGCGTCGGCGACGAGCAGGGCGCCAAGCGCGGCGCGCCTGCGTTCGCCGCCCGACATGACCGCAAGGCGGGTCTCCAGCCGGTCGCGCAGCCCCAGCCCGTCGAGCACCTCGCGAGCCGCCGGGTTGCCGGCCCACTCGTGTTCGGCCAGCCCGGACAGCAGCAAGTCACCGACGGTCGTGTCGGGCAACGTGTCGTCCTGGGTCAGCAGCGAGACCCCGATCCCGGCGCGCGCCGCGACGCGCCCGGTATCGGGCGCTTCCTGGCCGGCGATAACCCTCGCCAGGGTGCTTTTACCAGCGCCGTTTCTGCCGACTACACCGATACGATCGCGGTCGTCGATTCCCACCGACACCCGGTCCAGGAGCAGCGTGGTGCCTCGGGTTCGCGAGACGGCGTCGAGAGTGACAAGCACAGCGCTGCTCAGGTTAGTGGCGCACGCGCAGGAAGGCGGATCTGGTGGCTCGCTCGTCCCCCAACCTCTTGCGCATGCTGATCGTTTCGCATGACGTTGCCGCGGACATCGCGGGCACCCAGACCGGCCACCTCATCCCCTGGGCGCTCGGGCGCGGGATCGATCTGCGTACCGCTGACGCTGCCGTCGATGCCGAGCTGCCCGAGCCGCTCCACGGTGAGATCGTCGCCGTGCTCGGCTCCGCGCAGGCCGCCTACGACGAGACGAAACCCTGGATCGCGCGCGAGCGAGCCTGGATCCGCGGGCTGCTCGCCGTGAGCACGCCGATCCTCGGCGTCTGCTTCGGCGGCCAGCAGCTCAGCCGGGCGCTGGGCGGCGCGGTGACGCGGGGCCCCTACTCGGAGTTCGGATGGACCGACATCGTGCCCTCGCCCGGCCACGACAGCGTGGTCGGCGCGGGCCCCTGGTTCTCCTTTCACGACGACGTCTTCACGGTGCCGGACGGCGCCGTGGAGCTGGCCCGCAGCCCGCTGGGCCCGCAGGCGTTTCGCACCGGACGCTCGCTGGCCGTGCAGTTTCATCCCGAGTTCACCCCGGCCATGCTCCCGGGCTGGCTCGACGAGCGGCAAAAGCAGCTGAAGGAGCGCGGCGGCCCCGAGCTGGATCGGGCGGCCGTCGCCGAGGCGACCGAGCGTCTCGCGCCGGCGGCCAAAAAGGCGGCGTACCGGCTGTTCGATTCCTTCGTGCGGGCCGCACTGGACTAGCGGGAACCAGCCGTCTGTCAGCCCTCGGGAATCGGCCGGCGGCCGGCGAAACCCAGATCCGTGCGGTGATACCAGCCGAGCTCCCGGTCGCCCTCGAGCCAGCACAGCAGCACCGGGACGCCCTCGAGCTCGGACGGGAAATCCAGCAGCAGCGGCGCCAGGCCCTTGACCTGGACATCATGCTCGGCGAGCTCGGTGATGAGCTCATCGAGACGCGCCTGAGCGGCCTTGAATTCCGGGGTACCGCCGAGCGTCGTCGCAGCTCCCGAGGTCACGGCCGCCGCCAGCTCCGCGGTGTCGGCCCGCACCGCCACGATCTGATCGAGGGTGGGCAGCAGCGCGGCGAGCATCTCGCGAGCACTGGCGACCGAGTACATGCCGCAAAGCCTTTCATGCTGCAGGATGAGCCTGTGAGCGAGCCGCCAGAGGGAATGTCTGCCGAGCCCCCCGGCAGCGAGTTGCCGCCCCGACCCGCGCCGACATGGCCAAGGGCGGGACGGCAATGCAGCCGGCGCCGCTGAAGCTGCGGCGCGGCAACCGCAGGCTGGCCTTCATCGCGGGTGCGCTGGCCGTCGCCATCATCGCGGTCGTTGTCGTCATCGTTGCCGTCGGCGGGGGCGACGGAACCAAGCCCACGGCCAATCCGCTCGAGGTGCGCCAGCTCGTCGCGACGTTCCATTGCACGGCGAGCGACCCGGGCGTCCCGAGCTCGCTGCGGGTGACGGCGGGCCAGGAAGTGGTGAAGCTCGGACGCGGCGGCTGCGCGGTCGTCGGCCCGGTGGTCGCCCGCGTCGACCGGGCGACCAAGGTCGTCTCCGCCAAGTCCGGCTCGGGATGCACCGTGACCTTCCAGTCGACGTCCAAGTACGGCGAGATCGTCGACAAGGCCAGCGTGGTCGACAACGGCTACGCCCGCGCGCTGGTCGGCGGCGGCTACGTGCTGGAGCTGCGCGCGCTGCTGTATCCCCCGGCCACGTCGGCCAAGCTCAACGTGGTCTTCACGGCTAACGACCAGGGAGCGTGCGACAAAGTGGCCAACGCGCTCCGTCGCACCTAGCCGGACGTCGGCGATGGCGTCACTACGCGAGCGGCTGGCCGCAGCCGCGGGCGTCGCGGTTTCCCGGGAAGCCCGCTACGGCGAGCTGGACGCCGCTGCCGGCGACGGCGATTTCGGCGCCATCCTGGCGCGGGCGGCGCGCGGGGTGCTGGGAGCGCTCGAGACGGCCGACCCGGCTGCCTCCGACACGGACCTGCTGCTGCTCGCGGCCCACGCCGTCGCCGCGGTCGGTGGCACGACCGGGCCGCTGTGGGGAACGGGCCTGCTACGGGCCGCCGACGCGATCGGGCGGGGACCGGCGGCAGCCTTGCGCGCGGCCGCGGACGGGATCGCTGAGGTGGGTGGAGCGCGCGGCGGTGACCGCACCATGCTGGACGCTCTCCTGCCCGCCGCACGCGCGCTGGAGTCGGGCGAGGATCCGGCTGCCGCTGCCGCCGCGGGGGCCGCCGCCACGGCGGACATGACCGCGCGGCGGGGCCGGGCCAGCTACGTCCCCGGCGGCGGGGCCGGCCATGTTGATGCGGGGGCGCAGGCGGTCGCGGACCTCGTCGCGGCAGCCCTCTCGCCAGTGGCCGGGGAGGTACCGAGCGAGCGACGGGCATCGGGGCGAAGCCCGGCCGAAGCGAGCCCGGGCCACATCGTCGCCGATCCCGACCGGCTGGTGGACGACGCGCTCGCCGGGCTGGTCGCGACCAGCGGCGGGAGGCTGCGGGCCTGCTACGAGCCCCGGTTCGTGACGCGGGCGGATGTGCCCCGCGCCGGACTGGTGGGGGTGATCTCCGGAGGCGGCTCGGGCCACGAGCCGATGCACGCCGGCCTCATCGGTCCCGGACTGCTCGCCGCCGCGTGCCCGGGGGAAGTCTTCGCAAGCCCGTCCGCCAACGCCGTGCAGGCCGCCATCGGCGCGGTCGACGGCGGCGACGGCGTGCTGATGATCGTCAAGAACTACACCGGCGACGTGCTGAACTTCCGGCTCGGCGCCGACCTCGCGCGCCGGGCCGGCCACCGGGTCGAGACCGTGCTGGTCGCCGACGACATCGCGCTCGATGATCCGGGCGGCGCCCAGGACGAGGAGGAGGGCGTCGGCCGGCGCGGTGTCGCGGGGACGATCGTCGTCGAGAAGCTCTGCGGGGCGGCAGCGGAAGCGGGCGCCGGCCTTCCGGCGCTGGCGGCCCTCGGCCGACGTGTCGCGGCGGAGACCCGGTCGATCGGGGTCTCGGTCTCCGGGGTGACGCTGCCGTCCGGCGGCGTCGCGGCGATCACGCTCGCTGCGGGCGAGCAGGAGTTCGGCGTCGGCATCCACGGCGAGGCCGGACGCGAGCGGGGTCTTGCCCAGCGTGCCGATCACCTCGTCGCCAGGATGTGCGACGCGCTGCTCGCCGGGGCGGATGGAGCCACCGCGCCTGGCGATCCGGTCCTGCTCTACACCAATGGCCTCGGCGGGATCGCCGGCCTGGAACTGTCGGCCGTCCACGGCTACGCGGTGCGCCACCTGCAGGATGCCGGCGTGCGGGTGGCCCGGTCGATGGCGGCCTCGCTGGTGACCTCGCTCGCGATGGTGGGCTTCTCGCTCACCGTCACGGCGCTGGACCCGCAGCTCACCGCCCTGTGGGATGCGCCGTGCTCGAGCGCCGCCTGGACGGTCGGCTGACGGGTCAGCCCACCCGCCGCTGCAGCAGCGCCGCCGGACGCCCGGTCGTCACGACGGTGCGCGCGCCGACGTCCTGCACGGTCCCGTTGACCCGCCGGCGGAAGACATCCTTCTGCCACGGCCGGCCCTCGACCGCCTGGTGCAGCTGCCGGAGCTGGCTCAGCGTGAACGGCGGCGCGAGCAGCTCGAACGGGTCGGTCGTGCGTGGCGTACTGCTGCGCCGCCCACTGCGCCGCGAGTTCCACCACCCGCTCATGGTCGAACGGCAGCCGGCGCTGGCGATCGGGCAGCCGGGCAAGGCCTTCCTCGACCGGCACCAGGGTCACGTCGCCGCTCTGCCCGATGGCCGACGCGAGCGGCTCGTACGGGAGCAGCGCGGCATGGGCCACCGACATCACCCAGCCGCGGGCGTCACGATCCGGATCGTCGAACACCTCCAGCTGGGCGGGCGTCAGCACCGGAGACGCCGGCCTTGAGCTTCAGTGCCCGCTCGGCGGCCTTCGCCAGCCGCTCGCGCTTGTGCACGAGGGTCGCCGGCAGCGCCCAGTTGCCGGCGGCGAACCCGTCGGCGCGCCGGTGCAGCAGCAGGTGCAGCTGCGAATCCTCCGACAGCGGCGAGGGCACGGTGAGGACAGCCACATCGACCGCGACCGTCGGCTGCGGGTAGTCGCGAAGAGCCTTGCCGTTGCCGTCACGCCAGCGAGCCATATCGGGACGTTAGCGCGGCAACGCGCCAAACCCTGGGATCTGCTGCGTGCGTGCGCGGCTCGCTAGTTCACGATGTCCGGGTTGTCGTTGAAGATCTTGTCGAAGATCGGCTGGAACTGGAACCAGCCGGCGATCTCGTAGCCCACCTGCTTGTACGTCGCGACGGCGGCCTCATGTGTGATCTGGCGCGGCTTGCCGGCGGCGTACGCCATGAGCTGGGACTGCGAGGTGCGCTCGAGGGTGAGAAACCACCAGGCGGCACTGTCGACCGTCTCGCCGACGGTGAGCATGCCGTGGTTGGCGAGGATGACCGCCTTGCGCTTGCCGAGCGCCTCGCCGATCCGGCGGCCTTCCTCGGAATCGAGCACGACCCCGGTGAACGTGTCATGCCGGCCGATGTCGTTGTAGAAGGCGCAGGCATCCTGGGTCAGCGGCTCGACGGTCATATCGAGCGACGAGAGCGTCTTGCCGTACGGGCCGTGAGCGTGAGCCGCAGCGATCACGTCAGGACGCGCCGCGTGCACCGCACAGTGGATCGCGACCGCAGCGCCGTTGACGGCCCGGTCGCCCTCGACGACGTCGCCCGCGTGGTTCACGCGGACCAGATCGCTCTGCCGCATCAGGCCGAAGTGATGGCCGAACGGGTTCACCCAGTACGAGTCGGGATACTCCGGGTCGCGCACGGTGATGTGTCCGGCGACCCCCTCGTCGAGCCCTGCCTTGCTGAACATGCGGAACGCGGCGGCCAGGCGCACCTTGCGATGCATCCGCTCCGCTTCGACGCTGTCGAACGTCGGCGGCAGCGGCATCCGCAGGGCCTGCCCCGGCTTGCCCGCGCTCACCACGTCGCGGGTCTTGCGGGCGCTCTCGGTGATCGTCATGCGGACTCCTCAGCCTCGCGAGCCATCCACTGTTCTGGCGGTGAGGGTACGCCGGTAGCCTGCCCGGCGGACAGGACCAGCACCGCTACCACCGACCAGAGCTGGTGCGAGAACAGAGGAGAAGCACGTGGCTGAGCTGCATGTCGTTGCCGTCATCAAGGCCAAGGAAGGCAAGGAGGCCGCCGTCCGGGAGGCCATGAGCTCGATCATCGGCCCCAGCCGCCAGGACAAGGGCTGCATCCGCTACGACCTGTTCGAGGCCCAGGGCGCTCCCGGCACTCTCGTCAACCTCGAGACGTGGGCGTCGGTCGAGGACATGAACGAGCACATGAAGTCACCGCACCTGGGCGCCGCGTTCGCGGGCGCGGGCGACGCCCTCGACGGCGCTCCGCAGATCTACCTGCTGAACCCGATCGATGTCGCGTAGCTAGGACTTCTTGCCCAGCACCGACAGGTCGTCGTAACGCTGGTGCAGGTACGGCGCGAAGTCGGCGGCCGGCACCGGGCCGATGGTGCGTCCCACCTGGGTGGACGCACGCTCGGTCCAGTTGAGGTCGACCAGCTTCACGATCGCGAGATCGGCGATCGGGTCCAGCGGCGAGTCCTTGAGCACGACCGTGCCGTCGATGCCTTCGTGCACGCGGGCCTGCTCGTGCTTCTCGCCGTAGACCAGCAGCGCGTCGCCGTCGAGCTCGCCCGGACGCTCGGCGGACGGCAGCACCTTGAACCAGAAGTCGCGCTTGTCGAGCTCGTACGGCTCCCGGGTGCCGGTGACGGTGCCGCGAACCTCGACGAGCGGGAAGCCCATGCGGCTGATGCCCGCATCGATGGAGTTGCCCTCGCGGCGCGCCCACACCTCGGCGAGCTTCTTGGGCTCGCCGTAGGTTTCGCGGCCACCGATGACCGACTGCTCGGTGGTCATCGGCATGAAGATCGGGTACTCGCCGGGCACGTCACCGTGCATCGCGGCGACCCCCAGCCAGCCAGCGCCGAACGCCGGAATCCCCGGCATCTCGACGACGGTCAGTGTCAGCCGTACCAGGGGACGCTCAGCCGGGGAGAGCGGCGGCGGCAGCACCGCAGCCACCACATCGGGATCGGTCTCCCACAGCGCCGTGACGGCCTGGCACCAGATCAGGCCACCCTTGCCTGACGTGGCCTCGATCTCGCGGTTGCGCTGGGTCTCGCGGCGCCCGTAGCGAACGTTCATGGTCAGAACCTCTCAGACGTCGATCAGCGGGAAGTCGTGTCCGGTCAGCCAATGGCGCCCGACCTCTTTGGTCCTCGCCCACTTGGCGACGAGGTCGGCACCGGTCGGGTCGCCGTCGAGCTGGCCGAGCTCGGCGGGCGTCGGGCCGATCTTGTCGGCCAGCGGGCGCAGGGCAGCGGTGTCGAAGCCGAAGATCTCCGCCGCCGCCAGCCCGAGCATGCGGCGCGTCTCGTCGATCGGGATGTCGTGGTAGGTCTTCTTCAGCCACTCGCGCGAGGACGGCCAGGTGCCCTCGGGATGCGGAAAGTCGCTGCCCCACAGGAGGTTGTCGACCCCGATCTCGTAGCGCATGCCGATCTCGCGGCGCTTGGTGTTGGACGCGCCGATGAAGCAGTTGCGGTCGAAGTACTCGCTCGGGCGCATCAGCACGTTGTCACCGAAGGGACGCGCGCCGAGCTTCTCCGAGCCCTTCTGCCCGAGGTAGAGCCGGTCCCAGAACCACAGCAGGCCCGGCATCCACCACGCGCCCGCTTCCGTGACGCCAAAGCGCAGCCCCGGGAAGCGTTCGAAGGCACCCGACCACAGCAGGAACCACATCGGGCGGGCCGGCCACCATGTCACCTCGGTGACGTAGATGCCGAGGTGATCGCCGAATTCCTCGCGCGGGGTGGGCCCGCTGTGGGTCATGATCGGCATCTGCAGCTCTTCGCACAGTGCCCAGACGGGGTCGTAGTGGCGGTCGTGATACGGCCGCCCGTGCATCCACATCGCCGGGATCATCACCGCGCCGAGCCCGGATTCCTTGCTGCGCCGGATCTCGGCGAGCACATCGTCCAGCTCGGCGGTGATCGGGATGAGTGCGGCGCCGCAACGCCTTTCGGGGGCGTGCTGGCACAGCTCGGCCAGCCACCGGTTGTGCGCCCGCGCACCGGCCATGCCGAGCTCCGGGTCGGCGTCGCCGGACAGCCCGAGCCCGGTGCCGAACGGCGCGCAGGTACGCGACTCCACGGCGTCCGCGTCCGGGAAGATGATCTCGCCGCAGATGCCTTCGGCGTCCAGCTCCTGGTCGCGTTTGAGCGCGTCCCAGCCGGCGTTGAGCGCCTCGCCGTGCTCGGCATACCAGGAGTCGGCGAAGGCGCTGTTGCGGACCCCGAGGTTGGTCATCTCCTCCAGCGCGATGCCGCGCTCGCCGAGGAACTGGTCGAACGCCGCGTGGTACTTGCTCTCGAGGTAGGGGCGGTAGGCGGCGGTGGGCAGGCCGGCATGGCTGTCGGACGTGATGATCAGGTACGGATCCACGGGGATACCTCTCAGGAGATTCGATCAGGCCGGGACGGTGTATCCCACGAAGGCGGGGCAGCGCTGCGCATCCACAGGCACCTCGCCGACGCTCAGCGGGCGCGCGACCTCCTCGACGGCCGGCCCCACCCGCGAGGCGTGCGGCGCCAGCACATCGAGATCGAAACCGTAGAGCGCAGCGGCATTGCCGCCGAGAATCGCAGCCGCCTCCGCCGGGGTGCAGTCGGCAAACGCCAGCCGGATCGCCTCGCGCGAGAAAGGGAAGCTCGCCTCCTTGTGGGGATAGTCGCTCCCCCACATGATCTTGTCGACGCCCACCGTGTCACGCAGCTTGGCCTCGTCGGCACGCATGAAACTGGCGCCGACGTGGCACTGGCGGGCCCAGTACTCGCTGGGCTTGAGCGAGAGCTTGGAGACGACCGGGGCGCCCCACACGTGCTCCTGCGAGCCGACGGCGGTACCCATGCGGTCGAAGAAGTAGTCGAGGCGGGCGAGCTCCGGCGGGATCCACGCGGTGCCCTGCTCGGTGAAGACGAGTTGCATCTGCGGGTGACGTTCGAGCGCGCCGGAGGTGATCAGGCTCGTCAGCGCCCGGTGTGCCCACCATGTCACCTCGAGCAGGAAGATGACCTGATCGACATTGGTGGGGCCCATCGGCGGCGCGGCGCTTCCGGCGTGGTGGTTGACCGGCATGCCGAGCTCTTCGCAGACCGCCCAGAGCGGGTCGTAGTACTCGATGTCATGCAACGGCGCCACCCCGCTTCCGGGCGGGGTCCCGGGCAGCAGCACGCCGCCGCGCAGACCGTTCTCGTGCGCCCACCGCACCTCGGCGACCGCAGCATCGATGTCATGCAGCATGATCTGCGCGATGCCGGCCCGGCGGCCGGGAGTCTGCCGGCAGAAGTCGGCCAGCCACCGGTTGTGCGCCTGCAGCCCGGCCCAGCGCCGGGTGACGTCGCCGGCGTTGGCGGCAGGCGGCTGCGTCGTCAGCGAGACCTTGGGGAAGAACGGCGGCACCGTATTCGGGAAGATGACCTCGGCGACGATGCCATCGGACTCGAGGTCGCGCAGCCGCCGATCGGAATCCCAGTTGCGGGCGCCCTTCTCGCCCAGCAGGTCCTCGTAAGGGACCTCATACGTCGCCGCCCACGCGTCGAAGTCCTCGTGCCAGCGGCTCTCGAGGTAGGGACGGTAACCGGGGAGATCGGCGCCGGCGTGGCAGTCGGAGGAGATCACGATGTAGCGGTCATTCGTGGTGGGCGTATCGCGGGTCACGGAGTGCCCCTTCGCAGTCGGCGGCGAGTGTGACGTGGGTCGCAAGCCAGAGTATGTGGCAGATCCTGACACGTCGTCAGATGAGTAGCAAACGCTGACCCTCCGGCCGGGGTACGCATCGCCCCTTTCGTCGTCCCTATTGGTCCGGCTGGCGCCCGAATCCGGATGCCGGGGACTTCCCGGGCGCACGTCGTGAGGCCAGTTTCACCATCGGTGCCACGTCCGCCCTGCCCATAGGGGAAACTGAGGAACGTGACCCTCTCTGCGCCCACGGTTTCGGCTTGTCTTCGCCGCGCCGGGCTTCTTCCCGCATCCAGTACCCGCGAGGGCATCCACGTCAGCCCCAACGGCCCCGATGAAGTCATGGTGTTCGCCGACGCCCAAACCCCGCCGAACGGCTCCGACCTCTTCGCCCTGGCGCTGAAGACGGTGAAGGCCGCCGGGTATCAGGTGCGGGTGCCGGGCAACGAGCCCGACACGTTCTACGTGGCTGCCCGCCGCTAGCCGAAGGTGAAGTCGTACGCCTCGATCCCGGGCGTCGCCGTGAGAGTCAGGACCTGGCGTTCGCTCGTGGACGTCTGGTTCAGCGTGTAGAGCCGGGGCTCGCCCGAGACCTGCAAGGTACGGGTGCGCCCGCCGGTGGTGACCGTGATCTCACCCTGCCCGCCGAGCACGAGATAGCTGGCCCGGCCCCGGTAGTTGATCACCAGCGTCGCCCCCGTGCCGGCGGTGGCCGCCTCCGCCCCGTCGTTCCAGTGCCCGCCCAGTGCGAACGTGTCCGGCTGCACCACCTGGGGCAGCTGATAGTTCACGGTCCGGTCCTTGATCAGTGACTGCGCCGCGTTCTGCGCATGCGCGTATCCGAGGTAGGACTCCGGCGTCTGCGGCTCGGTGGGAGTCATGTCGGCGACCCCGGTCTTGTTCGCCAGCCGGGTCGCGGGGTGGGCGGCGGTGAGCAACTGGCGGATCAGCTTCTCGGTGCTGGAGTAGTCACCCTCGCCGAAGACGACGTGGCGAATATTGCCGCCGGCGTCGATGAGGTACTCCGCCGGCCAGTACTGGTTGGAGTAGGCGTTCCAGGTGTCGTAATTGTTGTCGATCGCGATCGGGTACTTCACGCCGAGCGAGCGCGCCGCAGCCACGACGTTCGACGCCACGTGCTCGAAGGCGAACTCGGGCGTATGCACTCCGACCACCTCGAACCCGGCATCGTGGTAGGCCCGGTACCAGGCCTCCACGTGCGGCAGGGTGCGCTGGCAGTTGATGCAGCTGTAGGTCCAGAAATCCAGCAGCACGACGTGGCCCCTGAGCGACGCCAGCGAAAGCGGCGTCCCGCCGGGAGTGTTCAGCCACGCGCTGATGCCGGTGAAGTCGGGGGCCGGACCGCAGTTGCGCAGGTTGCTCGCTCCCACCTGGCAGGTCGTCAGCATCATCGGGACGCCCCTGGCGGTGGACGTCAGCTTGTGCAGCTGCTTCGCCGCCGAGGCGTTGTTCTCGATCGTGTTCTGCAGGGTGCTGGTGTAGCCGGGGACGAGCCGTTGCAAGCCATCGGTGAGGTTGAACGCGATCGCCAGGGCCACGGCGATCATCAGCACACCGCCGCCGAGCCGCACCTCTCGCATGCGGCGGCGGAAGATCCCGATGCGGCGGCTGGCCTGCTCGCCCGCGAGGGCGAAGGCCAGCAGCGGCACGGCGATGCCGACGGCAAAGGCGAGGGTCAGGACGAACGCGCCGATGCCCACCCGGTGCGTCGCCCCGACCACCGCGATCGCCGCCAGCACCGGGCCGGCGCAGGGCACGAAGACCAGCCCGAGCGCGAGACCCAGACCGAGCCCCTGGCTGCCGGGACGCACCGCCCGGCGTTGCAACCGGGCGAACGGGCGCTCCAGCAGCTCCCCGACCTTGGGAACGAGCATCCCGATGCCGACGAGCAGCAGCACGGCGATCCCGGCGTCCCGCAACGTGTCCTGCGGCAGGTGCAGCGAGCTGAGAACGAGCGAGCCGAACAGGGTGGCGAGGCTGAAGCTGACGACGAGCCCGGCGACCACCAGCAGCGGCCGCCGGACCCGGGTGCCGCCCTCCGCCGTGGAGGTCATCCCGGCGGCGAGCACGATCGGCAGCACCGGCAGGATGCACGGCGACAGGCTGGTGATCAGGCCGCCAAGCAGCCCCACGACTACCAGGGTGATCATTTCTGCCTCGCCGGTCGGTTGTCCTGACGACGTTCGACAGCAACGTTAGGTTCCCTCAGACCCTGCGGCGGCGCCCCGGCCCGCCGAGCAGCAGCCAGCGGCTGCCGGTGCGGTGTCAGCCGACGACCTGCTGGAAGGTCGGCCGGTTCTGCCAGTCCATCGGCGCGACGGTCTCACCGACGTACTGGAACTGGATGTCGTCGTTGGTCTTGTCGTAGGTCCACTTGCTCGGATCGGTGGTGTGTTGCCGGCTCGCCAGCGTGGAGACGGCCTGCTGCAACGTCTGACGGATGTCGCTGCGGCAGGTCGCGAGCTCACCCTTGCCGCAGTACTCCTGAGACATGGCGCCGTCGACGTGCTCGCCGAGCACCGACTCGAGGTCCTTGGTGACCCACTCGTAGGACCCCACGTTGTCGAACGACGAGCCGCCGTGCCCGGTCGGCAGGTTGTCGAGGCTGGTCGGGATGCTGTTGACCAGCGTTCCGATCCGCGGCTTCAAGACCTCCTTGGCCACCAGCGGGTACCAGGCGTCCATGAGCGCGATCGCCGCCTGGTCGGTGTAGTGGCCGCTGCGGGCGCGGTCGACCCGGTGGGCACCCGAATCCATCCACGACTGCAGCAGCGACGTGTACTGCTTGAGCGCCGGATCGTCGCCGACCATCGCCAGCATGTCCTTGAGGATGTAGGCCCCGCGGATGTCGACCGTCGCCGCGTCGATCATGTCGGCGTCAAGCGTCGCCGGGCTGAGCTTGCCGGCCTTGATGGACGCCTGGATGCGATCGCGGAGCGCGAGCACCCGCTGCACCGGACCCCAGCCCCACTCGTCGTCGGCGGAGTAGGTGCCGACGGACGGCTTGTTGTTCCAGTTGACGATGAACCCGGAAGGCGGGTCGATCGCCTGCGGGTGCTGGTCGGCCGGCAGGAAGCCGGTCCAGTCCCACTTCGCGTCGCCCCAGCGCGGCAGGTCAGGGTCGACGCCCTTGGCGCGGATCGGCAGCGCCCCCGAGGAGTACGTCGCGATATCGCGGGTGTCGATGTAGAACCAGTTGAACGTGAAGTTCACCTTGCTGAACGCGTTGATGAAGTCCTTCGGACCGTGAATCGCGGTCGGGTCGTTCATCTGCTCGAACCCGAGCACCGAATCGACCTCGTGGTTGTAGGTCGAACGTTCGCTGACGACCGCGACCGGGATCCCGTCTGCCGTCGTGCGGTACTGCACGATGCCGTGGCGCGTCCGCATGTCGGGCAGGGTCGCGACGAGCTTGCCCGTGTTGTCGCGGATCTGGTGCGGCGTGCCGGTCATCGGCTCGCAGGTGTTGCCGTTGAGGTACGCGGTCGAGTTGATGGTCGCCTTGGTGCCGTCGGTGTTGCAGAGCTTGTCCAGGACGGTGTCGACGACGTCACCGGAGGAGCTGGTGGCCGACCAGGCGTAGCTCTTGCCGTGGCCGATCAGCACCGCGAATTGCAGGTTGGCGAACGCGACTCCGCGCGCGTCGTAGTGCGGGCCGTGCAGGGCGATCTCGTCCCAGAAGTTGGGCGCCTGGTAGCCGGTCTGTGGGCCCATGACCGCGATCGGGTGGCCGGTGGTCGTGTGACTTCCGGAGACGAGCATCGCGTTGCTCATGTGAGCCGGGAGCGCGAGGGAGTCCAGGAACGTCGTGCCTCCGCCCGCTCCGGAGCCTGATGGCGGGGTTGCGGAAGACGGGATCCCACCCGTGCCTGCGGCGATCTTGACCTTCGGGCCGGGCAGGTCGGGAAGCGCGACCGCTGCCTGGTCGATCGTTCCCGGCTGCCCGTACGGCTGCTGGCCGGGATCGGTCACGACCGCGCTGGGATCGAGCGGGTCCTGCAGGTCGTTGAGCACCTTTCGGCCGAGCACGTCGCCGAGCTTGGCCTGCAGCTGGCGCAGGAAGAGCCCGTTCTGGGCCTCCTGGCCGCCGCCCCTGCCGTAGATCCCGCCGATGAGCGCGCCGGCGTAGACGATGTCGGCCCGGGTGTAGGGGGTCGGGGTGAGATGCAGCAGCCGGTACGGGGTCGGGCAGCTCGGCGCGGTGACGGTCGGGCAGAGCGCTTTGCGTGCGGCGTTGACGCCCGCGACGAATGCGTCCAGCCGGTCGACCAGCACCTTGCCTTGGGCGCTGGACTTGGCGAGGTTGTCGAGCTGGGCGTTCGCCTCGGCGGGGGTGTAGTCCGCCTGCCGGAGCAGATCGGCGTCCTGCGCCAGGTTGTCCTTGGTCGCGCCGAGCAGCTCGGAATAGTGCCCGGAACCCGCGTAGCGCAGCGCGTCCATGACGAACATCCGGTCCTCGGTGCCCGCGTAACCCGCGCCGTACGCGGTGTCGTTGTCGGTGGTGCCGTAGACGTACGGGACGCCGAACTTGTCGCGCTTGATGGTGACGCCGGCCTTGGGGTGCTCGGTCTTGACGACCGTGCCGGCGGGCGGGTCGAGCGGTGCGGACTTGTAGTAGCTGGTGAGCTGGCCGTCGGTCAGCGTCGTCGGGTCGATCGTGTTCAGCGCGTCGTACATGGAGCGCTCGGTCGTGCTCGGCGGGTTGCCCGGCGGGAGGATGTCAAGAACATTGATCGGCCCTTGGGCGGCCGGCGAGCTGCTCGCACTACCGCCGCCTCCCCCGCCGCTGGGGCCGGTGGTGCTCGCCGAGCAGGCCGTGATTGCCAGGGCCGCGGCTGAAAGGACTAGCGCGGCCTTGCGTCCGAGCGTCACTGCTCGCCTCCGAAAGTTTCAGCATCAGGCCGCTACTACCCGCGAGTAGGGGCGCGCCGCAGGCTACCTGCTGCATGCCACGATGACGGGCATGGTGGACATCACGGCCGACCCCGCGTCGCTCGGCTTCGACCCGGGCCGCTTGGCCCGCATCGACCGCCATTTCGCGCGCTACGTCGACGACGGGCTGCTGGCCGGCTGGCAGATCGTGGTCACGCGCGGCGGGCAGGTGGCCCACGCGAGCGTCTACGGGCGCCGCGACGCCGAGGCGGGGCTCGCGGTGGAGCCCGACACGCTGTGGCGCATCTACTCGATGACCAAGCCGATCACGTCCGTCGCCGCGATGAGCCTGTGGGAGGAAGGGCACTTCGAGCTGACCGATGAGGTCAGCCGCTGGATCCCGGCATTCGCTGACGTGCGTGTGTATGAGAAGGGTTCGTCGACCAAGCCCGTCGCCGTGCCGGCCGTGGAACCGGTGCGCGTCTGGCATCTGCTTTCGCACACGTCCGGGCTCACGTACGGGTTCCTGAACACGTCCGTCGTCGACGCGATCTACCGGTCTTCGGGCTATGAGTGGGGCTCGCCGGCCGGGGTCGATCTCGCCGGCGCGTGCGATGCCTGGGCAGGGCTACCGCTGCTTTTCCAGCCCGGGAGCGCGTGGGGGTATTCCGTGGCATCCGACGTGCTCGGCCGGCTGGTGGAGATCTGGTCGGGGCAGCCGCTGGACGCCGCGATCGCCGGCCGGGTCACCGGGCCGCTCGGGATGTCGGACACCCGATGGTGGGTCGACCCGGACTCGGCCGACGCGCCCCGGCTGGCCGCGCTCTACACGCCGAACCCGGCTACGGGTAAGGCGGTCCGGCTCGAGGCCTTCGGCAAGGCGGCGCTCGCGGCGCCGCGCATGCTGTCCGGGGGCGGCGGGCTCGTCTCCACCGCGGCGGACTACGAGCGCTTCACGCGGATGCTCCTGCGCGGCGGCGAGCTCGATGGGGTTCGGGTGCTGTCGTCGCGCACCTTGCGTTTCATGACCGAGAACCACCTGCCGGGCGGAGCCGACCTCGGGGCGCTGTCGACCGGAGGCTTCGCGGAGACGACGTTCGACGGCATCGGATTCGGCCTCGGCTTCGCGGTCGTGCTGGATCCGAGGCCGGCGAAAACCCTCTCCAGCCGCGGGGAATTCTTCTGGGGCGGCGCCGCGAGCACGGCTTTCTGGGTGGATCCGGCCGAGGAGATCACGGCCCACCTGTTCACCCAGCTGCTGCCCTCGAGCAGCCACCCGCTGCGCCCTCAGCTGCGCCAGCTGGTGAACAGCGCGCTCGCCTGACCGTCCATTGACCAGGAATTTGTCAGGACCTTCCCGCACTATGTGAAAGGTGACCCAGCAGGCGCCCGCGCATCGGGCGCGCGAGAGCGTGCCTGCAGCGCCTGCGGAGCACCTGTGGCGGGCGGTGGTGGCCGAGCTTCGCCGCAGCTTTCGGCCGCCTGCCGACATTCCGCTGATCCTGGCGGCCAATGCAGCCCTGATGTGCGGCGGCTGGTTCTTGCTTCCCGATTCGCTACGCGATTGGTTCTTCTCCGTTCACGGCGCCCTCGCGTTTCCGATCGTGCTCGAGTCGTGGATGCTGTCGGACGTCCCGGCGACGAACGTGCTCGGCGGCGACGCGAAGCGCGCCCTCGCCGCCCTCGCCGACGGCCAGTCCTTCCAGCGATTCCTCTACGCGAAGAGCCTCGCCCTGTGGGTGCTGGCCGCACCCGTGTGCACGTTCCTCGCCATCGCCATCGGCACGTCACAGCACCACCAGGTGGCGACCGTGGCCATCTGCGCGGTGATCCTCGCGATGCCGTTCGGCGTGCTGGGCATCAGCGCGTGGGTCGGCATCCTCTTCCCGTACCACCCCCGTTCCCTGCGCTGGCGCTGGGCGCAGCGACGTCACTCGCGCCGCGGGTTCATCCGCTGGATCGTGCTCGTGATCACCCCTTACAACTTCGTGCCTGTCGTGGTGGGCGTCGTGCTGGCGCCGGCGATCCTGCTGACCCGCCACGGCGCCCGTGACTTCGGCATGCTCACCGGCCGCGGCTTCTGGCTCGGCGCGCTGATCGGCTGCGGCATGGCGGCGGCGACGTTCGTCGTCGGACATGCGGTGGGAGGGCGGCTCGCCGAGCACCGCCGCGCCCAGCTCGTCGCCTACCTCTCCGACCCCGATCGGGGCTAGGACAGCACATTCGCTGATACTATCGAACGCATGTTCGAGTGTCTGAGTGGGTCCGGGGTGGTCGCGGCGGCGTTGATCGCGCCGCCTGGGCCTGACGTGATCGCCGCACTGTCGCAGGTGGATCTCGGGCGGTTGGGTGAGTCGGGCCGGGTGGATCTGCTGGTGGCGTTGGAGCGGCAGAGCGCGTGGCTTTCCGGTTTCGTGCAGCCGGTGCTGGCTGGCGTCGGTGATGATGCGGAGGCGGCCGTACGGGCCTATCCGGGTCCCCGGGCTTCGGCTGACATGGCGTTGCGGGCGGCGCATGCGGAGATCGGCGCGGCGTTGCGGCTGTCGGATGTGGCGGCGGCCTCGCGGCTGGGCACCGCCCGGGCTCTCACCGTTCAGTTGCCTGCTGTGCAGGCGGCGTTGACGGCCGGCGACATCACGTTCTGGCAGGCGCACGCGATCGTCGACGCGACCTCGGCGTTGCCCGATGAGAAGGCCCGGTGGGTCGCCGGCCGGGTGCTGGGCCGGGCCCGGCATCAGACGGTGGGCCAGCTGCGGCGGTGCCTGCGCCGGGCGGTGCTCGCCGTCGAACCGCAATCGGCCGCTGACCGGGCCCGCGCCGCGCATGCCGACCGCACCCTGGACTGGTGGCCGCTGCCGGACGGGATGGCCGAGCTACGGCTGATCGCGTCGGCGAGCGAGGTGATGGCGGTCTACCACGCCGCCGATGCCGTCGCGCACCAGGCCCAGGCCGCCGGGCCGGCTCCGGGCGGCGAGGGCTGGACACCGATCGCGGGCTTGCGCGCTGATGCGTTGGTGCAGCTGGCGACCGGGGTGCGGGCGGCGCGGCCTCCAGCGGCGGTCAACGTGATCATCGATCTGCCGACGCTGCTCGGCCTGCAGGACAACCCGGCCGAGCTCGCCGGCTACGGCCCGATTCCCGCCCCACTCGCCCGGGCACTGGCCGCCGACGGCCGCTGGCGGCGCATGATCCTCGACCCGAAGACCGGCGCGCTGCTCGACCTCGGTCATACCAGCTACCAGCCCAGCGCCGCACTATCGCGTTTCGTCAAAACCCGCGACCCCCGCTGCGCCTTCCCCACCTGCAACCGGGCCGCGCAGCGCTGCGAGATCGACCACTCCCGCCGTTACAGTCCGGACGATCCCGGCGGCGGCGGCACCGACCGCGCCAACCTGGGACCCTTCTGCACTGCACATCACCGGCTCAAACACGAAACCGGCTGGGCCGTTCGCCGCGATCCGACCACCGCACACCTCACCTGGATCAGCCCCACCGGCCACCGGTATGAATCGGCGCCCCACGACTACCGCAGCCATCAGGCCGCAGACCTGCCCGACGAACCCCCGCCCGACATCGGGCCCTACCTCGTCGTACTGCACGACCCAGCCACCATCGGTATCGCCGAAGCCCTCCTCAACGACCCGAACTGCCCACTCTCCGAACCCGCCGAACCCGACGAGTGCTACACCCAGGCCGGCGCCGGGTGACCTTCGACCCTGGCCCCGGCTGCCTTGCCTTTCTACGGTGAAGCCTGAGGTGAGTTCCATGATCGATCCAGCGCAAGCCACCGCATTTCTGTCCGCCGGGCGCATCGCCGTCGTCGGCGCGTCCGACGATCCCAAGAACTTCGGACGCACGATCCTCGAAGCCCTGACCGAGCACGGAATTGACGCGATTGCGGTGCACCCGCACGCGAGCAGCGTCGCCGGCGCTCCCTGCTATCCGAGCCTGGAATCGGTACCCGGCACGGTCGACGGCGTCATCGTGATGGTTCCGAAGGAAGCGGCCGCCGCAGTCGTCCGTGAATGCATTCACCTTGGAGTCGTGAGGGTGTGGCTGTTCAAGGGTGCCGGATCCGGCGCGGTCAGCGACGAGGCCATTCAGCTGTGCAACGACCATGGCATCAGCGTCATCGCCGGCGCCTGCCCGCTGATGTTCCTCGAGCCGGTTCGCGGCATCCACAAGCTGCATCGCACCCTGCGTCGCGCCAACCGGTCACTCGCCAAAGCGAGCGCCTGAAGGCCGACGAGGCCGGGCAGAGCGGGAGGGCTGCCTCCATCCAGCGGTAGCAGCCGGGTTCATATATTCGGGCGATGCGCGCCGATGATTCGCCCAAGGTAGGGATGCTGCTGCCGTTCGGACCGGGACTCGTGTCCTCTCCGCTGCTGCGCGCATTCGCCGATGTTCTCGAGGCCGAAGGCATCGAATCGGTGTGGGGTGTGGAGCACGTCGTCGTCGCCGCGTCGTACGAGCCGAACTACCCGTACTCGGCGGACGGCCGGATGCCGTCGGCCCCCGGTGCCGTTCCTATGCCCGATCCGCTCGAGGTGCTGGCCCATCTTGCTGCGACGACGGAGCGGCTCTTGCTGGGCACCTGTGTCGTGGTCGCGCCGCTGCACAGTCCGGTCGTGCTCGCGAAACGCGCCGCAACGTTGGACCTGCTGTCAGGAGGGCGGTTCCTGCTCGGGCTCGGGATCGGCTGGCAGCGCGAGGAGTATGCGGCCGTCGGTGCTCCGTTCGAGCGCCGGGGTGAACGCCTGGAGGAGTCTGTCGGCGCCATGCGGGCGTTGTGGCTGAACGATCCGGCGACATACGAGGGACGCACCGTGAACTTCCGCGACGTCCACCTGACACTGAGCCCGACGCATGGCCGGCTGCCCATCATCCTCGGCGGCAACTCAGAGCCCGCCATTCGCCGAGCCGGCAGGATCGCCGATGGCTGGTTTCCGTACACCATCGGTCCGGACGAGTTCGCTCGCGGCGCCGACGTCTTGCGCCGGAGCGCCGAGGCCGCCGGGCGGTCCGCCGACGACGTCGAGATCACCGTCTGGCCCGGCAGCGCGGATCCGAAGCGCGAGTGGGACGTGACATGGATGCGCCGCTACCTCGAGGCCGGAGCCACCCGCATCATCACCCGGCCGCAGGTCACCAAACCGGCTGATCTCGAACGACTTCCCGAGCAGATCAGCCGCTTTCGATCGGTCGTCCTGGAGGCGGCGTGAGTTCTCCATCCACGCCGGCGCCGGTGACGATATTTGACGAGGTGGTCCTTCCGGTCGAGGCCGCAGACGCGTGGATCGACCGATGGCGGGCCGACTACTTGCCGGGCGCCATGCGGCGAGGACTTCACCTGCGGGGTGCTTGGCGGGGCAGCACCGATGATCCGGGCCACGCCGTCGTCGTCTTCCAGTGGACGCTGGCGACCGTCGAGGCGTTCTTCGCCTACCGGGGTCAGAGCGGCGCCGACCGCGGCGTGACGCAATTCTGGGACGCGACGGACGAGGTGGCGATCAGCCGCAATCGACGCGTGCTCGCCGACGCGGGGATCGTGCCATGAGCCGCTGGGTGCTGCTGATCTCGTTCCGGCCCACCGCCGAGCCGGACGATGTGCAGTCCTGGCTCGCCGCCGCCGGCGCGGCCCCGTCGCGCTCCCCCGAGGTGATCGACAGCAGCGTCGGTGAAAACCTGCCCGGCAGCGTCGGCGGCAGCGATGCCGTGTGGGATCTTCGGACCCGGGGCGATTCGATCCGGAGCATCCCGCCGGTCTTGGACTTGATCAACGCGGCCTGCGTGGCATCGGCCGAGGCGCTCGCACTCGACACCATCGCGTCCGGCTTTCGCGCGTTACCCGGTGCGCGGATCAAGCGCACGCTCGCGCTCACCGTTCGGCAGGGCACACCAGACCGGGAAATCCAGCAGTTCGAACGATCCCTGCGAGCGATGCCGGAGCACATCGCCGAGATCGGCAGCTGGGCGCTCAGCCGTGTACGGCCGGCTGCGTCTGAGGAACGGTGGACTCACGTCTGGGAGCAGGAGTACGCCGACGTCGACGGCTTGCGCGTCGCGTACATGCGAAACCCCTACCACTGGACCGGCGTTGACCGCTGGTTCGACCCTGAAGTCCCGTGCTCGATCG
>CAVXYJ010000014.1:0-107062 GCA_963765845.1 uncultured Actinomycetota bacterium
CTCGCTACCTAGGAAAAGGGACGGTTCTCAAGCCGCGGCGCCGGCCGGGGTCTGCCTGGATTGGCCGCCCTCGGCGCCTGGATCAGCCGCAACAGGTGAGGGCCACTGCTACGGCTGCGAAGTTTCGTGCAGTCGAGTGCCTTTGGCCGGAGACCTCCGCGTGATAGCATGCGATATCAGCTGCGCTGAGGAGGTTTGCGGTGAGCGATGTTCTGATTCGTGACGTGCCTGATGACGTGCTGCTGGCGATTGATGCTCGGGCGGCGAAGCTGGGCCTGTCGCGGGTTGAGTACGTTCGGCGGCGGTTGGCTCAGGATGCGGCGACCTCTGAAGTGTCGGTGACGGTGTCGGACCTTCGGGATTTCGGCGAGGCTTTTGCTGATCTGGCCGATCCCGCCGTCATGGCCGAGGCGTGGGATTGAGTCCGTGGCTGATCGACAAGTCTGCTCTGGTGCGTTTGGGGCAGAGCGGCGAGGCCGAGGAGTGGGCGAGCCGCATTCGGCGGGGGCTGGTGCGGATCAGCACGGTGACCCGCCTAGAGGTCGGCTATTCGGCTCGCTCAGGCTCGCAGGCCCGCGCCGCCGTCCGTGAGCCACCTCTCGCCGCGATGCCGGTGGAGTACCTGACGCCAGGGATCGAGGATCGTGCCGTTGAGGTGCAGTTGCTGCTGGCAGATCAAGGTCGCCATCGAGCGCCGTCGATCCCGGATCTGATCATTGCCGCGACCGCTGAGCTGAGCGGACTTACCGTGCTGCACCTCGATAAAGACTTCGATCTGATCGCCGACGTCACAGGGCAGCCTGTAGAGCGGCTGCGGGTAGCGGATTAGCGGCGGCGCCGCCTGAGGGCCACCGGCGACGGTCGGGCTGTGAGTCGCCGGGTCAGGCCGGCGGCTCGGTCTTCGCGACGGCGGTCTCAGCCGGCATCGGGGTTGGAACTGCAGCTTCCTCGCCCTGATGGCCCGCACGCCTGCTGCGCACCTGCTGGAAGGCGATGGCGCCACCCGAGCTAGCGATGAGGAGCAGCATCAGCTTCTTGCGACGGCGCTTGCGGGCCGTCAGCTTCGACTTCAGCGCCGATCCTGCGGGGGTGCTGGCGACGCGCTTGCCGGGATCGGTCGCGAGGGCGGAGAGCAGGGCGTCGCTACCGCGCTCGCGGGTGGCTTCGATCGCCCGCTCGAGCGCGTGCTCCCCCCTCTTTGCCGCCGCCTTCCCGCGGGTGCTGGCCTCGGCACCGAGTTCGGCACCGCGCTCGGACGCCGCCTGCTGGGCCTTTTTCGCGGCCTTGGTGGCGCGCTTGCGCGCCTCGGCCAGCTTGTCGGACGCCGCGAGGTGGGCACGGACCTGGTCGGCCTGCTCCCGGGCTTGGGCGAGCGCATTCTCGGTGACGGCGACGACCTGCTTGCCGGCGACCTCTACCTGGTCGTTCACAACGATTGCCCCTCTGTCGCAGCATTCTTGGCTATCACTGGATCATCCCACCCGGAGTGCGAGGGGAAACCGTTCCGGCTGACCGGCATCCCCGGCCGGCATCCACGACAGGCGCTATCGCCGGGCCCGCACGTAGTCTTTTGCGCGCGCCGGAATTCCACCGACCGCGCCGACCGCGCCGACCGCGCCGACCGACATGCCTGCTGACGAAGGATCCTGATGGCCGAAGAGCTCTACGCGACGCTGCAGACGAGCAAGGGTGACATCCGCATTCACCTGTTTCCCAACCACGCACCGAAGACGGTGGCCAACTTCGTCGGCCTGGCTGACGGCAGCCAGGCCTGGACCGATCCCCAGAACCGACAGCAGGTCGAGGGCCGCTCGCTGTACGAGGGCACGATCTTTCACCGGGTGATCCCGGGCTTCATGATCCAGGGCGGGGATCCGCTGGGCAGCGGCCGCGGCGGCCCCGGCTACCAGTTCAAGGACGAGTTCCATCCCGAGCTGTCGTTCGATCGTCCGTACCTGCTGGCGATGGCGAATGCGGGCCCGGGCACCAACGGGTCGCAGTTCTTCATCACGGTCGGCAAGACGCCGCACCTGAACCGCCGGCACACCATCTTCGGCGAGGTCGTGGCCGGTCAGGACGTCGTCGACGCGATCGCCGGCAGCCCGACCGACCGCTCGGACCGGCCCCATGAGGACGTCGTCATCAAGGGCATCTCCATCGAACGCACGCCTGCCTGAGCCGGGCGATGTCCACGTCCGGGCCGCCGCCAGGAGGCTCCCCCGGGGCATCGGGTCAGGCGGCGAATCCGGCGCCCCGGGCCTGCTACCGGCATCCCGATCGCCCTACGTACGTCAGTTGCGTGCGCTGCGACCGTCCGATCTGCGCCGAATGCATGCGTCCGGCGGCGGTCGGTTTCCAGTGCCCGGATGACGTTGCGGACGGCCAGCGGCAGCAGCGGCCGCTGCGGACGGCGTTCGGCGGGCGCCAGACAGGCGGGCGGCCGTACGTCACGCTGACGATGCTCGGGTTGAACGTCCTGGCGTTCCTCCTGCAGGGCTTCCCGATCTCGTCGAACACGGTGCCGAACAAATTCACCAACGACTACGTCACCTTCAACTTCGACATCGCGGCGCTGCACCAGTACTACCGGCTGCTCACGGGCGCGTTCCTGCACATCGCGATCTGGCACATCGCCGTGAACATGCTGGTGTTGATGCTGGTCGGCCCGGCGCTGGAGGCGATGCTCGGCCGGTTGCGCTACACCGCCCTCTACCTGCTGTCGGCCATCGGCGGCAACGTCCTCGCCTACGTGCTGAAGGGCCCGGCCTACGCCAGCTTGGGTGCGTCCGGCGCCATCTTCGGGCTGTTCGCCGCGTACTGGGTGCTGGCCCGGCGGGTGCGGGCCGACACGTCGGCGATCACCGGCGTGATCGTGCTGAATCTGATCATCTCGGTGACCCTTCCCGGCATCAGCCTGTTGGGCCATCTCGGGGGCCTGATCACCGGGGGCCTGCTGGGCGCGGTGTTCGCCTTCAGCGGCGGCCGCCGGTGGCATCTGCAACTGGCCGGGGTTCTCGCCATCGCCGCGATCCTGGTCGTGGCAACCCTGATCAGGACCTCTTCGCTGACCTGAGCGCCTGCTGCCATCGCTCGTCGACGATGGCCGCGACTTCGTCGGGATCGGCCCCCAGTTGAGTTCCCGAGAGGACGATCAGTGTCTCGTCGGACAAATCGATCTCGAGCGTCCGTCCGAACGAGAGCCAATGGCGTTCCTGCCGCACGCGCACATCGACGACGCTGCCCCAGGTGGCGAACTGACGCCGGAAGCCCGCGACGTACTGAAGACCGCCCTCCTGCAATTCCAGGGTCTTGCGCAGCCACAAGTCTCGCCCGCCCCAGAACGCGAGGACGGCAACGAGTGCCCAGAACTCCGGGATGTAGAAGCCGGCGGCGGCGCTCGCCATCGCACCCGCGAGGAGGGCCAGCGCCCACCGCAGCGGCGGACCGAACGTCACCTCGCTCACGCTAGCCGGAGCCGCTGGAATCAGCCGCTGACCGGGCATGGTTATGGGTAACACACGCCAGGTCCCTGACGCGACCGGCCCTTCACCCCACCAGGAGGCACGCACTATGGCTCGAGATGCGGTCATCGCCCTTGCGGTTCGCACCCCGATCGGCAAGCGGGGAGGGGCGCTGGCAGGTTGGCATCCGGCCGACCTCTCCGGACACGTCCTGGAGGCTCTCGCGCAGCGCAGCGGCATCGATCCGGCGCTCGTCGACGACGTCGTCTGGGGCTGCGTGAACCAGGCCGGCGAGCAGGCGCTCAACATCGGCCGCAGTGCGGTCCTTGCCGCCGGGTGGCCGGAGTCGGTGCCTGCGACGACCGTCGACCGCCAGTGCGGCTCGAGCCAGCAGGCGATTCACTTCGCCGCCGCCGGCGTCATCTCCGGTCAGTACGACATCGCGGTGGCCGGCGGCGTCGAGTCGATGACCCGGGTGCCGATGGGCTCCAACACCGCTCACGGCCCGGGGATCCCGTTCGGCCCGAAGGCGCTGGCCCGCTACGACAACGTGCTGTTCAACCAGGGCGTCGGTGCCGAGATGATCGCCAAGAAGCTGGGGCCTGTCACGCACGCAGCTCGACGAGTTCAGCGTCAGCTCGCACGAGAAGGCGATCGAGGCGATCCGTGGCGGCCACTTCGCGGGTCAGGTCATCCCGGTGCCTGTGACGGCCGAGGACGGCGCCGTCTCGGTGTTCGACACCGATCAGGGCGTGCGGCCGCGGAAGCTCGGTCGAGTCGCTGGCCAAGCTCAAGCCGGCGTTCGACCCGGAGGACGGGTGATCACGGCGGGCAACGCCTCGCAGATCTCCGACGGTGCGGCCGCGCTGTTGGTCACCACTTCGGAGCGGGCCGCGCGAGCTGGGCCTCAAGCCGCTGGTCCGGGTACATACCGCCGTGGTCGCCGGGGACGACCCGGTGATGATGCTCACCGGCCCGATCCCGGCGACGGCCAAGGCCCTGGCGCGTTCCGGGCTGAGCCTGGACCAGATCGGCGCGTTCGAGGTCAACGAGGCGTTCGCCCCGGTTCCGCTCGCCTGGCTCGCCGAGACCGGCGCCGAGCTCAAGGCGCTGAACCCGCTGGGCGGCGCGATCGCCGTGGGCCACCCGCTCGGTGGTTCGGGAGCGCAGCTGGCAACCCGGCTCGTGCACCACATGGCTGATAACGGCATTCGCTACGGCCTGCAGACGATGTGTGAGGGCGGCGGTCTCGCCAACGCCACCATCTTCGAGCTGCTCTGAGTGACGCTCTGATCAGCTGACCGTCCTAGGGGAGGCGCTCGGCTCGCGCGGCGATGATCGCGTGGAGCCGGGCGTCGACCTCGGCGGTGTGGTGATCGTCGGTGAAGACGTAGGGGCGTTGCTGCCGGATCGCGTCGAGGACGTTCGCCGCCACCGTCTGCGCGGAGACGGTTCCGAGGGGGTTCATACCGGTCTTGATCATCCCAGGCATCACGACGCTGACCCCGACCGGCGCGTCGATCGCCGCCAGCTCGGCGCGCAGGACGTCGGACAGGCCGAGCACGCCGTGCTTGGAGACGGCATAGGGGCCGAGCCTGGCCGGCGCGTAGACCGCGGCCATGGACGCGGTGTTCACGACGTGGCCTTCGTCGCCGGAGGCCAGGATGAGCGGGACGAACGCGTGCACTCCGTGGATGACGCCCCACAGGTCGACGTCGATGACCCGGTGCCAATCCTCCAGCGGTAGCTCCCAGGAGTTGCCGGTCACGACGATGCCGGCGTTGTTCACCGCGACGTGCAGGGCGCCGAACTGCGCGACAGCCGTCTGCCCGACCCGCTCCAGTGCCGCGGGATCACGAACGTCAGCCACGACCGCCCGGACCCGGGCGCCGGCGCCGGTGAGCCGGCCGGCGTGCTCGGCTAGCCGCCCCTCGTCCACATCAGCCATGAGGACCTGCATGCCTTCGGTGACGAATGCCTCCACGATCGCCAGCCCGATGCCGCTGGCGGCACCGGTGACGACGGCCGTTCGCCCTGCTAGGAGCCGCATTCGCGGAGACTACCGCCGCTGACGTGGGCACCGCTGCAGGGAGTTATCCCCATTGTGGACAACCGCTGGGGATGAATGACACCAGTGGAGTTTCACCGGTGCCATAAGGCCCGACGTCGCGACAGGGGAGCCGGCGGTCATTTCCACTGCGTCGCCATACCGAGCCCGCCGACGATGAAGCCGAAGCCGACGGCCAGGTTCCACCCGCCGAGGTGCTGCATCCCGAGCACCCCGCCGTTGGAGAAGTAATAGGTCAGCAGCCAGGCGATGCCTACGAAAAACAAGCCGAGCAGTAGCCCACCGAACCAATGCGGTGAGGTGGCCGCCTTCCGACTCGCCTGCGGGGCGTGGCGGGTCGGGGCCGCGGGCCGGGCATCCTTCTTCTTGCGACGCCGGGACTCGGGCACGCCGGGCTCCTTTCGCGAGGATGGGGTACCGGTCAGGGCAGCGTAACGGCGCTGGCCGGGGGTTCGGTGATCCAACAGGCACGAGGACGGCCGCCAACCGCACGTTTCGCCTTCTCGTTCCGGTCACCTTCGCTGTTATCGGGCCTGCTCGCCGCGCCCTCGGTGGAGATCTACCGGCAGTACGTCGCCGCGTACGGGCGGCGCCTGAGCGTGCCCGTGCCCGGACCGGCTGAGGGCAGGCACACTCGAGGGGTGACCCGTGTGCTCGTCGTCGACAACTACGACTCGTTCGTCTACAACCTCGTGCAGTACCTCGGTCAGCTCGGAGTGCAAACGCTGGTGCGCCGCCACGATGAGATCGAGACCGCGGAGGTCGCCGATCTCGGCGTCGACGGAGTGCTGCTCTCGCCGGGTCCGAAGGGACCGTGGGAAGCCGGCGTCAGCGTCGAGATGGTGCGGTACTGCGCGGCGGAAGGGCTGCCGCTGCTCGGGGTTTGCCTCGGTCACCAGGCGATCGGCGTCGCGTTCGGCGGCCGGTGCGTGCGGGCGCCGGAGTTGCTGCACGGCAAGACCAGCCTGGTCACGCACAGCGGCGAGGGCGTCTTCGCCGATCTGCCGAGCCCGTTCGTGGCGACGCGTTATCACTCGCTGGCGATCGATCGCGGGGGGCTGCCGGACGAGCTCACCGTGACGGCCACTACCGCGAGCGGCGTGATCATGGCGTTGCGCCATCGCGAGCTGCCGATCGAGGGTGTCCAGTTCCACCCTGAGTCGGTGCTCACGTACGGGGGCCATCTGATGCTCGCGCGCTGGCTCGCCGTGTGCGGCGACTGCGCGCCGCTCGGGCTCGCTCCGGCGTTGACCGCTGAGGTCGAAGGGCTGAGGGCCGCCGCGTTCAGCTAAGTGGCAGTCGGCGAGCGATCAGTGGACCGGCGCGGCCTTTGTCGTCGGCGTAGCGCCGGGACTCGGACTCGGACTCGGGGTAGGGGCGGGCGAGGGCTTCGGCTTCGGCTTCGGGGCCGGTTTCACCTGGTGGCTCACGATGATGGTGATGACCGTTCCGCGCGCCACGGTCTGCTGGGCCGGGGTGTTCTGGGCGAGCACCACCCCATCGGGCACCGTCTTCGAGTCCTGCTGGACGACGTTCACTCGCAGGTCGGCAGCGCCGAGCCGGCTTTGGGCGACGGCCAGGGTCGCCCGGTTCAGGTCGGGGACGGACGTCTCGTTGTTCACGACGTCGATGGTCACCACTACCTCTGGCGTGACCTCCACAGTGGCGCCGGGTCTCGGGGAGGTGTCGCTGACCGTACCCACGGGCTCCAGCGGTGCCTGCACCGCCGCGAACCGGGTGTTGAAGCCCAGGGCTTGCAGCGTCTTTGCGGCATCGGCGGCCTTGGCGCCGATCACCTGCGGGATGACGACGGTGCCGGGGCCCAGACTGTAGGTCAGCTGGACCGCGGAATCGCGGTCCAGTTTGGTGCCCGGCGCCGGGTCACTGGAGAGCACGGTGTTGGGCTTGGCGGGATCAGGGCGTGCGGTGGTCTTGCCGACGACCAGGCCGGTCTCGCGAATGGTGCGCTCAGCCGCCGGGAGGGTAAGGCCCTTCACCGGCGGCACCTCCACCATGATGTTGGCCGGGCTCGGGCTGCGGGCCAGTGAGAGGCCGCCGGTCACCGCGGCGGCGGCCAGCAGGACCAGCAGCACGCCGAGCGCGACCCGGCGGCGTGACAGGGGTTGCCGAGGTGGCCGCTTCGGGCGTTGGCGGCGGGAAGGAGGCGCAGGGCGCGGGGTGGGCTCGCGGAGCAGGGGGGTGGCCAGCACGCGGCGCCCGGAGAGCAGGCGGCTGAGGTCGTCGGCCATCTCGCCGGCGCTCTGGTAACGGTTGGCCGGGTTCTTCGCCAGCGCCTTCATGGCGACGGCATCGACGTCGGCTGCAAGGTCGCTTTCGAGGTCGGACGGGGGAACGGCGTCCTCGCCGACATGCTGGTAGGCGACCGCAAGCGGTGAATCGCCCTGAAACGGCGGCTGCCCGGTGAGCAGCTCGTAGAGCACGACACCGGTGGAGTAGAGGTCGCTGCGCGCGTCGACCTTCTCGCCGCGCGCCTGCTCGGGCGACAGGTACTGCGCCGTGCCCATGACGGCGGCGGTCTGGGTGACGGTCGCCGTCGACTGGGCGATAGCGCGGGCGATGCCGAAGTCCATCACCTTGACCGAACCGTCGCGGGTGATCATCACGTTGCCGGGCTTGATGTCGCGGTGCACGATGCTCTGCCGGTGGCTGTAGTCCAACGCCGCACAGACGTCGATGACGATCTCGATCGCGCGGCGCTGCGTGAGCCGTCCCTCGTGCGTCAGCACCTCGCGCAGGGTGCGACCTTCGACGTACTCCATGACGATGTACGGCAGCGGCGGGTCGTGCTTGTCGTCGGTACCGGTGTCGTAAACCGGAACGACCATAGGGTGATTGAGCGCGGCGGCCGACTGCGCTTCACGGCGGAAGCGGGCCTGGAACGATGGGTCGCGGGCCAGATCGCTGCGCAGCAGCTTGATGGCGACGTCGCGGTCTAGCCTGACGTCGCGGGCGCGGTAAACCTCCGCCATGCCGCCGTAGCCGAGCACCTCCCCGAGGCGGTAGCGGCCCGAAAGCAGCCGGACGCCGGGCGCCTGCGTCCCTGCGGGAGCAGGCACGCCCGAATCCGGCTCAGTCTCGCGGCCTGAGTCGCCCGGCACCGGGACGTGCGCGCCCGGATCTGCTCGCTCGGTCACCCTCCTTGCCCGGTCCCCTTCCCCGGTACGGGCAAGGCGCTCGTACCGACCGCGGGGCCGGCGGGACCATTCCCCTGTCCGGCCAGGGCGCTGGCGGACGGCGCCGGCGACGGCGACGGGGACGGGGACGGGGACGGCGACGGGGACGGGGACGGGGACGGCGCAACCGTGGTCAGCGTGATGATCTCGGTCTTTTTCACGACGCCGCTGGGACTGATGGCCGTGACGGTGGCTGCCGGGTCCGGCGAGCCCTGCACCTGCACTTGAAAGCCCTTGTTGTGCAGTGACGTTTGCGCCGAAGCCAGCGTGCGGCCGAGGTAGTCGTTCGCGTTGATGGTGACGGTGCTCGGCGTGGGGCTCGGGGTCGGGCTGGCGCTCGGGGTCGGGCTGGGGCTGGGGGTCGGGCTCGGCGTGGGCGACGCGGAGGCGCTGGTCGGTGGACTCGTCGTCGGGCCGGTGGTCGGTGTGCCGTTGCCGGTCTTCGTGTCATTGCGCACCAGCAGGATCGTCAGGAGCACGGCGAGCAGCACGAGCAGCCCGATCAGCGGCACCGACAGCGGGATCTTCCGTCGCGGCGGCGGCAGCGTCGGCAATGGTGGCTGGGTGCGCAGCGGTACGGCAGCGGGAGGGATGACGCCGGAACGCGCCGCGAGGGGTTCCGTCGCGGAGGTCGGAGGGGTCATGGCGCCGGTGGCGGTCGGATCGGCCAGGGCCAGCGCGCGCCGTCCGAACTCCCCTGCCGTCGCCGGCCGGTCGCGCGGATCCTTGGCCAGCGCCGTGTAGACCAGCTGCGCGATCGGGAGCGGGACGCTGCTCGGCAGCGCCGGCGGGCGCTGGGTCTGATGCGCCAGGGCGACGGCGACGGGGTTGCTGTCCTGGAAGGGCCGGTTCCCGGCGAGGCACTCGTAGGCCACGATGGCGAGGGAGTAGACGTCGCTCGCCGCGGTGACCTCGTATCCGGCGGCCTGCTCGGGTGCCAGGTAGTAGCTCGTGCCGAGCACGGTGCCGGTCTGGGTCAGCGGCACCTCGTCGGTGGCGCGCGAGATGCCGAAGTCGGTCACCTTGACCCGCCCGTCGGGCGTGATCATGAGATTGCCCGGCTTGATGTCGCGGTGGATGACCCCGCGCTCGTGGGCGGCCTGCAGCGCCAGCGCGGTCTGGCCGATGATCGACATCGTCTCGCTGGGCCTCAGCTGCCCGCGCTCGTGCAGGATCGCCGACAGCGGCTTGCCCGGCACCAGCTCCATGACGAGGTACGCGCTGTTGCCGAGGGCGCCGTCCACCGGGACCTCGCCGTAGTCGTAGACGGTGGCGATCCCGGCGTGGGCGAGGCGGGCCGTGTTACGCGCTTCGGCCCGGAAACGTTCGACGAACGTGGGGTCCTCGGCGTACTCCGGCTTGAGCACCTTGACCGCGACCGTGCGGCCCAGCGTCTCGTCCTGCGCGCTCCACACCTCGCCCATGCCGCCGATGGCGATCCGGGTGTCGAGGCGGTAGCGCTCACCCAGGACGGTGCCGGCGCTGATCACGCGGGGGGTCCTTTCACGAGAAGGCGGGTCATGAGATTCCCAGGGCGGTCTGCATCACGGTGCGGGCGATGGGCGCGGCGGTGACCCCGCCCTGCCCGTTGGGATCGCCGCCGCTGTTCTCGACAAACACGCAGACCGCGACGCGCGGATCATCGACCGGAGCGAAACCGACGAACCACGAGTGCGGGGGTTGGCCCACAGCGTTCTGCGCGGTGCCGGTCTTGCCCGCCACGCGGACACCGGGGATCTGAGCATTGGTGCCCGTGCCGTTGTTCACGACGCTTTCCATCATGGTCGTCAGTTCGGCTGCGACGTTACCGTCAATCGGCTGCGCGAGCTGCTGGGGAGAGGTGGTCACCAGCGGAGAGAGGTCCGGCGCGAGCGTCTGCTTGACGACGTAGGGCTTCATCTCTTTGCCGGCGTCGGCGATCGCCGCGGTGACCATGGCCATCTGCAGGGGCGTGGAACGGACGTTGAACTGGCCGATGGCCGACAGTGCGGTCTCGGGCAGGTCGACCTTGTCGGGAAAGACGCTGGCCGCCTGGCGCAGCGGGAATCCGGGGATCGTGGCGTTGAAGCCGAACTTCTTGGCCTGCACCCGTAGCGCGTTGGCGCCGAGCGTCAGGCCGAGCTGGGCGAACGCCGTGTTGCACGAGGTGGTCAGCGCTTGCAGCAGCGTTTCCCGCTGCCCGGCGGCGCACGACTCACCCTCGAAGTTATGGAGGATGGCGGTGCTTTGGGGCAGCTGGAGCTGGTTCGGGGCGGGGATCTGGGTGTCCGGCGTGTACTTGCCCGACGACAACGCGGCGGCGGCCGTGATCAGCTTGAACGTCGACCCTGGGGGGTAGGTCAGCTCGGTGCCGCGGTCGAGGAGCGGCTTGTTCGGGTCGGCGGAAAGCCGGCGATCGTTGTTGTTCAGCGTCGTGCCGTCGTGCACCGCGAGCAGGTTGGGGTCGAACGTCGGGGAGGTGACGAGAGCGAGGATCGCGCCGGTCTTCGGGTCCAGGGCGACGACGGCGCCCTTGCGGTTGCCGAGCGCAGCTGACGCGGCGAACTGAGTCGCGGCATCGAGCGTCAGCACGACGGCCCCGCCCTTCGGCTGGCGGCCGGTGAAGTAGTCCGAGAGCCGGCGCACGAACAGCCGGCTGTCGGTGCCGGAGAGCACCCCGCTCTCGGCCTGCTCGACCTGCGTCGAGGAGACGATCGAGAAGTAGCCGGTGACGGGCGCGTACAGGCCGCCGCCGGGGTACTTGCGCTGGTACTTGTACACGTCGTTGACCGGGACGGACTCGGCGACCGCCTTGCCGTCGACGACGATCGGCCCGCGCGGGCGGGCGAGCTCCATCTGCCGCTGTCGGCTGTTCTGCGGCCGGCTACGCAGCGACTGGGCCTGGACGAGCTGGATGAGGTTGTCGGCGATCAGCAGCGAGAGCAGCAGGACCAGGCACGCGATCGACAGCCGCCGGATGGGCCGGTTCACACCCGCACCACCTGGGTGGGGCTGTCGGCGACCGCCTGCGGGTCATAAAGCGGAACGGCCTCACTCGGAGGCGGCGGCGGACGACGTCCGGCGTCGCTGATGCGCAGCAGCAGCGCGATCAGGATGGCGTTCGCGAGCAGACTGCTCCCCCCGTACGCCACGAAAGGCAACGTGAGGCCGGTCAGCGGGATCACCCGAAGGACACCGCCGGCGACCACGAACACCTGGATGGCGAACGCCGTGCCGATGCCGGCGGCGAGCAGCTTGCCGAAACCGTCGCGAACCCCGAGCGCTGCGCGTAGCCCGCGGGCGACCAGCAGGAAGTACAGCACCAGGATCGCCATGACGCCGACCGCGCCGATCTCCTCACCGAGGCTGGAGAGGATGAAGTCGTTCCAGGCCGACGGGACGACGTCGGGCCGGCCGCGTCCGAGCCCGGTGCCCAGCAGGCCGCCGTTGGCCAGCCCGAACATGCCCTGGACCAGCTGGTAGGCGTTACCGCTGATCTCCGACGGCTTGAACGGATGGAGCCAGATGTCGACCCGCAGCCGTACGTGGCCGAACGAGTAGTAGCTCAGCACCGCGCTTACTGCGAACAGCATCAGCCCGATGACGACCCACGACGCGCGCTCGGTCGCCACGTAGAGCAGCGCCAGGAAGATCCCGAAGAACAGCAGCGAGGTACCGAGGTCCTTGATGACGACGAGGATCAGCAGGCTGGTGATCCAGGCCAGCAGCAGCGGCCCCATGTCACGGGCCCGGGGGAGCGGCAGGCCCAGGAACGAGCGCGTGACGACAGAGAGCACCTCGCGTTTTCGCACCAGGTAGCCCGCGAAGAAGATCATCAGCAGGATCTTGGAGAACTCGCCGGGCTGGATGTTGATCACCGGCAGCGCGATGCGGGCACCCATCTGCGCGGGCGCGAAGACGAGCGTGGCCAGCAGGCCGAGGCCGACGAACGCGGAGGTGTAGGTGTAGCGGGCCAGCGTGCGGTGGTCGCGGATGATCCACAGCACCGCTATCAGCAGCAGCACGGCGAGGAACGAGTAGGCGAGCTGCGGCTCCGCCCGCCCGGCGGGGATGGGCTTGCCGAGCCGGCGCGCGCGGTCGGCGTATCCGAGGTCGAGCCGGTAGATCTCCGCGAGGCCCAGCCCGTTGAGTAGCGCCATGATCGGCAGCAGCAGGGGATCGGCTGCCGGTGCGAGCTTGCGCACGGCGAAGTGCGCCAGCAAGTAGACGGCGAGAAAGCCGCCGGCCAGGTAGCCGACCCGGGCGGTGAGCCGGTTGTCATGGGCGAGGACGACGGCCGACAGCGCGCCCGTCGCCACCACAATGGCGAACAGCAACAGAAACAGCTCCGTACCCCGGCGGTTGGGCCGGGCAGGAGCGAAGGTCGCGGTGGTCACTGGGTGCAGGACTTCGGCAACGGTGTGGGCGGGGGGACGCTGGCCGTCGGCGCGGGGCTGGCGCTTGGCGGGGCGGTCGGCCCCGCGGCGGAGTTCGAGGTCCGCGGAGTCGGGCTCGGGCTCGGGGTCTGCTTCGCCTTCGACTTCGCGTTGGCGGCGGCCTGCGCCGCCGCATCGTGGGCCGCTTGCTCGACGTTGAACTTCAGCCGGGCAAGGATGCAGACGCCGTCGGCGTGGCTGTTCGCGACGATGCCCCCGCTGACGTGGTCGCGGTCGAACTGGGTCAGCTTGTCCAGGGCAATACCGCGTTCAGCGACGCTCGAGAGCGACACGCCGAGGGGGCGGCTCTGCAGGCCGTGGAAGAGGGCGGCCCGGCCGTCGGAACTGGCGACGTACCAGGAGTTTGCGGCCACCGCCCAGGTAACCAGCCCACCCGCGACGATGACCAGGAAGATGCCGGTGAACGCGAGCAGCACCGGCCGGCGAAACCAGCCCTTGCGGGCCCGGCGACCCCGGCGGTGGCGGCGCGCCTCGTCGACGACCGGGGGGATGCCGGCGGGAGGGGTCGCCGCCAATTCCTCGGCGGTGCCCGGTGACGGTGGGACGGGGGTCTGCGCAAGCCGGAAGACGCCGGTGTCGACCGGTCGCTGCGCCTCGAGACCTTCGTGGCCACTGCCGTCGCCGACGTCATCGCCGCGGGGATGCGCAGGAGCGGGGGGAGCCTGCTCGCTGCTGCGGCGCGCCTCGTGCTTGGCGGCCCGTTCCTCGGCGGTCAGCGACGCGCCGCCGGGCAGCACGACGGCGGCGGCCGCGCTTGGCACGGCGTCCTGCTCGGCGGCAGCTCCACCGACGACGGGCGTGTCAGGCATGCCCGGCTCGTCATCGACGACGTCAGCGATCACGACCGTCACGTTGTCCGGGGCTCCGGCCGCCAGCGCGAGCTCGATGAGGCGCTCGGCAGCTTCGTCAGCGTTGGGGAGGGTGAGCGTCTCGGCGATGGATTCGTGTGCGACGTAACCCGAGAGACCGTCGCTGCACAGCAGGTAGCGGTCGCCGCGGCGGGCCTCGCGGACGGAGAGGTCGGGCTGGACGCCCGCGCGCCCGTCCAGCGCCTGCGTGAGCAGCGAGCGCTGAGGGTGGGTCTCGGCCTGCTCGGGGGTGATGCGGCCCTCGTCGACCATCCGCTGCACGAGGGTCTGGTCATGGGTCAGCTGGCTGAACTCCCGGTCGCGCAGCAGGTAGGCGCGGCTGTCGCCGACGTGGGCGAGCCCGAGCCGGGTGCCGGACGAGAGCATCGCCGTGAGCGTGGTGCCCATGCCGTCGAGGGAGGAGTTGGCGTCGACCATCGCCCGCAGGTGGTCGTTCGCCGCATGCACAGCGCCGGCGAGCACTTCGAGCAGGTCGAGCCCGGCCTCGTCGTCATCGAGCTGGGCGAGCGCGGCGACGACGGCCGAACTGGCGACCTCGCCCGCCGCATGGCCACCCATGCCGTCGGCGACCAGGGCCAAGCGGGAGCCCGCGTAGGCGGAGTCCTCGTTGCCCTCGCGCACTTTGCCCACGTGGGAGCGCACGGAGTAGCGAAGTCGCAAGGTCACTCCGTTCGTCCTGCGCCACGAAATCGGCGGCCGGCGGCCGGCCGGGCTCTCATCGTCGCAGCTCCAGGACCGTCTTTCCGATGCGGACGGGCACGCCGATCGGCACCGGGGTCGGCCGGACCACCTTGGTGCGGTCCAGATACGTGCCGTTCGTCGAGCCCAGATCCTCCACGAACCACTGCCCGTCGCGGGGAACCAGCCGGGCGTGGTGAGCCGAGGCGAAGTCGTCGTCCAGCACCAGGCTGGAATCGCCGGCCCGCCCCAGCGTGACTGGCCCCGGGCCGAGCGGCACCGTCAGCCCGCGCGCCCGGCCGCTCACGACCAGCAGCTTGCTGGGCCCGCGGCCGCGGCGCGGCTTCGGTGGCGGAGGAGGCGCGAAGACCGGCTGCGGCGCCAGGTCGCGGCGCAGCTGGCGCTTGCTCGGCCCGAACAGATCGGAACGGACGGCGCGTACCGCGGCCAACACGAACAGCCAGAGCAAGGCGAGGAAGCTGAGGCGGATGACCAGGTACGCGGCGTCGGTCACGGGCTATGCCTCGGCAGCGTGGCCGGAGAGCTCGCCGCCGCTGTGGACGTCACCCGCGCGCGGGGCGTGAGGCGGCGACGGGTGGCGATACACCAGCACGCTACGGCCCACCTCGATCCGGTCGCCGTCCTGCAGGGTCGCCTCGTGCACCTTGCGGCCGTTGACCCTGCTTCCGTTGGTGGATCCCAGGTCGCGGTAGACGTGCTGGCCGGTCGGCTGCAGGAGGAGCTCACCATGGCGGCGTGAGACGCCGGTGTCGGGGAGCTGGACGTCGACGTCGGATCCGCGGCCGATCACGGTGAGCGCGCGGCGCAGGGTCACTTCGTTATCCCGCCCGCTGGCCGCCAGGCTGCCGCTCTCGGCCGATCCGCCCACGGTGATGATCAGGCGGGGGAGCTGCGGCTCGGGGTTCGTCGGGTTAGTCGGGCGGCTCGCGTAGCTCTGACCCGCGACGGGCGGCGGCCGGAATGGTGGCTGCTCGGCGCCGACGTGGGTGGGGCGCTGTGCCAGGGGTGGCCGGGCGCCGCTGGCACGCGGGGCGGCCTCTACCACGTCGCTGTCCACCGTGTAGCGGCCGACCGAGAGCGCCGGATCGAGCTCCAGCGAGACGACCACCGCCGCCACGAACGTGTAGCGCTGCGCCGTCGCGTGCTCGCGCACCAGCGTGGCCAGCTCCTCGCCGAGCGCCTGCCGGTAGGGGGCGAGCCGCTCGTAGTCGGGCTCGGACAGGTGGATGGTGAACTCGTTGGGCACCAGGGTGCGGCGGGCTCCACGGGCCTTGCGCTCGTCGCACTCGCGGGTGAGCGCCCCGGCGAGCTCGACCGGCTCGACCCCACCTTTGAACACGCGGGCGAAGGCGCCTTCGACGATGCCGCCGAGGCGACTTTCGAAGCGCTGCAGCACCCCCACCGGATGTCTCCTTCCAAGAGTGGGGAGATCGTAACGGGGAGGCCTGACAAAAGCGGGTGATCCGGCCGGAGACGGCCGGGTGGGGGCGGGCGTTTGTGCTGGTGCGGGCGCTGCTGGCGGTGCTGGCTCCGTGGTAGCGTCGGACGGTCGCTCGGGCGAGTGGCGGAATGGCAGACGCGCACGGTTCAGGTCCGTGTGTCCGTAAGGACGTGGGGGTTCAACTCCCCCCTCGCCCACTCATAGCTGGGGAATTCCAGGCTCCCTCAGCCACTCGAATCACTCGACGCGCGATCTCGTAAAGCAATATCAGTTTGAGATCAGTTTGAGCCGCACGTTTATGGCAAATGAAAGCTGTGCGGGGAGAGCCTGTTATCTTGCCCTGTCCGCAGATTTTCCGTCCGCAGATTTTCCCGGTATGGCCATGGTGGAAGCGCAAGGTCAGGTGCACCAGGTTGCCGCTAGACGGGAACGCGAGTTGCACCCGGGCGACCTCGGGTATCCGCACACGATGACGGAGAGGTGTCGATGAGCGTCTTCAGCTACGTCGTCGACCACCCGAGACGCGTGCTGTCACTCACCGGTCAGCACGCTGAGATCGTGCTGACCTCGCTCGGTATCGCCGTGGTCATCGGAGTTGGACTCGGCGTGCTGACCTACCGCACCAGCTGGGCCCGGGCCACGACGCTGGCCATCGCCGGGGTGATCTTGACCATCCCGTCGTTTGCGCTGTTCGGGCTGCTCATCCCCGCCTTCGGGCTCGGGTACCAGCCCGCGATCATCGCGTTGACGCTCTACGCGCTGCTGCCGATCATCCGCAATACCGTGGTTGGCCTGCGGTCCGTCGACCCTTCGGTCTCCGAGTCGGCGGTCGGCATGGGTATGGGGCCGGTCCGCAGACTGGTGCTCGTCGATCTGCCGCTGGCCTGGCCTGTGATCATCACAGGCCTGCGGGTCTCGGCGCAGCTGCTGCTCGGAATCGCTGCAATCGCCGCGACGGTCGGCGGACCCGGCCTCGGGAACCTGATCCTTGACGGGCTGAACCGGGTCGGGACCTCGTTCGCGGTACCCATCGCCTTCGCCGGGGTGCTCGGTGTCATCGTGCTGGCGGTCGTCTTCGACCTCGCCTTCGTCCTGCTACGCCGGCTCACCACATCGAGGGGGATCCGTGCCTGAAGCTGCCGACTCCATGATCCGGCTCGACAAGCTCACCAAGCACTACCCGGGCGAGCCGCGAGCCGCTGTGGACGGTCTGTCGCTCGACGTGCGCGCCGGCGAGATCGTCGTCCTGGTCGGCCCTTCCGGATGCGGCAAGACCACGACGATGAAGATGATCAACCGCATCATCGAGCCGACGTCCGGGCGGATCTACCTGGAGGGCGAAGACGTCACCACCGTGAAGGCCGATCAGCTGCGCCGCCGGATCGGCTACGTGATCCAGCAGGTCGGCTTGTTTCCGCACATGACCATCGCCAACAACATCGCCGTCGTCCCGAAGATGCTCGGATGGGACCGCGGCCGCATCACCGAGCGTGTCGACCAGCTGCTGGCCCTCGTCGGTCTGGATCCGGCGACGTTTCGTGACCGCTATCCCAAGCAGCTCTCCGGCGGCCAGCAGCAGCGCGTCGGCGTCGCCCGCGCGCTCGGCGCCGACCCGCCGGTGATGCTGATGGACGAGCCCTTCGCGGCCATCGACCCGATCACCCGGGAGAAGCTGCAGGACGAGTTCCTCTCGGTGCAGCACGACATCCACAAGACGATCATCTTCGTCACGCATGACATCGATGAAGCGATCAAGATGGGTGACCGGATCGCGATCCTGCGCGAGAACTCGCAGATCGCTCAGTACGACACCCCCGCGCACCTGCTCTCCAACCCGGCCGACGAGTTCGTCCAAGACTTCCTCGGTTCGGGCTCCACCGTGAAGCGGCTGATGCTGATCCGGGCGCAGGACATCGAGATGGGCGGCTGGCCGACGGTCGACGCCGATGCCGGTAAGCAAGCGGTGCTGGCAGAAGCACGCCGCGCCGACGAGGACTTCGTCCTCATGCTCGACCGGGAGCGCCGGCCCGTGGGATGGCTGCCCGTCGACGCATCTGCGTCGGACGCCGACCTGCTGGAGAACGGCCTGCCCGTCCTCGCCACGATCCGGCCCGCGGACAGCCTCTACGAGGCGCTCGATCTGCTATTGCGCAATGACACGAACGTCGCCATCGCCGTCGACGAGCAGGGCGCCTTCCGCGGGGTGCTCGACCTTGACCGGCTCCGCCAGCTCATCCACGCCGACACCGACCGGGAGAAGTTTTCCGGATCACGGCAGCCGGTAGGGCGGGGCAACCAGTGAGTGTCATCGCACCGCAGCGCGCTGCACCGCCGCCGCAGGTCACCCGGGCGCCGGCCGCCCCCCGGCGGTCACGGTGGAAGTTGGCGCGGTACGCCTTCACGCCGCTGGCTCTCGCGCTGGTCCTGCTGGGGCTGTACGAGTACGTCCACCACCACCATCTCGATCGCTTTGAGTCGCGGACGCTGAACTACGCCTTCATCAAGGCGCGCACCATCGAACACCTCGAGCTGACTGGGTACACCACGCTTTTCGTGCTGCTCATCGCGATTCCGCTGGGGATCTTGCTGACGCGCCGGTTCGCCCGGCCTGCCGTCGCGCCGGCGCTGGCGATCGCCAACATTGGCCAGGCGGTGCCCTCCATCGGCGTGCTGATCCTGCTGTTCCTGGCCTTCACCGACGTCGGGGCCCGCAAGATCGCGATCATCGCGTTCGTCGCCTACGCGATCTTGCCGGTGCTTCGCAACACGATGGTCGGCCTCGAGCAAGTCGATCCCGCGGTCATCGAGTCGGCGCGGGGGATGGGAATGACCCGGCTGGCCGTCCTGTTGCGGATCGAACTCCCGCTCGCCGTGCCGGTCATCCTGGCGGGCGTGCGCACGGCGCTGGTCATCAGCGTCGGGACGGTCTCGCTGGCGACGTTCATCGGGGCCGGCGGGCTCGGCGACATCATCGAGAGCGGTATCACCTCGTTCCGCAACATCACGCTGCTCACCGGCGCGGCGATCGTCGCGGTGCTCGCGCTTGCCCTGGATTGGCTGGCCAGCATCGCCGAGGAGCTGCTGCGACCTCGAGGGCTCTGACCCGCCCCGCTCGGCGGCCCGGGGCTGCTGTCGGCCGCTGCCAATGGAGGGAAGCTATGACGGCATTGAAGAACTCCCGCTCGCGCGGCTTCATCGCGCTGCTGCCGGTACTCGCCCTGATACTCACCGCCTGCGGCAGCAGCGGTGGAAAGAGCGGTGGCAGCGCGCAAGGGTCGATCGCCAAGGACTTCGACTTCTCGGGCGCGCATTTCGTGGTCGGATCGAAGGAGTTCACCGAGAACATCATCCTCGGCAAGATCACGGTTCAGGCGCTGAAGGCTGCCGGAGCGAGCGTGACGGACAAGACCGGCCTGCAGGGCTCGACCGTCGTCCGGGACGCACTGCGGAATGGGTCGATCGACATGTACTGGGACTACGCCGGGACGGGATGGTCGCTGTACTTGAAGCATGACCAGCCGATCAAGGGCGCGATGGCACAGTTCCAGTCGACCGCCACGGAGGACCTGGCCAAGAACAACGTGAAGTGGCTCGGGCCGGCGCAGTTCGGCGACGCGTACGGCATCGCCCGGCGCAGCAGCGCCACGGGTGATCTGGCGAACGTGAAGACCTACTCCGACATCGCCACCTTCATCAAGGCTCACCCGGACCAGGCGACCTTCTGCGGAGCGTCGGAGTTCTACGACCGCCGCTTCAAGCAGTTCGAGCAGACCTACAACCTGCACTTCCCACCGAGCCAGGTGCACACCAACGCGCTCGCCCTCGATTACACCAACGTCGCCAAGGGCAAGCCGTGCAACTTCGCGGAGGTCTTCACCACCGATGCCCGTGTCCAGACCCAGAAACTCACGGTCTTGAAGGATGACAAGAACGTCTTCTTCACTCAGCTGGCAGCGCTCTGCACGACCGAGAGCGTCTTCAAGGCGAACCCGAAGCTCGCCGAGCTGGCGAAGACGCTCGGTGACAAGCTCACGACCGACACGATGATCTCGCTCAACAAGCAGGTCGACGTGGATGGCAAGTCCGCAGCTGACGCAGCGAAGTCCTTCCTGTCCGACAACGGCTTCGTGACGAGCTAGCCGGAGAATCCCAGCTGATCAGCTGATTTCCAGCTCGAGGGGCGGCGGCCCTAGACCCCGGCCGCCGCCCGTTCGCGCTGCTGACGTGCCGCCAGCATCGACCCCGGGCGCTTGCCGCTGGACGCGCCGTTCAGCCAGGTCGGTACGCCGCCGACGATCGTGGCTCGGTAGCCCCCGGGCGTGCGGCTGTAGCGCCAGGCGCCGCCGGGCAGATCGCGCCGCTGCACCTCGGTGCCGCTGGTGAGGTCACCGAGCGCGAAGACGGCAAGATCGGCGGCCGCGCCGGGCCGGATCACCCCTCGGTTGGGGATGGCGAAGAAGCCCGCGAGCCGGGAGGTCACGGCTTGGACCGCTTCCTCGATCTGCAGCAGGCCGGTGTCGCGCACCAGCTGAGCGAGGAAGTACGTAGCGTCACCGGCGCCGCTGAACATCTGCACGTGCGCGCCGGCGTCGCTCGCCCCGGGAAGCGCTGTGGCGAACGCGCCAGCTCCGCAGCCGCGGCCAGGTCGATCGGCCGCTCCCGGGTGCGCACGTTGCCCTGCACATCGGTGGCGATGAGCCAGTCGGCCATGACGTCGGACGGGTGCTGGCCGGTGCGGGCGATCGCCTCGGCCATCGACTCGCCGCTGTGCTCGCCGCCCATCAGCAGCATGCGGTCCGGGATGCGGATCGGTGCCAGCGTGTACGTGCACGCGTCCCAGTCGGCGCGGGCCGCGGCCCGCCATGCGGGGTCGCGCAGCAGCGTGCGCTTGTCCTCGTCGCTCGCATGCACGTACGCGTGCCAGCGGGCGACGCCGCTCCACATGATGGAGCGTTCGAAGTGCATGTTGACGTGCGACGGCCGCGGGCTGAAGTTCGGCCACAGATCGGCGCCTTCGGCGCGCAACCGGGACAGCAGGTCCTCCAGCTTGGAGCGGCCCGGCGCGGCCATCTCCTCCAGCGCGTAGCCCGCGAAGATCATGCGCACGCCGGTGCCGGCGATGAGCCGGGACATCCGCTGCAGGTCCTCGTGGAAGAACTCCGGCTGCAGGAAGCGCGGCACGTATTGCAGGATCGCTCCGTGCCGGGCGAGCACGCCGATCAGCGCGGACAGTTCGGCCTCGTCGGCAAGCCGGCTCGGTACCCGCCGGTTCGCCTTGTCGGTGTCCATCTCCGAGGTCGACAGGCCGAGCGCACCCGCCGTCAGCGCCTCATCGAGCGCGGCGACCAGGCGGGCGCGCTCCTTAGCCGTGGCGGCGCGTTCCCAGGCGTCCGGTCCCATGATCCAGGTGCGCAGCATCTGGTAGGGCATGAAGCCGACGTAGTTCACCGCGGTGGGGTGGCGGCGGGCGGCGGCGAAGTACTCCGGCCAGGTGTCCCACGCCCACGGCACCGCCAGGTTGAAAGCCTCGGCCGGGATGTCTTCGATGAACGCGAACAGGTCGACCAGGTCGGTCGACTCTGCGGGCCGCAGCGGCGCGAGCCCGAGCCCGCAGTTCGCGAGCACCATGGTGGTGCAGCCGTGAGCGGGCATCGGATCGCAGTCGGCGTCCCACCAGACCGCCGCGTCGAAGTGGGTGTGCGACTCGATCAGCCCTGGCGTCACGTAGGCGTCGCCGGCATCGAGCACGTATTCATCGCTGACGTCCAGGTGGCGACCGACCTCGACGATCACGCCGTCGCGGACCCGGACATCCGCATCGACCGGGGGCGCCCCGGTGCCGTCCACCACGGTCCCGCCGCGGACCAGCAGAGCACCGGTCTCGAGAGCTTGCGTGAGCGGTGCACTCATTCGTCGCCTCACCTTGCGAGTCAGGACGCGAGCCCGGTCGCCTTCCGCGTCACCCACCGGGCAGCATCTTCGCACCTGACGGCACCGCAACGGAGGGGGGCGTGGGCTCAGCGGCGGGCAGCCGGGCCAGGATGTACGGCGTCGCGTTCGGCTCGGAACTTTCCGCGGAAAGATCCGCCGAGTCGAGGTCGGTGCGGGCGGCGGTCCCACCTTCGGTAGCGCTGGGTGGAACCGTCTGGGCGTCCCGGGCCGGAAGTCCCCCTCCACCGGGTACGCAGCACCTGGTTCCGCGCGGCTGCGGGCACTTCCCTTAAACCATGAGCGTCGGCGCGTGGGTGGGCCTCGCGGTGGTCGCGGTGGTCGCGGTGGTCGCGGCGTATGACCTTCTCCAGCGCGGGCATGCGATCTTGCGCAACTTCCCGGTGATCGGTCACTTGCGTTACATGCTGGAGTCGTTCGGTCCGGAGCTGCGCCAGTACATCGTCACCGGCAACGACGAGGAACGCCCCTTCACCCGCGACCAGCGCCGCTGGGTGTACGCGTCGGCCAAGAGGCAGAACAACTACTTCGGGTTCGGCACGGACAACGACCTCGAGCGCGACCCCGAACTACCTGATCATCAAGCACGCCGCGTTTCCGCCTGCCGCGAGCCGGCCGCCGGCGACGGCACCGGCGATGCCGTGCCGCGCAAGGTCATGGGAGCGCGCGTGGGCGCCGGAAGGCGTTTCGCCCCGCCTCGATCGTGAACATCTCGGCGATGAGCTTCGGCTCGCTGTCCGCCCGCGCCATCGAGGCGCTCAACCGCGGCGCGCGCGCCGCCGGGTGCCTGCACAACACCGGGGAAGGCGGGCTGTCCCCGCACCATCTGCACGGCGGCGAACTGATCTGGCAGATCGGCACCGGCTACTTCGGCTGCCGCGACGCGCGACGGCCGGTTCGACCTGGAGCGGCTGCTCGAGCGGTCGGCGCCGCGCCCGTGCAAGGCCATCGAGATCAAGCTCAGCCAGGGCGCCAAGCCCGGGCATCGGCGGCGTGCTGCCCGCCGCGAAGGTCACGCCCGAGATCGCGGCGGCCCGCGGCGTTCCGGTCGGCCAGGACTGCCTCAGCCCGTCCGGGCACTCGGCCTTCCGCGACGTCGACGAGCTGCTCGACTTCGTGGAGGCTCGCCGACGCGACCGGCGCTGCCGGTGGGCATCAAGTCGGCGGTCGGCGAGATGGGCTTCTGGCGGGAGCTGACGGCGGCTATGGCGCGCACGTCGCGCGGCGTCGACTTCATCACCATCGACGGCGGCGAGGGCGGCACGGGCGCGGCGCCGCTGGTCTTCGCCGACCACGTCGCGCTGCCGTTCCAGCCGGCCATTCACCGGGTCTACCGCGGTCTTCGCCGAGCGCGGGGCTCAGCGACGACGTCGTCTTCGTCGGCTCCGGCCAAGCTGGGATTCCCGGAGTCCGCGCTGCTCGCGTTCGCCCTGGGATGCGACATCGTGAACGTCGCCCGTGAGGCGATGATGGCGATCGGCTGCATCCAGGCGCAGCGCTGCCACACCGGCCACTGCCCCACGGGGGTCGCGACGCAATCCGCCTGGCTGGCGCGTGGCGTCGACCCCGACCTGAAGTCCGCCCGTGCCGGGCGTTACCTCGTCAACCTGCGCCGCGAAATCCTGACGCTCGCGCGAGCCTGCGGCGTCGCGCATCCGGCGCTCGTGACCACGGAGATGTTCGAGCTCTTCGCGGGCCGATTCGAGACCGCGAGCGTGCAGCGTCTCACCGGATACGAGGACGGCTGGGGCCGGCCGTCCAGCACCGATCGCGAGGTCATCGTCGAGCTGATGCGCGGGGCCCGGACGGCCGGCTGAGGGGAACTTGGCGTGCGGGCGGAGGTCATTCGTCCCTACCGGAGCGCGCGCCGCGGTCCTAGCGTCAATGACGCACCGGGAGCAGTGATGGGGGCGCCGTAGTGGTCAGCAAAGCGGTTGCCATGGATTCGCACATGCGGCCATCCGACGCCTTCAGCTGGTACATGGAGCGCGACCCGCTGCTGCGGTCCACGGTCGTCGCGGTGGGCTTCCTGGATCGGGCTCCCGACCGGGATGGCTTGCGGAGGGTAGTGGAGCGCGCGAGCCGCATCGTTCCCGGGATGCACCACGTCGTCCAGGTCCCGCCGCTGCGCATCGCGACGCCGCGCTGGACGCGTACCGACGAGGTCGACCTTGATTGGCATCTGCGCTGGGTGACGGCGCCGCCGCCGGGCGACGCCAACGCGGTCATCAACGTCGCTCGGGTGAAGGCGACGACGGCCTTCGACCCGGCCCGGCCGCTGTGGGAGATGACCGTGGTCGAGGGCCTTCGGGGCGGCGCCGCGGCGTTCGTGTGGAAGTTTCACCACGCGCTGACCGACGGCATCGGCGGGATGCAGCTGGCGTTCGAGATGTTCGATCTGGAACGCTCCGGGGGATCGCGTCCCGACGCCCCGCAATTGCCGGCCGAGCACCTCGACGGCACGCACCTGGCGTGGGATGCGATGGCGCATGAGGCGGGACGTGTCTTCGGAGCCGCTCGCGCCATGCCGGGCGCGGCCGTGCGCACGGCCGTGCACACCGTGCGCCATCCCCGGGCAGCGGCAGCGGGATTGTTCGCCGCGACGCGGTCGGTCGCCAAGACCATCGCGCCGTACGGGGACACGATGTCGCCGGTCATGCGCGCTCGCCACCTGGGTCGTGAACTGGACATCCTCGAGGTCCCGCTGAGCGGCATGCGTAGCGCCGCGGCGGCCGCGGAAGGCCACTTGAACGACGCGTTCCTGGCGGCGGTCACCGGTGGCCTGCGGATCTATCACCAGCGCCACGGGGCTGAGATCAACCGGCTGCGCGTCACCATGCCGATCAGCATTCGTAAGGCGTCGGACGGGCCCGGGGGCAACCGCATCACGCTGGCCCGCTTCCAGGTCCCCGCGGGATTGCCGGATCCCATCGAGCGGATGCGCGCGATGCGCAGCCTCAGCGAGGCGTGGCGCGCCGAACCCTCACTGGGGATGACGCAGGGCATCGCGGCCGGGCTCAACCTGCTGCCGGCGTCGTTTCTCGGCGGCATGCTCAAGCACGTCGATTTTCTCGCCAGCAACGTGCCGGGCTTTCCGATGCCGGTGTATCTGGCAGGCGGGCGGCTGCTCGCGTACTACCCGTTCGGACCCACCATCGGTTCCGCCGTCAACGTGACGCTGATGTCGTACTGTGAATACCTGCTGCATCGGGATCAATGCCGACACCGGCGCCATTCCTGACCCCGGGGAGTTCATGGTCTGCCTGCGCGAGGGTTTCCGCGAGGTGCTCGCGGCAGGCAAGGACGGTAGGGACGGCGCCGTTGAAGTCAGGTTGCCCCTCCACGACGAACCCCCGCCCGCGAACAAGGCCACCCCGCCGGCGGCGACGCGAACCAGGCGGCGCAGCCCGGCCGCTGCAGCCCAAGGGAAGGGAGGGGAAGCGCTATGGAGGTGATGAGCCCGCTCGATTCGGCCTTCCTCCGCATGGAAACGGCGAACACCTCGCTGCACATTGCCTCGCTGGCCATCTTCGAGGGCCCCGCTCCCACCTATGACGAGATGTTTGACCTGATCGCGCGCAAGCTCGTCGACCTGCCGCGCTACCGCCAGCGGGTGCGCGAGGTTCCGCTCTGGCTCGGACGGCCCGTCTGGGTCGAGGACCCGAACCTGAACGTGCACTACCACCTGCGCCACACCGTCCTGCCGCGTCCCGGTGGCGATGACGAGTTGCGCACGCTGATGGCCCGGTTGATGTCGGCCCAGCTCGACCGCAGCCGCCCCCTCTGGGAGGAGTGGCTGGTCGAAGGGCTTGCCGGTGGCCGATGGGCGCTGGTCGGCAAGGTTCACCACTGCATGGTGGACGGGGTCGCGGGCACGGACATCCTCAGCAAGCTTCTCGACACCGAGCGCGCGCCGAAGCTGGATCGGTTCGTCGGCCAGCCCATTCCCTTCGCCAACTCCGAACCCAGCCGGCTGCGTTTACTCGGCTCAGCGCTAACCACGCTGCCCCATCGCCCGGTCCGCGGGATCCGTTCGGTCGGCGATGCCGTGGCCCATCCGCAGCGCAGCCTGGAAAGTGCCGCGCTGCTTGCTCAGGGTGCCCTGTCCTGGACGCGCCTGGCCAAGCCTGCGGAGCCCAGCTCGCTGACCGGCTCGCTCGGCCGGTCGCGCGCGTGGGACTTCACGCGGACGACGTTCGATGACATCAAGGCGGTGCGGGCCGCCTACGGGGGATCGTTCAACGATGTCGTCGTCAGCGCGATCGCCCGGGGCTTTCGTGATCTGTTGATCGAACGCGGCGAGCGGCCGGATGCCCATGCCGTACGCACCCTCATCCCGGTGTCGGTGCGCGGGGGGGCGGAAGGCGTCGCGAATGAGGTCTCGGCCATGATTGCTGACCTTCCGGTGGACGCCGCCGACCCGGTCGCGCGCTACCAGGCGGTGTGCGCCGAGCTGAGCCGGCTCAAGGAATCGGGAGAGGTCCAGCTCGCAGAGCTGCTGACGGAGGCTGGGGGGTGGACGTCTCCGCTGCTGCTCTCGCTCGGTCTGAAGAGCGTATTTCGTTTGCCGCATCGCCACTTGGTGACGGTCGCGACGAACGTACCGGGTCCTCGCCAGCAGCTCTACGCGGCGGGACGGCAGCTGCTCGAGCTCTACCCGTACGTGCCGATCGCCGATCGCATCCGGATCGGGGTGGCGATGACGTCCTACAACCGGGTACTCACGTTCGGCATCACGGCGGACGCCGCCAGCACGCCAGATCTGGCTGTCCTCACCGCGGGGATCACCGACGGGATGCGCGAGCTGGTGGAGGCCGCCCGCGGGGTGAACCCGCTTGCGGCGAGTAAGCGTGCTCGCGCTCAAACCGCCTGAGCGACCTCGACCGGCACCTCAACGCGCAGCCGCGCGGAGATGTCGGCGCAGTCCTCGCACGCCGATTCGGGGACAATGCCGAGCCTGACCAGGGCCGGGAACATCTTGCAGGCCAGGCAGCAGCCGAAGAACGCTTCCAGGCTGGCCGCGGCGATCAGGCCGCCGAGCACGGTGTACGCCGCGCGCTTGCGCCCGAACCGGTAATGCAGCACCAGGGCCGACCCTGACATCCCGAGCCCCATCGCTTGCGCGAGGCGTTTGGGCGGGCCGGGCACGAACTTCGCGGGACGGGTGATCTTCGGGGTGATGACGCGAGTGGCGAACTGCCCGAGCGGGCTGAGCTTCGGGCCGGTCATCACCCGGGCGGCGAACCCGTATGTCAGCGGGGCCAGCACCCACGGCTGGTCGAGCACGACCGTGCCGGCCGCCATCGTCACCACGCCCGCCGCGACGATGCGCGCCGACGTCTCGTTCACGGGATCGGGAAAACCGAGCAGGCCCATCCGCGAAACTCTACCGGATCAGTGCAGTTCCCGCGGTGCCATGATCCGCACTGCTACCAGAGCCACGTCGTCCTCGGCGCCGGCGAGTGGGTGCAAGGACTCCAGCAGCCGGCCGCACAGCTCCGGGAGCGGGAGCCCGGTCAGCGCAGCGGCCGCGATGGCCAGCCGCCGCAGGCCGATTTCCAGTGGTTGCAAGCGTCCTTCGACGAGACCGTCGGTGAACAGCAGTACCGTCGCCCCCGGCGCCAGGTCCACCAGATGATCGGTGCGCGGCGTGCTCGATCCCAACCCCAGCAGCAGATCGGCGGGCGTCTCGAGCAGCCGGACGGTGCCGTCCGGCTCGATGAGCAGCGGCGGCGGGTGGCCCGCGTTCGACCAGCGCAGCCGGCGCCCTCCACCTGGCCCACCGTCCAGCACCTGAGCGACGACGGCCGTCGCTGTCGTGTTCACGCCGAGCGCCTGTGCGGCGCGGTCGACCCGGCTAAGGACCGCTCCCGGCGGCGCGCCGCGATCGACCGCGATGGCGCGCACCAGCGTGCGCAGCTGTCCCATCAACGCGGCCGCTTCGGTGTCGTGGCCCATGACGTCGCCGATGACGAGCGTCGTGGTGCCGTCCATCGTCTCAAACGCGTCGTACCAGTCGCCGCCGACCTGCGCATCCTTCAGCGCCGGGACGTAAAGCGGGAAGACCTCCAGGCCCTCCGGCTCCAGCACGTCCGAGGTGAGCAGGCTGCGCTGCAGCGTCTCGGCCATCGACTTCGACCGGCTGTACATCCGGGCGTTGTCGAGCACCAGCCCGGCCCGCCGTGCCACCTCGCGGGCGGCGACCAGCTCCTCCTCGGTCGGGTACCCGCGCCCGGGCGAGTTGTAGAAGCTGATGACACCGAGGGAACGATCACGGGCGAGGATCGGCAGCGCCGTCACGACTCCCGGATCGAGCTCACGCAGCGCTTCCGCCGAGGGGCCGTCCTGCAATCGGGCGCGAAACGCCTCGCGGTCCAGCTGGAAGAGCGGTTGACCGGCGGAGACGACCTCGTTGAGGATCGCGGGATCTGAGGTGAGTGACCGCCGCCGGGCCTCGGTGTAGCGGTCGAGCAGTGCCTGCAGGCCGGGATCGCGGTGAGAGCTGGCGATGTTCTCGACCCGGCCGTCGTCGTCCAGCAGCGTGACCATGACCCAGTCGCCCAGCTCGGGCGCCAGCATCCGGGCAAGGCGGGTGACGGCCTGCTCAGCGTCGAGCGTCGAACCGAGCGCGTCAGCCACCGAGGCGAGGAATGCCAGCTGGGCGGTGGCGCGCTCGGAGGTCTGACGCGCCTGCTCGACCTGGTCGAGGATCTGCGCGCTGTCGATAGCGGACGCGATACGGGAGGCGATGTCCTCGATCAGCACCAGGTCGGGGCCCGAGGGAGCCTGAACGTCGAGCCCTACGAGCCCCACGAGCCCGATGAAGCCGAGGACCTCACCGTGCGAAACCAGGGGAACGGCCAGTACCCCGGTGGCGCTCATCGCCAGCAGCCGGGCGCGTAGCTGCGGGTCCGGCGTGGCCCGGTTGATGGCCGTCTCGTCGAGGTCTTCGATGACCTGGGTCCGGCCTGTGGCTACGGCGCGGCCGGCTCCCGTCGCCGGGTCGTCGCCGAGCGGCAGCGCCTGAAACAACCGGCGCAGGCCTTCCTGGGTGTCGGGGTCATCGTGCAGCAGGCCGCTCAGGTGAAGCGGCGCCTCGGCCTCCTCACGCAGGTAGATCATGGCCGAGGTAGCCAGTTTGGGCACGAGCAGCGCGAGCCCCGCGTCCACCGTCTCGGCCACCCGGCGGCGCTGCACGAGCGTGGTACCCGCCTGAGCCAGCAAGGCCAGCCGGTCGACGGCGCGCTCGGCCTCATCCTGCGCCTGGCGGCGCGCGGACACGTCGGAGACCAGCACGGCGATGCCGTTGGCGACCGGCTGGACGGAGACCTCGAGCCACCCGCCGATCCGCTCAGCGCGCAACTCGATCCGGGCCGGCTCCCCGCCGGCCATGACGCCCCGCAGCAGCCCGGCAATCGACGGGTTCGCGAGCCCCGGAACGAGATCCCAGATCGGGGTGCCGACCGGCTCACGGTGACGCGCCACGAGGACCCGGGCCGCTTGGTTGGCGTAGCGGACGGTCCAGTCGGAGTCGACGATCGCGTACGCGGTGGCCATGGTGTCCAGCGCCCGGGCCGCCTGCTCGCGGTCGTCATGCACGCCGGAGCTGTCGAAGACCGCACCGAGCATGCGCACGCCGCGCCCGCTCTCATCGGCAAGCACGCGTCCGCGGATCGTCAGCCAGCGCGTCGCTCCCTCCTGGTCGATGATCCGGAAGTCGACGCGCAGGTCGCCGCAGCGGGCGATCGCACTCTCGTTGGCACGCTCGACGGCGGCCCGGTCGGCCGGAAGGATGCTTCGCACGAAGCTGTCGACGCTCGGCTGGAGATCTGGACCGACGCCGAGCAGCCGGCGCATGCGCTCGTCCCAGATCAGCTCATCGGTGACGAGGTCCCAGTCGAAAGCGCCGATCGCCGCGGCGTCGACCGCCAGTTCGAGGCGCAGCTTGGAGGTTTCCGCATCGTCGAGCGGGCTGCCGGGACCCAGCGGCGGGCCGGTTTCTGCGCGGTGTTCGACGCGACGGCGTGATGAGGCCACTCAAACGCCTCCATCTACCCCAGCTGAGGACGCGCCGGACTGCACAGCACTCAATCACAATGCACGACTTGGGGCCGCCGCGTTGTCGCCCGAACGGGTAGCGCCTCGCGCGCGGCGATAGTGAGCGGAAATGAAGTAAGTACCCCCGGCGGTTAGCGTGACGGGCAATGAGCATTTCTTCCGCTGGGCCGTCGTCGGGATGGTTGCGCCGGCTGGCCGTGTACTGCTGGCGCTACCGCGGCTCGGTGCTGCTCGCGTTCGGCGCGTCGCTGGCGGGGATGGCGGTGGCGGCGGGCGTGCCGCTGGTCGAGCGCCTGGTCGTCGACCAGGCGGTCCTGAAGCATCAGCAGCCGCTGCTTCCGTGGGTGCTCGTGCTGGTCGGTGCCGGTTTCGCGCGCTTCGGGCTCAGCTTCGTCCGCCGTTACGTGGGTGGCCGGCTCTCCCTGGACGTGCAGCATGACCTGCGCACCGAGGTCTTCGGGGCGCTGCACCGGCTCGATGGCGCCAGTCAGGACGAGCTGAACACCGGGCAGGTCGTCAGCCGTTCCATCTCCGACATCACGCTGGTGCAGGGGCTGCTCTCGTTCCTGCCGATGGTCAGCGGCAACGTGCTGCTGTTCGTCCTTTCGCTGATCGTCATGCTGGTCCTGTCACCGCTGCTCACCCTCGTCGCGCTGGCGGTCGGGCCGGCGCTGTGGTTCGTGGCCATCCGCAGCCGGCGCCGGCTGTTTCCGGCCACCTGGGCGGCGCAGCAGCAGGCCGGTGAGCTCGCCGGGGTCGTCGAGGCGGCGGTCACCGGGGTCCGCGTGGTCAAGGGATTCGGCCAGGAGGAACGCGAGCTGCGCCGGCTCGAGGGCGCCGCCAAGACCCTCTTCGGCCTGCGGCTACGCGCCGTGCGGATGACCGCTCGCTACAACCCGGCGCTGCAGGCGGTGCCCGCGCTCGGCCAGGTGGGAGTGCTGCTGTTCGGCGGCTGGTTGGCGGCCCGCGGCGAGATCACGCTCGGCACGTTCCTGGCGTTCTCGACCTACGTCGCGCAGCTGGTGGGCCCCGTCCGGATGCTGGCCGCCCTGCTCACCGTGGGACAGCAGGCTCGGGCGAGCGTGGAGAGGGTCTTCGAGGTCATCGACTCGACACCCAAGGTCGTGGACGCGCCGGGCGCGGTCGAGATGCCGTCCGGTCCGGGACGTGTCGAGTTCGATGAGGTGTCGTTCGGCTACACCGCCTCGCAGCCCGTGCTGCGCGGGCTCACCCTGGCGGTCGAGCACGGGGAAACCGTCGCCCTGGTCGGTGGAGCGGGCTCGGGGAAGTCGACGATCTCGCTGCTGCTACCGCGGTTCTACGACGTGCAGGGCGGCGCCGTCCGGGTCGACGGGGTCGACGTCCGTGATGCGACGATGGCCTCGCTGCGGGCCCGGATCGGCGTCGTGTTCGAAGAGAGCTTCCTGTTCAGCGATTCGGTGGCGGCCAACATCGCCTACGGGCGCCCCGAGGCGAGCGAGGAGCAGATCCGCGCGGCTGCTCGCGCCGCGGAGGCCGACAGCTTCATCCGGGCACTCCCAACGGCTACCGGACGGTCGTCGGCGAGCAGGGGCTGACGCTCTCGGGTGGGCAGCGCCAGCGGGTGGCCCTCGCCCGGGCGCTGCTCTCGGATCCGCAGATCCTGCTGCTCGACGACGCGACGAGCGCGGTCGACGCCCGCATCGAGGCGGAGATCCACGACACGCTGCGCAAGATCATGCGCGGCCGGACGACGCTGCTGGTCGCGCATCGGCGTTCCACCCTGGCCCTCGCTGACCGCATTGCCGTGCTGGATGGTGGCCGGGTCGTCGACGTCGGCACCGAGGTTGAGCTGCAAGCGCGCTGCCCCCTGTTCCGGCAGCTGCTCTCCGGTCCCGGCGACGACGCCGAGGGGGTCAACGCCGGGCTCGAGGCGGCATTCGCCGACGAGGCCCAAGTGGATGGCGTCACGCCGGCACTCTGGGACCGCGACGGCGCTCCTGAGCCGACCGCTGAGCAACGGTCAGCCGCTGCCTTCAGTCTGGGTGGGGGCATGGGCGGCGGTGCCGGCGGCGGCGGTGGCTTCATGGCCGGCTTGCCACCGTCCCCGCAGCTGCTGGCGAAGGTGGCGGCGCTGCCGCCGGCGACCGACCTCCCGAAGGTCGATGAGGCCGACGCGCGCCGGGCCGATCCGTCGTTCGGCTTCGTCACGGTGCTGCGGGGGGTGCGCCGCGGCCTGCTGATCGGGCTCGGGCTGGTCGCGTTGGACGCGGCGGCCCAGTTGGCCCTGCCCGCCCTGGTGCGGGTAGGCGTCGACAAGGGCGTCTCGAATCACCGGCTGCACGTCCTGTACGTACTTTCGGCCATCGCGCTGGCGGTCGTGCTTGCCGACTGGGTGGCCTCTGCAGCCCAGACTCTCGTGACCGGACGCACCGGCGAGCGGCTGCTCTACACGCTGCGCGTGAAGACGTTCGCCCAGCTGCAGCGCCTTGGCCTGGACTATTACGAGCGTGAGCTCTCGGGCCGCATCATGACCCGGATGACCACGGACGTCGACGCGCTGTCGACGTTCTTCCAGACGGGCTTGGCGACCGCGGTCGTCAGCATCCTGTCGTTCGTCGGCGTGCTCATCGCGATCCTGGTGCTGGACTGGGAGCTCGGCCTCATCATCGTGGCGCTGCTGCCCATCCTCGCCGTCGCGACGGTGATGTTCCGGCGTCGCTCGACGGTCGCGTACACCGAGGCCCGCGAGCGCGTCAGCACCGTCAACGCCGACTTCCAGGAGAAGGTCGCCGGCGTCCGCGTGTCGCAGGCGTACGGGCGAGAAGGCGATGATGCCAACCGGTTCGGGGGGCTCTCCTCTGACTACCGCCGCACCCGGCTGCGCGCGCAGCGCTACATCGCCACCTACTTCCCGTTCGTCGAGATGCTCTCGGAAGTCGCTGCGGCGTTGGTCCTCGGCTTCGGTGCCTCGCGGGTGCACAGCGGGAGCCTCACGCCCGGCGGCCTGATCGCGTACCTGCTCTACCTCGACCTGCTCTTCACTCCGGTGCAGCAGCTCTCGCAGGTGTTCGATGGTTACCAGCAGGCCGAGGTGGGCCTGCGGCGCATCCGTGATCTCCTGCGCACGCCCACGTCGGTGCCGCCCGCGCAGCACCCGGTGCCCGTGCCGCCCGACCTCGGCAACCTGCAACTCGACGACGTCGCCTTCAGCTACAACGGCGCGACTACGCCTGCGGTTGCTGGGGTTTCACTGTCGATCCCGGCAGGGCAGACGGTGGCGCTGGTCGGCGAGACCGGGGCCGGCAAGTCGACCCTGGTGAAGCTGGTGGCGCGGTACTACGACCCGACGTCGGGTGCCGTGCGCGTCGGTGGAACGGACCTGCGCACGGTGGTGGCCTCGGAGTATCGCCACCGGATCGGCGTCGTTCCCCAGGAGGCGTATCTGTTCCCGGGCACGGTGCGCGACGCGATCGCGTACGCCAAGCCGGACGCCAGTGACGCCGAGGTCGAGGCCGCCGCGCGAGCCGTCGGCGCGCACACCATGATCGCCCGCCTCGCCGGCGGATACCTGCATCCCGTCGGCGAGCGTGGACGCGGGCTGTCGGCCGGGCAGCGCCAGCTCGTGGCTCTTGCCCGAGCCCAGCTCGTCGAGCCCGAGATCCTGCTGCTCGACGAGGCGACGGCCGCCCTTGACCTGAACACCGAATCCGAGGTCGCCCGGGCCACCGAACTGCTCGCTGCGCCGCGCACCACGCTGGTGGTCGCGCACCGGCTGACCACGGCGGCCTCCGCCGACCGCGTACTGGTGATGGACGCCGGCAAGGTGGTCGAGGACGGCACTCACGCCGAACTGCTGGCGCTCGGCGGCTACTACAGCCGCATGTGGGCTGCGTTCAGCCACGACCCCAGCACCGGCCCGGACTTCCCCGAGGTCCCCACGGACGACGCTGCTGTCCTCTGCTGGCTGACGACTGCGGGTCTCCACCTCAGCTGAACTAGCGCCGGCCGACCAGCACGGGCTGCGAGACGAGTGCGACGGGGCCCTGCTCGTCGCTGAGATGCCCGTGGCACAAGGCGATTGCGTCGGTGCCGAACGTGGTGCGGGCGGCCATGTGGACCCACTCGCCAACCGGCTCTCGCAGGATCGTCACGGTGAGGCCGGGTGGGATGAAGATCCAACGCGTCCAGTCGAGTGCGCCGCTGATGCCGTTCGCTGCGTCGGCCAGGATCAGCAATCGTTGCCGCCCATTCAGCGGCTCGCCCGCGATGAGCGGAACGCGCGGGCGACCCCAGACGCCGCCAGGCCCCAACTGGTCGAAGCCTCCTGAGGTGAACCGCCACTCGTTGGCTTCGCCGTAGCCGAAAGTGGTGTCAGGACTGAAGAATCGCTGCTGCTGTGGCCCGGGGAGCGGTGGCGGCGCACTCAGCGGCGGGACCTCCAGCGAACCGGTGTCACCTGCCAGGGCGGCGGGGGATTCACCGCGCGCTTCGGCCCTGTTGATGAACCAGCCGCGCCCGATCATGATGACCCGGCCGGCGGCCGAGAGCGTCGCCGAAAGCAGCGCCACGCGCTTTCCGGGACGCGGGACCGTCACATCTGACGTGAGGTCACCGATCGGAAGTGCGCCGAGGAAGTCGAGGCTGAGCCGGGCCAGCCGCAGCGTGGGCGACAGCTCGGCCGCCCGGCGACTGAGCAGTTCGGCGAGCAGCGCTGCGGGCGGGCCGCCGTGCATCGCCTGCGGATCCCACGGCCCCTGGGTCGCCGCGGTGGCGCGAAAGGTGTCAGGGCCGGTGCGCAGGAAGAACGCCATCGGGCCCTCCTCGTCGCAGATCTGCCACCAGACGCTGCATCTGAACCGCCAGCGCCGCGAGCGACTCGTCGTCCCAGCCTTCGAGCGCTTTGTCGAGCAAAGCACGATTGGCGGCACTGAAACGATCCAGGGCGTCGCGTCCGGCCTCGGTGATCGCCAGCAGGCTTGCTCGGGCGTCACTGCCGTCCAGCGCCCGCTCGAGATAGCCGCCGTCGATGAGGGTGCGCACCTGGCGGGACAGCGGCGGCAGCGCGACCTGGAGCCTTCGGGAAAGCTCCGACAGGCGAAGCGGCCTGCCGGGTTCGAGCTGGCGCAGGAGCGCCACCGCGGACAGCGGCAGGTCCACCCCCGACTCGGCGCTGTGCACGGCGGCCAGGTGCCGGCTGTTGGCAAAGCGCGCGACGACGGTGATGGCGTCGTTCACCTGCTCGCGAACGCCCGGGTCGATCACGGGCCGCCGCGCTCCAGCTCCGCCTCGGCCGTGACGGCAAGATCGTGGACCATCCGGGTGGAGCGCGCGCGGCGCTGCTCATCGGTGGCCGGGTCGAGCCGGTTCACTGCTCCGGCGACGATCACCGCGAGCTTGGTGACGGCGAGCGTCACGTACCAGGAGACGTGGGCCACTCCCTCGTCGCCGGTGTGCTGCGCGTAGCGCTCGATGAGCTGCGGCACGGTCGGCAGCGCCGGCAGCAGGTCGCGATGGCACACCGGGTCAGGACGCCCGGAATTCATCAGGCGTCCGGCCTCCGACTGGTACGCGATCAGGGAGCCCAGGTCGGAGAGGGCATCACCGACGGCGGTGAGCTCCCAGTCCAGGATCGCCTGCACGCGCGTGACGTCGACGGCGTCGAACATGACGTTCGCGAAGCCGTAGTCACCGTGCACGACCCGCGGCGGCGGCACCGGCGGGCGGTTCTGCGTCAGCCACGCGAAGACGCGGTCCAGCGTGGGCTCGCCGCCGAGGCCGGTCGCCGCCTGGGCGCGCTCCCACTGGCCGGCCCAGCGCCGCAGCTGGCGGTCGGCATACGGCTCGGGGCGCAGGAACTCGGCCATCGCGTCGACCTTCGCGGGGTCGATGGAGTGCAGTTCGGCGAGGGCATCGGCTAGCGCGAGACCCACGGTGTGCACCGTCGCGTCCGGCAGCGGGGTCAGTGACGCGACGGTATGGACCCGGCCGGTGAGCCGCTCCATCAGGTAGAACGGCGCCCCGATCACGGACAGGTCGTCGCAGGAGGCCACCATCGTCGCGAGCGGCAGGCCGGTGCCGGTGCTCGCCAGCGCGGCCTGCAGCCGGTACTCGCGGAGCATGTCGTGCGCGTTCGGCAGCGCTCCGCGCACCGGCGGCCGGCGCAGCACCCAGTCGTGCGCCCCGGAGCGCACACGTGCCGTGATGTTCGAGGAGCCGCCGGCCAGCTGCGTCACGGCTGCCGGTGGATCAGACGGCGCCAACAGCCCCGTCGCGCGCAGCCATCCGTCCAGCGGCTCGGTGGCGACTCCGGGGGCGCCCTCGCTCACGCGGGCGCCCCAGCCGGGATGTCGAGGAACTGCGCGTACCTGCGCTCGGCTTCGGCCCGCCGGGTCGGAATGTGCTCGCTCGGGTAGCCGTCGACCGGCGCGTAGCGGCGCAGGATCATCTTGGCGACCTGCTCGATGTGGACCTCGTCGGCGCCGTCGGAGATACGGAAATTGCGGGCCGTGCGGTACATCTCCTCGAGCGGCAGGTCAGCGCTGTAGCCGAGCGCGCCGTGGATCTGGATGGCGCGGTCGATGACGTCATGCAGCACTTGGGCGCCCCAGTACTTGATCTCCGAGACGGCTTGCCGCGCTGCTTTGGGGCCCTCGTTGTCCCACGTCCACGCCGCCCGCAGGGTGAGCAGCCGGAAAGCCTCGATCTCGATCGACGACTTGGTGATCATCTGCTGGATCAGCTGGCGGTCGCCGAGCGGAGCGCCCTTGAGCTGGCGGGAGACGGCGCGCTCGGCCATCATGTCGAAGGCTCTCCGGCACTGCCCGACCCAGCGCATCGCGTGATGGATGCGCCCGCCGTTGAGGCGCCGCTGGGCGAGCAGGAACGCATCCCCGGGCTCGCCGATCAGGTTCCCTCCCGGCACCCGGCAGTCCTCGAAGAGCACCTCGGCGTGGCCTCCGGAGGGGATGTGCACCGCCGGTTCGTACGGGTGATGCATGGTCGGAACATCACGGACCACGTTCAGGCCCGGCGTGCCGCGTTCGACCACGAACATCGACGCCCGGCGGTGGCGCTGCGCTTCGGGCTCGGTGACGGCGAAGACCAGCAGGAAATCGGCGTGGCTGGCATTCGAGGCAAACCACTTGTGGCCGTTGATGACCCAGCCGTCGCCGTCGCGGCGGGCGGCGGTGGTGATGGATGTCGGATCGCTGCTGGCGACGTGCGGCTCGGTCAGCGCGAAGCAACTGGTGAGCCGGCCATCGAGCAGCGGCCAGAGCCAGCGGTCACGCTGCTGCTCGTTCGCCCCGACCGCCAGCAACTCGCTGTTGCCCGAGTCGGGCGCCTGGTTGCCGAAGATGGCGGGCGCGGATGGCGTACGACCCAGGATCTCGTGCATGAGCGCCAATCGCAGCTGGCCGAAGCCGCCGCCGCCGAGCTCAGGATCGAGGTGGGCTGCCCACAGGCCCCGCGCCTTGACCGCCGCTTTGAGCGGATCGGTCACCGCCTTCCACTGGGCCTTGCTCATGCGCAGCCGGACGAGGTCGAGCAGCTCGATCTCGGCAACCATCTCGCGGATCCACTGCAGCTCCCGCTCAGTGTCGGGGTCGGTGCGAAAGTCCCATGACATGGCGGCCACGATACTTACCCAGGTCAACTACTTGACCGCGGGGTGAGTCATGTGAAGGCGGACAACGAGTCCACAACGTTTGTCCACATCGGTGGACGGCCGTCCGTGGCAGCCCTTGTAGCTGAACAGGGCTCCCGCCGTCGGGGGGTGTCGGCGGGAGCCCTGGGCTCGGCGGATACGGCCGGATCAGGCGGCTATCCAGCTGATCCGGATAGGCGGCTAGCCAACCCGTCCCACGTAGTACTGGCTGGTCCAGATGTGCATGACGGATACGACCTGGCCGGGCGTGGGAGCATGCTCGATCTCGTTGTTCCCGACGTAGATACCAACGTGGTAGATGGCACCCGGAGTTCCGAAGAAGATCAGGTCGCCCTTCTGCTTCCACGACTGCGGGATCTTCTGCACGTACTCGAACTGCTGCTCGGCGCTGCGTGGCAGGTACTTGCCGAGCCGGCCGTAGACGTAGGAGGTCAGGCCCGAGCAGTCGAAGCCGCCCGGCGACGCGCCGCCGTAGACGTACGGCGTGCCGAGGTAGGCGTGAGCGATGTTGACCGCGTGGTTGCCCTGGCCCTCCCGGGCCGGTGAGCAGGCGCCGAGGGTGGCGGCGCCGGCGATGACGCAGGTCGCGATGATCAGCTTGCTGCGGCCGGCGGTGCGACCCGCCCGGTGGTTGCGACCCGCCCGGTGGTGACGAAAGCGAGAGATGAGGCTTGAGATGAGCCATCGGCGGGCAGGGGATACCGAAGTGCGCAGGGCGTGCTCGGGCACGAGCGTTCCTTCCCATTCGCCTGCGAGGTGAGCTGTCGGGTTCGGGCTGGGCTGCCCGGCCGCTACGCGCTACGCGTAGTCGGCTTCACCCCAAGATCCGCTGCGTTCGCGGACCACGGTTGGGTCCCCCGCTCCTGCCCCAGTCACGTGTTCGAAGGGTGTGTACGACCGGGGGCAGGACTCGGCGTTCGGTCGCACACGTGTTGACCTGTCCGGGAACGTATCCGACTCGGTCCGCGTCAGGCGCCTGGGGTGGACCGAACTCACAAAAGAATTTCGCAGAATGGGGTCATGCCGGAGCTCCCCGAGGTCGAAGCCCTGACGGTCTTCCTCGCCGGGCGTGCTGTCGGCCGGACGGTCGCCTCGGTGTGGCCGGTAGCCCTGAACGCGCTGAAGACCTACGACCCGCCGCCGTCCGCACTGGCCGGGCTCGAGGTCTCCGGCGTGCGCCGGTTCGGCAAGTTTCTGGACCTCGACGTGAGCGGCTTGCACCTGGTGACGCACCTGGCGCGGGCCGGCTGGCTGCAGTGGAAGGAGCGCCAACCCGCCGCTGCGCCGCGTCCCGGGAAAGGGCCCCTGGCGCTGCGGGTGATCCTCGACGATGGCAGCGGGTTCGACCTCACCGAGGCCGGTACCCAGAAGCGGCTCGCGGTCTACGTCGTCAAGGATCCTGTCCGAGGTGCCCGGTATCGCGCGGCTGGGGATCGACCCGCTGGATCCCGAATTCACTCCCGCAACGCTCGCCGGCTTGCTCACGACGCGTCAGCAGGTGAAGGGCGTTCTCACCGATCAGTCGGTGCTTGCCGGGGTGGGGAACGCCTACTCCGACGAGGTCCTCTGGCACGCCGGGATGTCGCCGTTCAAGCCCGCTTCCCGTCTCACCGTGGATGAGATCCAGGGCCTGTACGACTCGCTCGTGACGACGCTGCGCGAGGCGGCTGAGCGGGCCAACGGGTTGGCTGCCGGGAGCCTCAAAGCCGACAAGAAGCAGGGCCTGGCGGTACACGGACGCACCGGTCAGGCGTGTCCCCGCTGCGGCGACACCATCCGCGAGGTGGCCTTCGCGACCAAGAGCCTGCAGTACTGCCCGACCTGCCAGACGGGAGGTAAGCCGCTGGCTGACCGGAGGCTCTCGCGACTGTTGAAGTAGTCGGCCATAGGCTGTGCGTCGTACCGCGGGAGCCCGGGCCGGACCGGGCTGAGAGAGCGACTGGCCGGTTCGTTGCGCGGCTCGGCAGGCGTCGCTGACCGCTCGAACCTGACCGGGTCATGCCGGCGTAGGGAGTGTCGTCCCATGGGTGCCAGCACCTTAGTTGAGTCAAAGCGTCGCGAGCCGGCCGCCGAAGCGGCGCTGACCCTTCGCGAGTCAGCCCCCAAAGCCCTGGGGCTGGCCGATCAGTTGGGCCTGTGGGGCAGCCTGGGGATCACGCTCACGCTGCCCATCGCGGCGGCTTTCCTGCCCAAGATGTCACTGCTGGCGACGCTGATCGCCGTCGTTGTGGGCAGCGTCGCGGGGTCGGTGCTGCTGGGCCTCGCCGCACGGGCCGGCGCCGAGACCGGGGCGCCCGCCATGGTGCTCATGCGCGGCCTGTTCGGACTGCGCGGCTCCTACCTGCCGACGGCCCTCAACATCGCCCAGTGCATCGGCTGGACCACCGTCGAGGTCTTGGTCATCGCCCAGTTCGGGTCGGCGCTGACGACGCACTCGCTGCGCTGGGTCTTCCTGGTCGGCGCCGGGATCATCGCGACGCTGCTGGCGCTGCGGCCGCTCGGATTCGTGCGGTTGCTGCGCAAGTACGCGGTCTGGTTGGCCCTGGCCGCGACGCTGTACCTGTTCATCCAGGTGCTGCGCCGGCCGCTGCCCTCGCTCACGCGCGGCGGCTGGTCCGGTTTCGGGTCAGCCGTGGATCTGGTGATCGCGCTTCCGGTTTCCTGGATTCCGCTGGCCGCGGACTACTCCCGGCATTCGAAGACCCCGCGAGCGGCTTTCGTCGGCTCGTTCGCCGGGTTCGCCACGACGTGCACGATCTACTTCTCGCTCGGGGTGCTGGCGCTCGCCGCCGCTCTACCCGGAAGCGATCCCGCCTCGGCCCTCCTGGCGGTGCCGGTTGCCGGGATCGCCGTGCTGGTACTGGTGCTCGACGAGGTGAAGGAGGCCTTCGCCAACCTCTACTCGACGGCCATCTCGGCGCAGAACCTGATCCCGGGGCTCGACCGCCGGCTGGTGGCGGCCGTTGTCGGCGCCGGCGCCACGGCCGTCGGCCTGCTCATCGACCTCACCCAGTACGAGAGTTACCTGTACCTGATCGGGTCGGTGTTCGTGCCGCTCTTCGGGGTCTTCGCGGTCAACTACTACGTGCTCCAGCGCGGCCGCTGGGACGTCTCCGAGTCCGCGCGTGGGCGCTGGTTGATGACGCTGCCGTGGCTTGCCGGCTTCGTGTCCTACCAGCTGGTGAACCCGGGCGCAGTGTCGTGGTGGAAGGGCCTGTGGCCGGCGTGGACCGCCCCGTCCTGGCTTTCGGCGACGCTCGTTTCGCTGGTCGTGTCCGCCGTCGGGGCGCTGCTGATCGGGGCGCTCAGCCGCTGGCGGGCGGGCGGGCGACGCCGATCAGTGTCGGAGCCAGCAGCGGCACGTTGAGCACGAGGGTCCGGTCGGCCAGGGCGGACGTGTCGTAGCCGGCGGCCTCGAAGGCGCGCCGGGTGCGCCGGTGCGGCTCGCACCCGCCGGCGATCCTCGACCACAGGCGCGCCAGCAGGTCCTGCACCCGGCCGAGCCGGCTGCCGTCCCGCGCGCGTACGTGCTCCAGGACGCACACGCTGCCACCCGGCCGCAGCACGCGGGCGACCTCGCCGAGCACGGCGACGGGATCCTCGACGCTGCAGAGCACGAGCGCGAGCAGCGCGCTGTCCACGCTCGCATCAGGCAGCGGCAGCCGCTCGCCGACGCCGGCGATCAGCCGGACCGGTCGCGCGGCGGTGCGCCGGGCGGCGATGCGGCGCATCGCCGCGGCCGGCTCCACCGCAATGACCTCGGTCACTGCCGGCGGTAGGTGTGCCAGGTCGTGGCCGGGGCCCAGCCCGACGATGAGCAGCCGTCCGGACGCGGTCTGCAGCGCCTCGCTACGCCAGCGTCCGACGGTGGTCAGCTCGCCGGCCCAGGTCAGCCAGTTGTAGAGGCGGGCAAAGACGGGATGATCGTGCGGGTCCGCCTTCACGCCCGGGGCCTTCAGGACAGTTCCGCGGCGATGCGGCGGCCGAGCGCGCGGCCCGACAGCCAGGCGGTTTCGACACGCGGCGCGCCCCAGCTGTCACCGGCAAGGCCGACCCGCTCGGCACCGAAGAAGTGGGTCTGGTGCCGGGTTTCGGTGGGCTTGGCGAAGCTCCAGCGGTGGATGTGCACCGAGCTCGGCCGCCCGCATCCGAGCAGCAGGTCGAGCGCCTCCGCCATATCGGGACCTGCCGCCGCAGGCTCAGTGAGGAAGCCTGCTGCGAAGGGGGAGGTCGAGTGGGCGACGAGGACCGCGGCATCGTCACCGCGGCGCCGGCCATCGTCGGCCACCCACCGCAGGGTCGGGTGGTTGTTGATGAAGGCCCCCTCGAAGGGCTCCCAATCGCGCCGCGAGAAGTTCGCAGCAAGGACGATGACCGGTTCCCAGGGTCGCTGCGCGACGTGCGAGCCGACCTCGGGCAGTCCCGGCCCGAGGATCCGTTCGGCCTGCGGGTCGGGCATGGCCAGGACGACCGCGTCGACAGGGTCGCCGTCGACGAGGGGACCGGGCTCGATGCGTGACACCGGCTCCCCCAGCCGCACCGAGGCGGTGGGTTCAGCAGCCACATCGGCGACCAGGCTGCGCAGGCCGCCGGGCGTCGCGTACCGCCAGGGTCCCGGAGCCAGCTCGGACAGGCCGGCGTCGGTCAGCTGCGGGAAGCGATCGGTCCAGCGGCGGGCCAGCCCGCGCGTGCACCAGTCCTCGACCTGGCGGGTGAAATCCGGATCGGACGCGGTGAAGTAGGAGGCCCCGATGTCCACGCGGCGTCCTTCGATGTGCGGGGCAGCCATCCGCCCACCCACCGCCGCCGCCCGTTCCCGGATCTCGACATCGTGACCGGCGCGGATCAGCTCGCGAGCACACGTCACCCCCGCGATGCCCGCTCCCACGACGACGACCTTGCCCACAAGCAGCAGTGTGCCCTTGTCGTACCAAGGCTGGTACTAAAGGGCTGTGGGCCCCTATGACGTCGTGGTGGTCGGGGCCGGTCCGGCGGGCGCCGGCGCAGCCCGGGCGGCGGCGCGGGCGGGGGCCCGCACGCTGCTGCTCGAGCGGGCGGAGCTGCCCCGTTACAAGACCTGCGGCGGAGGCCTTATCGGGGTGTCAGCCGACGTCGCTGAGCTCGACCTGCAGCCGTTGGTACGGGCATCGGCGTCGCACCTCGAACTCACTCTCGACGGCGCCTGGGCAATGCGCCGCCGCGCGCCCGGCGGGGTCCCCATGTTCCGCCTCATCAATCGCGCGGAGTTCGATGCGGCGCTGACCGCGGCGGCCGTCGCCGAGGGCGCCGAACTGCGCACCGGAGCGGTCGTCACCGGGATCGACGACGACACGAGCCCGACCTCCCCGGGCGTCACCGTCCAGATTCGCGGCAGCGGTGGTGTGCGGGCCCGCAGCGTGATCGGGGCGGATGGTTCGGCGAGCCGGTTGGCTTCCTACGTCGGCGTGCAGGCGGGCCAGGTCGACCTCGGTCTGGAAGGGGAGTTCCCGGCGCCTGACGATCGCTGGGCGCTTACGGTCCTGCTCGACTGGGGGCCGGTTCCCGGCTCGTACGGCTGGGTGTTTCCGAAAGGCGACGTGCTCACCGTCGGCGTGATCGGCTCGCGTCAGTACTCGGCGCAGCTGCGCCTGTATTACGCCCGCTTGCTCGGCCGGCTCGGCCTGTCCGGCGTGACCCCGCTCATCCAGACCGGCCACCTCACCCGGGTACGTACCCCCGATTCACCGCTGCGCCGGGGATCCGTGCTCGTGGCCGGTGACGCGGCCGGGCTGCTCGAGCCCTGGACCCGCGAGGGGATCTCGTTCGCTCTCCGCTCGGGCCGGCTCGCCGGTGAGGCGGCCGCGGGTGGGCGGCTCGACGCGTATGCCCCGGCGGTCGAGCGCGCGCTCGAGCCCGAAATCGGTGCCGGCCGGGTGCTGCTGCCCGCCTTCGCCGGCTCGCCGGCGCTCTTTCACGCGCTGCTCGCCGGGCCGGGCTTCGGACTCTTCCGCCGTCTCGTCGACGGTCGCAGCACGTTCGGGCGCCAACTGCGCCGGCCCGGCGCCGAGTGGGCCCTGCGCCACCTCGCAAGATCAACGCACCCATGATCATGGGTGCGAAGCTCTTGGTCAGTCGCGGGCGACGGGGCAGCTCATGCAGCGCGGCCCGCCGCGGCCGGAGCCGAGTTCGGAGCCGGGGGTGCGGACCACCTCGATGCCGGCGTCCTCGAGGCGGGCGTTGGTCTCGACGTTGCGTTCGTACGCGACCACGACGCGCGGGGCGATGGCGAGAGTGTTGTTGCCGTCGTCCCACTGCTCCCGTTCGGCGGTGACGGGATCGAGGCCGGTTTCGATGACCCGGAGCTGATCGATGCCCATGGCGTCGGCGGCTGCCGTCAAGAACGGGCGGGGGCCTTCGACGCCTGCGGCGGTGACCGGAAATGCCTGCAACGTATGGGCAATCGGGGGGTACATGACCACGGCATCGGTGTCGACCATGGTGCAGACGGTGTCGAGGTGCATGGTCGCCCGGCGCTGCTCGACCGGTACGACGAGCACCACGCGCACGACGCCGGCCTCCAGTGCCCGGGTGGCGAGCGTCTCGGCGCCGGCCGGGGTCGTCCGCTCGCCGACGCCGATGGCGGCCACGCCGGGGGCGAGCAGCAGCACGTCGCCGCCTTCGAGGTAGGCCTCGGGGCCGGCGGGGGAGGCGTCGCCGTAGAGCAGGGGGGTGCCGGCGAAGCGCGGCGCGTAGCGGTAGATGGCCCGGGCCAGCGAGGCCTCCCGGGTACGCGCGGGCATGTAGGGGCTGGTGACGGCTACCTGCCGGTCGAGCCAGACCGAGCTGTCGCGCGTGAAGAGCAGGTTGGGCAGCGGCGGGATGAGGAAGCTGTGCGGCGGGGCGAGCCGGGCCACCACGCCGCTGCGCAGCGCGCTGGATTCGCTCGCTCCGGTGATCTCCTCGTATGAGAGCCCCGCGGTGAGCACCTCGGCCAGCTGCTCGCTGGACAGTGCCAGCAGATGCTCGCGTAGCACGGGAGCGAGCGCGGGCCCGACCTGCGCCGGGGCGGCCGTCGCCGCGAGCACGTCCGCACGCGCCTGCGGCACCTCGAGCGCTGCCGTCAGCAGATCGAAGAAGTAGAGCACCTCCACTCCCCGGTCGCGCAGCGTACCGGCGAAGTGGTCGTGCTCTTCCTGGGCGCGCTCGAGCCAGGGAATCCCGTCGAACAGCAGCTCGACGCTGTTGCGCGGGGTCAGCCGCTTCAGCTCGTCGCCCGGCCGGTGCAGCAGGACGGTGCGCAGCCTTCCGACCTCCGACGTGACGCCATCACCGGCTACCAATGCACCCCTTTCAGCAGATGCGCGATCATCAGCGCCTCGTTCGACGCACCGTCGCTGCCGCCGGTGGTGGCTGATTTCCCTTTGGCCGCCGTCGATTCCGGGAACACCCGGTACGCCATGTGCAGCACCTGGTCGACCGCTTTCGGCGCGATCGCCTTCAGCACCGAGCCGAACGTCCCGAGCCGGGTGTTGATCTCCTTCGGCTTGGCGCGCAACGCATCGCAGATCATCCCCCCGGCCTCTTCCGGGGTGATGGTCGGGAACGCGTCGTAGATCTTCGTCGGGGCGATCATCGGGGTGCGCACGAGGGGCATGTGGATGGTGGTGAACGTGATGCCGAGGTTCACGACCTCACTCGCGACGCACGACGTCCACCCGTCCAGCGCTGACTTCGAAGCGACGTAGGCGGCGAAGCGGGGCGGGTTGGTCTGCACCCCGATGCTGCTGACGTTCACGATGTGGCCGCCGCCGGTCTGCCTCCAGTGCGGCAGCAGCGAGGTGATCAGCTTGATGGTGCCGAAGTAGTTGAGCGTCATCGTGCGCTCGTAGTCGTGGAAACGGTCGAGGCTCTGCAGCACGCCGCGGCGAATCGAGCGTCCCGCATTGTTCACGAGCATGTCGATCCGCGGGTGGTCCGCCAGCAGGCGGGGGACGAATTCCTCGATGGCGTCGACGCTGGCAAGGTCGACCGAGTACGTGTAGGCCTCCCCGCCCGCGTCGATGATCTCGGCGCGGGCCTCCTCGAGTTTGTCGGCGCTGCGCGCGACCAGGATCGGGATGGCTCCGGCGGCGGCGAGCTGAAGCGCGGCAGCCCGGCCGATGCCGCTCGAACCTCCCGTGATGACGACGGTGCGGCCCCGCACGGCACCCGACAGCGTGCGATCGCGGTGCAGATCGGGGTCGAGGTGGCGTTCCCAGTAGTCCCAGAGGGCGGGGGCGTAGTCGGCGAGCTCCGGCACGGCGATGCCGCTGCCGTCCAGGGCCCGCTCGGCGTCGCGGGTGTCGAAGCGCGGGACCAGCGCGAGGTGCTCGAGCACCTCTTCCGGGACCCCGAGATCGCCCAGCACCTGACGGCGGATCTGGCGTAGCGCCGGCAGCTTCATCGCCGTGGCCAGCAAGCCCTTGGGCAGCAGGTCGAGCAGCGGTTTGTCGATGCGCAAGGCGAGCTGGGGCGCATGTGCCGCCGCCGCGAAGACGTTGATGACGTCTCCGGAGCTCATCCGCCGGGGGTTGGTGAGATGGAACGCCTGCCCGTCGAGCCCGGGCTGATGCGCGATGTGGTCCATGGCGGCGATCACGTAGTCGACCGGGACGATGTTCGTGTCGCCCAGCTCGGGGCCGACCAGCGGCACCCACTCGGGCAGCAGGTGGCGCACCTTCTGGATTGGCTTGAAGAAGTAGTACGGCCCGTCGATCTTGTCCATCTCGCCGGTCTTGCTGTGCCCGACGACGATGGCCGGCCGGTAGACCCGCCACGGCACCTCGGCCCGGCTGCGCACCAGCCGCTCGGACTCGAACTTCGTCCGGTGATACGACGACGGCAGCGGCTGGCTCTCGTCGAACATGTCCTCCCGGAAGTAGCCGTCGTACTCGCCGGCGACCGCGATCGAGCTGACGTGGTGCAGGCATCCGACCTGCAGGGTGTTCGCCAGCTCCACCGCGTTGCGGGTGCCCTCGACGTTGGCCGCCCGGTTGCGCTCGTCATCGGCTGTCATGTCGTAGACGGCGGCCAGGTGGAAGAAGTGTGCGACGTTGCCTCGCAGGCCGTCGATGTCGTCGTCGCTGAGCCCGAGCCGCGGCGCGATGAGATCACCCTCGTACAGCGTGACGCGGTCCTGGCCCTCCAGTTCGCCTACCAGCGCTTCCAGCCGCTCGCGGGACGACGCCCGCACCAGCAGAGCGATCGGCGCGCGGGGCTCGCGAGCCAGCAGCGTCTGGAGCAAGAACCTGCCCAGAAACCCGGTTGATCCCGTCACGAAGTACGTCAAAGCCGTTCTCCCCACCCTGGATCTGCCGAGCCGGCCGGTGTCGGCGCTGGGCCGCGTCATTCTCACACCAGGTGGCGCCCAAACCCATAGGTCCGCCCGCACCAGTGCCCGATCGGCGCTAGTGGGGCAGGAGTGCGCCTTCCGGCAGCGGCCCGCCGCGGCGGATGAGTGGGGTGAGTGCCGCTCCGACGAGCGTGACGATGGCCGCGACGAGCATGGCCACGTGCAGCCCGCTCATGAACGCCGCGTGGCTGCCCTCGGTGATGGCCGCCGCGATGTGTTCGGACGTGCCGGGCGGCACCGGGGCGACCCCCTGGCTCACGACCTCCTGCTGCGCCGCGACCTGGTTGGCGAGGTCGTTGGGCACGCCCGCATGGCTCAGCTTGCCCAACAGCACGCTGCCCACCCGGCCGGCCAGCACCGAGCCGAGCACCGCCGTCCCGAGCACCCCGCCCAGCTGGATCGACGTGGCCTGCAGGCCGCCGGCGACCCCCGCGTGATCGACATCGACGTTGCCAACGATCGCTTCGGTCGACGCGGAGATCACCATCCCGATGCCGAGGCCCAGCAGGATGAACTCGGGCCAGAGGTGGATGTACGCCGACTCCGGCTCGAGGCTGGTCAGCAGGAGCAACGCCAGGGCGACGGACAGCAGCCCGAAGCCGATGGGTACGCGAGGGCCGAACCGGTTGGTGACCCGCGCGCCCAGGGGGCTGCTCAGGGAGAAGACGGCCGTCAGCGGCAGCGTGCGCAGGCCGGCGCTGAGCGCCGAGTAGCCCGAGACGCTCTGCAGGTACAGGGAGACGAAGAACAGCACGCCGAACAGCGCGAAGAAGTTCAGCAGCACGATGAGCGAACCCATCGAGACGGACCGATCCTTGAACAGCCACAGCGGCAGCAGCGGAGCGGCGGCGCGCGATTCCGCGAACACGAACGTCACCAGCAGCACCACGGCGAAGCCGAGGGTGCCGAGCGTGCGGTCAGTGACCCAGCCCCACTCCGGTGCCTTGACCAGGCCGTAGATCAAAGCCGAGAGCCCGCCGGCGAGGCTGAGCACGCCGGGCCAGTCGAGCGGGTCACGGTGACTCTCGCGGCTTTCGAGCAGGTACGGGACGCCGAGCGCGATCGTCGCCAGTGCGACGGGGACGTTCAGGTAGAAGACGCTCTCCCACGACACGCTGTCGACCAGCATGCCGCCGAGGATGGGCCCGGCCGCCGTTGCCGCACCCGCGGCTGATCCCCACACCCCGACCGCGCGGGTGAGTTCCTGCGGCGAGTAGGCGCTGCGCAGGAGAGCCAACGTGTTCGGCATCAGGATCGCGCCGAATGCGCCCTGCAGCACCCGGAACGCGATGACGCCGCTGATCGAGCCGACGAGCCCGATGGCCACGGACGCGAGTGCAAAGCCGATGACGCCGGTCAGGAACATGAGCTTGCGGCCGTAGCGGTCGCCGAGCTTGCCACCGACGATGAGCAGGACGGCGAGGGCCAGCAGGTAGGCGTTGGTGACCCACTGCAGGTCAGCCAGCGAGGCGTGCAGGCTGCGGGCGATGAACGGGTTGGCGATCGAGACGACCGACCCGTCGATCCCGACCATCATGACGCCGAGTGAGACGACGATCAGCGTGAGCCTGGCGCGACCGCGATTCTCGGTGGCCACCGTCGCGGCCTGGGGGCCGAGTCGCTCCCCCTCCCGGTCGCCCACCAGTGCCATGAGTGTCAAACTACTGGCTGCGGCAGCGGCTGCCACCTGGCGCATGGTGCCCTTTCCTGCGGGTAAACCGCATGGTGCGCGTGTCAGACTGTGATCAGTAACCCAGTCGGCCTCCGATGCCGGCGGAGGGCAGGTGCCGGTGAGTGCTGCGACGACGGTCAGGTCCGAGACCACTGGGTCTGCTGTGACCCCGGAAACTGCTGTGGCCCGGCGACCGCTCACCGAGCGACGGATGGCGCGCACGCGGCGCGAGCTGGCTGACGCTGCCGGGCGCCTGTTCATCGAGCGCGGCTACGACCAGACGACGGTGGAGGACATCGTCGCCGAGGTCGAGATCTCCGCGCGGACGTTCTTCCGCTACTTCGGTAGCAAGGAAGAGGTCGTCGCCTCGCTCTGGCGCTGGGGCGTCGAGGAGATCGTGGAGGCGCTGCGGGCCGTGCCGCACGAGCGGCCCTTGCAGGAGGCGCTGCGGACCGCCGCGACCGCTGCCTGCCAGCACGCCGCCGAGAACCCGGCGCAGACGCGTGCGTTCCTGCTGATGGTGCGTGACACCCCGGCGCTACGGGCACGCCGTCTCCAGGAGGCGTACGGCCAGCAGCAGGGTCTTGCCACCTGCCTGGCCGAGCGGCTCTCACGACCGGCCACCGACCTGCGGGTGACGCTCGTGTCGGGCGCGGTCGTGATGGCGATCAACACGGCGTGGGAGCGCTGGGCTGCCCAGGCGCCGACCACCGGCGACCCGGGCCCCGGCCCACTGGTGAACAAGGCCCTTTCGGAGCTGACGACCCCGCTGCTGCCGGCCTAGCCCGCCGGCCGCTGCGGCGGGAGCTTTTCGAATTCCGCCTGCGCCTCGGCGAGGACCCGCTTCACCGGCCGGCCGAGGGCATTCGCAGCGCGGACCACGTCGTCCCACTCCGGCATCGCGTTCAGCAGCGTCCCGTCCGGCGCCCATCCGAGCTTGACCGCGACGGGCTGCCCGGCGACGTCCACGGTGCGGAACTCGCGCGTGAGAGCCGTCTTGGCTGCGGGCGTCTCCCGGATCCCGAGCGTGCTGGTTTCCCGAAAGAGCGCGGCTCGGACTGCTGCTGCGGCCGGCTCTCCGGTCAGCGCGCTGACGGTATGGGCCGGGCGGCCCTTCTTCATCAGGATCGCGGTGAGCCAGGCGTCGTCGGCTCCGGCCGCCAGCAGTGCCTCGAGCACGACCGGCCACGCGCGGGGGTCGAGATCGTCCACGTTGGCCTCGATGACGAGCGCGGGGGCGGGCCGCGTGACGTGCGCTCCGGTGACCGGTTCGCCGAGGACGAGGCGGACGACGTTGGGACGGCCCGCGACGTCGCGGCTTCCCGCCCCGCTGCCGACGGCGCTCACCGCCATCGGCGGCAGCGGGCCGAAGCCGGTCGCGTGAGCCGAGACGAGCGCGGCGCCGGTGGGCGTGCACAGTTCGACCTCGCCGCCGCCGAATGCTGGGGCCGAGGTGGCGGCGAGGATTTCCAGGACTGCCGGCCCGGGACGGGGAGCTGCCCGTGCGCAGCCGCGACCGTCCCGCCACCGAGGGCGATCGGGCCGGCTGTCAGCTCTGAGAGGCCGAGCGAGAGCAGCCCCGCGCAGGCTCCGGCGACGTCGGCGAGCGCGTCGAGCGCGCCCACCTCGTGGAAATGCACCTCGCCGGCGCTGATGCCGTGCACGCGCCCTTCTGCCGCGGCGAGGATCTCGAACGTGCGCGTCGCCGCGGCTGCGACGGGCGGTGTGAGGCGCGGCCAGCAGCTCGCGGACCTGCGGCAAGGCCCGCCGGGGCGGGTTCTGCTCGTGGGCGACGACGTGAACTCGGGTGGCTGCGAGCCCGGCCCGCGTGACCGGTTCCGTGACGAGAGCGATGTCGAGGCCCATGCGGGTCGACCTCGGACTGCAGCAGCCCGAGCGGCACGCCCGCGTCGATGAGCGCGCCGAGCAGCATGTCGCCGCTGGCGCCGCTGGACAGATCGAGCCAGCCGATCACCGGGCCGCCCCGCTCTGGCGGGCGATCCGGGCTGCCAGCACACCGGCGCCGAAGCCGTTGTCGATGTTGCAGACGGCGACCCCCGGCGCGCAGGAGTTCAGCATCGCCAGCAGCGCGGCGAGGCCGCCGAAGCTGGCGCCGTAGCCGACGCTGGTGGGGACGGCGATCAGCGGCAGGCCGGTGAGCCCCCCGACGACGCTCGGCAGCGCGCCCTCCATGCCCGGCGACGACGATCGAGGCAGTCGGCGCCGGCGAATTCCTCGCGCGCTGCCAGCAGCCGGTGCAGTCCAGCGACGCCGACGTCCGCGATGCGCACCGCCTCGCTCCCGAACACCTGCGACGGTCAGCGCGGCCTCCGCAGCCACCGGAGCGTCGGAGGTGCCGGCGGACAGCACTGCCACCCGGCCGCGCGGCGGCGGAAACGATCCGATGACCGGACGGTGCCGCCGTCCGCGGTGGCCTGCGGCAAGCGGTCCTCCAACGCGGCCACGGCTTCCGGCTCGGCGCGGGTGACGAGCGTGGGCCGCACGCTCTCGGCGGCTTGCAGCGCGGCCACGATGTCGACGATCTGGGAGGGGGACTTGCCGGCCCCGTACACGACTTCCGGGTCCCCGGTGCGCAGCGCCCGGTGCGTGTCGACGCGGGCGAATCCGATGTCGTGGACGCCTCTGAGCGGGCCTGACGCGAGGCGATCCGTCGCGGCCTCGGGCCCCACGATTCCCTGCGCGACCTGCTCGAGCAGCTCGCGTACCTCCCGGCGGTCCACGCGACCATGCAACCAGGTACCCCGGCCTTGTACCTAAACTCGGTGGGTGCTGCTCACCTACCTCGGCCCTGCCGGCACCTTCACCGAAGCTGCGCTGCGCACGGTGCCCGAGGCACAGGCTCCGGATGCCGAGCTGCGCCCGGAGCCCACGGTCATCGCCGCGCTGGATGCGGTGCGAAGCGGTGAGGCGGCCGGTGCGCTGGTGCCCTTCGAGAACTCGGTCGAGGGGGCGGTGCCGAGCACGCTGGATGAGCTGGCGTCCGGAAGCGCCTTGCAGATCCGCCGCGAAGTGTTGCTGCCGATTCGCTTCGCCCTGCTGGTCAGGCCGGGGGCGAAGCTGGCTGACATCGTGACGGTCTCCGGCCATCCGCACGCGCTGCCCCAATGCCGCCGGTGGCTCGCAGCGAATCTGCCCGCGGCGCAATGGCGTCCCGCTGCCTCGAACGCCGATGCCGCGCGGGAGGTCGCTGCCGCAACCACTGACGCGGCTCTCGCCGGGGCCTTCGCGGCACCCACGTACGGACTCGAGGTGCTCCTGGACGGCGTGCAGGACCGTGACGATGCCGTCACTCGCTTCGTGCTGGTGACCCGGACCGGCCCGCCGCCTGCGTACACCGGCGCCGACCGCACCACGCTTGTCGCGTTCGAGACCGACGACCATCCGGGTGCGCTGCTGGAGATGCTGACGGAGTTCGCGGTACGCGGGGTCAACCTCACCCGGCTGGAATCGCGTCCCACCGGCGAGGGGCTCGGCCGGTACTGCTTCTCGATCGACTGCGAGGGGCATGTGGTGGAGGAGCGGGTGGGCGACGTGCTCAAGGCGCTGCGCCGGCTCTGCGCGGAGGTGCGCTTCCTCGGCTCGTACCCGCGCGCCGACGGCACCGCGCCGACGGTGCGCCGGGGCACCAGCGACGGCGAGTTCCACGACGCCGCCAGCTGGCTCACCAGCCTTCGGGAGGGGCGTCTGAGGTAAGGGGGCCAGTAGTGTTGGCACCGTGATCGACGTGCGGGTACTGCGCGAGGATCCGCAGCGAGGACGTGAGAGTCAGCTCGCGCGCGGTGAAGATCCGGATGCCGTCGATCGGCTTCTCGAGGCTGATGCGCAGCGCCGGGCGGCGGTGTCGCGGGCCGATACGCTGCGTGCCGAATCCAACGCTGCGAGCAAGGCCATCAGCACCGCGAGCAAGGACGAGCGGCCCGCGATGATCGAGCGGGCCCAGCAGAACAAGCAACGGGTGGCCGGGGCCGAAGCGCTCCAGGCCGCCGCCGAGGAAGCCCTGACGCAGGCGCAGCGCGCGATCCCGAACCTCATCGAAGGCGCCCCGCCCGGCGGTGAGGACGACTACATCGTGCTGCGCGAGGTGGGCGAGAAGCCGGCTCTGGCTGATCCGCTCGACCACCTCGAGCTGGGCGAGCGGCTGGCGGCGATCGACGTGGAGCGCGGCGCGAAGGTCAGCGGCTCGCGCTTCTACTTCCTGACCGGGGTCGGGGCGCTGCTGGAGCTGGCCCTTCAGCAGCTCGCCGTCGCGCAGGGGCTGGCGGCCGGCTTCACGCCGATGATCACCCCGGCACTCGTACTCCCCGCGGCGATGGAGGGCACCGGATTCCTCGGCGCCCACGCGGCCGAGGTCTACCAGGTCGACGAGCAGTACCTGGTCGGCACGAGTGAGGTGCCGATCGCCGGCTACCACGCCGGCGAGATCCTCGATGCGTCCTCGCTGCCCCGGCGCTACCTGGGGATCTCCCCGTGCTTCCGGCGCGAGGCCGGCTCCTACGGCAAGGACACCCGCGGCATCATCCGCGTCCACCAGTTCGACAAGGTCGAGATGTTCAGCCTGGTCGAGACGGGCGACGCGGCGGCCGAGCATCAGCGGCTGCTCGCCGAGGAAGAGAAGATGCTCGCCGCGCTGGAGCTGCCGTACCGGGTGATCGACGTGGCGGCCGGCGATCTGGGATCGAGCGCGGCGCGCAAGTTCGACTGCGAGGCGTGGCTGCCGTCGCAAGGCCGCTGGCTCGAGCTCACGTCCACCTCGAACTGCACGACGTTCCAGGCGCGGCGGCTGGGTATCCGGAGCCGCTCGAGCGAGGGCGCCGTCGGGCCGCTTTCGACCCTGAACGGCACTTTGGTCGCCATGCCCCGCACGATCGTCGCGCTGCTGGAGAACCATCAGCAGGCCGACGGGTCGGTGCGGGTGCCGGCGGCGCTGGTGCCCTATCTGGGGCGTGAGGTCCTCACCCCGCTGTGAGCATGTGAGCACTGTGAGCACTCGTCGTCTTCACGCACCCAGGGTCGTCGCGTCCGATCTCGACGGCACGCTGGTCGATTCCGAAGGCCGGGTGTCTGCCCGGACGCGCGCGGCGCTCGACCGGGTCCGTGCAGCGGGGGCTTTGCTGATCTTCGTGACCGGCCGGCCGCCGCGGTGGATGAGCCAGGTCGTCGCCGAGACCGGCGCAGCCGGCCTGGCCGTCTGCGCGAACGGGGCGGTGATCTATGACGTCGGCAGCGGCGAGGTGATCCGCCAGCACGTGCTCGACCCGATCAGCGCCGGGAGGCTGGTGGACGCGATCCGCGCCGAGCTGCCCGGGGTGACGTTCGCGGTCGAGTCGGGGCTGCGCTTCGCCCACGAGCCCGGCTACGTGCCTACCTGGCCGGCGCCCAACACCGCCGTCGCCGAAGTGGCGGTGCTGCTGCATGATCCGGTCGCGAAGCTGCTGGTCAAGCATCCCGAGCGGGGTCCCGACGAGATCCACCCGATCGTTGCCGGGATTGCCGGGGCTGAAGCGACCGTCACCTACTCCGGCAACGTGCTGCTGGAAGTGAGCGGCGCCGGCATCAGCAAGGCCACGACGCTCGAAGCGCTGTGCATCGAGTACGGGGTCGCTCCCGCCGAGGTCATCGCCTTCGGCGACATGCCCAACGACGTGCCGATGCTCGCCTGGGCCGGCCACGGGGTCGCCGTCGCCAATGCCCATCCGAGCGTGCTGGCGGTGGCCGACGAGGTCACCGGCTCCAACGACGACGACGGGGTCGCCCAGGTGCTGGAGCAGCTCTACAGGTAAGGGCCGCCGGTGTTCTGCGCCCGGGGGTCCTGGGGCATCATCGGGCCGGGCAGCGCTCGCCCGCGCATCTGGTCGAGCTGGTTGCGGGCCGCCATCTGCTGGGCGACGAGCGCGGCCTGCAGCCCGTGGAAGAGACCTTCGAGCCAACCGACGAGCTGGGCCTGGGCGATACGCAGCTCGGCGTCACTCGGGATCTCGGTCTCGCTCAGGGGCAGCGAGATGCGGGTGAGCTCATCGCGCAGGTCGGGGGCGAGCCCGTCGGCCAGTTCCCGTATCGAGCTCGCGTGGATGTCGCGCAGCCGGCTGCGGCTACGGTCGTCCAGCGGCGCCGCGCGCACCTCCTCCAGCAGCTGTTTGATCATGGTGCCGATGCGCATCACCTTGTCGGGCTGCGAGACCATCTCGGTGACGGGGTTGCGCTCGCCAGCGGCGTCTGCGACGTTCTCCTCCAGCCCTGCGTCCGCGGCCGCTCCACCGGTCAGCGGGGAGCCGTCGGGTCCGATCACGACAACGCGGGGATCCTGTTCGCTCATATCCCTATCGTGCCCGTCCCGCGGCGAAGGAGAACAGGTGGCCGACGATCCGTGGCGGAAACCGGATCCGGATCCGCGGGTCTTCCCGCCCTCCGGCGCCGCGCCCGCGCCGTACGGGCCCCCGAATCCCTACGGACCTTCCCCCGCGTACGGACCTCCGCCGACGTACGGCGTCCCCCCGTACGGACCTCCCGGCTCCCTGCCGTACAACCCCTACCAGGCACCCCTTCCCAAGCGCGGCGGCGTCGGGCGGCTGCTGTGGGTGTTGTGCACGCTCGGGGTGCTCGTCCTCGGAGGGTGCGGGGTCGGGATCTACCTGCTCGCGACGTCGGTGACCAAGAATGCCGACGAGGTCAACGCGTTCCTGCGCGACGTTCGTGATCAGCGCTTCACCGCGGCCTACCAGCACCTCTGTCCGCCGGTCCGGGTGGGAGTCGCCGCTACCCAGTTCACCGGTGCGTTGCAGGCCGCGGCGGCGCGCGGGCATCGGGTGAGCTCGTTCGACATCACGTCGTCGAACACCTCGGTGTCGACGGGGAGCGGCAGCACGCGTACTGCCGGCGGGACCGTGACGTTCAACGGCGGGGTGAGCACGCCGGTCACGTTCACGCTGGACAAATCAGGCGGCAGCTTGTGCATCCTGACCGGCTTCTCCGCGCTCTTCTAGCGAGCGGGTCGAAGCTCAGAGCGTGAGCACGACCTTGCCGATGTGGTGGGAGTCGGCCAGCGCCTGATGTGCCTGGCCAGCCTGCTCCAGGGGGAGCACGCGGTCGATGACCGGCCGGATCCTTCCGGTCGCGACCGCGGGCCATACCTCACGTGTCACCCCGGCGCAGACGCGAGCTTTCTGCTCAGGCGGGCGGCCACGAAGGCTCGTCGCGAGCACGCAACCGCGCGTGCGCAGCAAGGCCCCGAGGTCGAGCTCGGCCTTCGTACCGCCCTGCATCCCGATCACCACGATGCGCCCATCGCCGGCAAGGACGTCGACGTTGCGGGCGAGGTACTTGGCGCCCATGTTGTCGAGCACGACGTCGGCGCCGTGGCCGCCGGTCTGCTCGCGTAGCTCGGCGACGAAGTCCTGGTCGCGGTAGTTGATGGTGATGTCGGCACCGAGCTCGCGGCAGCGCTCCAGCTTCTCGGGGGTGCCGGCGGTGACGGCGATACGACAGTTCGGGCGCAGCGCCCGGACCAGCTGGATCGCCATGGTGCCGATGCCGGAGGAGCCTCCGTGCACCAGCAGCGTCTCGCCGTCGGCCAGGCGCGCGCTCGGACCGATCTGATCGGCGTCGCCGGCGAGCAGGTTGGACCAGACGGTGCTGGCGACTTCCGGCAGCGCGGCCGCCTCGACCAGCCCGATCCCGGCCGGCGCCGCCATCACCTGACCGGCGGGGACGAGCACCTGGCCGGCGTAGCCACCGCCCGCGAGCAGGGCGCATACCTGCTGGCCGGGGGAGAGCTCCACGCCGCTGCCGGCCCGCGCCACCCGTCCGGAGCACTCCAGGCCCAGGATTGCTGACGCGCCGGGCGGCGGCTCGTAGAACCCCATACGTTGCAGGAGATCTGCCCGGTTCACCGCCGTTGCCGTCACCTCGAGCAGCACCTCGCCGGGACCGGGCGCGGGCGGGTCGGGTACCTCCTCGACGCGAAGGACGCTCGGGTCGCCGGGATGCTCGAAGGTGACGGCACGCATGGCGCGACGCTACGGCGGGGGCACCCCGTCCGGTCAAGCGGTCAGGCTGCGGACGGCCGCGGCGAGCGTCCCCGGCTCCTCGAGGGAGAGCATGTGACCGGCCGGCACCTCGACGAGCCGGGCTCGGGGGAGCGCTTCGGCGAGCTCGGCGCCGGCGCGCGGCGGCAGCGTGATGTCGCGCGTGCCCTGCACCACGACGGCGGGGACGCCGGCATGGGGCACGGCGGCGCGCAGCAGCTCGTCGTCGCGGACCAGGTAGCGCTGCTCGAGCGCGGCGGCGGTCCAGACGCGCCGCTCCCGCCAGACCGCCAGCGAGAGCCGCGCTTCCCGGATCGCTTCCTCATCGAGGCGGCTTCCGCTCGCGCGCGAGAGCGGGGCGGCCAGGCTCACCGCCGCGTGCTGCGCCGCGCGGGCCCCGACGGCGAGCAGCGGGCGCAGCGCGGCCAGCCGGTCGAACAGGGTGAGCGCCCCGCCTCCGCCGACGGAAGCGGCAAACACGATGCCGGCTAGCCGCTCCGGCACCCGGACCGCGAGGTCGATGGCGATCCCGCCCGCCCACGATGCGGCGACCAGCGCGCACTTTTCGATCCCGAGCTGATCGAGCATTGCCAGGAGGGCGTCGGCATTGCCGGCCCAGTCGCGGGCGAGCGCCGGATCGCCCGAATAGCCCGGCCGGTCGACGGCGATCACCCGATGGTCGCTCGACAGCAGCGGCACGACCCGGTACCAGTCGCCAGCCGTACCGGGCTGGCCGTGCAACAGGACGACGGCCGGGGCCGGCGAGGCGATGGCCCGCCGGGGGCCCTCGTCGACGCTCGGATGCACCAGCCGACCGTACGGTGTCCATTCCGCGATCGCTACGGTGTCCATTCCGCCGTCGCTCGGGCCTCCAATCCCGCCATTGCGAGGTGTTTCGGGCGAGGATGGCCGCATGCAGGACGAGTTCGGACGACCGCTGTCCGATGACGGGCAGTGGGTCTGGGACGGGACGGCGTGGCGCCCGACGGCTGCCCAGGGCGTTGCGGGCTCCGGCGGCCAGGACCCGACGATGGTGGCGCCGCGCGACTATCAGCCGAGCGGCGGTCAGGCGGCGCAAGGCGATTACTACCCATCCCAGTACCAGCCGGCAGCGGGGCCAGGGAACTACGGCCCGGGCGGCCCGGGCGTTCCCGGCGGGCCCAAGGAACCGGTCCCCTGGTACAAGAACCAGGCTCTGCTGGTCGTGATCATCGCGGTGTTGCTGATCCTGTCGGCGGTGCTGGTGACCGTCCTGCTGCTCACCCGCGGCGGCGGGAAGAGCAGTGCCGCGCCTCCGTCGCCCTCGCCGACGACGGCCACTTCGACCACCGCGGCGCCGACGACCCCGCCTCCGACTACCGAAGCGCCCACGACGCCGCCTCCCACGACGCAAGTCCCGACGACGCCGCCTGCGACCAGCGTCGCGCCGGACAACACTGTCGTCCCAGGCATCTACGACTGCACCTCGGGCGGCACCCAGATCGGCACCGTCAACTTTCAGGGGCTGAGGTACACCACATCCAGCGGCGCTACCGGCACCTACCAGCTGAACCCGACCACCGGCGCGATCCGCTTTACCGGCAACGACCTCGGGGACTTCACCGGCACGTACGATCCGACCGGGCCGAGCATGCAGCTGAGTTCAGCCGGGGGGGTCGACCTGCACTGCGCTCAGTAGCAGGCTCAGTAGCAGGCTCATGAGGACGCGGAAGAGCGTCACCGGCTCAGGAAAGCGCCCGGCTGCTCACGTCGCTGCCGATCGTCAGGGCGAGACCTTCCCGGAGCGTCTTGGGGACCAGTCCCGTGAGCCCGGCCAGCCGCCCGATGTCCAGGACGTTGCGCTCCACGTCGAAGGGCCGGCCCGGAAGCTGCGTGACGGTGGCCTTGACACCGAGCAGTTCCTCCAGCGTCGTCAGCATCTCGCGGACGCTCACGCCGACCCCCGACCCGACGTTGACCACCTCGAAGCCTGCACCGTCGATCGGATCGGCGGGACGCAGCCGGGAGACTGCGGCGGCGACATCGCTCACATGGACGAAGTCGCGTACCACGTGTCCATCGCCATAAAGCACGACGGGCTCGCCCTCGCGCATGGCTTTTAGGAAGGCGCCCACGGCGCCCTGCCCCCGATCGGTGCGCTGGCCATCGCCGTAGACATTCGCGCACCGAAGGATCCGGATCGCCACCCCGCTGGGCCGTGAGTAGAGGCCGGTGAACTTCTCGCCGGCCAGTTTCAGCACGCCGTGTGCGGTGATCGGGTCGGTCGGGTGGTCCTCGCGGATACGGCTGAGCGCACTGCGGCCATAGACCGTGCCGCCGGAGGACAGGTACGTGAATCCAGTGCCGGGAGCCCGCGCGACCGCAGCCAGGACGGTGAGCAGCGGGCGCAGGGCCAGAACCACATCGGCGAGGGGGTCGGCTTGCGAGGCCGCGGGCACCAGGCCGCCGGCGCCGAAGATGACCCAACCGACACCGGCCATCGCGGCGGCGACCGCGGCGGGGTCCGTGGCGTCGGCGATCAGGACCTGCACACCGTCGAGCAGCCGGGCCTGTGGTGCCTCGGGGATCGAGCGGGTGAGGGCTCGCACCTGGTGGCCCTCGCTGAGCAGCTGCCGGCAGATGTGCGAGCCGATGAACCCTGCACCGACGACGAGAACCGTTGCCCGCCCTGGCGCGGTGAGCTTGATCACGCGCTGTTCGTAGGCAAGCCGCCCGACCCTCCGTGGAGCAGGTTCGTGACGGCCTCGGCGTATCCCGCGGAGTCGTAATGGTCGAACACGTGCTGGCGCCCGGCGGCGGCGATCTCACTCAGCTCGGCCTCGCTCATGGCCAGCAGCCGCTCCAGGGCCTGGACGGCGGCCCGAAGGTCGCCTCCTTCGAAGAGCAGTCCGGTTTCGCCGTCGGTGATGAGCTCCGGGAGCCCGAAGACGGCGGCGGCCGACACCGGAAGGCCGAACGCCATGGCTTCCAGCGCGGTGCGGGGCATGCTTTCGATGTCAGAGGCGCACACCAGCGCGTCTGACGCCCGGTACCAGGGGTTGGAGTCGGTGACGACCGGCTCGACACGCACCTGCCGATTCAAACCGATCAGGTCGAGGTATCGCGTCAGGCCGTGGACGTACGGGGTGTCGCCGGCCCCGACGAAGACCAGCGCGGTGTCGGGATGGGCTGCCGCAATCTGCTGGAAGGCCAGCGCGATCATCGTCTGCCACTTGCGCGGTTCGACGGTCCCTATCACCAGCAGGATCCGGCGAAAGTCGGTCAGGCCCAGCTGCTTGCGCGCGGTTTCGCGCTCGACGGCGGCGCAATAGTCCCGGATAGTCCGGGTACGGATGCCGTAGCGGACGACCATCGCGGCACCGGGGCCCGTCGCGTCGGCGTAGAGCGCGCGTGTCGCATCGGCTTCGAACAGGACGGCGCCGCAGGCGGCGAGGGCGCGCAGGGCAGCATGCCGTACCTGGCGGTCGATGCCGCCCGGCGGGTAGGCGACGGACCAGAAGACCCCCGGCCGCCAGCTCTCGTGGATCGCCCAGACGCACGGAATGCCCAGCTGGGTGGCGAGGTCTGCGCCGGCAAACGCGAGGAATGTGTTCACCAGGACGTTGGTGAATCCCTGTGGTGCTGCCCAGCTCACGGTCTCGGCGAGCCGTCCTTCGTAGGCGTCAGCCCGGTCGGTGGGGATTCCCCCGTTGACATGCACGACGATCCCGAGCCGGCGCATCACCGCGGCGAGCGGGCCGGACTGCGGCGCGACGACCGTGCAGGGGAAATCGCGGCCCGCGCCCATCCGGTCGAGCAGCTCCACCAGCCACAGCTGCCCGCCGCCGTAGCCCAGATCATGCGTGAATACAAGGAGGTTGAGCGGTCCGGCGGGTGGGCGGGCGGCCGCGGCGACGGTGGTGGTGCTGGCGGGAGCAGGGAGGTCGAGAGCCCGGGCGACCCACACCTGGCGTGAGGCGATGAGACGGCGCCTGCCGCGCAGCGTCTCGGCGACCACGTCGACGGTCACCTGATCGCGGCCATGGACGGCCGCGGGATCCAGCCGGAAATCGAACCCGGACAGCAGCGTGTGGGGGAGGTGGTAGTGCGCGTGGACGTCGGTGCGGGCATAGCCGAGCCGGGCCGACCCCGCGCTCGTGCCGTCGACGAGGACTTCCACCTTGCTCACCGGCGCCGGCGCGGTGAATGCCCACCCGACGAGCACCAGGGTCTCCCCCTCGAGCACGACGGCTGGGGGTGCTGGGAGGTCGAGATGTGCCAGGACGGTGTCGCCGGTGTCGCCGGTGTCGCCGGTGTCGCCGGTAGGCAGCTGGGGCCAGCCGCTGGGCGACGGTTCTCCTGCTATTGCAGGAATCTCCGGTGGCTCTCGCTTGGTGCGGGCGGGAACGTGGAGGGCGTCGAGGAGCCGGCTGGTGATGCGGCGACGCACCATGAACACCTTGTGCTGGACCTCGGCCAGCTGGGTCGTGCTCGCGCGAAGACGCTCGGTGAGCTCGTCCAGCTGCCGTTGCATCGCTTGCCCGGATGTCAGCTCGGGTGTGATGCGATCGAGCTCGGCCTGGGCGCGTCCGACCGTCTGGGTCAGGGCAGCGTCATCGAGCCACAGCTGCGCGACCGCAGCCACGAGCTCGCGGAATTCGACGACGGCGACGGCGATGGGCGGCGCTGCCGGTTCGCGGGACTCGGCGGGGTCGACGGCCCGCGTGCCAGGGTCCGGCCGGGTGGGCCGCCGGATGCGCTGGGCCAGCGCATCGAGCAGGCGGTAGCCGGGGCGCCCGGTGAGGTCGTGCAGGTGACGCCAATGCTCGCGCGTCGAGGCCTGGACGCTGTCGAGGGTCCGGCCGGTGCCGACGAGCAGCGCCGGCGCTTGCCGGCCTTCGGCGAGGGCCCGCTCCATCTCGGCTACGTGCGTGCTCGCCCTGGCGATGAACGCGTGCGGGATGTCCAGGGGGGATGTCTCGACCGCCCGCAGCAGCTCTCGAAGCGCCGGCAGAATCACGGGTTCAGTCATGGGCGGCGACGACCCTCGGCTCGCGCAGGTGGGGAGCGAGGGTGCTCAACGTGCGAACCCGGCGAAGGACGGCTTCGTTGGGCACGCGGCTCCCGAGATCGTGGCTGTGCTACCTGAGGTCTGCGGTTGCCGTCTCAGCGTATCGGCTGGGAACCCCTGGCTGACTGCCCGGTCAGTTACGGAGGAGGCCATTTCGACTGTCCAGTCAGAAACTGAAGCGAACGGCGGGCGGATTCTCCGCCTTTTTGCCCTGGTTGACCGCGGGTTGTCACCCGAAAGGATTCAAGCGCAGCCGGTTACTTAAGCATTCGAAAGTAGTCGCCGAGGACATCCTTGGTCACTTGTCGACGTCTCGAACCAGCTGTCGGCATGCACAGATACGGGGTGTTGGAATGCGGAGTGTTCGCCTGGGTGCCAGCCGTTGGATGGCCCTGTTCTGGGTCACGGTCCTCACGCTGGCTGCTGTCGTCAGCGGCCCGGCGAAGGCCGGGGCGGCCGGCCCGACCACCGTCTCGCAGACCTTCTCCTACACGGGTTCGACCGCGACCTTCACGGTTCCGGCCGGCATCAGCGCGTTGACCATCACCGTCCAGGGTGCCGAAGGGGGTCGCGGCGGTGCCGACGCCTCGGGCCCGCCGCCCCCCGGTGGTTACCAGGGCGTGGTCAGCGGGACGATCGCGGTGACTGCCGGCCAGGTTCTGACGATCGGCGTCGGCCGGGGTGGAGCCGATGGTTCGTCGGGCGCCGCGGGCAGCAGCAACCCCGCTTACTACACCTCGGGTGCGGCGGCAGGCGGGACCAACCCGCTCGGCTACAACGGCGGTAACGGCGGGGTCGCCGGCTTCCAGGGCTCATCCGGCTTCGGTGGGGGCGGCGGCGCTGCCTCCGTCGTGAAAATCGGAAGCGCGGCGATCGTTGCGGGTGGTTCGGGTGGTTCCGGCGGCAGCGGGCAGTACTCGCCCACCCTCGGACGCATCTCGTATTCATCGTTTTCCCCGCGTACCGACACCACGTCCACCGTGGGCCAGAACGGCATCACCGTGGCCACCGTGTGCAACAACGCGCCCTCTCCGGGCTGTGACGGTGGCGGGTCCGCCGGCGGCGGCGGCGGCGCGCAGGGCGGCGCGCAGGGCGGCATCCAGTTCGGTTCCGGCACCTCCGACGAGTGGTACGGCTACGGCGGCTACCCGGGCGAGAATGACACCGCAGGCCTGTCCGGTCTGACCTCCAGCTACCAGTACTACTCCAACAACGACGCCAACGGCTCGGTCACCATCTCCTACACGACCGGCGTGCCCGGCGCACCCACGAACGTCACTGGCGTTGCGCAGGATTCGGCTGTCGCGCTCTCCTGGAACCCGCCGGTGGCGACCGGCGGCGCCGCCATCAGCGACTACGTCGTCCAGTACGCACCGGCGAGCTCGCCGACCAGCTGGACCACCTTCAACGACGGCGTTTCCACCGGTACCTCGACGGTCGTCACCGGCCTCACCGACGGCACGGCGTACGTCTTCCAGGTGTCCGCGGTGAACTCCTTCGGAACGGGTGATCCGTCGACCGCGTCGGCTTCGGTCTCGCCGAGCGCGCCTCCGTCGGCGCCGACGATCTCCGGCGTCACGCCGGGCGACGGCTCGCTGTCCGTGGCTTTCCCGGCGCCCGCGTCCGGAAGCCCCATCCTGAACTACGAGTACCAGGTGAACGGCAGCGGTAGCTGGATCTCGGCCGGCACGGCCAGCTCGCCTTTGCAGGTCACCGGTCTGGTGAACGGCACCCAGTACTCGGTGCGGATCCGCGCCATCAGCGCGATCGGCGCCGGCGGCGCGTCTGCGGCTGCGTTGGGCACCCCGGAGGCACCGCCTGGCGCGCCGACCATCACCTCGGTGGCCACCGGGGTCGGAAGTGCCACCGTTTCCTTCACCCCCGGTTATCTCGGGGGCGGTACGGCGACCGACTACGAGTACCAGCTCAACGGCGGCGCCTGGGTCTCCGCGGGGACCACGGTCAGCCCCATCAAGATCACCGGGCTGGCCAACGGAACGCAGTACGCGATCGCCTTGCGGGCGGCGTCTGCCAGCGGCACCGGTGCGGCGTCGCAGCCGTCGACCGTCACCACGCCGGGCGCGCCGGCTGCGCCCACCGTTTCCTCGATCACCACCGGCGACGGCAGTCTCGCGATCGCTTTCACGCCAGGAAACTCCGGCGGCACGACGGTGACCGGCTACCAGTACCAGCTGACCACGGGCGGCCCCTGGGTCACGGCCCCGTCGCTTGCGAGCCCCATCCTCGTCAGTGGTCTGACGAACGGCACGGCCTACGACGTCAGCGTGCGGGCAGTCAACATCATCGGTGCGGGTGCGGCTTCGGCGCCCCAGTCGGCGACCCCGGCGACCGTTCCTGGCGCGCCGACGATCGTCGGTAACACCGTTGCCGGATCGAATTCTCAGCTGTCGGCTGTCTTCACGCCGCCGGCCAGCGACGGCGGCTCGTCCATCACGAGCTACCAGTACTCCACCGACGCCGGTGCTACCTGGCGGACGCGGGACGCGGGGACGACCGCCAGCCCGCTGGTGATCTCGACGCTGTCGAGTGACGGCACGACCCCGCTCGTGAACGGCACCACGTACTACGTGGAATTGCGCGCCGTCAACGGCGTCGGGGTGGGCCAGGCCTCGGCCACCGCCACCGGCATCGCGAGCACCACTCCCGCGGCTCCGATCATCAGCACCGTGACACCGGCTTCGTCCTCGTTGCAGGTGTCCTTCGTCCCGACGTCCAACGGCGGTGCCTCCATCACCGCCTACGAGTACCAGCTGAACGGCGGCGCGTGGGTCAACACCGGCACGCTGAGCGACACCTTCGTCATCCACGGCCTGACCAACGGAACGCCCTATGACGTCAGCGTTCGCGCGGTCAACTCGCAGGGCAACGGTGCCGCCTCGACGCCGGTGACGGCCACAGCCGCGACGGTGCCGTCGCAGCCGACCATCACCGACGTGACGCGCGCCGACCAGACGCTGATCGCGACCGTGAACGACTCGTCGGACGGCGGCGCAGCGATCCTGTCGTGGCAGTACAGCACCGACGGCGGTGCGACCTGGGCGGCTGCGAGCTCATCGGGCAGCACGCTCACCATCACGTCACTGTCGAGCAACACCTCGACCCGGATCGCCAACGGCACCAGCTACCCGATCACCGTACGTGCGGTGAACTCGGCCGGCGCCAGCGTCCCGTCACTGGTGACGACCGTGGGCCCGAGCGCGACCCCGAGCGCACCTGTGGTGGCGCTGACCTCCGGCGACAAGAGCATCCGCGTGGCGTACACCGTTGCCAACGACGGGGGCTCGCCCATCACCGCAGTCGAGTACCGCCTGAACTCCGGCACCTGGTTCGATGCGGGCACGCTTGCCAGCCCGTTCACCATCGCTGGTCTGGTCGACGGCATGCACTACGTCGTTGAGGTGCGTGCCGACAACGCCATCGGGGCCGGAACTTCCTCGACCCCGGCGACCGCGACGCCGGCAGGCCTTCCCAGCTCGCCGACCCTGGTTGCCGCGGTGTCGAACACGGCGTCGGCTGACGTCAGCTGGGCGGCCCCGGCCGACAACGGCGGCGTGCCCGTCAGCGGCTACACGGCGACGGCCTACTCGTCGGCTTCGTCGTCGACGGCTATCAGCTCGTGCACGACCACGTCGCTGGCGTGCTCGATCAACGGCCTGACGAACGGGACTGCGTACTACGTCTCCGTCGTGGCGGCCAACTCCACCGGCTCCAGCCCGGAGTCGACCCCGCGGGTCCAGGTGACCCCGGTGGCACGGCCGGGCGCGCCGACGCTCAACTCGCTGACGGCCGGAAACTCCTTCCTGACACTGGCCTTCACGCCGGGCAGTGCCGGCGGCGCGTCGATCAGCGGGTACCAGTACCAGCTGAACGGTGGTAGCTGGGTGGGCGTCTCGTCGACTTCTAGCCCGATCATCATCAGCGGCCTGACCAACGGGACGAGCTACACCGTCGCCCTGCGAGCGGTGAGCGCTGCCGGTGCCGGTGCCACGTCGTCGACCCTGACGAAGACCCCGTACACCTTCCCCGACGCTCCCGATGCAGCGCACATCATCGCCAACGGGACGAACGGCAGCGCCGTCATCACCTGGCAGGCGCCGAACAGCAACGGTTCGCCGATCACCAGCTACACGGCGACCGCCTTCACTGCGGCTACTACCGGTCGCCAGGTCAACACCTGCAGCACAAGTGGGCTCACCTGCACCATCAGCGGCCTCTCCAACGGCACGACCTACTACGTCTCAGTCCAGGCGCAGAACGCCGCAGGCCTGAGCGTGCGGTCCGACCCGCGTGTCGCTGTTACTCCGTCGCTGCTTCCGGGTGCTGTCTCCGCTGTGACCGCCGTGGCCGGCAACGGGAAGGCGACCGTGAGCTGGACGCCGGGCAGCACGGGCGCCAGCGCTATCAGCGACTACACCATCTGGTACTCCAGTGGCGGCGCCTACACCCAGTTCGCCGACGGCACGTCGACGAACACCAGCGCCACCGTCACCGGTCTGACCAACGGAACCGCTTACACCTTCGAGGTTTACGCGGTGAACGGCAGCGGCACCGGTCCGGTGAGCGCGCCGTCGAACTCCGTCACCCCGCTCGCGCCGGGCACCGTGCCCACCGCGACGGCGCCGGTCAGTACTCTCGGCGGGTTCAGCTTCGACATCAGCAACTACTCGGCCGGTGACACCTACACGCTGACCGCAACGAATGGCGCGGTCCTCGCCCGCAGCGGTAAGACGGTCACCGTCAGCGGCCTGGATGCCGGTGCGTCTTCCACTGTCACGGTAGCTGCGGCGCTCGCGGGCTTCACCACGACGTCGGTCGACGTCACCGGTTCCGCGCTGGCGGCGGGCATTGTCCCGACCTTCGGCTCGGTGACCCGCACCCCCGACGGCTACTCGTTCCAGATCTCCAACTACGTTGCCTCCGCGCTCTACACGTTCGACACCACAAACGGCGCGACTACGAACGCGTACGGAGCGAACGTCGTCGTCAGCGGTCTGGCGGCGGGTGCAAGCGCTGACGTGACGGTCTCCGTCTCGCGCAGCGGCTACACGGATGCTTCGGCGATCGAATCCGGCTCGGCGCTTTCCGCCGGAACGGCTCCGGACCTGGCGAACGTCAGCCCGACGAACCATGGGTTCACGTTCGACATCGCCAACTACTCGCCGAGCCTGGTCTACACCTACAGCACCACCAACGGCGCGCAGATCACGCCGGCCGGCTCGACGGTGGTGGTGTGGGATCTCGCGGCGGGGGGCTCGTCCGATGTCACTGTGACGGCAACAGATCCCGGAGTCTCGGTCGCCTCGGCGACGGTGAGCGGCACGGCGCTGCTGGCCGGCACCGTACCGACGCTGTCCACGCCGGTCGCCCTCGAGGGTGGGTTCGGCTTTGCCATCACCAACTTCTCGCCCGACGTCAGCTACTCGGTGTCGGCGACGGCTGGTACGGCAGTGCTGAACGGCTCTGACGTGGCGGTGAGCGGGCTGGCGGACGGCGCGTCCTCCACCGTCACGGTGACAGCCACTCGTGACGGGTACGCGACCACGTCTGCGTCCCAGCCGGGGTCGGCGCTGCCCACGGGCACCGTGCCCACGTTCTCGGCTCCGTCGAGCACGGCGAGCGGGTTCACGTTCGACATCACGAACTACGACCCGGGCACGCGGTACACGTTCGATGCGACCGGCGGTGCGACGGCGACCGTCGACAGTGCGGGTCACGTGACGGTCACCGGACTCGCGGCCGGGGATTCCTCCACGGTGACCGCGATGGCCAGTGTGGACGGTTACCTGAACGCGTTCGCGTCCCTCAAGGGATCGGCGCTGCAGGCCGGTATCGTCCCGACGTTCTCGGCTCCGTCGAGCACGGCGGGCGGGTTCACGTTCGACATCACGAACTACGACCCGGGCACGCTGTACACGTTCGATGCGACCGGCGGGGCCACCGTCAGCATGGACCACTCCGGGCATGTCACCGTGACCGGACTGGCGGCTGGGCGCTCCTGCATCGTGACAGTGACGGCGGCCGCTGACGGCTACGTCGACGCGTCGGTTTCCCTCACCGGGAAGGCGCTTGCCGCTCCGGTCTCGCCTCCGACCCCGTCAGCCAGCCCGTCGAACAGCGGTCTGCTGAACGGGTTCGGCAGCCCGCTGCTGCCGACGGGCTCGCCTTCGCCGAGCCCGTCAGCGAACGAGGGTGCGGGCACGAACGCGCCGGTTCCGGCCGACGCCGTGCAGCCCGGCCAGGGTGCTGCCACGCTGAACGGCGTCGCGGTGGGGTCGACGCTGAGCCGCACAGGCACCCGCCTGGTTCTCACCTCCGGTGGGCTCACCCTCGAGCTGGCGACGATGATCGACGGCCACGAGGTCAAGCTGCCCGCGGGGTCCTTCTTCACCGCCGTGCGGGGTGGTCACCTGTACGTCTGGCTGAAGGGCTTCAAGGCCGGAACTCCCGCAACCGTATGGGGTTTCTCGACGCCGGCCTTGCTCGCCAAGCTCACGATCGGCTCGGGTCACACCGCGGCCGCCGGCTTCACGCTGCCGGCTTCGATGAAGCCGGGTCACCACATGCTGGTGGTGTCGGGCATCGCTGCCAACGGCAAGCCCGCCAGTCTGACCGTGGGCTTCATCATCAAGGCCGCAGCTGCGGTCCCGGCATCTCCCGTGGTGCACCCGGCCGCGGCCAAGGGTTCCGGCATGGCGTGGTTCTGGTGGGTTCTTGGAGTCGGGCTCGCGCTCGCCGGCCTGATCCTCTTGCTCATCTGGCGTCGTCGCCGTGATGATGAGCAGGCCCCGAGCGCCGGCAAGCCTGCCCTGCCTTCCACGTCTGCGATGCCGCAGCAGCGCAAGTCCGACGATGGCAAGCCCGCTTTGCCCAAGCACCACGGGGCGCTCAAGCCGCGGCAGGCCGAGGCGGACAAGGACCGCGACCGCCAGTCCTGACACGCTGACGCCGTGACCCCGGCGCCACTGGATCCGCGTCATATCTGACGCTCGTCCAGTGGCGCCGGCGGCGTTTCCGGCAGCAGGAGCGCAGCTCACGCCCGCCGGACGGTGGCTTCGGGGCGTTCGCAGCCGCGTCATTGAGCGAGCGCTCGTGCCAGTGGTGCCAGCTGGCTCGTCGCCGTCGACGTCCAGAGTTGGGATGTGTGGCCGCCGGTTGGGTAGTCGGCCGCGACCAGGTCCGGCACCCCCTGGGCGAAGACGCGCGTCGCGTTCACGAACGGGTCGGATTGCCCGCACATGACCCGTACCGGGATTCCCGCGAGCCGGGAACGGCCCGCGAAGACGTCGTGACGGATGAAGTCCTCGCGGTTGTCGAACGCGCCTTGCGCGGATTCGCCCGGCTGCAGCCAGAGCGCCGGGCTGTCGACGGCCACGAAAGTGACACGTGACTTGCCCAGCGTCTCGGCCAGCAGCAGCGATCCGTAGCCGCCCATGGACCAGCCGAAGAGCGCGAAGCGAGACGTGCGCATCCCGGCCGCCGCGAGCCGGGGCAAGAGTTCGTCGACGAGCATCCGCTGGGGGTCGTCTCCGTCGGCCCGGCGGTGCCAGTAGGTGTCCGCGCCGCCGTCCATGGCGACGAGCGCCATCGGGGGCGCCCCTTGGTGGGTGACAGTTGCCAGGGCCCGATCCAGGTGGACGAGATTGACTGCCGCACGATGGTCGTCGCCATATCCATGCAGGACCAGGCATACCGGCAGCCCGGCGCCGCTGGTCGCGCCCGGCGGCAGCAACACCTGGTAGGTCTCCAACTGCCCGCGGCGGGCTGCCGAACGAAACGTCACCGTCGGGCCGGCCGCGCCTTTCGCGACGGCATGCCCGGACGAGCCGCACGCCGCCAGTGCCGCCGCGCCCGTCGCACCGCCGGCCAATCGGAGAAACGCGCGCCGGTTCACGCCGATGCCCCATCGTCCGCGGCTCATGCCACAGCATGACCCAGGCCGAGAACGTCGCCCCACAGAACTGCCCCGTCGGGGCGACAGGTGAACCGCCGGGGAACGATCGAACCAATTGGTTGGCGCCGTCGCGCACGCCGCGCTTGGATAATGGCGAGAATGGATGAGGCCGCGCCCACTGGTCGTGACCCTGGTGTCCGTGTCCGTGTCGACGGGGGTGTAGCGCGCGCCTTGGCCTGAAATCGCCACCGAGGCACATCCGGCTCGTGCCCACCAATCCCGGGAGCTCACGTGGGATCACTCGCCCGCTTGGCGATTCGTCGCCGCTGGCTGGTCATTGTCAGCTGGATCGTGCTGATCGTCGTGGCGCAGGGCATTGCCGGCGCCCTCGGCGGCGCCGCCTACAAGGACACTTTCAGCCTGCCGAACACCGAGACGGCGTCAGTGGCGAAGCTGCTCAAGAACGCGGGGCTCAACAACCAGAACGGCATCGTCGGCACCGTCGTCCTCAAAGACAGGAACGGGGCGTTCACGCGATCCCCGGCGGGGCTGCAGCCTGCTCTGGTCGGGCTGTGCAGCTCTGGTAACCGCGTGGTGTTGATCGCCACGCCCTGGCAGTCCATCGACTGCTCGAAGAACGCCGCCGTCGCGAGCGGTAACCCGAAGCTGCTGAACACCCAGCGCGGATCCACGACGGCTTTGGTGGACATCACCTGGCAGAACAAGCACTACACGCCCAGCCTGTTCACGCACGTCTACGACCGGCTGAAGAAGCTGCGCAGCTCCTCGCTCCAGGTCGAGTTCACCGGTAGCGCCTTCGGCGGTGTCGGGCAGAATCAGGGCTCCGGCAGCTCGGTGTTCATCGGCTTCCTCGCCGCGCTGATCATCCTGGCGGTGGTCTTCCGCACCGCGGCCGCCACGGTCTTGCCGCTGGCCTGCGCCGCGGTCGCGCTCATCGGCGGTCTCGGCGTGATCTACATCCTGAGCCACGGCATCAACGTGTCCAACATCACGCCGTATCTGGCCGAACTCATGGTGATCGGTGTCGGCGTCGACTACGCCCTGTTCATCGTCACTCGACATCGGCGCAACCTGCGTCGGGGCATGTCTGTCCAGGACTCGATCGTCACCGCCATCAACACCTCCGGCCGCGCGGTTCTGTTCGCCGGAACGACGGTGTGCATCGCCATCCTCGGACTCATCGCCCTCGGCGTGAGCTTCTTCAACGGGATGGCGGTAGCGACCGCCCTTGCCGTCGGCTTCACGATGGCAGCGTCGTTGACATTGCTGCCGGCGCTGCTCAGCCTGTTCGGCCTGAAGGTGCTGCCACGCAAGCATCGTGCCGCGGTGCGCGCCGGCGAGTTCATCGACGACCGGCCCATCGGGTGGTGGGCCCGCTGGTCGGACTTCGTCGCCCGGCGCCGGATTCTCGTCGCGATCGGCTCGGGTGCGGTGATGGTCGTGCTGGCGGTGCCGTTCTTCTCGCTGCAGCTGGGAGCCAGTGATCAGGGCACTGACCCGAAGGGTTCGACGACCCGGATCGGCTACGACCTGGTCAGCTCGGAGTTCGGGGTGGGCTACAACTCCGCGCTGGAAGCGGTGGTGAGCGGGCCCGGCGCGTCCCAGCAGGCGTACCTGCAGCGCGTGCAGGCCGCGTTGAAGGCGGTGCCGGGCGTCGACCCGAGCAGCATCGGCACCATCCCGCTCAAGGCGAACATTGCCTTCGTGACGTTCAAGTCGACGACGTCACCGCAGTCGGAGAAGACCTACCAGCTGGTGCGGCAGCTGCGCTCTGACGTCTTACCTCCGCTGTACCAGGGCGGTCCGAACCGCATCTATACCTACGGTGATACCGCTATCAACGTCGACTTCGCCAAGGTCCTCAGCCGCAAGATGCCGGTGTTCATCGCCGTCGTGGTCGGCCTGTCGTTCATCTTGCTGGCGATCGCGTTCCGCAGCCTTATCGTGCCGGCTACCGCAGCAGTGATGAATCTGCTTGCCGCCGGGGGCGCGTTCGGTGTGTCCGTGGCCGTCTTCCAGTGGGGCTGGGGCTCTGACAGTTTGGGCGCCGGCCCTGGCGCACCCCTCGACGCCTGGATCCCGGTGATGCTCTTCGCGATCCTGTTCGGGCTGTCGATGGACTACCAGGTCTTCCTCGTCAGCCGCATGCACGAGGAGTGGGTGCGCACTAAGGATCCCGAGCGGGCGGTGACCGTCGGACAGGGCGAGACCGGCGGGATCATCACCGCCGCCGCCCTGATCATGATCGCGGTATTCCTGGGTTTCCTGACGACCCCTGGGCGAACGATAAAGATCTTCGGTACGGGCCTTGCCACCGCGGTTTTCCTGGACGCGTTCGTCTTGCGAACGATGCTGGTTCCCTCCCTCATGCACCTGTTCGGCAAGGTGAACTGGTACTTCCCGCGATGGCTTGATCGCTTCACGCCGCGCCTGTCGGTGGAGCCGCCGGAGACCAGAGATGAGCCTGAATCGCAGGCCGAGGAGTACGAGACCGTCGACCGCTGATGGGGGTGGGGACGGGAGCTCAAGGTGAATCGCCGGCTGGTGAACACGGAGTGCGTTCGCAAGCACCGCGCAGGTGCGCTCACGCAGTGTCGGCCGGCTTGACACAGTGCCGGAAGGGGGCAATCACGGTCATCTCACCGGGGCCGTGTTCGCTAGGCATCCCACCCCGAGGGAGCCGCCCGGTGCCGCACCAAAGTCCGCTGACTGTGAACGCCCTGCCGTGAGGCGGGTTTCTGGCGCCCGTAACGCGATCGGCGGGCTCACGTGTCTGGTAGTCGTGACCGCCTGTGGAGCCGCGGCCGCCGCCCCGCACGCGGCGGTCCGGGCTTCGTCGGTCCCGGCTGCCCGGGCGTCCGGGCAGCAATCTCGCTCGCATGCCTCGACGGCCGCGGTGCCGGTGACGCCGCCCTCGATGACGCCCAGATCGGCGTCCCCGGCGGCCACTTCGTCGCCGTCGGGCCTAGCGCCTGCCGGGTGGCACGTTCTGAGCATGACGCACGGACGTGCGTCCGTTGCCACCCGGACGGTCTTGGCGGCCGGTGCGAGCGTGACTCTGGTGCGCTTTGATGCGGCGTCGACGCGGCTGGTCTTGCACCCGGGCTACCAGGATCCCGGTGGCTACGGTTGGAGTACGCACTCCGTGGTCGAGCCGGCGGAACGGCCGGTGCTGCTCGCCGCGTTCAACGGCGGATTCAAGTTCAATCTCGGCGACGGTGGGATGGCCGTCGGTACCCGGCAGGCCGGCGTGCTGCAACCTGGATTGGCGTCGGTGGTCACGTACGTCGACGGCAGCTCGCAGATCGGAGCGTGGGGTCAGCAGGTGCCGGCGGCCGGCCGCACCGTTGCCAGCGTGCGTCAGAACTTGCGGCTGCTGGTCTCCGCCGGCCGGCCTGCCGCGGATGTCGACGTGATCAGCGATTGGGGTGCCACGATCCGGGGAGCGGTGGTCGTCGCGCGCAGTGCGCTGGGCATCGATGCGCAGGGTGACCTGATCTGGGCCGGCAGCATGGCGGCCACTCCAAGGGTGCTGGCCGAGGCCCTCATCGCAGCGGGTGCGCAACGAGCGATGGAACTCGACATCAACCCGTTCTGGGTATGCGCCTTCTCCTTCACGCCAGCGAATCAGGTTCCCATCCTTGCCGGGCAGCAACGTCCGGTCGGTACCTACCTCACCCCCTGGCAACGCGACTTCTTCACCGTCGACTCCGTCTGATCTGAACCCGGCGCCGCCGGCCTGGTGGTCTCGTGTCCGTCCCGAAGCCAGCGAGGGTCTGCGGGTCACCGGTAGCCTGGCTGCGCCAGGAGGGCTCGCCTAGTGGCCGATGGCGGCGGTCTTGAAAACCGCTATGGGGTTTGCGCCTCATCGTGGGTTCGAATCCCACGCCCTCCGCGACGTTGGGTAATCAACAACGTGCTGTGCGGGGTTGTCGGCGCGCACGTTTCCGTCGCCTATGCCGGGTAAAGGCTCAGCCGCAGCTCGGTGGGGCCGTTAACCCACCAGACGGGGATTTTCTCGTATGCGAATTCGGGCTGGAACTCGGCGCGGCTGACCAAGGTCAGGAATACATCCAGCGTGATGCGGGCCTCCAGGCGCGCCAACTCGTTGCCAAGGCAGAGGTGTGCCCCCTTACCGAAGGCCAGATGTCGGGAAATGTCGGGTCGGTCGATGTCGAATACGTCGGGCTCAGCGAAGACGTTCGCGTCGCGATTTGCGGACGAGATTCCGACGACGATGCGCTCCCCTTGCGCAATGTCGACTCCGCGCAGGCAGACCGGATCGGCGACCGTCCGCGTCAGCATCGTGACCGGCGGGTCGTGCCGCAGCGATTCCTCGATCGCCTGCGGAAGCAACGCACGGTCATCGCGTATCCGCTGGTAGAGGTCAGGTTCGCGGACGAGCTCATACAGGAGATTGCCGATGAGATTTTGGGTGGTCTCGTTGCCGGCGTAGAGCAAGTGCGCGGTCGTCAGCCACATCTCGAGGTCGGCGAGAGGTTCGCCGTTTTCGTCTCGCGCGTTCGCCAGTCTGGTGATGAAGTCGTCCGGCGGGTCCTGCGAGCTGCGGCGCTCCTGTAGCAACCCATCGATATACGCGGTGAAATCGGGGAAGCTGGCAGCGAACCCTTTGCCGGCTGCCGTCGCGTTGGTCATGGGCCAGGTGCTGGAAACGACCTCGTCTGACCACGCTTTGAACTGCTGGTGATCGGCTTCTGGAACGCCGAGGAGATGAGCAATGACTTTGGAGGGCAGCACCATCGTCAGCCCTGCGACGACATCGCCGCCGCCTTGCTCAAGCAGTTTCTCGGTGAGCTCGCGGGCTAGCTGCTCGATGTAGGGAGCGGTGGCCCGGATTTGGCGCATCTTCAACGCTGACTGCATCAGCCTTCGCAACCGCTGGTGGTGCACCCCGTCGCGTTCGTTGATGAGCTGCTCCTCCGGCAGCAGACTCACGCCCGGCTCTCGCATCCCGCCTTGGCTGGGAAAGCGTTCCGAGTCGCGAAACACCAAGTCGACGTCGTCATGACGAGCCAGGTAGTACATCCCGTACGGACCTGGCGAGACCGGGCAGCGCTCCCGGAGCTGCTGCATCACTTCGTACTGCACCGGCTGGCCGTCGCGCCATGGATCGAGCGCAAGGTCGAGCCCGGAAGGGCCTGCGGACGTATCGATCTCAGTCATCCGGACTCCTGGTAGGCAGGTGCCGAAACGTAGGACGCGGGACTTTGGTTAGTCAAGCGCTCGACTGACTAATACTGCAAGTCCTTGTCTTTTGCGGTGTCAAGTGATCGGGTGGCGAAATCAACCGGGGAGCGGGCTCACGCTGAGGAGTCGGGATGAGTGAGGCGTGGCAAGTCGCCGCGGACGAGGCGGTCACCGCGGAGTTTGAGCGGCTCAGCGGCGTCGTTCGAGAGGCCGTGCTGCGCCCGGCGTTGTATCCCGATCAGGAATGCCGGCTATGCACCTACTTCCTCGACGAGCCCGCACCTCTCGCGTTCTGCTGGCACGCCCGCGTTCAGACGCTCGTCCATCCCACCTGGTGGTGCCAATGGTGGGAGGAGAGCGACGACTGAGTCTTAGAAACACTTACCCACAGGGTGAGGGGCACGGGTTGGAGGTGAGCGCGCTTCGCCAGCGGGCGGCAAGCGTTCGTCGGGCAGTTAGCTAACCCTTAGGAAATCGAGGCCGCTCCGCCGACCCGCTGATATGCGGAATCGCCCTTTGAACTCGGTGATGACGACCCTCTGGCGTGCCCCCTGCATGCCCCTGCAATCGGCGGCAACGTCCGCCCCGTCTGGCTACCGGTACCAAGGAGGTTGCCGCGGGCTCGGCCAGCCCGGGGCCTCGGTCAGGACGTAAATCGGGGCCGACCGCGTCACCGCGTTGCCGGATGAACCTGCACGCATCGGAAAGGTCCGATCAGCGGTCGGTTACTTTGCGCTCCGTGGCGCGCGATAACCGGGGCGGTTGTCTGACGCTCTATAGACGGCGGGTGGGCTGAGGAGGAACTGCTCGAATCCGCGTCAGCCATACTCCCTGGGTGACGGATGACGACGAGACTTTCGCGATCTTGTGTGAGATCGAGCCGGCCACCACGCCGGACCTGCGCCGCGTTCGCCGTCAGATCGTTGCGTTCGACGGCGTCACCGATCTGTTCTTGATCCCGGACAATCACATCGGGCGGGCGACCGTGTCCAGTATTGCCGTGGCCCGCGAAGTCGAAGCGCTGGGCGGACGCGCGGTCGCTTGCGTCAATAGCCGGGACAGGAATTTGCTTGGTTTCCGGCGCGACCTGTTGACGGCGGCGGCGTACGGCGTTCGGGAGTTCCTTTTCGTCAGGGGTGATGACCCGACCGTCGGTTCGCGATCAGATCTCACGGTGCGTCAGATGCTCAGCGAGGCCCGCGCCTACCGAGACGCAAGTTTCACGCTCGGGGTCACTGTCCGGTGCGGCAGCACCGTTCCCGCCTGGAAGCACGATGCGGACTTCTGGTTGGTACAAGCCTCTTTCGACCTGGACAAGCTCGTTACCTGGCGCCGCAGTCTGGACTACCAGGGCCGGGTATTCGTCGGGGCGTTGGTGATGGCCAGCGCCAACATGGCTACGCGGATAGCATCAGATCTACCGGAGATCGACGTGCCCGCTGACCTGATCGACGCACTGGAGACCGACGCCGACGCCGGGGTGCACCGCGCGCTCGACCTTGTCGCCGAAGCACGACGGTCCGGAGCCTTCGACGGAGTTCACCTGGTTCCCGTAGGCCGCTACCACCAAGTGGCTGACTTGATGCGAAGCGGTCAGCGGTAGCGCGGAGCTTACGCACCGCGTCGATCCGGCCGGAGATGAATGCGCCCACCTGTCTCCGTAGCGCCCGGATGCCATTACAGGGCGCTACGGCGCTGGCGAAGGAGCGTCAGCAGCGCCAGTCAGGTGACCGCCACGAACCGGTCAGGGCGCACTCCCGGAGCCGTCAGGGTGAGCGCCAACTCGCTGCAGAGCGCTGGCGTCGAGACCTCAGCAGGACGGCCCACTCTCTATTGCTTGGTCTGCACGTCTACGGGTGTGAACCCGTGCCCGTTCCAGTCCCAGCGGTAGATGTCATACGCAGACGGGCAGCAGTGTGCATCGCCCGGCCGGTAGCCCCAGGCGCCCGTGTAGAGCACGTTGCTGTGAATCCCAATGTTGTTCGGATTGAACTGCGATCCGAAGGGGTTGCCGCTGGCGTAGCGATCTGGCTGCACAATCCGGAAAACGGGCTTCGCGTCGCGGGTGAAGATCTGGATTTCGCTGCCGACGCTATTGCCTCCGTCGGCATCGCTGCACGCGAGGAGCACGACGGCGTCCTGAATGCCGTCATGATTGAGATCGCCGTAGTAGACCTTCTCAAGCGTGATGCGCGTGTGTGCGACCCCGTCCAGCCGGTATGGCGCGGGATAGGCGAACACACCTGTCCCATTGACCAGGGTCGCGGCCCCAGCGTGCTCGCAGTCTCGGCTCACGGAGTAGAAGTGGTTGGCCCAGTTGATCTGATTCGCTTCACAGCCGCTGAGGGCGGCGATGACGCCGAACGCGAGGACGCTTACTCCGAGGATTCGCTTCAGCATCTGTCTGCTCCATCGACCAGTGGTGGGGCAAAGCGCCACACCGTCCAAGGGTCTCGGTACTTGCCGAGGGTGCGCGTTGCGCCCTGCTGTGCCGTGGTCGTCATCTCTGGCCTTTCCCGTTCCTTGCCGGCGCCTGGATGCTGAATTGGCTGGCCGCGCTGGTGACGATGCTTGTTGCCGGTGCCTGATGGAAACGGGGTCTTCGTGACTGACTGACTGACTGACTGACTGACTGAGTCCACCCCTCTGTCGACGATTCTCCGCGAGGACCACCCACTTCCAGCAGGGACCAACGGCCCCCCAAACCGCCAGTCACGTTCGGGTAGCCGAGCTCATGGCGACTGCCACTACAGCGCAGGCTCTCCCGTTGACCCGCTGGCGGCGAGCGAGGCATCGCCGCCGATCAGGGGACCGCCACGAACCGACCAGGTCCATGGCCCCCGCGGCGTGCCAGATCCGTGCCACAACGGGAGCGAATCTTGGCGGGACCAGGCGGGCGATGGCGTCCGTGAGCTGCAGGTGCAATGACGTCCTGCTGCACGCAGCCAGCGGGGTCGGATTCCCGACCTGCTGGTCGCCTCCGCCGCCGAGGAGCTGAGCCTTGCGGTGGTTCACTATGACGCTAATTTCGAGCTCATCGCTGCCGTGACCGGCCGGGCCGAAATTGTCGGTACGCCCCGGTAGCTTGCCGCCATGACTTCCATTCCGATCATCGATGAGTCCGAGGATTTCCTGCGTCGCCGGGCGGCAGAGCTCACCCAGCCACGCGAGGACGAATGCCTGTGTTGCTACGTGGCACGGCTGCTTGACGAGTTTCCCTGTGACGGCAGCGTTCGCCATGCTCTCCACTACCGAGATGTTGTCGCGCCGCTCGCCAAAGATCTCGCCGCGCGCCTGGGCCGGATGGGGGGGTACTGCGACTGCGAGCTCTTCCTGAATGGCTACCAGCTACGGGGCGGCGATTCGGAGGCCGCCTTCGATGTGTTGCCGCCTTGTAATGGCGTGCGCCGCGGGTCGGTGCAGCCCTGTGGCAACTGGGTTCGAATCTGAAACAGCTCGAGGGTGCCGACGTGAGGGTTCGGATTCCGCTTCCTGCCTGGGCTTCCGCCGGGTCTGCGGCGCGTCGATATAGCTACTTGTCGCCGCATATATACTCACGTCGTGGCTAAGCACCTGATCGATGTCGACGAACCCGCACTCGGTGCTGCACGAGCAGAGCTGGGAACGACCACGATCAGGGACACGGTCAATGAAGCGTTGCGGCGGGCCGCCTTCGGGCGGCAAGCCAATGTGACTAAAGCTCTAGATGTATTGTCCAGTGCCAGGTACGAAGATCGTGAGGACGCGTGGCGCTGAGGTTCCTCGTCGATACAAGTGTGATCAAGAGACTCGGTTCGGCCAGCGTCCGGGACGAAGTCGAGCCACTCGCCGCCGCCGGCGAGTTGGCGAGACCGACAATGTGTGACCTCGAGATCGGCTATTCCGCTCGAAATTCTGGTGAATGGGCCGCTTTCATGGATGCTCTCGGGGCCTTCGAGGTGGTCGAGACGAGCGCTGCACACGTTCGTAGAGCACTCCAAGTGCAACGCCTACTGGCGATACGGAGCCAGCGCGGCCGTAAGATTCCCGACCTGCTGGTTGCTGCTGCCGCCGAGGAGTTGAGCCTCGAGGTCTTGCACTACGACGCTGATTTCGACCTCATCTCGGCAGTGACAGGTCAGTGCTGTCGGTGGGTAGTCCCCGCCGGAAGCATGGACTAGCCAGCGTTCAAGGGTGTGAAAGCCGTCCCATAAGCTCCGCTTGACCCGCAGGTCCGGCGCGCACGCGTGCACCGCACGACATCTGATGGGGTGCCCGCACCGGTGGTTGCCCGCACCGGCCGCTACCTGTCGGAGCTCCGGCGAGGCCGTAGCCTGCGACTGTGGGGACGTCGGGCTCAGCGGCGGCGAGCGTCGTCGCGCTGTGGCGCTACCCGGTCAAATCACTGCAGGGTGAGCCGGTCACGCGCATAGGCGCGGGTTCTGAAGGACTCGAGGGCGACCGCCGCTTTGCGATCTTCGATCGCGGGACCGGCATGGGGGTGACCGGTCGGCGCAGTCCGGATCTGCTGTTTGCCTCGGCCCGCCTCCTCCCGGATGGCAGCGCCGAGATCACGTTGCCGGACGGGCGGATCAGCCAGGGTGACGACGATCTGTCGGAGTGGCTTCAGCGACCCGTCACGCTGCGCCGGGCCGACGAGCCTGGCCGGCGGCGCTACGAGAGCCCCGCCGACTTCGAGAACGAGTCAAACACCGACTGGAATGCCTTCGACGGCTCGCCCGGGGCGTTCCACGACCTCGCGGTGGCGAGCGTCTCGCTGCTCGCGACGTCGACGATCGGCGCTTGGGATCCTCGGCGGTTTCGCGCCAACGTCCTGCTCGACATGGGTCCGGCGGGCAGCGAAGTCGCGCTGGTGGGACGCGAGGCGGCGATCGGCGATGCCCGGCTTTCGGTGCGCCGGCGGCTCGGGCGCTGCGTCATGACCACGCGTCCCCAGCCCGGGGGCATCGAACGTGACCTCGATGTGCTGCGCACGATCAACCGCGAGCGTGACGGCTGCCTGGCCGTCGGAGCCGTGGTGACGCGGCCCGGCCGGCTGGCCGTCGGCGACGCGATCAGCTGGCAGTAGTCAGAGGGCTTCTATTCCGCGCTCCCCGGTACGAATCCGGACCAGGTCTTCCACAGGGGTCTGCCAGATCTTGCCGTCACCGATCTTGCCCGTAGCCGCGGCCCGGACGATGAGCTCGATGACGTCCTCTGCGTCCTCGTCGGCGACGACGATCTCGAGGCGGACCTTGGGCACGAAATCGACCCGGTATTCCGCGCCCCGATAGACCTCGACGTGGCCCCGCTGCCGGCCGTACCCCTGCGCTTCGGACACGGTGATCCCGTGCGCGCCGAGGCCTTCCAGCGCGGCTCTGATGTCGCCGAGCTTGAACGGTTTCACGATCGCGGTGATGAGTTTCATGGTCAGGACCGTCCCGACGTTCGCAGGGCTCCGATGTCGTAAGCCGTCTCGGCATGCACGCTGATGTCGATTCCCTCCGCCTCTTGATCCCGGTTGACGCGAAGACCCACGGTGCGGGCAATCACCCAGGCGAGCGCATACGTCAGGGCGAACGCCCAGACGGCCGTCACGATGACGGCCAGGGCCTGCACCTGGAGCTGATGAATGCCGCCGCCCAGCAGCAGTCCCTTGTGGGCTCCGGTGAAGTTGATCAGTGGCAGCGCGAACAGCCCCACGCTCAAGGTGCCGACCAGCCCGCATATGCCGTGAACGGCCACGACGTCGAGCGAGTCGTCGAAGCCGAACCGAAATTTCAGCTTCACGGCCTGCTCCCCGGCAACGCCGCCGACGAACCCGATGAGCAGCGCTGCCCACGCCGGGACGTAGCCCGCTCCTGGCGTGATGGCCACCAAACCGGCGACCGCGCCGGACGCGGCGCCCAGTGTGGTAGCCGAACCGGTCCGCAGGTACTCGATCGCGAGCCAGCCGAGCAAACCCGTGCACCCGGCAAGTTGTGTCGTCATCAGCGCCTGCGCCGCGGTGCCGTCCGCAGCCAGTGCCGACCCGGCGTTGAACCCGAACCATCCGAACCACAAGATGCCGGCGCCCATCACGGTCAGCGGGAGTGAATGCGGTGCCATGACCTCCTTCGGCCATCCTCGGCGGCGTCCCAGGACCAGGGCGAGCGCAAGCGCCGACGCTCCTGAATCGATCTCCACGACGTTACCGCCGGCGAAGTCGAGTACGCCCCGCTTGGCGAGCCACCCCTGCGGCGAGAACACCCAGTGGGCGATGGGCGCATACACCACGATCGTCCAGAGCACGGCGAGGATCAGAAAGCCCCTGAACGAGAGGCGGTCTGCGCCGGCGCCGGTCAGCAGCGCCACCGTGATGATCGCGAACATCATCTGGAACGCGGCGAAGGCGTACGGCGGCACGCTGAGCTGCATTCCTGCCGGTGACGTGTGCCCGTTGGCGAGGCCGGCGAACTTCAGCCCGCCGAGCAGCCCGCCGCCGATGTCAGGGCCGAACGCGAGCGTGTAGCCGATGACGGCCCACACCACGCCGACAACGGCGATCGCCGCGAAATTCTGAATCATGATGCCCAGCACGTTCTTGCTGCGCACCATCCCCCCGTAGAACAGCGCGAGCCCCGGGGTCATGAACAGCACCAAAGCAGCGGATCCCAATACCCATGCGGTGTCACCGGCGTTCACGGACATGGGATGGCATCTTGCCAGCAGCCGGCTTGCAGCCGGATGTGCGGGTCGCAGCTGTCGACCTGCCCGGGCCCGAGTGGTCCGCTGGCGCTCCGCCTCGCTAGCCCGCCGACTTGCTGATCAGGCTGAGCAGGTCTCTGGCCGGCCCGGTGAGCCGCTGCCCGCGTGGCCAGATGGCACGCAGCCGGCGTGAGAGGTCAAGGTCGGTGACGGGGATTTCCACGAGCCGGCGGGCCTTGAGATCGTCGCCGATGGCAAAGGAACTGGCGACCGCCGGTGCGGCTCCGGCCGCAGCCGCGCCTCGTACGGCGCTGGCGGTGGACAGCTCCAAGGCCGGCGCGGCGATGTCGTGGCCGCGCAGGGCGTGTTCGAGCGCGACGCGCGTTCCGGAGCCTGGCTCGCGTTGCACCAGTGGTGTGGCGGCGAGCTCCGCGGGACCGAGGGGCCGGCGTCGACGCGCCCAGGGGTGATCCGGTGCCGCGACGACGACGAGCCGGTCCTGGCCGACGATTCGGGCCGACAGCCCGGGCGGAACCCGCGGCCCTTCGATAAAGCCGAGATCGACCTCGCCATCCAGGACGAGTTGTGCTGCCGCGGCGCTGTTGACGCCCAGCAGGTTGATGTGGACATCGGGTTGGCGGATGCGCCACCGGGAGAGCCAACCCGGCAGCAGGTACTCCGCGATGGTGAGGCTGGCGGCGACCGTCAGCCGGGCCTGGCTGTCAGCCCGGAGGGCAGCGATTCCTGCATCAAGGGACTGGGCCGCCTCGATGACACCGTAGGCCCATTCCGCCACCAGAGCCCCCCGTGGAGTCAGGGACGACCCGCGGGCTCGCCGTTCCAGCACGGCGAACCCGAGCAGTCGTTCCATACCCTTGATGCGACTGCTGACCGCCGGCTGACTGATGCCGTGTACGGCTGCGGCCCGGCCGAGGCTCCCCTCGCGGGAGATGGTCAGCAGCAGCTCGAGCGCAGACAGCTCCGGAACCCTGGGCGAAAGCACCCCTTGAATCTATCTCGCACATAAGACTCCTTTATGGATCCATAACGTCGCGTGGCCTACTCCTCCCGCCCGTAAGAGCTCAACGTGGTGATGGGCGTCAACGGTCACAGGACCGGACACCCGCACCCGATGAGGAGTGAGGATGCAGCAGCAAAGCCATCCGGTCGTTCCCCGCAGGCACGGGCGTTTGCTGGCCGAATTGGCCTGTCGCCGTGACGCGTTTGCCCATATCGGCCCGAACTGGTTCGCGTCCGTCATGGGTACCGGCATCGTGGCGAACGCGGCCGCCAGTTTGCCGGTTCACGTCACCGGGCTCCGGGTTGCCGCCCGTGGGGTATGGGTGCTCGCGGCCGTGCTGCTCGCCGCAATCACGGCGGCGACTGCCCTGCACTGGAAAGGGCATCGCAGCACTGCTCGTTCCCACGTGCTGCATCCGGTGATGAGCCATTTCTACGGCGCTCCGCCGATGGCGATGCTGACCGTCGGTGCCGGAGCGTTGCTCGTGGGCCGCGACCTGATCGGCCTGCGGGCCGCGGTCGACCTGGACTGGGTGCTGTGGACGGCCGGGACCGTCACCGGGCTGGCGACCGCCGCCGCCGTGCCGTACGTGATGTTCACTCGCCATCGCTACGGCCGCGATGCCGCTTTCGGCGGCTGGCTCATGCCGATCGTGCCGCCGATGGTGTCTGCCGCCACCGGAGCGCTGCTCGTGCCCCACTTGGCGAGCAGGCAGGCGAAGCTGAGCATGATTTACGGCTGCTACGCGATGTTCGGCCTGGCGCTATTTGCCAGTGTCGTCACGATCACTCTCATCTGGGGTCGGCTCGCGCACCACGATCAGGGTCCTGCCGCACTGCTGCCGACGCTCTGGATCGTCCTTGGCCCCCTGGGCCAGTCGGTGACGGCTGCCGGGCTGCTGGCGAATGCTTCCGTCGGCGTGCTCGCCGCTCCCTACCCGCAGGCAGCCGCCGGGTTCGCGCTGCTCTACGGGACGGTCACCATCGGATTCGCAGCGCTCTGGTTCACCATCGCCTCGATTCTCACTGTCGCGGCCTTGCGCAAGCACTTGAGCTTCAGCCTGACCTGGTGGTCGTTCACCTTTCCGGTGGGCACCTGCGTCACCGGGCTGAGTGGGCTGGCTGCCCGCAGCGGTGCTGAACTGTTCAGGGTTTCCGCCGCAGTGCTCTACGTTTTTCTGGTCTTCGCCTGGCTGACCGTCGCGACCCGCACGTTGCGTGCCACCCTCAGCGGCCGGCTCCTTCTCCCGGCTGCTCCGGTCCCCGTGGCGGGAACGTGGCTGGCGGCGTAGTACGTGAGGCCGGTGCCGATCTCGTTCAGGGATGTCCCAGCGCGGCCCAGGCAGAAGCTTCGATGACGAAGGGGGCAGCGGGGAGCAACTGCGCGCAACGGGCCTGAAGGTCCTGGCGGCGCCGGGCGTCGAGCGAGGTGACGTAGTTTCCGGCCGGTCCGACGCCCAGCGTGAAGGGTTCCCACCAGTCGGCGAAGGAGGGAAATCCAACGCTGACAGTCAGTTTCGCCGCCTCGACGCGGCGCATCCCCGCAGCCTCGAACAGCGCCAGCAGATCGCCTTCGTGGGCCCCGACCCGTCCAGTGGTGTCCGGGGCTGCGGGGTCGAGGTCGCGTGCGGCACGCCAGAAGGTGGCCAGCGGTCCACCGCCATCAGCAGACTGATCCCACACGCACGCCGCCACCACACCTTCGGCGCGCGTCACCCGGGCCATTTCCGAGATCCCGAGCACCGGATCAGCCATGAAGTGCACGACGAGTTGCGCCGCGGTGAGGTCGAAGCTGTCGTCCGGGAACGGCAGCGCCTCGGCGACGCCGCGGCGGATGTCGACCTGCGGCAGGCGCCCGCGGATGGCCGCCACGAACGACTCCGACGGCTCAATCGCCCGGACGGCCGGTGAACCCAGCCGCGCGACCAACTGCTCGGTGAGGGCTCCCGGCCCACAACCGACGTCGAGTGCCGTCTGGCCGGCGCGCGCTCCGGCGTGGGCGGCGAACAAGGCTGCCAAGGGCACCGAGAATCGGCCCATGAACCGGTCATACGCGCCAGCGGCAATCTCGAAGTTCACCGGTCAGACGCTAGTGCTTGGCACTCGCCGGGGGGACGGGGCGTCCCGATCCTGCGGCGGTCAGGTCCCATTGGCGGGTTGCTTGTAGGTGTGACCGTCGATGGTCGTGGTGAGCGTGCCGGTGGCATGGAAGATGTCGGTCTCGATGTTGATCGTCAGGTGGAATCCGCCAGGGCTGGTCTTTTTCGTGCCGTGGGCATAGCCGGTCTGGACGAGGTCGGAGTTCCAGTCGATCTTGCTGGTCAGGGGATCCGGGAAGGCGCCAGCCACGCTCTCGGTCCCGTTGAGGAGGTAGGCACCGTCATCGGAAAAGTTGGTGTAGCGGACGGAGACGCTTGCCACCGCCGTGCGGTCGGCGTTGTCCGTGATGTGAACGGCCGCGCTGCCCGATGCCGTGCCGCGCAGCGTGTACGAGCCGGTCGGGACCACGGTGCGGCTCGGGATCGGGCTGCCGGCGACGTACGGCGTCCCCCACGGAACGTCGTCGGAGATCGGCGCAACCTTGCGTACTGCCAAAGGCTTGCGACTCGTGAAGCGCGCGATCATCAGGCGGGCGGTGCGCCCGCCCGGTTCGGTGGACGTCTCGCAGCGCAGCGGGTTGGCGCCGCCGCACGCGGGCGGCGTGGCGAGCGCCTGCCAGTAGACGGCCGCGGTGCCGTCCGGTGACCATCTCGGGTCGGCCCTGCCGTTCCAGTTGGGGTCGCAGATGCTGCCCGGCTTGGAGATGTCGGCGGGGCGCGGGCAGGCGTTGATCTGCTGACCCTGATAGCTGCCGCGGTCGCCGTAGCGGTCGATGAGATACGGCTCGAAGAACCGCCGCACCCCGTTGTTACGCACTGAGGAGACAGCCGCCGTGGTGACCAGATCGGTGAGGGGCGGGATCCCCCGCATCGCGGCCAGGAAGAGCAGGCGGCCCGAGCCGCGGGTGTCCATAGCGATGGTCCAGTTGTCGTCCGGTGAGATATCGATCGGGTCGGTGTACTCCGGGTTGCTGGTCAGCCGGCGCACCTTGCCCGTGGTCAGGTTCGCCGCGAAAACGTCAATGTTTGACGACTCATCCGGCGATCCGATGTAGGCCACCTCCTTGCCGTCCTTGGAGAAGCCGCGCAACTCCCCGACCGACTGGGCGCCCGGATTGAACACGAGCTGGCCCGGATGTTGCGGGTCGACGAAGAGCGGCTGCTTGTCCGGTGCCGGGTCGTAGAGTCGCGTGACCTTGGTCAGGTCGTAACGCGGCGCCAGCGGCAAGCCCGTCTTCGGTGCAGGGTTGAACGTCAGCCGTGCCAGGTAGCCGAACTGGCCCACCCCGTCCTTGTCGAACTTGATGGCATTGAAGCCCAGGTGGACGTCGTCCGGGTTCAGCCGCAGTTCACGGATGAAGCCGCCCTTGCCGGAGCCGTCGGCGGTCGTGTTGAAACGGATGGGGTAGACGTGCATTCGCGCCGGGGTGCATGACGGATCGGCTAGCAGGTACGGCGAGCAATCGAAGATGTTCGTGCCGGCCAGGAGGCGCTTGCCGTCGGAAAACGGCTGGGGGTAGTCCATCGCGCTGCCACGGCCGATCTCATTGGCCGCCGGCACCCCGCAGGACAGGCACTTCCACGGCGAGCCGCCCTGGAACGTCGTGCCGTCCGTCTTGACGACGATCAACTGGAGCCCGCTGTAGACGCTCCCCGGATCAGGCGCTTTGGGTGCACCGGCGAACGTGAGGATGGCAGATACCTCGTGCCCGCCCGGAAGGAAGCCGCCGGACTGCAGGCCGACGGCCTTGTCGGTGCAGCCCGTTCGCTGTGGATTGATCGCGGCCGTGCACGAACCCGCCGCGTCCGGGACGACCGGGGGCAGGGGCAGTTCGCTCACCGTGATCGGCTCGGGCTTTGGCGCCGGCGGGTTGTCGCGTACCTCGGGCAGGACAGTGGCCTTGTTCGTCCCGGACGCCGCGGTGGTGGTAGCTGGCCTTGGACCCGGAGCGGACTTGGCCGAGCCGGAGCATGCCGCAGCCAGCAGCGCCACCGCCAGCAGCACAGCCGGCACGCCTGAGCGCGAGAGCCGGCCGCCCGGCCGTTCAGCGGGAAGGCGCCTTCCAGTGGTGACAGGAATCGGCATGTCGCAGGCTCCAGGACTCTCGCGTGGGCTTCGGTGTCGAAACAATAGAGCTATTGTTCACGAGAACGCAAACGCTCATATCGAAGACGAGAGTCAGGTTCTCATTCCTATCCTGAGACGATGCCTCCGGAGAGAAGGAACAGGTCCAATACGCGCTCGCGCATTCTGGACGAAGCGTTCGACCTGTTCGTGACTGCGGGGTTTCAGGGCACCACGCTCAGCGAAGTGGAGCGAAGGGTCGGCCTCAAGGTGGGCACCGGCAGCTTGTATCACCACTTCCGGTCCAAGGACGAGCTGCTGCGGGCCGCAATAGAGCGCGAAGTGGCGCGTTGCACGACAGAGCTCAACGCGGAGCGGGCCGCGATCGATTGGCCCGAGGACCCGCGCGCGCAGATGGTGCTCGGGGCGAAATTGACCCTCAGCAACATTCGCCGCTTCGACCGGCTCTTCCGCCTCATCCAGGCGGAGGGTGATCGCGTACCTGACCTTCGCCGAACCGTGACGGCCGCGCTCTACGGATCGGGGGCGCTCGGTGCGTGGGTCGACGACCCGGCAAGGATGATCACGATCGCGGCCCTAGCCGGCTACCACGCCTTCGAACAGCTCAGTGACGGCCCATTCAACGTGGTGTCGGAGGACGAGTTCATCCAGGCTCTGGTGGCAGCGTCACCGTCCGGGCGCCCGCCGGGAGTCGATCCGGCGACGTACTCCGCGATGAACGCGAAGCACGGCCACCGCGCACCCACCCGGACTACGGCTACGAACGGATGATGCTGTCCGGGCGGGGTACGCCTGCTGCTTCGCAACTGTCGAGATAGCCGCGCAATGCCGCTGCGGCATCGGAGACGCCGACGACTTCGCCTGCGGCGCCGAGGTATTCGGTGACGCCGTAGATGACGGAGTACGTCTCGGTCAGCTCGCAGTTGGTAGCCGGAACGTCGAGGGTGTGCACCGAACCTGGTGGCTCGTAGAGGTAGGAGCCCGCGGTGTTCAGGAACCCGTGTTCGAGGTAGCGCCAGGATCCCGAAAGCGTGAACATGTGCACGGCTCCGTGGTGGCGGTGCGTGCCGACCGAAAGGCCCGCCCCCATCCGCCCGTGCATCGCATAGAGCCCGGCGTCCAGATCCGCTTGCAGCAGCCGAAACCAGGTTCCGGGATACGCGATGTTCTCCACCCAGGGGACGTCAACCGTTCCCACGTGCATGGCTTGGGGGATCATTCGGCGCTCGCATCGTTCCGGTCGTAGACGACGACGCCGCGGATGTTGCGTCCGGAGCGCAAGTCCTCGAAGCCGTCGTTGATCTGATCGAGTGAGTAGCGGGTGGTGATGAGTTCCCCGAGCTTGAGCCGTCCGAGCCGGTTCAGTTCGAGCAGCGCCGGAATGTCCTTGGTCGGGCTGCACGAGCCGAACAGCGCTCCCTGGATGCGCTTCTGGTACAGCACGACGTGGCGCACCGGGACGGGGATGCTGGTGTCGTCTTCGAAGCGGCCCATCCCGACCAGCACGCACGTGCCGGCCTTGCGGATGCTTTCGACCGCTGCAGTGACGTGCTCGCCGGTGGTGACGCCGACGCAGACGATCGCCGCGTCTGCGCCCTGACCGTTGCTGTGCTCACGCGCCATCGACGCGGCCTCGTCCATCGTGGCGACGGCGTGCGTAGCTCCGAAGTCCAGTGCGCGCAGGCGTTTCCACTCGACCGGATCGACCGCGATCAGCACGGCGGCCCCCGCGTCGGCGGCGCCCTGCACGGCGTTCATGCCGATGCCGCCGACGCCGCAGACGATGACCACATCACCGGGGCGCACGTGCGCCGAGTTGACCGCAGCGCCCCATCCGGTCGGCACCCCGCAGCTCGTCAGGCAGGCCGATACCAGGTCGGTGTCGGGCGAGACTTTCACCGCCGACATGACAGAGACGGTGGTGCGCTCGCTGAATGTTGACAGGCCGGCCATCTGCCCGACCGGCTTGCCGTTCAGGGACAGCCGGTTCGTCCCGTCCTCCCGTACCCCGGAGAGCACCCTGGCCCCGCTGTCGCAGAGGTTCTGCAGCCCCGACGCGCACCATTTGCAGACGCCGCACGCCGGCAGGAAGGAGAGCACGACCTTGTCGCCGATCTGCCAGCCGGGCGTGTGCGGACCGATCTGTTCGACGATCCCCGCGCCTTCATGTCCTCCCGCCGCCGGAAACGAGCCGGCGAAAGGCAGGTCTCCCGTGGCGACGTGGTCGTCGGAGTGGCACAGGCCCGCGGCGACCATCCGGACCACCAGCTCGTCCTGACGCGGCGGCTCGACATCGATCTCAGCGATCTCCCACTTGCCCGGCTGCTCGAAGAGCAAGGCCGCTCTCGTCTTCATGGCCGCTCCTGACTATCTGCCCACAGCCCGTTCATCAGCCGGTTCGGCGAGCAGCAGACGAGGCCGGCTCACAAAGTCCCGCCCGAGTTGGCGGCGGAGACGTTGCGGGCTTCGAACGCGGGCCACTGGGTGATGTCGGCGTAGGGCTCGACCTTGTCGCCAAGCACGGTTACCCGGTTGATGACCCGGGTACCGGCGAAGTCGTTGACCACGTAGTGCTGGGTGATGCGGTTGTCCCAGATGGCGATGGTTCCGGGCGTCCACGAGTACCGGCAGCTGAACAGGGGCTGCTCGCTGAACGCGAAGAGGAACTGGAGCAGAGCTGTGCTCTCCATGCGGCTCAGCTGTGTGATGTGCGACGTGAATTGCCGGTTGACGAAAAGCGAAGGCTCGCCGGTCTCAGGGTGGCGGCGCACGACCGGGTGCTCGGCGCGCTGCTCCGGGTGACCGTAGACGGCGGCGGTGTGAACCGCGGTCAGGCCCAGCAGCAGCTGCTTGATCGGTGCAGACAGCGAGGCGTAGACCAGCCCCTGGTTGGTCCACATGGTGTCGCCGCCGGCGGCCGGCACTTCGCGCATGTTGAGGACGGAGAACTGTGGCGGTGATTCGGCGAAGGTGACATCCGTATGCCAGACGTCGGCGATGAAGCCCTGGTCGCTGTTCAGCACGCAGATCTCGGGGTGCTCGTCGTCGAGCTTGCGGATGTAGGGATGAACCTCGAGTTCACCGAAGCGGCGGCCCAGATCACGGTGGGCCTCCGGGGAGAGGTTCTGGTCGGGAAGGAAGACCACCTGATGCTCGCGCAGCGCCCCCCGAAGCGACTGGTAGCCGGCGTCGTCGAGGTGCTCGAGGTCGATGCCGCGCAGCTCGGCGCCGAGGGCCCCGGCGATGACGCGGACGCGTAGCTCGGGCTGCGAGTCAAGCAAGCTCATGCCACGAGCTAATGCCATCCATTAGAATCTGTCAACGTGGCTGCCGCGAAGCAGGCGTTGATGCGCGCCGGCGAGGAGCTTTTCGCCCGGGAGGGCATCCACGGAGCTCGTATCAACGAGCTGACGGAACGTGCCGGCCAGCGCAATCAGTCTGCCCTGCATTACCACTTCGGCTCGCGGGAAGGGTTGCTCGCAGCGATCATCGAACGTCACGTGAGCGCCGTTGACGGTGTCCGCGCGCGACTGCTCGGCGTTGCTGGCCCGCAGGCGACGCTTCGCGAGCTCGTCGCTGTGGTCGTCGCACCGCTCGCGGGCGAGCTCACGACGCCGAGCGGTCGTGACTACTTGCGAATCGTCCCGCAGATATTGACGTCCGACGTCAGCCCGCCGGCGTTGATGAAGGCGATGGGGCTCGCGGAGTCTCGCCTGGCCGAACTCGAGGAGTCGGTTCGCAAGGAGCGTCTGCGCTCGATGATTCAGGTGGCGACCACGCTGCTGGCGGCGCGAGCGGTGGCCGTCGAAAACGCCGACGAGCTCTTCCTGGACGAGCCGGCCTTCCTGGCCAACCTGATCGAGATGTGCACGGCGATCCTGCAAGCGCCGTGGAGCGAGCCCCACCACCTTCGCCGAACTGGGAACGCGGGGTTGTGACCCTCGGGTAACCCCCGCTTCTGGGTTCAACGCATGCCGGACCTGAGCGTTCTGCAGCGTGCGGACGATCGCGGTCGCAAACCCGTACCGCAGCCCCGTGCGAGGCCATGACCCAGCGGGTGTGCTGTACTCCCGCACGTAACGAGGGCGAGCGAAGGCGGACGTCATGCTTGATCTCTGTATTCGAGGGGCCCAGATCGTCGATGGCACGGGGAGCCCGGCGGTGGTTGGTGACATCGGCATCCAGGACGGCCGGATCGTCGCCGTCGGCATCGTCGAGGCGCCGGCCGCTGAGACGTTCGACGCTGCAGGCCTCGTCGCGTGTCCCGGATTCATCGATCCGCACACGCATTACGACGCTCAGCTCTTCTGGGATCCGCAGGCGTCACCGTCGAACGTTCACGGCGTCACCACGGTGATCGGCGGCAATTGCAGCCTGAGCCTCGCGCCGCTGTCTCCGGACAACGCGGATTACAACCGGCGCCTGCTGGCCAAGGTCGAAGGGATGCCGCTGGCGGCGCTGGAGCAGGGCGTCCCCTGGAGCTGGAAGGATTTCGGCGGCTACCTCGGCGCTCTGGACGGCCAGCTCGGCGTGAACGCCGGCTTCCTGCAAGGCCACTCGGCCCTGCGCCGCCATGTCATGGGCGAGCAGGCCAACAAGCGCACCGCCACCGAGGACGAGGTGGCCCGGCTGCGCGGCACCCTGTCGGAGTCGTTGCAGCAAGGTGCGCTCGGTCTGTCGTTCGACGTCTCGGACCTGCACAGCGATGGCAACAGCGAACGCGTGCCGGCGCGGGCGGCCACGACCGAAGAGCTGCTCGCGCTGTGCGCGGTCGTCGGCGAGCACCCCGGGACCACACTCGAGGGCATCTTCGTCGGAGGTGACAACGGTTTCGACGCGCAGGAAGCCGACCTGGTGGCCCGGCTCTCGGCGACCGCCAACCGTCCGCTGAACTGGAACCTGCTCGTGGTCGACGCGCGTGATCCGGACCGGCGCTGGCGTCAGCTCACCGCGTCGCGCCGGGCGCGCGAGATCGGTGGCCGGGTCGTCGCGCTGACCATGCCGACGATCGTCCCGATGAACATGAGCTTCCTCAATTACTGCGCGCTGAACCTGATGCCCGGCTGGTCGGCCGTGCTGAGCCTGCCGGTCGACGAGCGCATCGCGCAGCTGCAGGACCCGCAAACCCAGCGTTGGATGCAAGCCCGGGCCAACAGTGACGAGGCGGGCATGTTCCGCCGGCTGGCGGACTTCGGCGGTTATGTCATCGGCGATACGTACAGCACGGAGAACGAGGGACTCAAGGGCCGCGTGGTTCGCGACATCGCTGCCGAGCGTGGCGCTGACCCCTTCGCCACCCTCATCGACATCGTCGCCAATGACGGGCTGCGCACCGTGCTCTGGCCGTCGGCGCCGGACGACGACGATGCCCACTGGGCGCTGCGGGCGGAGATCTGGAGCGATCCTGACGTCATGCTCGGCGGCAGTGACGCCGGCGCGCACCTGGACCGCATGGTCGGGGCTTCCTACCCGACGCAGCTGCTCGCCGATTGCCTGCGGGGGCGGCGCTTGCTCACGCTCGAGCAAGCCGTGAAGGCGCTTACCGATGATCCCGCCCGGCTCTTCGGGCTCACCGGACGCGGCCGCCTCGAGCCCGGTTTCCACGCCGACATCGTGCTTTTCGACCCCGAGATGGTGGGCGCGACGGGAGCGGAACTGGTCAACGATCTCCCTTCCGGTGCGGTCCGTTTGACGGCCGGTTCCACCGGTGTGGCTCGCGTGCTCGTGCAACGGGGTCACCACCGTGATCGACGGCGCTGCCACCGGCGCGCTTCCCGGCGTGGCGCTGCGATCAGGGCGCGACACCGAGACGGTGACGTGCCACTGAGCCTGTCCGCATCGGCGATGAGGTGCTGGACGATCTGCACCGGCGGTCCCAGGAAACACCGGGGGCTTGCTGGTGGAGAGTGTCTTGCCGGACCGGCGACAGCAATGGCGAGACGGCGCGCAATGCGCGATGGTGGACCGATGACCGACGACATCGCCGCAGCATCGCCTGCGTCCGAGGCTGCCCCGCCCGCCGACGGATACGTCGGCGACCCCGCGGTCCGGGCGGAATGGGACAGGCGGTACGCCGACCGGGAGCAACTGTGGAGCGGCCAGCCCAACGCAACGCTCGTGGCCGAGGTCGCCGGACTCACGCCCGGACGGGTGCTCGACGTCGGTTGCGGCGAGGGCGCGGACGCCATCTGGCTCGCCGGCGCCGGCTGGGACGTGACCGCGCTCGAGGTCTCGGGTCTGGCGTTGAAGCGGGCGGCCCGGCACGCGCGTGACGCCGGTGTCGCCGTTCGCTGGGTGCACGCCGCACTGGTGGAGGCGGCGCTCCCACCGGCGTCCTTCGACCTCGTCTCCGCGCAGTACCCAGCTCTGCTGCGCACGCCCGACTCCGCGGCGGAGCGCGCCCTGCTTGCGGCCGTCGCGCCCGGCGGCGTCCTACTGCTGGTGCATCACGCCGGAATGGACACTCGGCAGGTGCACGACAGCGGTTTCGACCCAGCCGACTACGTCTGGCCCCCGATGGTCGCCGCCCTGCTCGACGCCGACTGGGAGACGGAGCTCGACGAGCAGCGGCCGCGCGTCGCACCCGACGGCGGTGCCGGGGCGCATCACACCCATGACCTGGTGCTGCGCGCGCGCCGGCTGCGCTGAGCCGCCGTAGGCCAAGTCGGCTGCTGTCGGGTACGTTTGCGCGATTGTCGATCAAGGGGAAACGCAGTGGCGCTGAAGGTTGTCGGTGCCGGTGTGGGCCGCACCGGTACCAATTCGTTGAAGGTCGCCCTGGAGACGTTGCTCGACGGGCCGTGTCACCACATGTTCGAGATCGTCGCCAATCCCCATCAGGTTCCCGGCTGGACCGCGGCCATCGATGGTCATGATGTCGACTGGCACGACCTGCTCGACGGCTACGTGGCGCAGGTCGACTGGCCGGGCGCCTCGTTCTGGCCGGAGCTCGCCGCGGCCAATCCCGAAGCCCTGGTGATCCTCTCGGTGCGAGATGCCGACGCCTGGTACGAGAGCGCGTCCAACACGATCTTTCAGGTGTTCGACAAGATGCCGCCCGAGATGGCCCCGTGGTTCGAGAGCATGCGCTCCCTGATGGAGGCGCGTTTCTCGGCCGACCTGGGCAACCGGACCGCCATGCTGGATGCCTACGAGCGCCACAACGACGCGGTGCGCCAAGCGGTGCCCGCCGATCGTCTGCTCGAGTGGACGCCCATCGACGGTTGGGAACCGCTGTGCGAACGGCTGGACGTACCCGTTCCGGACGAGCCTTTCCCGGTCACCAACCAGACCACTGCCTGGCGGGCGAACTTCGGGATGCCGCCGCTCTAGAACTGGCTGGAGCGAATCAGTCTTCGTCGAATTGTCGATGGAAGTGTGTTTGGGGACGGCGTGTTGCCCCGACACGCCGCGCTTGATGAGCGATGGCCTGATTCCCGTAGCAGGTTTGACGGCGCTGCTTTCCCAGCGGGCAGACAGGTGGCTGTGGTTTTGTGCGTCACAATGGGCAGCGGACCGTCGTGAACGGCTCGATCGTCAGGAGAGAGATGGCCACCGAGACCACCAAGGGCGGTGGGCAGCGCGACAAGCCCAACGCCCGCGCCCGCGCCGCCGCCCTCCGCGAGCAGCAGCGCAAGCGTGAGGCCCGCCGCAAGATGCTGACGGTAGGCGGCATCGCCGCCGTCGTGATCGCGATCGTGGCCGTGATGGTGATCATCTTCGTGACCAAGGCCGACAAGAAGAACTCGGCGTCACGCACCCCGGCCTCGCCCGCCATCGTCAAGCAGCTCACCACGATTCCCGCGGCGACCTACCAGGCCGTCGGCGCCGGCAACACGACGGGCGGACCGACCAAGGTGAGCGGCACCCCGCTCACCGAGGGCGGCAAGCCGGTCTTCTTCTACTACGGCGCCGAGTACTGCCCCTACTGCGCGACCGAGCGGTGGGCGGTCGTCACCGCCCTAGCGCGCTTCGGTACCTGGTCGAACCTGCAACAGACCACCTCGGCCAGCCAGGACACGCCCCCGAGCATCCCGACGTTCAGCTTCTACGGCGCGAAGTTCAGCAGCCCGTACCTCGCCTTCCAGCCCGTCGAGACCTACACCAACCAGCGGTCCGGCAACTTCTACGCGACTCTGGAGAAGCCGACCGCGGCCCAGCAGGCCCTCGTGCAGAAGTACGACGGGCCCAACGGCAGCATCCCGTTCCTCGACTTCGGCAACAAGTACACGTCCTCCGGCGCCACGTACGACTACTCGGTCCTGCAGGGCAAGGCGCCCGACGAGATCGCCAGCGCGATTCGTGACCCCAGTACCAGCACTAGCAAAGGCGTCCTCGGCGCGGCGAACTCGATCACCGCGGCGCTGTGCGAGATGACCAACGGCCAGCCGGGTGCGGTGTGCAACGCGCCGGAGATCAAGACGCTCCGGGCGGCGCTGACGAAGTAGGTACGGGCTCGAAGTAGCGACGCGGGTTGCCGACCAGCATCGCGTCGAGCTGCTCCGGGGTGACCCCGTGATCGCGCAGGTACGGCAGGACGTCCTGCTCGAGATGCAGGTAGTGCCATTGCGGTAGCAGCCCGAGCACGTTCGGGTCGATCCAGTCGATGTAGCAGGCCGCGTCGTGCGAGAGCACCATCTGCCTGGCGTAGCCACGGCGGCAGAGTTCGACCACCGTGTCCGCCCGGGCTTCCGCCGTCGTCGCGAGGTTGATCCCGAAGCGGTCCATGCCCAGCACGAATCCCGCCTCGGCCAGTTCGCTCAGGTGGTCGGTGTCGGGGGAGTCGCCGCTGTGGCCGAGCACGATCCGGCGCGGGTCGACCCCTTCCTCGTCGCACATCACCCGCTTCACGACGAGCCCGCTGCGCGACGCCGGGTGGGTGTGCACCGTTATCGGCGCGCCCGTCTCGTGATGGGCTCTGGCGACCGCCCGCATCACCCGCTCGACCCCGCCGGTCAGCCCGGGTTCGTCGATCGCGCACTTGAGAAAGGCGGCCCGCACCCCGGTGCCCGCGATGCCGCCCGAGATGTCGCCGACGAACATCTCGACCATGGGGTCGGGCATGTCAGGCCCGAGTGCCGGGCCGCGATGGTGGAAGAAGAACGGCACGTTCTCGTAGATGTAGCAGCCGGTAGCAACGATGACGTTCAGCTCGGGCACCTGCTCGGCCACCCGCTGGATGCGGGGGATGTAGCGGCCCAGGCCGATGACGGTGGGGTCGACGATCGTGCGGACGCCCGTGGCCGCCAACGCCGCCAGCTTGGCGACCGCGTCGGCGACCCGGGCGTCCTCGTCGCCCCACTCGTCCGGATAGTTCTGCTGGACATCGGGCGTGAGCACGAAGACGTGCTCGTGCATGTAGGTCCGCCCCAGCGCGGAGGTGTCGATCGGGCCACGAACGGTCTGCACGTCGGGCATACCGCGCAGTGTGGCCCAACCGCTACGTGCGGCGCCAGATCAGCTTGTGGACACCGAGGTGTTTCGGCAACGAACGCAGGCCGGGGATGAACGGCAGTAAGACGAACGCGAGGCTCAGTAACATCATCAGCCCCCAGACGAGGGCATCGGCGTTACCCGACGTCGAGAACGGCTTGATCTGGTACCAGAAGGTGTACAGCCACATCCACGGCTGCCCGGGATAGCTGCCCGCCTCGTTCATCATTCCCCACTGGTCGCCGCCGAGGTGCTCGGCGAGGGCCTGGTCCTCCAGGTACGCGCCGTCGGCCAGCAGGAGCAGCGGCTTGGTCTCGTCGCCGTTGTAGAACGTGCTCTTCGTGGTCAGCAGACCTTCCAGCCCGCCGGTGCCGGCCAGTGCCAGGAAGCCTTTGCCCAGCTCGGGCACGGGTCCGTAGTCACCGCTCTTCACCTTCGCGACGGCACCGTCAGGAGCGGCGGCGATCGCGTCCGAGTAGTCGGAAGCCCATGTGGTCTGCTGGTCGGGTGAGGCCTGGCTCCACGTCTTCAACGCGGCGGTGAGTGCCGGGTCGTTCTGAACGCTGCGCAGGGGGTCGATGACCAGCTGGTTCGCACTGTCCACGGGGATGCGGACCCCGCCCCACTTCTGGGTCGAGAGGCCGAGCAGCTTCTGGCCGACGGCGGCATTGTTGTAGGGCGGCCCGTAGCTGGCGCTCGTACTGGTGCCGGCGAGCTCCGCTGTCGCCGTCGCGACGACATCGTCGGGCGCTACCTGCGCCCAGTCCGAGAGGCTGATTGCTTTACGGTCCGGGGACGACAGCAGCGCTGCCAGCCCCCCGGTGAGCAGCCCGACCACGAGCAGAGCGATCACGAATTCCTTGACCAGGTCGTACGGCTTGGTCGGGAACAGGTGGGAGTCGGGCGTCTTGTCGCGCCGCCGCCGGGGGCTCATTGCTGGCCTGCCGCGACGGGCTCGGACTCGGGCTCGGCTGCCGGCTCGGGGGGAACCGCGTCGAACGGCGGAACGACCCCGTGGCGGCGGACCAGGATGATGTGCATCACGATGATCAGCCCGATCACCAGCGGCAGCAGCATGACGTGCCAGAGCAGCATCTGCCCGGTGTCGAGCACGTTGAAGACGGCCCCGATGCCGACGGAGTTCAGCCCGTCCTTGGCCTGGGTCGAGATCCATTGCGAGTCGAAGTTCGACTGGGAGAGGTAGCCGGTGAACGCGGTGCCGATGGAGCCGAGGAAGGCCACGGCGCCGGTGATCCAGGTCAGCGCCCGGCGCCCGCGCCAGGCCGCCATGAAGAACTTCCCCCACAGGTGGATCACCATGAACATGAAGAACAGCTCCACGCTCCACAGGTGGGTCGAGTTGAAGAAGTGGCCGATCGAAGACGTGTGCCACCACAGCGATCCCTTGACCGCCAGCACCACGCCGGACAGCAGCACCCATATGAAGGCGGCCAGGCAGGCGACGCCGAAGATGTAGATCCAGGAGTTGACGTACGCCGGCTGCCGGTCGGGGAGCGCTTGCCCGGGCGGGACGGTGCGACTTAGCCGGTCGCGCAGCCGAACGGTCCAGCTGCGCGACGACACCCGCTCATGCGCGCTCATCGTCATCCCTCCGATCCTCGGCGTCACGCCGGCCGTGCGGAAACGGGATCACGAGGGCGAGGACGAACAACACGATCATGGCGATGATCACCAGGAAGTTGGCCAGCGATATCTGTACTACGCCCCAGTGCAGGAAGTACGCCGGCCGCGAGAGCAGGCCGCTCGCGACATTCATGAAATTCAGCCTCCGATCAGGTGGCGAGTCCTAGGTAGGTGTTTCGTTCCTCGTCAGGAAATCCTGGGAGCAGGTTGCGAAGCGGGGGGCTTAAGTCCCTGCTGGGACCCTTTTGGTCCCCAAGACCTTGCTTTCGTGTGAATGACGTGTCGACGGCTGAGGCCAGAGTTCTCGGCGCAGCCCAGGCCATCCCTGAGCACGTGAGCGGAAGATGTGATGACCGGTGCATCATCTGGCATTGGTGAGGCGAGGGCACGCAGGCTCGCCGCGCCGGCTCAGAGACCGGCAGCTACCTAGTTGCGCTTCTCGACCGCGTTGCGCAACGTGACGGCGTCCGGTCCCGGCGCGCTCGCAGTCCCGACGCTGAAGGTGACACCGATGACATCGGTGTCCTCGAACATGCAGACGCTGGCGCTCGTCGCGTTCTGGACGACCGTCGCGCATCGCATCTGCCCGCCCAGCGGCCCCGGATCAGCCGGCTGGAAAAAGTTGACGTTGCCGATGCTCTCGTCCAGCGCGCGCAGCGACAGGCTGAGGTTGTGGGCGACCTGATCGGCCGTCTGGGGATACTTGGCGACCATCATGAACGCGCCGGGGTTGTCCGGGTTCGTCCCGTAGAACCCGACCAGATGCGGCTTCGGCACCGACGACGAGGACATGATCCGCTGCAGCTCGTCACTGGCGGGGCTGTGGATCCGTACCAGGCCGTCGACTTCGGCCGGCATGTCGATCGTGGTGTGCGCGGATACCCGAACGGCGCTGCCATGGTGCTGGTTCAGGAAGTAGACGGCGCCTGCGGTCACCGCGAGGGCGGCGACGATCGCCGCGACCATCCACCCGGAAATGCTGGTCTTGCGCTCGGACGGCAGGTCGACTCGCTGCGGCAACGAGAGCGCGTACTCGCCCCGCGGCGTCGGGATCCGGCCGGGAGGCTCCGGGGGTCGGGCCCGGCTGGGTGCAGTGGGCTGGAACGACGATCCAGGCGGGGCTGCCGGCAAGGGCGCCGCATGGGGCGCGGTGGCCACGGCGGCAGGCGCGGGTGGGGTCGTCGCCGCCGTCCAGACCTCGCCGTTCCAGTAGCGCAGATCCGGCGCACCCGCCGGGTCCGGGTACCAGCCGGGGATCGCAGACACGAGCGCTGTATCGGCGTCGCATGATCGGTGCTTGAGGTTCGCTGCGCGCAGGAGGCCGGTACCAGCGCGGCGCGTCCGGCCCGACCGCGAGCCCTGACGGACGCGGTGTTTCGCCCCGGCTCAGGGCAACTGCGCATCGGGGCAGGTCTGCAGCACGCGGACGATCGCGGCGCGCTCGGCCGCCGTGACCCACAGGTGGTAGCGGAGCTTCACCGCCACCTGACGGCTCACGTAGGCGCACCGGAAGGACTTCTGCGGCGGCAGCCAGCTGGCCGCGTCAGCGTCGCCCTTGTCCTGATTGGCCTGGCCGTCGACCGCTAGCAGCTCCAGCGGATCATTGGCGAACTCCAGCCGGGTGGCCTCCGACCAGCTCTGCGCGCCGGTCTGCCAGGCGTCGCTGAGCGCGACGACGTGGTCGATCTGGACCTTGGCCGCGGCGGACTTGCTGAACTCGATGCGCTTGCCGGTGTAGGGATCGGCGAGCACTCCGGCGATGACAACGCAGCCGTGCGTGGAAGCGCGCACCCGGATGGCCGTCAGATCGCGCCGCAGGACGTCATCGCGCGTGTCGCAGCCGTTGTGATCGACGTCGGCCCAGGCCGGCCCGAATGCGGCTCGCGAGTAACCGGTCTTCGGTGCCCGGCCGCGCACGGGCACCTCGCGCAGTGCGGCAAGCGCCGAACCGGTGGGAGCCCGGGCGATCGCCTGCGCCGCATCGGGCGGCGGGGCGCCGCCGCCCACCAGCAGCACACCGCCGAGGACTCCCGCGGCCAGCAGCAGCACGACCGCCCTCACGCCGGACACACCTGACGGCACCCGCGCCCGCCGGCGCCGGACCCGCTGGCTGACGCCGATCAGCCCGCTCGCAGCGACAGCCAGCAGTACCGCGCCGGCTTCGATCCGGTAACTGATGACGACCGCCCCTCATCCCCGGTCGCCCGATGCGACGACCCGGTGCAGGGGAACGTAAGCCGAGCCACCGACGAAACGGCGGCTGTCCACAGCTCAGGGAATAGCTCAGGGGATACGGATGCGTCCGGAGGCCACCAGCGCCGTGGTGCCCGACACCCGGACCCGCTGGATCTGCCCCGCCGCCACCGTGACGTCGCAGGCCAGTGTCGACGGCCGTCCCATCTCGACTCCCTGGCTGATGGTGTACGCGGTGGCCCCTTCGTCGCCAGCCAGCCCCGACGCGACGAGCCATCCGGCCAATCCCAGCGCAGCGGAGCCGGTAGCGGGATCCTCGCCGCCGATGTCGGCCGCGAACATCCGGGCCCGAACGCCGAGGGGCCTCCCGGGAGGGCCACCGTCGCCATCCGCCAGGGCGAAGACGTGCAGCCCGGTCACCGGCGGAGTCAGCGCCGCGAGGGCGGCAAGGTCGGGCGCCACCCGCTCCAGCGCCTCCGAGCGCACGTTCACGTACGCGAACGGGATGCCCGAACCTCCCGCCCGCGGCGGGTGATCGCCGAGGTCGGCGTCGGTCAGCCGGAGAGCGGCGAGCAGCGGAGCGGGATCGATGGGCTCCGACATCGAGGGCACCGGGCCGGTCAGCGTCACCGGGCTGCCCGACTCCGGTATCTGCAGCTGCACCAGCCCGGCCCCGCATTCCTGGATCACCTCGCCGGCGGGCAGGCGTCCGAGGCTGTGCAGGGCCCAGGCGACGCCCACCGATGGGTGTCCGGCGAACGGAAGTTCGCAGGACGGGGTGAAGATCCGGGCGCGGTAGGTCGCCTCCGCCGTCGTCGGGGGCAGCGCAAACACTGTCTCGGAGAGGTGGAACTCGACGGCAAGCGTCTGACACTGCGCGGTGGACAGCTGATCCGCGCCGAGGACGACGGCCAGCGGGTTTCCGGTGTAGGGCAATCCGGCGTCTCGCGTGAACACGTCGACGATGAGGTACTCGAGGGCCGGCGATCCCAGGTCGTCGATTCCGGCGGCCATCACTTCCATCCTTGCCAGTCCCGGGTGTCGGCCCCCCAGCGCGGGGCGACGAACGCCAGCAGTACCAGCAACGCCACGATCACCACTCCAACAACCATGACTGCGAGATTGGACTGCTCCGAGCTTGCATAAAAGGGCCAATTGACAGAAACTGGCCTGCGTGACTCCAGCCATTGGAAGCCGACAGCTCCGCCGCACCCTCAGTGGCTGGCAAGAAGAAGGCCATGGGCCGGCCTATCAGCGCCTCGCTGACATGGTCGCGGGCCAGCTGGTCGACGGCCAGCTGCCCGTCCGGGTCCGGCTCCCGAGCGAGCGCGATCTGGCGGCTGAGCTCGGCGTCAGCCGCACCACCGTCACCTCCGCCTATGAGCGGCTACGCGCCGAGGGCTTCCTGGTGAGCCGCCAGGGTTCGGGCAGCTGGACGACGCTTCCGCCGCAGCGTGCGGGCGGCATGCTGCCGCTGACTCCGGGGCAGTCCCCCTCGGAGATGCTCGATCTGGCGGTCGCTGCCCCCGGCCCCCCGCCGGCGATCCTGGAGGCGGCCACCGAGGCTGCCGCGCTGCGGTTACCCGGCCAGTTGCTCGAGATGCGCGAGATCGCCGGCCACGGATACCACCCCGCCGGGTTGCCGGAGCTGCGGGCTCGCATCGCGGAGCGGTTCGCCGTCCGGGGAGCTCCCACCACGGGGGAGCAGATCATGGTGACGTCCGGCGCCCAGGGTGCGTTGCACCTGCTGGCCGGCCGGCTGCTCGGCCCGGGCGACGTGGTGCTCGTCGAGCAGCCGACCTATCCCAACGCGCTGGAGGCCTTCCGGCGCACCGGCGCCCGGCTCGTTCCGTTTCCGGTGACGACGGACGGCTGGGATCTCGATCTGCTGGCCGAGACGCTCGCGTCGGTACGCCCCCGGCTGGCGTACTTGCAGCCGGACTTCCAGAACCCCACCGGAGCGTTGCTCGACAACCGCGGCCGGGAGCTGATCGTCGCGGCGGCCAGGCGCAGCGGCACGCTGCTGCTCATCGACGAGACCCATGTCGAGCTCGACCTGGCCGGCCGGCAGATGCCGTCGCCGGTGGCGGCGCTGGAACGCGACGGCCAGGTCGTGACGGTCGGCTCGCTGTCGAAGGTCGTCTGGGGCGGGCTGCGCATCGGCTGGATCCGAAGCGCGCCCCGGATGATCGCGGAACTCGTCGCCGAACGCAGCGGGGTCGATCTCGGCGGTCCGGTGCTCGACCACCTCATCGGTGCGGAGGTCCTCGAGCGCATGCCCGGCGTGCTCGATGCCCGCCGCCGTGCCCTCACGGGATCGCGTGACCTGATGCTCGACGCGCTCGCCCGCCACCTCCCGGAATGGACCTGCCCGGCCCCGGGCGGGGGACTGTCGATCTGGGCCCGGCTGGACGGCCCCTACTCCAGCGACCTGGAGGCGGCGGCTGGACGGCATCGGGTACGGCTCGCGGCAGGCCCGCGTTTCGGAGTCGACGGCACGCTGGAGCGCTTCCTGCGGCTGCCGTACACGCTGCCGGTAGATCAGCTGGAAGCGGCCGTGATCCGGCTTGCCTCGGCCCACTCGAGCCTGTCGATCTCCCGGCGGCCCATGGCGTACGCCCCGGTCTGCGCCTGACGAGCATCACCAGCCGATGACGGCGGTCCCGTTCGTCGAATTCAGGTCGGACACGGTGAGCAGGTCGCCGGCCTCGCTGAGGCGGAGGGAAAGGTGGCGACGCGACACCTCGTCCGAGGGTTCGGTGATGAACCCGCCCGGCTCGTAGCGTCCGAACTCGACCGGCCGCCCGGGGTGCAGCCGCCAGGATCCGGCCTCACCGGGCGCCGCGCCGGGCTGGGTGGCCCACCACTCGCCGTCCCGCTGCGAGACGAGCACCTGAAGGTCGGCCGCGGAGACGAGGTACCGCTTGCTCGCAGCGGCCAGCGAGAGGCTCACCGCGCCTCCCGGTCGCAGCCGGTACATGCCCGTCCCGCCGGAGTCTTTGTCCACGTCACGGACATCGAGCACCAGGATGGTCATGTCATCGGGCTTGGCGCGGCCGAGCTCGGCGGGCTCTTCCTCGCTGCGGCTCCACGCTTCGGCAACGGCGTGCTCGGCCGCCTCCGGGGCGCTGGCGGCAGCCGCGAGGACGGTCTCGAGCTCGGCCGCCGTCAGGTTGTCGTGGATGCCGTCGGAGTCCAGCACGAGGCGGTCCCCGGGCCTGAGGTCGACGAGGTAGTGCCGCACGTCCTGCAAGCCGGCCCCGGTGAGCGCGTTGGCCAGCAGGTGCCGGTGGGCGAAGGCGGCGCGGTCCATGGGATCGGCGAGGTCGGTCAGCTGCTGGGCGGCGTCCAACCGGTCCTGGCGTGCCTTCGCCAGCATCGGATCAGGTTCGCTGAGGTAGGAGTGGTCGAGCGTCACGGTCTGCAGCCGGCCGCCGTGCACCAGCTGCACCCGGCTGTCGCCGAGGTTGGCGATCACCGCGACCAGGTGGGAACCGTCGGCGGGACGACGGCAGACGAGCACCACGGTGGCGGTGGTGGCGCTCGGGGAGGTCGAGGAGTTCGTGCGGCCGGCGTCGAGCGCGGCCACGGCGGCGTCAGCATCGGTCAGCGCCTGGTCGAGCAGCGCCTGGATGGCTTCGAGATCGCGGCAAGCCGGCAGGCCGGCGCGCACCCGGCGGTTGACCGCCGCGGCGGCAACAGAGGCCGCAGCCGCGCCGTCTCCATGCCCGCCCGCGCCATCGAAGATCCCGTACAGGGCGGCGGAGGGATCGACGAGCAACCGGTCTTCGTCGCGGTGGGACCGCCAGCTCATACCGACGCTCAATGCGTCGGCGGCTGGCTCGATCAACCGGAGCGGCAGCTCCAGTGAGACCGTGGTCATCGCGCCCTCCGGCGTCGAAGGCTCTTGCCCCGACAGCCTTCTTTTTACCTCGCTCGGCCGCTCCGTAAGCCGCAAGTCACCTGTCGCCTTGCTGAGCGTTCCCTGTCCGTGCCTTGTGCGTCACCGGGAGACGCCCTGCGCCGCAGTCGCTTCACCCCGATGGCCGGCGACTGTTCGCCCACGAGCAGTCGGCGGAAATTCCATCCGACTCTCAGGTGCTTGCTACAGCAAACGCAGGCCGGAGCACGTAATCTGGCGATTCGTCAGGGTGAAAAAGCGGCGGTAGCCGCTGTCAGAGACGTCAGCAGAGGAGGAGCTTCACACCGATCATGGTGTCTCCATCATCCGGCCCCCCGCTGCGCCCAGGCCGGCCCAGCCTCACGCAGGTCGTCGCCAGCGCGCTGGCAGCGGTTTCGGCGGCCTTGATCTCTTCGACGTTCGGCGTGGCGGGCACGCTGATCGGCGCTGGCATCGCGAGCATCGTCGCGTCCGTCGGCTCGACCCTTTACCTGGCGTCGCTGCGCAGCACCAACGAGCGGCTCCGTCGGATGGCCGTGGCGGCTCGGCGCACCGATTCGCCCGGCGCACTTCCCTCCCGCCCGATACGACCGTTGCCCGGCGATGTGCGCGGGAACGCGCCTGCGTCGCCGTTTCCCTCGCGCTACGGCGACCGAGCGGGTGACGTCCCCGCGGACGCGCCGACACGGAAACTGGTGGCCACCCGGCCGCCGGCCCCCCGGCCACCGGCCGGCTGGAGCCGGCTGCGCTGGAGCAACCTGCGCTGGGGCCTGCCCACCCTGCGCCGCCGGTGGGTCGCGGTCGCCGGGCTGGCCGTGCTCGTCTTCGCCGTCGCGATCGGCGCGCTCACGGTCGTCCAGGCGTCGACGAACCAGCGGCTGTCGCTCGGCGGCGGTAGCTCCACGTCCCCCGCCCGCCCGATATCCCCATCGCCAGCGACGACGGGTCCGCCAGCGACGACGGGTCCGAGCTTGACCCCCACGCCGTCGAGCACCCCCACCGCCGCACCCACACCGACGGTGGCGCCGAGCATCGGCGCGTCAGCGAGCCCGACACCCGGCCCCGTCGCGTCGAGCCCTGCGGGCGCTTCGCCGTCGCCTACCGTCAGCCCCTCTGCTGGCGCCATCCCGTCGCCCGGCCCCACCACCCCCGCAACCCTGCCGTAACACGACGGCCCTACCGTCGCGTGATGGCAGCGGATCTGGGCGCCGCCTTCTCTCCCGCTCCACTCCCTCGATCGGAGGCGGGCACGAACGCGGCGCAGCTCAGCCTCGGAGTCGAGGAGGAGTTCCACGTCGTCGATCTGCAGACCCGCCGGATCGCGCCGGTCGGGCCGAGCGTCCTCGAGGGCCTGCCCGACAATTTCGGTGCTGAGCTGCAGCGATCGGTGGTCGAGACCAAGTCGTCGGTCGTCCACACGCTGGAGGACCTGCGGCGCGACCTGGTATCCGTGCGCCGCCAGCTCGCCGGCGCAGCGGAGCGTGTCGGTGCCGGCGTGGTCGCGGCGGGCAGCGTCCCGCTCGTCGACACCGCTGAGCTCGGTGTGACCTCGAACGCGCGTTACGCGCAGATGCTCGCCGACTACCAGCTGCTCGTACGCGAGCAGGTGATCTGCGGCACTCAGGTGCACGTGGGGGTGCCCGATCGGGACCGCGCCGTGGCGGTCGCGCGACGCATCTCCGCCGACCTGCCGGTGCTGCTCGCCCTCTCGGCAAGTTCTCCCTACTGGCTCGGCGACGACACCGGCTACGCCAGCTATCGCACCTTCGTCTGGTCACGATGGCCCACCAGCGGACCGTTCCCCGAGGTCGCCGACGCCGCCGAGTACGACGAGCTGATCCGTGAGCTGATCGGCTCGTCGGTCATCACCGACGTCGGGATGATCTATTTCGATGTCCGCCCGTCGGCGCACGTGCCCACCATCGAGTTGCGGCTGTGCGACGCGACGCCGCGGGTCGACGATGTGCTGCTGCTCGCCGGGCTGTTTCGCGCGCTGGTGCTGCGCGCCAGTCGTGAACAGGACGCGGGCCTACCGCACCACCCGGTCGCCCCCTCGCTGATCCGGGCGGCGATGTGGCGCGCGGCCCGCGCCGGGTTGGAGGGCGATCTCGTAGACCTGCATGACTGCAAGCCGCAGCCGGTGGGCAGGTGGTCCGCCGGCTGGTCGACGAGCTCCGGCCGCAGCTCGAGGAGGCCGGCGACTGGGAGACGGCGCGTCACCTGACCGCCGAGGCGCTGCGCGGCGGCAGTAGCGCCTCGCGTCAGCGGGCGGCCTTCCGGGTCCGTGACCCTGACCAAGCCGCGCTGGACGAAGTCATCGCACGAGTGAACAAGGCTGGCATCCCTGCTAACCAGACGGAGAACGGGTTGCTGTTGTATGACCCGTCGCAGAACGGTGTAATACTAACGAAGAAAAATTAACAAAAACATCCGAAGCTATGTGGCTTCGGATGTTTTCGTTAATCACCCATGATCTTCAAATAATGTTCATCGAAGGCTGCCAGCAAACTCTCACGCGGCGTGTACCAGCCGGGTGTGTAAGCTTTTGATTTTAACACCCAGTTGGCTCAACTCACAGACATGCCAATCCTGCAGGTTAGTCTCGTGCCAGAAATCAACCGCTTCTTGATAGGCGGAAATCGGGCTGCTTCGCGCGGCTTCGGGGATGAAAGAGCCATCTCGCTGACCACAAAGCTGCTTCCCGGCGCTTCGGGGAAAACCAGATGGAACATGACGTAATCAGGATGGATGTTCAGGAGCAGATTGGGCAGGATGGAATAATAGTAGCCACGCTGACTTTCACCTTCGTCCAGGTCGCCCAATGGGACAGCGCACGTTCGCCCCGTGACTGTCATGCTGCCACCGCTTGTGATGCTTAGAAGCCACCCAGAAAGGGACCTTCCGTTAAGTCGTTCTCGGCACT
>CAVXYJ010000015.1:0-143578 GCA_963765845.1 uncultured Actinomycetota bacterium
TATGCGTTGTGGACACTGTCGGCGACGCGGATTGGTGGGTCCGCTGTTCAGCAAGGGCCGATCATTTTCGTCCCGCTGTTCTTGGGCGTGTCGCGACGGTGGGTGGTGCCGAGGATCGCTGACAGGCGTTGTTCGCCGAGGGCCTGGGCGAGCGCGTCGCGAAGCTCGCGGTTGTCGTGCTCAAGCTGGCGGATTCGTTCGGTCGCGGCCTCGAGGCGGCGTAGCAGGGAGGTGTCTGTGGCTCGTTGCTGCTGTGGTGGGCGGCACCGGGTGGTCGCGTCTGGCGGCATGCTCGGAGCCGTTCGATTTCGCGGCGAAGGTCGGTTTGGGCGTAGAGCCAGGAGCGGGAGACGTTGGCCGCGCGGGCGACGCTGTCGAAGGTGATGGGTTTGCCGGTGGCGTTCATGCGCCGCAGGGCGGTGACCGCCCGCAGCCGGGTCTGCTCGGCGCGTTGCTGCGCGGCGGCGATCAGGTGGCGGGAGTTGTCAGCTCGCATCGGCGGCCTCGTCTGCACGCGTCGTCGCTGTCTCGATCTCGCTGATCATCGTGTCGAGGTTGGTGAGGACCTGCTTGTTCATCTCGGCGACCCGGGTGTGGCCGGCGGCTTGCGCATGGTCGATCAGGGTGAGGGTGCGGCCGCGGTGTTCGCGCAGTTCGGGCAGGAACTCCGGTCCGGTCAGGAACACCGGGCAGGTCAGGCAGGCGTTGGCGTGCGGGCAGCTCTTCTGCACCGGCAGGCCGCAGTATCCGTGCGGCAGGGTCTGGGTCGCGATGCCGTAACGGGTTTTGGCCCACTGGGCCTGGGCGAGCGGCCCGTCCGGGTCGAGAGTGACGCGTTCGCCTTTGATGTTGACCTTGGTGGCTTGTTCCCAGCGTCGCCGCACGGTCTGGTCGGTGATCCGGGCGTAGTGCGCGGTCATCTCCGTCGACTCGTGGTCGAGCAGGACCCGGACGACCTCCTGGGGAACGTCGCGGTTGATCAGCCGGGAGGCGAAGGTGTGCCGCCACTGATGCGGCGTCAGCTGGGCGGGCAGGCCGTGTTCGTCGCGGATCTCGCAGTCCGCGAGCCAGCGGTTGAGCATGGTGCGGTAGCTGTAGTAGGTCATGGCGCGTTGCCCGTCGGCGTTGCCGGTGAGCCCCGGGAAAAGGTGCGGGTGGGCGTCCGGCCAGGCGCTCGCGACGCGCTTCTTGCTGGCAGCGGATCGCGGCTTCCAATTCCTCGTCGATGGGGACGGCGGCCTCCCGCCGCATCTTGTGGTTGAGGTAGCGCAGGTAGGGAGCGCCCTGCCCGTCGTGGACCAGGCAGTCGAAGGCCAGCGTGCAGGCATCGGATGCCCGCAGCCCGCAGCGGATCAGGATCATGGTGAGCAGCCGTCCTTGCGGGTGCGGCCAACGGTCGAGGTTGGCCGGTGATTCGACTTGGGCCATCACATGCTCGGCGAGCTGGCGCGACAGCCGGGGTGGCCGCCTCGGAATGTCGCCGGTGAAGAACACCGCGGTTGTCGGCAGGGTGTCGTCCCAGCCGTGCTGGCGGATCGCGGCGAAGAAGGTGCCCAGCACGGTGACGCCGTCCTCTTTGACAGCTCGGCCGACCGGCTGGCTGCTCAGCCAGGCCAGGTAGCGCTCGAGCAACGAACGGTCGATGCCGGCCAGGGCGTCCACGGCCGGGGTGGTCTGCTCAAGGAAGCCGGCGAACCGGATGAGCGCATGCAACGTCGGTGACGACGGTGCCGACGGCGAGCCCGGCGGTCAGCCGCAGCCGGGCCCAGCGCTTGGCCAAGGCGCGCAGCCAGGGCTGGGTGATGCGGTCGAAACGAAGGTGATTGCGGGCATCGGGTGCCTTGCCAGGATTCGTCGTCAACCCGGACAGGGTGTGCAAACGCCAGACGTCACGGGGGTACTCGACGTCCCAGCCGGTGCCGTCCCGCAGTGTCTCCACCGCCTCGCGGGCGTGCAGCACGAAACTCTGATACCAGCCTCCCGACTTGCCGGCGGTCAGCTCACGCCACCGCTGCTCGTCGTGGTCGAGCAGCGAACCCACGCCGGCGTTCGCGGCTTGCCGCAGCGCCCACGTCACAACCGGCGGCGGAGCCGTGATCGTCTGCTGATCGTGACGGCATTGGATGGCGTACTGAAACTCCAGCTTCAGCTGCGGTGCCAGCACCCGGAAGTCGATCCGCGCTTTGCCGCGCAGCAGGCAATGCGCCTGGTACTGCTCGGGATCGGGACGGCCCAGCTGATGCCAGCGGGTGAAGTGGGACTTGCAGAATGGCTGCCGGGCGGGCTCGACCCACAAGCCGCAGAACGGCAGCCGACACTCGGCACGGCCTTCAGCCGACACCGCCCGAACGGCGGCGGCCCAGACCGCCGGGTCGGGCTGACCCGAACGGTCCAGGTGCTGCGGTGCCGCTGGCACAACCCGAAGCCGCTGCTACCGTAACCGGCAGCCGGCGACCGTGCAGGACGACAGCCCACGTCGGCCCGTTCAGCGGCGGGCCCGGGGTCGGCCAGGAACCCGGCCAGCTCCGGGCGCCCGCAGTGAGCGCCACCGCGCACTATGAGCCGCCAGCACAGCCCGTACTCCCATCCGCGACCGGTCGCAGCCCGGCACCGAGCACAACGGCCGGCCCAACACCGGATCGCCCGGGGCGGGGACATAGACGTCGACCCGGAACTCCGCCCGCACGGCCGCTGAGCAGCTTCTCCAGCAGCCCGGCCGAGGCAGCGCGTCGACCGGCCGGCCGGCGCCGTCACAGCCGGACCTCCCGGCCGGTGAACCAGCCCGCCGCCTCCAACGTCCGGCGGGCGTCTTCAACGGTCAGATGGCCGTAGGTGTCGATCGTCGTCGTGATCGACGCGTGCCCGAGCAGCTCCTTCACGCTCTCCATCCCGGCTCCCCGGCGCAGCAGCCAGGTCGCGTAGGTGTGCCGGAACAGATGTGGACCGAAGCCGATCCCGGTGCGTGCGGCGCAGCCGGCTTCACCAGGTCATAGACAGCCGGGTAGCTCATCGGATGCCCGTGCGGACAGCCCCACAGGTTGACGAACACATAGTCCGAATCCAGCGCCCCGTACTCGCCGTTGAGGTAGTCGGCATACAGCCGCATCAACTCCGCGCTGGCCGGGATCGTTCGGGGCCGGCCTCCTTTCACACGGGCCCGGTTGTCGTTGCGCCGGGCCATCACAATCACCTGGCGTTCGGCGACGTGCAGGTCCTCATGGCGCAGCCCCAGCGCCTCCCCGATCCGCATCCCGGTGTCGAGCAGCAACGCGAACAACAGCCGGTCCCGCAGACGCCCACAGGCATCCAAAATCGCCTGCGCCTCCCGGCCGTCAGGACCTGCGGCCGTGGCACCGGCGCCGGCAGCACCACCGCACGGCGGCGCTGCGGGGTGCGTTTGCTGATGTGCTGCAGAAACGGCCGGTAGGACGTGGCTGACACCCTGCCGCGGCCGGCTGGCCCATCGTCACCAGCAGCCCCGACAACTGCGTCCCGAGCCGGGCATGGAACTCGCAAAACGACGTCAACGCCGCGAGTTTGCGGTTCACACTCGCCGCGCCGCAGTGATGCTCGACCGTGGGCAGCACCGCCACCAGCCCGTCACGGGCAGCCGGCGGCAACCGCAGCCAGCCGACGAAACCAGCGACGTCCTCAACGGTGACCGCCTGCCAGTCCAGCCGCTGAACGGCCAGAAAGTTGAACCAGTCCTTCAGGTCATGCGCATACGCCTTGACCGTGTTCGGTGACCGCTCAACCGAGGCCAAGTAGCCCAGGAACCGCTCCACCGGCTCGACCGGAACATGGTCGTCACCGATCACCGTCCAGGACTCCACCCCTGAGCCCGGCATGACCACCCGCTGCACCCGCATCCGTGCCTCCGTCTCCGTGTCGGACGACGGAAGGTAATCGCATCCACGACGCACTCTGCTGAGCTCTCACCCCCGTCGCACACGTCATGGACAGGCGTGGAGCGACTCCAGATAACACTGCATGACCTTGACCAGAACAGGATCTGGTGCGCGCTCGTCGCACTCGCCTGCGAACTCACCGCCTGGATGCAAATGCTCGCCTACCCCGACCACCAAGCCCGCCGCTGGGAACCCAAACGGCTCCGGCTACGGCTGCTATCAGCCCCGGCAGGCATCGCCGCCCACGCCCGCCAGAACCGGCTGCACCTACCCCGCCGGCATCCCTGGACAGCGCTGACACTCCAAGGCCTGAAGCGGCTCGCCGTCCTCCCCGCACCCACCTGACGCCCGGCCCCGACACCGCCCCCGAAACCCAGGAACAGCCGGCCGGAACCGGCGCACCCGGCGACACCGGGCGAACAGTCACACCCCGATGCCAAAATCAGCCCACCGAACCAGCCGGCACCACCAAACAAGATCACCCGGCAAGATCACGAAAGATCGAGGCTAACACGGCGCGCCCAGATTGCGAGGCTACCGAGCGCCCTGTATTGGCACATAGCGGGTGGACGAGATTGCGGCTCATTGCTTCGGGAAGAAGCGAGACATGAGGCTCACTGACAGACTCGGTCTGACTAACCCCCCGGAGGGCGCACCACGCGGGGACGGCCCGCGCAGGTCCCGATACGGGTTGTACGTATCGCGTCGTCTGGACGAAGACCTAGCGGATATCCGAGAGCGGCTTGACGAGTTGGAGTGACGCCTGGGCTCGGGGTCGTAGCGCACGCTCGGCGCGCGCTATTGGCACATCGCGGGCCCTGCTCCGTGGCGCTTCTCCTAAAGATCACCGGCATATCTGGACTTCTGCGCGCCCTGGGGTGGGACTGGAGACGACGCATAGCATCGCGATGTGGCTGACGGCCAAGGCTCAGCCCGTGGTATTCGGTCGTGCGCACGATGCAACCGGACCGTTGAAGCAAGCGCGGCGGACTACGACACGTTCGAGCACATGCACTACGTGTGCTTCCATTACGAGTTCGAGCACCGGGACGATCCAGACGTTGAGTGCTCCGCCGGTGGCTGTCCAACCGCTGGCATCAGCCTTCCGTCCCTGCTGACACGGACCGAGAGCATTGTGCTGTCGGAAGCAGGGAACACTTTGGCGCCAGCGATCTTGGCGTTGGAGGCCATTGGTTACGTCGTCACGCAGAAGAACGAGCTGTTGTTCGCTACAGCTGGCAACGCCCGCTTCGCCGCTGAGGACCCGGTAGCCCTACTCGGTCTTGTGAGGCTGGCCGAGTTGCGCAGGCCGTGGCGGGCCAGCGACACCGAGATCGACGACGTTATGGGGCCGCTTCAACCTCTAGCTCGCTGCCTCAGGCAGCGGCGTCAAGCGGCACCTGCTCGTAGCCAAGATCCCGCAAGCTCTCCTCGGCCTCGCGCAAGACGGATGTGCTCCGGTACATGGCGAGACCGCCATCTCGCACGATGCCGAAATCGGGCGGATGCTCTGTGTCTGCGTTCAAGTCAAATGCCGTCACGGCTGCACGGTAGCAGTCGGCTCAAGAGAGCCCGTTAGTAAGAAATCGGGAGATATTGGCGACCATTTGTGATAGGTGGTCGGCCGGACCGCGGCTACCTCGGCCTTGGACAAATAGGGTCAAGGTGTCTCGCGGCAATCAGAGCGCCTACGGGCCGATCGGCATTCGGCGGTTGTCTGCGTGAGATTTATTCGGCTCCAGCGGTTATCACGCGGCAGCGATTCTGGTGGCTCGAGCCGCCGAGTCGTTAATGACCCGGCGCATGGACAACGTTAGGGCCCGTATGCAAAAATCCCGTCCGCGGGGCAACCCCACGAAGGAGTGCGAATGCGGAACCGAGGCATTGCAGCTGTCGCCCTACTTGTCGCCGCGTTAGGTCTCGTAGGCCTCGGTAGCGGTACTGCGTCCGCGGCTGGGGCCTGCACCGTCCCGCCACAGCTAGAGACGGCACAATACGCAACGCAAGGGTTGACTTCGGACTACGGCACGCAGGCGCAGATTCTTACACGTGACGCCACGTTGTGCACTGGAACTGGATCGGCATACAGCGAAGCCTGGCAACAGGTCGGGCTTACCGCGGACGACAGCTCAGAGTTTGTATACACCGGATACGTGAAAGAGCTCGGCTACTCCGGTCTAAAATACTTCGTTCGGTACTACTTCGGCAGTGGGGCGCCGCAGGAAGTCCTGTATGCCGGTGCAGGTCCGGCCTACGGATCAACACACCTCTACACCGTGCAATACAACGCGTCCGGCGACTTCGAAGTCGCCGGTTTTGACTTCCAGGCGATTGCGAGCCTGGGGGTGCCATTCGGTTCAGGAGCGTGGGCCTACCGGCTGCACGAATACGGTGCCAACTCTATCTATCCTCAGACCGATATATTTGGCACCTCGGCAAATCAGGTCACTACGACACAGCTCAAGGTGCAGCAACCATTCCACACCTGTTGCGATGCCGTTACTCAGCATCTCATCCCCCAAGTTACCCTAAGCAAGTTCTCCCTGAGCGGCATCGCTTTAGACGCTTTTAGCAGCCATGATTAACGGCCAGGGCCGGAGGATTGGAATGTACCGACGCGTGCTCACCACGAGCGTTGCCGTTGCGGTCGGCATTGGACTGCTTGGTGCGTGTTCAACGCAGCAGGCGGCCAAAGGTCCCGTGGCCCTCAGGGCGACGGCTAGCTCCGCGCCCGCGCCGTTCATCGAAACGCGGGCAACGGCTGTGATCAGTTTCCCGATTAACGGGGCGACACTTTCTCCACCTCCGGCGTCCCTGCAACCAGTCACTTCAGCCGACATGGCCTACCAAGCGGTCGCCGCATCGGTTGCCACTCTCGACACAGGCGGCGGAACACCGCAGATGACTTTTGGCCTTTATACCGACCCAGTCTTGGGAGGGACCCTGGACGAGAGCGGGAACCAAACAAAGCCAGGGAGCTTCAACAACACGCCAATGTGGGTACTTACGGTTCCGAACGTCACAACGCCCGTAGCCATCACGCCCGGACCAGTTACGAAGTGGGCGACGGGTTCCGTCTACTACGTGATCCGAGACTCCGACGCCACCTGGCAACTGCGATTCAACGACGGAGCCAGCGCGATAGTGTCGTCGACGAAACCCTAAATCCCGGAGACATAATTTCGTCAGCTGATAGACCGTCCGGCCTTTTGCTTCAATCCGTTCATCGCCGTGAGTAATGCGCTGACCTCGGGACAGGGCCCCTAGTGATGTGCCCTGGGTTTCACGGACACGGTTGTTGGGAGACTGGCACCTGCTCGCTGAAGGAGAAATCGAGCGTGCTTTGGCGATCCGGAAGGAGCCATGCGGTGCAGAAGCCTTACCCGCAGTCCCCCGTACGCACAAGCGGTTCGAGCAGGTGGTCCTTGCCCGTTGGGCGGACAGCCCACGGAGCTCTTTGCGGCGTTCTGTCTCCGTGCAACAGCCGCCGCCGCCCGTCCCACTCCCACGCTTACGGCGGCGTCACCCGCCGGGTGATGGCCAGCCGCCCGCAGAAACCCGCGAACCGCGTCGGTCACGACCGCCACTCGGGTCCCTGGGCGCAGCTAGAGGAATCGTCAAGACCTGTGGATTGGTGTGTCATGCGGCTTGAGCGTCACCTCCGGATTCGTCGGGTCGTTCGACGAGTTTGCCGTTGACGAAGGTGGCACCGGCGCGCACCAGCGCGACGAGATGTGGGGCGTTTACCGCCCGCCAGCGGGCTTGGGCGGACTCCATGAGCTTGAACGCCATAGCGATGCCGGCGGCCCTCGAGCCGGGGCCCTTGGTGACCCGTTGCCGCAACCGCACGGTGGCGAAGGTCGACTCGATCGGGTTTGTCCTGACTTGGCTCACGGATCGTTTCTGGGCAGGGCTGCAGGTTCCTGACCTGGTTAAATGACGCCGGGTTGGTGGGGTTTCACGCACTAACCGGGGGCGGTTTAGGGTCCCGGGGTGGCGTGCGTTCGGCGGGTACGTACGGCGTCGGGTGCGACGGCTGTGCAGATCGCGGAGTACTCCGGGGGCCGTCAACGGATCGTGAAGTCCATGTGGGCTCGGCCCGTACCGAGGCTGAGCTGGGACTCCTGTTGGAGCGGCCCGCGGGCTGCTCGGCAACGTCGGCGCAGGGCGGAGCTGCGATCGGGTGTCGAGCCGACGCCGCGGGTGGCGCGGTTGCGCACGGCGCCGCCGGATGACGGGTTGTTCTTGCAGCCTGCACCGGCTGCGTCGCCGAGCAGCGGCGGGTGGCTGCGCCGCGGGTGATCGGCACCTCGTCGCGGTTGTTGTTCGACGTGCTCGCCGAGGTCTATTCCGGCCTGGGCTTCGGCGCGGTCGGGGACGAGACGTTCCGTGACCTGGTGATCGCCCGGATCGTGGAGCCGACCTCGATCTGCTTGATGCCGGCCGTGTCCTGACTGATCTGGGCCGGCAGCCGTCGAGTGACGAAGACGATGCGCCGCACGCTGACCCGCTGCGTCGGCCAGGGTTACCGCGACCGCGTGGCGGCCGCCTGCTTTACCCATGCGGCCAGCAGCGGCGATGTGTCGTTATGCCTCTACGACGTCACCACCCTCTATTTCGAAGCGGAGAAGGAAGACGACCTGCGCAAGGTCGGCTACTCCAAGGAACGCCGCGTCGACCCCCAGATCGTGGTCGGGCTGCTGGTCGACCGGCACGGCTTCCCGCTCGAGATCGGCTGCTTCGAGGGCAACAAAGCCGAGACGCACACGATCGTCCCGATCGTGAAGGCAGTTCCAAGCCCGGCACAGCCTGTCCGACATGGTCATCGTGGCCGATGCCGGGATGCTGTCCGCGGCGAATCTGCGTGAACTGGACGAAGCGCAGCTGCGGTTCATCGTCGGCTCCCGGGTGACCAAGGCTCCGACCGATCTGGAGTCTCACTTCCGCTGGCACGGCGACGCGTTCACCGACGGGCAGGTGATCGACACGCATCACCCCGAAAACCGGCCATCAGGCCAGCAGGCGGAGAACAACGCGAAGCTCAAGGCCGAGCCGGTCTGGAACCCCGAACGACATCCAGGGTCGTGGAGGGCGGTCTGGGCCTATTCCACGCGGCGGGCGGTGCGGGACAACAAGACGCTGACCCTGCAGGAAAACCGTGCCCGCCAGGTCGTGGCCGGTGACAAGACCGCCAGAGCCCCGCGGTTCGTCAAGACCCGCAACGGCAGCCGATCGGTCGACGAGGCGTCCCTGGCCCGGGCCCGCCGGCTGGTCGGCTTGAAGGGCTACGTCACCAACATCGACGCCGCGATCATGCCCGCCGCCGAGGTCATCGCGCAGCTACCACGACCTGTGGCACGTCGAGCAGTCGTTCCGGATGTCCAAGACCGACCTACGCGCCCGGCCGATGCAATGCCGACGTCGGCATTGCATTGGTTATGCCGATGTTCGGGTTATGCCGACCTACCGCCAGAATCCCCGTAGGGACAGGGCGATCGGCGTCCGGAAGGTCGGCATAACACGGTCGGCGAATGCTCGCTCCTCTATGAGAGGAGTGAGTCGTGGCCGATCTGGGTTCGGGATGCGACCCGTTGGCGGGCTGGGCTGGTCCGTTGTCGATCTGGCTGGAAGGTCAGGGATACGCGCCGGGGCGGGCCAGCCGGACAGTGCGCGCGTTCGGGCGGTTCTCGGCGTGGATGGCAGATCGCGGGCTGGAGGCTACAGACCTCGACGGGGAGCTGATCGAGGAGTACATCCGCGCTGAGCAGCGTCGGTCGGGCAGCCGCACGCCGGCCGCTGCGCAGTACCTGGGGCTGGCTAATCGGTTTCTGACCGAGCGGGGAGCCGTGGTGCTGGGCCCTGCGCCGAGCCGTGACCGTGGAGGGTCGCCGCGGCTGCTCGTGGGGCCGCTGGTCGAGGTGATGGCGGAGCTGGTCGCGTGGTTGAAGACCGAGGGTTACGCGCGCGGCTCGGCGATCTCGATCGCGTGCACGGCGGCGCGGCTGAGCGCCTGGATGGACCAAGAGGGCTTGGACGTCGAAGACCTGACGGACGAGGTACTCGACCGGTTCGTCGCCGCGCAGCTGCGCGGGCCGGCGTGCCATCCATCGGCTGGACGGCGGATCGCCGCGGTTCGCCGGTTCCTGGTCGGCGCCGGTCTGGTCGTGCCTGCGCAGGTCACGCCACCGGCCGCCACTCCGGTGGAAGTCACGCTCGACGAGTGGGCACAGTCCTTGCGGTCCGAGCGCTCCATCGGCCCGGCGTCGGTGGTCGAGTACCGCGGCTGGGTGCGCCGGTTCCTCGAGCAGATGGCCGGTCCGGACGGCCAGGTTCGTTGGTCCGATGTCGAGGCCCGGACGATGAACCGCTACGTGGCCGAGCGTGGGCAGGGCTACGCGCTGGCGTCCAAGCGACACCTGGTCACCGCGATGAAGTCTCTGATGGGATGGGCATTCACGACCTGTCGGGTCGAGCACGACATGACCGCGGCGATCCTTGCTGCGCGGGTGAGACGGTCGGCTGATCTTCCCCGGGCGCTCGGTCCCGAGCAGGTCGAGGCGATCAAGTCCGCGGCGGACGTGACGAGCGCCGCCGGGCTGCGCGACTACGCAATCGTGGTGATGATTGCCCGGCTCGGCCTTCGGGCCGGCGAAGTTGCCTCGCTGCGGCTGCAGGACCTGGACTGGCACGCCGGCCAGATCACCGTCCGCGGCAAGGGCGGGCGGGTGCTCACCCTGCCGCTTCCCACCGACGTCGGCGCGGCCTTGGTGGCATACCTGCACCAGGCCCGTCCCAGCGGCGCAGTTGACCGGCACGTGTTCCTCCGGACCCGCACACCCTGCGGCGGGCTGAGCGGCAAAGGAGTGTCGGGGGTGGTCGCCCGCCTGGCCCACCGGGCCGGGCTGGGCACCGTGCATGCCCACCGGCTGCGACACACCGCCGCCACCACCGTCGAAGTGCGCGGAATTGCATCTGATGCATCATTCGACGGTTCGCGTGATCGCTTGTGCGTAAGGGGAATCGGGTTCGGTTCGTTGTCGGCTGTTTGATTGAGTCGGTGCGACACGCCCGTAGTTCGGGGGTTTGCCGCGGGTGGTTGCAGTGGATGCCACGATGCGTCATCGGATTCCGTTGCGTCGGGTGCCACTTGGTGGCGTTTGACGCAAGACGCTGAGGATGGCTTCGGGTGGCGGACGGGTCTGGGGTGGCGGGGTCGGCGGCGTTGACGCTGGTGTCGGAAGCGACGCCGTTGCGGGTGCCGGAGACGTTGTTCGAGTCGATGTTGTCCGGTTGGCAGGCGCAGCAGCAGTCCCGCCGACTCGGTGAGTCGATCATCGCGTCGCGGCAGCGCACGGTGCGCCGCTTCGTCGAGTTCACCGAGGGCTGGCCATGGCAGTGGAGCCCGGGGCAGGTGGACGCCTGGATTGCGCAGGGCGGCTGGGCGCATTCGACGGTGCGCGCCTATCAGGGCGCGTTGGCGGTGTTCTTGGACTACGTGTGCGATGCCCGCTACGGCTGGGTGGCCGAGTGTGAGCAGCAGGTCGGTGCCCGCCCGGTGCAGGTTTGTCATGAGGACAACACAGCGGTGCATGTGTCCGACTACGAGGGCCGGCCGGGGCGGCGGGCGTTGACCCGGGCGGAGCTGCAGGCGTTCTTCGACGCCGCTGACGAGCGGGTGGAACAGGTGATCGCGGCCGGCCGTAAGGGCTGGCTGGCGGCGTTCCGGGACGCGACGCTGTTCAAGGTCTGCTACGCGTTCGGGCTGCGCCGCCGAGAGGTCGCGATGCTGGATGTCACCGACTTCACCGCGAACCCGGCCGCGCCGGAGATGGGCGGGCTGGGGGTGTGTCAGGTGCGATACGGCAAGGCGATGCGTGGCTCACCGCCGCGGCGGCGGGCGGTCGCGGCGGTGATGCCGTGGGCGGTCGAGGCGCTCGAGCAATACCTGGGCGAGGTGCGTCCGCGTTACGGCGCGGCCGCGCACCCAGCGGTGTGGCTGACCGAGCGGGGCGGGCGGATCTCGACTCGTCAGGTCGATGACCGGTTCGCGTTGTGGCGCTCGAGGGCCGGGCTGCCGGGCGAGCTGTCGGTGCACTGCCTGCGCCATTCGTATATTTCGCACTTGATCGAGAATGGGGTGGATCCGTTGTTCGTGCAGCAGCAGGCCGGCCACTCGTGGGCCTCGACAACGGCGGTCTATACCCACGTCGGTTCGGATGCGAAGAACCGGATGCTGCGTGCCGCGCTGTCGACCGCGTTCGACACCGAGCAGGTGTCGTCGTGAGTGTCACGGTCGGCTATCACTGGCACCTGCGCCGGTTGATGGCCGAGGCCGGCATGTTCGCCACCACCGATCTGGTGCCGTTGCTGGCCGAACGAGGGATCACGCTTTCCCGTGAGCAGGTCTACCGGCTGGTCGTCCAGGTTCCGGAGCGGCTTTCGCTGGCCACGCTGGCCGCGTTGTGCGACATCCTCGCCTGCACCCCGGCGGACTTGATCGAGTGCTACCGGGTCAGCCGCGTTCGCGCACCGCGACGAACCGAGGGCGGGCAACTGCCGCGTCCCAAGCGGGCCCGGGTGCTGCCCGGACCGAGCGGCACCGGTCGGTGAGAACCGCGGCGACACCTGCTCACCGCCGGGCGATCATCGACGCGGCGGCCGCGCAGGCGAGCCTGCCGCTCGCCTCGGTGACCGCAGCGGTCGACGCGGTGCTGACCAGCCCGGCGGTGGCCCGGGAGTTAGCTGCGGCACTGGCCGCCGACCCGAGCGCGCTGAGCATCGGCGCGCCACCGGTGGCCGGCCGACTGACCATCGCGCTGCGCGAACACGGGTCTGCGCTGCCAGCGCCGGCCTGCGCGGTCTGCGGGCGCACCGAAGCGCCGTTGACCCGCTCGGCGGCCGGCGGGATCTGCCGCCGCTGCGCCGATCACCGGCAGGCCACGGCATGCGCCCGCTGCCGGGTGGTGAAGCTGGTCCGGGGCCGCGACGAGCAGCACCGGCCGCTGTGTGGCCGCTGCAGCCGACCGTCCCCGACGGATTTGTGGCCGGTGCGGGCGGACCCGCCGCATCGCCCGCCGCGCCCGCGACGGACAACCCGACATCTGCGATGCCTGCTTCCGGATGCCCGAAGCGGTCTGCTCACGCTGCGGGCGGCGCCGACCGTGTTCGTCCGCGTCCGGCCCGGCGCCGATCTGTGTCGCCTGCACGCCTCGGTCCACGGCGGCGTGCGCGCACTGCGGCGCCGAACGGCCCCCGGCGGTGCGCTGGCCCGAAGGACCGGTCTGCGACTCCTGCTACACCGCGACACTGCGCCGCCGCGGTGCCTGCACCGGCTGCGGCCAGACCCGGCGCCTGATCGACCCACCCGGGCCCGCCGCGACCGTCTGCGCCGACTGCGCCGAGGCGCCGCTCGGCCACGTCTGCGCCGAGCTGCGGCATCGAGGACAAGCTCTACGAACGCGGCCGCTGCAACCACTGCGCGCTGCGCCGACGCACCAGCCAACTGCTGCGCGGACCCGGCGAGCAGGTCCCGGCCACCCTCGAGCCGGTCTATACCGCGATCACCGCCACCAGCACGCCACGCAGCGCGTTGAACTGGCTCCGCAACGGTGCCGGCGCGAAGGTGCTGGGCGAGCTCGCCGCCGGTGAGCTGGCCTGCAGCCACGAGGCGCTCGACGCGCACCCGCACCGGCAGGCGGCGGACTACCTGCGCCACGTGCTGGTCGCCAACCGCGTGCTGCCCGCCCGCGACGAGAAGCTCGCCAACGTCGAGCGATTCCTCACCGACACCCTGGCCGGAATCGAGCGTGACCCCGACCGGCGTCTGGTGCACGCCTACGCCACCTGGCGGGTGCTGCGCCGGCTACGCCGATCCGCCGAACGTCGAGCGCAGCCACGCAGCTACACCCGCCACGCCCGAGCCAACATCAGCGCCGCGGTCGCGTTGCTGGACTGGCTCGCCGAGCGCGACACCACCCTCGCCGAGACCGGACAAGGCGACATCGACACGTGGCTGACCGGCGGGTCGGCCCGCTACCGGGTGCGCGACTTCCTGCACTGGGCCGCCAACGCCGGCCACGCCCGCCCGCTCGCCGTCCCCACCCTCGGCCGCACCCCGGGCAAGTCCGCCAGCGACGACGCAACGGTGGGCACTGATCGCCCGACTGCTGCGCGACGATCAGCTCGAGCTCACCGACCGGGTCGCCGGCGCGCTGCTACTGCTCTACGGCCAGCAGCTATCCCGGATCGCCGCGATGACCACCGATCAAGTGATCACCCGCGAGCAGCAGGTGTTCCTCCGCTTCGGCGCCGCCGACGTCCACATCCCCGAGCCACTGGCTGCCTTGCTACTCGACCCTCACCCGCCGGCCACACCCTACCTCGGCGTCGGCTCACCGAACAGCAGCAAGTGGCTGTTCCCCGGCATGCAACCCGGCCGGCCACTCACCGCCGCCCGACTCGGCGAACGCCTACGCACACTCGGTATCCGAGCCCAACCCGGCCGCCGCGCCGCGATGACCCACCTCGCCGCCCAAGTACCCGCCGCCGTGCTCGCCGACCTGCTCAACCTCGCCCCCACCACCGCCGTCAAATGGGTCCACGACGCCGGCGGCGACTGGTACCGCTACGCCGCCGGCTCGCCCGCACCGGCGATCACCAACCATGACGAATACTCCCCGCCGCCCCGCTGCCATCGAGGCATTCGCACGGTTCGAAGATTGCCGGTTACCAGTTTGTCCCGCGGCGGCTCGCTGATCGAGGCCCGCGAGTTGCTCGGCCATGCACGCACCGACACCACGATGATCTACGCCCGCACCGATCTGGACTCGCTGCGCGCGCTCATCGTGCCGTGGGCACGGATACCAGGCGCATGAACGCGGCCACTGCCCCGACGGCCCTGCGCGAGCATCTCGATGAGTACCTGGCCGTGCGCCGCGGCCTGGGATACCGGCTGGACAAGCTCGAGCATCTGGCCAGCCAGTTCTGCGACTGGCTCGCCGCCCAAGGCAAGACAACAACGTTCAGCACGGCCGACGCGGTGGCCTGGGCACGGTCCCCAGCCGGGGCCGACCACCGCTGGTGGGGAATCAGGCTCGGCGCGGTCCGCACCTTCGCCGCCTACCTGCAGGCCGTCGGCGAGCCGGTGCAGGTCCCACCTCGCGGGCTGCTACCTGCCGGGACATGTCGGGCAGTGCCCTACATCTACTCCCAGGCAGACCTGGACGCGCTACGCGCGACGTGTCCGGTCGTGTTCACCCACGGGTTCGTCGCCGACACGATGCGCACCGTCGTCGGCTTGCTGGCCGTGACCGGCATGCGCATCGGAGAGGCGCTGCGCGTGACCGAGCCCGACATTACGTCCCTGCAGGCGCCGGCCGGGACGCTGCTGGTCCGGTCAGGCAAGTCAGGACGCCAGCGTCTGATCCCGGTGCACCTCTCCACGACCGAACAGCTCGTGGCCTACCGGGACCTGCCAGCGCGCCGCCAGGCCCGCCCAGATCCCGACGGTCCGCTGTTCGTGTCCCGCCGCGGCACCGGCTATCGCCGCTCGACGATCGAGTCGTACTTCGCCCGGATGGTCCGTGCTGCGGGCCTACCGCCGCGGGGCCTGGCCTCGCCCCGGCTGCACGACCTGCGCCACACCTTCGCGACCACCCACATGGCCGCCGCCTACCGCGACGGCCGCGACCCGCAGCGCACCTTGACGCTGCTGTCGACCTGGCTGGGACACACCAGCGCGGCGCACACCTACTGGTACTTGTCGGCCACCTCGGAGCTGATGGCTCTGGCGGCCGACCGGCTCGAACCACCCGAACATCCCGAACATCCCGAACATCCCGAACATCCCGAACATCCCGAAAGCAGGAGATCATGACTCTGTTGGCGCCGACCTTGCAGCGTTACTTCACCGACTACGCCCACGCCCAGCGTGACCTGAGCCCGCACACCATCAGTGCCTATCGCGACACCTGGCGGCTGCTGATCAAGTATGTGGCGGCGACTCGCGCCGTGGCGGCCGACAAGATCGACCTGGCCGTCCTGGACGTCGACTTCATCGCCGGCTTCCTCGACCATCTACAGGCCGAGCGCGGCAACAGCGCCAGGACGCGTAACGCCCGGCTCACCGCGATCCGGGCCATCCTCGGCCACGCGCTGCCCGACCATCCCGAGCACGCCGACACCATTGCCCGCGTCCTGGCCATACCGCCCCGGCGCTGTCCCGTCCCACCGCCACACTTCCTGAGCGTCGAGGAGACCGACGCACTGCTCGCCGCACCCGACCGCGGCACCTGGACAGGGCGGCGTGACCTGACCCTGCTCACCGTGGCCGTCCAGACCGGCCTGCGCTGCAGCGAGCTGACCAACCTCACCACCGGTGACGTCCACCTGGGCGCCGCACCACACGTGACCTGCACCGGCAAGGGCCGCAGACGCCGCGCCACACCGTTGACCGCGAACACCGTCGCCGTCCTGCGTTCCTACCTGACCGAGCGCGGCACCCGAGCCGGGCAAGCACTGTTCCCCGGCCCGAATGGACAGCACCTGTCTCGCGACGCGCTGGAGCGACGCTTGGCCATCCACCTGGCGACGGCAGCCGCGACGCGTCCGTCGCTGGCCGGCAAGCACGTGACCATGCACACGCTCCGTCACACCGCAGCGATGCGTCGGCTCCAGGCCGGCGTCGACGTCGCCGTCATCGCGCTCTGGCTCGGGCACCAACAGACCGCCAGCACCGACACCTACCTGCACGCCGACATGTCCATCAAGCAGGCCGCGATCGACCGGACCCGTCCACCGGGCACAGCACCCGGGACCTACACCGCGAAACCGGCCGTCCTCGCCTGGCTCGACAGCCTGTGACTATGCCGACCTTCGGGACGCCGATCGCCCTGTCCCTACGGGGATTCTGGCGGTAGGTCGGCATAACCCGAACATCGGCATAACCAATGTTTCACCACACCCGCGACGCGATCGAAGCCCACCTGACCATCGTGTTCACCGCACTCGCCGTTGCCCGCGAGGTCCAGAACCGGACCGGACTCGCGATCCGCAACATCGTCCGCCAACTGCGGCCGCTGCGATCAGCCACCATCGCGATCAACGGCGCTGAGCAGACCTTCCCGCCCCGCATCCCCGAGCAGCAACAAGCCATCCTCGACGCAATCAAACAGTCCGAAAGTCACGCACTAACCGATTGAGCCAACTCAGGTCCATGAGCTTGAACGCCATAGCGATGCCGGCGGCCCTCGAGCCGGGGCCCTTGGTGACCCGTTGCCGCAACCGCACGGTGGCGAAGGTCGACTCGATCGGGTTTGTGGTGCGTAGGTGGATCCAGTGCTCGGCGGGGAAGTCGTAGAACGCGAGCAGCGTGTCGATGTCGTCGGTGATCTTTGCGACGGCCTTGGGGAACTTGGCACCGAAGTCGGCCTCGAACGCTTTGACGGCCGCGGTCGCGTGGGTCTTGTCCTCGGCGTTGTAGACCTCAGCGAGTGCTGCTTTTGCCGATGGGTGCGCTGATTTCGGGAGTGCGGCGAGCACGTTCCGGTCTTGTGCCACCAGCAGCGTTGCTCGGCGGTGTCGGGGAACACGTCACGGATCGCTTTCCAGAACCCGAGCGCTCCGTCGCCGACCGCGAGCACCGGCGCGCGCATCCCGCGACGCTTGCATGAGCGCAGCAGGTCCGCCCAGGACTCGGCCGATTCGCGGAAGCCGTCGGCGAGCGCGACCAGCTCCTTGGTGCCGTCGGCGCGGACCCCGAGGATGACCAGCAGGCACACCTTGTCCTGCTCCAACCGCACCTTGACGTGGATACCGTCGACCCACACGTAGACGTAGTCGGTGTCTTTAAGCGGCCGGGTGTTGAACGCGGCGGCTTCGTCCTGCCATTGGGCGGTCAGCCTTGTCACGGTCGAGGCCGACAGGCCGGCGCCCGAGCCGAGGAACTGCGTCAGCGCCGGGCCGAAGTCCCCGGATGACAGGCCATGTAAGTACAGCAGCGGCAGCACTTCGGCGACCGTCGGTGACTTGCGCGCCCATGCCGGCAGAATCGCCGAAGCGAACCGGACCCGTTCGCCGGTCTGCTCGTCGACGCGTTTGTCGTTGACCCGCGGTGCCCGCACCGGCACCGCCCCGGCCGCGGTCACCACCGTCCGCTCGTCGTGATAGCCGTTGCGCACCACCAGCCGCCGGCCATCGGCGTCGAGGTGGCCGGCATGCGCGTCGACGTAGGCGGCGACCTCGGCCTGCAACGCCGCGGCGAGCATCGCGCGCGCACCGTCACGCACGATCTCATCGAGCATCGGTCGGCTGGCCTCGTTGGCCTCCTGGACTTCCTGAACTACTTTGAGCACGGGCGTACCTTCCCGAACCAGCGCGCCAACGCCGGTCCTGATCAGAGCTGAGACGATTTCGAGATCATCCTCGGGAAGGTGCGCCCCTTCACGTCACCAGGCCGAGGCCCATCCACAGGTTCTGATCATTGCTCGCGCAGCTATACAGCCGCCGGAAGACGATCAGTAACCTTCCCGAGCCCACTGTCCCTCACTGCCAAAGCGCGCGATGGCCACATAGGCGCGCCTCCCGATCCCGCTACTTGGGCGAGTCTCGAAGCCGGAACCTGACCTCCGCCTTCCGGGCCTTTGCGTCAATGCGACCTTGCTGCTCGCGGAGGCAGCCAGCACTGCTTCCCTCTTCTTCGCAAAGGTCCAGAAGTACAAGGTCTGGCCGTCGGCCAGCTCGATGCCAACGCCGGGGCGTAGGAACCGAGCCGCCAAGGGAAAGGCGAGGACGTCGTCGATGGCCATCTCAGTGCGGAAGCGAAAGACGATCCGAGATGTCAGCGACAGCTTGCCCTCGCTGACGGTGAGTACCCCAAAAGGCCACGTCGCGTCGGCCCGCATCCCGTCGAGGGGCACGTTCAGCCCGCCCACGAAACGCCGCGCACCCATCAGTGAAAGGTGGCTTGGGTGGCCGCTTTCAATCCGCTCAGAACCGCCCGAGATTGCCGGTTATCGCGCGCCGGAAACACCCGACCATCGGACCTGCCTGCGGCCTGGTCGGTATGTCCGGATCTGATGAGAGTGCGCCGCCAATGGCTGGGGTTGCAGCGCGAAGGAGGAACGCCGGGAGCCGAAGCGGGCCAGGGTGGGCCTCTCAGCTCACGCTCACCTCTCGGCGATCGCGGCGATTCGCTCAAGGGTGAGCGCCATGCCTGCCCGCGTGTCGCTCGCCCCCTTCTCGATCATCCCGGGGATCTTGCGCACGGCTCGCACGTACCTCGGCATCGAGACGATCTCGTAGGACTCGGTCACCTTCGTACCGTCGCCGGACGGCTCGAAGAGGTATCGCCAGTGGGTCGACGGTGCTCCCTTGAAGAAGGTCTGGAACGCGAACTCCCTGCCGGGATCACAGGCAATGACGACGCACTCGCGAGACCAACGCATACCCGACTGGCGGTTGTGCCCGACGAACCGGGCGCCGACCTCCGGCCCGCTCGCGCCGCCGATCCACTCGCAGCCCACCAGCACCGGGCTCCACTCGGCCATGCGCGGCGCGTCGGCCACCAGCGCCCAGACCTTCTCCGGGCTTGCTGCGATCTGCCGGGATACCTGGTCAGCCATCATGGAGGGGATCCTCGCACAGGGGTCTGACCGGCTCCCGTAGTCACTTGGCTTCCCCCAGGCGCACGCACATGCCGCAGGTGCCACTCCGTTGGCGGCTGGCGGAGACCTCTGGCGCAGGCGCACCATGCCAACATGGCGGCCATCGACGCCACGCAGCAGGGCTCTCACGAGCTCGGACAGGCGGCTGTCGCTTGTCGCTTGCCTCTCTCGCTATCGGGGCAGCTCGCGTGAACAGACTGAGTCGGACCTGCGGGTGTTCTTCACGTGCTGTCAGGCGCGCCAGCTCGCGCCGCTGAGCGCACAGCGCAACGACCTCGAGTTGTACCTGCGGTGGATGCAGGACATCCGCCGGTTCAAGCCCTCCACCGTCTCCCGGCGGCTGTCCGTGGTTGCCGGCTTCTATCGGACCTGCCTCATCGACGGCGTCCTGGAACACTCGCCAGCCGACTACGTCCGCCACCCGACCGTCCCGCCGGAATCCCCCACCCTCGGGCTGACGCACCTTCAGTCGATGCAGGTGTCGACCTGCGCGACATGCAGATCGCTGCCCGGCATGCCGACCCGCGGACCACCATGCGGTATGACCGCGCCCGCAAGAACCTCGACCGGCACCCGAACTACATCCTCGCGGCGTACATGGACTCCGGAACGTGAGGGCCTGATCGGGCGGTCGTCAGGTCGGCTCTGGCCATCCCCCACTTTTCGTCATACGACTTTGGGGTGGTGAGCGAGCGGCAGATCCAGGAGTGGGCCGACGAGGCCGAGGCCGGCTATGACATCGACGAACTCAAGCGTCGGGGACGCGGGCGACCGGGTCGTGGAGCCGCACCCATGCAGGTCGTGGCAGTACGGCTGACCGCCGACGAACTCGACGCCCTCGACGCGGCAGCCGCGAAGAACCACATGAGCCGGTCGGAGGCCATCCGGGCCGCGCTGGCGCAGTTGTCTGCGTGAAGGTCCGCCCAAGCGCCCTCAAGCACGGTGTCGAGGAACCCGATGCCGTCCAAGCTGCCGAATGGCCGCTGTGGATCGAGCCCCTCGACGACGACGGCCCACCGCACCGAGAACTACGGCTCGGCTTCGACACCGGCGCGCGCCTGCTGGAAACCGTCGTCCTGATCATCGAGGACGGAGCTGAGTTAGTCATCCACGCGGCCCGTCGCAATGTCCACGAAGATCACCCGCACATCAAGCATGAGCGGATGTGTCAGGCTTGACAGGACGACGCTTGTGCGGCCATCGACCCCACCTGTTGCCGTACTGGCTGGGGGCAGCTGTTCTTGCAGTTAGGTGATCTGCGCGGAGGTGAAGCTTCGCGTTCGGATCCCCATCTGCGTGGCTCGGGAGAGGCGCTGCCGGCAGCAGACACCTGCAAGTGCGCCCGAGGGGAACTGGGCCGATACCCTCGAAGCGTGCTTACCCGTCTCGACCTGCGCGTCCGCGCCGGAGATCCGCGTGATCTCCTGCCGCGAGCCGCCCTTGACGTGGCGGCTGCCCTGGAAACCGTCCGTCCGGTGTGCGAGGACGTCCGAAGTCGGGGGGATGCGGCTGTCATCGCCGCCACGCAGCGTTTCGACGGGGTCGACCTGGCTGCCGGATTCGGGCTGCGCGTTCCGGTCGCGGAGCTGGCCAAGGCACTCGACGCGCTCGACCCGGCGGTGCGAAGCGCGCTGGAGGAGGCGATCCGGCGCACCCGCATGGTCACCGAGGCCACCGTTCCCCGTGACGTGAGCGTCGAGGTCATCCCGGGAAGCTGCGTCACCGAGCGCTGGGTTCCGGTCTCGCGCGTCGGGCTGTACGTGCCGGGCGGGCGGGTCGCGTACCCGAGCAGCGTCGTGATGAACGTGGTCCCGGCGCAGGTGGCGGGCGTGCCGTCGGTGGCGGTCGCCTCGCCACCGCAGCGCGAGACGGGGCTGCCGCACCACGCCGTCCTTGCCGCCTGTGCGCTGCTCGGGGTCGACGAGGTCTATGCGGTCGGCGGCGCTCAGGCGATCGCCATGTTCGCCTACGGCACCGAGACCTGCCCCCGGGTCGACGTCATCACCGGCCCCGGCAATGTCTACGTCGCGGCGGCCAAGCGTCTCGTGCGCGGGGTGGTCGGGATCGACGCCGAGGCGGGCGCGACCGAGATCGCGATCCTCGCTGACGCCACCGCCGACCCCGTCTACCTCGCTGCGGATCTCATCTCCCAGGCCGAGCACGACCCGCTGGCCGCCTGCCTGCTCGTCTCCGACAGCGAGACGCTGCTGGAGCAGGTCGAGACCGAGGTCGTACGCCAGGTCGCTCTCGCCAAGCACCACGAGCGGATCACTGCCGCCCTCACCGGGCAGAGTGCGACGGTGCTCGTCCGGGATATCGACCAGGGACTGGAGGTGGTCGACGCGTGGGCTGCCGAGCACCTCGAGATCGTCACGGCCAATGCCGGCGAGGTTGCCCGGAGGGTCCGTCACGCGGGTGCGATCTTCGTCGGGCCGCATGCTCCGGTGACCCTCGGCGACTATCTCGCCGGGTCGAATCACGTGCTGCCGACGGGCGGCACCGCGCGCCACACCAGCGGCCTGTCGGTCTTTTCCTTCCTGCGCCAGCAGCACGTCGTGACGGCGTCGGCTGAGGCGCTCGCGGCCTCGGCGCCCGGGGTGTACGCCCTCGGAGCCGCCGAGGATCTGCATGCGCACGTGGAAGCCGTGCGCGTGCGGGTCGATCCGTGACCGGGTGGGACGGGCTGCCGCTGCGCGATGACCTGCGCGGCCTGCGCCCGTACGGTGCCCCTCAGCTCGACGTGCCCTATCGGTTGAACACCAACGAGAATCCGTACCCGCCGTCGCCGGAGCTCATCGAGGCCCTGACCGTCGCCTGCGCTGAGGCCGCGGCCACGCTGAACCGCTACCCGGACCGTGACGCCTTCGCGCTACGCACCGACCTGGCGGCTTACCTCACGGGAGAATCGGCGGCGCCCGGCCAGGAGCTCGGCGCCCCGCAGGTGTGGGCGGCGAACGGTTCCAACGAGATCTTGCAGCAGCTCTGCCAGGCGTTCGGCGGTCCTGGCCGGATCGGCCTGGCATTCGAACCGACGTACACGATGCACGGGCTCATCGCGCTGGCGACGGCGACGGGATGGGTACGCGGTGAGCGCGATGCCCAGTTCCGGATCGACCTCCCGGCCGCTCGCGCCGCGATCGCCGAGCACGCTCCTTCGCTGGTCTTCCTGTGCTCGCCGAACAACCCCACGGGCACCGCGCTGGAGCTGGAGACGATCCGCGAGATCCACGATGCGGCGCCCGGGATGGTGATCGTCGACGAGGCGTATGCCGAGTTCCGGCGGGCGGGCGTGCCGAGCGCCGTCACGCTGCTGCCGCAGTGCCCGCGGCTCGTCGTCACGCGGACCATGAGCAAGGCGTTCGCGCTCGCCGGTGCCCGGGTCGGCTACCTCGCCGCGGCTCCGGCCGTCGTCGACGCGCTGCAGCTGGTCCGGCTGCCGTATCACCTGTCCGCGCTCACTCAGGCGGCCGCCCGGGTGGCGCTGGCGCACAGCACCGAGCTGCTGGCGAGCGTGGAGGCGCTGCGCGTACAGCGCGACCGGCTGCTCAGCGAGCTGCCGGCGCTCGGCTGCCCGGTGGTGCCCAGCGACGCCAACTTCGTGCTCTTCCAGGTACCGGGTGATCAGCACCGCCTCTGGAAAGCCCTTTTGGAGCAAGGGGTTCTGGTGCGTGACGTCGGGCTGGCCGGCTGGTTACGGGTGACCGCCGGTACCCCTGGGGAAATGGATGTATTCCTGTCGGAGGTAGGGAGTCTGATGAACGCTGCCGGGAGCCGGACAGGCATGGGGATGGGGGCAGCGTGACGCGCAGCGCGCGGGTGGAGCGAGCGACGAAGGAATCGTCGGTGCTGGTCGAGCTCGAGCTCGACGGCACCGGCCAGGCGCAGTCGCAGACCGGCGTTCCGTTCTACGACCACATGGTGGCTCAGTTGGGTAAGCATGCCGGGTTCAACCTGAAGGTGGTCACCACCGGGGATCTCGACGTCGACATCCACCACACCGTGGAGGACACGTCGCTCGCGATCGGAACGGCGCTGCGCCAGGCGCTCGGTGACAAGTCCGGGATCCGCCGCTTCGGCGATGCGACCGTGCCGCTCGACGAGGCCTTGGTGAGTGCGGCGGTCGACCTTTCCGGCCGGCCGTACTGCGTCCACGAGGAGCCCGAGGGCCTCGCTCCGATGATCGGCACCTACGACATGACCCTCACCGGCCACATCTGGGAGTCGTTCGTGGCGTCGGCGGCCATCGCGTTGCACGTGCGGGTGCTTTCCGGACGCAATGCGCACCACGTGGTCGAGGCCCAGTTCAAGGCGGTGGCGCGGGCGTTGCGGGATGCCGTGGCGCTCGATCCGCGCAGCGGTGGGATCCCGAGCACCAAGGGTGTGCTGTGAGCGTCAGGCCGACTGTTGTGGTCCTTGATTACGGGTCGGGAAATCTGCGTTCCGCCGAGCGCGCCCTCGCCAGGGCAGGTGCTGACGTGACGGTGACCGCCGATCTCGAGGCTGCGACTGCGGCGGACGGACTGGTGGTGCCGGGAGTTGGCGCGTTCGCCGCGTGCGTCGAGGGGATCCGCGCGGTCGGGGGTGATGCGGTGATCGCCGAACGCGTCGCGGCCGGCCGCCCGGTGCTCGGCATCTGCGTCGGCATGCAGGTGCTGTACGAGGCGGGGGAGGAACACGGGGTGCGTACGCAAGGGCTCGGCCTGCTGGAGGGCGAGGTCCTGCGCATCGAGGGCGCCAAGGTGCTGCCCCACATGGGATGGAACACGGTGACCGCGGCGCCCGGCTCGGTGCTCTTCGCGGGCGTCGAGAGCGAGCGCTTCTACTTCGTCCACTCCTATGCAGCGGCGGCGCATCCCGGTGACACCGTCGCCGAGCACGGCTCGCCGTTCGCCGCGGCCGTCGAGCGTGGCTGCCTTTCGGCCACCCAGTTTCACCCGGAGAAGAGTGCTGATGCCGGCGCCCGGCTGCTCTCCAACTGGCTGGGTGAGCTGTGAGCCTGACCCTCCTGCCGGCTGTCGATGTGACCGCCGGGCAGGCGGTGCGGCTGGTGCAGGGTGAAGCCGGCAGCGAGACCGGCTACGGCGATCCCCTCGAGGCGGCGCTGCGCTGGCAGCGTGACGGCGCCGAGTGGGTCCATCTGGTCGACCTCGACGCGGCGTTCGGCCGCGGGGACAACCGGGAGTTGCTGGCCGAGGTCGTCCGCAAGCTCGACGTGGCGGTGGAGCTGTCCGGGGGGATCCGTGACGACGCCTCCCTCGACGCGGCGCTCGCCACCGGCGCAGCGCGGGTGAATGTCGGCACTGCCGCGCTGGAGGATCCCGATTGGGTACGCCGGGCCATCGCCCGGGTCGGCGACCGGATCGCCGTGGGGCTCGACGTGCGCGGCACCACGTTGGCCGCGCGCGGCTGGACCCGCGAGGGCGGCGAGCTCTTCGAGGTGCTGGCCCGGCTCGACGCCGACGGGTGCTCCCGCTACGTCGTCACCGATGTCCGCCGCGACGGCACGCTGACCGGACCCAATGTCGAGTTGCTGGCGAGCGTCACGGCGGCCACGGACCGTCCGGTCATTGCCAGCGGCGGGGTGAGCACCCTCGCGGATTTGCAGGCGATCGCGGCGATCCCGGGCGTCGAGGGAGCGATCGTCGGCAAGGCGCTCTATGCCGGGGCGTTCACGCTGCCGGAAGCACTCTCTGCAGCAAGCTCAGCCACCCGTTCATGACGCTGGCCGTACGGGTGATCCCGTGCCTCGACGTCGATGCAGGCCGGGTCGTGAAAGGGGTCAACTTCACCTCGCTGCGCGACGCCGGAGACCCGGTCGAGATGGCCCGCCTGTATGACGCCGAGGGCGCTGACGAGCTGGTGTTTCTCGACATCACCGCGAGCAGCGGAGACCGTGAGACCACCTACGACGTGGTGCGCCGCACCGCCGAGCAGGTCTTCATCCCGCTCACCGTCGGCGGCGGGGTGCGCAGTCCCGGTGACGTCGACCGGCTGCTGCGGGCGGGCGCCGACAAGGTCGGCGATCAACACCGCGGCCATCGCCCGGCCCGAGCTGCTCACCGAGATGCGCCGAGCGGTTCGGTCGCCAGTGCATCGTGCTGTCGGTGGACGCCCGCCGGATGACCCCCCGCGAGCCGACGCCGAGCGGCTTCGAGGTCACCACCCACGGCGGTCGCCGGGGCACCGGGATCGACGCCGTCGAGTGGGCCGCCCGCGGAGCCGAGCTGGGCGCCGGTGAGATCCTGCTGAACTCGATGGACGCGGACGGCACCACGGCCGGCTACGACCTCGAGATGATCCGGGCCGTGCGTGCCGCCGTCGACGTCCCGGTCATCGCCAGCGGCGGCGCCGGGCGCGGTGGGCGACTTCGCGCCGGCCGTCGGCGCCGGGGCGGACGCGGTGCTCGCGGCGAGCGTCTTCCACTTCGGCGATGCTGCGCGATCGGCGAGGTCAAGGCGGCGCTTCGGGGAGCCGGGTTACCCGTCCGCTGACGGCGCTGATGGCGGGGCCGCAGGGATGGCGCGCGGCGGGTCGGGCGTTCCTGACGGCAACGCCCGCGAGAGGAAGCTGAACGGTTCGGGGAGCAGCGGTGGCGGCACGACGGCGCCCCCGGACGACGTGTTGCCGAGCACGACGAACAGCAACCATGTCGGGATGATCGCCCAGCGGCGGAAATGGCGCGACCTCGCCGCGAGCGTCCAGGCATGCTGTCGAGCGTGCCCGATCATCCGCCCCATGCGCCATCGCGCGCCGGACGTGCGGTCCGCAGCGAGCGTCGCGTCGTGCTGCGCGGGTTCGCCGTTCTCGGGCGGGGAGCGGCCCAGCAGAAGCTGGCTTTCACGCTCTCGGTGCTCGGCAGCTCGCTGTGGGCGCTGATGACGGTAGGCCAGGCGTACGTGCTCGGCCGGATCATCCAGCACACAGTGCTGCCGGCCTTCCGGGCAGGACGCGTGGTGTGGGGATCGCTGCTCGGCGCGGCTTTGCTGATCATGGCCGTCGCCGCGTTGAAGGCGCTCGGGATCGCCGGGCGCCGGATCTACGCGGGCCGGGTGCAGTACGAGCTCGGAGCGACCTACCGGCGCCAGGTCGCCGCGCGCTACCTGGCGTTGCCGCTGCGCTGGCATCAGGCGCATCCGACCGGCCGGCTGCTGTCGCTCGCCAACTCCGACGTCGAGCAGACCTGGGAGCCGATGGCACCCTTCCCGATGGCGGCCGGTGTCGTGGTGATGCTGCTGATCACGGTCGGCTTCCTGGTCGCGACCGATCCGGTCCTCGCCATCGTCGGCGGGGTGATCTTCCCGCTGATCGCGGTGCTCAACGTGAGCTACAGCCGACGGCTCGCGCCGCTGCTGATCCGGGCGCAGGAGCTGCGCGCCGAGGTCAGCGGGCTCGCGCACGAGAGTTTCGACGGCGCGCTGACGGTCAAGGTGCTCGGCCGCGGCGAACACGAGACGCAACGGTTCGCCGAACGCGCCGGCGAGTTGCGGGACGCGCTGATCAGGGTGGGGCGGCTGCGCGGCATGTTCGACCCGGCGCTCGAAGCGCTGCCGAACCTGTCGGTGCTCGCCGTGCTGCTCGTCGGCGGGCTCCGGGTGTCGGCCGGCTCGCTCGACCCCGGTGGACTGGTCCGCGTCGCGTACCTGTTCACGCTCCTGGCCTTCCCGATCCGGGCGATCGGTTGGGTCCTCGCCGACCTGCCCCGGGCCGTCGTCGGCTGGGAGCGCATGCACACGGTGCTGAACGCCGGCGACGCGATGCCGTCCGGCGAGCGTCAGCTCGATGCGGGCTCGGCAGGCAAGCCCGCCCGGCTGTCCGCCCACGGCGTCGGTTTCGGTTACGGCACCGGTGCCGACGATCGGGTGCTGGATGGGGTCACCCTGGACGTCCCGGCCGGCAGCACCGTCGCGATCGTCGGGCCCACCGGCGCCGGCAAGTCGACCTTCGCGCACCTCACCCTGCGCCTGCTGGATCCCGACCAGGGCGTTCTCGCCCTCGACGGCCAGGACCTTCGCGAGCTGGCAGCCGGGCAGCTCGCGGAGGCGGTCGCTCTCGTCCCGCAAGGAGCGTTCCTGTTCGACGACACCGTCCGGGGCAACGTCACCCTCGGCGCTGACGTCGACGAAACGCTGCTGGCCGAAGCGCTGGAGATCAGCCAGGCGGCCGGGTTCGTCGCCGAGTTGCCGGACGGCCTCGACACGGTCGTGGGGGAGCGCGGCGCGACGCTGTCCGGGGGGCAGCGGCAGCGGATCGCGCTCGCCCGCGCCCTGGCACGCCGCCCACGCCTGCTGGTCCTCGACGACGCCACCTCGAGCGTCGACCCTCGTATCGAGCGCGCCATCCTTGCGGGGCTGCGCGAGTCTTCGGCCACGGTCGTCGTCATCGCCTACCGGCAGGCCACGATCGCGCTCGCTGATCTCGTCATCTACCTCGAGGACGGTCAGGTCCGCGGCCGCGGAACCCACGAGCAGCTGATGGCGTCGGTGCCGGGGTACCGGGCGGTGCTCACTGCCTACGGAGCGGCCCACCGGACCCGTCCGGGCCAGGAGCCGGCCGCATGAGCACCCTGTCGGCGAACCCCGACGCGGGCGGCGCGGTCGTCACTTTCCGGCGTGCCTTCCGGATGGCCCCGGAGTTCGCCCGTGGCATCGGCTTCACGATCCTGCTGGCGGTGCTCTCGACAGCGGGCCGGGTGGTCATCCCCGTTGCGGTCCAGCAGACGATCGACCACGGGCTCGGCGGCGCAGCGGGCACGAAAGTCGATCTCGGCGCGATCCGGGCGTCACTCGCCCTCGCGGCTGTCGCGGTCGTCGTCACGGCGACGGCGGCGTACCTGCTGAACGTGCGCCTGTTCACGGCGTCCGAGTCCGGGCTCGCGTCGCTTCGGGTGCAGACCTTCCGCCACGTGCACGAGCTGTCGATGCTGCGGCAGGCGTCCCAGAGTCGCGGAGCGCTCGTCAGCCGGGTGACCAGCGACGTGGACCAGCTGTCGAACTTCCTGCAGTTCGGCGGGGTGCAACTGCTCGTCAGCGTGCTGCAGCTGGCACTGGCGACCGTACTGATGCTGGTCTACTCATGGCCGCTGACCGTGCTGGTCTATGTCTGCTTCGCCCCGCTGGCCCTGTTCGCCCGGGCGATGTCGGTACGGCTGGCGGCGGCGTATGGGCTGGTGCGCGAGCGCGTCGGGCTGGTGCTTTCCGCCGTGTCGGAGGCAGTCGTCGGAGCCGCTGTCGTGAAGGCGTTCGGGGTCGGGGAGCGCACCGGCCGCCGGATCAACGTCGCCATCGGCTCCCATCGCGACGCCGCGGTGCGGGCGCAGCGGCTGGCAGCGCTGACATTCTCCGGGGGTGAGCTGGTCGCCGGGCTCGCCAACACCGGAGTCGTCGTGGTCGGCGTATGGCTCGGGGTCGGTGGTCACCTGTCGGCCGGCCGCCTCGTCGCGTTTCTGTTCCTGGTGACGCTGTTCGTCGGGCCGGTGCAGGTGGCCACCGAGACGCTGAACGATGCCCAGAACGCTTTGGCCGGGCTCCGGCGAGTGCTCGACGTGCTCGACATGCCCGTTGATGTCGCCGATCCCGCTACGCGCCCCCAGGGCGGCCGGGAGCTGCCCGCCGGCCCGATCGACATCCGCTTCACCGGCGTCGCGTATGCCTATCCCGGCGGCCCCGAGGTGCTGAGCGACATCGATCTCACCGTGCCCGCCCGCGCCCGGATTGCCGTGGTGGGGGAGACGGGCAGCGGCAAGACGACGCTGGCCAAGCTGCTCACGCGGCTCATCGATCCGCTGCGGGGCTCGGTGGAGCTCGCCGGAATCCCGCTCGATCAGGTGGCTTTTGCTTCGCTGCGACGCCGGGTGGTGATGGTGCCCCAGGAGGGCCACCTGTTCGAGAGCACCATCGCGGAGAACGTGCGCTACGGCCGCCCCGACGCGTCGGACGCCGACGTTGCCCGGGTCTTTGACGAGCTCGGGATCGCCGACTGGATTGCCGGGCTGCCGGGGGGTCTGGCCGCGCCGGTCGGCCAGCGGGGCGAGTCGCTGTCCGCCGGTGAGCGTCAGCTCGTCGCGGTCGCCCGTGCCCACCTGGCCGATCCCGACCTCCTGGTGCTCGACGAGGCAACGAGCGCGATCGACCCCGCCACCGAGATGCGACTGTCCGCCGCTCTCGAATCGCTGGCCGCCGGACGCACGACCGTCACCATCGCGCACCGCCTGAAGGCAGCGGAGATCGCCGACGAGGTGATCGTGGTCGATGCCGGCCGGATCGTGCAGCGCGGCCGCCACGCTGATCTGGTGGACGTCCCGGGCGTGTACGCCCGGTTGCACGCCTCGTGGTCGGCGCGCGGAGCCCTGCGCTAGCGCGACCCGGACCCGGCCACTCGGGGGTCGCGCCGTCTCGTTCTTGGTGAGTTCCAAGCTTCGTGGGTCACAATCAGGCTGTGAGCGTGCCCCCGGAGTCGCCGCAGGCCGGCAGCCAGCCTGACGACCGGCCGGCCGATCCGGACGCGACCCGCCAGCTGCCCAAGTACCCGCCCGAGCCGTCACCGTGGTCGCGCGAGTACGCGGGGCCGGTATCCGCTCCACCGCCGCCCGGCTACGGCCTGCCGCCGGGCTACGCGCCGCCGGGCTACGCGCCGCCGGGCCCGCCGGCTGAGGGAACGTTCCCGCCGGCGCCGCAGCAGGGTTGGCCGTCGCGGCGCTCCCGTCGTGGTCTGTGGGCCGCCATCACGCTGGTCGGGGTGGCGATCGTCGCGACGGTGATTGCGGTCTTGGTGTCGTCGGCATCAGGGTCGTCCAAGTCCACTGCCTCGGGCGGCACCGTGCAGCCGAACCCGTTGCCGTCGCTGGTGCCGAACCCCGTCCCCAGCCCGTCCAGCCCGTCCAGCCCGTCCAGCCCGCTGCCCTCGCTCGGCGCCGTCGCGACCCCGCCAGGCCTGCTCGCCATCGATTACCACGCCTACCGGCTGGGGTTCGTCGCCCCCGCCGAGATCGCGCTGGGGCCGGCCGAGATGGTGCAGTTCAAGAAGTACGGGCTGTCGCGGGTGGTCGGGTTGCGGGCGCTGACGCTCGGATCGACCGCCGGCTCGAGCGATGACTGGGACGCCTCGATCAACATCCTGCAGTTCAGTTCCCCGGCGGCTGCGGTCGCCGAGCTGAACTACTCGAACACGCAGAACAAGAAGACGGCGCCGACCATCGCGCTGCCGGGACTGCCGGCCGCGACGGCGTTCGTGAACCAGGGCGGCGCGTCCACGGGCATCAGCATCGGGGCGTTCACGACCGTCGGGCGCTATCAGGTGGTCGTCATTCTCAGCGGGCTGTCGGGCAACATCCCGACGAATGCCAGCGTCGTCGCCGCCGAAGCGGCCCGGGTCATGCGGGCCGTCCTGCCGGATGCGGCGACGATCGTTCCCCCGCCGTCGAGCGGGGGCACCGGTCCCGTGGTTCCCGGGTTCCCCACCCCGACACCGACCGGTACGCACGCCTGAGGCTTTCGCCATCCGGTAGCTGGGGCGGCGTCATCCCTGCGGTGAACGCGGCCGCGGCGCGCTAATGTCTCGTCGTTACGGCTGTGTTAACGGAGCGTGCGGAGCGTCGTGGGCCTGCTTGTCATCAGCGCTAACTTCCTCGCGGGTTTGGTGATCGTCTCGCTCGCCGCATGGGCGGTCGCGTTGTGGCGCGGCCACCGGCGGCGCTGGCTGAGCACCACCTGTTTCGGGGTGCTGGCCATGGTGCTCTCGCTCGCGACGGTGGCCGATTTCGTCAATGCTCATTACGCATTCCTGCCCCGGGTGGCCGACGTGCTGGGGCTGCGCACCTGGCCGACGGCGACCCTGGCCGACGTCTCCGGGTCGCTCACCAAGCCCGAGACAATGCACCCCCGCGGCGCGGTGGTCAGCGTCCGGCTGCCGGGCGACAGGAGCGGCTTCGGCGCTCCGACCGCGCTGGTGTACTTCCCGCCGCAATATTTTTCCGAGCCGACCCGCCGCTTCCCGGTCGTCTACTTGCTGCACGGTTCGCCGGGGGCGCCCGTCGACTGGTTTCGGGCTGCCCGCGCCTCCGACGCCGGCTACGCGGTGGCGCGCGAAGGCCACCCTGTGATCCTGGTGGCGCCGCGGGCGAGCCACAACTGGACCGACGACTCCGAGTGTGTCGACCGCCCGCAGGAACACGTCGCGACGTACGTGGTGCAGGACGTGGTCCGCGACGTCGACGCACGCTTTCGCACCATCCCCAACCGGTCGGCCCGGGCGGTCGCCGGCAACTCCGCCGGGGGCTACTGCGCCCTGAACCTCGGGCTGCGCAACCGCGGGCTGTTCTCCGCGGTCATCGACCTGTCCGGCTTCGACCGGCCCACCCACGCGGGCGGCCTCAAGCGGTTGTTCGGCAACGTCCCCGACCTGGCGAGGGTCGCTGCCGCGAACACCCCGCTCGAGTACGTCCCCACCCTTTCGCCGTCTCCGCAGGTACGGCTGTGGCTCGATTGCGGTCGCAGTGACACCAACGCCCTGCGCGACACCGTCGAGATGGCGCACGAGCTGGTCGATCGAGGCTTCGACGTCGTCCTGCGCCTTCGTCCCGGTGGACACGACTACGGGGTCTGGCGGCCGGCTCTTGCCCAGGGGCTGCGCTGGGCCGCGGCGGGGTTCACCGGCACCGTCTGATATCTGCGAGCTGGCAGGATGGACACGTGACACGTCCGAGTTCCCTGGATCCCGCCATCGCAGAGCGGTTGAAACGCGACCCGGCCGGGCTGGTCCCCGCCATCGCCCAGCAGTACGACACCGGCGAGGTGCTCATGCTCGGGTGGATGGACGACGAGGCCCTGCATCGCACGCTCACCACGGGCCGCTGCACGTACTGGTCCCGCAGCCGCCAGGAGTACTGGGTCAAGGGTGACACCAGCGGCCATCAGCAGTGGGTGAAGTCGGTCGCGCTCGACTGCGACGGCGACACCTTGCTGGTACGCGTCGACCAGGTCGGTGCGGCCTGTCACACCGGCGACCGCACCTGTTTTGATGCGGCAGACCTCGGTGCCGCCGTCGGCTCGGCGCCCGCTGAGGCCCCGTGACGGCGGTGACGGACGGCTCGTTCTACCCCGATCGCGCAGAGTTCGCCCGCCTCGCGGCCGAGTACCCGGTGGTCCCGGTGACCCGCCGGTTGCTGGCCGACGGCGAAACCCCGATCGGCGTCTACCGCAAGCTGGCGGGTGGCCCGGGCACGTTCCTGCTCGAGTCGGCCGAGCACGGACGCAGCTGGTCGCGCTACTCGTTCGTCGGCGTGCGGTCGCGGGCCACCCTCACCGAGCGCGACGGCGAGGGGGTCTGGCTGGACGACCCGCCGCCGGGGGTGCCGCTGCGCGGCAATCCGCTGGAGGTGCTGCATGCGTGCGCCCGATCGCTGCGCGCGCCGCGCCTTCCGGGGATGCCGCCGCTGATGGGCGGGCTCGTCGGCTACCTCGGGTATGACTTCGTGCGGCGCATCGAGCGGCTGCCGAGCCAGGCGGTCGAGGATCTGCACCTTCCCGAGCTCGGGATGATGCTGGCGACCGAGCTGGCCGTGCTCGACCACGACGACGGCTCCTGCCTGCTCGTGTCGAACGCGTTCACGGGCACCGCCGATTCGGTTGACCAGGCCTACGACGAGGCCGTCGGGCGGCTGCGCGAGATGACGGCGGCGCTGGCCCGGCCGACTCCGGCGTCGGTGGCCGTGACGGCGGCGGCGCAAGACGTGCCCGAGCTCGCCTTCCACAGCCGCACCCCGGCCGGCGAGTATCAACGGGCGGTCGAGGGGGCGCTGGAGGCCATCCGGGCCGGCGACATCTTCCAGGTCACCGTCAGCCAGCGCTTCGAGGTCGCCACCGGCGCCGACCCGCTCGACGTCTACCGGCTGCTGCGCACCAGCAACCCGAGCCCGTACATGTACCTGCTGCGGCTGGCCGGCACCGGTGCCGAGAGCACCGGGTCCGGGGCGGCCACGCTCGACATCGTCGGCTCGAGCCCGGAGTCGTTGGTCACGGTGACCCGCCGGGGGACCGGATTGGTCGCCCGGCTGCACCCGATCGCCGGCACCCGCCCTCGCGGTGGCACCGATGCCAAGGACGCTGAACTGGCCGCCGAACTGGTCGGCAGCGAGAAGGAACGCGCCGAGCACATCATGCTGGTCGACCTCGGCCGCAACGACCTCGGGCGGGTCTGCGAGCCGGGCACCGTGCGGGTGGTCGAGTTCGGTGCCGTCGAGCGCTTCTCGCACGTCATGCACATCGTGTCCACCGTCGTCGGCGACGTGCGGGCCGGCCTCGACGCGGTCGACGTCCTCACCGCCAGCTACCCGGCCGGCACCCTCACGGGTGCCCCCAAGGTCCGCTCCATGGAGCTGATCGACGAGCTCGAGCCGGCCCGCCGCGGCATCTACGGCGGAGGGGTTGGCTACCTCGACTTCGGCGGCGACCTGGACCTGGCGATCGCGATTCGCACCGCGGTGATGCGCGGCGGCATGGCCTACGCCCAGGCCGGGGCGGGGATCGTGGCCGACAGCGAGCCCGATTTCGAAGAGGCGGAGACGCGTCACAAGGCTCGCGCTGTCTTGCGTGCCCTCGCCCTTGCCGAGACCCTCCGGCCGGCTGGCGACGTCCCCGTCCCCCCGGTGCCGTGACCGATCAGCCCGCGCCGGCTGAGACGAGCCCGCCGCCGGGCCGCACCCTCCCGCGGTCCGCGGTGCTGGCTGCGCTGGGGGTGGGCGCCGGGGTGGCTCTCGTGCTGCTGTCGTCGTCCCCGACCTGGCTGCGCGTCACCCTGCGCGCCACGCGTACCGACGTGACCCTGACCGGCGGCAACGCCGCCGCCGCCGCGGTCCCGCTGGCGCTCGTCGCGGCCGCCGGGCTGATCGCCGTCGCGCTGGTACGCAGCTGGGCGCGCCGGCTGATTGCCGCCCTCATTGCCGCGGCGGGCGTCGGGGTGCTCATCGTGGTCGTGCGGGTGATCGCCGATCCGGAACGGGTGGCGCGCAACAGCAGCAAGGTCCGGTCGGCCGGCCGGTTCGCCGCGACTCACCTGGCCGCGCCGCCGTACTTCTGCGTCGTTGGCGGGCTGCTGATCATCGCCGGCGCGCTCGCCGGCGTGCTGTACGCCGGCAGCTGGCCCGGTCCGACCCCGCGTTACGAGCGTGCCAACGCCCGGGCGGCGCGGCCCGTCGACGCGTGGGAGGCCCTCGACAGGGGCGAAGATCCCACTCAGGGCTGACCTGCGCGTTTACCCTGCCTGATGTGGCGGACGTGGCGGGCGGTAGTGGCCCTTCGAAGGGTCTGGTGCTGGTCGTCGAGGATGAGGCGCACATCAGTGACCTCGTGCGGCTCTACCTGCGACGCGAGGGGTTCGGGGTGCACGTCGAGTCCGACGGTCGCGCCGGGCTCGGCGCGGCTCGCTCCTTGCGGCCCGTGGCGATCGTCCTTGACGTCGGCCTGCCCGACGCTCGATGGCACGGAGGTGTGCCGGGCGCTGCGGGCCGAGGGCGACTGGGTGCCCATCCTCTTCGTCACCGCCCGCGACGACGAGGTCGACCGCATCGTCGGGCTCGAACTCGGTGCCGACGACTACCTCACGAAACCGTTCTCGCCCCGGGAACTGGTGACGCGGGTCAAGACCGTGCTCCGGCGGGCATCTGGGCCGCCCGGTGACGCCCCGGTGCTCACGGTCGGCGAGGTGAGCCTGGACCCGGCGCGCCGGGCCGTGAAGGCCGGCGGGATGGCGGTGTCGTTGACCGCCACCGAGTTCGACCTGCTCGCGATGCTCCTGCGGCGGCCGGGACGCGTCTTCACCCGCGAGGAACTGCTGTCGGAGGTGTGGGGGTACGAGGCTGCCGCCGGCACCCGCACCGTCGACGTCCACGTAGCCCAGCTGCGCGCCAAGCTCGGTGAGCACAGCCCGCTGCGCACCGTGCGCGGGGTCGGTTACACGGCGGGCGCCTAGAGTGGCCGGGCCGCGGCCGGTCGTGCCCCCGCAGCGGCGCTCGGGCCTCGCGTCGCGGCTGGCCACTGCCACCACAGCGGTGGCAGCGCTGGCCGTGCTCGTGGTCGGACTGGTGCTCGATCGGCCTGCTGCGAGGAGCCACCGAGACCGAGGCCCGCCAGCAGCTGGGGCGCCAGGCGGACGGCTACCTCGTCCTGGTCGACCGGGCCATCGATCGCGCCACCCGGCGGGCGGCATTCCAGCAGCTGGTGCGCATCCTGCAAGCCCAGCAGATCAAGTTGGAGGCGATCGATACCTCAGGTGCGGCTTGCGGCGCGAAGCCGATTCAGCTTCCGGCCGCGCTGGCCCACCAGCTGGCCAGCGGCCAATCGGTCAGCGCCGTCGTACGGGTGGCCGGCGCCCGGCGCTTGATCGAAGGACGCCCGCTCTCGGCCTCACGTATCTCGATCCCGGTGGACGGTTGTCAGCCCGCTGGGATCGTCTTGCTGCAGAACGCGTCGCAGGCCCGCGGCTTCGCCAACCCGCTGCGCAACCGGCTGCTGATCGCGCTGGCGATCGGCCTGGTGGGTGCCGCCATGGCGGGTGTGCTGCTGGCGCGGCGGCTGGCCCGGCCGCTGCAGCACGCGGCTGCCGCGGCGAGGGCGCTGGCCGGTGGGCGTCGTGACGTCGGGGTGCGCCCCGAAGGGCCGGCGGAGGTCGCTGAGGTGGCCGACGCGCTGAACGGGCTGGCCGCGGCGCTTGCTCGCAGCGAGGGTCGCCAGCGTGACTTCCTGCTGTCGATTTCCCACGAGCTGCGCACCCCGCTGACCGCGGTCACCGGCCACGCCGAGGCGCTGGCCGACGGCGTCATCGAGGGCGACGACGCCAGAGCCGCCGGAGCCGTGATGCTCTCCGAGGCCCACCGGCTCAACCGGCTCGTCTCGGACCTGCTGGACCTGGCCCGGCTCGGTGCCGACGACTTCCGAATCGACCTCGCGCCCACCGACCTCACCGCTCTGGTGCGCGGCGCCGAGCAGGTCTGGCGTCCGCGCTGCGCTGCCGAGGGCGTCGAACTGCACCTCGAAGTCCCGCCCGCCGCGCTGGTGATCGTCACTGACGGCGGCCGGGTTCGCCAGATCCTCGACGGGCTCGCCGAGAACGCCCTGCGGGTAGTCCCGCAGGGGGCGCCGATCGTCTTCGCCGCCGGTCCCGACCCCGTGTACCCGCAATTCGCGTTCCTGCAGGTCCGTGATGGTGGGCCAGGCCTGACTCCGGAGGACTGCTCGGTCGCGTTCGAGCGGTCGACGCTCTACGAGCGCTACCGCGGCATCCGGCGGGTGGGCACCGGCCTCGGGCTGGCGCTGGTCGCGGGGCTGGCGGGTGCGCTCGGCGGGAGTGCCGCCGCGGGCCGCGCCCCGGAAGGCGGTGCCGCCTTCACGATCCGGCTCCCGCTCGACTCTCGCTAGACCGTATTCGTGCCGATGCCTCGAATGGCGTACCGGGTTAACCCCATAACGTCTACTATTTCACTAGACAAAGTTGGAGCTCTGGGGAGTTCGGCACATGCACGTGGATCTGCTCATCGCGCTGGCGGGCCTGTTCGTGGGCTTCGTCGTGGGGCTGACCGGCATGGGCGGCGGCGCGTTGATGACCCCGATGCTGGTGATCTTCTTCGGTATCCAGCCGCTGGCCGCGGTCAGCAGCGATCTGGTGGCCTCGCTGTGCATGAAGCCCATCGGCGGGCTCGTCCACCTGCGGCGCGGCACGGTCCACAAGGAACTGGTCACCTGGCTCGTCCTGGGATCTGTGCCTTCGGCCTTCTGCGGCGTGCTGCTCTTACGAGCTGTCGGCAACGGCTCCGCCGTGCAGGACACCGTCAAACTCTCGTTGGGCATCGCGCTGCTCATCGCCGTGGCGATGATGATTTTCAAGGCGCTGCTGGACGTGCGCCGCCGCGCTCGCCTCGGCCCGGCTGCGGACGTCACCGGCCCCGTCGAGGTGCACCGGGCGACCACGGTGGCGATCGGCGCTCTCGGCGGCCTCGTGGTGGGCATGACCTCGGTCGGGTCGGGATCGCTGATCATCGTGGCCCTGCTGCTCGTCTACCCGCAGCTGAAGACCGGTGACCTGGTCGGCACCGACCTGGTGCAGGCGGTGCCGCTGGTCGGCGCCGCTGCGCTGGGACACGTCATCTTCGGTGACTTCGAGCTCGCACTGACCAGTTCGATCCTGATCGGCAGCCTGCCAGGCGTCTATCTGGGTGCGCGCGCCTCCGCCTCGGCCCCGAGCTGGATCATCCGGCGTGCCCTTGCGTTCGTCCTGCTCGCCAGCGCGCTCAAGCTCCTGGACGTGCCCACCGCCACGGTCGGCTGGGTGCTGCTGGGGGTCGTGATCGCGGCGCCGCCGGTGTGGATGCGGATCCGTCGCACCATGCGCCGCCGGATCCCCCCGAAAGCGATGACTCCCGACCCCGAGCAGACCCGGGTCGCCGCGTCCTAGCGCGGGCGCGGGCTGACGGTCGCCCGCCCGTACGATCGAGGCGTGGCTGCCACCGTTCTCGACGAGATCCTCGTCGGCGTCCGCGCCGATCTGGCCGAGCGGCAGGCGCGCCGGTCCTGGTCGTCGATCCAGGCCGCGGCGGCTGAGGCGCCGCCCGCCCGTGACGCGCTTGCCGCGTTCGCTTCCCCCGGTGCCAGCCTGATCGCCGAGGTCAAGCGCCGATCCCCGAGCAAGGGCGAGCTCGCGACGATCGCGGATCCGGCGGCGCTCGCCGCGGCCTATGCCGCCGGCGGTGCGGCGGCGATCAGCGTGCTCACCGAGCAGCGCCGTTTCGGCGGCTCGCTGGCCGACCTCGACGCCGTCCGCGCCGCGGTCGACGTGCCCTTGCTGCGCAAGGATTTCGTCGTCACCCCCTATCAGGTGGCGGAAGCTCGGGCCCACGGCGCCGACCTGGTGCTGCTGATCGTCGCGGCACTGGACCAGCCGCTGCTGACCGAGTTGCACGCGCAGATCCGGGCGTACGGCATGAGCCCGCTCGTCGAGGTCCACGACGAGGGCGAGCTCGAGCGGGCTGCGACCCTCGGTGCCGCGCTGATCGGCGTGAACGCCCGTGACCTGCGCACCCTGCAGGTCGATCGAGCCGTCTTCGCGCGGCTGCGGCCGCTGGTTCCGGAAGGTGCGCTGGCGGTGGCCGAGTCCGGGGTGCGGGGTCCATCCGACGTCGCCGAGTACGCCGCTGCCGGAGCGGATGCCGTGCTGGCCGGCGAGGCGTGCGTGAGCGGGGCCGACCCGCTCGTCACCGTCGCCGAGCTGGTAGCCGCCGGCGGCGCCCCGGTGCAGGCCACCCGATGACCGCGCTCGACCAGCCGCCCGCCTCCGCGCTGCCCATGATGCCGGACGAGACCGGTCATTTTGGCCCGTACGGCGGCCGGTTCGTCCCTGAGGCCCTGGTCAAGGCCTTGGACGAGCTCAGCGCCGAGTACACCGCAGCCCGCCAGGATCCGGCCTTCATCGCCGAGTTGGACGGGCTGCTGGCCAGTTACGCGGGCCGTCCCACGCCGATCACCGACGCGAAGCGGCTCACCGCGCGTGCCGGCGGCGCCCGGATCCTGCTCAAGCGCGAGGACCTCGCCCATACCGGCTCGCACAAGATCAACAACGTGCTGGGTCAGGCGCTCCTGACCGGTCCGGATGGGCAAGAAGCGGGTCATCGCCGAGACGGGCGCCGGCCAGCACGGCGTGGCCACGGCGACCGCGTGCGCGCTGCTCGGCCTGGACTGCGTGGTCTACATGGGCGAGCAGGACACGGTCCGCCAGGCACTGAACGTGGCGCGGATGCGCCTGCTCGGCGCCGACGGTCGTCCCTGTCACCGCCGGCAGCCGCACCCTCAAGGATGCGATCAACGAGGCGATGCGCGACTGGGTCACCAACGTCGAGACCACGCATTACTGCATCGGGTCGGTGATGGGGCCGCACCCGTTCCCGATGATGGTCCGCGACTTCCAGCGGGTGATCGGGGTCGAGGCGCGCGCCCAGATGCTAGAGCTCACCGGGCGGCTCCCCGACGCGATCGTGGCTTGCGTCGGCGGCGGCTCCAACGCGATGGGCATCTTCTCGCCGTTCATCGCCGACGCCGGGGTCCGGTTGCTCGGTTGCGAGGCCGGGGGAGACGGGATCGCGACCGGCCGTCACGCGGCGACGCTGGCCGGTGGCTCGATCGGCGTCATCCACGGCATGCGCACCTACCTGCTGCAGGACGACGACGGCCAGACCCTCTCCACGCATTCGATCAGCGCCGGGCTCGACTACCCGGGCGTCGGCCCGGAGCACGCCTGGCTGCACGACCAGGCTCGCGCCGAGTACCTGCCGGTCGACGACGAGGCTGCGATGGCCGCGTTCCGGATCCTGGCCGAGACCGAGGGCATCCTGCCGGCCATCGAGAGCGCCCACGCCATCGCCGGAGCGCTGGACCTCGCCGCGTCGATGACGGCGCAGCAGCAGGTCCTGGTGAACCTGTCCGGCCGGGGCGACAAGGACGTCGATACGGCCGCGCGCTGGTTCGGGCTGGTGACCAGCGACCCGGTCGCCGGGGCTGCACTGTCGAGCGGCAGCGGCGAAGGCGAGGGAGCGGGCCGGTGAGCGCCCTTCATCCGCTGGCTGACGTCTTCGCCTCCGCACGCGCCGAAGGGCGGGCCGCGCTCATCGGCTACCTGCCGGCCGGTTTCCCGTCCATCGCGGGCGGGTTGGCCGCGCTCGAGGCGCTCGTCGAGGGCGGGTGCGACGTCGTCGAGGTGGGCCTGCCCTACTCCGACCCGCTGATGGACGGTCCCGTCATCCAGCAGGCGGTTCAGCGGGCGCTGGACGGCGGCGTGCGGGTGAGCGACGTCGTCGAGACGGCCGGTGCGCTGGCCGCCCGCGTCGCGACCGTCGTCATGACGTACTGGAACCCGGTCGAGCGCTACGGGGTGGAACGGTTCGCCGAGGGGCTGTCGACCTCCGGCGTCGCCGGGGTGATCACGCCCGACCTGATTCCTGACGAGGCCGGACCCTGGCTCGCGGCGGCCACGAAGTACGAACTCGACCCGATCTTCCTGGTCGCGCCCTCGTCGACCGAAGCCCGCCTGCGGGTTGTCTCCGAGGCTGCGCGCGGCTTCATCTACGCGGCGTCGGCCATGGGCGTCACCGGCGCGCGCAGCAGCATCGGGTCGGCTGCATCCGGGCTGGTCGCGCGTGTGCGGGCGGTCACCGGCATGCCGGTCGCGGTCGGGCTGGGGGTGTCGAACGCGGTGCAGGCTGCGGAAGTGGCCGGCTATGCCGACGGGGTCATCGTGGGTTCCGCCTTCGTCCGCGCGCTGCTGGAAGCTGCGAGCGAAGCTGAGGGGATAGCCGCTGTGCGCAGCCTCGCCGGCGAACTCGCTGAGGGGGTGCGTGCCGGATCATGATCATTACGGCATCGATCCCGAGCCCGGCGGAGGGCGTGGTCCATATCGGGCCCCTGCCGCTACGCGGATACGCGCTGTCCATCGCCGTCGGGGTCATCGTCGCCGTCCTGCTCTCCGAGCGCCGGATGCGCGCCCGCGGGGCACCCGCCGGGGTCGCCGCTGACATCGCCACCATCGCCGTGCCGTTCGGCATCGTCGGTGCCCGGCTCTACCACCTGATCACCACGCCGGACCCGTACTTCGGCAAGGGCGGCCACCCGATCGAGGCGCTCTACATCTGGCGCGGCGGGCTCGGGATCTGGGGCGCGATCGCCGGCGGCTTCCTCGGTGCCTGGCTCGTGCTGCGTCATCGGGGGATCCCGATCAGCATCGCTGCCGATGCCATGGCACCCACCCTCGCGGTCGCGCAGGCGTTCGGCCGCTGGGGCAACTGGTTCAACCAGGAGCTGTACGGCCGTCCGAGCGGCCTGCCGTGGGCGTTGCACATCGATCCGTCGCACCGGATGCCGGGCTACGAGAACGTAGCGACCTACCAGCCCACCTTTCTTTATGAGTCGCTCTGGTGCCTCGGGGTGGCGGTGCTGTGCCTGTGGGCCGACCGGCGCTTCCGGCTCGGCGGGGGCCGGGTCTTCGCGCTGTACGTCGCGTCCTATACGGCCGGCCGCGGCTGGATCGAATCGATGCGGATCGACACCGCTCACCGCTTCTTCGGCCTGCGGCTGAATGACTACGTCAGCATCGCCGTCTTCGCGCTGGCCGTGGCTTACCTGATCAAGCGGCGCGGTGCCCGTGACGTGCCATTTCAGGCGACCGGACACGAGCGCGTGAGCTTGACGAAGGCCGCCGACACCGCGAAGGAGGCCGGGCAGGCCCCCGACGCGGCCGCCGGGCTCGCCGAGCCGGCTGACACGCCCGAGCCGGCTGACACGCCCGAGCCGGCTGATTCGCGCGAGGGCTAGCCTCCCAGCCCGCCGGGAACTGTTTGGGTGGCGTCCTCGCTCGGGTCGCGGGGCTGCGGAAGCGTGCTGGCTGCAACGGGATTCTCGCCGGCGAGTACCACCCGGTCGCGGCCGCCGGCCTTGGCCGCGAACAGCGCCTGGTCGGCCGCCGAAATCACCTCGTGCAGGTCGTCGACGTGCAGCCCCTCGGCCACCCCGAGGCTGACCGTGAACGCCGGTTCCGATTGCCCGTCCCTGTTGCGCAGCCGGCCGCGGATGCGCTCGGCCAGCCCCGCGGCGTCAGCAGCCAGGACGTGGGGGAGCAGGACGAGGAACTCCTCGCCCCCGATGCGGGCGACGACGTCCTCGGATCGGGTCACGCTGCGCAGCACGTCGGCGAACCGGCGCAGCGCGCGGTCGCCGGTCGAATGCCCGTGGACGTCGTTGAGGGTCTTGAAGTTGTCGAGGTCGGCCATCACGAGGCTGAAGTGCTGGGCGCCCGCCAGCATCGACGTCGCCCGTTCCTCGAAGCTGCGGCGGTTCAGCAGCCCGGTCAGCGGGTCGGTGGAAGCCTGGAGCTGGCTGGTGGCGAAGGCCCGGGTGGCGCCGATGGTCGAGCCGGTTCGGCTCGCGATGGTCTGCAACGAGCGCTGGACCTCGCGCTGGATCGGCTCGCTGGCAACGCGTATCGAATGCAGCACGCCGACGGCTTGTCCCCGGCTGGTCATCGGCAGGCACAGCGCGGTCAGCGGGGTGGCGGCGGCCTCCGCCCGGTCGCGCAGGAACTGGCAGGCGTCGAGGGCCTCGCTGTCCGGGAAGTGGTGGGACTGCGAGGTCGACATGGCCGGGCAGTCCCAGGGCGAGACGACCTGACATCCCTGGTGAGCAAGCAGGGGCAGGGTCGCGTTCCCCGCACGGCGCAGGTGGGCGCGTGAGGAGTCGGCGATCAGCGCCTCGGTGGGCAGCAGCGGGTCCACGGAGGCGGCGGCGCGCATCGTGACCTTCAGGACGTCGGATTCGGTACGCGAGCGCTCCAGCGCCCTGCCCAGCCGGGCGCCGAAATCCTGGCGGTCGCTCTGGCGCTGCAGGTCCGTCTCGCGTTCCTCGATCTTGCGGTAGAGCGGCTCGAACTGGAAGCGGATCAGCAGCCAGCAACTGAGCGCGGCAGTGACGCCCGAGCCGGCGGCGACGGCGGGACCCGCGGTCCACGCGTGACGCATGAGCGGGGCCAGGATGGCCATCACGGCGCCGACGGCCAGGCACAGCGCGTAGCTCCGGCGCCGCCGCCGGCGCTGCCGGTCCTCGGCCGCCCGCTGGCGGCTGCCATGGACCCTGGTCACGTTTCGGTTATCGGATGGACTAACGGAACCCTGTAGATCTGACTGTGCGGTCAGTTCACCCCGCGGTCGCGGCCCTCCCAATATGGCGCCCGCAATTCTCTCTTGAGGACTTTCAGGGCGCCGGACAGGGGGAGCACTTCCGCGCGGAATTCAATAGTCTTGGGCACCTTGTAGCCGGCGATCTGGTGGCGGACGTGCTGGCGTAATTCCTGCTCGCTGACGTGTTCGCCCGGGTGCAGCACCACCACCGCATGCACGGCTTCTCCCCATTGATCGTCCGGGATCCCGATGACAGCCGCCTGGGCAACGGCGGGATGATCGGTGAGCGCGTTCTCCACCTCGGTGCTGTACACGTTCTCGCCGCCAGTGACGATCATGTCCTTCAGCCGGTCGACCAGGAACAGGTAGCCGTCCTCGTCCAGGTAGCCCGCGTCGCCGGTGTGGTACCAGCCGCCGCGAAAGGCGGCGGCCGTCTCCTCGGGCCGGTTCCAGTACTCGCGCATGATGTTGCCCGACCGGGCGCAGACCTCGCCGGTCTGATGCGGGCCGAGCAGGTTGCCGCTCTCATCCTGGATCGTGAGCGCGACGCCGGGCAGCGCCTGGCCCGCCGAGTGCAGCCGGTGCGAGCCCGCCACGTGATCCTCCGGCTCCAGGCTGGTCAGCAACGCCGCGGCCTCCGTCATCCCGTAAGCCTGGGAGATTTCCAGCTTCGGGAACTGCGCGAGCAGCCGGTCCAGCAATGCGGCCGGCATGGGGGAGGCGCCGTAGGTGAGCTGGCGCAGCGAGCCGAACGTCTGCGCCGTGAAGTCCGGGTGGTTCATCGTCATCGCGATCATCGTGGGGACCATCACCGTGTTCGTGACTCCGAAGCGGGGGATCGCCGCGATGACGGCACCAGGATCGAAGAAGGGGACGAAAGCGGTGGTGCCGCCGAACGCCGGCACGATCGCGATGCCGCCGAACGACGCCGCATGAAACATCGGGGTCTGCAGCAGGAAGACCTCGTCGGGCTCGTGGCGCCACTTCAGGCCTGCGTGGTAGGCCGTCAGCGTCATCGCGCGCTGGTCGAGCAGCACGCCCTTCGGGAGCCCGGTGGTGCCGCCGGTGTACATCAGCACGCAGGGGTCGTCCTCTTCGGGCTCCTGCCAGGCGCCCGTATCTCCGGTGCCCGGCGAACCGTGCCCGAGCACTTCCTCATACATCACGTCAGCCGCGATCCCCTGCGGCACCGGGGCGTCGGGCGAGCTCTCGGCGATAAGGACCACGCATTCGATACCCGCCTCATCGCGTACCGCATTGATGGCGTCAGCGAACAGCGCGTCGGTAAAGACCACTTTTGCACCGGAGTCTCGTAAGACGTGGGCGAGTTCGCGGCCGGAGAAACGAAGATTCAGCGGGTTGATGACCCCGCCGCCGAATAGCGCAGCATGCCAAAGTTCCATATGTCGGGTTGAATTAGCTGCCATCACCCCGAAACGGTCACCAGGTGCGATCCCGAGGCGCTTGCTCATCCCGGAGATCAGCTGCTGAACCCGTTTGACGTGGTCGCCGAAGGTGCGATCCACCCCGTCCTCGCTGATGAGCATCCGTTCGGTGGCCGAGCGGGAAGCGGTGGCGAGCAGCAGCCGGGGATACACGAGTTCGCGCATGGAGCTTTCTACCTCGTCGGCCCCCGGGCGCCCGGGTCAGGTGCAGCGGTCCGGGTCACCAGTCGCTCGGCCGACGTCGCAGCACATGGCACACTCGACAGCGTCCGGGTGGCCTGCGTAACCTGCATGCAACACAAGCGCCAGCCCTCCCGGCAGGCCCACCGTGTGAACGGTGAGCAGGGCGTCCTGCGTGTGGCAGGCCGGACAACGTCGTCCGATTTCGAGAACGTTACGAGACGGATGGACGGCGATATGCCTTCTCGGCAGGGTCTTTACGACCCCCGGTTCGAGCACGACGCCTGCGGCGTTGCTTTCGTCGTGGACACCCGCGGCCGGGCCAGTTCCGACATTGTGTCCAAGGGCCTCACCGCCTTGCGCAACCTTGACCACCGCGGCGCCTCCGGCAGCGACCCGAAGGTCGGCGACGGGGCCGGGATGCTCGTCCAGGTGCCCGACGCGTTCCTGCGCGAGGTCGCGCCGGTGCCGCTGCCGCCGGTGGGGGAGTACGCGGTCGGTATCGCCTTCCTTCCGCGCGAGGCCGGTGAGCGCGACGCGGCGCTGCAGCTGATCCGCAAGATCGTCCGCCAGGAGGGGCTGACCCTGCTCGGCTGGCGTGAGGTGCCGGTCTGTGGCGACTGCATCGGCGAGGCGGCCCGTGAGGTCGAACCGGTGATGCGGCAGATCTTTCTGGCCGGCGCGAGCGGGATGGATCTGGAGCGGCGGGCGTTCTGCGTGCGCAAGCGGGCCGAGCGCGAGGCCTTCGTCTACTTCCCGAGCCTGTCCGGACGCACCCTCGTCTACAAGGGGATGCTGACCACCAACCAGCTGCCCGCCTACTTCCCGGACCTGTCCGACCCACGCTTTGCCAGCGCGATCGCCCTGGTGCACAGCCGGTTCTCGACCAACACGTTCCCGTCAGCTGGCCGCTGGCGCACCCGTACCGCTTCGTCGCCCACAACGGCGAGATCAACACCGTGCGCGGCAACCGCAACTGGATGAGCGCCCGCGAGGCGCTGCTCGAGTCCGACCTGCTCGAGGGCGACCTCGAGCGGCTCTTCCCGATCTGCACGGAGGGCGCCAGCGACTCGGCGAGCTTCGACGAGGTGCTCGAGCTGCTGCACCTCGGGGGCCGGAGCCTGCCGCACGCCGTGCTGATGATGATCCCGGAGGCGTGGGAGAACTCACACCGAGATGGACCCCGCGCGCAGGGCCTTCTACCGCTTCCACGCCTCGCTGATGGAGCCGTGGGACGGCCCGGCCTGCATCGCGTTCACCGACGGCACGGTGATCGGCGCCGTGCTCGACCGCAACGGCCTGCGCCCCAGCCGCTACTGGGTGACCGACGACGGCCTCGTCGTCATGGCCAGCGAGGTCGGGGTGCTCGACATCGCCCCGGCGAAGGTCGTCGCCAAGGGCCGGCTGCAGCCCGGGCGCATGTTCCTGGTCGACACCGCTCAGGGCCGCATCGTCGACGACGAGGAGATCAAGTCGACGCTCGCGGCCGAGCAGCCCTACGACGAGTGGCTCACCGCCGGCATGGTCGAGCTGTCGTCGCTGCCGCTGCGTTCCCGGCTCGTCACCACTCACCAGTCCGTACGCCATCGCCAGCAGCTGTTCGGCTACACCGAGGAGGAGCTGCGCGTCGTGCTGCGCCCATGGCGCGCGACGGCGCCGAGCCGATCGGCTCGATGGGCACCGACACGCCGATCGCGGTGCTGTCGCGAGCGCCCGCGCCTGCTCTTCGACTACTTCGCGCAGCTGTTCGCCCAGGTCACCAACCCGCCGCTGGACGCCATCCGCGAGGAGCTGGTCACCTCGCTCGGTCGCACCATGGGTCCCGAAGGCAACCTGCTCGCGCCCGGTCCGGCCAGTTGCCGGCAGATCTTCCTGCCCTTCCCCGTGATCAGCAACGAGGACGTGTCCAAGATCGTCGGGATCAACGACGACGGCGACATGCCCGGCTTCGCGGCCGCCAAGATCCGCGGCCTGTACGAGGTGGCTGAAGGCTCCACCGGCCTCGAGGCGCGGCTGGAGGAGATCTTTGCCGAGGTGGACGCCGAGATCGAGGGCGGCGCGCGTCTCATCGTGCTCTCCGACCGGGGCGCCAACCGCCGCCTCGCGCCCATCCCGAGCCTGCTGCTGACCAGTGCCGTTCACCACCACCTGATCCGTAGCCGCAAGCGCACCCGGATCGGGCTCGTCGTCGAGTGCGGCGATGTGCGCGAGGTCCACCACGCCGCGCTGCTGATCGGCTACGGCGCGGCAGCGGTCAACCCGTACCTCGCGTTCGAGTCCGCGACGGACCTGATCAACAGCGGCGATCTCGTCGGGATCACGTCCGACCAGGCCACCTACAACCTGATCAAGGCCCTGGGCAAGGGCGTGCTGAAGGTGATGTCCAAGATGGGCATCAGCACTGTCGCGTCCTACACCGGCGCCCAGGTATTCGAGGCCATCGGGCTCTCCAGCGAGCTGATCGGCCGCTACTTCACCGGCACGGCGAGCCGGCTCGAGGGCGTCGGGCTCGAGGTCCTCGCCGCCGAGGTGGCCGCCCGCCATGCGCGCGCCTACCCCGACAACGCCGCCGAACTCGCCTACCGCAGCCTCGAGACGGGCGGCGAGTACCAGTGGCGCCGTGACGGCGAGCTCCACCTGTTCAACCCCGAGACCGTCTTCAAGCTTCAGCACGCCACCCGCACCCAGCGCGAGGATGTCTTCCGGGAGTACACCGCCCAGGTAGACGAGCTCTCCCGGCAGGCCGGCACGCTGCGCGGGCTCTTCCACCTGCGGGAGGGCGTACGCCCGCCGGTGCCGATCGACGAGGTCGAGCCGGTCAGCGAGATCGTCAAGCGCTTCGCCAGCGGCGCCATGTCCTACGGCTCCATCAGCGCCGAGGCGCACGAGACCATGGCCATCGCCATGAACCGGCTCGGCGCCAAGAGCAACACGGGGGAGGGCGGCGAGGACGTCGTCCGCTTCACCCCGATGGAGAACGGCGATTCCAAGCGATCGGCGATCAAGCAGGTTGCCAGCGGCCGCTTCGGGGTCACCAGCGAGTACCTGACGAACTCCGACGACATCCAGATCAAGATGGCGCAGGGGGCCAAGCCCGGCGAGGGCGGTCAGCTGCCGGCCCACAAGGTCTACCCGTGGATCGCGAAGACCCGCCATTCCACCGCCGGTGTCGGGCTGATCAGCCCGCCGCCGCACCACGACATCTACTCCATCGAAGATCTCGCGCAGCTGATCCACGACTTGAAGAACGCCAACCCGTCCGCACGTATCCACGTGAAGCTCGTCGCCGAGGTGGGGGTCGGGACGGTGGCCGCGGGGGTCGCGAAAGCGCACTCCGACGTCGTCCTGATCTCCGGCCATGACGGCGGCACCGGGGCGAGCCCGCTGACGTCGCTGAAGCACGCCGGAGCGCCGTGGGAGCTGGGGCTCGCGGAGACCCAGCAGACCCTGCTGCTCAACGGCCTGCGCGACCGGATCGTCGTGCAGGTCGACGGTTCCATGAAGACCGGGCGGGACGTCGTCATCGGCGCGCTGCTGGGTGCGGAGGAGTTCGGTTTCGCCACGGCGCCGCTGGTCGTCGCGGGATGCGTGATGATGCGCGTCTGCCATCTGGACACCTGCCCGGTGGGGGTCGCTACGCAGAACCCCGAGCTGCGCAAGCGCTTCAGCGGCAAGGCCGAGTACATCGTCACGTTCTTCGAGTACATCGCCAACGAGGTGCGCGAGTACCTGGCCAAGCTCGGCTTCCGGTCGATCGCCGAGGCGGTCGGCCATGCGGAGGTGCTCGACATGACGTCGGCCATCTCGCACTGGAAGGCCGACGGGCTCGACCTGACCCCGTTGCTGCACGTGCCGGAGCGCCCGTTCGGCGGTGCAGCTCACGCGACCAAGACGCAGGACCACGGGCTGGAGCGGGCCCTGGACAACACGCTCATCCAGCTCTGCGAAGGCGCACTCGAGTCCAGGCTCCCGGTATGGCTGGAGATGCCGATCCGCAATGTCAACCGCACGGTCGGCACCATGCTCGGCCACGAGGTGACCAAGCGCTACGGCGGTGCTGGGCTGCCCGACGGCACGATCAGCCTGCACTTCACCGGGTCGGCCGGGCAGAGCTTCGGCGCCTTCGTGCCGCCCGGGATCAGCCTGCGGCTGTCCGGTGACGCGAACGACTATCTCGGCAAGGGCCTGTCGGGCGGCCGCATCACCGTGCTGCCGCCGGAGGGATCGACCTTCCCCGCCGAGGACAACATCATCGCCGGCAACGTGATCCTGTACGGGGCCACCGCCGGCGAGGTGCACCTGCGAGGTGTGGTCGGCGAGCGGTTCTGCGTCCGCAACTCGGGTGCGACGGCGGTCGTCGAGGGAGTGGGCGACCACGGCTGCGAGTACATGACCGGCGGGCGGGTGCTCATCCTCGGCCCGACCGGACGCAACTTCGCCGCCGGAATGAGCGGCGGGGTCGCGTACCTGCTGGACGCCGAGCGCGGGCGGATCAACCCGGAGATGGTCGACATCGAGCCCATCGACCTCGACGACGAGCACCTGGTGCGCGATCTGCTGCAGCGTCACGCCCAGGAGACCTCGAGTCCGGTCGCGCAGCAGTTGCTCGATGACTGGGACCCGGCGCGGTTCACCAAGGTGATGCCGCGCGACTACAAGCGGGTGCTCGAGGTGATGCGCGAGGCGCAGGAGTCGGGTGCTGACGCGGACGAGATGGTGATGGCGGCGGTCAAACGGTGAGCTCTGGTACCGCCCCTGTTCACCCCACCTCGAACGGAAGCATCGATGGCTGACCCCTCGGGATTCATGAAGTACAAGAAGGAGCTGCCGGCCCGGCGGCCGGTTCCCTTGCGCCTGCTCGACTGGAAAGAGGTCTACGAGCCCTTCCCCGAGGAGCACCTGCGCGAGCAGGCCACGCGCTGCATGGACTGCGGCATCCCGTTCTGTCACAACGGATGTCCGCTCGGAAACCTGATCCCGGAGTGGAACGACCTCAGCCGCCGGGGCCTCTGGGCAGACGCGATCGACCGGCTCCACGCCACGAACAACTTCCCGGAGTTCACCGGCCGGCTCTGCCCGGCGCCGTGTGAGGCGGCTTGCGTGCTCGGCATCGCCGATGACCCGGTCACCATCAAGCAGGTCGAGGTGACGATCATCGACCGGGCGTGGGACGAGGGTTTCGTGACCCCCGTGCTGCCCTCCGAGCACACCGGCAAGCGGGTGGCCGTCGTCGGCAGTGGGCCCGCCGGACTCGCCGCCGCCCAGCAGCTCACCCGGGCCGGGCACGCCGTCACCGTCTACGAGCGCCATGACCGCATCGGTGGCCTGCTGCGCTACGGGATCCCCGAGTTCAAGATGGAGAAGATCGTGTTGGAGCGCCGGCTCCAGCAGATGGAGGCCGAGGGCACCCGGTTCGTCACCAGCTGCAGCATCGGCACCGACGTCCCGGTGCAGGAGCTACGCGACGGCCACGACGCGGTCGTGCTGGCGGTTGGCTCCACTGCCGGACGCAACCTGCCGGCTCCCGGTCGCGAACTCGACGGGATCCACTTCGCGATGGACTACCTCGAGCCGTCCAACCGGGTGCAGGAAGGCGACCTGGAGAGCTCGCCGATCGTCGCGACCGACAAGCACGTCGTCATCATCGGCGGCGGCGACACCGGAGCGGACTGCCTCGGCACCGCCCACCGGCAGGGCGCCGCGTCGATCGTCCAGCTGGAGATCCTGCCGCGGCCGCCGGATGCGCGCGCCGATTCGACCCCGTGGCCGACCTGGCCGCTCATGTACCGGGTGTCCAGCGCGCACGAGGAGGGCGGCGAGCGGCTCTTTTCCGTCTCCACCCGGCGGTTCATCGGCGAGGACCGGGTACGGGCTCTGGAACTGGTCGAGGTCGAACTCGTCGACGGCAGGTTCGAGGAGGTCGCGGGGACCGAACGGGAGATCCCGGCCGATCTGGTGCTGCTGGCGATGGGGTTCACCGGGCCGGAGCAGGGACCGTTGCTGGAGGGGCTGGGCGTCGAGCTCGACGCCCGTGGCAACGTGGCCCGCTCCGCCGGATGGGAGACCACCGCGCCCGACGTCTTCGTCTGCGGCGACGCCGGCCGGGGTCAGTCACTGATCGTGTGGGCGATCGCCGAGGGACGGGCGTGCGCGGCCGCGGTCGACCGCCGCCTGACCGGTCATACCCTGCTCCCAGCGCCGATCCTGACGACGACCCGTTGACCCTGCCGGCTCGTGCCCTGTTGACCCTCCCGGGTCGTGTAGCCGACATTTTGCTTCACCCGCGTGGCCCTCTTCCGAGACGCGGTCTGCTGCCGATCCAAGAGTCAGGACGCAATAGCGTTCGCAGGGTTTCCCCAGCAGTCCGCTGACCTCGCGATGAGGTGGCGGTCGAAAGGCAAGTGCAATGACCGAGGTGGCCGTCGACCTCGACCCGGCGTTGGTCGAGGGGCTGGACCGTTGGCACCTGATGGGGGCAGAGGTGCACGTCCTGCGCGCGCGCGCGGAGAGCCTTCGTGGGCCGCGCCGCGGTGAGCGGGCTCTGGTCCTCGCGTTACGCGCCGGCGACCTGGAGGCTGAGCTGCTGTCCACGGTCGGCGTCGAAGCCGGCGCGGCGATCCTGCGCGAGATGGAAGAACATCCCGCTGCCGTCGCTGCTATCGAGCGGTGGCGTTACGCCCAGCTGCTTGCCGAGCGCCTGACCAGCGGCGACCTCTCCCGCGGGACCGGCTCCTCAGCGCACCACTAATTTGCGGAAAAGTACGGTTTTCGCCCGCTGAGCGGCACTTTTCGCAAGTTTTCGGTGCTCAGCCAGCAGGTACTCAGCGAGCTTGCGTACGGCCCGCAGGGTCCTGCAACGAGGTCTGAGACTTCGCGCGGTGCCCTGGAAGTGCCCCCGGTGGGATTCGAACCCACACTGTGCGGTGTTTGAGACCGCCCTCTCTACCGGTTGGAGTACAGGGGCTTGGGTGACGGCTTGGGTGCTGCCGTGCCAGCTTAATCCGCTGCTGGCGCCGGTCGAGGGCGGCGATCAGGCCGGTACGCTCAGCAGCGTTCTCGCTCTGCCCCATGCCGTCCCCATGCCGTCCCCATGCTGTCCTCAGCATTCCTTGACCCGCTAGGAGTTCCTCTTGACGAGCACGTCGCCTTCGCCGGCCCCGCGGCGGGTGTTGCTCGCCGAGGACGAGGCGCTCATCCGGCTGGACCTCAAGGAGATGCTCCAGGAGGAGGGTTACGACGTCGTCGGCGAGGTCGGCGACGGCGAGAGTGCGGTCAAGCTCGCTGAGCAGCTGCGCCCCGACCTGATCATCCTTGACGTGAAGATGCCCGGTATGGACGGCATCACCGCCGCCGAGCGCATCGCGGCCAAGCGGATCGCCCCTGTGGTGATCCTCACCGCGTTCAGCCAGCGTGATCTCGTCGAGCGCGCCCGTGACGCCGGCGCCATGGCGTACCTGGTGAAGCCGTTCCAGAAGCGTGATCTGCTGCCGGCGATCGAGATGGCCATGAGCCGTCACGCGGAGATCGTCAGCCTCGAATCGGAGGTCTCCACGCTCGGCGAGCGGCTCGAGACCCGCAAGATCGTCGAGCGTGCCAAGGGCGTCCTGCAGGCCGAGCACGGTCTGTCCGAGCCGGAGGCTTTTCGCTGGATTCAGCGCACGTCGATGAACCGGCGTTCTACGATGCGCTCCGTCGCCGAAGCGGTCATCGCCGGGGAGCTCTTGCCCACCTAAGTGGGAGCGGGCGAGCCTTTCCGTCGCTGGATGTTGTCGTGACACGCAGTTGCGTGATCACATCGGTCACACGAGCGTCATATGTGGTTGGCACTATCTATCCCCGGCGCGCTTGCGTCCCCTTACCCGAAGGACTTCACGTGGCATCACGCACCAACCTGGTGAGGCGCAGCGCAGCGGTCGGCACCGCGGCCAGCCTCGCTCTCGCCCTCGCCGCGTGCGGCAGCAGCAGCAAGGGATCGAGCACGCAGCCGAGCAACGTTCCCACCGCGTCGGCTGACACGTCGATCTCGGTGCCGGCGGCCATCAAGAGCAAGGGCAGCATCACGGTCGCCACTGACGCGTCGTATGCGCCCAACGAGTTCTACGCGTCCGACAACAAGACGATCATCGGAATGGATATCGACCTGGCGAAGGCGCTGGGCCAGGTGCTGGGTTTGAAGGTCAACGTCGTCGACGCGAAGTTCGACAGCATCATTCCCGGCCTGGCCTCGGGTAAGTACGACCTCAGCCTGTCGTCCTTCACCGACACCAAGGATCGCGAGAAGACGGTCGACTTCGTCACCTACTTCAGCGCCGGCACGAGTCTCATGGTGAAGGCCGGTAATCCGGAAAAGCTCACCCCCGACACCCTGTGTGGCAAGACGGTGGCGGTCGAGTCCGGCACCGTCCAGCAGGACCCCGATATCCCGACCCGCTCGAAGACGTGCACCGCGGCAGGCAAGGCCGCGATTACGCCGCTGGTGTTTCCGGATGAGAGCGGTGCCAACCTGGCTCTGTCCAGCGGTCGGGCCGACGCCGTGCTGGCCGACTCGCCAGTCGCCGATTACGCGGCCAAGCAGTCGAACGGCCAGTTCGAGATCACGGGAAGTAGCTACGACACCGCGCCATACGGCATCGCGGTCCCGAAGACCAATGGCCTGACCCAGCCGATCCAGCAGGCGTTGAAGAAGCTGATCTCCGACGGCACCTACACCTCGATCCTGAAGAAGTGGGGCATCGCCGACGGTGCTATCACCGACCCGCAGGTCAACGGAGCGACCAGCTGACGTCTTCCACGCCTGGTCCTGCCGGGGCGGTCGACCTCGGCACGTCCGGCGGTCGCAGTGACTCCCGAACGCGCGCGACTTTGGTCATCGCCCCGTGGGGAAGGCGGGTGTACGCCCAGCTCGTCGACCTCGGGCTGCTCGCGGTCGGTGAGGGAATCGCGATCGGGATCATCGCGGTCGCCGGCCTGCACGGCATCGGCGGGCTCGTGCTGACGGTCGCCCTGCTGATGATCCCGGCACTGTTCTACGCCTGGCAAGCGGTCGTTCGGCAGGCGGCGGTGGGTCAGACCATCGGAAAGGCCCGAGCGGGGATCTCGCTCGTCGATGACGCGGACGGGCTCTCGCCGACGGAGGCCACCTGCCTGCGCCGGCTGCTGGGCCATTTCGTCGATCTGGTGAGCCTGGTCGGCTTCGTGCGGCCGATCTGGCAGCCGGAACGCAAGACGTTCGCCGATTCGTCCTGCAAGACGCGGGTCATCGAGGGTGTTCCGCTGCTTCCGCCACCGGATGAGATGAAGACGGTGCCGCTGCGCCACCCCGGCCGGTGGTTGGCAGCGGCAGGCGTTTTCATCGCGCTGGGCATGCTCGTCCACACCGTCGTGACCAACCGCCAGTTCCAGTGGGGGATCGTCCGGCAGTACCTGACCGTCTACGTGATCACAGATGGTCTTCGACTGACCCTGGAACTGACGCTCATTGCTATGGCGATCGGGATCGCTCTGGGTGTTGTCCTCGCGATCATGCGCCTGTCACCGAATCCGATCGTGTCCAGCGCCGCCTGGGCCTACATCTGGGTGTTTCGCGGGACCCCCGTGCTGGTGCAGCTGCTGTTCTGGAACTTCCTCGGCGCGCTCTTTCCGCGGCTTTCGATCGGCGTGCCATTCGGGCACCAATTCGTCAGTGGCAGTTCGAACGCGATCATCACGACCTTCTCCGCGGCGATTCTCGGTCTCGGCCTGAACGAGGGTGCCTACATGGCGGAGATCGTCCGGGCCGGGATGCTGTCGGTCGAGGCGGGCCAGACCGAGGCGGCGCAGGCGCTCGGGATGAATCGGATGCGGATCATGCGCAAGATCGTCCTGCCGCAAGCGATGCGCGTGATCATCCCGCCGACCGGTAACGAAACCATCTCGATGTTGAAGACCACCTCGCTGGTCAGCGTCATCTCGCTGCACGAGCTGCTCTACTCCGCCCAGATCATTTACAGCCACAACTACAAGACGATCCAGCTGCTGATCGTCGCGAGCATCTGGTACCTGATCGTCACCTCGATCCTGAGTGTGGGTCAGTACTACGTCGAGCGGCACTACACCCGCGGTAGCGCACGGGAGCTTCCCCCGACCCCGTGGCAGCGCCTGCGGCGCAACCTGATGCGTTTCCACGCGCCCGAGGCGACGGGGCCGCTGCAGTGACCTCGCTGACCGGAAAGGCTCCTGCGCTGGTGCGCGCCGAGGGCGTCTCCAAGCATTTCGGACGGCTCCACGTCTTGAAGGGCATCGACCTGGAAGTCGTCCCGGGCGAGGTCATGTGCATCATCGGCCCGTCCGGCTCTGGCAAGTCGACCTTCCTGCGCTGCATCAACCACCTCGAGAAGATCGACGGCGGCAAGCTCTACGTCGACGGCGAGCTGGTCGGCTACCGACAGGCCACCGGCAAGCTCTACGAGCTGCGCGAGCGCGAGGTCGGCCCGCAAGCGTGCCGAGATCGGGATGGTTTTCCAGCGCTTCAATCTGTTCCCGCACATGACGGTGCTGGGAACGTGTGCGAGGCCCCCATCGGCGTCAAGCGCGAGGCCAAGGACGTCGTCCGGGAGCGGGCTCGGGGGCTGCTCGATCGGGTCGGGCTGGGCGACAAGCTCGACGCCTATCCGGCGCAGCTTTCCGGTGGCCAGCAGCAGCGCGTCGCCATCGCCCGGGCGCTGGCCATGCAACCCAAGCTGATGCTCTTCGACGAGCCGACCTCCGCCCTGGACCCGGAGCTGGTCGGTGAGGTGCTGGATGTGATGCGGGGCCTGGCCGAAGACGGGCTGACCATGATTGTCGTCACGCACGAGATGGGCTTCGCCCGCGAGGTGGGCGATGAGTTGGTGTTCATGGACGACGGCGTCGTCGTCGAGCGGGGGAGGCCGAGGGACGTGCTGGGCGCGCCGCAGACCGAGCGTTGCCGCAACTTCCTGTCCAAAGTCCTCTAACTCGCTACCCGCAGGTAACAATTCGGATAACGATACGCAGACAACGACCCCCCAACGTCACATGTTCCGGTTACTCTTGCGCCCGGCACAGGGGACGCCCGTCTCCCGTCAGCGCATACCAGAAGGAGCTCAACCGTGCGACCACGGACACGAAAGACGACAGCCGGCGTTGTCGGCGTCATGGTCCTGCCCCTCGCGCTGGCGGCGTGCGGGAGCAGCAGCAAGGGCAGCTCCACCCCGGGCACGGCTTCTTCGAGCGGCGGCGTCGCCCAGACCGGGGGCACGGTGACCATCGGCTTCCAGGGGCCGCTGAGCGGCCCGAACTCGCCGCAGCTCGGCATCAACGGTGAAGACGGCGTCAAGCTGGCCATTGATCAGGCCAACAAGGCCAAGGTGCTGCCGTACACGCTGAAGCTCGACTCGAGCGACGACCAGGGCACCCCTGACCAGGGCCCGACGGCGGCGCGCAAGCTGGTGGACGACAAGGTGATCGCGGTCGTCGGCCCGATGTACTCCGGCGCCACCAAGGCGTCCGAGCCGATCTACTCGCAGGCCGGGATCCTCTCGGTGAGCCCGTCGGCCACCAACCCGGCGCTCACCACGCTGGGCTTCAAGACTTTCGTGCGGATCATCGCCCCCGACACCATTCAGGGCAAGGCGGCGGCTGACTACATCGTCAAGAAGCTCGGCGCCAAGAAGGTCTTCTCGCTCGATGACAACAGTGACTACGGCACGGGCCTGTCCAAGGCGCTCGACGCCCAGTTGAAGGCCGACGGCGCGACCGTGACCCACGACGGCATCAACCCGACGAAGAACTACACGTCAGAAGCCACCAAGATCATTGGCGACAACCCTGACGCGGTCTACTACTCGGGCTACTACAGCGAGTTCGGCCCGCTGGTGAAGGCTCTGAAGGGGGCCGGCTACAAGGGCGCGCTGCTCAGCGGTGACGGTTCCAACGATGACCAGTTCGTCAAGGACGCCGGCGGTGCCAGCATTGCCAACGGCACGTACCTGACCTGCGCCTGTGGCGATGCGAACAGCGACCCGAAGGCCGCCGCATTCGTTACCGCGTACAAGGCGCTGAACGGGGCCGCACCGGGCACCTACTCCGGAGAGGCGTATGACGCCACGAACGCCCTGATCCAGGTGCTCAAGGGCCTGGGTGACAAGCCCACCGCCTCCGCTGTTGTCGACGCGTACAAGAAGGTCGACTACGTGGGCCTGACCAAGACCATCAAGTTCACCTCCGCGGGTGAGGTCGAGGGTGACGCCGTGTACGTCTACAAGGTCGAGAACGGCAAGCGGGTCGTGCTGGGTCTCGTCTCGGATCTCCTCAAGTAGGTCGCTCATTCCTCGGGGGCCCCGCAGTCCGCTGGTGACTGCGGGGCCCGCCGGGGTGTATAGCGGCAGACGCGAATGGGCTTCTATCACCAGTTCTGGCAACTGACGGTTGACGGGCTGTCCACGGGCAGCCTCTACGCCGTCATCGCTTTGGGTTACACGCTCGTCTACGGTGTGCTCCAACTGATCAACTTCGCCCACAGCGAGGTGTTCATGTCCGGGGGGTTTGCCGGGATCTTCGTGGTGCGCGGACTGGCGCCCGGCGGAGCGAGCGGCTGGGCATCAGTCGGGCTCATCGCGATCGGCCTGCTTTGCGGAGCAGCGGCAGGCGCTCTCGCCGCCTTCACCCTCGAGCGCACTGCCTACGCACCGCTGCGCCGCCGGGGCGCGCCCAAGCTCGCGTATCTCATCAGCGCGATCGGCGCCTCGTATTTCGCGTTCAACCTGGCGGGCAAGGAGTTCGGACGCCAGAGCGTGAACGGGCCCAACCTCTACAGCAGCCAGACGGTGCTCTTTCACATCTTCAACGCCAAGGTCCGCATCCAGACCATGCTGATCTTCGGCGTGGCCATTGCGATGCTCGTGATCCTCGACCGGCTGGTCAACGCGACCCGGCTCGGCAAGGCGATCCGCGCGGTGGCGCAGGACGCCGACACCGCGTCGCTCATGGGCGTGAACGTCAACCGCGTCATCGTCCTGACGTTCATCGTCGGCGGCCTGCTGGCCGGGGCCGGAGGGTTTCTCTACGCGCAGGTCTTCAACGCCAGCTACACCATGGGGTTCATCCCCGGCATCAAGGCGTTCACGGCGGCGGTGCTGGGCGGCATCGGCAACGTGCGCGGCGCCATGCTGGGAGGATTGCTGCTGGGTGTGGTCGAGGCATACGGGGGTGACCTGTTGGGCGCCAGCTACATCGACGTCACGGCCTTCCTCGTGCTCGTCCTGATCTTGCTCTTTCGTCCTTCGGGCCTGCTCGGCGAGCGGCTGGGAAGGACGGCATGAGTACGACGAGCGCTCCGCGGCCCAGCGCCGTACGCCGGCTGCGCGGCCTCTGGCGACCCACCGCCGCCGACCGCGGGCGGCTCATCGCCTGCGTGCTGATCGCGTTGCTGCTGTCGATCGTCACCGGCAAGGACGGCAGCGGCGACCACCCCTTGCACGGGATCAACTGGTCGCTGACCCACCACGGGCTGTATTTCGCGCTCGCCGGGGTCGTGCTCTGGGTTGCCATCGTGATCGGCCGCAGCGTGGCCCCCACGCTGCGGACGGCCCGCAGGCAGATGAGCGTCGTCACCGACCGCGCCTCGCGGCCGCGCTGGGCGCGGCCGCTGCTCTACCTGGTGCTGCTCGGCGTGGCGATCTGGTACCCGCGCACCATCTCCTCCGCCGGCCAGCAGTCGCTGGTGAACGACGTGGCGATCTACGCGCTGCTCGGCCTCGGGCTGAACGTGGTCGTCGGCTTCGCCGGCCTGCTCGACCTCGGATACATCGCGTTCTATGCGATCGGCGCTTACACGACTGCTTACTTCACCAGCAAGACAGCTATCCCGTGGCACGCACCCTTCGTGTGGAACCCCTTCTTCATCTTCCCGATCGCCGTGATCGTCGCCGCTCTCGCTGGTGTCCTGCTCGGCGGTCCCACCCTCCGGCTGCGCGGCGACTATCTCGCCATCGTCACGCTGGGCTTCGGGGAAATCGTCTACCTGCTGGCCAACAACTCGAAGGGCATCACCAACGGCGCGTCCGGAGCCTTCGGGGTGCCGCAGCTGTCGATCCACCTGGGCTCGTTCAAGTACAAGTGGGGCCTGGCGTCGCTGCCGTACTACTACCTGCTGCTGGGCATCATCGTGGCGGTGATGCTGGCGTTCTCGGCGCTCAACCAGAGCCGGACCGGCCGGGCGTTCGCCGCGATCCGTGAGGACGAGGTCGCCGCCGAAGCGATGGGTGTGCCGACCCTGAAGTACAAGCTGATCGCGTTCGCCATCGGAGCTTCGGTGTCCGGCTTCGCCGGGGTGATCTTCGCGACCGAGCAGTTCTTCGACCCGTCGTCCTTCATGTTCCAGGCCTCGATCCTGGTGCTGACGGTCGTCATCTTCGGTGGGATGGGCTCGGTGTTCGGGGTGGTGCTCGGCGCGATCGTGCTACAGGGCCTGCTCTACAACCTGAAAGACACCGTTCCGGCCAACGACCGCTACATCTACTTCGGCGCGGTGATCATGCTGATGATGGTGTTCCGCCCGCAGGGCCTGCTTCCGTCGCGCCGGCGAAGTCGTGAGCTCGCCCTTTCCGAGGCCGGCGTCGGACACGCCGACGCCACCATGAGTGGCAGCAATTCGTGAGCAGCCTGACCAAGGACGAGGCTGCCCCGCCCGGCGCGCCGATGGGTGCGCCGGTCCTGGAGGTCTCGAACGTCACCCTGCGTTTCGGCGGTCTGACCAGCTTGGACGACGTGTCGCTGACGATGGCCCGCGGCAGCGTGCTCGCCGTCATCGGCCCCAACGGCGCCGGCAAGACCTCGCTGTTCAACTGCCTGACCGGGGCCTACCACCCGCAGCGCGGCAAGGTCGTCTTCCATGGCGCCGGCGGCAGCGTGTCGATCCTCGGTCGCAAGCCGCACAAGATCGCGCGCCTCGGCATCGCTCGCACCTTCCAGAACATCCGGTTGTTTCCGGCCCTGACCGCGCTGGAAAACGTGCAGGTCGCGGTCGAGACGTTGCAGCGTTCCGGCCCGATGAGCCACATGCTCGGGCTGCCCCGAGGACGGCGTGACGACCGGGAGAGCGCGGCCGCGGCGATGGCGTTGCTGGATCGGGTGGGCCTGGTGGCTCGCGCCAACATCCCCGCCGGCGGCCTGCCCTACGGCGAGCAGCGCCGGCTGGAGATCGCCCGCGCGCTCGGCACCAGGCCGCGACTGCTGCTGCTGGACGAGCCGGCTGCCGGGGCTCAACCCGACGGAGAAGCGGGAGCTGTCGGCCCTGATCCGAAGCATCGCCGCGGAGCGCATCAGCGTCCTGCTGATCGAGCACGACATGCCACTGGTGATGGGGCTCGCCGAGCACGTCGTGGTGCTCAACTTCGGCAAGGTGATCGCGGGCGGTACCCCGTCGCAGGTCCAGCGGGATCCGGCGGTCATCGAGGCCTATCTCGGCAGCGACCACGAGGCCACGACATGAGCGCTGACATGGGCGCTGACATGAGCAATCACTCCAGCGGGGCGCCGCTGCTCGAGGTCGACAACATCAGCGTCAGCTACGGCGCCGTGACGGCGCTGCGCGGCATCTCGCTCACTGTCGGTAACGGGGAGATCGTCACGCTGCTGGGGGCCAACGGGGCTGGCAAGACGACCACGCTACGCAGCATCTCGGCCCTGCTGGGGCTGGCCAAGGGTGAGGTGCGCTTGCGCGGCGAGCGGATCGACCGGATGCCGGCGCACAAGGTGGTGAGCCTCGGCATCGGTCACGTCCCGGAAGGCCGCCGGGTCTTCCCGCGGATGTCGATCATGGAGAACCTGGAGATCGGCGCCTACCTCGACAAACGCCATTTCGCTGTGGACTCCGACCGGGTCTTCTCGCTCTTCCCGGTGCTGGCCGAACGCCGCAAACAGCAGGCGGGCACGCTGTCGGGCGGCGAGCAGCAGATGCTCGCGATCGGCCGGGCGTTGATGGCTCGTCCGCAGCCTGCTGCTGCTGGACGAGCCATCGATGGGGCTCGCCCCGCTGATCGTCGCCCGGATCTTCAGCATCATCCAGCAAATCAACGAGCAGGGCACCGCCGTGCTGCTGGTCGAGCAGAACGCGGCGCAGGCGCTCAAGTACGCGAGCCGCGGTTACGTCCTGGCCAACGGTGAGATCGTGCTCGCCCGCAGTTCCGCCGAGTTGCTCGCTGACGAGCGGGTACGAGCGGCCTACCTCGGTGAAGGGGAATCGGCGCCCTAGGAGCCGCATCGCATCGGCAGCGGCCCCGGAATTGACGGTAGGCTCGTGTAGTCACGGTGCGTAGCTGTGTACCCGAATAGAGGGGGATCGGCGTGCGTCGTGTGACGGTCTCTGCCCGCGAGGCAGTAGCCGCCGACATCCCCGAGCTGCTCGATCTGTTCGACCAGTTGCGAGCGGCCGGACCGCGCCGTTCGGTGCCGATGCCTTCCGATCCCTCGGCGATGCGCGAGGCTGCGGCGGGGCGCTTCGCGGCCGTGATCGCCGATCCCGAGCAGCGCCTGCTGGTGGCCTTGGGCCGGGAGGGGCTGGCAGGCATGGTGGTGTGCTCCATCGGCACATCCAGCACGCTGGCGTCGGCTCCGGCGATCGTGCTCTCGCACCTCACCGTTGCGGCCAACTCGCGCCGGGCCGGTGTCGGCCGGGTGCTCGTAGCAGCCGCCACACAATGGGCCGCCGAGCGTGACGTCGATCACCTGAGGGTCGCCGTCTATGCCTCCTCGCGCGAAGCCAACCGGTTTTTCGCTCGCCTCGGATTCGCCCCGGTCTCGGTGAACCGCGTGGCGCCGGTCGCCGGTCTGCGCCGGATCCTCGGGGCCGAGGTCGCGGCGGCAGAGGCCGACAGCGGCGACGGGGCACGCCGGCGCCGCCTGCGGCTGGGGATCACCGGCGGAAGGGCTGCCCCCGTTCGGCGCCGCAGTACCACCTAGCCCGACCACCTAGCCCACACCTAGCCCGCGTCGCATCCTGGATTTCGCGTTAGGCACGCTCCGACCGCGCGAAACCGTCTGTTTCTCGAAATTACGGGCCGGGTCAGCCGCCGGGCGACGGGTCGAGGTTGGCCAGCCGCACGTCGCTCTTGGCGACGAGGCGGCCGCTTTCGTCGGTGATCAGCACCTGCCACAGCTGCAGGGTTCGCCCGCGGTGCAGGGGGGTGGCGGTGATCGCGAGCGTGCCCTCACGGACGGCGTGCAGGAAGCTCGTCGCGTTGCTGACCCCGACGGTGCGCCCGCCGGGAACGCGGGCCATGTTCCAGGTCGCGCCGCCGAGACTCGCCGCGGACTCGGCGATCGAGGCGTAGACGCCGCCGTGCACGATCCCGTACGGCTGCAGCAAACCTTCGTGGATCGCGACGTGCCCGCGCACGGTGTCGGGGGTGCACTCGTCGATCTTCAATCCCAGCAGCGTGTTGAAGCCGCCCAGGAAGGCGCCGTCGAACGGGTCGGCCGGGTCCTTCGGCGCTTCGCCGCTTTCCTTGGTGGCCGTGTCTGTCATGGCTTCGACCCTAGACTCGCGGGCGTGCCCGAAGTTGATGCGCCGACCGCGCAGGCCGAACCGCACGTCCGCCGCCGACGGGCACCGCACAAGCCCGTCGACGAGCCGGCGCAGAAGGAACGGCTGCTGCTGCTCGACGGGCACTCGCTGGCGTATCGGGCGTTCTTTGCGCTGCCCGTGGAGAACTTCTCGACCACGACCGGGCAGCCGACCAACGCGGTCTACGGGTTCACCGCGATGCTGATCAATGTCCTGCGCGACGAGACCCCGACCCACCTGGCGGTCGCGTGGGACGAGAGCCGCCCGACGTTCCGCCACGAGGCTTTCGCCGAGTACAAGGCCAACCGTGCGCAGACCCCCACGGACTTTCGGGGCCAGGTCTCGCTGATCCGCGAGGTGTGCGACGCGCTGGCGGTGCCGATGGTCAGCGCCCCGGGCTTCGAGGCCGACGACGTCATCGCGACCCTCGCCACCCAGGCCGAGCACGAGGGCATGGATGTGCTCATCGTCACGGGCGACCGGGATGCGCTGCAGCTCGTCGACGACGACATCACCGTGCTGATGACCCGGCGCGGGATCAGCGACATGACCCGCTTCACTCCTGAGGAGGTGAAGGCCAAGTACGGCCTGACACCCGAGCAGTACCCGGACTTCGCGGCGCTGCGCGGCGACCCGTCCGACAACCTGCCGTCGATTCCCGGGGTGGGGGAGAAGACCGCGTCGAAGTGGATCACGCAATTCGGGTCGCTCGATGCGCTCGTCGACCGGGTGGACGAGGTACCGGGCAAGGCCGGGGCGGCCCTGCGCGAGCACCTGGCGTCGGTGGTGCGCAACCGGCAGCTGACCGAGCTGCTGCGCTCGGTGGAGTTGCCGGTGCATCCGCATGATCTCCGGCTCGGGTCGTGGGACCGGGAGGCGGTCCACCAGCTGTTCGACACCCTGCAGTTCCGCGTGCTGCGCGAGCGGTTGTACGCGACGCTGTCGGCGGTCGAGCCGGAGGCCGACCAGGGCTTCGACGTCGACGTGCAGACGCTCGGCTCCGGGGAGGTCGCGCCATGGCTGGCCGAGCACGCCCGGACCGGTGAACGCTGCGGGCTTGGCTTCCGCGGGACCTGGGGTCGCGGCACCGGCACGCTGTCCGGGGTGGCGATCGCCGCGGGCGACGGTGCGGCCGCGTGGGTCGACCCGACGCGGCTCGGGGCCGGGGACGAGCAGGCTCTTGCCGCATGGCTCGCTGATCCCGCCCAGCCTAAGGCCGTGCACGATGTCAAGGGCCCGCTGCTCGCGCTCGCCGCGCACGGGCTGACGCTGGCGGGCGTCACCAGTGACACCGCCCTGGCTGCCTACCTGGCGCTTCCCGGGCAACGCTCATTCGACCTGGCCGATCTGGCGCTGCGCTACCTGCGCCGGGAGCTGCGGGCCGAATCGGCGGCGGTGGAGAGCGACGGGCAGCTCACCCTCGACGGCACCGGTGAAGAAGGCGAGGCGGCGGAGGACGGGCTGCGGGCCCGGGCCGTCCGCGACCTCGCGATCGCGCTGGAGCAGGACCTCGAGCGGCGCGGCGGCACCCGGCTGCTGCGCGAGATCGAGCTGCCCCTGGTGGGTGTCCTGTCGGACATGGAGCGGGTCGGCATCGCCGCCGACACCGAGCATCTGGAGCGGCTCTCCGCGCAGTACGGCACGCAGGTCCGCAGCTCGGCGCAGGCCGCCTACGAGGCCGTGGGCCACGAGTTCAACCTAGGCTCCCCCAAGCAGCTGCAGGTCGTGCTGTTCGAGGAGTTGAAGCTGCCGAAGACCAAGCGCATCAAGACCGGCTACACCACCGATGCCGACGCGCTCGGCTGGCTCGCGCTGCAAAGTGACCATCCGGTGATCCCGGCGCTGCTACGCCACCGCGACGTGGCGCGGCTGAAGACCGTCGTCGACTCGCTCATCCCCATGGTGGATCCGGTCGGGCGCATCCACACCACGTTCAACCAGATGATCGCCGCGACCGGCCGGCTCTCCTCGACCGATCCGAACCTGCAGAACATTCCGGTGCGGACGGCCGAGGGCCGCCAGATCCGGCAGGCCTTCATCGTCGGAGCCGACTTCGAGAGCCTGCTGACCGCCGACTACAGCCAGATCGAAATGCGCATCATGGCTCACCTGTCCGGCGACGAGGGCTTGATCGAGGCGTTCACGTCCGGGGAGGATCTGCACACCTGGGTGGCGTCGCGGGTGCATGAACTCGCGCCCGAGGACGTCGACCCGGAGCTGCGCCGGCGGATCAAAGCCATGTCCTACGGGCTCGCGTACGGCCTGTCGGACTTCGGTCTCGCTGCCCAGCTCGCCATCCCGCGCGACGAGGCGCGCGAGCAGATGGACGCTTACTTCGCCCGCTTCGGCGGCGTGCGAACCTACCTGCGATCGGTCGTCGACGAGGCCCGCGGCAACGGCTACACCGAAACGATCCTCGGCCGCCGCCGCTACCTGCCCGACCTCGCCTCCGACAACGGCCAACGCCGGGCCATGGCGGAGCGGATGGCGCTGAACGCCCCCATCCAGGGCTCCGCCGCAGACATCATCAAGATCGCCATGCTCGGGGTGCACCGGGCGCTGCGCGAGGCCAAGCTCCGCTCCCGGCTGCTGCTGCAGGTGCACGACGAACTGGTGCTCGAGATCTCGCCCGGCGAGCGCGACGAGGTCGAGGCACTCGTCCGGCGGGAGATGGCGGGCGCCTATCAGATGGATGTGCCGCTCGACATCAGCGTCGGCTCCGGGCGCACCTGGGACGACGCCGCGCACTGAGTCGCCCGAAGCCTGGGTGACCCACCTGTCATGAGCTGCAGGACAAAGCGATCCCGGCGTAGCAAGCGGGCTCGACGCACTCACAATGGCCCGGTCGCCGCGCGGGGTAAATCACACGGCTAACTCATGGGTCCCCAATTCTTCTGCGAGAAGCTGTACGCGGTTCATTGTGTGTTGATTCGGTCGATTGTGTGGTGACTCGAATCCTGTTGAGCCTCATGACCGTTTCCACCATCGAATGACCAGCGCGATCGGCCATCAGTTGGGCCAGCTATAGAAATCTGCGACGCACATCAGGGCTGTGTCCCTGATTCTTGGCCTGGTCTTGAGCTGGTTTCAGGCGGCCTGGTTTCTTCCGAGATGATGCAGCGACGGGGGGTTCGCGTGTTCGAGCGCATGCTGGTTGGAGTACCGAACAAGGTGGTGCGGGCGGTAGTCGAGTCCCGCCGGTCACACCGTCGCTTCCGCTCGACGGGAGCAGCGCTGGCCGGCGTGCTGCTGGTCCTGGTCACGGGCTGTGGCGGCGGGGGCGGTGGGGGCTCTTCGGCGCATGCGGCCTCGTTCAGCCGCTATTGCGAGCAGCTCAAGAACGCATGGCCCACACTGACCGAGGCCTCAGCGAAGGCCACGAAGGTCTGGGCGGACACTCAAACCCCGCTTGCCGTCCAGACCCAGGTGGCTCAGGAACTGCAGCCGGACGCTGCGCTGTATCGGCATGCTGCGCAGCTGGCAAGTTCGCTGGCCGCCGCCGCTCCAACGTCGATCAAGGACAGCATCGACACCCTCGTCGAGAATCCACACCACCGATTCCAGGTGGTGTCGACGGGATTCAGCGAAGCCGCCCACGACATCACGAAGGACCTCGGCAATCTCGACAGCACCCAATTCGACACCGGCACGACCGGCTGCAAGTTCGGCAACAACGGAGCGCCAGACGGCACCGTGACCACGCTGTTCACGGTCAGCTAGCGCGCGCAGCCAGAGTCAGCAAGCCGGGTCGAGCAGGCGGTCACTGCGGCCCTTGTAGACCGGGGGGATCGCGCGGCACCTCGCGGCGCGCCCAGCCGAGCAGGACGTCGGCGACCAGCAACGCGGCGGCGAGCCACGAGATCGTCGCCACTTTGTGGAATGCCTGTACCCACTGGCCGGTCTCGGGCAGCTTGTACCGGGCCTGCACCTCGAGGACGTAGGCCGCGCTGATGGCGAGCGCGGCGACCGACCCCGCCCGCAGCAGGATGCGCCCGCGGGGGATGACGAGCGCGGCAGCCGTCAGCGCCAGCACGATCAGCCCGGCGAGCGGGGTGATCAGGGCGAACGCCAGGCCCGCCGAGACCAGCACCGCGATGGCTGCGCGGACGATAGGGATCTTGCCGGGATCCTTGGCGACAGGGGAGATGAGCGCGGGGGCGGATTCCGACCCGGGCTCGGGGTCGGTCGCCGGTGCGATCCGCAGGCGCACCGGCGAACGCCGGAGCACCAGCAGCAGGCAGATGAGCAAGGTGACGGCGGAGATGCCGATGCCGATCCAGACGCGGTTTTGCGGGGTCCAGTCCAGCGACACGTCGAACGTCGACGATGTCGGGGTGATCAACCAGCCGTTGGCATAACCGTCGACCAGCTGCGACTTGCCGAGACTGCCGAGACCGGTTGCCTTGGCGGCCCAGCCGGCGGACAGGCTCTGGCCGAGCACCAGCCAGAACGGCTTGCCGGGAACCGCGCCGCTGACCGCGAGCCGGTACGCCACCGGGCCTTGCCCGGTCACCGTCACTACCGGCACGTCCGAGCCCTTCGTGGTGGCGGTGCGCACGGTGCCCGGGAAGGGATCGGTCGGGTCGGCCGCTATCCCGCCGGCGGCCGAGGAGAGGATCAGCCGGTCGAGGTCGAAGCCGGTGATGCTGCCGCGCGCGGTCGTCAGCGTGTGCATGCCTGCCGAGAGCGTGACCGGCGTGCCGCACAGCTGTACCTGGAGTCCTTCGCGGGCGATGGCGGCGCTGCTCGAGCCACCGATCTGCAGGCCGATCGGCTTGCCGTCGACCTTCAGCAGATCGGTGCGGCAGGTGCTGGGCAGCGTCGCGTCGGCGGCCGCGACCTTCAGCCCGGGAGCGCCGAGTTCGGCGATCGCGACGGGGAGCTCGAGCGGGCCGTGGCTGAAGTAGTCGGTGGTGATCTCGCGTCGCTCGCCGGTGATGACGAAGCGGAAGGTCTGCCCCGTGACCGGTGTGAAGGAGACCGGCGCCGAGACGGTGCTGTCGGCCGCCTTCTGGTCGGCGATGGCGGGCAGGTGAAGGATGCGCTCTCGCTTGCCGTCGACCACGAGCTTGATCGTGGTCGGCACCGAATGCTTGCCGTCAGCGATGATCTGCAGGTCGAGCTTGGAAAGCGTGGTCGGCGTGGCCGAGTGGATCTGGATCCAGGAGCCGATGTTGCCGCCGAACGAGTTCGTCCACGCGGTCTTGGGATTGCCGTCGATCGCCGACGACGCGCGGGCGTCGAGCGAGCCGGGAAGCGAGGACGACGACATGGCCGTGACGACCCCGCTGCCGGGCGCCACCGCGGAAGCGGTCGCCGCGTTGGCCGTGCGGCCCAGCAGCTGATCGAGGATCGAATCGCTGGTCGTCGCCGACACCCGGGCGGTGCCACCGATGCCGAAGGTGCGGGTGGTCGGCAGGGTGAATTCGCGCGACATCGACAGCTCGGTGTCGGTCTTGAAGGGCTCCTGCGGGTTAGCCCGGTCGCGCGTCAGCATGATCGACAGCTGCTGGTTGGCGCCATCGGTGCCGGCGGCCTGGAAGAGGTCGGTGGGAAGGCGCAGCGTCTCGGTTGCCGTGACCCCGGGAATCCCCAGCTCTGTCAGCCCCACCCCGCTCTGACCGTCGTACTGCCGCAGCGTGCCGTTGCTGGTCTGGATGATCTTGAATTCGACCTGGGTGAAGGAGCGGCTCGGGAAGTGCACCACCTGGCCGGCCTCCGTCAGCGAGGCGGGGGTCATGTCCACGGTCACGGTCGTGGCGTTCTTGCCAGCGTCGGAGAAGGTGAGCAGCGCCCTGGTGATCGTGCGCGTCGCCGGCACCGCGTGCGGCTGCACGAGCGTGATGTGGTCACTCGTCACGGGCTTCAGCAGATCCACCCGCAGCCGCTGCCCGCGGGGATCGCCGAACGCGCCCACCGACCACGCGGTCGTCGGGTCGCCGTCGAAAGCGTAGAACGGCCGGTTGGCAGGCGAGTAGCTCACCTCGTTGCCGTAGCCGGAAGCCTCGATGTCGGCGACCCCGCCGAGCACGGCGACCGTCTGGTCCGCCGTGGTCTCACCGGGGAAGACCGGCAGGCGGGCGTCGTTGGGGTCCTTCACGAGCGGCTTGCCGGTGGCGGTCTCGACGTAGCCGTAGTTCTCGCGGACCGTGCCCCAGCGCTCGGCGCGCTTGCGGTTGGAGTCGGTGAGCAGCAGGTCGGCGTTGAATGGCACCGGGGCGGCCGCGGTCTTGTTCGTCTTGGCGGTGGTCTGCGAGGCGGCGAAGCGGACGACGCCGGTCGTATCGAGCATTCCCGCGGCGGAGGCGTCGACCAGGCCTTCGCTGCCGCCGGCCACCAGCAACGGATCGCTGGCGCGCTCGGCGCGCACGATCGGCACCGGGTCGGTCACCGAGAAGTCGGCCATCGCGGGCGGCTCGGCAGCACCGGGCGGGTTCGCCAGGCTGATCTCGTCGACGAAGGGGATCACCGGGGTGTCGGCGACCGGAGGCCCGAATTTCTTCGGCGCGCTGAGCCCCGGCGGCAGCTGCGAGATCCACTGATTCCAGGTCGAGATCGGCTGCGGGGTGCGGAAGCGCTCGTACTGCAGGTCGCTGCGCAGCACCACATCGCCGACGCCCATCAGGCGGGCCAGTGAAGGAAGTGCCGACGGCTCGTAGACGCCCTCCTGCAGCCGGCGGTCAATGGCCCGCACCAGCGCGGCGGATTGCGGGGTGCCGGCCGGGATGAGTTCCCGGGAGACGTACGGACGGTTCATCAGGCCGGGCAGCGGCGGGTCGAGGGTCGCACCCCAGCGGTAGTCGGAGAAGTCGGCGCCGGGCAGTTCGAAGACCCGCGTCTGGGATCCGTCGATGCGCGGCGCCGCGTTGAGGGACGCGGCTGCCTGCGTGAGATATGCGGGGAGCTTCTCCGGCCGGCGCAGGTTGGGATCGACGAACTGTCCGCGCCACAGCGGGAGCATGTTGAGCGCGATCAGGGCCACCACAGCCAGGAACGCTCCGGCCGGCACCCACCGGCGGGCGGCGAAGCGCCGCCGCCGCACCGATTCGCCGGACGGGACCAGCCGCCGCCAGGGCAGGTGGAACAGCGACTCCACCCCGGCCGCCAGCAGCACGCCGAACCCGAGCGCGACGAGCGGGACGGCTCGCGGCGTCGAGCGCAGCGCGAGCCCGGCCGTCGAGTCCGCAGCAAACGCCTTGAACAGGGCGCCCGCGGGCGAGGGGTGGTTGTACGGGTAGACGCCGACCGACAGTGCGGTGCCGACGAGCACCAGCGTGACGAAGTAGGCCCGGTGCACCCAGCGCAGGCAGGCCGCCGCGGCCAGCGAGAGGATCGGAATCGCGAACGAGACCGCGAGTATCGCCAGGTTCTCGGTGTACGTCAGTGACGGCTGGATCCAGGCGCTGATGCCGTCGCGGCCGTAGAAGAACCAGTTGCCGAGCCCGCGCAGCACTTCCGACGCCTGCGAGTCGGACGACACCGTCTTGACCGTCTCGGAGTACGCGAGCACGTCGAGTCCGTACGCGGCCTGGCTCGCCAGCCCGCTGATCCACCAGGCGCTCACCGCCGTCATCAGCAGCACCGTGCGCGCGACGAACGCCAGCGCGTCGCGGAAGGTGACCTCGCGTCGCGCGATGGCGAACGGCAGCCAGATGGTTGGTGCGAGCCCGGCGTAGATGAGGGAGGTCGCGTTCGTCCCGCCGATGAGAGCCACGACGAGCGCGAACAGCGCGGGGTAGCGCCAGCGGGCGAGGCCGTGCAGGAAACGCGAGAAGTGACCTTCCTCGCGCTCGAACTCCTCGTCGAAAAGGTCCGCGTCCTGCTCGTCCTGCGGCGCGGCGCCGAAATCCTCGACTCCCGCGATGCTGCCTGCGGCGTCGGCGTCGGCGAACTCTCCGCCGGGGCCATGCGTGACGTGCAACGCCTGAAAGCGCAAGCCGCGAACGACGAAGACGACCATCCACGGCAGCCCGGCCCAGGGCAGCAGGATCGCCGAGATACGGGCGACGTACTCCAGCACGTACGGGGAGAGCTGGTAGGCGATCGCTGCCAGGAACGACGGCCGGTTCTTCCAGCCGAACGTGCGCAGCAGCGCGAGCACGCCCATCCCGGCGGCGAACAGCAGGGTGCCGGTCCAGAGCCGCTGCGCCACCCAGATGGGCACGTGCAGGTGCTCGAAGATCCAGTACCACGGGCCCTGGGGCAGCAGGTAGCCGATGTTCTGGTGAGTGACGCCGCCCATCCCGGTGTGCAGGTCCCAGAGGTACGGCGCGCGCGCGAGCAGCCGGTCGGGATTGATGTAGAGGTATTGCTTGGTGTCGGCCCCGACGTATCCGGGCGCGGTGAGCAGCAGTGGCACGTACGAGATCAGCGCGATGATCAGTGCAGGCCACGAAGGGGCGCGGCGGGGAAGGCCGCGCAGCCGGCGGGTGGCGGGTGGCGTCCCCGGTCGGGTGGGGACGCCGGCCGACTCTGGCGCTGACCCTGTGGTGACGGTCACTTCGCGGTACGGGGCACTGAGTTACCAGTGTTTCCAGTGTTTCCAGCGTGTCGGGCCGACCCCCGGCCCAGGCCGCCTCGCCGTCGCGCCGCGAATCGGTCGGCCTCACCGGCGAGCACCCGAAACGTCTCGCGGGCGGTCACCTCCCAGGTGAAGCGGGAGGCGTGACCGAGCGCCCCGCGGCTCAGTGCCTCCCGTTCGGCCGGGTCGAGCAGGACGCGGGTCAGCGCGGGTGAGAGCGCGGCCGGTGACGGCACGAGCAGCCCGCTGACGCCCGGCTCGGCGGAATCGCGGTGCCCGGCGATGTCGGTGACGACGGCGGGCGTCCCGCAGGCGGCGGCCTCGGTGAGCGTCATGCCCCAGCCTTCACGTGCCGACGCTGAGGTCAGCACCCACGCCTGCTGGTAGAGCTGGACGAGTTCGGCGTCACTGACCCGGCCCGGCAGGCGTAACCAATCCTCGGCGCCGGCCGCGCGGATCTGGGCCTCGAGCGGCTTCACGCTCGTAACCCTCGCCGACCAGCACGGCCTCGAGCGCCGGGCACCGCCTTCTTGGTCGCCAGCAGTGCGGCGACCAATACGGCCGGGCGCTTCACCGGCACGAGGCGGCCGACGGCGACGACGAGAGGGTGGGGCGAGCTGCTGCCCGCCCGGCCGGTACACCGGGTCGATCCCGGGCGGGACGACGGTGACGTTCTCCTCCGGCAAGCCGAGCAGCTCGATGATCTCGTCGCGGCTGGATCGGGAAAGCGTGACGATCGGCGAGCGACCGGTAGAACGGCGGCGCCGCCCGGAACTCGATGAGTCTCCCCGAGTTTCGCGAGCTTCGGCGGCAGCACCATCGCCACATCTCGGCGTGCACGTGGTGCAGGAAGGCGATCTTGCGGGCCGCGGGCCCAGATCGGCGAGAAGAACGGCATGCCGTTCCAGATCTCGACGAGGCCGTCGCGGGCGCCGGTCCGGCCGATCATCCCGGAAAGGGCCGTGCGCGGGAAGACCAGTGTAACGGCCTGCCTTGCGCACGACGCGAGTAGCCGTTGCGCTTGCCATAGGCGCGCTGACCGGAGGCCGCGGCAGTGCGCATGGTCACGTCGAGTGCCGGCCCGGGCCCACGCTTGGGCGACCTTGTCGGCGTGCACCTCGCTGCCGCCTGCCTCGGGATCGGCGAGGTCGCGCCAGGCCAGCAGGTGGATGCGGGTCAGGCCGGACGCTTCGACGAGCGCCTGAAGCGAGGGATCTCCCACGATTACGTCCGCCTCGGCGGGTGTGCCGGTTGCTGACAAGGCCGCCGGCACCAGGTCAGTCACGAGCTCCTCGGGGGGTCTTATCGCCAGGCCGCTGCGCGGCTGCCCGAGGCTATCCCACGGACCTTGCACGACCGTGCGGACGCGCGGTGTGAAGCACGAGCGCTCCGGTAGCCACCGCGACGATGGCCTGTCCGATGAGGTCGACCCGGGCCGTCGCGACGATCGCACCGTGAGCGTTCAGCAGCAGGATCACCATGAGTGCGGCGCCGAGGGCGAGCACCAGCAGCACGGCAGGGCGGCCGGCGGCCAGCAGGTAGTGCGTGAAGAGCACGGTGGCGGCCAGCAGGGTCATCGCGAGGGCGAGCATCAGGAAGGCCGGCGCCGCGGCGGTCAGGCGCGGCCCGAACGCGATGCGCAGGACCTGGCTCGGTACCGCGCCGCTCAGCGCGATCAGCACGGTGGCCGGGACGGCGATAACCGCCAGCACCACGCCGAGCTGGCGCAGCGCGTGCTGGCCGGCGTGACGCCGCGACGCCGCTTCCGGCAGGAGAAAACCGGCGAGGACGAACGAGGCGAGCACCAGCGGCTTGCAGGCCACCGAAATGGGGGCGTAGCTGCCGGCGTTTTCGGGGGCCTCGCGTCCGAGCAGCACGACGTCGAAGTTCTGCAGGATGGCCAGCAACGCGAGCGCGAACAGCGCGCTGATCAGGTCGGTCGCCAGCGTGCGACGCTCCCGGCGCTGCTCGGTCGAGGTCGGCCGGAGTAAGGGGGGCTGGGCCGGCAGCTCGGCCGGGCCGGCGACGGGCACAACCGGCGGCGCCCCATCGATCTTGGCGGCTGCTGCTGCGCGGCGCACGGCGCGCCGGTCGATGATCCCCTGCGCGGTGAGCGCGTGCGCTTCCGCCAGCAGCACCGAAAGCAGGATGGCGACCGCGGCTCCGGTGACGCCGAACCCCGCGCCTACGAGAGCGATCGTCAGCACGCACCGGGACAGGCCTTCCACCAGCAGGTTGGCCCCGAGCGCGCGGTAGGCGTGAGCCGCCTGGAGCAGGCCGCGCTCCAGGCAGAGCACGCCCCAGACGGCCCCGGCGATGAGGGTTTCCGACAGCCCGCCCGGCCCGGGCAACGAGAGCTGCCCCGCCAGCGGGCCACGGATGGCGATGGCGACGACCGCCCAGGCGACGACCAGGACCAGCGCGCGGCGCCGGGTGCGGTAGGCCCAGCCGGCGACCCGCGGACCGTGGCCCGTCCGCTGCCAGAGTGTGACCCGGCGCACGATGCCGACGAGCAGGGCCGATCCGGGCATCGACAGCACGAAGAAGACGGCGACCAGCTGGTTGAGGGCGCCGTAGCCGCGGGTCGAGAGCAGGCGGGCGACCAGCAGCGTGACGCCGATGTTGGCGATGTTGGCGACCAGGCCGGCGAGAGCGATCGGGCTGGCGCCGCGAACGGCAGCGCGGGTGTCGGAGCTCACCGGCGGGTCATCGGGCCCGCCGGAGCCAGCCGGCGCAGCCGCGGGAGCCTTGATGGGCACCGCGGGGGTCGCGCTCGCGGGCCGGGTCGAGTCAGCCGCATCAGCCGACCGCGCGCTCAGCCTCACAAGTCGCGTACTCCCAACAGGCCTCGGGCCGCAGAGCCACGGAGGCCAAAGGCGCAGATCCTCCGGCCGAGTTTAGCGCCGCCGACGCCCTCGGCCAGGGTCCTGGCCACGCGAGTCGCAGCTCGCCGCCGCGCGGGCCTACTCGCGGTGTCGCTCGGCCATCTGCTCGGCCTTGACGTCGGCGTCGACCATGCGCTCGACCAGCTCCTGGAAGCCGATTTCGGGGGTCCAGCCCAGCACGTCGCGGGCCTTGCTCGCGTCGCCGACGAGCAGGTCGACCTCGGCGGGGCGAAAGAAGCGCGGGTCCTGGGTGATGTACTTGCTCCAGTCGGCGATGGCGACCCGGGCGAAGGCGACGTCGAGCAGCTCGCGGATGCTGTGGGTGCTGCCGGTGGCGACGACGTAATCGTCGGGCTCGTCCTGCTGGAGCATGGCCCACATGGCCTTGACGTAGTCGCCGGCGTAGCCCCAGTCGCGGCGGGCTTCGAGGTTGCCCAGCGCGAGTCGTCTCCTGCAGGCCGAGCTAGATCCGGGCGACGGCCCGGGTGACCTTGCGGGTGACGAACTCGTAGCCGCGCCGTTGGCGACTCGTGGTTGAACAGGATCCCCGAGCTGGCGTGGGCGCCGTAGGACTCGCGGTAGTTGACGGTCATGTAGTGCCCGAAGGTCTTCGCGACCCCGTACGGCGAGCGGGGGTGGAACGGGGTGCTCTCGCGTCTGCGGGACCTCGCGCACCTTGCCGAACATCTCTGAGGACGAGGCCTGGTAGAAGCGGACCCGGCTCATGTCGTTCTGGGTGGAGATGCGGATCGCCTCGAGCACCCGCAGCACGCCCATGCCCGGTGATCTCGCCGGTCAGTTCCGCCTGCTTCCACGAGAGCCCGACGAACGAGATCGCGCCGAGGTTGTAGACCTCGTCCGGCTGAGCGATCTCCATGGCGCCGATCAGCGACGGCAGGTCGGTCAGGTCACCCTCGAGCAGGGTGACGCCCGGGATGACGCGCTCCACCGTGGCGATCTTCGGGTTGCTCTGGCCGCGGACCAGCCCGAACACCTCGTAGCCCTTGTCTTCGAGCAACTCGCCGAGATACAGACCGTCCTGTCCGGTGATTCCGGTGATCAGCGCGCGGGGCATGCGGCTAGCCTGCCACGGGATCTGCGGCGGGCGAGTCCACCGGCGGATCGAAGCGGTGCCGCAGCAGCAGCAGCGGCCGCTCCAACACGTAGAACGAGATCGTCGCCGCAGCGAGCGTGACCGCGATCCGCACCAGTTGGGTGGGTCCCCAGGACAGCCCGAGGCGGGCCTCGTGCAGGTACCGGAAGACGGGCCAGTGCCAGAGGTAGATGCCGTAGGAGATGCGTCCGAGCCAGACCAGCGGCGGTAGCGCGAGCAGTCGCCCGACCGGGCTTCCCGGCGCGAGCGCGATCCCGCCGATCAGGACCGCGCAGACGAGGGCGAACGCGGTAAGTCCACCCTGGTAGATCCGCGCCGAGTTGTCATGGGCAAAACCGAAAGCGGCGACGATGATCAGCACCGCCAGCGGCGCCAACGCCGGCAGCGGGCGCCGTAGCCGCTCCAGCCGGCCACCGGCGTACAGGATCGCGAGCGCGGCGCCGATCAGCAGCGAGTCAGCCCGGGTGTCGGTTCCGTAGTAGATCCGCGACTGCGAACTGACACCGGACCACATCACGATCTTGAGCACAGCCGAAACGGCGGCTAGCGCGAGGGCGAAGACCAGGGCGGCGGCCAGCGGGTCACGGCCGCTGCGCCGGGCCCAGTAGATCGATCCGAGCAGCAAGGCCGGCCACACCAGGTAGAACTGCTCCTCGATCGCCAGTGACCAGGTGTGGTCGGTCAGCTGCAGGATCGGGATCAGGTGGAACGCCTGCTGCCAGTTCTGGAAGTAGAACAGCGTGCCGGCGACGCCCTTCCAGAGCGCGTTGCGCGCGGCGACCCCGGTGCCGACCGGGCCGACGATGAGCAGGAAGGTGCACAGCAGCGCGACCGCCGGAAGCAGGCGCAGCGCGCGCCGGGCGTAGAAGCGCCGCAGGCTGACGCGGCCGCGGCGCTGCCATTCCTTCACCAGCAGCACCGTGATCAGGAAGCCGGACAGCACGAAGAACACGTCGACCCCGAGGAACCCGCCGACGGCCCAGCCCGCGCCGGTGTGGAACGCCATGACGGCGGCCACGGCGATCGCCCGCAAGCCGTCGAGCGGCGCGAGATGGCGGAACCGGCCGGGCGACCCGGTGGCCTGTTGCGGCCCCACCCCCGCCATGGCTGGTGAAGCGACGTCAGCAGAGGACACGCGCGGCTACTGCGCGGGGCCGGCGGGGTCACCGGTGCCGGCGTCGGCGCGGCTACCGGAGGCACGGTCGGGGACAAGAGCGGGGAGAGCGCCTCGACCTGCATCCGCAGCAGCCCGATCTCCTCGGCGAGGGTGCGGGTCTCCTCCTCCAGCCGGCTCGCCTCCCAGGACAGGTGCACCGCGACGAGCAGCAGTACCAGCACCGCGGTGAACAGCAGCAGGTTGGGCGGCGAGTAGATGCCCAGCCGGTGTGCCGACCAGTCCAGCAGCCCGGGGAACGCCGCCAGCACGATGACGACGACGCTGACGCCGAGCCACAGGATGGCGTACTTCTCGCGCAGCTGGCGCCGCCGCAACAGTTCGACCATCACGGCGAGCACGAGCAGGCCGCAGACCCCGGCGATCACGTGGGTTCGGATCATGGCTGCTCCTTCGCGTCCTTGCGCTGATCCTCATCCCCCGGGGACAGCTGCGGCCAGCGGCGCACCGCGGCGAGCATGAGTACCAGGAACGCGCGTGCGAGGTAGGCGATCGACTTCCAGGCCGACTGGCTCGGCGTACCGGCATAGCGCGGCCGCATGACGACCGGGACCTGCCGGCAGACGCAGCCCGAGCGGGCGGCGATGACGAGCGACTCGATCGTGTCGCCCAGGTACTCGGTCGGATAACTGCGCGCGAACAGCGGCAGGGCGCGCGGGCCGGTCGCGCGAAAGCCGGAGGTCGCGTCGGTCAGCCGGGTTTTCGTGATCCTCGAGAGCAGACGCGCGAGCACCCGCATGGCGAACCACCGCGCCTTGCCGACCTTGTACGCGCCTTCGCCGGCGAAGCGGGCCCCGACGACGATGTCGGCCCCCCCACCAGCCCCCCCGTCCACACCGTCGGGTCCGTCGAGTGCCGCGACCAGCTGGTGGATGGCCGCGGGGTCGTGCTGGCCGTCGGCGTCGACCTGCACCACGACGCGGTAGCCGCTGCGCATGGCGTACCGGAAGCCGGCGCGCATGGCGCCACCGACGCCCAGGTTGTACGGCAGGCACAGGACGGCGGCACCCGCCTGGCGGGCCACGGACGCGGTGGCGTCGGTCGACCCGTCGTCCACGACCAGGACATCCGCCTCGGGGCAGGCCGAGCCGATCTCCTTGATCACGTGCCCCACGGACGCCTGCTCGTTCCACGCCGGGACGACGACCAGCAAGTCGCGTACCCGGCGGTCAGTGGACACCTGGCCAGACTAGGGCTCGAAGCCGCTCGCGTCGGGCATCCGCCCCTCGGCAGGCGTGGCAGCGACTCACACGGGGATGCGCCAGATAACCTGCGGCCGTGCGGCTGCGCCTCCACCGTCCCACCCGCTGGTGGGCGACCATGATTGCCGTCGCGCTGCTCGGGCTGACGGTGCGGCTCGGCTACGTCTTCATTTACCAGTACCACGTGCACATCGGCGGCGACTCGTACTACTACCACTACGGCGCCAACCTGCTGGCCACCGGCCACGGCTTCATCCAGCCCTACGACTTCTTTCAGCGCGGCTGGGTCGTGCAGGCCGCCGAGCACCCGCCGCTCTACATCGTCCTGCTGGCCGGTGAGTCCTGGATCGGGCTGCACACCTACCTCGAGCACCAGATCTTCACGTGCCTGATGGACACGTCAACCATCGTGATCATCGGGTACACGGCAAGGGAGCTCTTCGGCAAGGGCGCCGGGATCTTCGCCGCGGTGATCGTGGCGATCTACCCCTACTTCTGGTTCAACGACGGTGGGGTCCTGTCCGAAGGGACGGCGCAGCTGACCACGGCGCTCACCGTGCTGTGGGCCTATCGCTTCTGGCAGCGCCGCACCGTGAAGTCGGCCTGCTGGCTCGGGCTCGGCATCGCCCTCGCCACGCTCTCGCGTGCCGAAGCCATCCTGCTGCCGGTGCTGATGATGGTCCCGATGGTGCTGTGGATGAAGGGCATGGCGTGGAAGCGCCGGATCACCCTCATCCTCGCGTCGGGGCTGACGAGCTGCCTCGTGCTCGGCCCCTGGGTCGGCTACAACCTCTCGCGTTTCGCCAAGCCGGTCACGATCAGCAGCGGGTTCGACGTGACCCTGCTCTCGGCGAACTGTGACCTGACCTACAAGGGCGCCTTCCGCGCGTACTGGGCTGCGGCCTGTGTGATCTACAAGCCGCGGGTCTACCGCGACCTGTCGCTGCAGGCCACGATCTATCGCAAGGACGCGCTGGACTACATCAAGGCGCACAAGCGCGAACTGCCGATGCTCATCGTCGACCGCGAGGGCCGCACGTGGGACTGGTATCGGCCGCTGCAGAACGTCCAGCTGGACTCCACGATCGAGACCAAGCCACTGAACTGGGGCCGCTTCGGCCTGGTGATGCTCTACATCCTGGAGGCGTCGTCGCTGTTCGGCGTCTTCGTGATGCGAAGACGCAAGATCCCGGTCACCCCGCTCGCAGCGCTCATCGTGAACGTCGCGATCTCGACGGCGATCACGTTCGGCCAGAGCCGCTACCGGTCGAGCGCGGAAGTGGCGTTCGTGCTCATGGGCACGGCAGGTTTCGTGGGTCTCGCGGAGCTCATCAAGCGCCGCCGGCAGCGTGGCGTGCCGCCTGAGGACGACGCGGTCCAGCTCGATGCGCCTGACCCGGCAGTGCCGCAGCCACCGGTCGATCCGGATCGGGCGACGGTGTGACGGCGGCATCCACCTCCGCTGTCGCGCCGGGCGCTGCCGGGCCGGACGCCGCTCAGACCCGGGGGAAGGCGGCCGGGTTCGTGCCCGGCTTCGACGGGCTGCGCGCGATCGCGGCTCTCCTGGTGGTCGTGGTGCACGTCGGCGCCGCATCGGGCTACACGTTTCGCTCCTCGCTCGGCCGCTACACCGCCCGCGGCGAGATCGGGGTCTCGGTCTTCTTCCTGATCTCCGGCTTCCTGCTCTACCGGCCGTTCGCCGCAGCGGCGCTGGCGGGACGCGCCGGGCCGAACGTGCGCAGCTACCTCGTGCGCCGGGTGCTGCGCATCGTGCCGCTGTACTGGGCGGCGCTCGTCGTCACCTACCTGTTCACCGGATGGGCGAGCGTGCACGGGGTCAGCGGCTTCCTGGAAAACGCGCTCTTCCTGCAGGTGTACTCACGGCAGTGGGTGTTTCACGGCATCACCCAAGCCTGGTCGCTGTGCATCGAGGTGACCTTCTATCTGGCGCTGCCGCTGTGGGCGGCGTGGATGCGGCGGCTCGACAGCCGGCGGGGGCGTCCCCATGACCCGGCGGCGGTGCTGCGCCGGGAGCTGGCGGCGCTGGGTGTGCTGTACGTCGCGAGCCTGCTCTTCAGGCTCTGGGTCGTCTCCTGCCCGACCGGCCCGACGCAGACGGCTCGTAGCTGGCTCCCGTCGTGGAGTGACCACTTCGCGCTCGGCATGGCGCTCGCGGTCACCGGCGCCTACGTGAGCCAGACCGGCGCGGTGCCGAAAGTGCTGCGGTGGATCAGCAGGCCCGGGGCCGACCTGGCCTGCTGGGCCGTCGCCGCTTTCCTGTTCTGGCTGGTGGCCACCCAGGTCGGGCTCACCACCGACCCGCTCGCCGTCGGCGGCGCCGGCACCGACGTCGCCCGCCAGCTTCTGTACGGGCTGTTCGGCCTGTTCCTGCTGCTGCCCGCGGTGTTCGGCACCCCGCGCACCGGCCTCGTGCGGCGCCTGCTCGCCAGCCACCTCCTCTCGCTGATCGGTCTGGTGTCCTACGGCATCTACCTGTGGCACCAGCTGGTGGTCCGCGAGCTGCAGGCCCACACGCCGTGGAAGGTGCTGAACGCGCCGTTCCTGCCCTTGCTCGCGACGGCAGCCGTCGTCACCATCGCCGTCTCGACCGTGAGCTACCTGATCGTGGAACGTCCCGGTATCGCTGTCGGCCATCGCTGGCTCCTGCGCCAGCGCGAACGGGCTGCCGTCCACGCCGACGGCTGAACGGCCGGCTGATATCAGGGAGGCGGCGGCTCGGACTGGTTGGCCGGGGTGTTGCGGGCTTCGGCGGCCCGATGCACGGAACCGAGAGCGATCACCTCAGAGGCGAGCTTGCCGGCGGCGTACTGCCCGCCGACTTCGGAGATGTGGATCCCGTCGGAGGTGCGGATGACCAGCCCGTTGACCGACGCCGAGTAGTGGCCGGTCGGGCAGAACTGGGCATCCAGATCGCCGATGCTGGCCACTCCCGGGTGGCGGGCCGCAGCCTGGCGTAGCAGCTGGTTGTAGCGGGTCACCCGGGCGGGGTCGTCGAATGGCCAGGTGGAGCCGTCGGGCTGCTCCTGCGGCGCGAAGCACGGCGTGGTCAGCAGCAGCACCTTCGCCCCGCCGGAGCTGAGCACTTTGATGGCGAGGTCCATCTGGCGCAGCAGGTAGTTGTCGTAGGCCGGATCCCCGACGTGCATCCACTGCCCCTGGTAGACCCGGTCGAGGACCTCCCAGCGCCCGGCCAGCAGGATCGCGACGTCGGGGTCGTACGTGCGGACGTCAGCGGCGCGCTTCGCTGGCCATTTCGCACACTCCGGGCTGGGATAGTTCACGCCCCGGTCGTCCCGGAACGGCCCGACGGTGGCGAGTCCGCAGCCGAGCAGGCCGAGGTTGAAGGACTGGTAGTGGTACTTCGACCCGAGGTCTCCGAAGCCCACTGCGAAGGTCGATGCCAGCGAATCTCCCTCGATCAGCACTCTGATCGGCCGCCCCAGCGCCGCCTTCTGCGCCGGATTCAGCTCCGGCGGCTTCGGAGGAGGCGGCTGCACGCTCGGCAGCGATGCCGGGACCCCGCCGGCGGCGGCGATCTGCCTGGCGGATGCCTGCGTCGTCAGGGTGAGCCCGGTGATCAGCCCGGCCACGACGAGCAACGACGTCACCGGCAAGACAGCGGCGGCGATCCCCCTGGGCAACCAGCGGCGGAGCCGGGCCCGGGAGAGCGCCCCGCGCCGGATCGGTTGCTCGATGAGGTGGTAGGAGACAATTGCGACGGCGAACGTCACCGCGAAGCGCAGCGCGAGCAGCCCCCCGCCGGTGAGGCCGGTGCGCTTGTGGGTGAGGAACTGGAAGAGCGGCCAGTGGTAGAGGTACAGGCCGTAGGAGATGGCTCCGACGTAGCGCAGCGGCGCCAATGACAGCAGCCGGGCCAGGGGGCCTCGCGGCGCGTCGGTACACGAGAGCAGTACGGCGCCCGCTGCTGCGGCGACGACGACGAACCCGCCGCGGTAGAGCCACGTGCTCCGGTCCTGCGTGCGCAGCCAGCACAGGGTGAGGACCGCCGCCCCGGCGAGTCCGATCAGCTGGACGGTGATCCGGATGGTGCGGGCCACGGCGATCTTGCGAATGCGCGCCAGCGACTGCTCGATCCCCCCGGTGGGTCTCATCGCCGCCAGCGCACATCCGAGCAGCAGCGGAAGCGCGCGGGTGTCGGTCCCGTAGTAGAGCCGGTCGGGGTTGGCGCCGTCGATCGACAGCACGGCCATCCAGACGGCTGACGCGGTGGCACCGACGAAGGCGAGGGTGAAGACCCCCCGGCGCCGCCACCGCAGCACGAGCAGCAGCAGCAATGGCCACACCAGGTAGAACTGCTCCTCGACCGCGACCGACCAGGTGTGCAGGAGCGGTGACTGCGGCCCGAAGTGGTCGAAGTAGCCCTGATCGGAGAGGATGAAACGCCAGTTGGCGACATATCCCAGGGTCGAGAGAGCGTCACCGCGCAGCGACGCCCGCGATGTGGCGGGGGCGACGTAGGTCGCCCAGGCGATCAGGACGTCAGCAGGACGGCCAGGCGGGTAGCAGCCGGCGCGCCCGGCGGCCCCAGAACCCAGCAGGCCGATCCGCCCGTCGTGCCGATGCTCGGTCAGCAGCAGGCCGGTGATGAGGAAGCCGGACAGGACGAAGAACACGTCGACACCGAGCAAGCCGCCGGGCAGCCAGCCCACGCCCGCGTGGTAGCCCATGACGCAGAGCACGGCCAGCGCCCGCACCCCGTCGAGGGCGGGAACGTGCTGGAACCCGCGACGGCCCTGGAACACGGCGGCGCCCGGCCGGGGGCGCCCTGGCCTGGAGCGCCCCGGCCTCGGGCGCCCCGGCCGGTGGGCGCCGGAATAGGCCACCTGGTCGGGCGAATCTTCGGCATGACCCGGCGCGCCGACACGGCCGCCGGAGCGATTGCCGGCAGCGGAATCGGCGGCGGTGTCCGTGTTCAAGGAGATCGTCTACCTCCGGGCTGCGTGTCAGCGGCGGCACATCTGCCGGCCCGTCACTTCCGCCGCTTGACGTTACCGCAGGCGGCTGAGGCATTCGGGCATTGCGCAGCCTGTGACCCGCGGGCGGTGGGAGCGTAGGTTCACCCAGCGTCCGCTTGTACTGTCCAGGCGTGTCCGGTCCCGCCCGCCGGATCCCGGCGTCCGCTCGGCCACCCTGACCCGGATCCCGGCACTCGATGGCATGCGCGCCATCGCCGTGATGGCCGTGCTGCTTTTCCATGCCGGGCTGTCCTGGATCCAGGGCGGCACGCTCGGTGTCGACGTGTTCTTCGTCCTGTCCGGCTTCCTGATCACCAGCCTGCTGGTGGCCGAACGCGACCGCACCGGCCGGATCGGCCTCGGCGCGTTCTACCTGCGACGGGCCCGTCGGCTCCTGCCCGCGCTGGTCCTGGTGCTGCTGTTCGTCGCGGTCACCTGGGGTCTGCTGCTGTCGGCGAAGACGCCCACGCTGCGTGCTGACCTGCTCGGCACCCTCGGGTATGTCGCCAACTGGCGTTTCGCATTCTCCGGCCAGGGTTACTTCGCGTCGTTCAACGCGCCGTCGCCGCTGCTGCACACCTGGTCGCTGGGCGTGGAGGAGCAGTTCTACCTGCTGTGGCCGCTTGCTGTCATCGGGCTGCTGCGGCGCGGGCGAAGCGTGTCGCGGTGGGCCGGGGCCCTGGTGGCGCTGGCGTTCGCCACCACCCTGATCCAGTCCCTGGCCGGGGTCTGGACGGATCGGCTGTACTACGGCACCGACACCCGGGCGATGCAGCTGCTGCTCGGCGCGGTGCTTGGTGCCTGGTACGTGCGCCGGGATCCGGCGACCGAGCTCAAACCCCCGGCGCGCACGGCCCTCCAGCTCGCCGGCCTCGCGGCCGCCGCCGGCACGCTCTGGTGCTTTCACGCGATCAACGGACAGTCCACCTTTCTCTACCGCGGCGGCTTCCTGCTGATCGCTGCCCTGGTGGTCGTCGTCATCGCGGCGGTCTCGCTGGTGCCCTCCGGCGTGCTCGCCAGCGTGCTGAGCCGGCAGCCGTTGCGCTACCTGGGGCAGATCTCCTACGGCATCTATTTGTGGCACTGGCCGCTATTCCTGCTGCTGAACCACGAGCGCACCGGCTTGTCGACCGCGAGCCTGCTGGCGGTGCGGCTGGCCGCCACGTTGGCGATCTCGGTGGCCAGCTACCACCTGGTCGAGCTGCCGGTGCGCCGCGGGCGCTGGCGGCTCCCGCACCCGCGCGTGACCGCGCCCGTCGCCGTCGCTGCGTTGGTGGGCGTGCTGCTCGCGGCCACCCCGTCACCGGCCGCGCTCACCCCGCCGGCGGCGGCGAACGCGCCGCAGGCTGACACCTCGCTGAAGTCCTCGAAGCCGCCGGGCACGTCACGCGTCCTGTTTGTCGGCGACAGCGTTGCTCTCGCGCTCGCCGACGCGCTCTCGCGCAGCGAGGTGCCCTACCACGTCCACATCGACAATGCGGGACTACTCGGCTGCGGCATCGCGCTCGGCAGCCCGCGCCGCTTCCGCGGCACCGACTCCAACGACCCCAGCTTCTGCCTCAAGTGGCCGCAGTTGCGTGCGCAGGAGGTCGCCCAGGATCGGCCGGACGTGGTCGCCGTGCTGGTCGGCGAGTGGGAGTTGATGGACCGCTACCGGGACGGGCGATGGCAGCACATCGGCCAGCCGGCTTTTGACGCCTACCTCGCCGGGCAGCTCGACCTGCTGATCAAGGTGGTGTCGGCGCGCGGTGCCGAGGTCGCGCTGCTGACGGCCCCGTGCAGCGCCCCCGCGGAAAGCCCGAGCGGCGCGCTCTGGCCGGAGAACGACCCGAAGCGGCTGGCCCGGTTCAACGAGCTGCTGCGCGCGGCCGCCGCCCGCCACCCGACGAAGGCGACCGTGGTCGATCTGAAGGCGATCGTCTGCCCCGGCGGGAAGTACGTGACGACCCTCGACGGCTATCTCATCCGCAGCTCCGACGGGATCCACTTCCCGCACGCGGCCATCCCGCCCGTCGCCGCCCAGCTGCTCCCGAAACTGCGTGCCCTCGCCGTCAACAACCAGCAGCCGAAATCGGCGGGGTGACACGAAGAGCCAACCTCTCTGCCGGTAGTCTGCGTGGGTGCCACGGTCCGCCGAAACGCGACTTTTCACCCGTCGGCGGGGCACGAGTGGCCGGGGCCGGGGTAACCGCGGGTGATGGCTACGGCGCTGCTTGCCCGCTCGGCCAGGCATGACCCCTCGGGGCGGGGAAAACCGACCTCACATCCAGAGTCAGAGCGGCAGGCCCGCTGGTCGGCGCTCGACGGCGTTCGTGCGCTGGCTGTGGTCGGCGTCATCCTCTACCACGCCGGCGTCTCGTGGGTGCCGGGTGGCCTGCTCGGCGTGGACGTCTTCTTCGTCCTGTCCGGTTACCTGATCACCAGCCTGCTGCTGCGCGAGGTGCGCGGCGGCGGCACGGTCAACCTGCGCGCCTTCTGGGCTCGCCGGGCCCGGCGGCTGCTGCCGGCGCTGCTGCTCGTCCTGATCGCCGTGATGCTGTGGGCTGCGCTCGACCGGTCGCTCGACATCCACAGCATCCGGCTCGATGTGACCTCCGCGCTCCTGTATGTCGCCAACTGGCGATTCGCGTTCTCCCACCAGGGCTACTTCTCCTCGTCCGTGACACCGTCGCCCGTCCGGCACCTTTGGTCGCTCGGCGTGGAGGAGCAGTTCTACCTGCTGTGGCCGCTGCTGGTGGCCGGGGTGGTCGCGGTGGTGCGCTTCGGTCCGTGGCTGGCTCGCCGCATCCGTCGCCAGGGCCCGGGTGAGGTCGGCAGCGGCCGGCGCAGCGTCTTCGTGCTCGCGGTCCTGGGCACCGCGGCCAGCACCGGCTGGCTGGTGTACGGCGCGCTGCACGGTACCGGCGCGTCACGGCTCTACTACGGCACCGACACCCGTGCGCTCGCCCTGCTGACCGGGGCGGCGCTCGCCTCCTGCGTGCCGCTGCCGCGCTCCCCGGGGGCGGTGCGCACCAGCATCCACGCCGTGCGTCGCTGGTCGCTGGCCGGCGCGCTCGCGCTCGGCGGGCTCATCACCATCTTCGTCAAGGTCAGCGGTCAGGACCGGCTGCTCTACCGCGGCGGGTTCCTCGCTGTCGCCGTGCTGGTCGCCATGGTGATCGCGACGCTCATCCGGGCACCGCGGGGTCCGCTGTCACGGCTGCTCGGGATGCCTCCGCTGGCGCACATCGGGCGCATCTCCTACGGCCTCTACCTCTGGCACTGGCCGGTGATCCTGTTCGCCAACGGAGCGCGCACCGGCCTGGCCGGTGCCGCCTTGCTGTGGACCCGTATCGGCATCTCCCTCGCACTCGCGGAGCTGTCGTACTGGATCATGGAACGGCCGATCCTGGCCGGTTACGTGCCGGGGCGCCGTCTTGCTGCTGCCGGCCTGGTGAGCGTGGTCATGCTGGCCGGCATCGCCGGCCCGTGGTCGGTCCTGCCGCGCGCGAGCGGCGCCAACGACGCCAACTTCGCCCACAAGCTGGACTCGATGGCGCAGCAGCAGAACGAGGAAACCCAGCGGCTGACCCGCCAGCGGGTGACGGTGCCGAAACCGACCCCGACCCCGACCCCGAGTCCCTCGCCGAGCCTGAGCTCGACCCCGGGTGTCCTGCCGGGCGGCAAGCCCGTGGTGCCGCCGAATCCGGTGCCGGCCGAGCCGCTGAACGTGCTTCTGGTCGGGGATTCGACGGCCTGGAGCGCCGATCTGGCGCTGCAGGGCCTCACGAGCGCGTGGAAGGTCAATCTGATCAACGATGCCCGGATCGGCTGCGGCATTGCTCCGGGTGTCGGCGCCGGCGCCGGCGACCAGGCTCCCGTGAAGTACGGCGAGTGCTGGAACTGGCCGCAGCAGTGGCGGCAGACCGTCGCCGTGCAGCGGCCCGACGTGTCGCTCGTGGTGCTCGGGCACTGGGAGGTCGTCAACCGCAAGGTCAACGGCACGGTCATGCACATGGGCCAGCCGGCGTACGACAAGCTGCTGAAGGCCCAGTTCGAGAAGGCCGTCGCGGTGCTCGGCTCGGCCGGGGGCAAGGTCGCGCTCGCGACCGCGCCCTGCTACCAGCGTCCGGAGCGTCCCGACGGTACCTACTGGCCGCAGGACGACTGCCGTCGCGTGCAGGACTTCAACAAGATCGTCTGGGCGGTGGCGGCGGAACACCCGCGAAACGTGGTGGTGCTCGACCTCTACCAGTTCTTCAGCCCGGACGGTAAGTGGCACCTCGACATCGGTGGCCACCAGGTACGCGACCCTGATGGCATCCACTTCAACATCCACGGCGGCCAGTACCTGGCCCCGGTCTTCCTCGGCGGGATCCGCGAGCTCATGGGGCTGCCGCCCATCCCGTCGAAACCGCCGGTGATCAGGGTGACGTCGACCAATGGCGGCTGATGGGTGGCCTGCCGTAGCCGGCGCTCAGCGCTTGCGCAGCACCAGGACCAGGTTCCAGGTGACGATCTCGCGCACGCCCGGTACCCGCACCACCCAGTACGCCCATCGCGGGTGGTAGCGCGGGAACGTTTCGATGATCTCGACGGTGCCGTCGGCGTCGCGGCGCCGCGCCCAGCGCAGCGCTTCGCGCACCGAGACCGCGTACATGCTCTCGCCGTACACGTTCTTGGGCGGCTTGCCGTGGGTGCGCTTGTAGCGTTCCAGGGCCCGGCGGCCGCCGAGATAGTGCCACGGTGAGGTCTCGTGCCCGCCGTGCGGCGAGAGCCAGTTGGTGTAGGAGAGAAAGACGATCCCGCCGGGGCGAGTGACCCGCACCATCTCGTCCGCCATCGTCCACGGCGCCGGCACGTGCTCCAGGACGTTCGAGGAAAAACAGATGTCGACGCTGCCGGTGCGGAAGGGGAGCGCCAAGCCGCTGCCGAGCACGGTGGTGCCCCGCTCGGGGGAGCGGCCGTGCAGGCTCATTTCGCCGGCGTCGGCGTCGAGTGCCAGATACCTCGCCCCGCCGGCGCGGAATGCGTCCGCGAAGTAGCCCGGGCCACCGCCGACGTCCAGCAGCAGCTTCCCGCCGAGCGGGGCGTAGTGCGCAACGTGCGCGGCCGAATCTGCTGCCACCATCCCGTAGAAGTGCGCCGGGTCGCTCTGCTCGACGCCGAAGGCCCGGAACAGGGCGCGGCTGCGGCCCAGTGTCGGTTGAAAGGTCGGGCGCAAGGTCGGCACGGGCCGACGCTACTGGCGCAGCAGGCGCTGTTGGCTGAGCACGCGCCGGTGGTGGAGCCCAACGACCCCGACGAGCGCGATGGTGAGCGCGCACTGCGCGATCGCGTCGGTCCAGGCGACGCGGGCGGGGCTGGTGCCGGCGAGTGCGAGCGCGAGCGTCGTCCCGAGGCCGGCGACGAGCAGCACCCAGAGCACCGGGCGCTCGCCGGCGGCGAGCAGGTAATGCGTCAGCACGACGGAGGCGGCGAGTAACGCCATGGCGATCGCCAGTGGGGTGAACGCGTCGGACGCGCCGGCCAGCCGGTGGCCGAAGGCCAGCGCGAGCAGGGAGTGGCCGTCGGTGGCGGCGAGCAGGATCAGCACAGCTGACGGGACGGCCACGAAGGTCAGCGAGACGATCAGGGAGGTCATCGCGTGGTGGCCCACCGCGCGCCGCGTCGCGGCTTCCGGAAGCAAGAAGCCGGCCAGCACGAACGCGATCAGCACCAGCGACTTGGAGGCCACCGACACTGCGCCGTAGCTGCCGCTGCTGGCCGGGTCGTGACGCCCGAGGACGAGCACGTCGACGTTCTGCAGGACCGCCAGCAAGCCGAGCGCGCCGAGCGCGAGCAGCGCATCACGGCGCGCGCTGCCGGGGAGCTCGCGTCTGCGGGGGAGTTCGCCCGGTGCCTTCGGGGGGGTCGTGGCGAGCCGGTGCTCGGCCCAGCCGGCATGGCCGATGGCCGACGGCAGGCTGACCAGCAGTCCCGCGGCGGCACCCGGAACGCCGAGACCCGCTCCCACCAGGGCCATCGTGACCCCGCACCGCAGGACCCCCTCGAGCAGCAGGTTGGTGGCGTATGCGGGATAGGCCTGCCTCGCCTGCAGCAGCGCCCGCTCGAAGCAGGCGACGGTCCACAGCGCCCCGGCACCGAACGTTTCGACCAGGCCGGCGGTGCTACGGATGGCGAGGAGCTGAGAGATCGGCTCGGAGAGGACAGCACCCGCGACGAACCCGGCCGCGCAGCCGAGGTAGAGCTTGCGACGCACCCCGCTCACCCAGCCGGCGACCGCCGTGCTGCCGGCGTGGGCGAGGCGGTCCGTCATCCGTCGCACGACCGCGATGGCGAGGGCGAGGCCGGGCATCGTCAGCACGTAGAACACCGCGACCAGCTCGATGAACGTGCCGTATTCGCGGGAGTTCAGCAGCCGGGCAACGGCCAGTGTGGTCGCCGCCACGACGAGGTTCACGGCCACCCCGGCGCCGGCGACCGGCCCGGCGTTGCGGGCGGACTCGCGGTGTGACGCTCCCCGCCGCTGGTCGGTCGCGGGTGCCGGCTGGGAGAGCACCGGGTCGGTCAGAGGATGCCGCCCGATCCGGGGACGTCGCCGGCGGCGGAGTCGTCGGTCATGGCCTGGGACGACCCGCTGACAGTGCTGCCCTTGCCGCCGCCCAGCACCCGTGCCAGCTCGGCTTCGACCTCGGTGGTGGTAGCGACCGCGAGGATCTCGTCGCCGCCTTCGAGCGTCGCCTCCGGCGCCGGCAGCACGACCCGGCCCCCGCGCAGGATCGTCACCAGCGCGGTATCCGGCGGCAGCGCCACCTCATCGATGCGCAGGCCGGCGAGCGGGCTGTCCTCGGCGAGCGTCACCTCGACCAGTGACGCCTCGCCCTGCATGAAGCTCATCAGCCGGACGAGATCGCCGACGCTGACGGCTTCCTCGACCAGCGCGGTGAGCATCCGCGGGGTGGAGACAGCGACGTCGACGCCCCACGCCTCGTTGTAGAGCCACTCGTTCTTCGGGTGGTTCACCCGGGCGACCACACGGCGTACCCCGAACTCGGTCTTGGCCAACAGGGAGACGACGAGGTTGACCTTGTCGTCCCCGGTCGCCGCGACCACGACGTCGTACTCCTGCAGCCGCGCCGCTTCCAGCGTGGCGACCTCGCAGGCATCGCCGTGCACCCACTTGGCGCCGTCGACCGTCTTGCGCTTGAGCGCGTGCGGCTCGCGCTCGATCAGCGTGACCTCGTGGTCGTGATCGAGCAGTTCCATGGCGATGGAGCGGCCGACATTGCCGGCACCGGCGATGGCGACCTTCTTGCGCGGGCCGGCCTGCTCGCGTGATGACCGGGAGGCGGCGTCTGCGGGGCCCATCCCGTCATCGTTCGCCGGCGGGTTCACCAAGGGGTCGGTCACGAGGCGCCTTCCGGTCCGGCGGCGATCGCCCGCTCGGCATCGTTGAGCTGCGCGCGTACCAGCAGCAGATGAACGGTGTCACCGTGCTGCAGGGCGGTATTCGACTCCACCAGCATGCCTTCACCGAAGCGGATGATGCAGGCGACACGCACTCCGGTCGATTCCTCGAGCTTGGCGACCGAATGCCCGATCCAGCTGGCATCGATCGGCACCTCGGCCAGGACGATGCGCCCGCTCTGGTCGGTCCACTCCGGGATGGCACCCTCCGGCAGCAGCCGCCGCATGATCTGGTCGGCCGTCCATCGCACGGTCGCCACCGTGGGGATGCCGAGCCGCTCGTAGACCTCCGCCCGCCGCGGGTCGTAGATCCGCGCGACGACGTGCTCGATGCCGAACGTCTCGCGGGCCACCCGAGCCGAAAGGATGTTGGAGTTGTCTCCGCTGGAAACGGCTGCGAAGGCATCGGCCTTCTCGATACCCGCTTCTCTGAGGGTGTCGCGATCGAAGCCGACGCCGGTGATGGTCTGACCGGGGAAGTCGGCGCCGAGCCGGTCGAACGCAGTGGCGAGTTGATCGATGACGGCGACGGAGTGGCCGCGCTTGGTCAGGCTGCGCGCCAGGGTGGAGCCCACCCTGCCGCAACCGATAATGACGACGTGCACGGGCTGGAACACTAGCCGTGAGTCGAGCCTCACGAGCCACTCGCCGGTCCGTTGCCGCGTAGCATTCCGCGCCGTGGGTTTGCTCACGGGCCTGCTGAAGCGCGGCGTGGTCGGCCGACCGGTCCGGAGCGACCGCCTCGGCGAAACGCTGCTGCCCAAAAAGATCGCGCTTCCGGTCTTCGCGAGCGACGCCCTCTCCTCCGTGGCGTACGCGACCGAGGAGATCCTCCTCGTGCTCACGCTCGGTGGCCTTTCCTTCATTCACTTCACGCCCTACATCGCAGCAATGGTGGGCATTTTGATGCTCACGGTCGTCGCGTCCTATCGCCAGAACGTCCATGCCTACCCGAGTGGCGGCGGCGATTACGAGGTCGCCACGACCAACCTCGGGGCAATTTCGGGGTCCTCGTCTGCCAGCGCGCTGATGGTCGACTACGTCCTCACCGTGGCCGTCTCGGTGTCCTCGGGGGTGTCGAACTTTCTGTCGGCGGTCCCGTCGCTCGCGGCGCACCGGGTGCTGCTGGCGGTGGCTCGTTGTGCTCGTCATCACACTGCTGAACCTGCGCGGCATTCGCGAATCCGGCACCGCCTTCGCCATCCCGACGTACGCGTTCATGGCCACCGTGCTGATCATGATCGGCTACGGTCTCATCCGCATCGCCACCGGAACCCACTTGCGGGCCGAGAGCGCACACTTCGGCGTCGTCGCCACGAGCAGTTTCGGCGGTGCCGCGACGGTGTTCCTGGTGCTGCGGGCGTTCTCCTCGGGCTGCACGGCGCTGACCGGTGTCGAGGCGATCAGCAACGGCGTGCCCGCGTTCAAGAAACCCAAGAGCAAGAACGCGGCGACGACCCTGTTGCTGCTCGGCATGCTGGCGATCACGATGTTCGTCGGGGTCACGGTGCTGGCCCTGCTGGCGAAGGTGCATGTCGCCGACTCCTCGCAGCTGACCGGCGCTCCGCACGGCTACCAGCAGCGCACCGTCATCACGCAGGTAGCCGAGGCGGTGTTCGGGGGCACCGGCACGTTCGGGTTCATCGCGATCGCCAGCACGACCGCGCTGATCCTGGTCCTCGCGGCCAACACGGCCTTCAACGGATTCCCGGTGCTCGGCTCGATCCTCGCGCAGGATCGCTACCTCCCGCGCCAGCTGCACACCCGCGGCGACCGGCTCGCGTTCAGCAACGGGATCATCGTGCTGGCGGGCTTCGCGATGCTGCTGATCGTCGCCTTCCAGGCCGAGGTCACCCGGCTGATCCAGCTCTACATCATCGGGGTGTTCGTCTCTTTCGTCACCAGCCAGAGCGGCATGGTGCGGCACTGGAACCGGCTGCTGCGCACCGAGCAGGACCCTCAGCAGCGCCGCCGGATGCGCCGCAGCCAGTCGATCAACATGACCGGCGCGATCCTCACCGGCACGGTGCTGGTCATCGTGCTGCTGACGAAGTTCACCCGCGGCGCGTGGATCGTCTGCCTGGCGATGCCGATCATCTTCATGACGATGAAGTCGCATCCGGCGCCACTACGACCGGGTCGCGCGAGAGCTCGTACCGGAGCCGGGACCGCCGACGCTGCCGAGCCGCGTGTACGCCGTCGTCCTGGTGAGCAAGCTGCACCGGCCGACGCTGCGCGCGCTCGCCTTCGCGAAGGCCAGCCGCCCGCACGTGCTCGAAGCGATCACCGTGAAGATCGACGACAAGGACACCGAGGCGCTGCAGGAGGAGTGGCACAACCGCGGGATCGGCATCGACCTCGTCGTCATCGACTCGCCGTTCCGCGAGATCACCCGGCCCGTCATCAAGTACGTGCGCCGGATCCGCCGGGAGTCCCCGCGCGACGTGGTGTGCGTCTACATCCCCGAGTACGTCGTCGGCCACTGGTGGGAGAACCTGCTGCACAACCAGAGCGCGCTGCGGCTGAAGAGCCGGCTGATCTTCGAGCCCGGCGTGATGGTGACGAGCGTGCCCTACCAGCTCGAGTCGTCCGAGGGACGGGGCGATGATGACGGCCGCCGCGCGCGCGCCGGCGACGTCCGGCGGGGAACGGGACGCCGTCACGCCGGCGGGCCGCCGGCGGGGCCCGACGCGCAGGACGCTCCTGAACCCCGCGAGCCGGTGGCGTGACCCGCCGCAGCGCTGCACCCACCCGTCGCGCACCCACCCGTCGCGAGCGTCACGCTGCCCTGCTGGAGCTCACGGTGGAGCGCGCCGCGCCCGGCGGTGACTGCGTGGCCCACGCACCTGACGGCCGGGTGGTCTTCCTGCGGGGCGCGCTGCCGGGAGAGCGTGTCCGCGCCCGGGTCACCGACGAGAACCGGCGATTGCTGAGGGCTGACACCGTCGAGGTGCTCGCAGCGTCCGGCGACCGGGTGACCCCGCCGTGCCCGCTGGCCGTTCCCGGCCGGTGCGGCGGCTGCGACTGGCAGCACGCCTCCGTCCCGGTAGCCCGGGAGCTGAAGGGCCAGGTGTTACGCGAGCAGCTGACCAGGCTCGGCGGGATCGACCCCGGCCCGGTGGTGGTGGAAGCGGCGCCGTCCGCACCCGACGGCCTCGGATGGCGTACGCGGGTGCAGGTGTCGGTCGGACGCGACGGCTCGCGCGGCCTGTTGCGTCATCGATCGCATGCCGTCGAGCGGGTGCGGCACTGCCCGATCAGCCATCCGCTGGTGGACGCGGCGGGCGCCTGGCGCGCGGACGGGCCACCGGCGCATCACGTCGCCCACCAGCCGCGCCCGAGAGTCGCTTTTGCCGCATCGCCCACCACGGGCGCCGTCGTGATCGACGACGACGGCACCCTCGTGCATCGCGCGCTCGGCCACGATTTCCGGGTCAGCGGCGGCGGGTTCTGGCAGGTGCATCCGGATGCCCCGCAGCTGCTGGTCGATGCCGTCCTGCAGGCTCTGGCGCCGCAGCCGGGGGAGCAGGCGCTCGATCTCTACGCCGGAGCGGGGCTCTTCTCCTACGCGCTGGGTTCCCGCGGGGTCGCCGTCACCGCCGTCGAGATGGCTGCTGCGGCAGCCGCCGACGCGCGCGTGAACTGCGCAGGGCTCGCTGTCACTGTCCACGCTGCGGATGTCGGGCAGGCGCTGGAGATGCAGCCGGCGGACGCCCGGATCGATCTCGCGGTGCTCGACCCGCCGCGAACCGGTGCCAGCCCGCAGATCATGCGCCGGCTCGCGGCGGCCGGCCCGCGGGCGATCGCGTACGTCTCGTGCGACGGGGCGACCCTGGCCCGCGATGTTCGCGCCGCTGCGGAGGCCGGGTATCAGCTCGAGCAGCTACGCGCGTTCGACCTCTTTCCGATGACCGCGCACCTGGAGTGCCTCGCGCTGCTGACCCCGGCACGCTCGGACCCGGTGTGAGCGGGGCGGTCCCGGCGGGCTGGCCTGCCGAGCTGCCGCCGCCCGGAGCCGCCGGCTGGCAGCGGCGCGCCATCGGCTGGCTCTATGACCTCTGCCCTCCTGACCACCGCGGCTACGCGGTCCTGCAGCGCTGGCCGGTGCTGCTGGCGCGGGTCGCCGCAGAGAACGTGACCGCTGCCGCGCAGGCCTGCCGGCAGGGGGCCGCGACGGCCCGCGCCGAGCTGCGGGAGCTCGCCGGAGGGCTGCCGCCCGAAGCCGTGGACGCGTTGCTGGCGATGTACGAGCGGGAAGCGCTGCGGCTGGAGCGTGCGGCCCGCGGGGTCGAGCTGGTGCGGCGGGCACTCGCCGGGCAGCGCTTCGTCCCCAAGCTGTAGCGACACGCCGCGCGGCAGCTGTCCGGGGCGGGGGAGCGGGCCTACGGTCATGGCGTGCCGATTGGTCGAGCCAGCAGCCGAAGCGCTGTCACCAGCGTGACCGTCGGCGCGGCGGCCTTGGCCTGCGCCGCCGTCACGGCAGCGTGCGGCACCTCGTCGACGCACGCCTCGACCACACCGAGCCCCACCCTCGCCGAGTCCCCGACGTTCAGCCCGAGCGCGACACCGACCAGCACGTCGACGGTCACGCTCAGCAAAGGGGCGAAGAGCGCTTCCTGCGTCAACGGTTGGGTGCAGCCGGCGCCCGGCTCCGACTTCTACCAGCAGGCCACTGACGCGCTGGAGCAGAGCCAGGGCGGCACCGGATACGACATCAAGGCCGTGCGCTACTTCGCCGGCCCGCTGCCTGGCGGAGGAGTCGGCGCCGTCTACTACCTCGACGTGCGCGACCCCCGGCTGACCGCCCGGGTGCTGCTGGTGTCCGGCGCCGGTCCCGTGTCGGCGGCCATTGCCAGGACGGGATCCACCGGGTGGAAGTCCGGCGATTGGTTCGCCTTCAAGGGAACCGACCCGGCCGCCGTCACCCCGCTGCCCGCCATCTCGCTGCCGGGCAAGTGGGCGGGGCCCGAGTACGACCCGGTCGGCGGCGCGTCGCCGCTGCTCTCCTCGTCCATCTCCGGCTGCCTTGACGGATCCTGAGCACCCCGAAATGCGCCGGTACCGGGCGAGCCTCGCGGCCGTGTCGGCCGGGCTTCTCTACACTGGGTCCAGACCTTGGGCTGGTAGTTCGCCCTGACGTCCCTGATGTCGAAGTGCGTGAGGAGCCTCTGTGACAGCGCTCTCGGAGATCCGCGGTCCCGCCGACCTTCGAGACCTCTCGGCTGAGCAGCTGGCTGAGCTCGCCGCCGACATCCGCGAGCAACTGGTCGAGTCGGTGTGCCGCACCGGCGGCCACCTCGGGCCCAATCTGGGTGTCGTCGAGCTGACCCTGGCGCTGCACCGCGTCTTCGACTCCCCGCACGACACGCTGCTCTGGGATACCGGCCACCAGGCCTACGTGCACAAGATGCTGACCGGCCGCGCTGGAGCGTTCGACAGCCTGCGCCAGGCGGGCGGCCTGTCGGGCTACCCGAGCCGCGAGGAGTCCGAGCACGATCACGTCGAGAATTCCCATGCGTCCACGGCGCTCTCGTACGCGGATGGCCTCGCGAAGGCGTATGCCCTGCGCGCAGAGACGCGCCACGTGGTGGCCGTCGTCGGGGACGGCGCGCTCACCGGTGGCATGAGCTGGGAAGCACTGAACAACATCGCGGGCGCCGAGCGTCCGGTGGTCATCGTCGTCAACGACAACGGCCGCTCGTACGCGCCGACCCTCGGCGGGCTCGCCCAGCATCTGGCCGGGCTACGCCTCACGCCGCAGTACGAGCAGGTGTTGGACGTGGTGAAGAGCGCGCTGGCCCGCACCCCGCTGGTCGGCCCGCCGCTCTACGACGCGCTGCACGGCATCAAGCGCGGCATCAAGGACCTGGTGCAACCGCAGGCCATGTTCGAAGATCTCGGCCTGAAGTACGTGGGCCCGGTCGACGGTCACGACATCGGGGCGATCGAGTCGGCGCTGCGCAAGGCCAAAGGCTTCGGCGCTCCCGTCATCGTGCACTGCGTCACGACGAAGGGTTCCGGTTACCCGCCCGCCGAGGAGCACGACACCGACCGCATGCACAGCGTCGGCATCAGCGATCCGCGCACCGGCCGTCCGGTGTCCGTCGCCGTCGGGCGCAGCTGGACCTCCGCGTTCTCCGAGCAGATGCTGCAGATCGGCGCGGCCCGCTCCGACGTGGTGGCCATCACCGCGTCGATGCTCGACCCGGTGGGCCTGGCTCCGTTCGCTGAGCGCTGGCCCGAGCGCGTCTTCGACGTCGGCATTGCCGAGCAGCATGCGGTGACCTCCGCTGCAGGGCTTGCGATGGGAGGGCTGCGGCCCGTCGTCGCGGTCTACGCAACGTTCCTGAATCGGGCGTTCGACCAGGTGCTGATGGACGTCGCGATGCACCAGCTGCCGGTCGTCTTCGTCATGGATCGCGCCGGCGTGACCGGCGAGGACGGCGCGTCGCACAACGGCATGTGGGACCTGTCGTGGCTCCCGATCGTGCCCGGGCTCGACCTCGCCGCCCCCCGCGATGAGGAGCGCCTGGCGGAGGCGCTCGAGGCGGCGCTGGAACGTACCGACGGGCCGACCGCCATCCGCTTCCCGAAGGGCCTGCTGCCCGACGCGCTGCCGGCGGTCCGCCGCGAGGGCAGCCTCGATGTCATGCGCGACCCGGTGGGTGACGAGACCGCGCTGCTGGTGGCGTTCGGGGCGATGGTGCCGATGGCGCTGGAGGTGGCGCAGCGGGTCGCCGACCAGGGCATCGAGCTGCGCGTCGTTGATCCTCGCTACGTCATGCCGGTGTCGGACGAGCTGATCGATATGGCCCGCCGGGCCCGGCTCGTCATCACCCTGGAGGACAACGGCCGTCAGGGCGGCGCGGGAAGCACGCTCGCGAGCGCGCTGCGGGCCGCTGACGTCGACACCCCGTTGCGCGACATCGGCTTGCCGCGCGAGTTCCTCGCCCAGGGCAAGCGGGCGCAGGTGATGGGTGACGCGGGCCTGTCGGCGCAAGCGGTGGCGCGCCGGGTGACGGAGGCCGTCGCTCGGCTCGAGCCGACGTTGGACGCTCAGGGCGCCGAAGCCTGATCCGGCGGTCAGTCCTGCTCGGCGCTGAGCAGGCGGGCTGGGTTGCCGCCGGCGCGTACCTCGCTGATCTCCTCCGCCGTGACGAGCAACGGCCGGTCGAAGCCGCGCTCTCGTTCGGGCATGGCCGCGGCCAGCGCGGGTCCGTACGCCGGGTCGCTGATGTAGGCGGCTCGCCAGCCCCGGGTACGCAGCGGCACGATCAACGCAATCATGCCGTCGCCCTCAGCGACGAGTTCACGGCGCAGGCTGGCGCTGGCGAGCAGCGTGACGACGTCGGCGCTGCCCAACGGCTTGATGGCACGCTGGGACTGCCGCCGGTCACGTTCGGCCGCCAGCGTCCCCAGCCGCTCGAGTTCGGCCCGGACGCGCTGCCAGGCCGCGGCGGCGTCGATGCCGGCGTGCTCCAGGACGCCAGGGGGCAGTGGCCGGTGCTCTGGGCCGTAGCCGAAGCCGAGGCAGAGCGCGCCCCCGGGGATGACCTCGCGTACCCACGCGGCACCTGGATGACTCTCGTGATCGGCGGGGATGCCCAGCGCGACGAGCTGACGGTCGTCACCGGCCAGCGCCTGCCGCGCGATCAGCCAGCAGGCCAGCACGTCGAGTCGGGCGCGCTCGCTCGGCTCCCCGGCCCCAGGCTGACCAGCCTGACGGGACTGATCGACCGGCTCGAGGACCTGGCCGAGGGTCGCCCACGACACGCGTACCTCGTGCGGGCCGGTGAGCAGCACCCCGTCGTCCTGGGGGAGCAGGTCGACGTCATACAGCACCGCTACGGCCAGGGCTAACCGACGCAATGCGGTCGGCGCAAAAGGCACGAAACCTCCGAAGGCGAAGCGGCTTAGGTGCTCCTTATGTCGGCACCAGCGACCTGTGGCCTGAGCCCGGCCGGTGCGCGCTCGGGCCGATCAGAACCCGAGCGAGCGCCCGACGATCTCCTTCATGATCTCGTTGGTGCCGCCGTAGATCCTGGTGACGCGAGCATCCCGCCAGATCCTGCTGACCTCGTACTCGTCCATGTAGCCGTAGCCGCCGTGCAGCTGGACCGCCGCGTCGGCAACCTCGCACAGCAGCTCGGTGGTCCAGTACTTGACGCCGGCCGCCTCGTCGGCGGTGAGTTCGCCGGCGTTGAGCGCGAGGATGCACCGGTCGACGTAGCTACGCGCGGCCCGGGTCTTGGTCACCATCTCGGCGATGGAGAAGCGGCTGGCCTGGAAGGTTCCGACCGGCTTGCCGAAGGCCGTCCGCTCCCGGGCATATGCCAGGGTCAGCTCGATCGCCCGTTCCATGCCGGCGACGGCCGCCACGGCAATGGACAGCCGCTCCTGCGGCAGGTTTTCCATCAGGTAGCGAAATCCGTGGCCCTGCTCGCCGAGCAGGTTGGCCCGCGGGACATGCACGTCGGAGAAGAAGAGCTCCGCGGTGTCTTGCGCATGCTGGCCCGCCTTCGCCAGGTTGCGTCCGCGCTCGAAGCCGGGCATCCCGCGCTCCACGACGAGCAGGCTCATCCCGCGATGACCGGCCTCCGGGTCGGTCTTGGCAGCGACGATGACCAGGTCGGAGTGGATGCCGTTGGTGATGAACGTCTTGGATCCGTTGAGGATCCAGCCGTCGCCGTCATCCGCCGGGCGGGCGGAGGTGCGGATCGACTGCAAATCGGAGCCGGTCGACGGCTCGGTCATCGCGATGGCGGTGACGATGTCGCCGGAGACGAAGCCCGGCAGCCAGCGGGCCCGCTGCTCGTCGTTGGCCAGTGCGAGCAGGTACGGCGCGCAGATGTCGTTGTGCAGCGTGAAACCGACGCCGACGCTGCCCGTCGCGGTGATCTCCTCGCCAAGGATCGCGTTGTACCGGAAATCGCGGATCCCTGCGCCGCCGAACTCCTCGGGGACCTCGAAGCCGAGCAGCCCCGTGGAGCCGGCTTGCTTCCAGATCTGCCGGTCGACGATGCCGGCGGCCTCCCACTCGGTGCTGTGCGGGGCGGCGTCGCGGAGCAGGAAGTCGCGACAGAGCCGGCGGAAGGCGAGGTGCTCGTCGTCAAAGATGTCGCGTTTCACGTCATCAGGGTGCCATATCCCCAGCTCCTGGGCTGGTCTTCGGCAAGGGGCCGGTCAGGGCAAGATGGCAGGCGTGAGCACTGATTCCGATCCCGAAGCCAACCCCGTCCTGACCGAGCGCGGTGGACCCAGCGGCGAGGTGCTTGTCGTCACCATCAACCGGCCTCACGCGCGCAACGCGATCACCCGCAGCGTTTCGGACGCGATCGCGGCCGCCATGGACGAGCTCGATGGCAACCCGGAGATCCGGGTCGCCATCCTGACGGGAGCTGCCGGCACGTTCTGCGCCGGCATGGACCTGAAGGCGTTCGTGCGGGGAGAGAACCCCCAGGTGCCCGGCCGCGGATTCGCCGGGCTCACGTTCGCTCCGCCGAGCAAGCCGCTGATCGCCGCGGTGGAGGGCTGGGCGCTCGCGGGCGGCTGCGAGATCGTGCTGTCGTGCGACCTGGTCGTCGCTGCTGAGTCGGCCAAGTTCGGCATCCCGGAGGTCAAGCGTGGGCTGGCGGCGGCCGCCGGTGGGCTCTTCCGGCTGCCGCTGCGGATCCCGTACCACGTCGCGATGGAGCTGGTGCTCACCGGCGACCCCGTCGAGGCGCCGCGGGCGTACGAGCTCGGGCTGGTCAACAAGCTCTCCCCGACCGGCGGCGCCCTGGATGCGGCGCTGGAGCTGGCGATCAAGATCGCGGCTAACGGGCCGCTCGCGGTCATCGCGAGCAAGGACGTCGTACGCCACGCCCACGGCTGGTCCGACGAGGAGGCCCAGCAGGCCCAGAGCGAGATCGTGCGGCCGGTGATGACCAGCGAAGACGCGCAGGAAGGTGCCCGCGCGTTCGCCGAGAAGCGTCCACCGGTCTGGCGCGGCCGGTGAGCGGGCCGGCCGCGCAGCGAGGAGCCGTCCACATCGTCCCGGTCGTCTTTGCGGAAGCAGCGGCGCTGGTCGCCGAGCTGGATGGCGACCTGCAGGTGCGCTATGGCAGCGGCGGCGATCCGGTTCACGCGCCGGCGGAGGAGTTCGACGGGCCCGGCGGGCAGATGCTGCTGGCCCGAGCCGGCGGGGAGGCGGTGGGCTGCGTCGGGCTGCGGCGCCTCGACGAGCGGACAGCGGAGCTGAAGCGGATGTTCGTCCGCCCGCCCGCCAGGGGCCAGGGGATCGCCCGCGAACTGCTGGCAGCCTGCGAGCGCCAGGCTCTGGCGCTGGGCTATGCGCGCTTGTGGCTCGAGACGGGGGCCAGGCAGCCGGAGGCGGTCACCCTCTACCTGACCTCCGGCTACGAGCCCATCCCTGCTTTCGGTCAATATGCAGGTCAGAGCCTATCCATCCACCTCGGGCGGGTGCTGGCGGCTTCGCCCGCGGCGAACGCGGACATCTCGGGGTGCGCTTCCTCGCAATCGGGTTCACACTAACCAAGTGACGCAACCGGGCTCCTCGCGTAAGCGTCGCCAATCTGTCGTGATCACCGATCTCGGCTCGTCCCGGACTGCGGAAATCCGCGAGCGTGAGCGTCGCTACGTGATCGCGATGCTCTTGCGGGCCGTCTGCTTCGTCGCCGCCACGCTGATCTTTCGCGGCGCCGCCCGATGGTTCGCTATCGGGGTGGCGATCGTGCTGCCGTGGCTCGCCGTGGTGCTGGCCAACGCGCCGAAAGTGCGCGCCGTCCGCCGTGCGGTATTCGAACCGTCGGCCCCCCGCGAAACGCCCGGCCTGGCCCCCGCCCGCGAACCCCGGATCATCGACCCCGACTAGGCCGGACTGGGCCAGGATCAGGCCGCCGTCGAGGCGTCGATCCGCAGCCGCCCGATGAGTGCGTTGGAGATCATCTCCGAGCCGAGGGTGGACAGGTGGATGCCGTCGGGCTGATGCGCTACGCGCGTGCCAGCGTTGGCTCCGAGCAGCACGTCGGTGTTGTAGACGGTGACGCCGGAGCGGCCCTTCGCGGCTGCCCGAATGGCCTGCCCCATGGCGGCCACGGCGACGTTCATGCCGGGCAGGTCGGTGGTCGGCATGGTGAGCCAGTAGATCCGGTGGACGCCGCCGGTGCGCAGCGCATCCATGACGAGCCCGGCGCGCCGGGCGTATTCGGCGTCCCACGCCGAGGTGGCCGGCTGGGCGTAGGTCCCGGAGGGCAGCTTCATCGGCTGATTGTCGTTGCCGCCCAGCAGCATGATGACGGTGTCAGGATGCTCGGCGGCGATCCGGCGGGCCGCGGCTGGCCAGTCGAAGTAGTCGTCGCGCACCAGGCCGGTGCTGGGGTGGGACTCGGTGTGGCCGGCGAACAGCGGGCCATTGAGTGTCCGCGTGATCATCGGGCCCAGGTCCTCGGGGATCGAATCGCCGGCGATGATCACGCTCTGGTGCCGCGGTGCGCTCACCGGATGCGGTGCGCCCGGGTGCGGTGCGGCTGACGACGGTGCGGCTGACGACGGTGCGGCTGACGACGGTGCGGCGCTCGCGGAGGGCTGCGTCGACGGGGAGGGCTGAGCGGCGGGCGTCGTGACCGCACGCTCCTGGTGCGCAGCGTGAGGGGCGCCAGCGGCCCCGCAGCCGGTGAGCGCGACCAGCGCGATCGCTGGTACGAAACGTCTCACGAGGCGAAGTTTAGGCGCCGCTTCGTCGTGAAAGACATCGAAACGCCGTGAGTTCAGACGCCGTCTTTGCCACTTCGGGAGGCAGGATGAGTCTGTGCCCCGATTGACACCCCGTGCCAGTTTCCTTCACCGGCGGCCCCGTTCGTTGGCGCTGGGCGGCTGCCTGGTAGCCGCCGCCGTGGTCGCCGCCGGGTGCTCCAGCGGGGGAGGTGTGCCGACGAGCGTTGCCGCCCCGGCGAGCGCGAGCGCGTCCGCAGCGTCGACCTCGCCGAGCCCGACCCCGTCGCCCACCCCCCCGCCGCCGCCGCCGAAGCCGATCACGGTCTCGTTCACCGGCGACCTCCTGCTGCACTCCCCGGTGTTCAACCAGGCCGCGATCGACGGGCGCGCCACCGGCGTCGCCTATGACTTCCGGCCTATGTTCACGCAGGTCAAGCCCCTCCTGTCGGCGGTCGATCTGGCGATCTGCCACCAGGAGACGGCGTTGACGCCAACGGACGTGGGGCTCTCCGGCTACCCCATCTTCAACTCCCCGCACGAGATCACCAAGGCGGTCGCCTATGCCGGCTACGACGGCTGCTCGACCGCGTCGAACCACAGCTACGACCGCGGCGCCCAGGGCGTTGCCGACACGATTGCGGCCTTCGACGCCGTCCACGTGGAGCACACGGGGACGGCGACCTCGGCCGCGACGCGCCTGCCCGAGGTGCACACGGTGCGCGGGGTGAAGGTCGCGCTGCTCGACTACACGTATGGCCTCAACGGGTTCGTGCTGCCTGCGAACCAGCCGTACCTGGTGAACCTGATCAACGTGCCGAAGATCCTCGCCGACGCCCATGCGGCGAAGGCCGCCGGCGCCCAGATCGTCATTGTGCAGATGCACTGGGGCGCGGAGTATCAGGCGACTCCGACGCCTGAGCAGCGCGCGGAAGCGACGCAGATCCTCGCTTCGCCCGATGTCGACGCGATCGTCGGCGGCCACGTGCATGTCGTGCAGCCGGTGGAGAAGATCGGCACCAAGTACGTCGTCTACGGCATCGGTAACTTCCTGTCGAACCAGTCGGGGGAGTGCTGCCCGGTGTCCTCGCAGGACGGCGTGATCGTGACGCTGCATTTCGTCGACACCGCGGGCACGTGGTCGGTGGGCAGCATCACCTACACGCCCACCTACGTCGATCGGTTCGGCGGTTATGTCATCTACCCGGATGCCCAGGCCTATGAGAACCCGAATACGAGCCCGGCGCTCAAGCAGCAGCTGGCCGCCTCCTTCAAGCGGACGGTGGCCGCCATGTCATCGCTGCGAGCGCCCAACGTCAGGCCTGACCTCACGCCGCCAGGCTTATGACGGCCACACGAGCGTGCCTGCCGGTCCGTGAACGAGATCGCGTTCGTCAGCTCGGCTGACGACCCGAGGCTGCAGGACTACCGCTCGCTCACCGACGTCGCCCTGCGCCGCAAGCTGGAGCCGGCCAACGGGCTGTTCATCGCCGAAGGTGAGAAGGTGGTGCGCCGGGCGCTCGCTGCGGGCTACGCGATGCGCTCGCTCCTGGTCTCCGGGTCGCGCGCGCCGGACGTCGCGGACCTTCCCGGGCTGCACCTCATCGCCGAGTTCGACGTGCTCGAGGCGGTGACCGGCTTCCACGTCCACCGCGGGGTGCTGGCAGCCATGGCCCGCCGTCCACTGGCCAGCCTGGACGAGGTGCAACGCCCCGCCCGCCGGCTCATGGTGCTCGAGGAGCTGTCCAGCACGACCAATCTGGGAGCAGTCTTCCGCAGCGCTGCGGCGCTCGGCATCGACGGCATCATCCTGGCGCCGACGTGCGGCGATCCGCTCTACCGCCGGGCGGTACGGGTGTCGATGGGCCAGGTCTTCGCGATCCCGTACGCGCGCGTCGAGGCCTGGCCCGAGCCGCTCGCGGGCCTGCGCGACGAGGGCTGGCGGGTCCTGGCGCTCACCCCCGATGCTCGAGCGCACGACATCGACCGGCTCGCCGTCGGACCCCACGAGCGGCTCGCGCTGCTGATCGGCGCCGAGGGGTCGGGGCTGTCGCCGCAGGCCCTCGCCGCGGCGACCGAATGGGTACGCATCCCGATGGCGAGCGGGGTGGATTCGCTCAACGTGGCCGCCGCCGCGGCCGTCGCTGCGTACGCACTTCGCCGCTAGCCCCTCAAGGGGGGGCTGAAACCCGCCGATCCTGCTCACGGGGTCGCCGCAGGCCCCCGCATTGGAGGGGTCGTGGACCAGAGCCATAACGAGAGCTCGCCCGAGCGCGCCGGCGGTCAGCCGCCGCATGCTGCGAGCGCTCCGTTCGCCGGCAACTATCCCGCGCCCGTGGGGCCGCCTGTGCAGGCCTCCGCCGCACCGCCGCCCCTCGCCCCTCCCGCGAGCAACGGGGGCTTCGCACCGGCTCCCAACGGTGGCAGCGCGTTCGTGACGGCGACCGTGCCCGGCGCGCCTCCGGTGCCCAGCCAGGCCGTGCCCATGCCCATGCCGCAGCAGCCCGCCCGGCCGACGGGGTCTCCCGCCCTCGCGCCCGGTGCGGGTCTGCCGGACATGAGCAAGGCTCGCACCACACGTAACACCGAGGCCGACACCGACCTGGCCGGCTGGGACCTCAACAGCCTGCTGATCCAGGTGCTGGAGCGGCGGTGCTCCGACCTGCACATGACGATCGGTGCGCCGCCGACCATCCGGCTGAACGGCTCGCTGATGCCCATCGAGGGCTACCCCGACCTCACGGCTGCGGTGCTGCAAAAGCTGCTCTTCGCGATCATTACGCAGAAGCAGCGGGAACGTTTCGAGGAGGAGCTCGAGCTCGACTTCGCCTACTCGGTGCCCGGCCGGGCCCGCTTCCGGGTCAACATCTACCGCCAGCGTGATGCGATCGGGGCCGCTTTCCGGCTCATCCCGTACGAGATCAAGAAGCTCGAAGAGCTCAACATGCCGCCGAGCATCGCCAACTTCGCGATGCTGCCGCGCGGGTTCGTCCTGGTCACCGGCCCGACCGGTTCGGGCAAGTCGACGACGCTCGCGAGCCTCGTCGACCTGGCGAACCGCAACCGGCGCGACCACATCATGACGGTCGAGGACCCGATCGAGTTCCTGCACCAGCACCGGTCGTGCCTGGTCAACCAGCGCGAGGTGGGGGAGGACACGCATTCCTTCCAGAACGCCCTCAAGCACGTGCTGCGCCAGGACCCCGACATCATCATGGTCGGAGAGATGCGTGACCTTGAGACGATTTCGGTGGCGCTGACCGCCGCTGAGACCGGTCACCTCGTCTTCGCGACCCTGCACACCCAGGACGCGGCCCAGACGATCGACCGCATCATCGACGTCTTCCCGCCGCACCAGCAGCAGCAGGTTCGGGTGCAGCTGGCCGGTGCCCTGCAGGGCATCGTCTGCCAGACCCTGTGCAAGACCGCTGACGGCCGGGGACGAGTGGCCGCGACCGAGGTCCTGGTCGCCACTCCCGCGATCCGCAACCTCATCCGTGAGGGCAAGAGTCACCAGATCTACTCCGCTCTGCAGGCGGGCGCGAAGCACGGCATGCAGACCATGGACCAGCAGCTGGCCGAACTCGTGATGGCGGGCCGGATCTCCTACGACGTGGGGCTCGAGAAGTGCCACCACGCCGAGGACTTCAGTCACCTGTGCGGGCCGATGCGGGGGCGTCAACAGTTCGGGTGATGCTCGCCGGCTAAAGCCGGCTACTCCAGACGACGAAACGTCATCAGGGCCATCTGCAGTAACGCAGCCGGCCGCCGGTATCAAGCTCGAGAGGTAACGACGCGCAATGGCGACGACGTACGCATATGCGGTCCGGGACCGTGCCGGCAAGATGATCAACGGTCACCTCGAAGCGGATTCCCCGGCGCTGGTGGCGACCAAGCTCAAGGCGATGGGCTACGCGCCCATCAATATCACCGAAGCCAACGCCGGGATGAAGCGCGAGATCAACATCCCCGGCATGGGCAAGAAGGTGAAGCTCAAAGACCTTGCCATCATGTCGCGCCAGTTCGCGACGATGGTCAACAGCGGTCTGCCGCTGCTGCGCGCCCTGCGCATCCTCGCCGAACAGACTGAAAGCAAAGAGCTTTCGCGGGTTCTGCACGAGGTCCGCGCCGAGGTCGAGGGCGGCACCGCGCTCTCGGTCGCGATGGCGAGGTTCTCTCCCAAGGTTTTCCCACCGCTCATGATCAACATGGCCCGTGCGGGTGAGGTCGGTGGTTTCCTCGACACCGTCCTGCTGCAGGTGGCCGAGAACTACGAGGCCGAGGTCAAGCTGCGCGGCAAGGTGAAGAGCGCCATGACCTATCCGGTCATCGTCTTCATCATGGCCATTCTGATGTGTACCGCCATGCTGCTGTTCATCGTCCCGGTCTTTGCGAAGATGTTCTCCTCGCTGGGCGGCCAGCTCCCGGCGCCCACCCGGCTGCTGATGGACACCAGCAACATCCTCAAGAGCTACTTCCCCGTCTTCTTCGGGTTGCTCGTCGTCTTCATCGTGGTGTGGAAGCGGGTCAAGCACAAGGAGCAGGTGCGCAACGTTGTCGATCCGATCAAGTTGAAGCTGCCGGTCTTCGGCAACCTCGCGAAGAAGATCGCGTTGAGCCGTTTCGCCCGCAACCTCGGAACCCTCATGAGTTCCGGGGTGCCGATCCTGCAGAGCCTCGACATCGTCGCCGGCACTACGGGCAACGTCGTGCTGTCGCGCGCCATCGCCGACGTTCAGGAGAGCGTGCGCTCGGGTGAGAGCCTGACCGCTCCGCTGGCCAACCACGACGTCTTCCCCGCCATGGTGGTTCAGATGATGGCGGTGGGCGAGGATGTCGGCGCGCTCGATGAGATGCTCGCCAAGATCAGCGAGTTCTACGACCAGGAGGTCGAGGCGACGACCGAGGCGCTGACCGCCCTTATCGAGCCACTGATGATCGCCTTCCTCGGCGGCGTCGTCGGGTCCATGGTCATCGCTCTCTACATGCCGATGTTCAAGATTTACAACCTCATCCAGTAAGGACCGTTTCGCACCGGTCCACTCCGACCAATCCGGGGCTCAGCCCTTCAGCCGTACTTCCGCCAGGCCGATGAGCAATCAGCTTGTAGCGAGCCAGTCGAAGGGACGTCCCGTGGGCAGCAGGCACTTGCGCTCTCGCCGGAGCGATGATGGGTTCACGCTCATCGAACTGCTCGTGGTCATCATCATCATCGGCGTCCTCGCGGCGATCGCGATCCCGATTTTTCTCTCGCAGCGCGGAAAAGCCTATGAGGCTTCGGAGAAATCGGACCTGCGCGCCGTAGCCCAGCGCATGGAGATCTTCTACGTCGACAATCTCACCTACGCCGGGATCCCCTTCGGTTCGGGCACGGGCGCAGGGTCGACGATCACCGGAAACACCCGGACGGTCGGAGCGGGCGAGGCCGTCACGCTGTCCAAGGGCAACACCGTCACTCTGGAGGTGACGGGTGCCAACGGCTACTGCCTATCTGCTGCCAGCACCTTGACCTCAGCGACCTGGTACTACGACAGCAGCGGCGGCGGCGTGACCAGGACGGACTGCACCGCCAAGGCCTATCCCTGATCCGGCTCTGTTACCCGCGACCAAGGTTTCGCTGCAGTAGCCAGGTCATCAGGCCGATAGCCCAACGTGATCGCTGCCGAATCGCAGAGCGCCGCGTATCCGCGCTGGATGCCCTGGGCGCGGCCGCTGGTCGTCCTTCGCCACCCCATCCTGCTCGCGTTCGCGCTGATGGCCGCCTGGGGCATCAGGTCCGACGCCGACTGGTCGGCGCTCAGTAGCGGAGGGCGAGCCCTCTTCGGTCCTGCACCGCTTTCCACGTACGCGACGACCCCGGGACTTCAGGCCGGCCCGCCGGCACTTGCCGTGGTGCGGGCGCTGAACGTGCTGCCGGGGATCGGCGGCGAGCTGGCCGCCCACCTGCTGCTCGCTTTCATCGGCTGGTTCATGCTGTTTCTCGCCGAGCGATGGAGCGTGCCGGGGGCGAGCTTTCGCTGCGCACCGACATTGCCGGGGCTGCTGACCCTGCTTGTCGGCCTGCCGGTGCTCAAGGAGTGGGCGGCGCTCGCGGGGGCTCTCCCGCACGTCGAAGATGGCCTGGCATTACTGACATTTGTGTTTGCGGTTCGGGCGGTGACGCAAGCGCGCCCAGAACTCGCAGGCGTGCTGGTAGGACTGACCGCCGCTTGGAAGCCGTGGGCTGTGGTGGCGCTCCCGCTCCTGTGGGGACTGTCCGGTCGTCGCCGCGCGCTGCTGATCGCCATAGCGGTTCCGGCGCTGTGCTGGCTGCCCTTCGTTCTCGGCGACCATGCGACGCTTCAAGCGGTCAGCGACAATCTCAGCCTGCGTGCTGGATCAACGCTGCGCATGCTCGGACTTCACGGTCCCGATGTGCCGAACTGGTGGCGAACCGTAGAGCTGCTCGGCGCTTGTGCCGTTGCGAGTGCCGCCGCGTTGCGTCGCGACTGGCGGGTCGCGTTCGCGGCGGGATGCACCGCGCGGATCCTGCTCGATCCGGCCGGCTTCGACTACTACATCGCTGGGCTCGTGATGGCGACGGCTGTGAGCGAACGGCTCTGCGGGCTGCAGCCGTGGCGCACCGCGTTGCTTCTCGTCGCCATGGTGTACGTCAACCCGCTGCTGTCGATGCACGCGCAGGTGCAGCTGCGCTTCATCGTGCTCATCCTCATTGTCGTGAGCTGGCTGCATCCCCGGCGCGCCCCGGTGCCCCGAAAAGGAGCCGCCGGAGGCCTGGCAAACGCCGCCGCCATGGTCGTTCCCGGCCCGCGTGACCCGTTCGCAGCACCGGCCGAGCGGCAAATGCACTAGCCGGACAGGGCCGGACGGACGCCCCTTGGCGCGCTAGTACCACCGAAAGAATGAATCGAAACTCGCGACTACAGGTCCGACTGGATGCTGACGATATTGCTTGAGTCGTGAGTCGCCGGTCGGGCCGGAGGCTCGAGGATTCGGTCCGGGAAGGGACAACAAAATGCTCGCACGTCTGCACAAGCGGATGGACAAGGAGGAGGAGGGCTTCACCCTCATCGAGCTCCTCGTGGTCATCATCATCATCGGGATCCTGGCGGCTATCGCGATTCCGGTCTTCCTCAGCCAGCGGAGCAAGGGTTACGAGGCTTCCATGAAGTCCGACCTGCGCACTGTTGCCCAAGAGGTCGAGTCGGCCAACGTGGACAACCAGGACTACACGGTGACCGATTTCGCCGGTGCCAAGGCCGCCGCGGCTGCCACCATCACCGCTCCCAGCGGCAACGTCGGCTCGAACACCACCAACTCGGTCAGGCTGAGCGCCGGTAACACCATCACCTGGGTCGGCGCCACCACCAACGCGTTCTGCCTCAAGGCCACCAGCTCCAAGGCCACTGCGGCCACGTGGTACTACAGCAGCGACAACGGCGGTATCACCTCGACCGCCTGCACCGCCCTCGCCCCGTGATCCTACGGGTCAATTAGTTAGACGGCTTCCGTCCGCACTGCTGCCCCGGGCTCTCTGGCCCGGGGCAGCAGGCGTTCGTAGCCCCCAACAGGCACGAGCAGTCGTTCGCCCGTTCGGGCGCTCAATACCTGCTCCGTTTGCGGCGAAGTAAATGCACATGACGGCCGTCACCACAGGTGAGGAGTGATCGCGATGTCGCGTACGCGGCGCATCCTGTCACCTTTCCTGCCGGGCCACCGCGAGCCGGGAGACGGCGGTTTCTCGCTCATCGAGGTCATGGTCGCCCTCGGCATTCGTGATGGCGGTGATGGCCACCACAGCCGGTTTCTTCACCACCTCGCTCAAGCAGAGCAATGGACAGACGCAGGCCCAGCAGGCCGCCGTCCTTGCCACCCAGCAGCTGGACTACACCCGCAGCGTCGCCGGCACGTCACTGCTCACCGGCCGCACCCAAACGGCAGTGCAGGCGGCGATCACCAGCCCACCGGCCGGTGTCAACCTCAGCCAGGACCTCACCTCGACCGGGAACTACGACACCGCGACGCCGCCGGCGGGCACCCAGGCCGTGCCGATCAGCATGGTGAGCAAGGTCGGCGGCACCTCCTACACCGTCACGACGTTCATCGACCGGTGCTACCTCACGTCGCTGTCCAACCCGGACTGCAAGAGTGCCGTTACGAGCTTCGGCTGGGTTTACCGGATCACCGTTGACGTGACCTACCAGCTCGGCGGCGGTCGCTCTTGCGCAGCGAACCAGCCCTGCTTCTACGTCGCGAGCACGCTGCGCGACCCGGGAAGCGACCCCTGCTTCAACGTGAACGTCGCCTACGCCGGCTGCTCCACCTTGCAGCCCACCATCACGGCGATCAGCCCGAAATACGGCGACCGACAGAACTCGTCGAGCACGATCACCCTGACGGGCAGCAACTTCGACCCGGGTGCGACGGTGTCGCTCGACACCGGCGGCACGGTCAGCAACGTGAACCGGATCAGCGCCACCTTGCTGACCTTCACGCTGACGACCGGCAACACCCCGGCAGCGGTCGGCACCCGGACCGTCAAGCTGACCAACCCGAACGGCAAGTTCGCCTACGGCACGCTGACGATCACGACCTCGTCGCTCAGCGTCACGAGCGTGTCACCGTCGCCCGTCTACGCCGGCGCGACGTCGACGCTGACCATCTCGGGCTCGGGCTTCCAGAGCGGCTCGGTCGTCTCGATTCCCAGTCCCGCCGGCACGATCGTGGGCACTCCGACGATCACGTCCACCACCATCACCCTCAGCTTCTCCGCCGGCAGTAGCGCATCAGCGATCGGCACCTGGCCCGCCACGGTCACCAACCCCGACGGCAACAGCGCCAGCGCCAACGTCACCGTCACGTCCAGCCCGATCAGCGTCACCGCGGTCAGCCCGAGCACGAGCCTGGCCAACAGCACGAAGGCCTTCACCATCAGCGGTTCCGGCTTCGCCTCCGGCGCCACCGTCAAGCTCGACGGCTCGCCGGTTTCCACCTCGTCGATCACCTCAACATCGATCTCGCTGACCCTCAGCTCCTACCCGGCGGCCGGCACCCACACCTTCACCGTCACCAACCCCGACGGCGGCTCGGGCACCGGCACCTTCACGGTGACGAGCTCGGGTGCCGACCATCACGAACGTCGGCCCTGACTCTGCTCGGCGACAACGACGAAAACGTTCACGATCACCGGTACCGGGTTCGTCGCTGGAACTCCAACGTGACCGTGCTATCTGAGCGGAGACGTCAGCCAGACGATCTCGAACAGACCGCGAGCAGCACGCAACTCAGCTTCAGCTACCGCACCCGTACTCCACGGGTACCTACCACATCAACGTCCGCCTGAGATTCGGTGACGGCTCGTACAGCAACACCTACTCGTGGACCTTGGTGACAAGTTGAACAGGCTGAGCCGCTCGATGCGGCGCATGAGCGCGGGAGAGGGACGAGCGCGAGGGCGGCTTCACCATCATTGAGCTGTTGATCTCGATGATTCTGATGGCCGTCGTCTCCACGACGTTCCTTGCCGCGACCAACTCGATATACGTCGGAATCCATAAGCAGCAGGGCATTACGAATGCTGCGGATGGCAACCGGCAGGCGTTCTTGCTGCTGGACAAGCAGGTGCGTTACGCGAGCGGAATCATGGCGCCGGGCACCGCGTCGGACGGCAACTTCTACATCGAGTACCAGTGGAGCAAGTCGAACGGCTCTACCGACACTCTGACGTGCTCGCAGTGGCGGCTGAACCCGACGACACACATCCTTCAGGTGCGCAGCTGGCAATCGGGAACGACGCCGGCCACGACCCCGGCCTGGACCACGATGGACACGGGAGTTGTCAACGTTCCCAGCTCGGCTCCCCCCTTCGCGTTGCTGGGCCCGGTGGTGAATGGCGCGACCATGCAGTACCAGGTCCTGCAGGTCAACCTGATCGCCAAGCGTGACACCGGAAACTTGACTACCAAGGGGACCCTGACCGCGTTGAACACGCCGAATAGTTCGGCACCCAGCCCGTCGGTCTGCCAGGAGGTGGCACGGTCATGAGGGGCATCCTGCGCCCGCTTCGCCTTCGCCTTCACCTTCGCCTTCGTCCCGCCCGGGACGAGGACCGCCAGTCCGGCTTCGCCATGTTCATCGCGCTCCTGCTGATCGTCATCGTCGCCGGCATGAGCCTGCTCGTCGCCGGGCTCGTGCTCAGCGAGAGCAAGCCGACCCAGACCCAACGCAAGACCGTGGCGACCCTGAATGCTGCTGAGGCCGGCTTCGAGGTGGCGCTCCATCAGCTGCGCGCCGCTACCGACGGCAACGGCAACGGCATCGTCGACAAGCTTCCCTGCACAGCCGCGTCCTCGGCGGTGGGGACGCTCCTGACCGGCTCCGTGGGTCCGAAGACCGGGGCGGCGAACAACCAGTCATTGTCGTTCGCGGTCTACGTCCGCTACTACAACGACGACCCGAGCACCATGGGCACCACCGACCTCAACCAGAACGCGATCGCGTGCTCCGGTGGGTCGCCGGTGAGCGTTCCCCAGTACGCGTACTTGCAGTCCAACGGTGTGGGCGTGGGCGGCGCGGCAGCGACCGGCACCCAGGGCAACCGCGCGCTGCACACGACGTACCGTTTCCGCACCAGTGACCTGAACATCGCCGGCGGCCGGCTGAACATGAATACGACGTCGCTGTGCATGGACGCCGGGTCGATCTCGCCGAGTGTCGGTGCCGCGGTCACCCTGTCCAATTGCAAGAACCGGGGCGTCACCCCGTCGCAGAGCAGCTGGTCCTACCGGCCGGACCTGACGATCTACCTGACGACGACCGGATCGCCCGGCTTGTGCGTCACGGCGGGCACGACGTTCGGTACGAGCTCCTCCTCCCAGCTGACACTGCAGACGTGCGCGACCGATGGCACCCAGACCACTTACCCCTACGAGCCGAGCCCCTCGTTGCAGCAGCGCCAGGAGTGGAGCTTCGACGACAGCGGCAAGTTCGAGGGCGCAGCCAACAACGGAAACATCAACGGCTACTGCATTTCGTCGAGCCCGTACAACAACCCGGTTGCGGGTGGGCTGCTTTACGCGCAGGGCTGCAGCGGCGGCGGATTCGACACGATGACGTGGAATCCCGACCCGCAGGTCGGTGCCGGCCCGGCCGGAGACAACACGCAGCAGCTGGTGAACTACTCGGAGTTCGGTCGCTGCCTCGACGTGACGGGCCAGAATGTGAACGCCACGTGGCTCATCGCTTACCCGTGCAAGCAGGCGCCCGACCCGGGCTACATCGCCTGGAACCAGCGCTGGATTTACTCCGCAGCCAACAAGACGCTGAGTACGACGAAAGGTAGCACCACCTACTGCCTCCAGGCGCCGGCCACCCTGTCAGCCACGCCGATCGACAACCTCGTCCTGATCAAGCCCTGCTCGGGGTCGGCTCTGCAGACCTGGACCGAGTCGGGGGACGTCGGCGGCAACTACAGCTCGTCGTACACGATCGTCAGTGCTGCCGGCAGCTGCCTGAGTGTGGTGCAGCCCGGGCTCGGCAGCACCTACGACCAGCAGTGGGGCGCGATTGTCGCGGGCGTGTGTGATGGTTCTCTGGTGCAGAAGTGGAACGCTCCCGCCAACTTCATCGATTCCCGCTTCAAGGGCACAGCCGAGGACAAGGGCGGTCAGTGATGTCGGCAGTGCTGGCAGTGCTTGCCGGCCTGCTGGGACTGGCGGTCGGGTCGTTTCTGAACGTCGTCGTGTGGCGGGTGCCCCGCGGGGAGTCGGTGGTCTCCCCGCGATCGCACTGCCCCCACTGCCAGGCCGCAATTCGCCCGCGTGACGAGATCCCCGTCGTGTCATGGCTTGTGCTCAAGCGCCGGTGCCGCGATTGCCGGGCTCCGATCAGCGCGCGCTACCCGCTCGTGGAGTTGCTGACGGCGGCTGTCTTCGTCGCCGTTGCGGTGCGCTTCCGTCACGCACCGAGCTGGATCCCCGCCTACCTGTATCTGGCAGGCCTCGGCGTGGCGCTCGCGCTGATCGACCTTGACGTGCGCAAGCTGCCGAATGCCCTTACGCTCCCGGCATATTTGGTCGGTCCGGTGCTGCTCGCCGTCGCTGTCGCGGGTGACAGGAATATCGGCTGGGACTCGCTGCTGCGCGCTGCCGGCGGTCTCGCCGGGATGTACGCGTTCTATTACCTGCTGTGGTTCGCCACGAGCGGGCGGGGGATGGGCTTCGGTGACGTCAAGCTCGCCGGGGTCCTCGGGCTGTTCCTGGCCTTCCTCGGATGGCAGACGTGGGCCGTGGGCCTTTTCGCCGGGTTCTTCGTCGGCGGGATCATCGGCCTGATACTCATGGCTGCCGGGCGAGCGGGCCGCAAGACCAAGGTGCCTTACGGCCCCTTCATGCTCGTCGGCGCGTTCATCGCGGTGCTCGTCGGCGGTGGCATCGCGCACTCCTACCTGCATGTCGTCGGGGCCTAAAGCCCCGTAAACGCCCGGGCCTCGCGCAAGCGCCGCCCGCAGGACTGAATTCCACCATCCGCCCCCTCAAGGCGCTGCGCCAATCGGCCGAACATTCGTGTGACGGCCAGTTCGGGCCGACCCTCACGCACGGAAGGGGCTGCTGTGTCTGGACGCAGAGCCGTCGGCCTCGATATCGGTACGACGGGCGTTCGCGCGGCTCAGATCGCTTGGTCCAAGGACCATGCGACGTTAGAGCGTTTCGGGCAGGTGGCCCTCCCACCGGGCGCCGTGCGCGACGGCGAAGTCATTGACAGTGAAACCGTGGCTGCGGCGATTCGCGAGCTCTGGTCCCGGGTGAAATTCAGCACCAAGAAGGTCATCGTCGGGGTGGCGAACCAGAAGGTCATCGTGCGCCAGCTCGACCTTCCGTGGATGCCGATCGCCGAGCTGCGCAAGTCGCTCGCCTTCCAGGTTGCCGACGTCCTCCCGATGCCCATCGAGCACGCGATTCTCGACCTGCATCCGCTCGAGGAGGTCGAGGACGAGAACGGCCGTCGCCAGCGCATCCTGCTGGTGGCAGCGTCCCGCGACATGGTCACCTCGCTCATCAAAGCCGTGGAGTTGGCAGGCCTTACCCCGACGAGCGTCGACCTCAACTCCTTCGCCGTGCTCCGGGTGCTTGCCGACGTCGACCGCCTCGGCCTTTCCCGCCGCGCCGAAGCCCTTGTCGACGTCGGTGCGAGCGTGACGAACATCGTGGTCTCCGAGGGCGGGGTGCCGCGCTTCGTGCGCATCCTGCTCATGGGCGGCGCCGACGTCACCGAGAGCATCGCCGAGCGGATGGGGATCGGCATCGATCAGGCCGAAGCCGTCAAGCAGCACGAGCTCGTTCCTGCCTCGCCCGACGCCCCCGGTGCTTCGCCGATGACGCGGATCACCGAGAGCGCCGCAGACGCCTGGGTGGAGGAAGTGCGCGGCTCACTCGACTACTACTTCGCGCAGGCCGGCGCCGCCCGGGTGTCGCGGATCGTGCTCTCGGGCGGCGGGTCGCAGCTGGGCGGGCTCGCCCAGCGGCTGGCTATGACGACGGGATTGCCGGTTGAGCCGGCCACTCCGTTTGCGCCGATGCAGATCGGCAAGACGGGCTTGTCGGACGCCCAACTCGACTATGTCCAAGCTTTCAGCGTTGTCCCGGTGGGCCTGGCTATGGCGGGTGCGGCATGAGCGTCCTGACTGACTTGACGCCCGAATCAGGCGCGCCGGCCAACGATTTCGATCTGCTGGCGCCGGTGGAGTACGTCGCCCCCCGGGCGAATCTGCTTCCGCCGGAGATCGCCGAGCGGGCGGCCCTTCGCCGCATGCAGGCGCTGCTCGCCGCGGCGGTCATCGCCTGCGGCGGCATCGTCGGAGCCCTCTACGTGACGACCGCCAACGACCGGGCTCCCGCCAAGGCCGCGCTCGCGCAGGCCCAGAGCGAGCAGCAGACGCTGGCCGCGGAGAAGGCAGTGCTGGCGCCGGCACAGGCGGCCCACCAGCAGGTGCTCGCCGCCAAGAAGTCGCTCGTCGCGGCCATGGGATCTGAGGTGCTGTGGTCGGGCCAGCTCGACACGCTGCGCAGCCGGCTGCCTGATGGTGTACGGCTAAGGACGCTGACGGTGACGGGTATCGACCCGACGACGGGCGCCGCGTCCTCGGCAGCCGTCCAGCTTCCCGCAGCGCCGGCCGGTAGCGGCGCCGCCGCCTCGAGCACGGCAGCTTCGGGTAGCTCCTCGACGACCGGCAGCTACATCGCCAGCGTGAGCATGTCGGGCGTCGCGCTCGACAACAACGCGGTGGCCAACTGGCTCGACACGCTGGCCGGCATGCCGGGCTGGGGCAACGTCTACCTGACGAACACGACAGCAAACGCCGGCACCAGCAGCGCGACCGTGTCGTACTCCATCACGGCGAACATCACGCCGGCAGCGCTCTCGCACCGCTATACGAATGGGAGCTGACCGATGAAGTCACTCGGCCGCCAGGCGACCATGATTATCGCCGCCATCGCCTGCCTGGCAGTCCTCGCCGGCGGATGGTTGCTGCTGGTCCAACCCGTCAAGTCCGACATCTCCAAGGTGAAGGCACAGACGAGCCAGCAGCAGTCAGACAACCAAAGCTCGCAGCTGCAGTTGCAGTCGATGCGAAGCATCGCGAAGAACCTGCCGGCGGAGAAGGCGGAACTCGCCGTGCTCTCGCAGCGGGTTCCGAACCAGGTCGAGCTTCCCGCTCTGCTGCGGTCGATGCAGTCGCTGGCGAAGGCTTCGGGCGTCACGCTGTTGTCGATCACCCCCACCACCCCGACGCCGCTGGCCAGCGCGCCAGGCATCTCGACGGTCGGGATCAGCCTGAACGTGACCGGCGGTTACGCCGAGATCGAGCAGTTCGACAGCGCCCTGGAAGGCTTGCAGCGCACCTTCCTCGTGTCGGGCTTCACCCTCACCGGCGGCGGTAGCACCACCGCAGGAACGGGATCGTCCACGGCTTCCTCGTCAACGACCTCGGCCGCCACCATCACTGCCGACTTCACCGGGCGCGTTCTCGTGCGCACGCCCACCCCGGCAGCGACGACCTCCGCTGCGCCGACCGCCACCACCGGCCACTGATCGGACCAGGAGCACTCATGCCTCGCCAAAAGGACGCCAGCAAGTCTCTGACGCTGGACAAACGTTCCAAGATCATGATCGGTGTGCTGGCCGTCGTCCTCGTGGCCGCGGGCGCCTTCTTCCTGCTGAAGAATGGCGGCTCGAGCAACACCGCGAGCAACCCGGTCGTCCCGAAGGCGTCCGCGTCGGCCTCGCCCAAGGCCTCGCCCACCCCGAAGGCGACCCCGAAGGTGACCCCGTCGCCGGCGGTGACGGCTGACAGCACCCGCGATCCGTTCCAGCCCCTGGTGCAGGAGGCCGTCGCCACCACCTCCTCGAGCCCGGCAGCTACGGCCACTCCGGCCCCGAGCCCCGCCAGCTCGGCGCCGGCGGCGGGTAGCCACAGCGTGGGGCTGGTCACCATCACCGGCACCACCGCCTCGATCACCTACAACAACAGCCCTGCCAGGTCCGTGAAGGCCGGCGCCACCATCGCCACCGGCGTCACGGTCGTGAAGGTCGACCCTGACTCGATCTTCATCAGCTACGGGAACAAGCTCTACGCCGTTGCCCCCGGGCAGACGGTCACCTTCTGACGCGCGCTTCCACCGCCTTTCTCCCTGAATCTGGGAGACTGTCGACGTGCTGCGCTGGCTGACCGCGGGGGAGTCCCATGGGCCCGCCCTTGTCGGCGATCCTCGAGGGGCTGCCTGCCGGCGTCGCGATCACCTCCGCCGACATCCGGACGCGAGCTGGCCCGCCGGCGGCTGGGCTACGGCCGCGGCGCCCGGATGGCCTTCGAGCAGGACGAGGTCGAGGTGCTCGGCGGCGTGCGGCACGGGCTCACCCTCGGCTCGCCGGTGAGCGTCGTCAGGTGCGGCAACACCGAGTGGCCCAAGTGGGAGCAGGTGATGGCCGCCGACCCGGTCGACCCGGCGGTGCTCGCGAGGGCTGGCCCGCAACGCGCCGCTGACCCGCCCGCGTCCCGGGCACGCCGACCTGGTCGGGATGCAGAAGTACGGCTTCGACGACGCCCGGCCGATCCTGGAGCGGGCCGCGCGCGCGAGACGGCCGCCCGGGTCGCGCTCGGTGCGTACGCGCAGGGCGCTTCCTGGCGCAGGCGCTCGGCGTCACGTCCTGGTCAGCCACGTCGTCGGCCATCGGCGCGCGTCGCGGCGCCGGCCGGCGCACCGCTGCCCGAGCCCGGCGACGTCGACGCGGATCGACGCCGACCCGGTGCGCTGCCTCGACCCGGTGACGGCGGCGTGCGATGGTCGCCGAGATCGACGCGGCCCAGCAGGACGGCGACACCCTCGGCGGCGTCGTCGAGGTCGTCGTGCACGGCCTGCCGCCGGGCCTCGGCAGCCACGTGCACTGGGACCGCCGGCTCGACGCCCGCCTGGCCGGCGGCGCTGATGGGCATCCAGGCGATCAAGGGCGTCGAGGTCGGCGACGGGTTCGACCGTCGCGCCGGCCGCGCGGCTCCGCAGGCCCACGACGAGATCGTGCGCGACGGCCGACGGCGATGCGCCGGCGTCACCGGCCGCTCCGGCGGCACCGAGGGCGGGATGACGCACCGGCGAGGTGCTGCGGGTGCGCGCGGCGATGAAGCCGATCTCGACCGTGCCGCGCGCGCTTGCGCACCGTCGACGTGCGCGACCGGTGAGGCCGGCCGTAGGCCATCAACCAGCGCTCCGACGTCTGCGCGGTGCCGGCCGCCGGCGTCGTCGCCGAGGCGATGGTGGCCCTGGTGCTGGCCGACGCGGCGCTGGAGAAGTTCGGCGGGGACTCGCTCGCCGAGACCCGGCGCAACGCGCGCGGCTACCTGGACGACCCTCGACTCGCTCCTGCCGTGCGCTGCCGGCGACCCATGATCCCTCGTGTCGTCCTCGTCGGGCCGCCCGGGGCGGGCAAGTCCACGCGTCGGCCGGCTGCTGGCCGAGCGGCTCGGCGTGCCTTCGTGGACACCGACGAGGTCGCCGTGGCGCAGGCGGCAAGCCGAGCTCGCGGACATCTTCGTCGAGGACGGTGAGGAGCGTTTCCGGGCGCTCGGAGCGCGCGGCGGTGGCTGTCGGCCTGGCGCCGACCGACGGCGCGTCGTGGCCCTCGGCGGAGGAGCGGTGCTGGACCGGCGACCCGGGCCGAGCTCGACGGGCACCGCGTCGTCGCTCCTCGACGTCGACGTCCCGGACGCCGGCCCGCCGGGTCGGGCTCGCCCGGGACCGGCCGCTGCTGCTCGGGCAACCCGCGGCGCGCAGTGGGTCAAGCTGATGGAGCGCGCCGCCGCTCTACGCCGAGGTCGCGCCAGGCCACCGTCGACACGCGAGCGCACCCCCGAGGACGTCGCCGCGGGATCGTCGCCGTGCTGGCAGGGCCGAGCAGTGACCGCGCATCGACGCGATCCGCCGTCGGAGCGCGGTCCGCGGGCCGTGCGCCGTACGAGGTCCTCGTCGGCGCGGGTCTGCTCGGCGAGCTGGCCGGGCTGCTCGGCTGAGGCGAGTGCTCGGGTCGCCGTGGTGCACCCCGGCGCGTTGCGCGCCACCGGCCGAGGCAGCTGCGCGAGGACCTGGCGGCGCCCGGCGGGCTACCAGGTGCACCTGGTCGAGGTGCCCGACGGCGAGGACGCCAAGGATCTGGCCAGGTCGCCGGCCTACGCTGGTCGGTGCTCGGCCAGGCCGGTTTCACCCGCGAGCGACGCTGGTCGTCGGGCTCGGCGGGGGAGCGGCCACCGACCTGGCCGGGTTCGTCGCGGCGACCTGGCTGCGCGGCGTGCGGGTGGTGCAGGTGCCGACCACGCTTGCTGGCCATGGTCGACGCCGCGGTCGGCGGCAAGACCGGCGATCAACACCGCGGAGGGCAAGAACCTGGTCGGCGCGTTCCACCCGCCGGCCGGCGGTGCTCGTGCGACCTGGCGACGCTCGAGACGCTGCCGCAGGCCGAGCTCGTCAGCGGGCTGGCCGAGGTGGTCAAGACCGGGTTCATCGCCGACCCGGTCATCCTCGATCTGGTCGAGGCCGACCCGGCCGCCGCGACGCCGGCCGGCGCGCACACTGCGCGAGCTGGTCGAGCGAGCGGTCGCGGGTCAAGGCCGAGGTGGTGAGCGGCGACCTGCGCGAGGAGTCCGGCCGCCGCGAGATCCTCAACTACGGCCACACGCTCGGCCACGCGATCGAGCGGGTCGAGCAGCTACCGGTGGCGCCACGGCGACGCGGTCTCGGTCGGGCATGGTCTTCGCGCCGAGCTGGCCCGGCCGGCCGGCCGGCTCGACGACGCGACGGCTGACCGGCACCGCCAGCGTGCTCCAGCGCATCGGCCTGCCGGTCACGCTACCCGGCCGGCCGCTGGCCGCTGCTCGCCGACGCCATGCGCGTGGACAAGAAGGCCCGCGGCGACACGGCTGCGGTTCGTCGTGCTCGACGGGCTGGCCCAGCCCGGCGATCCTGGACGGACCCGACCCGCAACTGCTGCGTGGCCGCGTACGCGGAGGTGGCGGCATGAACCGGTGCTGGTGCTCAACGGCCCCAACCTGGGCCGGCTCGGGATCCGCGAGCCGGAGGTCTACGGCCGTGGCACGTACGCCGACCTGGTCGACGCCTGCCGCGACGCGGCCGGCAAGCTCGGGCTGGACGTCGAGGTCCGCCAGACCGACGACGAGGCGCGAGCTGATCGGCTGGGTGCACGAGGCCGCCGACGCGGCGCTGCCCGTCGTGCTCAACCCGGCCGCCTTCACCCACTACTCCTACGCGCTGCGCGACGCCTGCGCCAGCTGACCCGGCCCCGCTGATCGAGGTGCACCTGTCGCAATCCGCCGCGCGCGAAGCCTTCCGCCATCACTCGGTGCTGTCCGAGGTCGTGACCGGCACCATCACCGGCCTCGGGGTCGATTCCTACCTGCTGGCCCTGCACGCGATCGCGGCGCGTAGCCGACGATAAGCCCGGCACCTGCGCCGGCGACCTTGACTGAGCCGCAGCAAACGATGCGATGCGCTCGAGAGGGACACCGTTTTTCGCTCGAGCAGACGATCCGGTGCATGCCCGATGGTCGCGCAGCGGATTGTTTGCGCGGGGGCTCCGAGGCCGCTGCGTAGACTCGGCCCGTGCCCTCGACCAACGACCTGAAGAACGGCATGGTGCTCAACCTCGACGGCGGGCTGTGGAATGTCGTCGAGTTCCAGCACGTCAAGCCCGGCAAGGGCGGCGCGTTCGTGCGCACCAAGCTGAAGAACGTGACGTCCGGCAAGGTGGTCGACCGCACGTTCAATGCCGGCGTCAAGGTCGAGACCGCCACCGTCGACAAGCGGGAGATGCAGTACCTCTACAAGCGACGGCGACGACTTCGTCTTCATGGACACCGAGTCCTACGACCAGATCCACGTGCCCGCCGAGACGGTCGGCGACGCGGCCAACTTCATGCTGGAGAACACCAGAGCGCCACCGTCGCGGTCCACGAGGGCGCGCCGCTCTACGTCGAGCTGCCCGCCTCGGTCGAGCTGACCATCAGCTACACCGAGCCGGGCCTGCAGGGCGACCGGTCCACCGGCGGCACCAAGCCCGCCACCCTGGAGACCGGCTGCGAGATCGCCGGTGCCGCTGTTCCTGGAGACCGGCGAGCAAGGTCAAGGTCGACACCCGCGACGGCCGCTACCTCGGCCGTGTCAACCGGCTGCGCTGGCGGGCAAGACGCGTCTCGGCGGTGGCTGCCGGTGGAGCGGCACAAGGCCCGCAAGCGCGCCTTGGATATCCTTACGAGGCAGAGATGCGCGGCGTCTCGACGGGCGGTGACTGGCCAGCGGGTCGGCCCGGCCGAGCCGGCGGTCAACCCGTACACGGTCGCAGCTGGTCGAGGGCGTCGTCGCGCATCGCGGGCAGATCGACGAGCTGATCGCCGCCTACGCCGAAGGACTGGACGCTGGAGCGGATGCCAGCGGTGGACCGCAACGTGCTGCGGCTCGGGGCACTTCGAGCTGCTCTACGGCCGGACGTGCCCGACCGGTGTCGCCGATCAGCGAGGCGGTGGACCTGGCCGGCAGGCTCTCGACGGAGGAGCCCGCGCCTTCGTCAACGGGCTGCTTGCCAGGATCAGGGGTCGAGCCGAGCTGGCCGGCCGAGCCCGGTCGGGCCGGAGCGCGACACCCAGCGGGTCAGACGGTCTCGCTACAGCCTCACCGCGCGGCGGGCCTCGGCTAGCACGCCCCAGGTGATCAACTGCTCGGTCAGCGGTGGTGGCGGTTCTCGTCGTAGATGACCGCAAGGGACCGCAGGTCGTCATGGCGGATGGAAGCACCCGGCCGTTGTAATCTCCGCGCTGGCACTGGATGGTCGCCGCGTACCGCGGCAGCGGCCGGCCCTGCTCGCGGGCACGTGCCTGAGCTGTTCGAGATCGAGGATGATCCTGGGGGACGGCTCGACCGGGCGATGACGCCTGCACCTCGGGCAGCAGCTCGTTCACCGGGACACCGTAGAAATCGGCCAGCTCGGAGAGGCGCTGAACGGTCACCGCGCGGTCGCCCCGCTCGTAGGACCCGACGACGACGGCCTTCCAGCGGCCCTCGGACTTTTCCTCGACGCCATGAAGGGACAGTCCCTGCTGGGTCCGGATCGCGCGCAGCCGTGAGCCGAGCGCCTTGGCGTAGTCGGACATCTCGTGCTCCGTTCCAACAGGCTGTTCACGTGAAGTGGGGCAGCGAGCGTCCCCCGACGCAGTGACTTAGTGTAATCCGATTGTGATGCTTGCAGGCAATTTCTGGGCGAATCGGCGAGTGTCGTCACTCAAGGACACCAATCATGGCATGAGGCGATCTTGCGGCGCCGGGGTTTCGCCGACTTTGTTGCCGTCCGTCTCGTGGATGGCGTCGCGGAGTTGCTTGTGGCGTTCATCGCGTCCGCGTGGCCTTCGCGAGCGCATCATCGCCGGCTGGTAGCTTCGTGCGCGACCACTCCTTTAACGACCCGTCCGGTGAGGCGGGGAAGGAGGGCGAAAGCCTGATGCTGCCTTGAGTACCGTCCCCCCGGGCAATCCTGCGCCCCCAGGCAACCCCGCCAGCCGCCCCGATGTTCTGAGCGCCGCTGATGTCGGACGCACCCTCTCGCGGATGGCGCACCAAATCCTCGAGCACACCGATGGCGCCCGTGACGTCGTCTTGCTCGGCATCCCGACCCGCGGCGTCGCGCTGGCCCATCGGCTGGCTGTCAAGCTCACCGAGTTCGAGGGCCGGGCCGTGCCCGTCGGCTCCCTCGACACCACGATGTATCGCGACGACCTGCGTCTTCGCCGGCATCCGTCCGGTGGGACGCACCGAGCTGCCGGGCGCGGCGTCGACGACAAGGTCGTCGTGCTCGTCGACGACGTCCTCTACTCCGGCCGCACCGTGCGCGCCGCGCTCGACGCGCTGGCCGATCTCGGCCGCCCGCGCGCGGTCCAGCTCGCCGTGCTTGTCGACCGTGGCCACCGCGAGCTGCCGATCCGTGCTGACTACGTCGGCAAGAACCTCCCGACCAGCCAGGGCGAGAGCGTCCGCGTGCTGGTGGCCGAGGTCGACGGGCGCGACGCGGTGCTGATCGAACGCCGCCATGAGGGCGAACCGGGCCGGCCGGCAGTGGAAAGAAGGGCGTGATGGACCGTCATCTGCTGTCAGCCGCAGACCTCAGCCGGGAGGAAGCCACTCAGGTACTCGACACGGCCGAGGAGATGGCCCTGGTCGGCGATCGGACCGTCAAGAAGCTGCCGACGCTGCGCGGCCGCACGGTCGTGAACCTGTTCTTCGAGGATTCCACCCGCACGCGCACCAGCTTCGAGGTCGCCGCCAAGCGCCTGTCCGCCGACGTGATCACCTTCTCGGCCAAGGGCTCGAGCGTCTCCAAGGGTGAGAGCCTGAAGGACACCGCGCTCACCCTGGAGGCGATGGGCGCCGACGGGGTGATCTGCCGCCACAGTGCCTCGGGCGCGCCCCACCGGCTCGCCAACTGGATCCGGGGGAGCGTCGTCAACGCCGGCGACGGCACCCACGAGCATCCGACCCAGGCGCTGCTCGACGCCTTCACCATGCGCCGGCGACTCGGACGGCTGGAGGGCCTGCGCGTCACGATCGTCGGCGACGTGCTGCACAGCCGGGTCGCGCGCTCCAACGTCCTGCTGCTCGCGACGCTGGGAGCGAGCGTGACGCTCGTCGCCCCGCCCACGCTGCTGCCGGTCGGGATCGAGCGCCTGGCCCGCCGAGGTGTCCTACGACCTTGACGCCACGCTCCCCAAGAGCGACGTCGTGATGATGCTGCGCGTCCAGCGCGAGCGAATGTCGGCGTCCTACTTCCCGACGGTGCGGGAGTACAGCCGGCGCTACGGCCTGGATGCGCTGCGGGTGGGCATGCTGCCCGATCATGCGATCGTCATGCACCCGGGGCCGATGGTGCGCGGCATGGAGATCGCCTCCGACGTGGCTGACGGGCTGCGCTCGACGATCGTCGAGCAGGTGGCCAACGGGGTCAGCGTGCGGATGGCCGTCCTCTATTTGCTGCTCGGGGGGAGTGACGCGTGATGGCCGAGCGGGACACCCTGATTCGCGGCGCCGGACTGCTCGGCGCCAAGCCCGTCGACCTGCTGCTGTCCGGCGGCATGGTGGCCGACATCGGCCCGCGGCTCGAGGCTCCGGCCGGCGCGCATGTCATCGACGCCGGAGGACTCGTCGCGCTGCCCGGCTTTGTCGATCTGCATACGCACCTGCGCGAGCCCGGCCGGGAGGATGCCGAGACGGTCGAGTCCGGCACCCGGGCAGCGGCGCTGGGCGGGTTCACTGCCGTGCACGCGATGGCCAACACCGATCCGGTCGCCGACACCGCGGGCGTCGTCGAGCAGGTCTGGCGGCTCGGGCGCGAAGCCGGCTGGTGTGACGTCGCGCCGGTGGGCGCGGTGTCCAGCGGGCTCAAGGGAGAGCAGCTCGCCGAGCTCGGCGCGATGGCCGAATCGGCCGCCCGGGTCAGGGTCTTCTCCGACGACGGGATGTGCGTCAGCGACCCGGTGCTGATGCGCCGCGCGCTGGAGTACGTCAAGGCGTTCGACGGTGTCATCGCCCAGCACGCGGAGGAGCCGCGGCTGACGCTCGGCGCGCAGCTGAACGAGGGTGTCATTTCGGCGCGCCTCGGGCTCACCGGTTGGCCGGCCGTCGCCGAGGAGTCGATCATCGCCCGAGACGTGCTGCTCGCCGGTCACGTCGGCAGCCGGCTGCACGTCTGCCATGTCTCGACCGCGGGTTCGGTCGAGATCCTGCGCTGGGCCAAGGCCAAGGGTTGGCGTGTCACGGCCGAGGTGACCCCGCACCATCTGCTGCTCACCGATGACTTCGCCTGCGGCTACGACCCGGTCTACAAGGTGAACCCGCCGCTGCGCACTTCCGAGGATGTCGCTGCGCTGCGCGAGGCGCTCATCGACGGAACCATCGACGCTGTCGCCACCGACCATGCGCCCCACGCCCTGGAGGACAAGGAGACCGAGTGGGCCGTTGCCCGCCCGGGAATGCTCGGCCTCGAGACGGCCCTCGGCGTCGTGATGCTGGCGCTCGGGGATCGCTTCAGCTGGGAGCTGGCAGCCGAGCGGATGTCCTACGCCCCCGCGCAGATCGGACGCCTGCGCGCGCACGGGCGCCCGCTCGACCCGGGCGCGCCGGCCAACCTGACCCTCGTCGACCCGCAGTCGTCCTGGGTCGTCGACCCCGCAGGGTTGGCCTCGCGCAGCCGCAACACCCCGTACACCGGACGCGAGCTTCCCGCGACGATCGTCGCCACCTTCCTTCGCGGGCGTGCCACGGTGCTCGACGGGAAGGCCGCGTGATGCTCGCGCTGCACGTCCGTCCCCCCGATCGGTTGGGGGATCACCTTTTGGCGGCCGGAGCCTGCGTGGTGTTCGTGATCGTCGTGGTGGCGCTGGCCGTCACGGCCGCGCGGCGCCGGGCCCGGCGGGCGGCGGCGGCGTTGCCCCAGCAGCCCGAACCGCCCCGGCCGTTCCCCATCACGCTGGTGCCGTCGATGCCGGGCGTCGCGCTCGGGACCACCCTCACGTCCGGCTGGCAGGACGTCGGTCTCGGTGGAGTGCTCGGCAACCGGGGCAGCGGCGAGCTGAGGATCACCTGCGTCGGCATCGACCTCGCCGGCACCTGGCTGCCGGCGCAGGTGCTGCGTTCGGTACGGACCAGCGAGCGCTTCGCGACCAAGTTCATGCCCGGTGCCGGCCTGCTCGTCATCGGCTGGGAAGCAGACGGGATTCATTACGAGAGCGGGTTTCGCGGTGCGTCATCCCGCTACGAGGAGGTGGTGGCCGCCGTGCAGGGGCTGCTGGAAAGAAGTCGCGAATGGGCCGCGGAGACGGCTCGGGAGACGGCTGGCGAGTCCCAGGGCTCCTCGGGGGCGCAGCAGTGATCGGCGGCCCGCCTCGCGCGGTGCTCATGCTCGAAGACGGGCGCTCGTTTACCGGGGCCGCCTACGGCGCGCTGGGTGAGACGTTCGGGGAGGCGGTCTTCGCGACGGGCATGACGGGCTACCAGGAGACGCTGACCGACCCCAGCTACTCGCGTCAGATCGTGGTGCAGACCGCCCCGCACATCGGCAACACCGGGGTCAACGACGAAGACCCGGAGAGCCGGCGGATGTGGGTCGCCGGCTACGTCGTGCGCGATCCGGCCCGCCGTCCGAGCTCCTGGCGCGCGACCCGCAGCCTCGATGACGAACTGCGCGCGCAGGGCGTCATCGGCATCAGCGGCATCGACACCCGCGCCCTCACCCGCCACCTGCGCGAGCGCGGCGCGATGCGCTGCGGCGATCGCGCCGGCCGAGGCCGCGTCCGGCCTGCTCGATCGGGTACGCGCCAGCGAGGGGATGCTCGGTGCCGATCTCGCGCCCGCCGTCTCCACCCCCGAGCCCTACGTCGTGAGCCCGGATGGCCCGGTGCGCCTGCGCGTCGCGGCGCTGGACCTCGGCATCAAGTGGCGTACGCCCGCGCGGATGGCGGCCCGGGGCATCGAGGTCACCGTGCATCCGGCGACGGCGACCGCGGCCGAGCTGCTCGCGGCGGGCCCCGACGGGGTCTTCTTCTCCAACGGCCCGGGCGATCCCGCGGCGGCGGACTACGCGGTCGCCGCGGCGACCGGGGTGCTCGACGCCCGGGTGCCGCTGTTCGGCATCTGCTTCGGCAACCAGGTGCTCGGCCGGGCGCTCGGCTTCGGCACGTACAAGCTCGGCTACGGCCACCGCGGGATCAACCAGCCGGTGCAGGACCGCGCGACCGGACGGGTGGCGGTCACCAGCCACAACCACGGTTTCGCGGTGGATGCCCCGCTCGACCGGATCAGCGAAACCCCTTACGGGCGAGTGGAAGTGAGCCATATCGCCCTCAACGACGGGGTCGTGGAAGGCCTGCGATTGCTGGACCGGCAGGCGTTCTCGGTGCAGTACCACCCCGAGGCGGCGCCCGGCCCGCATGATGCCGACGGGCTGTTCGACAGCTTCGTCTCGATGATGGAGAGCGCCCGATGAGCCGCCACGACGACGTTGCGAGCGTGCTCGTGATCGGCTCGGGGCCGATCATCATCGGTCAGGCATGCGAGTTCGACTACTCGGGTACGCAAGCCTGCCGGGTGCTGCGCCAGGAGGGCCTGCGCGTCATCCTGGTCAACAGCAATCCGGCGACCATCATGACCGATCCCGAGGTCGCGGACGCCACCTACATCGAGCCGATCACGCCGGAGGTGGTCCGCCAGATCATCGCCCGCGAGCGGCCCGACGCGCTGCTCGCGACGCTCGGCGGCCAGACCGCGCTGAACACCGCGATGGCGCTCGCCGACGCCGGGGTGCTCGAGGAGTTCGGGGTGCGGCTGCTCGGCGCCGACATCGACGCGATCCGCGCCGGGGAGAACCGCCAGCTCTTCAAGAGCATCGTCGACCAGCTTCCGGACGAGCTCGGTGCCGAGAGCGCGCGTTCGGAGATCGCCCACACCATCGGCGAATGCCTGGCCATTGCTGAGGGTCTGGGCTACCCGGTCGTGGTGCGGCCGGGCTTCACGCTCGGCGGCAAGGGCGGCGGGATCGCCTACGACGAGGCCGACCTGATGCGCATCGCGCAGGGCGGCCTTGACGCGAGCCGGCTGGCGAGCGAGACGGCGGGCCATGTCCTGCTCGAGGAGAGCATCCTCGGCTGGAAGGAATTCGAGCTCGAACTGATGCGCGACCGCGCTGACAACGTCGTGGTCGTCTGCTCGATCGAAAACGTCGACCCGATGGGGGTGCACACCGGCGACAGCGTCACGGTCGCGCCCGCCATGACCCTCACCGATCGCGAGTATCAGCGGATGCGCGACGTGGCGATCGCCATCATGCGCGCGGTCGGGGTCGACGCCGGGGGCTGCAACATCCAGTTCGCGGTCGAGCCGACCACCGGCCGGCTCATCGTCATCGAGATGAACCCGCGGGTATCGCGCAGCAGCGCGCTCGCCTCCAAGGCCACCGGCTTCCCCATCGCGAAGATCAGCGCCAAGCTCGCGCTCGGGTACACGCTCGACGAGATCGCCAACGACATCACGCGCGTCACCCCGGCGGCCTTCGAACCGAGCCTGGATTACGTCGTGGTGAAGGTGCCGCGCTTCGCCTTCGAGAAATTCCCCGGCGCCGACCCGGTGCTCACCACGCACATGAAGAGCGTCGGCGAGGCGATGGCCATCGGGCGCAGCTTCGGCGAGGCGCTCAACAAGGCGCTGCGCTCGTTGGAGACGTCCGCGGCAGGCTTCTGGACCACGCCGGACGAGAAACTCCCGCATGGGAATGAGCCCGGGCTCGAAGCGCTGAAGGTGCCGCACGAGGGGCGGATCTACACCGTCGAGCGGGCACTGCGCGAGGGCGCCACCGTCGAGGAGGTCTACGACGCCAGCGGAATCGACCCGTGGTTCGTCGACCAGGTGCTGGCATTGCAGGAGGTGCGTGCCGAACTGCTGGCCGCGCCGGATGACGAGCAGGTGCTGCGCGCCGCCAAGCGGGCCGGCTTCTCCGACCGTCAGATCGCTGCGGTCACCGGGAGCACGGAGACGGCCGTCCGGGAGCGCCGTCACGCTGCGGGCATCCGGCCGGTGTTCAAGACCGTCGACACCTGTGCGGCGGAGTTCGCGGCCCACACCCCTTACCACTACAGCAGCTATGACGAGGAGAGCGAGGTCGAGCCGCGCGAGCGCGAAGCGGTGATCGTGCTCGGCAGCGGGCCCAACCGGATCGGGCAGGGCATCGAGTTCGATTACGCCTGCTGTCACGCGGCTTTTGCGCTCTCGGACGCGGGCTACGAGACGGTGATGGTCAACTGCAACCCGGAGACCGTCTCCACCGACTACGACACCAGCGATCGGCTGTACTTCGAGCCTCTCACGGTTGAGGACGTGCTCGAGATCGTCGCAGCGGAGACGGCCGCCGGCCCGCTCGCCGGGGTCGTCGTCCAGCTCGGCGGCCAGACCCCGTTGGGTCTCGCAGCCGCTCTCGAGAGCGCCGGGGTGCCCATCGTGGGCACCACCCCGTCCGCCATTCACCTGGCCGAGGATCGGCGCGAGTTCGGCAAGGTGCTGGAGGCGGCCGGGCTGATCGCGCCGCGCTTCGGTACCGCCTTCTCCTACGACGAAGCGCGTGAGGTCGCCGCCGAGATCGGCTACCCGGTGCTGGTGCGTCCGAGCTACGTGCTCGGCGGCCGGGGCATGGAAATCGTCTACGACGACACGTCTTTGCAGGCTTACGTGAGCCGCGCGACCGACGCCAGCCCCGAGCATCCGGTGCTCGTCGACCGGTTTCTGGATGACGCCATCGAGGTCGATGTCGATGCCATCTTCGACGGTGAGCAGCTCTACCTCGCGGGCGTGATGGAGCACATCGAAGAAGCGGGTATTCACTCCGGCGATTCGGCGTGCGCGCTGCCGCCCATCACCCTCGGCAAGGCCGATCTCCTGCGCATCCGGCAGGCGACCGAAGCCATCGCCCGGGGGGTGGGCGTGCGGGGGCTGGTCAACGTCCAGTACGCGCTGCAGGCCGACGTGCTCTACGTCCTGGAGGCCAACCCGCGCGCGTCGCGCACCGTCCCGTTCGTCGCCAAGGCGACCGGAGTGCAGGTGGCCAAGGCGGCATCGCGGGTCATGCTCGGGGCCTCGGTGGCGCAGTTGCGCCTCGAGGGGCTGCTGCCCGCGACCGGGGACGGCGCCGACATGCCGCTCGACAGCCACATCGCGGTCAAGGAGGCGGTGCTGCCGTTCAACCGGTTCACCGGCGTGGACACCGTGCTCGGCCCGGAGATGCGATCCACCGGTGAGGTGATGGGGATCGACGCGGGCTTCGGGGTGGCGTACGCCAAGAGCCAGAGCGCTGCCTACGGCCCGCTGCCGACCAAGGGGCGGGTGTTCGTCAGTCGGTGGCCAACCGGGACAAGCGCGCCATGGTGTTCCCGGTCAAGCGGCTGGTGGACCTGGGGTTCGAGATCATGGCCACCGAGGGCACGGCGCAGGTGCTGCGCCGCAACGGGGTGCACGCGACCGTGGTCCGCAAGCATTCCGAGCCGGCCGCCGGGGCGACGCGGTCGCAGCGGATCCTCGCCGGCGAGGTCGATCTGGTCGTCAACACCCCGTTCGGCAACGGGCCGCGTCGGTCGACGGCTACGAGATCCGCACCGCCTGCGTCGGCCGCGGGCACCCCATGCATCACCACCGTGCCCGGCGCGGCAGCCGCGGTGCAGGGCATCGAGGCGCTGCTGCGCGGCGACATCGAGCGTGCGCCCGCTGCAGGAGTGGCACGCCGGGCTCGCCGCGCTCCGGGCGCAGGGTGGTCCAGTACTCCTGGCGGCCCGGATGGCAGCTGAGCCGAACGGCCAGGGGCCGGACGCCGGCCAGCCGGTCCGGTGCAGGTGCGCGGCGAGGTGCTCTCGCTGCGCCGGGACGGGGCGTACCACGCGATCGCCGTGCTCGCGCCGGGCGATCGCCGGCACGCCCGGCCCGGGCAGTTCGTCGCGCTGGCGGTCGGTGGGCCGGACTCCGTCTGCTGCTGCGCCGGGCCTTCTCGATCTACGACGTGCGACCGGGGTCTACGGCGGCACGGTCGAGATCGTGTTCGCGGTCGCGGGGACGGGCACCGCCTGGCTGGCCCGGCGCGGCGCGCCACGACCCGGTGGACGTCGTCGGCCCGCTCGGGCGCCCGTTCTCCCTGCCCATGCGACCCGGTCCAAGGCGGGCGGGCGTGCTCGTCGGCGGCGGCTACGGCAGCCGCGCCGCTGTTCACCCTGGCCGAGCGAGCTGCGGCCCGGGGCTGCCGGGTGGACTTCGTGCTCGGCGCGGCGACCGACGACCGGCTGTTCGGGGCGCTGGAGGCCAAGCGGATCGCCGACCTCGGTGGCCATCACCACCGAGGACGGCTCGGTCGGGGGAGCGCGGCCGGGTCACCGACGTGCTGCCGCGGCTGCTGGCCCGCAGCATCGACGTGGTCTACGCCTGCGGGCCGATGGGCATGCTGCGGGCGGTCACCGAGCTGGCCGCCGCGCGCGGCGCCCGTCGCAGATCGCGGTGGAGGAGTCGATGGCCTGCGGCGTCGGGGTCTGCATGACCTGCGTGCTCCCGGTGGTACGGGGACGACGGCGGCGCGGGGTGCGCATGGTGCGCTCGTGCACCGAAGGGCCGGTCTTCCCGCGGAGACCGGGTCAGGTGGGCCGAGTCGGCCACCGTCCCCGGCGGCACTGGCTCACCGGCATCTCCCGCTCACCCGTGCCCGACACTTCGAGGGCCCGATATGAGCCGGGCCCGCAGCCCTGAACCTCGCACCGAAGCGCCCGAGGTCCCCGAGCTTCCCGAGGCCCCCCGGTCGACCTGTCGACCGACCCTGGCCGGCGGCGCGCTGCCCGAACCGGTGCTGACCGCGTCGGGCTGCGCGGCCGCCGGCCGCGAGCTGGACCCAGTTCTTTGACGTCACCGAGCTCGGTGCGATCGTCACGAAGTCGATCATGCGCGACCGCGGCTCCGGACGGGCCACCCCGCGGATGGCCGAGACGCCCAGCGGGATGCTCAACTCGATCGGGCTGCAGGGACCGGGGATCGACGCGTTCCTGGAGCACGACCTGCCCTGGCTGCGTCGAGCGCGGGGCGCGCACCGTGGTGTCCATCGCCGGCGGCACGCGTGGAGGAGTACGCGCAGCTGGCCAGGCGGCTGCGCGGTGCGGCCGGGTGGTCGCCCGTCGAGGTCAACATCTCCTGCCCCAACGTCGCCGACCGCGGCCAGGTCTTCGCCTGCTCGGCGCCGGCCGGCCGCCGACGTCGTCGCCGCGGTGCGCCGGGAGGCGCCGCCGGGACCATTCCCGTGCTGGCCAAGCTGTCGCCCGGACGTCACCGACATCGTCGAGATCGCCCAGGCCGTCGTGCGGCCGGCGCCGACGGCCTGTCGCTGATCAACACGCTGCTGGGCATGGTGATCGACACCGCGACGTGCGCCGGCGCTGGCCGGGGTGACCGGCGGGTTGTCCGGCCCGGCGATCCGCCCGGTCGCGGTGCGCTGCGTCTGGCAGGTGCACGCCGCGATGCCCGACGTGCCGATCCTCGGGCATGGGCGGGGTGCGCACGGGCTGCGACGCCCTGGCTGTTCCTGCGCCGGGGCGCAGCGCGGTCTCGGTGGGCACCGCGGTGTTCGGCGACCCCTCCGCGCCGCTGCGGATCGTGCATGAGCTGGCTGACGAATTGCAGGCACGTGGGGTCAGCGCTGTAGCCGAGGTGATCGCAGCGGCACACCGGCCGGCTGGGGCACCGTTACGGGGTGCGTCAGCGCCCGTGGGGGAGCTGGTATGAGCGGATTGACGGCGGCCTCGGCCGACTCGGTGCCGGGACTCCCCGAGTCCGGCGCTGGCGGGCAAGGCGCCCATCGCGGTCGCCCTCGACGCGCCGGACGCTGACACGGCGGCCCGCTGGTCGGCGGCGGTTTCGCCGCACGTCGCCGCCGTGAAGGTGGGGCTCGAACTGTTCTGCCGGCACGGTCCCGCCGTGGTCGACGCCGTGCGGGGCGGATCGGGAACGGGACTGTTCCTCGACCTGAAGCTGCACGACATCCCGGCGACCGTCGCCGGCGCCGCCCGGGCCGTGGCGGGGCTGCGGCCGACGTTCCTGACCGTGCACGCGAGCGGGGGACCGGCCATGGTGCGGGCAGCGGTCGAGGCTGCGCCGGAGGTCGATATCGCCGCCGTGACGATGCTGACCTCGATGAGTGCCGCGGATCTGGAGCTCGTGGGCTTGGGTGGGGAGCCGCTGGATGCCGTGCGCCGCCTGGCCGTGATGGCCGTCGGCGCCGGCGCCCGTGCGCTGGTGTGCAGCCCACGCGAGGTGGCGCTCGTGCGCGCCGAGGTCGGCCCGGATGTCACGTTGATCACCCCGGGAGTGCGGCCGGCCGGCTCCGCCAGCCAGGATCAGGCGCGGGTCGCGACACCTGCTGCCGCCGTCGCTGCAGGTGCAGATCTGCTGGTGGTCGGCCGCCCGATCACGGGAGCCGACGACCCGGGCGCGGCCGCCGCCCTCATCGCCGCCGAACTGTCCGCCTGACCTGCTGACCTGCGCTCCTGCATTCCGCGCGGCCGGGTTCGCGGCGCCCCGCGTACGGGCAACGCGGGGCCGTCCGGGCGATATGACCCCCGCTCCGCGCGGCGCGAGTTCGCCGCCGGAGTGCCCTTCGCCGCGCCGCGCCGCTCGCGAGAGTGGACCCGGGCCTGCGGTTTCAGTACGTTGCCGCTGCTGGACCCGTTGCTTTTTGTTGTAGCTCGTTCCTCATGAGGAGGCGAACGTCGCCGTGGCCTTGCCGCCGTTGACACCCGAACAGCGCTCAGCCGCGCTTGAAAAGGCCGCGCAGGCCCGCAAGGAGCGTGCGGAGGTGAAGGAGCAGCTCAAGAGTCCGGACGAAACTCTCGAGTCGGTGCTGGCCAAGGCCGACGGCAGCGAGGTCATCGGCAAGATGAAGGTGTCCGCCGTGCTGGAGGCTCTTCCGGGCGTGGGCAAGGTCCGCGCCACGAAGATCATGGAGCGGCTCGACATCAGCCCGACCCGGCGGGTGCGGGGCCTCGGCGCGAAGCAGCGCGCGGCTCTCGTCGCCGAGTTCGACACCTCGACTGAGCTCGGCCGACACCCGGCATCGCTAGCGGGTTAAAGCCGGACGGTGGTGGCAGCGCGTGCGCCGTTTGACGGTGCTCTCCGGGCCCTCCGGGGTAGGCAAGGGCACCGTGGTCGCGGACGTGCGCAGGCGCCACCCCGAGATCTGGCTGTCGGTCAGCGTGACGACCCGGCCGCCGCGTCCAGGCGAGGTCGACGGCGTGCACTACTTCTTCGTCGACGACGCAGCGCGTTCGCCGAACTGGTCGCCGCGGCGAGCTGCTCGAGTGGGCCGAGTTCGGTGGTCACCGCTACGGCACGCCGCGCGCGCCGGTTCTCGAGCACGGCTGGCAGCGGGCCGCCCGGCATTGCTGGAGATCGACCTCCAGGGCGCCCGGCAGGTGAAGGCGTCGATGCCCGAGGCGCAGCTGGTCTTCCTGGCCCCGCCCAGCTGGGAGGAGCTGGTCCGCCGGCTCACGGGGCGGGCCACCGAGTCCGCCGAGAAGGTGCCCGAGCGGCTGGCGGTCGCTCGAGACGAGCTCGCGGCCTTCGAGGAGTTCGACCGCCAGCTGGTCAATCACGACGTCGAGTCGGCTGCTGACGAGCTGGTAAATTACCTGGTCGAGTAGTCGCGTTCGTTGCTCGCAGTCCGAGAATGGCAAGTATCTCTGGAGGTACCCCGACGTGGGTGGCACCCCGGCAGCGCCGATAGGCATCACCAACCCGCCGATCGACGAGCTGCTGGCCATCACGCGAGTCGAAGTACGGCCTGGTGATCTACGCCTCCAAGCGCGCCCGCCAGATCAACGCGTACTACAGCCAGCTCGGCGAGGGACTGCTGGAGTACGTCGGCCCATGGTGGAGACCACGCGCAGGAGAAGCCGCTCTCGATCGCGATGCGCGAGATCAACGCCGGGCTGCTGACCGCCGAGCCCATCGCCGATCCGGCCGCTGACTGACGCGCGTCGCGTCACCAGGTAGCGCTCGGTAGCCGGTGTGAGCAGCTGCCGCCGGCTGCGCGCCGCCCCCGTGAGGTCGTCCTCGGCGTCAGCGGGGGCATCGCCGCGTACAAGGCGGTGCGAGGTGCTGCGGGCGCTGACCGAGTCGGGCCACGGGGTCACGGTCGTTCCCACCGCGTCGGCGCTGCGATTCGTCGGCGAGCCGACCTGGGCCGCGCTGTCGGGCCAGCCCGTCGCCACCGACGTCTGGACCTCGGCCGATGAGGTGCCGCACGTCCGGCTCGGCCGCGACGCCGACCTCGTTCTGGTCGTTCCGGCGACGGCCGACCTGCTGGCCCGGGCGGCGCCGGGCTGCGCCGACGACCTGCTGACCGCCACCCTGCTGACCGCCACGCTGCCCGCGTGGTCTTCGCCCCGCCATGCACACCGAGATGTGGTTGCACGCCGGCCACCCGGGCCAACGTCGCGACCTTGCGCGAGCGCGGGCGGCCTCGTCGCTCGAGCCCGCGTCGGGACGCCTCACCGGTGCCGACACCGGCCCGGGCCGGCTGCCGGAGCCGCTTGAAATCGCCGCGATTGCTTGTTCGGTGCTCGCTCGAACGGCGGCGGCGGCACCCGTGAGCTGGGCCGATCTCGCCGGTCGCCAGGTCGTCGTTTCCGCCGGCGGTACGCAGGAGCCGCTCGACCCGGTGCGCTTCCTTGGCAACCGTTCCACCGGCCGGCAGGGATACGCGCATCGCCCGGGCGGCGGCGCTGCGCGGCGCCGCCGTGACCCTGGTCAGCGCGAACGTCGTGCTGCCGGAGGTCGCGGGCGTGACGACGGTACGGGTGCAGACCGCCGCTGAGCTGCGAGACGCCGTGATCGCCGCTGCCGACGCCTGTGACGCTGTGGTGATGGCCGCCGCGGTCGCCGACTTCCGCCCGCTCCAGCTGCAGGCGACCAAGATCAAGAAGGTCGACGACGCCGATCCCGAGCCGCTGGAGCTGACCCGCAATCCCGATGTCCTGGCCGAGCCTGGTGCAGGCCCGTATCCGGGCCGGCGCCGGCGTGCAGCGCCCGCTGATCGTCGGGTTCGCTGCCGAGACCGGCGACGACGTGCTGCGCCATGGCCGCGCCAAGCTCCGCCGCAAGGGCTGTGACCTACTGGTCGTCAACGAGGTGGGGGACGGCCGCGGATTCGCGGTCGACCGACAACACGGCGGTGGTGCTCTCGTCGGACGGGGCGGAGGTCTCGATCCCGGACGTCTCCAAAGACCTCCTGGCGCACCGCCTCTGGGATCTCGTCGCGGGGCGGGTGTGACGGTCGGGGTGACGGTGAGGGCTGGCGCCGTGCGTTTCGTTCATTCACAGGGAAGGCCGCCTGCGGATACTCTGTGTTGACCGCGCAACCGGGTTCGCCCGACCGTCGCCATTAGCGACGCAAGCTCAGGGAGTACTGTGGCCAGCCGCCTGTTCACGTCCGAGTCCGTTACCGAGGGGCATCCGGACAAGATCGCTGATCAGATCAGTGACGCCATTCTGGACAAGATGATCAAGGGTGATACGGCGAGCAAGGTCGCCGTCGAGACCATGATCACTACCGGGCAGGTCCATGTCGCAGGTGAGGTCGACACCACCACCTACGTCGATATTGCCGCTGTGGTGCGCGACGTGGTGCTGGGGATCGGTTACGACTCCTCGGCCAAGGGCTTCGACGGCGGCTCGTGCGGGGTCAGCGTGTCCATCGGTGCGCAGTCCAGCGACATCCGGCAGGGTGTGGAGGACGCCTATGAGTCGCGTACCGGAGCGTCGATCGATGACCTGGACCGCCAGGGCGCGGGTGACCAGGGGCTGATGTTCGGCTACGCGAGTGACGAGACCCCCGAGCTGATGCCGTTGCCGATCGCCCTCGCGCATCGGCTGGCCCGGCGGCTGACCGCGGTGCGCAAGGAAGGCCTGGTCGGCTATCTGCGTCCGGACGGCAAGACCCAGGTGACGGTCGGCTACGAGGATGGGCGTCCCGTCCGGCTCGACACGGTCGTGGTCAGCTCGCAGCATGCGGCCGACATCGATCTCGACACCTTGCTCGCGCCCGATGTCCGCGAGTACGTGGTGGAGCCGGAGTTGGCGCTGATCGGCCTCGACATCTCCGACTACAAGCTCCTGGTCAACCCCACCGGCCGGTTCGAGATCGGCGGCCCGATGGGCGACGCGGGTCTCACCGGACGCAAGATCATCGTCGATACGTACGGCGGGATGGCCCGCCACGGCGGCGGGGCCTTCAGCGGCAAGGACCCGTCCAAGGTCGACCGCTCGGCTGCCTACGCGATGCGGTGGGTGGCCAAGAACGTCGTCGCGTCGGGCCTGGCCAGCAAGTGCGAGGTGCAGGTGGCGTACGCCATCGGCAAGGCGCAGCCGGTCGGCACTGTTCGTGGAGACGTTCGGTACCGGCGCCGTGCCGGACGAGCGGATCCAGGACGCGATCCTCGCGGTCTTCGACCTGCGTCCCGCGGCGATCATGCGCGACCTCGACCTGCTGCGCCCGATCTATCAGCAGACCGCTGCCTATGGCCACTTCGGACGCCCGGAGCTCGACTTCACCTGGGAAGGCACCACCCGCGCTGACGCCCTCAGCCGCGCGGTGAAGGGCTGATCTGGCCGGTTCTGCGGCGGACGCCGCGGCCTCGCTCGTAGCGACCGTCGCGGTCGACCATGAGGTGCCGCACCTGGACCGGCTCTTCGACTACACCGTCCCGCCCGAACTCGACGCGGATGCGCAGCCGGGGGTGCGCGTGCGGGTGCGCCTGGCCGGGCGGTTGCTCGGCGGGATCATCGTCGCCCGTGGGACGCATTCGGCGTTCGGTGGACGGCTGCAGCCCCTTTCGCGGGTGCTCGGCGCTGAGCCTGTGCTCACCCCGGAGACCGCCAAGCTGATGCGCGCCGTGGCCGACCGCTGGGCCGGCACCCTGTCCGACGTGCTCCGGCTGGCGGTTCCGCCGCGCCGGGTGACGGTCGAGCGCGAGCCTGTGGGTGAGTCGCCGCCAGCCCCGGCCTTCCCCGATCCGGCGACCTGGACGCGCTACGCGGGTGGCGCGGCATTCCTCGAGCGGCTCGCCGAAGCCGCCGCACCTCGCGCGACCTGGGCCGCTTTGCCCGGGCCATACTGGCCGGCCGAGCTGGCGTCGGCGGCGCAGGCGACGCTGTCGGGCGGCCGCGGCGTGGTCATCGTCGTCCCGGACGGGGGTGACGCCAGCCGGATGTCGGAAGCGCTGCGAGCTGCGATCGGGCCGGAGAGCTTCGTCGAGCTCACCGCCGATCTCGGCCCGACCGAGCGCTACCGGCGGTTCGTGCGACTCGCCCGCGGCCAGGTCAGGGCCGTGGTGGGCACCCGGGCGGCCGCGTATGCGCCGGTCCGGGATCTCGGCCTGGTCGCTATCTGGGACGACGGCAGCGACCTGCACGAGGAGCCGCACGCGCCCTACGCCAACGTGCGTGATGTGCTGGTCCTGCGCGCCCATCTGACGGGAGCCGGGGCATTGCTCGGCGGGCATCTGCCGAGCGTCGAGGCCGTCTCGCTGGCCCGATCCGGATGGTCGCACGTGCTCGCGGCCTCCCGGGAAGGCGTCCGGGCGGCCGCGCCGCGGGTTGAGGTCGCCGGGTCCGATGCCCAGCTCGCCCGGGACGGCGCAGCCCAGGCTGCCCGGCTTCCCGAGCTGGCGTTCGCCGCTGTCAGGCAGGCACTGGACGCCGGCCGGCCGGCGCTCATCAGCGTGCCGCGCCGCGGTTACCGCCCGGCGGTGGCCTGCGACAACTGCCGCCATCCGGTGCGCTGCCCCCGGTGCAGCGGACCGCTCGCCCAGCAGAGCGCGTCCGACGTGCTCACCTGCCGGTGGTGCGGCGCCGCCCACACCGGACTGGCCTGCCCCGAATGCGGAGCCCGGCGCTGGCGCGCGCTGGTCGTCGGCAACATCCGTACCGCCGAGGAGATCGGCCGCGCGTTTGCGAGCGTGGCTGTCGTGCGTTCCAGCGGCGCCGGTGTGGTTTCCCGGGTGCCCGCCGAGCCGGCGCTGGTCGTCGCCACACCGGGTGCCGAACCGCTGGCCGAGGCGGGCTACGGGACAGTGCTGCTGCTGGACGCGTGGGCCCTGCTGGGGCGCGCTGACCTGCGGGCCGGTGAGGAGGCGCTGCGGCGCTGGATGAACGCGTCAGCCCTTGCCTTGCCCAGCACTGACGGGGGCCGCGTGGTGCTGGTCGGGGCCTCCGCGGGGCTGTCACCCGTGCAGGCGCTGGTGCGGTGGGATCCGATCGGTTACGCCGAAACGGAAGCCGCATCGCGCGCTGAGCTGGGCTTCCCTCCGGCGAGCCGGATGGCCGCGCTCGAGGGAGCGCCCGCCGACGTCGAGACGTTCCTGGCCGCCGCCGAGCTGCCGGGGGGTGCCGAGCTGCTCGGGCCGGTGGCGGTCAGCGACGGCATCGAACGGATGCTGGTGCGGGTTCCGCGGCCGCAGGGAGGCACGCTGGCGGCGGCGCTGCAGGCGCAGTCGCGGCTGCGCAGCGTCAAGAAGCAGCCGGTCGTTCGCGTCCGGCTGGATCCGGTGGGGATCGGCTGAGCTGCACCGTCCGTAAGCTGGCGGGTGCCCTGCCGCCCGCATTTCCGAGGGGTTTGCCCGTGTCCGTTCGTCCGATCCGCCTGTTCGGTGACCCGGTGCTGCGCACCCGCGCCGAGCCGGTGACCACTTCGACAAGGAGCTGCGCCGGCTGGTCAAGGACCTCACCGACACGATGCTGGACGCCCCCGGCGTCGGGCCTGGCCGCGCCGCAGATCGGGGTGTCGCCTGCGGGTGTTCACCTACTGACGTCGACGACGAGGTCGGGCCACCTGGTCAACCCGATCCTCGGCCCGTTCAGCGAGGAGCTAGGACGGCGAGGAGGGCTGCCTGTCGTTGCCCGGGCTGTCCTTCGAGCTCGCGGCCCGAGCGGGTCGTCGCCGAGGGGCAGAACATGTACGGCGACCCGGTCGTCATCGAGGGCACGCGAGCTGCCTGTCGCGCGCGCTGCAGCACGAGACCGACCACCTCGACGGGGTCCTGTTCATCGACCGGCTGGACCGCGAGACCGCGCAAGGCGGGCGAAGGCGGCCATCCGCGAGGCCGAGTGGTTCGGCGAGCCCGCCCCGGCCGTGAAGGTCAGCCCGCACCCGCTGTTCGGACGCGCGCTCTAGCCCGGTGCGGCTGCGTGTTCGCCGGCACCCCCGAGGCGGCCCTTCCGCAGCCTGCGAGGCTCTGCTGGACAGCCCGCGGCACGAGGTCGTCGCCGTTCTCACCCGCCCGGACGCCCCGGCCGGCCGCGGGCCGCAAGCTCGGCGCCTCGCCCGGTCAGGCCAGCTCGCCGCTGGAGGCGGAGCTCGAGGTGCTGACGCCCGCAGCGCCCGCGCGAGCCGGAGTTCCTGCGAGCGGCTGGCGCAGATCGCCCCGGACTGCTGCCCGGTGGTGGCCTACGGTGCGCTGCTGCCGCGGGCCGCGCTCGACATCCCCGCGCAGGGCTGGGTGAACCTGCACTTCTCGCTGCTGCCGGCCTGGCGCGGCGCCGCGCCGGTGCAGCACGCGCTGCTCGGCCGGCGACGAGATCACCGGCGCCACGACCTTCCGGCTGGAGGAGGGGCTGGACACCGGCCCCTACTTCGGGATGGTGACCGAGCCGATCGCCGCCGGCGACACCGCCGGTGACCTGCTGCTGCGACTTTCGGAATCGGGTGCCCGGCTGCTTGTCGCGACGCTGGACGGCATCGAGGACGGCACCCTCGAAGCCCGCCCGCAGCCACGCCGACGGCGTGTCGCTGGCGCCCAAGCTCACCGCCGACGACGTGCGGCATCCGGTGGCGCGAGCCCGCTGTCGTGGTCGACCGGCTGGCCCGCGCCGCAGCCCCGGCTCCCGGCGCCTGGACCACGTTCCGGGATCGCCGGCTGAAGATCGGCCCGGTCCGGCTCACGGACGAGTGGGGCATCGCGCCGGGGGAGCTCGCCGAGCGTCGCGGCAACGTGCGCGCAGGCACCGCGACAGTCGCCGTCGAGTTGGCCGGCGTGCAGCCGGAGGGCAAGCCGCCGATGGCTGCCGCCGCCTGGGCGCGCGGGCGTGCGCCTCTCGCCCGGCGATCAGCTCCACCTGACGGATGCGCTTACGACCCGCGCCCGGCGGCTGGCACTCGACGTGCTGCGTGCGGTGCGCGAGCGCGGGGCTTATGCCAACCTGCTGCTGCCACAGCTGCATGCGCGAGCGCCGGCTGCCGGCGCGCGACCGGGCGTTCGCCACCGAGCTGGCCTACGGGGCGCTGCGGGCCCAGGGCAGCCTCGACATCTCGCTCGACCGCTTCATCAAGCGCACCGTCGACCCTGCTGTCCGTGACGCGCTCCGGCTCGGGGCGTATCAGCTCTGGCGAACACGGGTCCCGGCTCGGGCGGCCGTCTCCACCACCGTCGACCTGGTACGCGCGGTATCCCCGCGGGCGGCCGGGTTCGCGAACGCGGTCATGCGCCGGGTGGCGGAGGATCCCGCCCCGCCGGCGCCGGCGTTCGAGGCCGACCCCCGCGGGCACCTCGCCGTGGTGCACTCGCATCCCCGCTGGATCGTCGACGCGTTCGCCGCCGTGCTGGGTGAGGCGAGCCCGGCGGAACTGGCCGCAGCTCTCGCCGCTGACGATGCGCGCCCTCTGGTGCATCTGGTGGCCCGCCGTATGAGCCGCGAAGAGCTGCTCGCCGACGCCGGAGCGGGCAGCGAACCCGGCCTGTGGTCACCGCGCGCGGTGTACCTGCCGGGCGGAGATCCGGGGGAGCTCGCCGCCGTGCGCGACGGCCGCGCTGCCGTGCAGGACGAAGGCAGCCAGCTCGTCGCTCTCGCGCTGGCGGCGGCAGATGCCCCCGGGACGGTGACGATCGACCTCGCGGCCGGCCCGGGCGGTAAGGCTGCGCTGCTGGCGGCGCTCGGCATGGACGTCACCGGGCTCGAACTGCACCAGACCCGCGCTCACCTGGTGGCCCGGTCCGGGATCGCGGTCGCGGTCGGCGACGGGCGCATCGCGCCCTTTCGGCCCGGCTCTGCCGATCGGGTCCTGCTCGACGCGCCCTGCTCCGGCCTGGGAGCGCTGCGCCGGCGTCCCGAGGCACGCTGGCGGCGCACCGCCGCCGACATCGAACCGCTGGCGCTGCTGCAGGAGGAGCTGCTGCGAAGCGCGCTGCGCCTGGTCCGTCCCGGGGGGATCGTGGCGTACGCGACGTGCTCGCCCCATCCCCGCGAAACCGCCGGCGTGCTCGCCAACGTCCTCGCGGACCCGCAGGTCACCGTCGAGCAGGTCGACGCCCGCCCGCTGCTTTCCGCCGCCATGCCCGACCTCGGCCCCGGCCCCACCGTCCAGCTCTGGCCGCACCGCCACGGCACCGACGCGATGTTCCTCGCGCTGCTTCGCCGCCGCGGGTGAAGGGCTCGACCTCACACTTTCCACGGCCATGAACGATCTTCCCCCAGTTCAGAGGCCGGGTTTTGTCGGTGGTGGTCGGTAGCGTTTCGCTATGAATCCGGTCTGCGTGTTGCCTGTCCAGCCGTCCTGCCCGTCGCCGTCCTCGCCGTCGTTCACTCCCGACGGGTTAGCGAATCTCACCGATGCGGAGGTGGAGGATTCGTTGAGAACGTGGGCGGGTCGGGTGGCTGCGGGTGAGGCGCGGCTGATGGCGTATATCGGTGAGTTCGATGAGCGGCGGGCGTGGGCGGTGCCGGGTGTGCTGTCGTGTGCGCATTGGTTGTGCTGGCGGCTCGGGATGGGGCAGAACGCGGCCGGGGAACGGGTGCGGGTGGCGCGGGCGCTGCGCCGGCTTCCGGCTACGTCGGCGGCGTTCGCTGCTGGCCGGTTGTCGTTCACGCAGGTGCGGGCGATCAGCCGGGTCGCGACCGGCGGCGATGAGCAGGACTACATCGCCATGGCCCGTCATGCCACTGGCGGGCAGCTTGAACGGCTCGTCAGTGGGGTGCGCCGGGCCCGCAAACTTCACCAGCGGCGTAAGGCAGCCGAAGCCGCCGCCGCGGCAGGCGAGCCGCCGCCGGTAGCTGAACGGATCCGGGTGTTCAGCCGCTATGACGACGATGGTGACCTGCGCATCACGATCCGCGCCGGTGCCGCTGACGGCGCGATCCTGCTGGCCGCGATCGACGCTGCCCGCACCGACCTCGACACGGCCGGCGAGCCGGACGAGCCGGGTGAGCCGGATCTTTCCGCGGAAAGTTCCGAACCGGACTCCGAGGCCCCCGACCGGGCGTCCCGGGGTGACGGGCTGCTGAGCCTGTGCCGTGCCTACCTCGATGCACGGGCCGCGGCACATCCGGGCCGGGCCCGCCGTGACCGGTCCCAGCTCACCGTGCAGATCGACCCGATCTCCGGCTGGGCCCGGCTACCCGACGGTGAGCTGCTACCCCCCGGCAGCCACCACGCGACCCTGCCGGCCGGGATGGTGCTGCGCCCGATCCGCCGCGCTGATCTCACCGTCCACGACGCCGGTCGCCAACACCGCCATCCCAGCCGGCTGCTGCGGGACCTGCTCGGCGCCGTCGACGGCGAACGCTGCCGCTACCCCTCCTGCACCCGCCGGCGCAAACTGCACGCCCACCACGTCATCGAATGGAACGACGGCGGCCGCACCGACCTTTCCAACCTGGTGCTCGTATGCTCCCGCCACCACACCCTCATCCACGCCGACGGTTTCCGGCTCACCCTGCATCCGGCCAGCCGCGCCCTGACCGTCACCACCGCCGCCGGCCTGCCCGTCCCGCACCGCCCTCAGTGGCCCTACCAGCCCGCCGAACACCTCGACCCCGACACCACCATCACCGCCGCCACCCTGCCACCCCACGCCGGCGACACACTCGACCTGCACTACGCCGTCGACGTCCTCATGCAACACGCCG
>CAVXYJ010000016.1:0-3506 GCA_963765845.1 uncultured Actinomycetota bacterium
GCGGATCCTGGCGGCGGTCCCCGGGCCGCAGCCCGCGACCGCCACCGGCTGACCCCGACCGCCGCCGTCCCGATCCCGAACCGCGCGCCCCGAGATCACTGCTTCTCGGTCGGATCCGGGCTTGCCGACGCCGATCTGCGCCGAGAACAGGCGATCATGGAATGGGGCAGCGCCTATGGGCCGCGGAGAGCAGCGGCTGCGCGGTCTGCGGGACGAACTGCGGCAGGAACGCGACGAAGAAGATCGTCGCTTGGGGTTGAGCAGGTTGAGCGCGACGCCGTTGCCCACCACGCGCCACGTCGCGACGGCCGGGGCGTCCGCGCCAGGGGTCGGCAGCCGCAGCTTGCCGGTGTCGCGCCACGTCGTCCACGCCATCCACAGCAGGTAGCCGACGCCCAGGTACTTCAGCACGGCGAACGCGACGCCCGACGCGTGCAGCAGCGCGGCGAGCCCGGTGATCGCCGCGAGCATGTGCGGCACGATCCCGAGCGTGCAGCCGGCGGCCGCGACAACGGCGGCCCGAGGACCCCGCGTCAGACCCGTGGCGAGCGTGTAGATCACGCCTGTGCCGGGGATCGCGACGACGACGAGGGTCGTCACCCAGAACTCGAGGGTCATGATCGAAGCGTGCCGCACGCCTCCGACGAGGCGCCAGGGCCGTCTCGGTCTCCGATTGCCGGTCGTCGCCTCGCGACGCAGACTCGCAGCACCATGGACGAGACACTGAGCAACGCTCTACCAGAGCCAGGTGATCGACCTGACGACCCTCGGGCGACGCTCGGGCGAGCCCCGCCGGATCGAGATCTTCCTGCACCACACGACGGTCGGATCTTCATCACCGGCATGCCGCGGCCGGAGAAGCGCGCCTGGCTGCGCAACGTCGAAGCCGACCCACGCGTCACGCTGCACCTCAAGCAGGGCCGCCCGCGGACGTCCCGGCCGTGGCGCGGGTGATCGACGATCCCGACGAGCGACGCCCCCTGCTCGAGGTCGCCGCCCAGCACTGGGGCCGCGACGACGTCGACGTGATGATGGAGCAGAGCCCGCTCATCGAGCTGTCCGTCTAGCCAGCTGGGACCCCGGAGGAGCTGCCCTCGTGCGTGCTCTCGACCGAGGCGCTGGACGCCGGCTGAGGCGCATACGCCCGCCGGAGCGGCCGACGCCGTGGTGGGCGGCACCGACCCACCACGGGCGGAGGCGCCGCCGTGAGCACGCCGCGATGCTCCGACGGCTCCGACTCCGTCCCCGCACCAGCGACCCCTGCACCCGCAGCGCCGCGTCGACCACGGGGTCGCCCACGGCCCCGCCGTTGAGGAGTCGGAGCTCGTAGATGCCGTACCAGGTGACGTACAGGCCGGCGAGCACCATCAGAACCCCGCTGACCCGCGTGATCACCGGGGTCGCCCGCCGGATCCGCGCCACCTGTGCGCTCGCGGTGGCCGCCAGCAACGCGAGCACCCCGACCACGCTCGCCATGCCGAGCGCGTACACGACGAACGTCGCCACCACGCCGGGGATGCTCGCTGCGCGCAGCGCAGCAGACGTCACCGCGAGGAACGGCGCCAGCGTGCAGGAGAGACTGGCCAGCGCGAACGTCGCGCCGTAGCCGATCTGTGAGCGCCAGGTTCCCACCGGGGCCGTTCCCTTGACGTGCAGCGCGAGGCCGAAACCCCGACCCGCGAGCATTGCGACGCCCGCGACCAGGAGCACGAGTCCGAGCACCACCGTGACGGCCGGCAGCCAACGCCCCAGCGCGCTCAGCGGAGCCAGCGCCAGCCCGGCCACACCGAACACCGCGACGAACCCGATCGCCATCCCAGCGGTGAACCGCAGCGCACGCGCCACCGGCCGTCGCGTCCCGGTGACCTGCAGCCCGAGGTAGGCGGGCAGCAGCGCGAAGCCGCACGGGTTGAACGCCGCGGCTGCGCCCGCCAGCAGGGCCAGCGGCAGTGCCTCGATCACCCGAGGTACTTGTCGAGCCTGGCCTGGAGGTCCTGCGGCGCCATGGCACCCGAGACCACGTTGACCACGCCGTCAGCCGTGATGAACGCCAGCGACGGCTGCGACGTCACGCCGAAGTGGGCCCAGATCGACCCGTCCACGTCGGACACGTGGCGGAAGTTGTCAGTACCGGTCGCGGCGGGGAACGCCTGCATCGCGGGGAGCTTGTCGAGACCTGCGACGCCGATGAACGTGACGCCCGGGTTCGCGTCGACCAGCTTGGCCATCGCGGGCGCCTCGGCGTGGCAGACCGGGCACCACGGCGCCCAGAACCAGAGCACCACCTTGCCGGTGATCCCGGTCACCGGCTGACCGGCCAGGTCCGTCGCGGCGAAGTCGAGCGCCGGGTTCACCGTCGACATCGGCTCGCCGTCGGCCGCTGCGCCGGCCGCGGCGTCGAGCCGCCGGCGAGCCGGAGCCCGCGCCCTGGCGCTGGCGCACCCTCCCAGGGCGAGTGCCAGCACCGCGACGAACGCCGCCGGCCAGAGAGACTTCGAGCGGATCGACCGCCTGCGGTCGACGTCGCGCGACGAGATGGGCATCGTTGCCTCCCTGTTCACCGGCTGACTTCGCACCGGTCGGCCTTCGGTGGTCCCCCCACGAGGGGAGCGGTCCCCGGTTCCGCGGCACGCCGGACTGGCATCAGGGCGCCGGGCGGTTCGAACCACCGGCCGCGACCGGCGACGACTCGCGAGACGGTCGGGGCGCGGCCCCACGCTCCCCAGCCGCGTCGGAGGGGTGTGGTGCACTGGTCCCACACGACGCCCGGCGCGCGACGCCTCGCCGTGCCTGCGGCCCGATCGCCGCCGAGAATGTCGAGATCGCGACGTAGGAGGGCTGATGCGCTGGCGCACGGTGGACAGCCCCGTCGGGCCCCTGCGGCTCGGCGCGGAGGGTGCCCACCTGCGCCACACCGCCTTCGACCACGACGACGGGCCGGCGATCGACGCCGGGCAGGAACCGGAGCCCGGGTCGCTCGAGGACGCCGTGCTGTGCGAGGCGGCACACCAGCTCGGTCAGTACTTCTCCGGCGAGAGGGAGGCGTTCGAGCTTCCTGTCGCACCGCGCGGCAGCGAGTTCCAGCGCCGGGTCTGGGCGGCACTACGCGAGGTGCCGTACGGCACGACCATCAGCTATGGCGAGCTCGCCGACCGGGTGGGCCTGCCGCCGGGGTCGGCGCGCAGCGTCGGCCTTGCCCTGGGCGCCAACCCGATCGTCATCGTGCTCGCCTGCCATCGGGTGATCGGCGCCGACGGCACCCTCACTGGGTTCGGCGGCGGGATCGCACGCAAGGAGGCGCTCCTGGCGCTCGAGGGCTCGGCGCTGCTCTGAGCGCGCTCCGACCTCGACGTCGGGGTCGCCCACCACCGCTCGTCTGACGACCAGTGTCGCGCCACCGCGTCACCGGACGGCGACCGCGAGGTAAAGGCCCTGTGTCCGGGCGCGCGCGGGGACCGCGCCGGGTTTCGGCCCGGTGAAATCACCTCGGCCGACGTGCCGGGGCA
>CAVXYJ010000017.1:0-237202 GCA_963765845.1 uncultured Actinomycetota bacterium
AGCGGCCTCGAAATGACCGGTTATGCCACATCAGCCGGTCCCCCCCCCTGACGTCCCCGCCGGCGCCCACTTCCAGATTGCCGGCAGATCACCCCGTCGGGGTCGGCACCTGTTGCTGCATCGACGCCACGACAGTCAGTCCTCGCTGCCTACGAGGTGGAGAATCGGGCGCTGGTCCACGCCACCAAACAGATCACGAACCTGCGCAGCGCTGAGTTTCAGCGCCTCGGCAAGAGCCGCCACGCCCGCGCCATGGTTGCTTGCCAACTCCGCGGCCTTCTTCAGGAGTGATGGCGTCTCGCCCGGGTACGCGCTTGTCGGGTCGGCCAGCGGGTCGTCAGCGGCGGCGAGGCGCTGGTAGGCCCGTCGCGCCGACGACTCCGTCGTGCGATTGCGTTCGACCATCCGGCGCACGAGCGATTGCGGCGACACGCCCCAGGTCCTCCCGAGCCGGTCCAGTGCCGGGAGGTCGAGCCGCTGCGGTAACGCCGCGTCCATGGCGGCCGCCGGCGTCAGAAAGGCGGCAGCGAACTCGTCGGCCTCCTTTTCGATCGCGGCGCTGTAGTCCTCCGTGTCGCGATGCAGGAGCAGATGGCCGATCTCGTGTGCGATCGAGAAGCGATGCCGGAACACGTTCTCGCTTCGGCGAGGCGTCGTGATGATGATCGGCCGCTCGACGATCACAACCGAGAAGGCGTCGACTGCGTCGATCTCGCGAAGAGGGCGCACCGCGACGACGATGCCGCGAGCCTCCGCCGTGGCGACCAGGTGTCTGACCGGCCCGTCCGGCAACGCCCAGTGCTTGCGGAGTGCAACTGCAGCCGCCGGCGGCGTCGTGCCGGCGGGGAGGACTGGGAGGTCGACATCTGGCAGCTTGACGTAGCGCTCCAAGGCGAACGTCAGTTCCCAGACCAGCGTCGCTGTAGCCAGGGCTTTCTGGCGGTCGCTGACGCGTGCCGAACGCAGGCTGCGGAAATGCGCGTGCACGGTGTCGACGCGCGCCAGCGGGCGTCCGACGTTGAAGAAGTCCGCGCGCACAGAAAGCGCGCGCGCTAAGCGGTGCACTACGTCGGGCCGAGGCGAGCTAACTCCTGCCTCATACTGACCGACTGCAGCGGCCGAGACCCCGACCTCAGCGGCCAGGTCCGTTTTGCTCAGCCCGCGGCGGACACGGGCCTGCGTGAGCCGCGCCGGCTCGAACCGGCCGTGCGTCGGCTCGGATCCTTGCAGGTCGAAGAGACCGGGACTGTCGTCACGCATCCGAGGGCCTGTCCTGCTCGCGCGGCTCGATCGTTGGCCCTGCCGGTGCGCCGCTGTCGAAAGCCTCGACGTCCGACGACACGTCGTCGGCGACGACGTCCGGCTCCCAGATCGGCTCCTGCCCTCGCAGCTCGACCTTGCCTGAGTCGTCCAGGACGGCGACTGCCCACTCGATGGACTGCAGCTGCCGCGGCGTCGACCAGACCATGACGAGTACCAGAGGCATCGTCTCGCGGACCGCCTCCACGAGGTTCGCGGCCTCGGCAACCTCAGAGGCGTCCTCGGCCGGCTCAACCTCCTCAGCCAGCTGACCCTCCCACAGCATCGCTGGCGGCGGCGGAGCGATGAAGCCGCTCTGGCGCGTCGGGCTGGAGGCGAAGTCCCGCGTCGCGTTCGGGTCGTCCGGGGCGCGCCAAACGTAGACCAGACAGTCGTTGACCACCCCGACCTTGTGACCGCCGGGAGCCAGCTTGTGCGACCGGTACCCGCGCTGGATCAGGGCATCGTGCGTGTCGTCCAGACGATCACGCCACTGGCTGCCGAAGCCCATCCCGTACCGCGACCCAGAAACCTGGTGGGCCTCTGCGGCCTTATCGTGCCGGGAGCGGACGACGTCGACGACCAGATCGCGGACACCAGGCGCCTGAACGCCGAGTACACCGACGGGTGAGTCCGGGAGCATGTGAACGTCCTCGAGCCAGTGTCCGGAGCCGTGAGTCAACCGGAGCGACTTCAGTCTGCCACATCGTTCGCGCGCAAATGCTTCAGCGGCGCGCCGAATTCAAGCGATAGGACCGCACGAGAGGGGTTCCGCTCATCGGCAATGGCGCACCTCGCGGTATGAGCGGATGCCTGACGTAGCCGCAGGTCGTAGGTCGCAGAAAGCGTCCAGTGTGGTCAAGCGGCCGCGGCGCGACACGTGCCGCGTAGCGTGGGCGATGGGTCGACTGGCAATCACATCGCGGGAGCCGACGATCAACGACGAGATTCAGCTGATCAGCGATGGCGACGGCCTCGCCGTCATCGGCGAGCAGGCGGCCGTCGATCGCTTCCTCGCTTCCGAGGGACTGCTGGCGACCAGAAACTTCGACTTGCCCACGCTGCGAGGTGTCATGAGCACCGGTGCTGCCGCCGGGGAGGCGGGCTCAGGGATTGCAGCCAACTCTGGGCGGTGGGTCAAGCTGACCAAGGAGTCCGCAGCACTGGTCAAGAAGCACGGGCTGCGCGAGTCCAGGTCAGGTCTCAAGACCGGCGTCGTGAGGGGGAGCAAGGGCCAGGTCAAGACCTTCGTGCAGTTTGTGAAGGGACCCGGCACGGTGCTGACCAATCCGGCCGTCCTGGCGGGCGCAGCAGGCGTCATGGCGCAGGTGGCCCTGCGACAAGCGATGGATGAGATCACCGCGTACCTCGCCACGATCGACGAGAAGGTCGACGACGTGCTCCGCGCGCAGAAGGACGCTGTACTGGCCCGGATGATCGGTCTGGGCATGGTGATCGAGGAGTCGCTCGTCATCCGTGAGCACGGTGGCCGGGTCAATCAGGTGACGTGGTCGAAGGTGCAGGCTGCGCCCGCGACCATCGCTGAGACCCAGGCCTACGCTTTGCGGCAGCTCGACGCGCTCGCCGACAAGCTGGAGTCCAAGCGCAAGCTCTCCGACCTGGCAGAAGCCGCTGTCAAAGCCGAGGAGAACACGCAGGAATGGCTCGCCGTCCTGGCTCGCTGCTGGCAGCTGCAGGACGCGATCGCCGTGCTTGAACTCGACAGGGTGCTTGATGCCGCGCCGGACGACCTAGACGGGCATCGCCGCGGACTGAAGGCCGCTCGGCAGGAGCGGCTCGAACTCCTCTCGCGGACCACCGAGCGGTTGACGGGCCGGCTTGACGCAGCCGCGGCGCGGGCCAACACCAAGGTGCTGATGCACCCGGCCAAGTCCCGGGACGTCGTGTTTGCAAGCAACCACATCGGGACGGCCGTGGGTGAGTTCCACGGCCGACTGGGCATCAGCAGCGGCCGGCAGTCCGTCGAAGCGCGCTCGTGGGGCGAAGCGGCCGCTCAAGCAGGGACCAAGGCGCTCGAGACGAGCGGTGACGGCGTCGACGCGGTGTGGCGGCTCGGCAAGGGCACCGTCCGAACTGCCAAGTCCGCTGGGGGTGAGGTCTCCCGACGGGTCAGCAAGCGACCGTTCCTGCGGCGTGGTCCCTCCGACCGCGGCGACGAGTAGATCTGAGCGTGGCTCGACCGCTGGCGCGGCTTTTGACCCGCCACGCGGCATGAGCGGACAAGCCCTCTCCAGACCCGTGGGGTTTCATTATCGAACGACCCGTAATGTAATAGTCGACGGAAAGGCCTAAGTCGAGCGAGGAGACGACCATGTCGGCGCAGTCACGGGAAGAGCGTCACGTGCTAGGGATGAAGATGTTCGAGCAGGTGTATGGCGATGTCGTGCCACCGCCTCCGGCGGGCGCTTCCGAGGGATTCGACCTGTTGATCATCGAGCAGCAGTTCGCCGAGGTGTGGTCGCGATCAAACCTTCCGGTGCCGCTGCGTCGGCTCCTGACCGTCGGCGTCGTCGCCGCACGCGGCGAATATCAGACGCTTGAGCTGCAGTTTCGCCGGATGCTTGAGGCCGGAGAGCTCGATGAGGAGCAGATCCGCGACGCCGCCATGCATTTGATCAGCTACGCGGGGACTCCGTCGTCTGGGGGCATCTTCGCCGCCAGCGAGAAGGCTATTGCCGACTACCACGGGAAGCGGGACTCGGCGGCCGCATCGGAGGCCGGCGCGTGAGCGGCCTGCGCGTGGGTTTCGTGGGAGTCGGCAATATGGGTGGAGCGATGGCGCTGCGGGCGCTCTCGCAGGGCGCGTCGGTCGTCGCGTTCGATCTGTCAGAGCCGGCACGTCAGCGGCTGGCTGCCGCCGGCGCCGAGATTGTTGATTCGGCCGCCGAAGTCGCCCGGCGCTGCGACACGATTTCGGTCGTCGTCAACTACGACGCGGACGTCATCGCCGCGTTGGACGGGGATATGGGTTTGCTGGCCGGCGTCAGCCCCGGCGCCGTGATCGCCATTCATTCGACGATCCACCTCGAGACGTTGCACCGGGCGGTTGCCATGGCACGTGCCCGTTCCGCAGACGTGGTCGATGCCGCTGTGACTGGCGGTGGCGGCGCGGCGGAGCAGGGGAAACTTGCTGTGCTGGTGGGCGGTCCGCAGGCAGCAGTCAGGCGTCTGGAGCCTGCGATGCGGACGTACGCGTCTATCGTCATGCACGCCGGTGACGTCGGATCGGGCATGGCCGCGAAGTTGGCGGTGATGGTCATCTCCTTCGGGAAACTGGCTGCCACTTATGAAGGTCTGGCGCTGGCGAACCGGGCCGGAATCGACACCGATGAGCTCGCCAAGGTCGTCATGCATAGCGAAGCGGTCAGTGGCATCCATGACTTCTTCCTGCCGGTGCGGGCCAACGCATTTGCGCACGGGCCCGACGCCAACCTGCTGGGCATCGCTCGGCACGAAGCACCGAAATCGCAGAAGGATCTGCATGCCGCGATTGAACTGGCGAGCCGGTACGGGTTGTCCCTTCCCGTCACCGAGGCCGCACATGACACCATGTCTTCGGTCTGGGGATTAGAGCTAACCGTCTAGGCTCGCCTACCTCCGATGAGCAGTCTACGGAAACCCTCGGCGCAGCGCGGCCGACCTCGCGATCCCCGTATCGACGAGGCGATAATGGCTGCAACTATTGCGCTTTTGGCCGAGGTTGGTTACAGCGCGACGACGGTCACTGCGGTGGCTCGCCGCGCCGGCGTGCCGGTGCCCGCTGTGTATCGGCGTTGGCCGAACCGCGTGGCACTCATCGAATCCGCGATCGCACCGCGCCAGGACGTCGCCATCGCCGAGCCAACCGGAGACCTCCTCGCCGATGTTCAAGCTTTCGTCGACCTGTACTCCCGCATGTTTGAGACTCCGGCGGCGCGGGCGGGTTTCATCGGCCTGCTCAGCGACTACCAGGGAGACCCGGTGGGGAACCGAAGTGTGTCCCTCCGCCTCGGACGGCACGCCCGCGAAGCTTTTGGCAAGCTACTGCAAGCACAGCGGCCGGTGACCATGGAGAAAGACGTCGATGCGGATGCGCTTCTGGACATCCTGATCGGCGCCGTGATCTACCGACAACTCGTCATGCCCTACACGGGACGGGAGGCCTCCGTCGACCGGACCGCACAGACGCTGTACCAAGCCATCACAAGGGATTCACCGACAGGGCACCAGCCGCCGCCGCTGAACCAGCCGGGCTGATCACGGGCGTAGTCGATGGCTTCCTCAATCGTGTTGGAGACGAGCCCATTCATTGGCTTAGTCGTCCTCCGAGCTTCTTTGCATCGCTCCATCAGCCCAGCCTTACCAGTCGCCCACTTCTCTCTAGTTGCAGGCTTTTCCGGCATTTGGGGTGTGCACGCTGGGACGCGCGACGCCGGTGATCGGATGCTGCAGGGGATTGTGCTTGACGGCCATTCCGTCATCAGTATCAACTCGCCACCCAGCACTCGGTCATGCCCATCGGGGGTTTTTCCGGCAGCGACGCGGCGCCCACCCTCGCCGCGTTCGAACGCGACGTCGCCCAGCACAAGATCCACGTTCATCAGCGGCGGTATTGGCGGCGGCGGGTTCGCTGGCGGTCCGGGCGGGCAAGGCGGTATGTCCATCGCATCCTGGGTGAGCCAGCATTTCACCGCCGTGACGGTTGATGGCGTCACCATGTACGACCTCACCAAGACACCCAAGACAAAGGCAGACCAGTAGAAAACCACGCAGCGCCCGGGGGGAACACGAAATTCCCTTGCTCCTGTCGTCAGACTCCTCGACGATCGCAAACAGCCCAGCTGAACCCGAAATCTCCGGCAGGCGCCCGCGGGGCTCCACCATCGGCAGATCCGGATGCACCCGACCACGCCGCTGTCAGGTGCAAACCGCCCGATCGCCGTGTCACACGCCCGGAACCGGACTCTGACCTCGTCTGTCGCCTTGCGGCGCTACCAGTCGGTCGGCCCGCTCCCGGGGTGCGGCGGCAGGTCGCCAGACCTGTGGGCGAACTCGGTGGCCGTCACGGCCATGCCGCCGCAGTGCCGGCAACGGGGCTCCCCGAAGAGCACCTCGCGTCCGCAACTCGCGCACCACAGGGGATCGCGGTCTTCGTCGTCAGGGTTCTCGCGGACCACCGCTGGAGAATCGTGCTTCTTGACAAGGCGCCGGACTCCGGGAGCGCGGCCCATCCGCGTGATGATGCCCATACCTTCAGTGTGACCGTGTCCGTGCTGACGAGGAGAGCGAGCCGGCTGACCGAGCGCCTAGTTCAATGTCAGCACCACGTGCGGGGTCTTGGATGAGCAGCGTGGATAAGGGTGTCGCCTGACGGGTCGGCGAACTGCGCCCGGCCGTGTGCGGGCACACTGTGCACATGAGTGTGGTGCGCATCAACGCGTTGACAGTCCCGGAGTCGGCCCGGGAGGCCCTCGAGCAGCGCTTCGGCGGGCGGGCCGGAATGGTCGAGTCCGCCGAGGGTTTCGAGCATTTCGAGCTGCTGCGACCGACCGAGGGCAGCGACCAGTACCTGGTTTACACGCGCTGGCGCAGCCAGGAGGATTACGTCCGCTGGACCGAGTCGCAGGCCTTCGGTGCCGGCCATCGGCAGGCGGAGGGGCAGCGGTCCGGGCCCGGAGGGCCAGCCGCGATGGGAAGTGAGATCTGGGGCTTCGAGGTCGTCCAGAGCGCCGATCCGGCCTGACTGAAAGCAGCTCACCAGCCGGGGACGGCCGTAACGTGGGTGCTTCGTGTGACCTGATGAACCGGCACGAGCTCGCTGATGTTGGACAGCCCCGGTTGGCGTCTCACAGCATCGGGAATCCGCTGGAGGGCCTCAGCCAAGGATCCGTGACGCCCCGGTCCAGAACTCGTCGCGCAGCGGCTTCTTGCGCAACTTGCCGTCCTCGCCGCGGGGCAGCGAGTCGCGTAACTCGAAGCGCGCCGGGACCTTGTAGCGGGCGAGCTTGGCGTGGCACAGGTCGCGGAGTTCGCCGATGAGCCCGTCAGCATCGACGCCCGGGGCTGGTTGCACGACAGCCAGCGCCACCTCGCCGAGGTCGTCATCGGGGATCCCCACGACGGCAGTATCGATCACCTGGGGATGAGCGACCATGACGCTCTCGATCTCCTGCGGGTAGATGTTCGCGCCGCCGGAAATAATCATGAACGTGGCGCGGTCGGAGAGGTAGAGGTACCGCTCGGCGTCGACGTGGCCGATGTCGCCGAGCGTTCGCCACGGCTGCGTCGGGTGCCAGACGCTCGCCGTCTTCGCCGGGTCGTCGTGGTACTCGAAGGTGTTTCCCGGCGCCACCTCGAAGTAGACCAGACCGTCCTCACCGACGGGGAGTTCGTCGCCGTCGGCATCACAGATATGAACCTCGCCTTGCGCCGATTTCCCGACCGATCCGCGATGGGCGAGCCACTCCTCGCTGGTGATCCAGGTGGAGCCGATGTTCTCGCTGCCCGCGTAGTACTCGTCGATGATCGGACCCCACCACTCGATCATCTGCTCCTTGGCCCAGACCGGGCAGGGCGCGGCGGCGTGCACCGCTACGCGCAGGCTCGAAAGGTCATAGCGCGCCCGGACGTTCGGATGCAGCTTGAGCATGCGGATGAACATGGTCGGCACCCACTGCGACGACGTCACCCGGTGGTGCTCGATCGCGGCGAGCGCACCTTCGGGATCGAAGCGTTCGAGGCAGACCACGGTGGACCCGGCCTCCATGACCCCCATGGACGTGCGTAGCGGGGCGGCATGGTGCAGCGGTGCCGGCGAGAGGTAGACCGGGTCGGGCCCGCCGCTGAAACGGGCGAACCCGATCCCGATCGGATCGCCTGCTGCTGCAGGGGTATCGGGCAGCGGGGGCTCGATGCCTTTGGGCCGTCCAGTGGTACCCGAGCTGTAGAACATGAACATTCCCCGGCGTTCCGGGCTCGTCGGCGAGGCCGGTTGGCCTGCTGCCGCTGAGTCGAGCCCGACGTAGCTTCCACGCGTCGCGTCGAGCGAAAGCCGCAGCCGCACCCCGGGCGTGCGCGATACCAGTGCTTCGGCGACGTCGGCGGTCCTGTCAGCGACGATCAGCACCTGCGCTCCGCAGTCGTTGACGACGTACTCCGCCTCGTCGAGCGGCGAGTGGGCATTCACCGGCGTGAGGTAGAGGCCGGTGTTGACGGCCGCCCAGGCCGCCTCGTAGTAACGGACGTGGTTGTAGGCGTAGATGGCGACGTGGTCGCCTTCGCACAGGCCGGCGCTGCGAAACAGGTTCGCCAGGCGCGTCGAGCGCTCGTACAGCTCGCTCCACGACAGCTGCGCCCCGGACGGCCACATCACCACGGCCAGCCCCTGCGGGTTCGAGCGCGCGTGGTCTCCGATGTACATGGCCCTGGAGATTAGCGTTGCGCCGCCGCAGCTTCTACGCCAGCCGGGCCGCCCGCTACGGCTACCAGGAGCAGGTTGGGCACCTCCCCAGGCACTGTTCCTTTCCGGCGCCCGCGCCGGCCGCTTCGAAGGCGTAGCCCGCGCGCTCGAGGGAGGCGCCATCGGTGGCCACGTCATCGGACCAGTACCCCAGATGGTGGATCCCGGAGCCGGCTGCCGGCACCCAGAGCGTGCCCGGCTGATGCCCGATGACCTCCAGGCGGGGTGCGTTGCGCGAGTAATGGAACCGGAACTCGACGGTGGTGTCACCTGAGGGCAGGTGTACTGGCTGCTCGACGTGGACCTCGTCGCACCACTCGTAGCCGAACAGCGCGGTGAGTTCGGCGAGGGCCCTCTCGAGATCGTCGACCACGACCCCGGTGTGGAACTGGTCAGCCGCCCTCATCGGCGCCGCCTTCCGTCGCAATTGCTGGGCCTGGCGGACGAATCGGCCGCGCGCAAGCAGAACTCGACGAGATGATCGAGCTCCGCACGGCTCGGCTGGGTGCGCTGACGCAGGTGATCGGTCAGCCGTCCGAGGATGGCGTGGGCGAACAGCAGCGCGTCGATCTCGGGGTGGGAACTGCCGATCTCGGCCAGCGGCTCGTGCAGCAGCGTGGCGAGCGGGGCACTGGCCGGGTAGCGGCTCGAGTGCAGCTCGCTATTGCCCGCCCCGGAGTTGAACAGCAGCGCCAGCACGGGCTCGGCGAGCTTCGGAGCGGCCTGCGACATGATGCCCTCGACCCACCGGCGGACCTTTCCGGCCGGTGTGCGCTGCTTGGCCAGCTGGTGGTCGAGGTAGCTCTTGAGCCGCTCCGTACCGTCCTCGATGACAGCGGCGACGAGCGCGTCCTTGGATGGGAAGTGGCGGTAGAAAGCCTCGTTTGAAAGGCCCGCCGCCGCGACGATGTCGGCTACCCGCGCTCGCGTGGGCGATCCGTTGCGCTGCATCACCTCGAGCGCGGCGTCGAGCAGCCGGCGCACCTCGCCGGTGTAGTCGACTCCGCGACGGCGCAGGGACTCCTGAGCGATCCGGCCCACAACATCATTCGTCATATCCGGAATTGCATTCTGCTTCACTAGAAGGCTAGTCTGCCACGATCACCAGGGAGGCGCAATGGCGTGGGACTTCGAGACCGATCCCGAGTATCAGGAGAAGCTGGACTGGGCGTCCGCATTCGTCACGGAGAAGGTCCAGCCGCTGGACTACCTCTTTCCGCACGAGCAGTTCGTCGCGCTCGATGACCGCAAGCGCCGCATCATCGATCCGCTCAAGGACGAGGTGCGCAAGCAGGGGCTGTGGGCCACGCATCTGGGTCCCGAGCTCGGCGGTCAGGGCCACGGGCAGCTGAAACTGGCGCTGCTGAACGAGATCCTGGGCCGCTCGCTGTGGGCGTCGGTCATCTTCGGTACGCAGGCTCCTGACACCGGCAACGCCGAGATCATCGCCCACTACGGCACCGCTGAGCAGCAGGAGCGCTACCTGCAGCCGCTGCTCGACGGCGAGATGTTCTCCTCCTATTCGATGACGGAGCCGCACGCCGGCTCAGATCCCACGATGTTCACCACGCGAGCGGTCAAGGACGGCGATGAGTGGGTCATCAATGGCTGGAAGTTCTTTTCTTCCAACGCCAAGACCGCGTCCTTCCTCATCGTCATGGTGGTCACCAATCCTGACGTGAGCGCGTACCAGGGCATGTCGATGTTCCTGGTGCCGACCGACACCCCGGGCGTCAAGATCGAGCGCAACATCGGGCTGTTCGGTGAGCCGCTGAACGAGGGATCTCACGCGCTCATCCATTACGACAACGTGCGGGTGCCGCAAGAGGCGCTGCTCGGCGGTGAGGGGCAGGCGTTCGCCATCGCGCAGACCCGGCTCGGCGGCGGTCGCATTCACCATGCGATGCGCACCATCGGTCAGGCCCGGCAGGCCTTCGACATGATGTGCGAGCGGGTGCTCAGCCGCACGACGCAAGGCAGCCTGCTGGCCGACAAGCAGTTCGTGCAGGGCTACATCGCCGACTCCTACGCGCAGCTGACGCAGTTCCGGCTCTTCGTGCTCTACACCGCCTGGGAGATCGACAAGTACAACGACTACAAGCGTGTCCGCAAGGACATCGCGGTCGCCAAGGTGGTGATGCCGACGATGCTGCACGACATCGCCTGGCGGGCGCATGCAGGTCCACGGCGCGCTCGGAGTGAGCAACGAGATGCCGCTCTCCGGCCTGCTCAACGGCTCGGCCGTGATGGGACTGGTCGACGGTCCGACCGAGGTGCACAAGGTGACCGTGGCCCGGCAGGTGCTGCGCGACTACAAGCCGGCCTCAGGCCAGTGGCCGAGCTGACATGGATCCCGGAAAGTGGAGCACGCCAAGGTGAAGTACGCGCGAGCTGCTCGACCACGAGGTGGGGAACCTGTGATCGACCTCGAACGCCTCGCGAACTGGCTGGATGACCAGGGCCTGCCCGGCAAGGGTGATCCGATCGAGCACCGGCTTCATCTCCGGTGGCTCGCAGAACGAGATCTTCGAGATCCGCCGCGGCGAACTGCACGGTGCCCTGCGGATCCCGCCGCCGAGCGCGCCCGCCGGTCGCGACGACGGGATCCTGGCGGGAGTGGCGCATCATCGAGGCCCTCGACGGCACCGATGTGCCTCATACGGCGGCGATCGCGGCGTGCAAGGACACCTGGCGTGCTTGGCCGTGCGTTCTACCTGATGGGCTTTGTCGACGGCTGGTCGCCGATGGGCCACCGACGGACAGGTGGCCGGCACCCTTCGATACCGATCTCGAGGCTCGTCGCGGGCCTCGCGTACCAGCTGGTCGAGGGCATCGCCCTGCTCTCTAAGGTCGACTGGCGGGCCAAGGGGCTGGCGGACCTCGGGCGTCCTGACGGTTTCCACGAACGCCAGGTCGACCGCTGGACGGCCTTCCTCGAACGCATCAAGGGCCGGGAGCTTCCCGGCTTCGAGCAGGCGCGGCCTGGCTGCGCGCGCACAAGCCGATCGACTTCATCCCCGGCCTGATGCACGGCGACTACCAGTTCGCCAACGTCATGTACCGCGACGGCGCCCCCGCCCGGCTCGCCGCCATCGTCGACTGGGAGATGGGCACGGTCGGCGACCCGAAGCTCGACCTCGGCTGGGTCGTGCAGAGCTGGCCCGACGGATCCGACGCCGCCGGAGGCGGCCATCGGGCTACGTCGACATGCAGGGCATGCCGACCCGCGATCAGATGCTCGCCCACTATGCCGAGGTCTCCGGCCGGCAGGTCGACGACATCGACTACTACTGCGTGCTCGCCAAGTGGAAGCTCGGCAGTCGTCCTCGAGCAGGGTTTCCAGCGGGCCGGTGACGACGTCAAACTGCATGCCTTCGGCCCGATCGTGCTCGAGCTCATGCAGGCAGCCGCCGAGCTTGCCGAAAGCACGGAGTACGGCCGGTGAGCTCGCCCGACTCGGCTGACGAGGAGCTGGTGGTCGAGCGGCGGGGTGGCGTCGTGATCCTGCGGCTCAATCGCCCGCAGGCCCGCAACGCGCTCACGCCGTCGCTCATGAGCGGGATCGGCGCGCAGTTGCTGAAGGCAGAGGCGGATCCGGCCGCGCGGGCGATCGTGTTGACGGGAACGGGAGACCGGGCGTTCTGCGCCGGGCTGGATCTGCGCGCTTTCGCGGCAGGGGAGCAGAACGAGGGGGATGCCGCTGACTTCCAGGGCGTTCAGCCGGCTCATCACGGCGAGGCCCGCATCCCGGTCATCGGGGCGGCGAACGCGACAGCGGTGGCCGGCGGGTTCGAATTGCTTCTCGGCTGCGACTGGTCGTGATCGCGCAGGGGGCCCGGGTCGGGCCTGCCGGAGGTCAAGCGGGGGCTGTTTGCCGGCGGCGGTGGCACATTCCTCGGGACCCGGATTCCGCTCGAATATCGCTCTCGAACTGCACCCTCACCGGTGATCCGATCGACGCCAGCCGGGCTGCCGCCCTGGGGCTGGTGAACACCGTCGTTCCGGCTGACAAGGTGCTCGACGCCGCCCTGGATTACGCCGAACGTATCGCCGCGAACGGCCCACTTGGCCTGACGGCGATGAAGAACTGGTGCGGCTCGCGGTCTTCGACCCCGCCGGCGCGCGAAGGCGCGCCAGCGCGAGCGGCAGCCGGTGATTTTGCCAGCGAGGACGCCAGAGAAGGGGCTATAGCGTTCGTCGAGAAGCGTGACCCGATGTGGCAGGGTCGCTGACGGTGCGGGCCGCGTGTGCCGGGCGTACGGTCCGCCGGACGTGGTCGTGGTCGATGACCTCCGGCTGCCCGGGTCGGTCCGGGCCAGGTCCGGGTCCGCGTGGGGGCGGCGGCAGGTCAACTTCCCTGACGTGCTGCTCGTCGCCGACCGAGTACCAGATCAAGGTGCCGCCGCCGTTCGTGCCCGGGCAGCGAGCTGGCCGGCGTGGTCGAGCGAGGTGGCCGACGACGTGACCACGGTCGCGGTTGGCGATCGCGTGCTCGGCACCACCCTCGTCGGTGCGTTCGCCGAGCAGGCCGTCCTCTCGGCCTCGTCGCTCACCCGTACCCCCGACGGGGTCGACGACCCCACCGCCGCGGCCTTCGGCGTGGCCCATCGCACGGCGTGGCACGTCCTGCGCTCGGTGGCCCGGCGTGCAGCCGGGCGAGCAGCTGGTGGTGCTCGGTGCCGGCGGTGGCGTCGGGCTCGCCGCAGTGCAGCTCGGCTCGGTGCTCGGCGCGTCGGTCACCGCGGTCGCCTCCTCACCCGAGAAGCTCGAGGTCGCGGCCTCCTACGGCGCCACCACCCTCATCGACCACCGGGCCGGCGACCTGCGCCAGGCGTTGCGCAGGGAGCTCCCGGAGGGCGCCGACGCGGTGGTCGACCCCGTCGGTGGCGATCTGTCCGAGCCGGCGTTGCGCTCGCCTCCACTGGGGCGGGCGCTTCGTCACGGTGGGCTACGCGTCGGGCGTGATCCCCCGGATCCCCCTCAACCTGGTGCTGCTCAAGGGCGTGCAGATCCTGGGGTTCCAGTTCATCGACTTCGCCACCCACGCCCCCGAGGAGCTGCGCCGCAACGAGGACGAGCTAATGGAGCTGCTCGCATCGGGCGGGCCGTCCCCACATCGGCGCCCGCTTCCCGCTCGAGCGGGCGGCCGCCGCCCTGCAGCTGGTGGCCGACGGCGGGGCCATCGGCAAGGTGCTGCTCGACATTCGTTAGCCGCGTACGGCGGCGACGAGGCGGCCGAGATCGGCGTCATCCTGCGTGGGCCTGACCGGGCCGAGCAGCAGCCCGTCGGCGAGGCCTTTGAAGCGAGCGGTGAGCAACGGTCCAAGGTCCTCGTACCGGCCGACGACCAGCAGGGTGTCCAGCAACTCATCAGGGATGAGGACAGGAAGGTCCTCCCAGCGTTGTTCGCGGACGACCGCGCGCAGCTGCCGGCCGAGCTCCTCGATCCCATACAGCTCGAGTGTCTTGCCGTAGGCGGGCGTCGAGTACAGGAAGGCGAACAGGCGCCGGTGACGCTCGCGCTCGGAGTCGAGCTCCTCCTCGGTCGCCCCGGCGACGAGGGTGACAGCGGCCACGATCTCGACCGTTCGCGGGACGCGTCCGGCCTGCTCGGCGCCCGCGCGGACGCTGGGCAAGCAGATCTCTTCGAGGAAGCGTGGGTTGGAGTTCGTCGGGTGGGTGACGAGTCCAGCGGCCAGCTCGCCCGCCAGCCGGCACATCCGGGGATTGACCGCACCGAGCCAGGTCGGGGGAGTGACGGTGTCGGGGTCAGGCCCGGGGTTGAAGTACGGCTGCAACCGGGTGACCGGATAGTCACCCTCGCCGGCCGGGGTCAGCTCGCCGGTTCGGAACGCGTCGTACATGGCATGCAATGCCGTGATGAACGAGCGCATCCTGGCTACGGGCGGCGACCACGGCATCCCCATGCGTTCGGAGATGTTCTGCCGGATCTGAGGGCCCAGCCCGAGCTCGAAACGGCCGCCGGAGAAGGAGGACAGGTCCCAGGCTGCGTACGCGGTCAGCGTCGGGCTGCGGGTGAAAGCCAAAGTGACCCCGGTGCGGATCGTGAGGCGTTCGGTGTGCTCCGCGATGAGCAGCGCTACGGCGAGCGAGTCGTGGATCGTCTCGGGAACGCTGATCCCGTCGTAGCCGATCGCCTCGACGCGCCGGGCGTAGGCAGGAACATCCGCCAGCGGCATGCGCGGGTCCATCCCGGCGTAGGCCTTCACAGGCTCACCTCCTGGCGGCGTAGGACTGCGATGTTGCGAGCGATGTTGCGAGCAAACTAGTGCAGCAGCTGCTGCACTTCGATGCGGAGGTCGCCCTGATGCGATTCGGCGGCCACGTACCGCTCGGCGCGCTGCCGCGACGCGCACACCGCCACGACGACCTCACGCGCCGGGTTGGCCTTGGTTTGCAGGACGACGAACACCTCACGCATCGTCGTCACCTCCTCAGCACTCATGGTTCCTGCTCACCGAGTTGCACCAGTACACCCTGCCGCGCGGCCCACGTGATCGCCGTGGGCATTTCTAAACCCGAAATCGCGCGCTAGTTGCTCGACCACGGGGGTATCCCCCCGCGGCAGTAGCCGCCGTACCGGCACCATGGTCTAGCCATCCCAGGGAGCCGTGCAATCGGTGCGGTGGCGCAGCCGGACTGAACGGGCCCCCGCCATCTCAGCTATGGAGGGGGTCCGCTTCTTTGCTCAGAGGCGTACGCGATCTGCCGCCGGATGCCCAGAAGGCTGGTGGGGGATCTGGTTGGCCGCAGCCGCGGCCTGCGGCCTGAACGTCAGATGATCCGCGGGACTGGGTTCACCGATGAAGCAGCCCTGGCCGAGATCGCAGCCGAGGGCTGACAGCAGATCCAGGGTGGCGCGGTCTTCGATGCCTTCGGCGACGATGCGCAGGCCTAACGCATGACCGAGTTCGATTATCGCGCGTACCAGGTTCAGAGCGCGCGTCCGGTCGGCGTCGCTGAGCCGGTTGATGAACGCTTGATCGAGCTTCAGCTCCCTGACCGCCAGGCTGCTGAGGTGCGCGAGCGAGGTGACGCCTGAGCCGAAATCGTCGATGGAGACGAGCACGCCGAACTCGAGCAATTCCTGGATGACGCGGGAGGCGCGGTCGACGTCGGAGATCATGCTCGTTTCGGTGATCTCCAGCACCAGTGCGTCCGGCGGCACGCCGTGGATGTCGAGCAGCTCGCGTATGAGATACGTCAGGTGCGGGTCGACCAGGCTGGTCGCCGAGATATTCACCGAGACGGTCAGTAGCTTGCCCGCCCGCCGCCACACGGCGCATTGCGCGATCGCCTCGCGTAGCACGAGACGGGTGATGGGCCGCGTCAGCCCCGCCATTTCAGCGACGGGCAGGAACTCGGGCGGCGGGACGAGCCCGCGCTCGGGATGGGCCCAGCGAAGCAGGCCCTCGACCGCCACGATGGCCCCGGTCCGCAGGTCGAGCTGCGGCTGGTAGTGCAGGACGAGCTGACCCTGCCCGATCCCCAGACGCAGTTCTTCCAGCAGCTGCAGGCGATCTCCGTTCTTGTCGAGGTCGGGCTGATGCGCCGCGAACGGGACGCCGGCGAGCTTGGCCCGGTAGATGGCGATGTCGGCGCAGGAGAGCAGCCCGGCGCTGTCGGTGGCGTCATCCGGCGCGAGGGCGATGCCGATGCTGGCGCTCACGCTGGCGCGCAGGGCATCGATCTCGAACGGCTTGGCGAGGGCGCTGCTCAAACTCTGCGCGACGGTGGTGGCGGCGCCGGCATCGGTGTCGAGCAGGAGCACGACGAACTCGTCTCCGCCGAGCCGTACTACCAGATCGGTCTCGCGCAGGCAGGCCTTCAGGCGGGGGCCGATCTGCCGGAGCACCTGGTCGCCGGCCGGGCGGCCGAACGTGTCGTTGATTTCCCTGAAGCGGTCCAGATCGAGAAAGAGGAACGCGAGCGAGCGCGGCCGCGGCGCGGCCGGGTCGAGTTCGGCAAAGAAAGCGTCGAGCACCAGCGACAGGCAGCGCCGGTTGGCCAGCCCGGTCAGCTCATCGGTGAGCGACTGGCGTCGACGCTCCTGGCTCAGCGTGCGCATCCCCCGCACCGATACGGCCAGCCGGACGCCGGCGAGCAGCAGCGTGCCGGTGGCCAGCAGCAGGGCGAGGCGACTGATCGGGTGCACGTTGCCGGCGAACAGCACGCTCAATGCCGCAAGGGTGCTCAGCGCCGGGATGACGAACGTGGACGGCTTGGGCGCTGCCAGGGGATCCGAGGGGCGCCGGCGTACCCACATCGCCATCGACAACACCAGAATCGATGTCGGCCTGGCCATCGCGTGCAGGACGAATCCCGGGCGACCCAGGCTGGAGCCGAACAGGTTGGCCGTGTCGCCGACGACATTGATGACGATCCCGGCGACGATGAGCAGCCACGGCGTTCGTCGCCAGCCGTTGAAGGCCGTCGATCCGCCGACGACCAGGCACAGCAGCAGCAGGTCGCCGATCGGATAGGCGAGGTTGGTCACGGCGGCGAGGGAGCTCCCGCCGGTCAACGAGTGGATGCTGTGGAACGCGAACGCCGCGCACACCGCCGCTACGGCGCTGCCGGCGACGGCTCCGTCCAGCCAGTTGGGGCTCGAGTTCTTCCGGGCCTCGCCGCGCATGAACAGGACCAGCGCCGCGTAGGAGAACGGGAAGAACGACAGCCAGCAGGCGTCGGCAACGGAAGGCGTCGCGGGCTGGTGGCCACCCTGCGACTCCAGGGCCAGCACCAGATCCCCGAGCGCCCACATGAGCAAGCCCAGTCCCAGCGTCAGAGCCGCCGCACGGCTGCCGCCCCGGCGCCGTCGGCGCACTCCCCGGGCCAGGCACAGGGCACTGCCGGCGGTCTCGAATCCGATGACTGACCAGTCGTTGAACATCGGCCACGACGGTTCGGCAGCCGGGACGATCAGCGAGGTGAGGTATCCCGCGAGGTAGCAGCCCATGAGCCCGTAGACCGACCACAGGGCGGCGCGTGCCCATCGTGGGCGGCGCCGGGAGACCCGGCGGCGCGCAGGCAGCCGATGCCGTCCGAGGGCGTCTGCTGGGGCCACGGGGGACTAACCAATCTCAGCTGGGCACGAAGGCACGGTTCGAAGGGCGACCCGGGGGGAGCCGGGGCGAGGTGTCAACGTTTGCTGGATCGGCGCGTTTGTGCTGCTTCTTGACCGTCCCGTCCCGCCATCCCGCCCGGCCTGCGCCGTCACGTCACGGCAGTGCGAGACAGGTCACGTCCGGGAAAAATGGAATCTGATTTCACTTGGCGCTATGGTTCTTGCTAGTGCCGGCGGACACGCGAGGCAGCATGTCGCTGTCAGATGATGTCGTCGGCAATCCCGTTCCGCCAGACCCGTCCCGCAGCGTTGAGCGAGGTAATCGTGCAGGCCAGTGACCACTACGTCGTTATTTCCGCGGATACGCACGCGGGTGGAAGTCACCAGCAGTACCGCGAGTTCCTGGACCCGAAGTTCCGGGCTGACTTCGACGCCTGGCGGGAGAAGTACAAGAACCCCTTCAAGGACTTGAAGGACACTGACCTGCGCATTCGTAACTGGGATGACGAGCGCCGCGACAGTGACCAGAACGCTGACGGCGTCGTCGGCGAGGTCATCTTCCCGAACACGGTGCCGCCGTTCTTCCCGAATTTCGTCCTGTTTGCCCAGCCGCCCACACCGGACGAATACGGGCACCGGCACGCCGGGATCCAGGCTCATAACCGCTGGCTTGCCGATTACGTCTCCCGCAAGCCCGAAGCCCGGGCCGGTATTGGCCAGATCTTCCTCAATGACGTCGACGACGCGATCGCCGACGTTCAGTGGTGCAAGGACAACGGCCTGCGCGGCGGGGTCCTGGTCGGCTCGGTGCCGCCCACCTGCGACTGGATCAAGCCGCTGTATGACCCGTGCTACGACCCGCTGTGGGAGGCCTGCTCCGAGCTCGGCGTGCCGGTCAACGCCCATTCCGGCACCGGTGGGCCGGTCTACCAGAAGGCTCCGGCGATGCCGCTGGTGCACTTCCTGGAGATCCCGTTCTACTCGCAGCGCCCGCTGGCGTACATGATCCTGGGCGGCGTCTTCGAGCGGTTCCCGAACCTGAAATTCGTGCTGACCGAGGCCGGCTGCGCCTGGATCCCGGAGATGCTCGGGCACCTCGACGGCCTGATGGACAGCATCCGTGGTAACGCGGTCGGTGAGATGCGTTTCGACGGCGAACTCGTCCCGCCGCGTTCGGCGACCGAGTACTTCCAGCAGAGCTGCTACGTGGGCGTGAGCCAGCCGACCCCGGCTGACGTCAAGGCGGCACTCGGCCCGGTCGGCCTCGACCGCGTCATGTGGGGCAGCGACTACCCCCATGAAGAAGGCACCGGCCCGTTCACCCGCGAGCACCTGCGCCAGGTCGTCGGCGACCTGAAGCCCGATCAGATCCAGCAGTTCCTCGCCGGCAACGCTGCCAAGCTCTACAACTTCGACCTCGACGCGTTGCGTCCCGCGGCGGACGAGTTCGGCCCGACGGTCGCCGAGATCGCCCAGCCGCTCACCGCGCTGCCCGAGGGCGCCAACCAGGCACTCCTGCGTTCAGCTCGTCAGCTCAAGGTCGCCAGCTGAATCCGGTCCGGGAGCGCCGCGTCGCTCCCGGACCTACCCGGCAGCCCTGTGGATACAGCTGTGGGGTTGCCGGTGGAAGACCCTGTATCCATGGGGATAACCGGGGTCGTTCTGTGGGTAACTGGGGTGGTCGAAACAATTAACGGAGCTCTGGCGTTCGACCCCTTGCGCCGGTAGGCCGGGAGCGAGTAGAACTCAGTTTGTCGCCAGCAGCGGACCGCTCGAGAGCCATCTCGGGTAGCCAGTCAGGGGCCGGGAAACCGGTCACTGAAGGGCGCGAGGTTGTGGTGTTGGTCGACCGGTCGGGCAACGCACGCCGAGCTGAGTAATCGGTCAGGCGGTGCAGCCGGACTGAGCGGGCCCCCTCCATCTCATACATGGAGGGGGCCCGCTTCTTTTCCTATTCTGCCTATTACGGCCGGTCACCTCGCGTCACGACACGCGATGGATCATGGGGCCCCTTCGACGAGTACCCGGTGCACGCCCTCGCGCGCGATGAGCTGCGCCGGCTCGCGTCCCACGGCCCATGACTCGCGGCGCTGTACTGCCCAGCAGCCGTCGCGGCGCGCCAGCGTCCACCGGCTCAACGACTGGCGCCACACCCGGCGACCGGCCCCGTCCGCCACGTAGACGGTGGCGTAGCCGGTCGCCGTGGCCGTATCTGCGCTGATGTGCACGGTGAAGGGGCCCATCACGTGAGCGCAGCCGGGAAGGATCGCCTGATGCGCGTCGCTGGTGACGATGCCGCGCAGCTCGGCGCGCCCGCGCAGCGTGGTGGCGTCATCGATCGTCACTACGGCGGCGGGGGAGTAGAGGTCGGCGCAGGCCTCGGGATCGTCCCCGTCGACCGCGAAACCGTACGACGTGAGCAGCCTGGTAATGGCGAGCTCGTCCTCGACGGCTTGCAACCTGGCCGCCAAGCGCTCCACCGCCGCTTCGAGATCGCTCATGGCTCAGAAGGGGCTGGGCAGCCGGTCGATCGGCACCGCGATGAGGGTCGATGCGCCGGCAGCGCACGCCTCCCGCACGGCCGGCGCCAGGTCGGCCACCTCGTCCACCCGCCGGCTCTCGACGTCGAATGCCCGCGCAAGAGTCGCCCAGTCGGGGTTGCGCAGCCGGGTGCCGAGCTCGCGACCGCCGAACTTCTCCTGCTGGTCGCGGTTGGAGTTGCCGTAGGCCCCGTCGTCGAAGACGACCGTTACGGTGTGGATCCCGTGCTGGACCGCGGTCGCCATCTCGTTTGACGCGAACAGGAAGCCGCCGTCGCCGACCACCGTCACGACCGGCCGATCGGGCTGTGCCACCTTGACGCCGAGCGCCGCCGGGTAGCCGAAGCCCAGCGTGCCCATGTAGGACGTGCTCAGATACGTCCGCGGTGCGAACACCGGATACGCCATGTGGCAGGCATACGCGACGGTCGCTGTGTCACAGACCAGGATCCCGTCCTCCGGCACGCCGTCACGCAGCGCCTCGACGAGGCGGAACTGGGGCCCGATCGCGTGCAGCTCCGCGAGGACGGCGGCGCGTACGGCGCGGCCCTCCTCGGCCCGCGACGGCCGTGCCGGCAACTCGCCCAGCAGATCGTGCAACGCTTCCAGGCTGACCCGGGCATCCGCGGGCACGGCGACACTCACGGGGGAGTTACGGCCGATCTGGTCGGCATCGGCGTCGATGTGGATGAGTTGCTGGCCGGGCGCCAGGCCGAATCCCTGCATGCGGGTGCCGACGGCGAGGACGACGTCGGCGGAGTCGAGAGCGGGCCGCAGTCGCTTGTTCACCCACATCGTCCCGACCGACAGCGGGTGGCGGTCGTCGATGGCGCCCTTGCCCTCGCGGCTCGTGACGACCAGCGCCTGCAGCTTGTCGGCCAATGCCGTCAGGGCAGCACTCGCGTCGCCGAGCACGCAGCCGCCGCCCGCGATGATGAGCGGGGCCGTCGCCCCGGCCAGCAGCTCGGCGGCCTTCTGCAGATCCGCTTCGGCAGGCAAGACGGGTCGGCGCTTCGCGGGGGCGAGCAGCGGGGCGCCGGTCTGCTCGGCGAAGGCCTCCGGCGGGATCTCGATCTCCGTCGGCCGGGGCCGGCCGGAATTCATCTGCACGAAGGCCTCGTGCACGCCTGCCGCGATGCCGTCGGCCTCGGTGATGCGATCGGCCCATTTGGTGATCGGGCGAACGATGTCGAGCTGGTCGTGAACGTCGTGCAGCAGCCCCAGGTCCCGGCCGATGCCGTGGCGGTTGACCTGCCCGGAAACCAGCAGCACCGGAGACGAACACGCATGCGCCGTGGCCAGGCCCGATGCTGCGTTGTAGACGCCGACTCCCGGGACGACCATAGCGACGCCCGGGCGCCCGCCCGCTCTCGCGTAGCCGTCGGCCATGTAGGTGGTGGCCTGCTCGTGACGCGTCACGATGTAGCGAATCTCGGGAACGTCGACCAGCGCGTCGAGCGCCGACATGAGCTGATCGCCGGGCAGGCCGAAGATGACCTGGACACCTTCGGCGCGAAGCTGCCGCGCCAGGGCGTCGCCGCCGGTCATCGCCGACGGGGATGCAGGATGCTGATCAGCTTGGGGGGCATCGGATGAGCCGGGTGCCGTCACTTGAATATTGTATCTATGCTGAACGTCGAACACTAGGGAGGTCCTCATGACGACGGCGGCCGGGCTGCGCGTCCAGCGTCAGGCAGGGGCACTCGGGGCGATCATCGAAGGTGTTGACCTCTCGCAGCCGATGGACGAGACCACATTCGAGGCGTTGCACGAGGCCTTTCTCGAACACTGCGTCATCTGTATCCGCGGGCAGTCCGCCATGACCCCCGCGGATCAGCTCAGCTTCTCGGCGCGCTGGGGACGTATCTCGATCCACCCGTACGTCCCCTCCATCGAGGGCTATCCGGGCTTGATGCGGATCTACGATCCCAATCCCGTCACCCAGACCTGGCACTCCGACACCACCCATGCCGCCAAGCCGCCGGCCATCACGGTGCTGCTGGCGCGCACCATTCCGCCCTATGGTGGCGACACGATGTGGTCGAACGTCAATCAGGTCTACGAGGAGCTCTCGCCGGGACTGCGGGCGACCCTCGACGGGCTGAAGGCCGTTCACCAGGGCACCGAACTCGCCGCCTCAGCAGGCTTGGATGCCGACGCGGTACGCACCGTCCATCCCGTCATCCGCACTCACCCGCAGACCGGCCGGCGTGCCCTGTTCGTCAATGGCAACTACACCACCTGCTTCGACGGATGGACGCCGCAGGACAGCGCGCCGTTGCTGGAGTACCTCTACGCACAGGTGGGCCGGCCGGAGTACGTCTACCGGCACAAGTGGCAGGTCGGCGACCTCGTCATGTGGGACAACCGCTGCACGCAGCACGCCGTCGTCGGCGACACCGGCGGCGCCGAGCGCACGCTGCACCGCGTCACGATCGAAGGCGACGTGCCGGTCTGATGATGGCAGCAGCGGACGGCACGGCGCTCATTGCGGCCCACGACCTGCGGGCCGGTCTGGCGGGCATCCTGCGTGGTGGCGGTGTACCTGCCGAGCAGGCGGAGGTGGTCGCCGGGCTGCTCGTCGAGGCCGATCTACGCGGGGTGGATTCGCACGGCGCTCACCTGATGTCGATGTACGCGAACCGGCTGGCGTCGGGCGACATCGAGGCCACCACGATCCTTAGCACCATCACCGACGACGGCTCGACCGTGCATCTCGACGGCGGGCTGGGCTTCGGGCAAATCGCCGGTCTCGAGGCGGCCCGACTCGTCGCCGAGCGTGCTGGCGAACACGGGGTGGCTGCGGTGGCCGTCCGGGAAAGCACCCATCTGGGTGCGCTGGGCGCCTACACCTCGCGCGTGGCCGCCGCCGGATACATCTGCGTATGCGTGCAGAACGGTCCGACGTTCGTGCCACCGTTCGGTGGGATCACCGCGCTGTTCTCGACGAACCCGCTGTCCTACGCGATCCCGACCGGCGCCGAGCCGCTCATCGTCTACGACATCGCGACGACGGCGGTCGCCGGCAACAAGGTGCTGCTGGCCAAAAAGCGCGGCGACAAGACGATTCCGGCCGGGTGGGCGGCCGACGAGCAGGGTCGCCCGACCACCGACACGGCTGCCGCATCGGTTCGCCATCTGCAATGGTTCGGCGGCCACAAGGGCTTCGGGCTCGCATTGCTGGTCGAGTTGCTCGCCGGGGTGCTCGCGGGCAGTTCCTTCGGTACGACCGAGCGCACCGCGTCCGCGTTGCACGGGGACGTCAGGGTGGCCAAGGGCTTCGTGCTCATCGGGATCGACCCGTCCCGCTTCATGCCCCTGAGCGACTTCCGGGCGAGCGTCGACACGCTTATCCAAGAAATACGCGGGGGCGGACGCGCCCCGGGGGTCGAACGCATCTGGCTGCCCGGCGAGCCGGAGCACGTACGCAGCCTTGAACGCTCGCGCGACGGGATCCCGCTCTCGCTACCGCTGCTTGAGGAGCTCGACCGGCTCGCGGGCGACGCGGGCGCCGCCCCGATACCCCGCACGGCGCTCGCGCCTTAACCGGGCAGGATCCCGCGGGCCTTGAACAGGGCGACGACGAGGTCGCCCTGGCGGCGCATCATCTTCGCGTACTCGGCCGAGGCGCGTTCCTCGTCGCCGCGTTTGATGCCTCGCAGAATCGCTGCCGTTCCTTGCTTTTCGACCTCCACCGACCCCGGTACCAGCTCGAAGAAATTACCGGGGACGATCCCCGCCAGTGCCGTCAGTACGGCAGGAAGCCGCGGGGAGCGGGCCATCTCGATGACGGCGCGGTGAAATGCTTGATTCAACCGCCAGGCGCTTTGCGGGTCCTGCGCTGCAGCAACACGCTGCTGCAACTGCGTGAGCGTCGACAGCTCTTGCTTCGAGTGCCGTTTGGCCGCGCGCGCCGCTGCGAAGCCGTAGACGTGGCCGTAGAGCTCGTAATGGTCGCGCACCACTGATTCGTCCAGCGAGCTGATGAACGCGCCGCGGTGCGGCTTGATGGTGACCCAGCCCTCACGCTCCAGGCTGAGGAGGGCCTCTCGCACCGGTACCCGGCTGAGGCCCAGCGCCTCCGCGATCGCGTCCTGCGGCACCCGGTCGCCCTGGCGCAGTACGCCGTCGAAGATCAATCGCCGGATGTAGAGCGCCGCCTGAGCGCCGCTGCTACGGCGGGAGACCTCTTCAGGTGCCGGAAGCGCTCCGCCCAAAGGCATCTCCGCTGTCGCAGTCCGAGCCATCCGCAAATCTTATCTTCAATAAAACGTTCAAACAGTCGGCTTCACAGCCGCGCGCATCGGCGAACAGTCCCACCATGATCATGGGGGCGTTGATCGTGGCAGTCAGGGAAGCTACTCCTGCCAGGACGGGTCGCGGTCGCTCACCTGCGGCTGGCGGCCGGTGCGCAGCGGCGAGAGCGGCGCGTCGACGAGCAGGAAGCGGTGAAAGTCCCTGGCCTGCCCGAAGGTCGACTGGCGATAGGTGCGGAAAGGTCCGGACGCGCGTTCGGCCGCCTCCAGCTGGCCCCACTGCTCCCAGGTGGGTACCGCCCACAGCAGGAACGCCTCCGACTCGTTGACCATCGCCGTCTCCCAGGCGCCGATGAGCTTCCACCCGTGCTCGCCGTAGTGCACCTGACCGCGCTCGGCCACTTCCTCCAGGTAGCTGCCAGCGCGACCGGGCTCGACGCAAACCTGCTCGTGCGCGTAGAGCTCGGCCTGCATCCCGTCGGCGCACAGCTCCTCGATGGTCGACGTCCAGGGCGCCGGCACCAGCACGCGGTCATCCCCGCGCCGGCGGTAGTTCGCCGCCTCGGCCCACCACTTGGCGAGCTTGGGGTCTTGCAACGACGGGTGGTTGAACTCGTGCCGGAAAGAGGTGGCGAGCCCGTCGAATCCCTGCTCCTCCCACAGGTTCACCACCTGCGGCCAACCCCGGGTGGTGCCGACCACGCCCCAGACCCCGTAGCAGAGCTGCTGGCGCTCGGCCTGGGCGATGGGGCTCCAGTTGGCCGTCATGTGGTGCATGTACTTGGCCCGGTTGTGCCCGATGATGTCGATGAACTCGTGGATATACACCCGGTCGTTGATGGTCGCGTCCTTTCGGGGTCCTACACTCTGAACTCAATCCTTTATCAAAAATGCACGCGTGTCTGTAGGGAGGGGTGCTGGCATGTCGGCAGACGTCCTGGCGTCGGAGCCAAGCCACGGGGGCGACCCAGCGGATACGCCCAACGTGGAGCGCATCCCTGCGCTGGTCGACGTCGATGCCCACATCGTCGAGCCGCCCGACGTCTGGTCGAGCAGGCTGCCGGCGAAGTATCGCGAGATCGGTCCGCACGTCGAGTACCACCCGACCGGCACCCCCAAGCTCGCCGGCGGCACCTACATCGAGGAGCCCGGCACCGAGGGCCCTGATGTCGCCTGGTGGTGCTACGAGGACCACAAGTACTCGGTGAAGCGGCTCATCGCCGCCGCCGGCTATCCGGCGGACGACATCAGCTTCGCCGGGATCACCTTCGACCAGATGCGGCCGGGCTGCTGGAAGCAGGCCGACCGGCTTGCTGACATGGATCTCAACGGGGTGCAGGCCCAGCTCTGCTACCCGAACTACCCGCGGTTCGCGGGCCAGATCTTCCTGTACGGCAAGGACCGCGAGCTGGCTCTGCTGTGCGTGCGGGCCTACAACGACTGGATGGTCGAGCAGTGGTGCGCCGGGACCGGCGGCCGGCTGGTGCCGCTGTGCCTGGTGCCGCTGTGGGACGCCGAACTTGCGGCGCGGGAGGTGCGTCGCAACGCCGCCCGTGGGGTGCGGGCAGTGGCCTTCTCCGAGCTGCCGGCCTACCTCGGGCTGCCAAGCCCGCACTCGGAATACTGGGACCCGTTCTTCCGGGCCTGCGAGGAGACCTGCACCGTGGTCTGCATGCATATCGGCTCCGGCACCAAGACCCCGCAGACCTCGCCCGACGCGCCTGACGCCGTCGCGGCCAGCATCATCTTCGGCAACTCCGCGGCGAGCATGGCCGACTTCCTGTTCTCCGGCGTCTTCATCCGCTACCCCGGCCTGAAGGTGCTCTACGCCGAGTGTCAGATCGGCTGGATCCCCTACCTGCTCGAGCGTCTGGACGACGTGTGGGACACCCACCGCGGCTGGAGCGGCTCGCAAACGCACGTCCCGCACCCGCCCTCCACGTACTACCGCGACCATGTCTACAGCTGCTTCTTCAAGGACGCGGTCGGCGTGCGGATGCTCGATATCGTCGGCGAGGACAATGTCATGTTCGAGACCGACTACCCGCATCAGGACGGCACCTGGCCGTACTCGCGGCAGGCCGCCGCCGAGCAGTTCGGCATGCTGACCGACGCGCAGATCCACAAGCTGGCGCGCGGTAACGCGATCTCGCTCTTCGGTCTCGATCTTCCCGAGCACTGAGCCGGAGCGATCGTGCTGGCTCCAACCCTGCTCGCGCCGCATGCCGTTCGTGAGCGGGCCCGGGAAATTCCTGCCGCGCTTGCGGTTGTCCACGTCGATGGCGACGGCGACCAGTTGACGTATGCCGAGCTCTTGCCGACAGCTCGCACTGGGCGGCTGGCGCTCGGCTGGCTGCGGGCGGTCGAGGTCCCGCTCAACACCGCCTGTGCCGGGAAGATCCTGCGCCACGCGCTGAGCCCTTCCGAGGCGACCACGCTCGTCACGACCAAAGCTTTGCTGCCGCAGGCGAATGCCATCGCGAGCGGCCTGCCGGAGTCGCGCACGGTCCGCGCAACGCCACCACCGGACGCGCCCGCATGAGCGAGCCGCGCACCGCCGCCATCACGCCGAGCACCTGGGACTCGAGCGCGCAGCCGCCGACCTGACTGCGCTAGCGTCTGCCCATGTACGTGTGCATCTGTCTGGCCGTCACCGCGGCGGAGATAGAGAGCGTCATCGAATCCGGCGCAAAGTCGACGAAGAAGGTCGGCGCGCGGTGCGGGGCGGGCACGTCGTGCGGCAAGTGCAAGAACAGCATCCGGCGCATCATCGACGCCAAGCGCGAGGCGGGAGAACGCCGGTGACTGTCACTCGTATGCCGCCTTCGGGGCAGGTACCCGTCGTCCTGGCGAGCGTGCAGCGGATCCCCGACTACGACCGTTGGGAGTCGATGCTCGAGGGCGCGACCGAGCGCATGCGCGAGCTCGGCGTCATGCGGCGCTGGGCGTACCGGTCGCTGGTCGATCCGACGGAGGTGTTCTCGGGGGTGCTGGTGAGCAGTGCGGAGCAGGCGATGGCGATGATGCGCAGCCACCAGATGACCGACTGGATCATGCGCACCGGCGTCGAGGAAGTGCCGCCCTTCTTCGTGGGCTCCCGGGTGGCATCGTTCGACCTGACCGACGGGGAGCGGGTGGACGGGCAATTCATTGTCGCCTCGATCCACACCGTGCCGGCCTTCAGCACCTGGATGACGAGTGTCGACACCGATCGGCCCTGGCTCGCCGCAGGAGGTGCGCGACACGTCTGGATCTACCGCGCGGTGGATGACCCGGACGAGGTGATGGGGATGATGTCGCTGCAGTCGGAGGCCGCTGCACGCTCGCTGCTGGACCGTGGCCGTGCCCGCGCGTCGTGGTCGGACGAGTCGGGTATCGACGTGCATCCGCCGGCATTTCTCGGCCGGCGCACCCGGATCGTGGACTACGACGAGAGCCTGCCCGCCGTCGACTGACCGAACCAGATCGGTGCTCGCGCCTGGCGCGGGTTAGGTTGTTGCCTTCCGGCGAGAGGACACCGTCATGGCGCAGAGCAAGGTCGTCGCCACGCTCAACGGATTGCTCATGACCGAGCTGACGGCCATTAACCAGTACTTCCTGCACTACATGATGTGCAAGAGCTGGAGCCTGGATCGGCTGGCGCAGAGCTTCAAGGAAGCCTCCTACGAGGAGATGCGCGACGCCGAGAAACTCGCCGAGCGCATCCTCGACCTGAACGGATTGCCGAACTTGCAGCGGCTCGGATCGTTCGGCGTCGGCGAGACGGCTTTCGAGCAGCTGCGGTTGGCGCTGGAGCTCGAAGAGGGAGCGGTCAGCCAGCTCACCGAGGCCATCGTCACCGTCGAAGCGGAAGCCGACCTGGCGACGGCGACGCTGCTGCGTGAGCTCATCGTCGAGGAGGCCAAGCAGGTCGCGTGGCTGCAGGCCCAGCTCGAACTGGTGGACAAGATCGGCGAGCAGAACTACCTCACGCTGCAGGCCCAGGCCTGACGCCTACGCCAGTGCCTCGCGTGGGGCCTGCGTGGTGAGGCAGAACGGATGGCCTGCCGGGTCGAACAGGATGCGCCGCAAGTCGGGAGCGGGCTGAAAGGGGGCGCTCGTGGCGCCGAGCCGCTGCGCCTCAGCTGCCGCCGGCTCAAGCTCGGTCACTCCCAAGTCGAGATGGATCTGCTTGGGTACCTCGTTCTCCGGCCACGTCGGCGGCCGGTAGTCCGCGACCTGCATCGCCGCGACCCACATCCAGTCGGTGCGCACCGCCACGGTCGTCGGGCTGGTGTACTTCACCTCGCCGCCGAGCATCGCGGCCCAGAACTCACCAAGCGCTTGCGGTTCGGCGCAGTCGAGCGTCACGAACACGGACTGAGCCACTGCCATGGAACAGACCGTAGCGCGGCGGCGATCTCACGCTTTGCGCAGCGCACGCACACCTTTCGTCGAGCTCACCAGGGCGATGAGCGAGGCGCCGCCGGCGAACGCCAGCAAGACCGCGGGAATCACTCCGCTTCCGAAGAGCTGGGCCCCGGGTGAGGCGGACGCCACGGCGGCGACGGCGCACAACGCGGTCGAGACGGCGAGGCATAAGGCGACGGGAAAGGCCATCACGGCGGCGATCCGAAGCGGGGCCAGCCGGCTGTCGAGCCTCGGCAAGGTCATGGCCGGCCCGGTGCCGAGAGCGATCAAAAACGCCGCAAAACCGATCAGGATCGGGATGACCGTCGCGAGGTCGGCGTGCTGAGGATGCGCCAGCCGCTCGGCATGCCCGTGGGACCGGGCGATCCAGGCCATCATCGCCGCGCCGTCGGCAACTCCCAGGATCAGAGCCGCAAGCAACGGGCGTAACGGCCTTGACCGGTGGGAGCGCAGTGCCGGAACAAGCGTCTTGACGACGATCGCGAGAGCGCCGGCCAGCGCGCAGAGCCAACCGACGACGACGAGCCCGGCTGCGACGTTCAACAATGGTCTGACCCCGGCAGCGAGGCCGTTCGGCGGTGGGTCCAGCAGCGCCTTTGTCATCGCGGGAGGGACGAAGAACGCGGCGCTCCAGGCCACCCACGTCGTTGCCGCACTCGCCTGCAAGCGTTGGGTGAGAGCGCTCGGGCCGGGGAAGCCCGGCCGCACCCACGCTCGCGCGGCACCGGCGAAAAGGTCTGCAGTGGCGCGCGCCGTTCTCGGCAGGTCCTCGATGAGCGCCGCCATCTCCGCGCCGTAGCGCGCCCGAAATGACGGGGGATACGACCGCAGCGCGAGCCGTTCCAGGCGGCTCATGCGGGCAGCGCTTTCAGCTGAGCCAGGCCCCGAGCAGCGAACATCTGCATGGCCTCGAGCCGCTCTGTGAGCAGTTTCGATCCAGCGGCGGTGATCTCGTACGGCCGGCGGCGATCGTCGCCCGGCAGCGCTCTCACCTGACCGCGCTCCTCGAGTCGCGCCAAGGCTGCGTAAAGCGTGCCGGGTCCGAGCGTGATTCCCGCGCTCTGCTCGGTGTCCTGCACGATCGCGTAGCCGTGCTTGGGGCCGGAAACCAGGCTTCCCAGGATGAGCAGCGCCGGGTCCGCCCAGGCAACGTCCTGCTTGCGGCGAGCCATCAACTAACTCCGTCTCACGTAGTACGTATGACGTAGTAAAAGGGCCGGGCGCGGCACCTGTCAAGCCAACCGGTGATCGAGTCAGGCGCCGCCGGTGACCCGCAGCATCGCGTTGCGCTCGACCGCACCCTCGGTCAGGGGCGCCTGAGCCGGGGCTTCCGGCTGCTCGGTGACCTGCTCGTCCAGCGGGACGTGCACCGACGCCTCGAGCTCGTCCAGCGACGCCGAATATTTCCCGGGGTCGTGGCGCTCGGCGTGACTGGCCTTGGCCAGGTGAACCCGAGGCTGGTGCTTCATGGCGTCCTCCGCCTGCTCAGGTGATCTCGATGTCGTCCCACTCGATCTCGGTGCACATGCGGTGAAACTCCGGCCCGTACCACGGGGCGTTCATCTGCAGCCGGCCGAACTCGTTGATGTAGTAGTTCTTCTCGGGCGCGCCCTCCTCCTGCAGGAGGAGCAGCGGAGCCGCTTCGGCGTCGAGTGCCTCGTTGTAGCGCTCGTGCGCCTCGGCCTTGACCTCGATGGTGGACTTGCCGTTCTCGATCATCCGCACCATCAGCTGCGCGATGTAGCCGGACCAGACCTGGTACCAGATCGGCAGGCCGGTGCCGCCCGAGAGGGGCTGCGAGTTGGGCCCATAGAGCATGAACATGTTGGGAAAGTTCGGCACCATCATGCTCAGATACGCGCGCGGGCCGTCCTTGGCCCAGAAGTCGTGGACGCTCATCCCGCCCTTGCCGAGGTAGTCGGCGGGCCACAGGTACTTGACGATTTCGAAGCCGGTGGCCGTGACGATCGCGTCGACCTCGCGCACCGTGCCATCCGCCGTCTCGACACCCTTGGGCGTGAGTCGCGCGATCGGATCAGTGACGAGCTCGACGTTGTCGCGGGTCAGCGCCTTGTACCAGCCGTTGTCGACGACGGGACGCCGCGAGAACGGTGCGTAGTCGGGAATCAGCTTGTCGATCAGGTCCTGCCGGCCGTTGGTCTGGGCCTTGATGTAAAGCGTGAGGTCATCACGCATCTTGTCGTTGAGCGGGTTGACGTGACCGCCCTGCGCCTTCCATTCCTCGTCGAGGGTGAGGAACCGGTGGGTCTGGAAGAGCGCCGCGATGGCCATGTAGCGCCACCAGTTCCAGTAGCCCGGGAAGTTGTCGAGCAGCCAGCGGATCTCGGGCTCGACGGGATCACCGTACTTTGGCCGCGGGCTGATCCACTGCGGAGTGCGCTGGAAGACGAAGACCTGCTCGGCCTCGGCAGCGATCGGCGCGAGCAGCTGCACCCCGGTGGAACCGTTGCCGACGACGGCGATGCGCTTGCCCGACGCGTCGAAGTCGGCGGGCCAGCGAGCCGGGTGCAGCATCGGCCCCTCGAAGCTCTCCGTGCCTTCGAACTTCGGGTAGTTGGGGTTGGTGAAGGCGCCCACCGCGTTGACGAGGATGTTGGCCTCGTAGGTCTCGATCCCGTCCGGGGAGTCGGCCTCGATCACCCAGACGCTGCGGCTCTCGTCGAAGGTGGCCTTCGTGACGTTGCGTCCGCACTTGAGCTTCTCCCGCGGCCCGTACTTCTCCGCGATGTGGTTCAGGTACTTGCGCACCTCGGCGCCCCGGCCGAAGTACTCGCTCCACGGGTAGTTCTTCTCGAAGGCGAACTCGTAGGTGATCGAGATGGTGTCGACCCGGACGTCGGGATAGCGGTTGACGCTCCAGGTACCGCCCGCCTCGGGCTGGCGGTCCAGGATCACGTAGGGAATGCCCAGCTGCTCGAGCTGGATGCCCATCGCCAGGCCGCTCCAGCCGGCGCCGACGACGACGACCTGGAATCCCTCGGGTAGCGGCGGCTTGCTGCCGGTCCAGCTCGTGACCCAGGGGAACTTCTTGAACGCCGCCAGATCGCGACGGGCTTCGAACTCGAGGTCGCCCATCTCCTCGGCGGTCGCCAGGTTCATCAGCTGGCGCAGCTCGGCCTCGGGGGGCTCGGGCGGCATGCCCGGAGCGGCGTTCTCCTCCAGCCACGCGACGGCCTTGGAGATCAGCAGCTCGCGCTGCGCATCATCGAGGTTGATGGCCATCGGAAGCGCCGCGATCTCGGGATCATGCGTCTGCTGATAGAGCGCCACGCGTACCGCGTTGAGGTCGGCGAGCTCGATGCCCCGCCGAATGAAGGCCGAATCGACCGCCGGTTTCATGTAGTTCTTTCCCTCGAATGGAGCGTGCTTGCCGCCGGCACATCGCCGTGCCGATGGTGGGGATGACCACCCTGGTAGGAGTAAATACCGAACACCTTTCCTACCGTCGGGTGGGGCTGGGATCCGATCCCGCGTTCGCATATGCGAACCGATAATCGCATTCTAGAACAAGTTCTCGTAGCGCGCCGCGATCGTCAAGCAAAGAGTGCTCTGAGGTACAGCCCAGTTCCAGAGCTTGTCGCTCACTCGGGCCTCACCATGGTGGGGGACGGTAACTCGCACCGGCCGAAGGCGCAGCGGGTTTTGCTAGCGGTAGGTGATGAGCGCCCGGTCGTCCTCGAGGTGCGCGTGGTCGTTGAACGTCAGCAGGACGGTTCCGCTGCGCCCGACGGTCACTTTGGTGATGGCGGCGTTGACCACGATGCGGGCGAACTCCGGCCAGCGTGACGTCGGCAGGCCGAGCAGATGGGCCGTCATCACCGCGATCGGGCCGCCGGAGGTCGCCGCGAGGGTCGTCCCCGGCATGGCGACCATGTCTTCGAGGGCATCGAGGCAGCGACGTACGAAACCGTCGTGGCTCTCGCCGCCTGCGGGAGGCTCGTCGCTGGCGGCCCAGCGGGCGATGGCTTCGTCGAGCGTGGACTGCAATTGCCGGGCGGCCGCTGGTGTCTTGGCGGCTTCGACCGCGGCGCCGGGTTGGCCCATGAGCAGACCGACGCTGTCGTACTCGTCGAGCCGCTCGTCGGACTGGAGCGATGCTTCGTCGATGCCGAGGCCGCTCATGGCTTCAAGCGCGGTGTCGCGCTGGCGCTCCAGCTTCCCGCAGAGCACGCGGTCGATCGAGAGGTCGGCGCGGCTCAAGCGTTCACCCGCCAGACGTGCCTGGCGGTGGCCGAGGGGCGAGAGCTGGTCGTAGTTGGCCGACCCGAGCGATGCCTGGCCGTGGCGCAGCAGCAGGAGGACGCCCATCGGGTAAACCTAGCGTGCGTGCGCAACGCCTGGACGCACGCACGCACGCACGCGGGGCGGGGCGGCGAGCCCTAACCGGCGGCTGCCATCATGTGGCATGCCCGAAGCAGAGTCGGCGGATGCCGTGACCGAAGGCCCATTGACGGGCGTTCGCGTTGTCGAACTTGGTATGTGGGTGGCCGGCCCCGGAGCCGGCGGGATCCTTGCCGACTGGGGCGCTGACGTTATCAAGATCGAGTCGCCGGCCGGCGATCCGGCGCGTGCGTTCGGCGCGATGTTGGGGATCGACAACGGCAGCAACCCGCCCTTCGATCTGGACAATCGCTCCAAGCGCAGCATCGTCGTCGACCTCGCGACGGCGGCCGGTCGGGAGCTGGTGGCTGAACTCATCGCGGGCGCTGACGTCTTCCTCACCAACATCCGTGTCGAGGCGCTGGCGAAGGTCGGGCTCGGTCATGACGAGCTCACCGCGCGCCACCCGAAGCTCGTGTACGCGCTCGTCACCGGTTACGGGATGGACGGCGACGACGTCAACCGGCGCGCGTACGACATCGCCGCCTTCTGGGCGCGCTCCGGGATAGCCGACGCCCTCACGCCGGCCGGCGGCGACCTGCCCTTCCAGCGCGGGGGCATGGGCGACCATTCCGTCGCTATGACGGCGGCGGCGATGGTGAGCGCGGCGCTGGTGAGCAGAAACCGCACTGGCCAAGGGCAATTCGTCACCACATCGCTGCTGCGCCAGGGCGCGTACACCATCGGCTTCGACGTGAACATCGCCATCATGTTCGGCTATCGGGTCAGTCTCGGTAATCGCCGGTCGATGGCGAACCCCGCGATCAACAACTACACGGCGGGTGATGGAAGACGCTTCTGGATCGTGGGTCTGGAGGCAGAGCGGCACTGGCCGCCGCTTGCCCGTGCCGTCGGCCGCGAGCAGTGGCTGACCGACCCGCGCTTCGCGACGGCAGCGGCGCGCCGCGACCACGCTGAGGAATTGATCGCCGAACTCGATGCACTGTTCGCCCAGCGTTCCCTGGAGGAGTGGACGCCGATCTTCGAGGCCGAGCCCGACTTCTTCTGGTCGCCTGTCAACTCGATCGGCGACCTCATCGTCGACCCGCAGTTTCTCGCTGCCGGCGGCGTCGTGAGCGTGCCGGACGAGCGCGGCGGAACCCTGATGCTCTCGACCCCCGTCGACTACTACGGCACCCCAGGCGGGCCGCGTTTCCGGTCGCCGAGGCAGGGGGAGCACACCCGTGAGCTGCTCGCCGAAACTGGCCGCAGTGCAACAGAAATCGACGCGATGATCGAGTCAGGAGTCGTGCGGTAGCGGTATGGCCGTCATCAAGAGCGTGGTCGCCGAACTCGGCATCCAGTCGCAGGTCCACGAGGGTCTCGTCATCGGGCATTCCGAGGTGGTTCCGGAGGCGTGCGTGCCGGGCACGTCGATCCTGCGCACGTCGGTCATCGGCACCTGGGCCGACGTCATCACCGGGATCATCGCCGGCTACGCCATCGACCCCCGCATCCCGCTGACGCTCGACCTCGAGGTGCACGTGCAGAAGCCGGCGCACGTCGGCACCCGCATCGTCTCCGAGGCGACGCCGGTCAAGGTGGGCCGCACGGTGACCGTGTGCGAGGCGACGTTTCGCGACGAACTCTCGGGCGAACCGCTCGCGGTGTCGATCTGCTCGTTCATCGCGTCGCCGGATCCGTCGCACGTCTTTCCCGGCGGCTTCCCGCTGTTGGAAGGGATGGACCAGCGCCTGACGCAGCCGCTCGCCGAACGCATCGGCAGCCGCATCATCGAGCCCGGCACGGCCGAGGTGCCGCACCGTGCTGACGGTCTCAACGCCTCCGGCGCGATCCAGGGCGGACTCGTCGCCTTTGCCGCCGAGGAGGCCGCGCTCTCGCTCAGCGACGAACCGCACATCGTCGAGTCGCTGAATCTGCGCTATCTACGACCCTTTTCGACCGGCCCGGCGCGCGCCGTCGCCACCGGCGACCGGGCCATGTCGATCGTGCGCCTGACCGATGTGGGCGCGGGCAAGCTCGGTGCGATCGCGACGGTACGGCTTGGAGCGGTCACGTAGCCGACAGCTTGTCGAAGAAAAACCGCTGCGCGTTGCCGTACAGGTAATTGTCGAGGACCTCGGGCGCCAGATCGAGCTTCGACGCCTCGGTGACGGTGCGGGTGATGGACAGCACCGGCGCGTCGGAGGCGAAGATCACCTTCGTCCTGCCGCGTGTGCGCATGTAGTGCAGCAGGCTTTCCGGTAAGTACTTTGGCGCCCAGGCTGACGTCATCAGGTGAAGGTTCGGGTACTTGATCATGAGCCGGATCGCGGTGTCCCACCAGGGATCCGCGCCGTGAATCATGCAGAGTTTCAATTCGGGGAATCGGACGCAGACCCGGTCGTGGTAGATCGGATTCTGGACCTCGCCGGGGATGGGCGGGCCGGGCAGGCCGGCGTTCATGCACAGCGGAAGCTCGAGTTCGCAGCACTTCGTGTAGAGCGGGAAGTAGACGGCGTTGTCGGGCGCGTACATGCCGTCGCCCCAGAACGAGGGCCCGACCGACGCCGACACCACGGGGTGGTCGGCGACGAACGAGGTCAGCATCCGCAACGAGGGCATCGGGCGTAGCAGATCCAAGCCGCCCACCGTCAACGCGAACCGATCGGGCCGGGCTTCAGCAAATCTGACGGCCGAGCTCTGCAAGTCCTTCATGTTCGCGGTGAGCACGGCGCGCTCGACGCCGTTGGCGTCCATCTCCTCGAGCACCTGGGACATCTCCCACTTGCCGAAGATCGAGTCGCCCTGCTTGAAGTACTCGTTCTTCACCCGGAACATCCACTCGGGCTGTTCCTGGTCACCGAAGTGCACGTTGACCAGACAGTCGTGCGCCCGGGTGACAGTCGGCATGGGTGGTGGCTCCTTGCGATCGTGCCGGTGGAAGACGCCGCGGATGATGGGCGGGAAGGCAGGGTAGGCGAGTTCTACCGTTCCCCCGGCTGTCCTCTTGAGCGTTCTGCACGCTAGGTGGTAACGAGACTTACTGTCAAACGAGAGCGACGCTTCGCCGGACCGCATTCCGCGACCGCGGAACGGGGGTGTCAGACTGCGCGGTATGACGAGCCCGCTCGGTATGGATGCCTTCCTCGCGACGCTGGACCTCGAGCGGACCGGCGAGGGTCGCTACCGTGCCGGCAACATCGCGACGGGAGGCGCGGTCGTCTTCGGGGGGCAGTTGCTCGGGCAGAGCATCCTCGCGGCGCTGCGCCACGAGCCCGATAAGTACGTCAAGACGATCCAGACCATCTTCGCTCGCGGCGGTTCGATGGACCATGACGTCGAGATCGCGGTCGACGTCATGCATTCCGGCCGCGCCTTCGCCAGCAGCACGGTCACCATTTCGCAGGGGGACCGGCTGTGCTGCCGCTCGCTGGTGCTGCTGACGTCCGAGGAGCCTGACCTGATCCGTCACGGCGACCCGATGCCCGAGGTCGGCCCCCCCGAGGACGCCATCCCGGGCGGCCATGCGGAAGGGGTCTGGGAGGTGCGCGTCGTCGGCGGGCTCGACGTGAGCGACCCCGACACGGTCGCGCCGCCGGAGCTCAACGTGTGGACCCGGTTCGCCGGCGCCCCAGCCGACAAGAACGTCGGGCAGGCCCTGCTGGCGTTCGCGACCGACGGCTTCCTCATCGGAACCGCCATGCTGCCGCACGCGGGCGTCGGCCAGTCGCAGGCCCACGTCACCCTGTCCACCGGCGTCGTCGGCCACACGCTGACGTTCCACGAGCCGGTCAACGCAGCCGACTGGATGCTGCTGGCCAACCGCAGCCCTTACGCCGGCCGTGGCCGTGCCTACGGCGCTGCCAACGTTTTCACGCAGGACGGCTCGCTCGTCGCGTCGTTCGTCCAGGACGACATGATCCGCGCCGCACCGGCGGGCCGGCCGCCTTCCGCGCTCTGAGTCCAGCGGCGCCTAGCGCAGCCGCCATTTCGGGCGCTGGCCGGACTCGAAGCGCTTCTGGCCGGCCTTGAACGCGTCGGAGTCCGAACCGATGCGGGTGAAGAGGTTGGCCATCTCGATCCCCTGGTGGCGGGAGACCTCCAGAGCGGTCCACAGCGCGCGCATCGTCCCCTGAATGGCGATGGCCGGCGAGTCGGCGATGACGCGTGCTGCCCAGGCCGCCCGCTCGCGAAGCTCATCGCGCGGCACGACCTCGGAGACCAGGCCGATCTCGCGCGCGCGGTTCGCTGACATGCGCTCGTCGGCGCCGAGCAGCGACATGCGCATGATCTCCTGGAACGGCATCTTGGTGAGCATCTGGATCGGCTCGAAGGCGGCGGTCATGCCGTACGTGACGTGCGGGTCGAAGAATGTCGCGTCGTCCGAGGCGATGATGAACTCCACCTCACCGAGCATGTAGAACGCACCGCCGCACGCCATCCCCTGCACCGCGGCGATGACCGGCTTCCAGCAGTCGCGGCTCTTGGGGCCGATGTCGCGGCCCGGGTCGTCATACATCCACGGGGTCGGGTAACCCGGGTAGTTGCCGGCCGCCATGGCATCCGTGTTCGACTCCGACACCGCTTCGGAACGGTCGATGCCGGTGCAGAACGATTCTCCTTCGCCGGTCAGCACCACACACCGCACGTCGTCGTCGTAGCGAAAGCTGTGCCAGACCTCGTGCAGCTCGTCCTGCATCCGCTGGTTGACCGCATTGCGCACCTGCGGGCGGTTGAGCGACACCCAGGCGATGCCGTCGCTCTTTTCGACCAGCAGGGTTTCGTAGGTTGCCATGCCAGAACTCTAGGAGACGGGTGAGATACAACAGCACAGTGACGGTCTGGGAGCTCATCGAGCGGGCGGCCATCGAACGGCCCCATGAGATCGTGCTCGCCGACGGGCACGACCGGGCGCTCACGACTGAGGCATTTCGCGAGGAGGCGGAACGCGCCGCTGCGGGCTTGCAGGCGCTGGGGATCCAGCCCGGGCAGGTGGTCTCGTGGCAGCTGCCGACCACGCTGGAAGCGCTGGTGTTGCTGGCAGCCTGCGCGCGCCTCGGCGTGGTCCAGAACCCGATCATTCCCGTCCTACGGGAGCGCGAGGTCGACCTGATCTGCCAGCAGGTCAGGCCCCAGCTGATCGTCGTCCCTGAGGTCTGGCGCACCTTCCGCCACGGCGACATGGCGCGCGCGATCGGGCCGCAGGTCGTCGCGCTCGACATGGAGGAGGTGCCTGGGGTGGCGATACGGTTGCCGGCTGGCGACCCCGCCACGCTGCCGCCGCCCCCCACGACGGACGACGAATGCCGCTGGATCTACTACTCGTCAGGGACGACATCGGTCCCGAAGGGCGCCCGCCACACCGACACATCAGTGATCAACTCCTCCCACGGCAGCGTCGATCAGTTCGGCTTCCACAGTGGTGACGTGTATCCGATCGCCTGGCCGGTCGCGCACATCGGCGGCATCGCCATGCTCACCTCCGTGCTGCGGGCGGGGGGCACCCTGGTGCTCTTCGAGGCGTTCGACCCGGTAACCACGCCCGACCGGATGGCGTCGCACAACCCGACGATCCTGGGTTCGGCGATCCCGTTCTTCCAGGCGTATCTGGCGGCCCAGAAGCGTCATGGCGAGGAGCGTCTCTTCCCGGCGCTGCGGGCGTGTGTGGGCGGCGGGGCGCCGATGCCGCGGGAGGTCAGCCGCGAGGTTCGCGAGCGGCTCGGCGTAGCGGGCATCGCCAGCTCATGGGGTCTCACCGAGTTCCCGGTGGCGACCTCTGAGAGCCTGCAGGACGACAACCTGGCCAGCACGGTGGGGCGACCGACCCGCGGGGTGCAGGTACGCGTCGTCGAGGGCGAGCTTCGTCTCAAGGGCCCGCAGTGCTTCCTGGGCTACGTGGATGCCTCACTCGACGCGGCGGCGTTCGATGAGGAGGGCTGGTTTCGCACCGGCGATCTCGGCTTCGTCGGTGACGACGGCCGGGTGCGGATCGAGGGCCGGCTGAAGGACGTCATCATCCGCAACGCCGAGAACATCTCCGCATCCGAGGTGGAGGAACTCCTGCTGACCCATCCGGCGATTGCCGACGTCGCCGTGGTCGGCGTGCCCGACCCGCGCACCGGCGAGCGCGTGTGCGCCGTCGTCGTGGCCGAGCCGGGGCTGACGGTGACGCTCGCGGACCTCCTCGAGTTCTGCGTCGCGGCCGGCCTGGCCCGGTACAAGTGCCCCGAGCGGGTGGAGCTCGTCGATGCCCTGCCTCGCAACGCCATGGGCAAGATCCTCAAGAGCCAGCTGCAAGCCACGCTTCGCTGAGCTCGAAACCGGCCGGCTCCGCGGCCCGGCCGTCGGCGTTGATATCGAAACCTTTAGATGATACAAGTACGCCGCGCTGTGCAGCATGCCTCTCGAATCGGTACAGCGTCGTGGGTCAAGGGAGACAGCATGAGTTCCCGTATGCGTCGAAGCTCCCTTTCCGTGACCGCTCTCGTCTCCACGGTCCTGCTAGGGCTGGCGGCGAGCGGATGCGGGCGGTCCACCTCCGGCGGAGGGATTGCACGCTGCTGGTGCGGCTGGCCACCGACGGCTGGGTTTACGACAGGAAGGTCACCAATCCCAACAGGGGCCTGTTCAACTGCGAGCCGGCCAATACCCAGACCGTCGAAGCCAACCCGGGATGATGGCCGAGCCATCGCGGCTTCTGGGGCGGACGCGTGGGGAGATTCGACGTGCCAGGTGAGCACGGGACACGCCGCCGGTGGCCGAAGCCGCCGATGAACTAGGCTCGGCGAACCGTAAGGGCGCCAATACCGTTGACCAGCAAGGGGATTCAGCGCATGGCTGAGCAGGAGAACGACGACTGGGCCGAGCGCCTACGGGCCGATGTGCGCCGGTGGCTGGAGGAGAACTGGGATCCCGCGCGCGACGTCCCCTCGTGGTGGTCGCAGGTGGCCGACGCGGGGTGGACCGCCGCGCACTTCCCGGTCGACAAGGGCGGCATGGGCCTGCCGTCGCAGGCCACCGGCATCATCCGTGAGGAGTTCACCAACTTCGGCGCGCTCGCCCCGCCCGGTGGCCTCGGGATGCTCATGGCGGCGCCGACGATCCTGGCCCACGGCACCCCCGAGCAGATCGCTCGCTTCGTGCCGCCGATCCTGTCCGGCAGCATCGCCTGGTGCCAGCTGTTCAGCGAGCCAGGCGCCGGGTCGGACCTCGCCGGGCTCACCACGCGGGCGCGGCGCGAGGGCGACACGTTCATCATCAACGGCCAGAAGGTCTGGAGCTCCGGAGCGCTACATGCCGACTACGGCATGCTGCTGGCACGTACCGACTTCGATGTCCCGAAACATGCGGGGATTTCGTGGTTCGCGTTCTCTCTCAACCAGCCGGGTGTCGAGGTCCGCCCGCTCCGGGAGATGACCGGTCAGGCGCTCTTCAACGAGGTGTTCTTCGACGACGCGGAGGTAGCTGCCGCGGACCTCATCGGCGGGGAGGGCAACGGGTGGGCCGTCACCCAGACGACCCTGTTCTACGAGCGCACGGGCATTGGTGCGGGGGGCTCGTTCGGGCGCGCGCCGAATCCGGGCGTCAAGAACGGGATCTACCTCCAGACCAGCGCTGGTGAGGCGGCGAAGGCCTTTGCCGCCCCTTCCGGCCCTGCGACGGTCGCGCTGCCCGATCTCATTGCGCTAGCTCATGAGCAGGGTCGCGCCAACGATCCGCTCATCCGTGAGAAGCTGGCGACCCTCGCCTGCTACACCGATACCGGACGGTGGACTGCCCGCCGCGCGGTCGACGCCGAAGACCCGGTCACGGCGAACCGGCTGGCCTTGCTCGGCAAGGTAGCCCAGACCCGCATCGTGAAGCTCGCCGCCGAGATCGGGATGGATCTGCTCGGTCCGGAGGCGATGCTTTGGCCTCCCGACGGCCCGGATGCCGGCCGGTTCTCGGAGTACTTCGCGTTCTCCAGCGCGTCCTCCATCTATGGCGGCACCGACCAGATCCAGCGCAATGTCATCTCTGAGCGGGTGCTCGGGCTTCCGCGGGAAGCCGGTCCGAGCAAGACCATGCCGTATCGCGAGGTGCTCGAAAGCCAGCGGTCGAACGCGGAAAGGTCGGCCAGATGAGCTTCGTGACCACCGACGAGCAGAAGGCGCTGCGCCAGACCGTCCGGGCGTTCCTGGAAAGCAAGTCCGACGAGGCCGCCGTGCGTACCGCGATGGTCTCCGAGCGCGGCTTCGACCGCGGGCTATGGGAGCAGCTCGCAGGTCAGCTCGGCCTTGCGGCACTGGCGATTCCCGAGGAGTACGGCGGTAGCGGGGCCTCGATGAGCGACCTGGCGGTCGTCATGTCAGAACTCGGGCGCTTCCTGGTGTGCAGTCCCTACCTCGCGAGCGTCATCCTGGCGGCCAACGCGTTCCTCGAATCTGGCGACAAGCAGGCTTGCCTGGCCTACGTTCCGCAGCTCGCGTCGGGAGAGCTCATCGGCGCTCTCGCGGTGAACGAGGAGACTGCGGAGCTGGCGCCTGCGGGCGACCGGACGACGGCCGAGCAGGTCGGCGGCGAGTGGCAGCTGCGCGGCGAGAAGAAGTTCGTCCTTGCGGGCCTGTCGGCGGACATCCTCGTCGTCTCCGCGGCAACGACCCACGGTCCCAGCCTCTTCGTGGTCGACGCGACGCACGATTCGGTGCAGCGCACGGCGCTGTCAGTGATGGACATGACCCGTCATCAGGCACGCATCTGCTTGCGGCAGAGTCCGGCCACGCTGCTCGGCGAGACCGGCGCGGCGGAACGGGTGCTGGCCCGCGTCAGTGAACTCGGTGTGGTCGCGCTGGCCAGCGAGCAATCCGGGGCTGCCGAGCGCTGCCTGGAGATGAGCGTCGATTACGCGAAGACCCGCTACCAGTTCGGCCGCCCGATCGGCTCGTTCCAGGTCATCAAACACCTGCTTGCCGACATGCTGCTGGAGGTCGAAGCAGCAAAGTCGGCTGCCTTGTACGCAGCGCAGCAGGCCGGCGAGCCGTCAGCTGAGGCCACCCGATCGGCGCATCTGGCCGCGGCGTACTGCTCGGACGCCTTCATGAAGGTGGCGGCTGACACCGTGCAGGTACACGGTGGTATCGGGTTCACCTGGGAGTTCGCCGCCCAGCTCTACTACAAGCGCGCGAAATCCTCGCAGGTGCTGCTGGGATCGCCCAGCTACCACCGCGAGAAACTTGCGGCCTGTTCGGGGCTTTAATGACCGCAGCGAGCCTGCTCGCTCGGGACGTCGGCATGGGAGGTAGGGCTGGCATCAGCCGCAGCAAAGGTCGCGCCGGAGATCGTCGCGCGGGTGCGCCTGGCCGACGGGTTCTGCTACGCCGGCCAGACGCGCGAGGTCTATGCCGCGCTGAGGCGGGACGACCCGGTCTACCGTGATCCGACGAGCGGCCTGTTCGGGGTCATGACGTACGACCTCGTCGAGTACGTCAGCACCCGCTCCGCCATGTTCAGCAGTGCCAACGGATCCCGGCCGTACATCGGCAATATCAACCACATGATCGACATGGACAACCCGGCGCATCAGAAGCGCCGCGGCCTGGTCAGCAAGGGCTTCACGCCGCGCCGGATCGCCGAGCACGAGCCGCGCCTGCGTCAGTTGTGCGACGACATCTTCGACACGATCTGCGAGCGCGGGTCGGCCGATTTCGTGCGTGACGTCGCCGCGCAGCTTCCGCTCATCGTCATCGCCGACATGCTCGGGATCTTGCCCGAGGACCGCCACGACGTGCTGCTGTGGAGAGGACATGCTGAGCGCCGAGCCGCCCGAGGGAAATCGTGCGATGAACGCCGACGAGCTTGCGCTGCGTCGCGCGACCGGGGCGATGGGGGCCTATCACGAGTGGGCGTCGCGCGTCGTCGCGCAGCGGCGGGCCGACCCGGGCGACGACATCCCACCAGCCGTTCGATCACCTCACCACCAGCCAGGGCACGCTCTAGGCCTAGACCTCAAACTTCGGGCCTGCGCACACGAGTGCTCACCGGCTGACGGCTCAGACGCACAACAGCCTGGACCATCACCGGCTGCCGTACGAGTCCCATTAGCGCGCCGAGAACACATGCCGGCCCACGTTCCCCGTGGCCCACTGGATCACTCGTAGCACCGATCGCACCAGGCCGTGCTGCCGTCGGCTCGGATCAGTTCGCGCTCCACGCCATGGCGGTCGCAACGACCGGTCGCCAGCCCATTGAGGGACGGTGGTCTAGGGAGTTTGCGCCGGCGCCTTCAGGTTTTCAATTCAGATCGGGCGTGCGCGAGTCACGGCCCGAACGCAGCAGCGTGCCGGCGCGCTCGCCGGTCAACCGTCCGTTGCGCACGATCGGCCGACCGTTGACGAACACCTGCTCGATCCCGTCGGCTTCCGCATACAGCCGCCCAGCCCCACCCGGCACGTCGTAGCGCATCGACACTTCGTGCGACGCGACGGTGTCAGGGTCGAGGACAACGAGATCCGCCCAGGCGCCCTGCTCGATCCGGCCGCGGCCGGTGAGGCCGTAAAGATCGGCCTGCACGGCCGTCATCAGGTGTACCGCCTCTTCCAGGCTGATCAGCTGCCGGCGCCGCACCGCCTCGCTCAACAGCACGGTCGCGTAGTTGAAGGAGGCCAGCAGGTCGAGATGGGCGCCCGCGTCGGACGCGCCGATCACGGCCCGCGGGTCGCGCCAGATCTCGACCCGGGCTCGCCAATCGTCATCAGACTCGGGCGCCGCCGGGCTACCGAAGCTGGTGAGCATCTCGTCGGCGACGGCGATGTCACACAGCACATCCCAGTCGCTGCGGCCCTGTTCGGCGGCGATCTCGCCGACGGTGCGGCCGACGTACTGCCGGTTCTCGTCGGCGACCACGTCGTAGATGGTCTTGTTCGACCAGGTGGCCAGGCCGCGTAACGGGTTGGTCTCCTGCTGGGCCAGTTCGTTGAGGTGCCGGCGCGCTGCCACATCCCTGAACAGCTGCAATTTCTCTGCACGGGGGAGCAGCATCGGCTCCTCCCAGCCCGGCATCGCGTCGAGGATGAAGCCGGATGCGAGCGAGAGCCGGAGCCCGAAGTTCATCGGGATGGTCAGCGCGACGACCTTGCCGCCGCGCGCTCGTGCGACGTCGCCGGCGCGCAGCTTCTGGCGGCTCTGCTCGGCATTGTTCGCCATGACCGTCAGGATGTTCCAGTTCAGTGGCCTGCCGGCGGTGGCCGACATGTCGGCCATCAGCTCGATGGCCCAGTCGTCGAAGGGACCCACCATCGGGATGAATTCGAGGGAGGTTCCGGCATGCTCGCCGGTCACCTTGCACAGGGCGAGCAGTTCGTCCTTGGAGGCGTAGCGCGAGGGCACCATCTGGCGGTCGGCATCGTTGTGGGTGCGCGCCCACGAGGAGGAGAAGCCGAAGCCGCCCGCTTCCAGCCCCTCGTGCAGCAGGCGCTCCATCGCCGCGAGCTCATCGGGTGTCGATGGCCGCCCGGTGGCCTCGGCGCCCATCACGATGCGACGGATCGCGGAGTGGCCCACCATGAAGCCGGCGTTGACTCCGAGCGTTGCGCTCTCGACGGCGTCGAAGTACTCGGCTGTGCTGGTCCAGGACCAGGGGACACCGTCGCGTAACGATTCGAGCGGCATGCCCTCCACGCGTGCCAGCATCCGCATCAGGTAGTCGCCGTCACGCGGGTCGTTCGACAGCGGCGCGATCGTGAACCCGCAGTTGCCTCCAATGACGGTCGTGACCCCGTGCAGCGGCGACGGCGTCAGCGCCGATTCCCAGAAGACCTGCGCGTCGAAGTGGGTGTGGACGTCGATGAACCCCGGGGTGATCACCTTGCCCGTCGCGTCGACGGTGCTCGCCGCCTCGTCGGTGAGCTGCCCGATCGCGACGATCCGGCCGTCCTTGACGCCCACATCGGCACGCCGTCGCGGCGATCCTGACCCGTCGACGACGGTGCCTCCGGTCAGCAGCAGATCGAGCATGACAACCTCCGAGCGTGCATCTATCGAGCAGCGGCACGACACCCCTGGCTGGCCTCAGGCTAGGCCACGGCGATGATGAGGTGGCAAGGACGGCTATTCGCGGAAGGGCGTACCCATGAACCTGGTGCTCGTGCACGGGAGCGGATTCGACGCGTCCTGCTGGGATCTGCTCCTGCCGCACTTGCAGACCCCGGCCATCACTGTCGACCTGCCCGGGCGCGGATCACGTCCGGCTGACCTGTCCCGGGTAGGGCTCGACGACTTCGCCGCCGCCGTGGCCGAGGACATCGCGGCGACGGGATGGGAACGCGTCGTTCTCGTCGGCCACTCGCTGGCCGGGCTGACGGTCCCACGCGTTGCCGATCTCCTCCCCGGCGCCATCGGGCAGCTGGTCTTCGTCTCCAGCAACGTGCCCGGCCATGGGCAGAGCAGCCTCGACACGCTCGACACCGCCCTGGCCGATGGGGTCCGCGCCAACATCGCCGCCCATGGCGGGGTGTCACCGGTACTCGATCGGGAGATGTCGGTCGCCCTGTACGGCAACGACCTCGATGATGCCCAGCTCGCGTGGATGCTCGCGCACAGCCTCCCCGAGGCGGGGCGTGTCCTGATGGATCCCTGCGATCTCAGCGGGCTTCGCCATCCCATCCCGCGCGCTTGGATACGGCTGACGCGCGACCAGGCCGGCACCATCGAGATGCAGGACCAGTTCATCGCGAATCTCGGCGGCGCCGAGGTCATCGACCTCGACGCCGGGCACATGGCCATGATCAGTCAGCCTGCCGCGCTCGCAGCGATCCTGGATGCCATCGCCTCGCGCGAGAGCTAGACAGTCGCGTTGCGTCGCCATGGTGCGGCTGCGCTGCATGTCAAGAAGGTTGGTTAGCAGCCATAGTCCCCGCGACCCGGGACCTTGTTCCCACGGCCTCCCGGGGCGTTGGCTGGTCCGATGGCTTGTGTTCGTTTCTGAGGTGATGACTCTCGCGGTTCCGATGGCGATTGCCCAGCATCGGTTGCTGGGATACTTGAACGCGGGGGATCTGGATTCGATCACTTCGGCGGCCATACACGAGGGCGCCACGGTCCTGGCGCGGGCGGGCCTGCGCGGGCTGGCGAAAAAGGTGGAGATCCAGAGCATTCCCGCCTACCAGCGGGGATCGACGACGGTGGTGCCGCTGCGCTGGGTGGCGACTGGCCCGCTGGGCGGCGCCTTCCCGATGCTGGACGCCAACGTCGAGCTAGCCGCCAGCGATGCCGGCACGGAGCTGAGCGTCGTCGGGTCATACCGCCCTCCGTTCGGGCCGGTCGGAGCCGCGGTCGACCGCCTCGTCATGCACGCCGTCGCGCAGGCGACCGTGCGTAGCTTCGCGGCACAACTGGCCGAGGTGGCCGCCGGAACCCTGCTGGCGGCAGCAGAGACGCGGCGCCAGGAATCGGCATCCGATGCGGAGGGCGACCTAGCTACCTAGTCCCGCCGGCATCGTCGCTGGCGGGCGTGAAACCATCGGCCTCGTCCTGATGATCCAGGCGAGGAGTTCGCGGTGAAGTACTGGGTGACGTATCCGATCGTGAGCGGCAGCTACGACCCGCAACTGGTCAGCGGAGCGGCGATCGCCCGGTTCACCCGGGCAGCCGAAGCCGCGGGGTTCGACGGCATCGGCTTTACCGATCATCCCGCACCCTCGGACAAATGGCTGCGTTCGGGTGGCCACGATGCGCTCGATCCGTTCGCGGCGCTCGCCTTCGTGGCCGCGTCATCAGAGCGACTGCTGCTGATTCCTAACATCGTGGTGCTGCCGTACCGCAACCCGTTCCTGGTGGCGAAATTGTCGGCGACGCTCGACGCGCTGTCGGGTGGCCGTTTCGTGCTGTCGACCGCGCTGGGTTACCTGCGTTCGGAGTACCGTTCGCTGGGCGTCGACTTCCAGGCTCGCAACGAGCTGTTCGACGAGGCCCTTCAGGTCCTTCGCGGGGTCTGGACCACCGATGCGTTCGCGTTCGAAGGCACCGGCTATACCGCGTCGGGTGTCTCGGCCAACCCGAAGCCCACGAAGGTTCCGATCTGGATCGGCGGCAACAGCCAGCGCACCCGCCGGCGGGTAGCCGAGCTCGGCGACGGCTGGAACCCCTTCCCGGCTTCCGAGGTCATGGCGCAGACCACCGGCACGGTCCGGCTCGAGACGGTGGACGAGCTGTCAAAGATGCTGGACTACCTGTGGCAGAAGGTCGACGAGGCCGAGCGGGAGCGGTCGTCCATCGACGTCGCCTTCACGGCTGCTCACGGTGCAGTCGCGGCCGCCGATTTCGACGCCGGCCACCATCTCGATCTGCTCGGCGAGCTCAGCGCTCTCGGCGTCACCTGGAATGGTGTGAGCATGCCGGGCGACTCGATGGAGCACGCGCTGGAAGCCCTTGCCGAATATGGTGACAAGGTGATCGCCGCTTCCCGCAGGTAGCTGCTCGGACGGCTGGAACCGCTAGGGCGCGGCGAGGATGTAACCGCCGTGCTCCGGGTGGTGATACCACCCGCTGCCGGCGTGCGTGCCCCCGTCGACGTGCAGGGTCTGACCGGTGACGTACGAGGACAGTCGAGACGCCAGGAAGACGGCGGCACCGGCCATCTCGTCGACATGCCCCGCGCGTCCCATGGGCACCATGTTGCGGCCGAGGTCGGACGACTGTCCCGACGAGCGTCCCGAGAGCGCGGCGATGCCTTCGGTCATGGTGAAGTCCGGTGCGAGAGCGTTGACCCGGATCCCGTACGGCGCCAGCTCCAGCGCGGCGGTCTTGGTGAAGTTGATGACCCCGGCTTTGGCGGCGGCATAGGCCGCGTAGCCGGGCGCGGCGCGGACGCCCTCGATCGACGTCACGCTGATGATGCTGCCGCCGACCTTCGCCGCCACCATCGAGCGCGCCACCTGACGGCTGCAGACCATCACATGGCGCAGGTTCGACCGGTACAGCGCGTCGAACCCGTTGCTGCTCGTTTCGAGGAAGGGCTTGTTGAACGTGCCGCCGGCGTTGTTGACCAAGATGTCGATGCGTCCGAAGCGTGCGAGGGTAGTGGCGAGCGCATCATCGACGGCCTGGTCGTCGCGGACGTCCAGCGTGAGGGCGAGACCGTCGACGGCAGCGGCTGCCGCGGCAGCCGTGTCGGGGTCCCGCTCCCAGATGGCGACCTGAGCGCCGTAGGCATGCAGACCTTCGGCGATCCCGCGGCCGATTCCCGCACCCCCACCGGTCACTACCGCGATCATTCCGTCCAGTCGCGCCGCGTCAGAAGAGAGAGTCACCCCGCAATCATCGGCGGTTCGGCGAAAGCGAGCAACGCGGCCCGGTCCTGCTGCAGCAGGAACCCGCCCTGGCGGCACGGCCATCAGGCTCGCGAGTGGCGGCGTCTATGCTCGTGCGAGCCCGCGAGGGCATGATCTGCACCCCGGATGGAGCATGCCCGTGACCTCGCTCGTACCTCAGCTGCTGCTCGAGCAGGCGGTCTTGGAGACCGGCCTGGACGACTTCGGCCCGGACGGCTACCGGGCTGGACTCGAGGCGTACTGCTACTCGGCGGCCACCGAGGCCCAGCTCAACGAGCTCGGCGAGATGGCAGTCGGGGCATTCGTGACGGAAATGCTGCGGCGCCGGCTGAAGCTCATCAACTGGGCCACTACCCATCCGCAGGTGCGTGAGGAGCGCATCGATGCCCCGATCATCGTGATCGGGCTGTTTCGCGCCGGGACCACGCTGCTGAGCTACCTGCTCGACCAGGATCCGGCGAACCGTTCGCTGCTGAACTGGGAAGCCGCCGACAACGTCCCACCGCCTACCCCGCAGACCTGGCGCGCAGGCCCGCGCGTCGACGCCGCCCGGGCTGCTGCCGAGATGGCCGCGCAGATGAATCCCGACGTCGACAAGGTTCATCACGAAGAGGCCGACGGGCCGACCGAGTGCATCACCGTGATGGCGCAGGACTGGAAGAGCCTGATGTGGGAAACGCTGGCCAATGTGCCCAGCTACGGCGAGTGGCTGCTACAGGCCGATCATCGTTCGGCCTACCAGCATCACAAGCTGGCGTTGCAGATCCTTCAGTCCGACGGGGTGAGCGGCCACTGGGCGCTGAAGTCGCCGCACCACGCCATCGCGCTCGAGGAGCTCAGCGAGACCTATCCCGATGCGACTTTCGTGCAGCTGCATCGCGATCCGGTAGTGGTTGCCGCCTCGAGTTGCAGCCTCATCCGGACGCTGAGCAAGAACTTCACCGACGCCGACCACGGTGCCTACATCGCCCGCCACTGGGCCGACGTCCTCGAGGCGTGCATCGACCGGGTCGAGCAGTTCCGCATCCGCCACCCCGCACACCGGTTCGTCGACGTCCCCTACGCCCAGTTGATGACCGACCCGACCACCGCGATGCAGTCGATCTACGCGGGGGCCGGCCGGGAACTCACTCCCGAGACGGCGGCGGCGATGGCGGCGTACGTCGAGGCTCACCCGAAGGGAAAGTTCGGCAGGCATGCGTACGCGCTGGATGAGCTCGGCCTCGACGGCGACGCGCTCGCCGAGCGTTTCGGGGACTACATCAAGCGCCGCGACGTAGCCCGCGAGTCGATCTGATCCGCGGCCGTGCCGGCGGCCAAGCGGTGCGGTCCTAGCCGGCGATCACCCGCCAGTCGTTCCTGATTGCACCGGAACCGGCAGCAGGCCGACATGCTGGGGGTCGATCACCTCTCCGAAGATGGGCCAGACGACGTCGGAGAGCTGGGTGACGAGCGCGAGCAGCAGATCGTCAGCGGACAGGATGCCCACGACGGCACCGGCCTCCATGACCGGCAGGCGCCGAAACTTCCTTTCGGCCAGAGCTTTCGTAGCGTCCGACACGTCGTCGTTGACGTCGATCGTCACCGGGTCGGTCGTCATGATGCTGTCGATGCGTGCATCGCCCGGCAGTCCGGCAGCCAGCCCGCGCACGACGACGTCGCGGTCGGTGACGATTCCGGTGAGCCGGGCGCGGTCGATGACGAGTAACGCGCCTACGCCGGCCTCCTCCATGAGCTTGGCCGCGTTCATGAGTGAGGCTTCGGGAACGACGGTGACGACGGGCTTTCTCATGAGCTCTGTGATGCGCATGACGGCTCCCTTCAGGAACATGCTGCCCGAGCCCTCAGCCTCCGCTCACTTTTCGCCGCGCGCTAGAGGCTGGAGTGCGTCCCTCGAGAGGGCTTTCGTCCCTCGTCCCGCGGTGCGCCGGTGGAGGATGCTGGAGTCATGGCCCGAGTGACCTCAATGACCCAGCGACCCAGCCGCTGTGACGTGAGAGACGGGGAGTGAATGCCATGGCGTCCACCGTGAAAAAGCAAGGTTCGCCGCAGGAAGCCCGTCCGGTCGTGGTGGGCGTGGATGGCTCGCAGGAGTCGAAGGACGCGCTCCGCTGGGCCGTTGACTATGCCAGCATCGTCGGCGCTCGAGTGCGCGCGGTGATCGCCTGGCGATGGCCGATGTCGATCGTTGTCGCGCTGCCGGTAGCCGAAGTCGTCGACCCGATGGAGGACGCGCTCAAGACCCTCAACGCCGCGGTGGCGGAGACGCTGGGAGAGGTGCCGGCGGACGGGCTGGACCTCGCGGCTTGCTATGGCGCCGCGGTGCCGGTCCTGCTCGAGGAAGCCTCCCGGGCGAGCCTGCTCGTCGTCGGGAGCCGTGGCCGCGGCGGATTCCACGGCCTTCTGCTCGGCTCCACCGGCGAGCACTGCGTGCGTCACGCGAGCTGCCCGGTCGTGGTGGTCAGGCCGCAGGACGTGCCGGGCGAGGATGCGGCGAGCACCTGAGGATCAGAGCAGGACGTCGGCGAGGGGCCGGCGGGGGGAGGGCTGCGCCGCCGGCCCGTAGCCGACCCGCAGCACCATCTGCGGCTTACCGGTGAGGCGCAAGCGCCTGCGCAGCTGGGCGCGGGTCCCGGGCAGGTCGATGACCTGACCCAGCATCGACGCGCGCAAGCCGAGCATGGTGGCCTTCAGCAGCACGTGCGACAGTGCTTTCCCCGCTGTCAGCCACTGCTCCGGGGTGTCCGCATCGCTGCCGAGGATGATGAGCGATGGCCGCTCGTCGCGCACCAGGACTTCACGAGGGTGACCGGCTGAGTCCGAGCGGCGCAGGTCAGTCTGTCCAATCGCGTAGTCACGAATGACGATTTCCGAATGCCGGCCGGCGTGGGCCCGCGCCATCGCCGACGAGGAAATGCCATCGACGCACGGCTGGGCGCGGCGCCAGTTGGCGAGCTCAGCCCGGTAAGCGGAACTCGCGACCTCCGTCTGGTCGGCCTGCCCTTGCAGGACGGCAAGTGTGATCTGATCCTCGCGCCGCTCCAGCACGGCGAGCCATCCGCCGTGGGCCTCGGCGGCCATCCGCAGCTCGGCCAGGTTCTCGTGGTGCACGCCATGGCCGGCGAACGGCTCGCGCTGCGAGTGCCTCTCCAAGATGGCTGCGGCAAGGGCGTGTTGCTCGAGATCGGCGTCCTCGGCCGGGCTGACGGCGACGGAGGCGAGATGATTTCCCGGCCCCGCCGGGAAGAGCTGGACGTCGGTACGCAGATCGGCCGCGCGAAGTGACACGGTCAGGTGGTGCAGCGCCGCGCCGCAGCTCAGATGCAACTGGCGGCCGGTGGGATCGGTCACCGACAGTTGGCGCGAGAGATCGGCGAACAGGTCGATGCGGTCGGCGTCGATACGAAACAGCCAGGGCTGGGTGTTGTGCACGGATGGTGCCAGAGTGGCCGCTTCGACGGCGGCCGTCAGCGTGGCGGCCTGCAGCCCGGTGGCCTTCACGTCCCGCGCGCCCGTCATTGAGTTCTCACCTGCCTCGGGACGACCCCAGAGCGTTCTCTCCAGTAGTCCGGCCGGCCGTCGCTTCCCATCCAGACACCTTCATGATCAGCGAGGTCCGGCGTCGGGTCGAGAGGACCTAGGACCTCACCCGCGTTACCAACGGACCGGGCATGGCGCCGGCGTGCAGACCGTGACCTTCGCCCCTATGCGGTACGTGCCTGCTGCTGTTGACTTCTCACGCCCACCTTCTCGAGAAAGGGGGCATCGTGAACACCAGGAGCCCGATGACCAAGTCGACTCCCCTGGAGATCGCCCGACACATCGTGACCGAGGCCCGACAGGAACGGACCCGCTTGCGTCGGGGCCGGCCCACGCGGCAATCGAGGAGCCCGCATCCGGCAGCGCCGCCCGCTGACGCCGGCGCCGCGATGCAGGTGGTTGTCGGCATCGACGGTTCCGATGGCTCGCGTCGCGCCTTGATGTGGGCGGCCCGCGAGGCCCAAGTGCACGACGGTCACCTGACGGTCTGCTGGACGGGGCCGTTGCTGGCGTCGTCAGCGCCCACCGGTGAGGGCGAAGCGGGCGGCGCACACGGTAGCGGCGACAGGAACGAGGACGAGATCGTCGCCGCCATCGCCGAGGCAGCGCCGGGTCTCCAACCTGAGCTGCGGGCGGCTCCGATCGTCCTCGGATCCCGGGTGCAGGAGTTGGTGGAGCTCTCCGCACGCGCCGACCTCCTTGTCGTCGCACGCCCGCACGAGTGGCATCTGAGCCGGCAGTCGCCGGCGACCGCCACCCGTCGGGTGATCAACCAGGCACAGTGTCCGGTCCTGCTCGTCCCCTAGGGGGCTTCGGCGATTCCCCCGGGAGGGCCACCCCGCATTTTCCCAGCACGACACACCATTCTCACGTCGTTTGCAGTTGGAAGGTTGGCCATGCACGCACAAGTCGGAGATGTCGTCGTTGTTGACAGTCAGAGCGTCGGGCGGGCGTCCAGGCACGGGCGGATAGAGGAGATTCTCGGTAGCGAGGAAGGCACGCATTTCCTTGTCAGGTGGAGCGACGGGCAGCAGACGCTCTACTACCCGGGGCCTGACGGGCACGTCGTCGGCGCGTCCGAGGTGGTCGATTCGGCTTCCGCAAGTGCGCCGCGCCGGCTCAATCTCAGCGGGTCGGTGAGCACGATCATGGCCGCGCCGGCGCCGTTAGTGGGAGCCCATGACACTCTTCGCGACCTTGCCGCCCGCCTGGCCGATACTGGTGCAAGCGCCTTGATGGTGTTCGACGGGGAGGAGCTCACCGGCATTGTCTCGGAGCGCGACATCGTTCTCTCGCTGGCCGCGGGAGCGGATCCCGACGAGGTGTGGGTCGCCGACGTGGCGCGGGTGGACCCGGTGGACATCGTCTGGGCGTCTCCGGACGACAGCGTCGTGGAGGCCGCGGACCTCATGAACCGTCGCGGCATCCGCCACCTTCCGGTAGGAGGCGGGGGACAGCTGGCCGGGATGGTGTCGGCGGGTGATGTCCTACGGGCGGTGGTTGGACAATGACGGCACCAGCCGTTCAGGGTGAACGCGTCAGTGCGCTCCAACCGGGCGTGGCGCGTGTGCTCGCGTCGGCGAGGACGAGCAGACCCTCGTAGCCAGGGAGGGCCTCGATCCATGGCAGCGCGTCAGGGCCCATGGCAAAGGCTGCGGTCGCGTACGCGTCGACGAAGGTGAGCTGGCGGCCTACGATCGTCACGCTGGCGAGCCCAGCCGCCGGCGTGCCGGTGCGCGGGTTGACGACATGGGCGCCGCGCTCAGCGATTCCCGACGTGGCAACGGCGAGATCGCGGCCCGTCACCACCGTCAGGACCCTGCGGCGATCGTGCGGATCGGTGATGCCGATGCGCCACGGCTGACCGGGGGCCGATTCTCCTTCCAGCTGGATGTCGCCGCCGCCGTTGACCGCATGGTTACCCGACCCATGGGCGGCGAGCAGATCGCTCGCCCGTTCGATCGCCCATCCCTTGACCATGCCCGAAGGGTCGAGCCCGCCGGCGGGCCCCGCCTGGGTCGAGAAGTAGCCGTCGCTCGCGCGCGAAACCCGTTCGCAGAGCTCGAAGACTTCCCTCACCTCCGCGGAGCATTCGGGCAGCGAAAGCTCTCCGCGGGCGAGCCGGCTGACGACGCTGTCAGCACGGTAGGTGCTGAAGGTCTCGTCCACCTGGTGCAGCCACGCGACCGCTTCGGCGAGCGCCGGCGCCCACTCGCCGGGATCGCGGACGTCGAAGGAGAAGACCGTCCCCATGCAGTGCTCGACGTGGACCGTCCGCGGGGTGGCCGTCACGCAGCCGCCTAAGACTTGAGCTTGTCAAGCGCGCTCTGCAGAGACTGGGCGTAGCCGTCGCTGGTGTACGTCGCGCCGGACACGATGTCGATGTTCGCGCTCCCGGCGGCCAGTGCCTCCTGGTTCAGCTGGGGAATCGCGTAGCTGTTGATCTCCTGGTCGCGAGGGGTTCCCTGGGGGTACACGATCGCGTCGACGGAGCTGATCGTGCCGTTGACGGCGGTGAGCTTCACCTGCACCGGACCGTAGCGGGTGTCAGCGGCGTCACCGGTGACGGTCTTGGTGCCGGTGGTCCCCGAACTGCTCGAACTGCTCGAACTGCTCGAAGGGCCGGAGCTGCTCGAGGAGCCGGAACTGCCCGTCGCCGAGCTACCCGACGGGCTCGCGGAGGCCGGCTTGGTGACCGGCGGCGCATACTGCGACTTGAAGCCGAGCAGGAGTACCAGAACGGCGACAGTGCTGGTTACGGCGAGAATGACGCGGCGCATGGACGTTTTCCGAACTCTCCGATGTCAGAACGTGAACGATTCGGTGTGGATCTGGCGGCGCGGGACCCCGAGTGATCGCAGCGCGCTGACGACGCTCTCCTCCATGGCATCGGGGCCGCAGACGTAGATGTCGTGCTCGGCGAGAGCCGGGATGCGTGCCAGTGAGTGAGCCGAGAGGGGATCGCCCCCGAGCTTGGCTCGCGAACCGACGATGATGTCGAGCTTGGCCTGCCGAACCGCGGCGATGGCCTCGAGCTCCCGCCGGAAGAGCACCTCCTTCGGATTGCTCTCGCGGTAGATCAGAGCAAGGTCGCCGGGCCAGGCCCAGATCGTCTCGTACAGGGCGCGCAACGGGGTGATCCCCACTCCGGCGCCGATCAGCAGCACGCGGCGCTGGGTGCGCCGGCTGCCGGTGAACGTCCCGTATGGACCCTCGGCGAAGACGCGCGTGCCGGGCTTGCAGCCGGCGTACCGCCTTGCTGTGGTCACCCAGCTTCTCGACCGTGAAGCGCAGCAGTCTTCGAATCGGCCGGCGCGGAGAGCGAGTACGGATTCGATGCCCACCACAGGCCCTTGGTCAGGAAGCGCCACCGGAAGAACTGGCCCGGCTGGGCCGCGAGTTCGTGAATGTTCTCACCGGTCACCAGGACGGAGACGGCGTTGGGCGACTCCTTCACCACCGACACCACCCGGAGCCTGTGGCGTGCGTTCTGACGGATCGGCACGCCGATCCGGTACCAGACGAGCGCTCCGAAGACCGCGATGTACAAGGCGGCCCAGAACAGCCGGGCGGTCGCGTTGCGCATGAAGTCGGCGCCGTCGGCGAACTGGTGGCTGAACGCGAGCGCGATTGCCAGGTAGGTGTAGAAGTGCAGGTAATACCAGGTCTCGTAGGCGAGACGGCGGCGAGCGGCGCGCATCGAACTGATGCCCACGCCGACGAAGAGCAGGCCGGCGACGCTGCCCGCCAGCACGTCCGGATAGCTGCGCAGCAGCGTCCAGCCCTGATGGACGACGTTCGTGTGTGCGGTGACGGCGTAGCCCCAGGTGATCAGCAAGCCATGGGTCACGATCAAGCTGACGGTGTACCGGCCGCCCATCGAGTGCCAGCGGGCCAGCCGGTCGGCGCCCAGGCCGTTCTCCAGCGGTGGCAGCCGCGCCATGAGGGCGACCAGCACGACCACCGAGTAGCCGGCGAGCAGCCCGGTGATGCGCCCGGCGCTGGTGAGCCAGTCTCCGAAACCCGACACGTAGGGGGTGCTGAACCACCAGAGGCTTACCGTCATCAGGGCCCCGGCGGCGAAGACCGCGAGCAGTGCCCGGGGGTCGGCACGCACCGTCTGGGGGGTCGGCGGCAGCGGGGATGCGCGCGGGCCCGACGGGCGCAGGGGCCGGCCGGCCGCGGGGGTGGCGGGGGCGAGCGCCGACTCCATAGTCGAACTGTCGGCGGTTCGGCTCGGGGCTGGATGAGTGATTGCTATGTGTCAGCTGTGAATCGTGTGTCTCGAGCGGTAGCGGCGGAGGTCTGTAGAAAGGATCCATGAGAGCGCCCGCGCAGCTGTTCGATCTCAGCGGCAAGGTTGCCCTGGTCACCGGAGGCAGCCGCGGAATAGGCAGGGCGGTCGCCGAAGGGTTCGCGATCGCCGGCGCCGACGTCGTGATCGCCAGCCGCAAGCTGGCCGGCTGTGAGGCGGCTGCCCGCGAGATCGAGGCGGCGACGGGGCGCCGGGCGTTGCCAGTCGCCTGCCACGTCGGCAAATGGGACGAATGCGACCGGCTCGTCGAGACGGTGTACCGCGAGTTCGGCAGGTGCGACGTGCTCGTGAACAACGCGGGCATGTCGCCGCTCTACGACGATCTGTCGTCCGTCACCCGCGAGCTGTACGACAAGGTGCACGCGGTGAACGCCAGCGGGCCGTTTCGGCTCAGCGCGCTCATCGGATCGCGGATGGCCGAGGGCGACGGTGGATCGATCATCAACGTCACGACGGCCGGGTCATGGCGGCCCGATGCCACCGATCTGCCGTACGCCATGGCAAAGGCCGGCCTGAACGCCCTCACGCTTGGGCTCGCCGGCGCCTGGGCGCCCAAGGTCAGGGCGAACCTGGTCTTGCCCGGAGCGTTCGACACCGACGTCACCGACGCGTGGTCGCCCGGCGCGAAGCAACGCGCGGCCGAGATGAACCCGATGAAGCGCATCGGTCAGCCCGGCGACATGGCCGGAGTCTGCCTCTTCCTGGCCAGCGACGCAGCCAGCTACGTCAACGGCGCCCAGATCCTCGTTGACGGCGGGCTTTTCCGGACCCTCTAGCCGGCACCGCTGGTCAGCAGTGGCAGGTGCGCCACGCCGCGCACGTTGCTGGAGACGTGCCGCACCGCCCGTGACTGGTCGACGGCGAAGTCCGGGAAGCGGGTGACGAGCTCCTCGAACGCGACCCGCATCTCGAGCCGGGCAAGGTGCGCGCCGATGCAGCGGTGAATACCGAAGCCGAAGTAGATCGTGGACGGATCGCTCTCGCGGGTGATGTCGAAACGGTCAGGGTCGGGGTAGGCAGCCGGATCGCGTAACGCGGCAGCCGTCGCCAGCATGACGCGCGAGCCTTGCGGGATCGTGACGCCGTGCAGCGTGATGTCCTCGGTCGCGAGGCGACCTTGTAGCTGCGACGGCGGGTCGTAGCGCAGCACCTCATCGGCCGCCGCTCCCGACAGCGAAAGGTCGGACGCGAGCAGCCGCCGCTGGTCGGGAAACGAGGTGAAGGCGATGGTGCCGTTCGGGATCCCCTTCGCTACGGTCTCGTGGCCGGCGAAGGCGATCTCCTGGAAGCGGATGGCCACCTCGGCCGCGTCCAGCTTGCGGGTACGGGTGCCCTCGTCGTTGTCGTCCACCTCGGTGTTCATGATCACGCTGATGATGTCGTCGCGGGGATGGGTCTCCCGGTCGACCACCAGTCCGTGGAAGATCTCGAAGATGCGGATCTGCGCCAGCATCTGCTTCTCGGCGAGACCCGGGTCGTCGGTGCGGGCCAGCGTCTGGTCGGCGAGGGTGTGAATCTCGTCGCGGAGCCCGTGCGGGATGTTGAGCAATTCACTGATGACGTTGAGCGGAAGCTGCAAGGCGAACTGCTCCGCGACGTCGAATTCCGGCTCGCCCTGGAACGGGTCGAGGAGCTCGCGACACCGCTCGCGAATGTAGGGCTCGAGCGCGTTAATGCGTCGCGGCGTGAAGACCTTGCCGATCACCTTGCGGTGCCAGCGATGCTCCGGCGGATCCTTGGCGATCAGCAACGGTCCGGTTTGCTCCGGGGGCATCTTCTCGATGGTCGGCCCGGCCGTGCTGGAGAACCGGGCGAAATCGTTGTGCGCGGCCATCACGTCGGCGTGGCGGGACAGCAGCCAGAAGTCCAGCTTCTCGCTGCGATACACCGGCGCCTCGGCGCGCAGCCGCGCGAAGATCGGGTACGGATCGCAGAAGGTCGCGTAATCATAGGGGTCGTACTCGAGCGGCGCGGAGACGGCGGCCGTGTCGGTCATCGGGCTATCGACCTTTCTGCTGGGGGTACAGCTGATTTCTCGATATCCGGCGCTGTCTCGCCAATTTGTCGATGGAAGTGAAAACGACTGCGGCGTGTCGTCACGACTCGCCGCGTTTGCAGGGTGTGCGGAGCATTTCCGTAGCAAATTTGACAGACCACCGCTCCCACCTCACCCCGCGGTGATGGCGCGCTCGGGGCAGCTCGCCGCCGCGCGCCGGACCGCGTCTTCCAGCTCGGCCGGCGCGACGGGCAACAGCACCTCCGAGTAGCCGTCGTCGTTCAACGCGAACACCTCGGGGCAGATCGTGGTGCAGACCCCGTGCCCACGGCAGCCGTCCTCGTCGATCGTGACTTTCACGTGACCGGATCCGGCGCCGCGGTGAATTCCAGATGCAGCTCCCGCACGCCGCGCAGGATGAAGGTCGGCAGGTACTGGTAACGGCGGGCGCCTTCGGGCCCGTGCACGGCCGCGGAGAGGCGGATGTCGGTGGTGCGGTCCAGCAGCCGTTCGATGGACGCACGAGCCTCAGCCCGCGCCAGCGGCGCGCCGGGGCAGGTGTGGACCCCCCGGCCGAAGGCGATGTGATGACGAGCGTTGGGACGCGTGACGTCGAAGGTGGCTGGATCCTCGAAGTGCCGCGGATCGCGGTTGGCTGCCCCGTTCAGCAGCATGAATGTCGAGCCAGCAGCAACGTCGACCCCGCCGATGTTGACCGGCACCCGCGAGAGCCGGAAGTCACCCTTGATCGGGCTCTCGATGCGCAGCGTCTCCTCGATGAAGTTCGGGATCCGCTCGCGTTCGCGGCGCAGCAGCCGTTGCAGCTCGCGCTGCTCGGCTAGCACCATCAGCGCCGAACTCAGCAGCCGGACGGTCGTTTCCTGCCCGGCCGAGAACACGTTCGCCGCGACCCGCACGACATCGATGACCTCCGGCAGCGAGCCGTCCGGAAAAGTCGCAGCTGCCAGCCCGCCGAGCACGTCCGGCCTGGGCTCCCGGCGGCGGTCCTCGATGTAGGTGGTGAAGCGGTCATAGAGGAACTGCAGCGGATGGTGCGCCAGTGTCTGCTCGCCGGTCATCCCGATCCCGGCCTGCGATCGCGGCCGGCGCATCAGCCCCTCGACGAACTCCTGCTGGTCCTGCTCGGGAACCCCCAGCAGATCGGCGATCACCAGCAGGCTGAACGGCCCGGCGAACTCGGCGATGAAATCACCCTCACCACGGGCCAGCAGCGGATCGAGCAGCCGATCGGCCAGCTGCCACATCACCGCCTCGTTCTCCTTCAGCCGTTTCGGCGTGATGAGCCGCATCAGCAGCGCCCGGTGCTGGGTATGCACCGGCGGATCCAGCGAGGGGAGCTGGTCGCTCATCGGAAGCTCGGCGCGGTGGGCCTCGATCAGCCCGGAGACGTCGTCACCGTCGAGCGGCACCGGAAAGCCCGGGAACGGGCCGGTGGTAGCGATGCAGGACGAGAATCGCTCGGTGTCGCTCAGCACCTCGACGGATTCGTCGTATCCGGTCACCATCACGACGCCGTGGTGCGGCTCGCGCCGCACCGGGCACAGTGTCCGCAGCGATTCGTAGTACGGATAGGGATCGGCGATCAGCTCATCACCGCGGAAGAAGTCGATCGCGTCGAGGTCGTCCATCACCTGCTAACCCTCGGGGATATTGACGTCGATGTCAATATCCGCGTCGGATCAGCCGCCGGCCATGGCTCCGACGACCCGGAACGGCTCCCGGCCGTCCGCGACAGCCTCCGGCAACGGGTCGTCGGGGGAGTCGTGGGAAAGGTCCTCACCGCAGGCGAAGAAGCGCACGAACGGTCGCCGGTTCCCGCTGTTCACGTCGCGCATCGTGCCCCGCAGGACGGGGTAGCGCAGCTCGAGCGCGTCGAGCAGGGCCCGCTGGGTCGCTGCCGCTTCCAGGGTCACCTCGCGTTCACACCGGGCCAGGTGGCCGAGGTGCGCGGGGAGCATGACCCGGATCATGAGAGCGTCTGCACCTCCACCGAGAGGACCGCGGGCAGGTCGCGCACGATCGGCGCCCAGCTGTCGCCGGAGTCAGCGGAGGCGTACACCTGCCCGCCGGTGGTGCCGAAGTACACCCCGCATTCGGGCATCGCGTCGACGGCCATGGCGTCGCGCAGCACGTTGACGTAGCAGTCCTGCTGCGGCAGTCCGCGTGTGAGCGCCTCCCACTCGGTGCCGCCCGAGCGGCTGCGATAGACACGCAACTTGCCGCCCGGAGGGAAGTGGTGGGAGTCGCTCGTGATCGGCACGACGTAGACGGTTTCGGGCTCGTGTGAGTGGACCGTGATCGGGAAGCCGAAGTCGCTGGGCAGGTTGCCGCTGACCTCGTGCCAGCTGTCACCCCCGTCGTCGCTACGCATGACGTCCCAGTGCTTCTGCATGAACAACGTTTGCGGTTGCGACGGGTGCATCGCCAGGTTGTGCACGCAGTGCCCGACCTCCGCCGCCGGCGACGGGATGCCGTCCGAGAGCAGCCCGTTGTTGACCGGCTGCCAGCTCAGGCCGGCGTCCTCGGAGCGGAACACCCCGGCTGCGGAGATGGCGACGAAGATCCGGTCGGGGTTCTGCGGGTCGATGATGATCGTGTGCAGGCACATGCCGCCGGCTCCGGGCTGCCATTTCGGACCCGAACCGTGCTCGCGCAGGCCGGCGAGCTCGTGCCAGCTCTCTGCGGCGTCGGTCGAGCGAAACAGCGCCGCATCCTCGACCCCGGCATACACCGTGTCGGGGTCGACGGGCGAGGGCTCGAGGTGCCAGACGCGAGCGAACTCCCAGGGATGCGGGGTGCCGTCGTACCACTGATGAGTGCCGGGGACGCCCTCGTAGGTGAACTCCTTGCCGACCGGATCCCAGCTGCGCCCACCGTCGTCGGAACGCTGGATGAGCTGACCGAACCAGCCGGTGGATTGCGAGGCGTACAGCCGATTCGGATCGAGGGGCGAACCGGCGACGTGGTAGACCTCCCAGCCCGCGAAGTGCGGACCGCTGACGTCCCAGCTCCGGCGGGCCTCATCAGAGGTCAGGACAAAAGCGCCCTTACGGGTACCGACAAGAACCCTTACCGTGCTCATGGCGCCGTGCTCCTTCAGTCGATCGAGTCTGGTGAAGTGCAGACGTCTCACCACACCAGAACTCATCGGCGTCAGATCAGGCGCGCAGGTTAGTGGCCGGCGAGTTCAATGACCACCCGGATCGCGCCCGCGGATTTGTCGCTCGCGACGCGGAACGCGTGTGCGGCATCCTCGATCGGAAGCGGTGCGTGATCAGCGCGTCGGCGATGCCCGGGTCCGCTGCGAGCATGGCGGCGGCGTCGTCCATCTCGCGCCCGCCCTCGTGGGCGCAGTAGCCCAGGGACGGGATGATGCGCGCCTCGCGGTTGAACAGCGTGAAGAAATCGAGGTCCAGGCGGCCCGTGCCGTGCACGCCGAGCACGGCTATCGCTGGCCGTGGGTCGGGCACAGGTTGTAGCGGCCCGACTGACACTGCGGGCAGCTCATGCAGCCATAGATCGCCTCGACCACCACCGGGGTACCGTCCTCGCGCAAGCCGGCGAGCTCGTGGCCGAGCACCTGGCGGGTGCCGAAGCTGAGATACAAGAAGTCGGAACTGCAGATGCTGGCCGCCTTGATGTGGACGCGCTCACCATCGGCCCCGACACCGGGCGGGGCGTCCAGGTCAACGACCGAGACGCCGCCCTCAGCGCCGCGGACGGCTCTCATCGCGACCGTCGCGGGGCAAGATGGCAATGCCATTCTCGTGTGGGCGTATTGGATTGACGTTCATAAGAACGCTATTCTGCGCCCGGGCGGGAGGAGACGCAATGGCATGGGACTTCGAGACCGATCCTGCGTACCAGGCACAGCTGGACTGGGCCGACGCGTTCGTACGCGAGCAGGTCGAGCCCCTTGACCTGCTCTGGAACGGGCTGCAGTTCACCGCTCCGGAGGAGAAGCTCCGACAGATCCTCGACCCGCTCAAGGAGCAGGTGAAAAGCCGCGGCCTGTGGGCTACGCATCTCGGTCCCGAGCTCGGCGGCAAGGGCCACGGGCAGCTGAAGCTCTCGTTGCTCAACGAGATCCTGGGCCGCTCTTCGTGGGCGCCGATCGTCTTCGGGTGCCAGGCGCCCGACACGGGTAACGCCGAGATCATTGCCCACTACGGCACTCCCGAGCAGAAGGAGCGCTACCTGCGTCCCTTGCTCAACGGCGAGATCTTCTCGTGCTATTCGATGACCGAGCCGCACGCGGGCTCCGATCCGACGATGTTCGAGACGCGGGCCGTGAAAGACGGTGACGAGTGGGTCATCAACGGTTGGAAGTTCTTCTCCTCCAACGCCAGAACGTCGACGTTTCTCATCGTCATGGCGGTCACGAACCCCGACGTGAGCCCGTACCAGGGCATGTCGATGTTCCTGGTGCCGAGTGACACGCCGGGTGTCAACATCGTGCGCAACGTCGGGCTTGCCGGTGAGGCGCTCGACGAGGGGTCCCACGCGCTCATTCATTACGAGAACGTCCGGGTGCCGGCCGACGCGGTGCTCGGCGGCGAGGGGCAGGCGTTCGCCATCGCGCAGACCCGGCTCGGCGGCGGGCGTATCCACCATGCGATGCGCACCATCGGGCTGGCGCAGAAGGCGCTCGACATGATGTGCGAGCGGGCGCTGAGCCGCAAGACGCAGGGGACGATCCTCGCCGACAAGCAATTCGTCCAGGGGTACGTCGCCGACTCCTACGCCCAGCTGATGCAGTTCCGGCTTTTCGTGATCTATACGGCGTGGACCATCGACAAGTACAACGACTACCGCAAGGTCCGTAAGGACATCGCCGCGATCAAGGTGCTCATGCCCGGCGTTCTCGGTGACATCGCCCAACGGGCGATCCAGGTGCACGGGGCACTCGGCGTCAGCAATGAACTGCCGCTGGCGCAGATGGTGCTCGGGGCGAGCGTCATGGGAATTGCCGACGGGCCAACCGAGGTCCACAAGGTCACGGTGGCACGCCAGGTCCTGCGCGATTACAAGGCCAGCGATGACCTCTGGCCGACGCAACACCTGCCCAAACGAATCGAGGCGGCGAAGCAGAAGTACGCGCAGTATCTCGACCACGCCGTGGGAAATCTGTGACTGTCAGCTGCCACGAAACCGTGCTTTCGAGGGGGTCGGCGGCCCGCGCGTCGGAGCTGATCGTCCTGGGTCCGGGAATGTACCGACCGTTCCGAATGAACCTTGACTTCGACGTCAAAAAAAATGTAACTTCAGCCACACGCTCGACCCTGGAGGCGCTCGTACCTGGGTCCACCGGCGCCGCTGAGTTCACCGGCATACACCGTTTCGCAAAGGAGCGATGGTTGACGACACGACGCGGTGCTCGCCGCTGCCTCCACTGTCGCCTCGCGCGTAATCCACCAGGACCCGAAGAGCGTTGACCCACATGCCTGCGGCCAGCACGAGTGTCGCTCGCACGGCGGGCGGGGCAGCCCCCGCACTTGTGAACGCCCGCGATGAGGCGGGTGTTGCGTTGCTACCGGGTGCGGTCAGCGGTTCCGGCGCAGAGGAGAGGGCATGCTGCAGTACGTTCTAGCCGGACTGGCGCTCGGATCCATCTACGCGATCGCGTCGGCGGCGCTGGTCGTCACGTTCGTCTCGTCCGGCGTGCTGAACTTTGCCTTCGGCTCGATGGCCTTCGTCGTCGCCCGCTTTTACTACTGGCTCAATTCGCAGCACCACATGTCCACCATCTCGGCCGGATTGCTGGCGATCCTGGTGCTGGCACCGCTCATGGGCGTGCTGCTCTACGCCGTGCTCTTCCGGTTTGTCCGGGGCAAGTCGACCCTGATCAAACTGGTGACGACCATCGGCCTGTCGGTGGCCTTGCCGCCGATCAGCGACTTCATCTTCGGCACCCAGACGATCACCTCGGCTCCCGGTCTGGGCTCCCTGAGCGACAAGCCGTTCAAGTTCCTGGGTGCTGCGGTGACCACCGACCAGGTGCTGATCTACGGCTTTTTGCTCCTCATTCTCATCTTGGGCACGATCGTCCTCCAGCTGACCGACATCGGTTTGCGTGTGCGCGCGATGGTCGACTCCGAGGCGATGACCTCGCTGTCGGGCACCAGCCCCAACCGGGTCTCGGTCGGCGTCTGGGCCGTGAGCGCGACCCTGGCCGGGCTCGCCGGCGTCCTGGTGGCCCCGACGAGCGGGCTTTCGCCGACGGGCATGACGACGCTGATGGCAGCAGCCTTTGCCGCCGTCGTCGTGGCCAGGCTGCGCTCGCTTCCGGGGGCGGTCGCCGCGGCGCTCGCGATGGGCATCGTCACCGATGTCATCCAGAAGTACCTGCCTCCGAGCAGTTCCGTCACTGCGGCGATCATCCCGAGCATCCCGTTCGCCTTCATCGCCATCGCGCTGATCATCCAGACGATCGGATCCCGGACGATCGACGAATCGGCGGGCGTCGGTGGCCCGCTGGACAAGGCGATACGCCCGGCGAACATCGATACCGAGGACGCGACCGCGTCCACCGAAGCCCAGTCGCCGTGGGAGCGGGGGCTCAGCCTGCTTCCGCTGGTGGCTATTGCCCTGCTGCCGCTCATCTTCAGCGGTTCGGCGTACTGGCTTGGCCTGACCGCGGTCGGCTTGTGTTACGGGATCACGTTCCTGACCTTCACCATCGTGACGGGCGAGGGCGGGATGCTGTGGCTGTCACAGATCATCTTTGCCGGGGTGGGCGCGCTCGGGGCGCCGCAGTTCGCCCAGAGCTGGCACATCCCCATCCTGCTGGCGATCGTGGTCGCGGCGATCGTTGCTGGCATCGGCGGTGCGATCATCGGCCTGCTGACGATCCGGCTCGGCGACCTTTACGTCGCGCTTGCCACGCTGACGTTCGGTCTGCTGCTCGAGACACTCGTCTTCACCCTTCCGCGTTTCCTGCAGGGCGGCCTGGGCGTGGTCGTCACTCGGCCCACCTTCGCGCAGGGCGATCTGGCCTTCTCCTACCTGGCGCTCGCCGTCTTTATGATCCTTGCAGTCCTCACCTGGAACCTGCGGCGCTCGACCAGCGGGCTGGCGCTGCGCGCGGTACGCGACAGCCCGTCCGCGTCGCGCACGCTCGGGCTGAGCATCATCCAGGTGAAGATTCTGGTGAGCACGATCGGTGCGTTCACCGCGGCCATCGGCGGCGGCTTCCTGGCGATGGACACCTTCACCGCGCAGCCGTCGTCCTTCGCCACGTTCGCCGGGCTGGTCTGGCTCGCCGTGGTGGTGACGATGGGCGTGCGGTCGGTGACCGGCGCGGTGCTCAGCGGTCTGGCGTTCTCGTTGCTGCCGGGCGTTTTGCAGACGTACGTGCCGGCCCGTTGGGGAGAGCTACCGGCGATCCTGTTCGGCCTCGGCGCGATCAGCATCGCGCGGAATCCGGAAGGAGCGGTGCTGCATACCGGCAGGCAAGTTCGCGGGCTGATCGGGAAGATCCTTCCCCGGCAGGCGGTCAGCGGGGGCGTATCGCCGCTGGCTCTCGACGAGGTGCACCTTGACCCCGCGGGCACGGGCGGCGCCGACGGCCCGGGTACCACCGCTGCTGGCGGCCCTGCCGATCTGAATCCCGGCGCCGCCGACTCGATGATCGAGGCCAAGCAATGAGCGGGCAGGCGCGGCTGGAATGTGTCGGCGTGACGGTGCGCTTCGGTGGGCTGGTCGCCGTTCGCGACGTCAGCCTGGCCCTTCCGCCCGCCACCATCGTCGGGCTGGTGGGTCCGAACGGGGCCGGCAAGAGCACGCTCTTCGGTGTGCTGTCCGGGCTGCTGCGTCCCACATCGGGCCGGGTTCTGCTGGACGAGCAAGACATCACCGACACCCGTCCTCAGGTGCGGGCTGCGCGCGGGCTCGCCCGCACGTTCCAGCATCCGGAGCTGTTCGTCGGGATGAGCATTCGCGACCACCTGGTGATCGCGCATCGGGCCAAGCACGCCAAGAGCCGGATCCTGTCGGATGTCTTCACGATGGGCAGCCTGCGCCGCGCGCCGAAGGCGGAGACCGAAAGCGTCGACGAGCTGATAAATCTGCTGGGTCTCGCCGGGATCGCCGACCGCTCGGCCGTCGGCCTCCCGCTCGGCGTCGCCCGGCTGGTCGAGCTCGGACGCGCGCTCGCGGCTACCCCTCGGGTGCTGCTGCTGGACGAGCCGTCGTCCGGCCTGGACTCGGCCGAAACCCAACGTTTCGAGAGTGTCTTGCGCCGCGTCGCGCAGGAGCGCGACATCTCGGTGCTGCTCGTCGAGCACGACGTGGAGCTCGTGATGCGGTTGTGCAGCACGGTCAACGTGCTCGATTTCGGAGCGCTGCTGGCGAGCGGACCCCCAGCGCAGGTCCAGGCCAACCCCGCGGTGCGGGCGGCCTATCTCGGCCAGGAGCTTGCCGACGAGCCGCCGCAGGCCGACGCCGTCGACCTCCAGGACCGGTCGGTGCTCTCGCGGGTCGAGGACCGTTCGCCGGCACCGCAGAATGCTGAGGTCCCGGTTGCCGGCGCGGACGCTGCCGCGCTGCTGAGCGTGGACGACCTTTCCGTGCGCTACGGCGACGCCGTGGCCCTCAACGACGTCTCGTTCCGGATCAGCGAAGGCCGGGCGCTCGCCGTACTCGGTGCCAACGGTGCCGGTAAGAGCAGCCTGGCGCGGGCGATCTCCGGGTTGGTGCCGGCCTGCGGCGGGCGGGTGAATCTTGGGGGGCGCGAGATCACCAACAAATCCGCGCACCGCATCCGGCGCCTGGGACTGGTGCACCTTCCCGAGGGGCGCGGGGTCTTCCGCGGGCTGTCGGTCATCGACAACCTGCGCATGGCCACGGGGACGCTCGAGGGTCGCCGCTCGCGTCGCGCGGCGGTGGATCTCGCGCTCGAGATCTTCCCCGGCCTGGCTTCGCGCCGCGGTCAGACGGCCGGCCTGCTGTCCGGCGGGGAGCAGCAGATGCTCTCGCTCGCTCGGGCGCTGGCCACCTCACCCAAGCTGATCATCGCGGATGAGATGTCGCTGGGGCTGGCCCCGCTCGTCGTCGACCTGGTTTTCGACGGTCTGGTCCGGGCGCGCACCGCCGGGGTCACAGTGATCATGATCGAGCAATACGTCCATCGGGCATTGGACTTTGCCGACGACTGCCTGGTCCTGCAACGCGGTGCGATCGCGTGGCAGGGCTCGGCGCGGGACGCTCATGGCGAGGTGGTCCGCCATTACCTCGGTGACGCGATGACGGCGACATCAGCGGCCTCATAGCTGCGCAGCCCTACTTGAGTTTCGGTAACCAAAACACGACAGGCGGGAAGCTCCATGACCCACAGTAGGAAGACAGCAGTGGTTGTCACCGCGGCGGCGCTGCTCGCCGTCGCTGCGTGCGGCTCGTCGTCGAAGGGCAGCGGCACTCCATCCGGCGCAGCGACGAGCGCCGGCGGCGCCAGCAGTTCTGCTCCCAGCGGCGGCGGCACAAAGACCGTCACCGTTGGGGTTCTGGCCGACTTCACGGGTCCCGCAGCCTCGGGCAACAAGACGGTGACCGACGGGGTGAAGGCCGGGGCGGTCTACGCCGCCCGCAATGGCTACACCATCAAGTACATCGAGGCTGACACGGCGACTAACCCGGCGACGGCGCTGTCCGCAGCGCAGAAGCTGGTGACCCAGGACCACGTGTCCATCGTGATCGCTCATTCAGCTATCACGTTCGCCGCGTCGACCTACCTCACCGCCCACGGTGTTGCGGTCATCGGAGCGGGCGAGGACGGCCCGGAATGGACCAAGTCCAAGAACATGTTCTCCGTCTTCGGCGCGCTGCACACCACCAAGGTCTCCGACACGCTCGGCAAGTTCTACAAGATGCAGGGCGTGACCACGGTCGGCGCCGTCGGCTACAGCATCTCGCCGCTGTCGTCGGAAAGCGCGAAGGCGTCTATCGCGTCAGCCGAATCGGTGGGTCTGAAGAAGGGCTACCTGAACTCGAGTTTCCCCTTCGGTAGCACCGACGTTCAGCCGGTCGTGCTGGCCATGAAGTCGGCCGGGGTGGACGGCTTCACCGCGACGACCGACCCGAACACCGCATTCGCGCTCGTCACCGGCCTTCGCCAGGCGGGGGCCAACATCAAGGTCGCCATCTTCGCGACCGGCTACGGCGGCGACCTGATCCAGGCCGGCCCCGGTGCGCTGACCGCCGCGCAGGGCGTCTACTTCTCGCTCGGATATGAGCCGGTCGAGATGAACACCACGGCCACCAAGCAGTTCGAGAGTGACCTCGCGGCTGCGGGCGTCAAGGGAAAGCCGACCTACGCCGACTACAACGGCTACACCTCGATCGGCCTGCTGGTGCGGGCACTCAAGGCGGACGGTGGCAGCGCCAAGGCTTCCGACATCATCTCCGCCCTGTCCAACGTCCACGATTGGGACGCCTTGGGCCTGTTCGGTGACCACAAGCTCGACATCAACGATCGCACCAACCTCGTCGGCGGGGTCGACAACTGCTCCTGGATCACCAAGCTCCAGGGCCAGGAGTTCAAGCTGGTGCCGGGTGCCGACCCGATCTGCGGCAAGACCCTCAGCGTGACCGTCTCTGCGTCGTCCTGACCCAGTTCTGACCGAGGCTCGGGGGGATCAAAGCCAGGGGGGATCAGCCTGCAAGGCTGGTCCCCCCTGGCGCCTACGCTGGAGCTTGTGGTGAGGCTGTGATGAGGACAGTCATGCGTGACTCCAACGATCCTGACGACGGCGTCCTGCTCGAGGTCGACAGCGACGGGGTCGCGCTCGTCACGCTGAACCGGCCAGAGCGTCGCAATGGATGGACGCCGAGCCTGGAGGCGCGGTTCTTCGCGGTGCTCGAGCAGGTCGACACCGACTCCCTCGTGCGCGTCGTCGTCGTGACCGGTGCCGGCAAGACGTTCTGCCCCGGGATGGACACCGGCCGGCTGGGTGAGATCGCCGGCAAGGCGCTGGACCTCACGGGGCGCCATCCGCCGGCGCATCTGTGGCGGTTCCGCAAACCGATGCTCGCCGCGGTGAACGGTGCGTGCGCGGGTATCGGACTGGTACTCGCGCTGGTATGCGACGTGCGATTCGCGGCCGCCGGAGCGCGGTTCACGACCGCGTTCGCGCGCCGGGGGCTGGCCGGTGAGTACGGCGTCACGTGGCTGCTCCCTCGGATCGTGGGAGCTGGCCGGGCCGCCGATCTGCTGCTCTCATCGCGGGTCATCGAGGCGGACGAGGCGTTGCGTATGGGCCTGGTCAATGTCGTGGTCGAGGGTGACGACGTGGTAGGTCCGGCGCTCGAGTACGCCCGCGACATGGCTCGCCATTGCGCACCGACGTCGCTGGCGATGCTGCGCCATCAGCTGCACGCCGATTCCCAGTCAGACTTGCCGACGGCGCTGACGGCGGCGTACCGCGCGATGGCCGCGGCGGTGCAGGGGGCGGCGTTTCGCGAGGGGCTCGACAGCTTCGTGGCCGGACGCCCGCCGGCGTTCCCCGCCCTGCCCGACGATTATCGGCCGGAGCAGATCACCGGCCGGCGGCTGCCGGAGCTCGACCACGATCCCGCGGCCGCCACCCGCGACCAGGCGCCCTGAGCCCGCTCAGCGTGCCTTGCGCCGCTGGGTCATCGCGTCCACGGCCTCCCAGTGCGCATCGGCGATCCAGAGCCGCGCGAACGTGTCCGACGCGGCAGCTTCCAGCTCCTGATGCGTCGTCGGCGCCGCCGCGGCGATGACCGACTTGACGGCGCGGGTGGTACCCGGCACTGTCGCGGCCAGCCGCTGCGCGAGGGCCTGCCACTCGTCGTCGAATGCGGCCCGCGGGACCACGATGTCGACCAGGCCGATCTCGTGCGCTGACGAGGCGTCATAGAGCTCGCCGGTCGCGATCGCGAGCAGCGCACGGCCCCGGCCTATCCGCTGCGCGAGCCGCTCGGCGCCGCCCCACGCCGGCATGATGGCGAGCGAGACCTGGTTGAAGCCGATCCTCACGTCGTCGGCGGCGAGGCGGATGTCGGCGGCGATGGCGACCTCAGCGCCGCCGCCGAGAGCATGGCCGTTCAGCGCCGCTATGACCGGCAGCGGGAAGGCGGCGACGCGGTCGAGCATTCCGCGCACGCGCCGTGCCATGGCCATGGCGTCCTCGTGCGTGCGCACCGTGCTGAGCTCCTTGAGATCGCCTCCTGAGACGAACGCGCGCTCTCCGCTGCCGCGTATCACGAGCACTGCGGCGGCGGAGGCCTGCACCTGGTCGAGAGCTGCCTCGAGCTCGTCGACGGTGGTGAAGCCGATGGCATTGCGTACCGACGGCCGGTCGACGGTGATGACCGCGACCCCGGTGTCGTCGATCTGGACGCGGACCCCTTCAACGGGCTCTTGCTCGGTCACAGCTAGCAGAATATCCCTCTCGGCCTAGGAGATGCACGTATCCAATTTCGTGGCGCAACGTTGCTTCACAGCGAGAGGGTCTTTGCCGCATACTCGGGGGATGGACGAGGAGGTGTACAGCGAGGCGGGCATTCCCCTCGCGGTCAGCTACGGACCCGCCGATCTCCCTGCGGCCGAGGCCTTGCCGCCGCCCGGCGAGTTCCCCTTCACCCGCGGCAATTTCGCGCGCGGTTATCGGGGTCGCTCGTGGACGATCCGTCAGTACTCGGGGTTCGGCACCGCAGAGGAATCCAACGAGCGCTACCGCTACCTGCTCGCGCAGGGGGGCACCGGCCTTTCGGTCGCGCTCGATCTGCCCACCCAGTGCGGCTACGACTCCGACCACCCGGATGTGGAGGAGGAGGTCGGCCGCGTCGGCGTCGCGCTCGACACGCTGGCTGACGCCGAGATCCTCTTCGACCAGATCCCGCTCGATGCGGTCAGCACCAGCTTCACCATCAACGGCACGGCGGCGATCCTGCTCGCGTTCTACGTGGCGGCGGGGGAGAAGCAGGGCGTCCCGCGGGCCGCAGCTGCGCGGCACGATCCAGAACGACATCCTCAAGGAGTACGTGAGCCGCGGGACGTGGATCTGGCCGCCGCGGCCGTCGCTGCGGCTGATCGCCGACACGATCGAGTTCTGCGCCCAGGAAGTCCCGCGATTCAACGCTATTTCGGTGGCCGGAGCGCACTTTCGCGATGCCGGCGCCAACGCCGCGCAGGAGATGGCGTTCACGCTGATGGACGGCATCACCTACTGCGACGAGGTCATCTCGCGCGGGCGGATGACGATCGACGAGTTCGCCCCGCAGGTGTCGTTCTTCTTCTACACGCACGGCGATTTCTTCGAGGAGATCGCGAAATACCGCGCTGGGCGGCGGCGGTGGGCGCGGATTGTCCGCGAGCGGTACGGCGCGAAGGACGACCGCTCGTGCATGTTCCGGGTCGGCTGCGTCGCGGGCGGCGCGTCGCTGTACGCACCGCAGGCGCACAACAACATCGTGCGCATCGCCTACGAGGCAATGGCTTCCGTGCTCGGCGGCGTGCAGTCGATGTTCACCGCGGCCTGGGACGAGCCGTTCGCCCTTCCCAGCGAGGAGTCGGCCACGCTCGCGCTGCGCACCCAGCAGGTGCTGGCCTACGAGACGGGCGTGACCCGGGTGGCCGATCCGCTCGGCGGGTCCTACTACGTCGAGGCCTTGACCGACGCGATGGAGGCGAAGGTCAGCGCCATCATGGACGACCTCGAGCAGCGCGGCGGGATGGTTGATGCGGTCGAGCAGGGCTATCTGCACCGGCTCATCGCCGACGAGGCCTATCGCGTCCAGCACCTGGTCAGCTCGGGGGAGCGTCCCATCGTGGGCGTCAACACCTTCCGCACCGACGAGCAGCCTCCCGAGGTCGAGGGATACGAGATGGACGAGAAGGGCCGGATGCGCCAGCTCGCTCGGCTCGCCGAGACCAAGCGCACCCGCTCGCCGGCAGAGGTCTCGCGGACGCTGGCTGCCTTGTCGGCAGCCGCCGGCCGCGACGACGACAACCTCATGCCGCGACTGATCGATTGCGCGAAGGCGTACTGCACGGTGGGGGAGATGGTCGACGTGCTCAAGGACCAGTGGGGCGAATTCCAGCAGCCGACGGTGTTCTGATGACTATTCGCGTCCTCGTCGCCAAGCCCGGTCTGGATGGTCACGACCGCGGCGCGAAGCTCGTCGCCCGCGCGCTGCGGGACGCCGGGTTCGAGGTGATCTATCTCGGAATCCGGCAACGTCCCGAGGTTATTGCGTCCGTCGCGGTGCAGGAGGACGTCGATATCGTGGGCCTGAGCATTCTCAGCGGCGCTCACGTCGCTCTCACGAACAAGACTGCGGACGCGCTGCGTGCTGCGGGCGGCGGCGACATACGGCTGGTCGTCGGCGGAACTATCCCGCAGCGTGACGTGGCGCGGCTGGAAGCAGCCGGTGCTACGGGCGTCTACCCGACGGGCACACCGCTCGAGACCGTGGTCGCGAGCTTGCGGGACGTTGCAGGAGCAGCGGCCTCCTAGCCGTCGTGGCGGTAGACCTGCCCGCCCTTCATCACGAACCGGACGTCTTCGGTGACGGTGATGTCGGTCAGCGGATCACCGGGCACGGCAATGATGTCGGCGAGCAGGCCGGCTTCGAGGCGGCCGCGGTCATCGACGCTGATGAGCTCGGCCGCGCTGAGGGTGGCCGCCCGGATCGCCGCCAGCGGGGTCATGCCGCGGTCGACCATCGCCCAGAGTTCCTTGGCGTTCTGACCGTGTGGGATCGCGGGGGCATCGGTACCGCAGGCGATCTTCACGCCGGCTTCGATAGCCTTGCCCAGCATTCGCCGCGCTTTCGGGAAGACCTCCGCGGCCTTCGCTTTCAGCTCGGGCGCAGCCCGGGAGATGTCGAGCCCCTCCGAGAGGTAGCTCGTCGGCACCAGGAACGTGCCGTGCTCCACCATCAGCGCGATGGTCTCGTCCGTGGCGAGCGAGCCGTGCTCGATGCAGTCGACCCCGGCGTGGATGCATGCCTGGATGCCCGCGTCGCCGTGCGCGTGCGCGGCCACCTTGATGCCCGCCCGGTGTGCCTCGTCGACGATCGCGGCGAGTTCCTCGTCCGAGTACTGCTGGGCGCCGGCCTCGCCGCTGTGCGACATCACCCCGCCCGACGCAGAGATCTTGATGACACGCGCGCCGTACTTCAGCTGGTAGCGCACGGCTTTTCGTACCTCGGGCACCCCGTTCGCGATGCCTTCCTCGACGCTGAGCGGCATGATGCCGGGGCCCAGGCGCTGGAACATCGTCGGATCGAGATGCCCGCCGGTCGGGGTGATGGCGTGGCCGGCCGGGACGATCCGTGGTCCGTCCACCCAGCCGAGGTCGACCGCGCGGGACAGCGCCACGTCGAGCAGCACCCCGCCCGTCCGCACGAAGAGCCCGAGGTTGCGCACCGTGGTGAAGCCGGCTTGCAGGGTGGTGCGGCAGTTGACGATGGCCCGCAGGGTGCGAAACGCCGGGTCGTCCTGGACGTCGCTGCGCGGGTTGCCGCCCGACGGGCCGCCCAGGAGCATATTGATTTCCATGTCCATCAGGCCGGGCAGGAGCGTCAGGTCGCCGAGGTCGATGACGACGGCATCGGGCGGTGTCGAGGACGGCGAGGCTTCCGTGATGCGCTCGCCCTCGATGAGCAGCGCCCCGGGCTCGATGTACTCGCCGGTGACCACGTCGAGCATGCGCCGGGCGCGAAGCACGATCGGTGGACCTGGGGTCGGCGGCGGCTTCGCCATCGAGTGCTCCTTTGCACGTAGCGGCCCGTCCAAGGGCTGGTCAGGGCTTCAGGTCGAGAACGCAATCGACGGAGGACGCGCCGCTGTCGGGCACCCGCGGCTGGCGCCACACCTCGACCGGGAACGAGACCGTCATCAGCGAGTAGTACATCCAGATGAGCCGGCTGGCGTCGTCGGGGAGCGCGTCGAGTTCGAACTGATCCAGGTACGTGACCGCGGCGTCGAGCCGTGGGAAGGCGGCGTCGTAGAACGACTGCAGCTCATCCATGGAGCTCGCCAGCCGCTTGGCGAAGCGTTCCGTCTCCGTCGGCAGCGACCACGCTGCGAAAGGCTCGAGGTCGGCAAAGTCAGGCGGCAAGATAGCCATGGGACGTTCTCCTCGATTCAGGAAGCGACGGAGCTGCGCAGCGGGGTTGCCGCCGGCCGGCTGCTCTGGTAGTCATCCACGTAGCGCCGCGCGGTCGTGTGCAGGTGGCGCAGCAGAACTTCCTGGTCGTTCAAGGGGAATTCGGTCACCGCCCGCGACTCGAGCATCGTCTGGGTGGCCTCCAGGGTGTTGCCGTCCTGAAGGGCGTACTCCTTGAACGTGACCGCCGCGAGCTCCTGTGCCAGCCGCTCGCGTGAGCTCTTGGGCGGCACGAAATACAGCCCGGCCTCGAAGACGTGCGTGTTGTACGAGGTCGGCCAGTAGTGGTAGGTCAGGTACCAGTTGGGCGCCCAGAGCAGCAGCATGAAGTTCGGGAAGAAGACGAACGAGTCGATGCCCCAGGCGGGGCTACGCGCCGGGTTGACGCCGGGCGGAAGCTCGAACTCGATCGGGCGGTCCCAGGGGCCGAACAGGCCGCTGCGGACCTTGCGCTCGATCGGCTTGACCATGCTCTCGTCCTTCGGCGGCGACATCCCGCCCCACGACGAGACCATGGAGTGCGGGCCGTCGATCTGATAGCTCAGCGCCTCATAGCCGTAGCCTGCCAGCTTGCGTGACTCCTCGGCGACGGCTTGCTTCGCGTGCAGCACGGGAGCGTGGTAGAACTCCGCGAACGCATCGATGAACAGCTTCCAGTTGGCCCCGATCTCGGCGCGGAACTTGGTCACCTGCGTCATCTCGTGGAACGGGTAACCCGCGAGTCCAGCCCCGAGACCGCCCATGTACTCGGCGAGCGGGGCTGAATTCCCGGCGTCCGCGCCGTCGAGGTTGACGAAGATGAAGCCTTCCCACACCTCCGCCCGAACCGGCGCCAGCCCGAACCTGGACTTGTCGAGGTCAAAGAACTCCGACTCCTGCTGCACGAAAGTGAGGTCGCCCTTGAGGCCGTAGCGCCAGCCGTGGTACTTGCAGGTGAACTGCCGGCACGTCCCGGCGGTCTCCTCGGCCGGAAAGTCGTTCCACACCAGCTTGTTTCCGCGGTGGCGGCAGATGTTGTAGTACGCGCGCACCTCGCCGTCGGAATCACGCACGATGATGACCGACGTGCGTGCTGCGTCCAGCTCCTTGGTGAAGTAGCTGCCCTTGCGGGGGAGCTGCTCGACGCGTCCGACGTTCAGCCAGGTGCGGCGGAAGATCGCGTCACGCTCGAGCTCGTAGTGCTCCGGTGAGATCGAGTCCTCGTACGAGACGGGGGTCGTGTCGAGCTTGAAGTGCTCTGTCCAGGAACCCTCGGCGGGCTTGGCGAAGTGAGCCATCCGAACTTCCCTCCACTGAGTTTGCCGGAACAGCCTGGTAGTCCGAGACGATAGCGCAGATCTCTAAAAATGAGAACGGCTTTCTCATTGATCACGAATGAAGGGGAAAATGTGTGTGAAGTCGGCTCCTGGCATGCGCTCGGCGAAGCGGCTCCATACGTCGGCCGTTACGGCGCCGAGGCGTGCCGGGGATCGGGCGTCGGCCGACGCAGCCAGGTAGAGCCGCAGGTCCTTGGCCATCAGCGAATTGGCGAAGCCGGATGCGTACCGCCCGGTCAGGACGTGGTCCGGGAACTTGTCCTCGGTGGCGGCGCTGCGCCCGCTGGAGACGTTCAGCACCTCCAGCATGGTCGCCATGTCCAGGCCGGCGGCCAGTCCGAACGCGATGGCCTCGCTGGTCGCCGCGAGTGCCGTCGCCGACAGGAAGTTGTTGGCCAGCTTGAGCGCCTGCGCTGCCCCGGGACGGTCGCTGACCCGGTAGACACGGTCGCTGAGGGCCGCGAGGACCGGCTCGACGTGCGTTATCGCGTCGTGCGGGCCGGCGCACATCACCGCAAGCGTGCGGGCGCGAGCTCCCGAAACTCCACCGGATACGGGAGCTTCGACGTACTGAATGTCATCGGCGCCCAGCATCGCGGCGATCCTTCGAGCCGCGCTGACACCGACGGTCGAGGTATCGAGGACGTGAGTGGTGCGGCGCTCCGGAGCCTTCAGCAGCTGGGCTGCGACCTGCTCGACGACCGCTCCGTCGGGAAGGCTGAGCACGACGATCTCTGCCCGGGAGGCCACCGCCTCGACCGTCGCCAGGTAGGTAGCGCCGTCGGGCGCGCGCTCGGGGCCGGCGGCGTCGTGCGCCAGGACGCGTTGGCCGGCGCCCACGAGATTCGAGGCCAGGACGCCGCCCATGTTTCCCAGGCCTACAAAGCCGACTTCGCGCCCGGCCAGATCGGTCATGGCGGCGGCGCCGCGTGGGGCGGTGCAGCTCGAGCAGCACGTACCGAGAGCAGGTTGCGACGTGCCGCGATTGCCGCCGGGGCGCCGCAGTACGCCGCCAGTTGGAAGAGCAACTCGTCGATTTCCTCGTCGGTGACCCCGGTCTGCGGGGCGGCGCCCGCGTGCAGCCGGAACTCCTCCATCCGCCCCAGCGCGGCCGTCATCGCCATCACCAGCAGGCTGCGATCACGCGTTGAGAGCGCTCCCTCGCGGGTCCAGACGCCCCAGGCCATCGAGGTGATGTAGTCCTGGAACTGCGCCGCGACGGGATCCGGATCGGCGGCGACGCTATCGACGTACGCGTCGCCGAGCATCGCCCGGCGCATCGCGCGCGCGGCGAGAAGTTCATCGCTCTCGTGCATTGCTCTCCCGAGATCGCAAGGGTCATCCGCTACGCGGCGCAATCGCCGGCCCCGACGCGGGATCCAGCTCCGGGTCGAGCTGGACGCCTAGGCTGTTGAACGCCATCGCGAGCGTCGTGTAGGTGCCGACGACGAACAGCAGCTCTAGCAACTGCTTCACGTCGAGGTGCTCGGCCAGCCTTTTCCACGTGTCGTCGCCGATGCGAAAGTCGTCGATTAGCTCGTCGGTCGCCGTGAGCAGATCCGATTCCAGGGTCGACCACTCGCCTCCGGACGGGCCTCGCGTGACGGCCTCGATCTCCGCAGCCGTGATGGCGTAGCGCGTCGCGAGCCGGATGTGCTGAACCCATTCGTACTGCGCCTTGGCTCGCCAGGCGACCCGCAGCACGACGAGCTCGCGGTGGCGCGGATCCAGGGCCGGACGCTGCAGCAATTGCGCGTTGTAGTGCAGCCACGGCCCGGTGAGGGCCGGGTGGTGCATGAACGTCGTGATCGCGTTCGGCGGCCGCATCGCGTCCGGTCCCGTGGACAGGAAACGAGTTTTGACCCCCTCGGGCAGCCCGGCGCCGATCGCGTTACGAACGTCGTCGTCCCAGAGCTCCCGGGCCAGGGGAGCGATCCGAGGGGTGCCCGGATCGCTCACAGGTACCAGCCACCGTTGACATTGATCGCCTGGCCGGTGATGTAGCCGGCCTCCTGCGAGCACAGGAACGCCACGGCGGCAGCGATGTCGTCAGGCGTGCCGGCCCGGCGTACCGGGGTGCGGGCGATCACCGCGTTGAGATCGGGAAGGTTGCCGCTTGCCTCCGCCCGGCGCGCCATCGGAGTGTCGATGAATCCCGGCGGAACCGTGTTGACCGTGATGCCGTGCGGAGCGAGCTCGAGCGCGAGTGACTTGGTCAGGCCGATCACCCCGCCCTTGGATGCGACGTAATGCGCCATCCGGGCGGCGCCCGACTGGGCGCTGGACGACGAGATGGTCACGATCCGTCCCCACTGGTTCGCGAGCATGTCGGGGACAACGGCCTGCAAGCAGTGGAAGGTGCCGCTGAGATTCACCGCAATCATCCGGTCCCACGCCTCGGCTGTGATCTCCGTGAAGCGGCTGAACTCGTCGATGCCGGCGCTCGTCACCATGATCTCGATCGGGCCGAACTCACCGCGCACGTTCTGCAGGGCCTCGTCGATAGCCCCTCGATCCGACACGTCGACCTCGGCTGCCATCGCCTGCCCACCGTCGGCGCGAAGCTGGGCCGCCGCGCCCTGCGCCGCCTCACCCGCGCGGTCGAGCAGCGCCACACGGTGGCCGCGTTCGGCCAGCTGCCGGCCGATCGCCAGGCCCATCCCCGAGGCGGCTCCCGTGACCACAGCCACTCGACTCATCGCTTCTCCTCCGAACGCTCGCGTTCGGTCGAGTATCGACCATGCCCGAAATATTGCAACGCCGCCTCTCAAACGCGAGAACGAGATTGCCGAGCCAGTCGAACGCAGCTAAAGTCGGCGGAACGAGTGGCGGGAGAATGAGACGTGAGGATCGGCCTGCAGACCGGCCCGGAGCGCGGGCGCTACCGCGAGAAGGTGGCGCGGCTCATCGCCGGGGCGCAGGCTGCCGAGGCCGCGGGTTTCGACTCGGTGTGGGTCCCGCAGATCCCCGACGAGTTCGACGCGCTCACGGCCCTGGCGCTGATGGGACATGCCACGTCCAGGATCGAGTTGGGCACGGCGGTCATGCCCATTCAGAGCCGCCATCCCGTAGCGATGGCCCAGCAGGCGCTCTCCACCCAGGCGGTGTGCGAGGGTCGGCTCACCCTCGGACTCGGGTCCTCCCACCACTGGATCGTCAGCGACATGTTCGGCCTTGCGTATGACCGGCCCGCCGCCCTGATGCGCGACTATGTGGACGTGCTCGACGTCGCGCTCGCCGGCCCCGGGCCCGTCGACGTCGAGAACGAGACCTACCGGGTGCACAACCCGCTCGACATCACCGATATCACCCCCACGCCGATCCTCATCGCTGCGCTGGGTCCGGTGATGCTGCGCTTGGCCGGCGAGCGGTCGGCCGGCACCATCCTCTGGATGGCTGATGAGCGCGCGATCGGCGAGCACATCGTTCCGAAGATCACCAAGGCTGCCGGGGATGCGGGCCGCCCAGCGCCGCGCGTCGTTGCAGGAGTGCCGGTCACGCTGTGCCGTAACGATGAGGTGGGCGCCGTGCGCTCGTGGGCCAACAAGGCCCTCGGCCATGCCGAGTACTCCCCGAATTACCAGCGCTTGCTCGAGCACGGCGAGGCCGGCGATGTGGGTGACATGTGCGCCGCCGGAGACGAGGCGGCCGTGCTGGCGCGGCTGCGCAGCTTCCGCGATGCGGGTACCACGGATCTGGCTGCTCGGGTGCTTCCCTTTGGTTCGGATCGGGCAGCGCGCATTGCCTCGCGTGATCGCACCGAGCAGTTCCTCGCTTCCTTACGCGGCGAGCTCTGACGTCGCCGGTGGTGTCGTGACGGCGGGAGGCGCGAGCCAGCCGGGGCCGCTCAAGGGGCTGCGGATCCTCGAGGTGGGCCATATCCTCGCCGGCCCCTTCGCCGGGATGTTGCTTGCCGACATGGGCGCCGACGTCATCAAGCTCGAGTCCGCGGAAGGCGACCTGTCGCGTCAGGTCGGATCCCAGTACATCGGCGCTCACAACGTTTACTTCGCCAGCATCAATCGCAACAAGCGCAGCGTTCACATCGATCTGGCGAGCGCTGAAGGGCAGCAGCAGCTCGCAGAATTGGCGGCTACCGCTGACGCCTTGATCGTGAACATGCGCCCGTCCACGATCCGCAAGCTGGGGCTGGACTACGCCTCGCTCTGCCGGTTCAACCCGAAGATCGTCTGCGTAGCGGTGACCGGTTACGGGCTTGACGGCCCCGCTGCCGAGCGGCCCGCGTTCGACTACATCATCCAGGCCGACACGGGGATTGCGGCCTTGTGCGGTGAGCCGGGCGCGGCCCCGACGCTGGCCGGATACTCGATCGTCGACAACTCGTCCGCGATCATGGCGGCGCTTGCCTTGCTGGCCAAGGTGCACGAGGGCAAAGGGGGCCAGGTCGACGTCTCGCTGTTCGACGCGATGCTTGCCCAGCTGAACTACAAGGCCGCCGCGTACCTCAACGGAGGCGTGGTGCCGCCCCGCCCGCACCTCGGCGCGCACAGCTTTTACGTACCGGCCCAGCTCTTCGAAACCGCGTCCGGCTACCTGGCTTTGTTCGTGACGCACGACGAGTTCTGGCGTCGGTTGTGCTCGGAGATCGGCTGCCCCGACTGGGCGACGGACCCGCGATTTTCGACAATGCATGCCCGTTTTGACAATAGGGCGGAGTTGTTGGCCGGTCTTTCGGCGCGACTCGAGGAAGCGACGGCCGTCGAGTGGGAGCAGCGCCTGCAGCCGCTCGGGATCCCGTGCGGTGCGGCCGCGACTCTCGAAGATGTGCTGGACAGCGAATTCGTGCATGCGCGCGACATGGTCGTCCTCCTGGAGACCGAGGCTGGGCCGTTGCGCGTGCTGGGCAATCCGATCCGCTTCGACGGGGAGCGAGGCCGATACAAGACGCCTCCGCTCCTGCACGAGCACACCGATGACGTGCTGGGATCGTCATGACTGGTTGGCTGTCACGCGGTGGCCCGCGGTTGTACGGTGCTGGCAGGATTCAGGTATCTAGATCTTTCGTTATGACCCAGGTTCGCTCGTAGAGGCTCGCTAGGAAAGGTGCTCGGCTATGTCCACCCCTTTGTGGCATGAGGATCGGTTGCTGATCGACGGGGAGCTCGTCGCGGCGGAGAACGGGAAGACGTACGAGACGATCTCGCCGTCCACCGAAGAGGTGCTGGGCACCGCGGCTGACGCGAGCATCGGCGACGCGCAGCGGGCCATCGCTGCGGCACGGCGCGCGTTCGACACCACGGAGTGGTCGCGTGACGTGCAGTTCCGGGCGCATTGCCTGCACCAGCTGCACCAGGCGTTGCTCGATAACGTCGAGAACCTGCGGCCGCTCCTCGTGCATGAGGTGGGCGCGCCGGTTTCGAGCACCAGCGGCCCTCAGCTCGAGATGCCGATCGACATCATCGGCTGGTACGCCGACCTGCTCAAAACCTACGAGTTCACCGAGGATCTGGGCAACCGCGATGCCTTCGGCATGACCAGCCACCGCTGGGTCGAGAAGGAGGCAGCCGGCGTTGTCAGCGCCATCGTCGCGTACAACTACCCGGTTCAGCTGGCTCTCGCGAAGCTCGGCCCGGCTCTTGCCGCAGGCTGCACGGTGGTGCTCAAGGGGGCTCCGGACACCCCGTGGTCGGCGCTCGCGCTCGGCAAGCTGATCGCCGAGAACACCGACTTCCCGGCTGGCGTCGTCAATGTTTTGACGTCGTCAGACAACAATGTCGGCGTCGAGATGACGACGAATCCCGACGTCGACGTCATCACCTTCACCGGCTCCACTCCGGTCGGCCGCCAGATCATGGCTGCCGCGAGCCCGACTCTCAAGCGGGTCTTCCTCGAGCTCGGTGGCAAGTCCGCGGCGATCATGCTCGACGACGCTGATCCGAACATGCCCGCCATGATGTGCGCTTTCGCGGCGACCTCGCACAGTGGCCAGGGCTGCGCCATCACCTCGCGACTGGTCGTGCCGCGCTCGCAGTACGACGACGTGGTCGACCTGACCCGTCAGATGATGGCCGGCGTCGCCTACGGCGACCCGACTGATCCGGCGAACATGATGGGCCCGCTGATCAACGCCCGGCAGCGCGAAAAGGTCGCCGGGTACGTGGATCGTGCGATTGCCGATGGGGCCAAGGCCGTCATCGGTGGCCGGATTCCCGAGCACCTGCCCAAGGGTTTCTACTACGAGCCCACGATCATCGTCGGTGCCGACGAGAACTCCGCGATCGCGCAGGAAGAGCTCTTCGGGCCGGTTCTCGTGGTCCTGCCGCATGACGGTGACGACGACGCCATTCGCATTGCGAACAACTCGATCTTCGGCCTTTCGGGTGCGGTGATGTCGGCCGATCCGCAGCGCGCTCTGCGAGTGGCGCGGCGCATCCGCACGGGAACGGTCAGCGTCAATGGCGGCATGTACTACGGGCCGGACTCGCCCTTCGGCGGCTACAAGCAGTCGGGCATCGGCCGTGAGATGGGTGCCGCGAGCATGGACGAGTTCCTCGAGCGCAAGACGTTGGCTGAGCTGGTGCAGTGACACCCGCGGGTCCGGGCAAGCCCCACCGTGTGGCCCAATGGGCGACCGGCAACATCGGCGGTCGTGCGCTACGCGAGGTGATCCGTCACCCACACCTCGAGCTTGTCGGTGTGCTCGTTTACGACCCTGACAAGGCCGGTGTCGACGCCGGGTTGCTGTGCGGTGAGAAGCCGGTCGGGGTCGCGGCGACGGCCGATCCGCGCGAGATCATGGCGCTCGGCGCCGACTGCGTGCTCTACATGCCGCGGGTCTTCGAGATCGATGACGTGGTGGCCTTGCTCGAGTCGGGCACCAACATCGTCACCACACGCGGCGAGGTCTTCGGCGGCGGGCGCAAGCTCAGCATCGAAGACCGGGAGCGTATCCGCGACGCCTGCCGGCGCGGCGACTCGTCGATCTTCGCGACCGGCAGCAGCCCCGGGTTCATCAGCGACGCCTTGCCGTACGCGCTGCTCTCGCTGCAGCGCCGCGTCGACTCGGTGACCATCGATGAGTACGCCAACCTCTCCCGTCGCGATTCGCCGCATCTGCTCTTCCAGCAGATGGGTTTCGGTGGTGACCCGGCGTCCTACGACGGGCGGCGGGCGGCGTTCCTGGTGGGGGAGTTCGGGCCTGCGCTGGAGCAGCTTGCCGAGGCCGCCGGTTACGTGATCGACCGGTGGGAGAGTCAGGGGGAGGCTGCCGCTGCGCGTGTCACGACGCAGTTGGCGGCCGGCGAGCTCGCAGCGGGAACGGTCGCCGCGCAGCGCAACATCCTCATGGGCTACGCGAATGGTGTGGAGCGGATCCGGTTCACCGCGAACTGGTACTGCACCGAAGACGTCGAGCCCGTCTGGGACCTGCGCCCGACGGGCTGGCGCGTGCGCGTGCGCGGTGACGCGCCGCTGGACGTCGAGCTGCCGTTCCCGGTGTCGCTGGACGAGATGGGCGCGACGACCCCCGCCTACACCGCGAACCGTCCGGTGAACGCCGTGCCGTACGTCTGCCAGGCGCGGCCGGGGATTCTGTCGGTTCACGACCTGCCGCCCATAACTCCGGCGGGGCCGGTCGGCGGGGGCCTGGGGTAGCTCGGGCATGGCGGCGCCGATATCGTGTTCTTCCCGGATGTGCTCCCAGGACCCGGCCAGGCCTGCCGTTCCCGCGGCGTCGCCCTGCACTACGAGGTGCTGCGCGCTGAGGCGGCTCTGTATGACCGGTTCGCCGGGATGCGGGACTACGAGGTCAACGCGCTCGAGGCGTCGAAGGAGCCTGGAACGGCGGCGGCAAAGGTCCGTTCGAGCTATGAGAACGGGCGGCTGCTCGTGCCTGCCGAATAGGTACTGCCGCAGCTCGCTCACGCCAGCAATGCTCAGTGGGGAGCCCGGGAGGACACGTGGGGGCGGCTCTGTAATCCAGCGCGGCTGACCCAACCCCGTCGGTCAGCACTTCGGATAAGTCACTTCCCGGGCTCGCGGCGCACCCTGCGCCCGTCGTCGCTTGACATACAGAGGCTTCGTTCTTGCGCGCGGCTAGACGGCTCGGGAGCCGACCTTGTGCACGTTGCATCCGGTTGTCCAATATGGTGGCTGAGCTGCCGTTTCACTGGTACTATCGAACACATGGTCGAAGCGGGGTTCGGGGTGAAAGCAGCGCAGTTGCATGCGCTGGCCGCCGAACTCGCCGCCGCTGTTTCTTCGGATACGTCCGGGGTGCTGGCCGTCGAAGTACTACCCGAGGTGCTGGGCGCGGGCCGTCAGCTGGATCTGCTGACCTGCCGGCTGATCGAACGCGCCGACCGGTCCGGTTCTTATGCGACCGATGGGGCGGCGTCGACGCAGGCGTTCGTGCGTGGCGTCTCGGGTGAGTCTGATGGGTGGGTGTCCAAGCGGGTGCAGGTCGGGCGGGCGCTGGCGGATCGGATGCCGGTCACCGGAAAAGCGTTCGAGGCCGGTGACCTCGGTTTGGATCATGCTTGGGTGATCGTGCAGGCGACGAAGGATCTGCAGCACGACCTCGCCGCCGACCTCGAAGCGTTCCTCGCCGAGCAGGCGCCGCCGCTGACACCGCGGCAGCTGCGGGTCGTCGCCGAAGAAGTACTCGCCGCCGCCGCCCCCGAGCAGTCAGCGGATGAAGCGGCCCGCAAACACGCCGCCCAGCATGTCCACCTGTCCGAAACGCTCGACGGCCGGTGGCGGCTGGATGGCTGGCTGGATGCCGAAGCGGGCCTGATCGTCTCCAAAGCCATCGCCGAGTTCCTGCGCAAACCCGATCCCGAAGGTGATGTCCTCACCGAATCCATCGGCAGTCGCCGCGCCGAAGCGCTGGTGCAAATGGCCCGCCATGCCACCGCCCACGCCGAAACCTGCCAGGGGGAAGGTGGCAGCCGGCACACGGTCATGGTCGGCCTGTCCCATCAGGCCCTGCTCGACGGACTCGGTACCGCCGGCACCCCCGACGGCCAGCGCCTCCCCGCAGCGGCTGCCCGGCGGATGGCCTGCGACGGCGCCATCATCCCGGCAGTTTTCGGATCGGACTCCGAGATCCTCGACTTCGGCCGCCGCACCCGCACCATCGCCAACGGGCTACGCCACTTCCTGGTCGCCCGTGACGGCGGATGTGTATGGCCGGGATGTGACCGGCCACCCTCGTTCACTGAAGCCCATCACCGCGAGCAGTGGCTAAGAGACCACGGCGAAACCGAACCCGGCAACCTCGAACTGCTCTGCGTCGCGCACCATCACAAGGTGCATGAGGGCGGCTGGAACATGACCATCGGCCACGACCCCGACCACACCCCCTGGTTCTGGCCACCCGACGGACGACCACCCCTACAAGGCCACCGCCGACCACTCCTACGCCGACCCGGACAAACACCACGGCGGATGTAAGACCCGGGCGAACCGCTGTCCAGCTCAGCATGGCCTCAGTCGCCGCTGCGACGTGCGCGCGGTAACCGGCAGCGCGCTCCCCCGCGCATCGGTGATGCAGGGCAACCGCCCCGCGGGCGCGCTCTGCCCGTACACGCAATCCGATGTGCTCAGGCCGTCGACCGTTCTTTCGGGCGTACACACAATCCGATGTAAGAACCGGCGCCGCTACAACGGATTGCGCGTATCCCCCAAATAGTCCCCACCTCCCCGGGTACATCGGATCGCGTGTAGGGCCGACCCTGGCAGCACAGCCGGCGAGCCACTGCACGCGAGGCGCGCGCTTCGGCCGCCCGATGTACCCGTAGCCACTACCGGGCGCATCGCCTCGGCGGGCCGTCACTTGGCCGTGAGTCCGTCTGCAATCTTGATGAGGGTGTTGCTGGTGAGGATGCCGTCGCTGTCGAGAACGGTGTAGAGGACGTTGTGTCGGACGTCCGCCCAGTCGATCCGGGCAAGGTTCGCTTTCCTAGTCAGCACGGCGCGGTCGCCACGTACGGTGATCTGCGTCTGGGTGACTCCGGGACCGGCAAGGCTGTCAGTGTCCACTTTGACGCCTACCGATTTGTTACCTGCCGATGCCGACAAGATCAACCGGTCGTTGGGAGCGTTGGGAAGAATGTAGCTGCGCCAGACCATGCCCCGAAGATCGCCGGCGAGGAACAGCTTTGTGCCCGGGGGCAGGTTGCTCACCTCCAGGCTGCTGATCTTCGCCAGTCGTTGATCGGGGCGCGTCGTGGGGGTGGCGCTGCTCGTCGTCGCCGGGGTAACCACCATCGTCGATCCGGACGGGCGGTGACTGGCCCAGAGCGCCGCGACCACGAGGAACAGCATCGGGACGGTTGCAGCGGTCAGAACACGTCGCCGTCGGCGCCGAGCTCCCGTGGCCCGGCATCGGCGGAACGTCTCGTCGTCGGCGACTACTCCGGGGAGTCTTCCGGACAGCGCCGTCAGGTCGCGGTCGATGATGGCGGTCGGGCTGTCGTCGTCAGGTTCCATGGTGGTCCTCTAACTCGATCGCGAGCTGGGCTCTGGCCTCAGCGAGCCAGCGTTTGACGCTGCCCTCGGGTCTGCGCATTGCGGTCGCGACCTCGCTGACCGGCATGTCCGCGTAGTAGTGCAACGTCACTGCGAGCCGTAGCCGGGTTGGGAGCCTGCTCACGAGCTCCAACAGCGCGGTGTCGGGTGGTGGGGTGCCGTCATCGATCAGTACCAACCTGGTTTCCAAGGCCCTCTCGCGCTGCTGCCTGCGCCACCTGTCCTTAACCAGGTTCGCCGCGACCATCCACAGCCACGCTTCCGGATTCGCGACCTCACTCCATCGGGCCCACAGCCGGGCGAACGCTTCGGCCGCAACGTCCTGCCCGACTGCCAGGCTTCCGGTCGCCGAAGCGGCCCACCGAGCCAGGAGCGGGTACACCCGGACGAAAAGCGCATGCGCGGCGGCGTCCTGCACCGCTGCGTTATCGCCGCTGGCTGCCACAGGTCACCACCCTCCTGTAGCTACGACGACCGACGACGCAACTCGGTTCGGTCCAGACGCGTCGAGATTCACCGACCGCATCAGCGCTGCACAAGAAAGCGAAGTATCCGCCGACGCGGCCCCACCCTGGGAAGCGCGCGACACGCGCAGAAGCCAATACCGCGCGCCGGGGACCGCGCTGCAACCAGCAAGGGCGCCGCACTTGATCGAGGAAGTGGAGGCAGCGGCAGTAAATCAGGGTGCCAGAGCCCCTGGATCTACTGCCGCTGGCGGCGCGGTGGTGGTTCGACGCGGGGCACCCGGATTTGCGCAGACGTGCCGATCCCGCGCGCAGTGCAAACGAACGCCTCGCTGTTGTTAGCGCGCCGATCCGCCGGCGCCAATGGTATGGTAACCGGTATGGCGACGCGCAAGGTGACCATCACCCTCGACGAAGCGCAGCTCGACCGCATCCGTGGACTGGTCGCCGCCGGTTCCGCGACGAGCGTGTCCGGATTCGTCCAGCATGCGGTTGGGGTCACCCTGGACGACGTCGCGGGGTGGGGCGCCGTGCTCGCCGAGGCGCTCACCGCAAGCGGCGGGCCCTTGTCCGACAAGGAACGAGCGTGGGCCGACGCGATGATGGCCGCTACCCCCGCTCGCCACTCGGCCGCCTGACACCGTGAACCACGATCAGTCGGCGGGCATCACCCTGGATGCGGGCGGTCTGATCGCTTTCGAGCGGGGAAACCGTCAGATCATCGCGCTGCTGGCCCGAGCCGCCGAGACGGGAGCCCGAATCACGTTGCCCGCGACCGTTCTCGCGCAGGTAGTACGCCGTCCCGAACGGCAAGTCGGACTAGTTCGACTGACCCGGCAGCCGACCACCGACGTGATCGCTCTCGACCGGGTGGACGCCACTCACGTGGGTCGGCTGCTCGCCGCGTCCGGCACTGCTGACGTTGTCGACGCCCATGTCGTCGTCTGCGCGAACCGGGCGGGGCAACGGGTCGTCACCAGTGACCCCCACGACCTGGCAAGGCTGGATCCACAGCTGCAGCTACTGACGGTGTAACGCCCTACCGCATGAATGCCGGCCAGATCCGTCCGCAGCACCCGACCGACGCGACTTGACCCAACCGCTCGCGAAGTGCCGTTCGGGTGCGCTCGGAACCGATCGGGAACCGGCAGCACTCGTGCTGCGAGCGGATCCGATCACCCACCGAGAAGATTCGTGCGACGCGCTCGGCTCTGCACGCACCATCATCACCCGCGTGAGCGAGGCTGGCGCCTCACCGTCGACCACGACCCGGCTCGCACTCCCTGGTTTCACCCGCCCCACGGCACACCAATCAAAGGCGAACGCCGACCCCTCATCCCACGCCATTACCGGACGTAGACCCTTGCTGATTTTGACGAATTCCTGACCAGTTGACTCGACCTCGCCGCCGCGTGGTCTGATGTGCGTCGAAACGAAGGCAGGGGTAGCAATGACCGAAGATGTCACCGAAGACGTCGACTCCGGGGCGCCCGGAAGCCCCCTGGTGCTCGATCCGGAGTCCTCGCGCCATCCGCAGCCGATGTACAAGCTGATGCGCGACCTCGACCCCATCTTCCGAGTGGAACGCGCCGGTGTGATCGTCACCAAGCACGTCGACGTCGAGCAGATCTTCAAGCAGCCCGAGATCTTCTCGTCGGCGATGTCAGCGGCTGACCTGGGCAACATCCGCCCACTGATCCCGCTCCAGATCGACCTGCCCGAGCACCGCAAGTACCGCAAGATCCTGCGACCCGCTTTTCTCGCCGCAGCGCATGAAGGCGCTGCGAGGATCCGGTGGCACGCAGCTCGTGAACGAGCTCATCGACAAGTTCATCGATGACGACGAGATCGACTTCGCCACGGCAGTTCTCGGTCCCGTTTCCCTCCCAGGTGTTCCTGACGATGCTCGGGCTGCCCCTGGAGGAGCTGCCGCGTTTCCTGCGCATGAAGGACGGGATCATCCGGCCCGACCAGGTGTCGTCGGTAAGCCGGTGCGGAATCCGGAGGTCACGGCGCACCAGCGGGCGACGGCGACGTCGATCTACGAGTACTTCGACGAGGTGCTCGACGAGCGCGGCGGGCACGCAAGGACGATCTGCTGAGCCAGTTCCTCGACGCCGAGGTCGACGGCGACCGGCTGAGCCGCGAGGACATCCTCGACATCTGCTTCCTGTTCCTGATCGCCGGCCTCGACACCGTCTCGGCGTCGCTCGACTGCTTCTTCCGTTACCTCGCCGAGGAGCCGGAGCAGCGCCGGCAGCTCGTCGCTGACCCCGCCATGCGTCCCGCGCGCGGTGGAGGAGCTGCTGCGCTGGGAGACGCCGGTGATGGCCGTCGCCCGGGTCGCGGCGCAGGACACCGAGCTGAGCGGCTGCCCGATCAGCAAGGGCGAGCACGTGATGGTGCTGATCGCCTCGGCGAACACCGACGAGGGCGAGCTGCCCGATGCCGATGAGCGTGCAGCTCGATCGCGAGGTGAACCGGCACCTCGCGTTCGGCGGCGGCATCCACCGCTGCCTGGGTTCGCACCTGGCCCGGCTCGAGCTGCGGGTCGCGCTGCGTGAGTGGCACGCCCGGATTCCGGACTACCGCATCGTGCCGGGAACCGATCTTCTGTTCACGACCGGGGTCCGTTCCACGATGACCTTCCCGATGCAGCTCGGGGTGAGCGCCTGAGAGCGGGTTACCGGCCCAACAGCCCGCGTAGAACGATGTGCGACGCCGCGTCGATCACTCGGCTGGAACGGGGTTGCCCTCCGAAGGCGTCGAGCAACGCGACCATCACGACCGCCTCGGCCTCGACATCGCCAAAGCCGCGCGGACGCAGGAAGCGCGCCACCCGGCGCCGGCCCCAGTCGATCGCGGGAGCCGCGTCGGCCCCGAGCGACGCATCCTGGGCCTGCGCGTCGACCCACACGCGGATCAGGGCCATCTCGTTCACATGACTCGCGTTGTAGACCCGCAGCCAGCGTCGCAGCGCTGCGCCATCGCTTGAGACGACCGGCAGGTCGACGAAGGCCGTTGCCAGTGGCCGCATCGCCTCCAGGACAAGCACGTGGGCAAGGTCGTTCTTGTTCTTGAAGTACTGGTAGAACGTCCCGTGCGAGACCCCTGCCGCTTCGACGATGTCGTCGATACGAGCGCCGGCATAGCCGCGGCTGACGAAGACGTCGCGGCCGGCCGCCAGGAGGGTCTCCACGGTCGGTCGCGACGCGTCCACCCGTTCACGCGCGATCCCGTCACGGGCGAGGATCTGGCGTGTCGACCGCGAGAACTCGAGACGGGGAGGCGGCGGGCCGCTGTGCTCGTGCACGTTGACACCGTCCTGGCGGCCGAACAGCGCGCGGTGCACGACGTCCGCCAGCGCCCCCTCGATGCGCGTTCTCGGAAGGGCGCCGGGTGCGGCTGAACGAAGCACGCCCGCGAGTTGAAACGTGCGCGCGAGGCAGCCGAGCACGAGAGCGATAACGGCGCTCAGCTCGCGCGGAGCCGGCGTGGTGGGCGCGAGCCGCGAGCAGATCCGGACGACGTTCTGCTCACCTGCCCGTGACCCGAGCGCTGCCACAGCTTCGGTTCCCGCGGCCGCCGCCCCGAACGCGTTGAACACCGGCCCGTACCGGTGGTAGATGTCGGCCTCGCGCGCGACCCAGGCCCGCAGACTTTGCCGGCCGCGGGTGCCTGCCGTCACCGGCTCGATGGCCTCGACCGACGCCCGCACCTCGGCCGCGACGGCCCCGGCCAGCCGGTAGAAGACGTCTTCCTTGCCCGAGAAGTACTGGTAGAACGACACTCTCGAGCATCCCGCGAGGCTGGTGATGCGGTCGACGCTGCACCGGTGGTAGCCCTCGTCGCGCAGTACCCGCAGCGCCGCGTCCAGGATGCGCTGCTGCGTGCGCTGCCCGCGTGGTCCGACGGTGGGGTTATCCGAGAAGGGTGCCCGGCGAACGACTGCACCGTTCCCGCCGGGCCGGATGTGGCGCGGGCCGAAGTACTACCCGTCGGCGCGGACCTTGTCCTTGACCGCCGGGACGATCGGCGGTGCGGTTCGCCAGTTCGGGACGCCGGCGTCCTCCTTGGCGACCGGCCAGCCGTCCTCGTTCACCCAGGCCCAGTGCGCGTGGTTCAGCTCGTGGAGGGTGAAGCAGGCGTTCAGCGAGTTGTAGAAGCCCATGTTGTCGACCGTCTGGTTGACCGACTCCTTGATGAGCAGGGACGCCATGGTCGGGACCTTGGCGATCCGCCGGGCGAATTCGACGGTGCGGTCGTTCAGTGCATCGTCGGGGAAGATCTTGCTCACCATGCCGAGCCCGTAGGCCTCTTCGGCGCTGACCGAGTCTCCGGTCAGCAGCAGTTCCTTGGCCTTGCGCGGCCCGAACTCCCACGGGTGGCGCGAAATACTCGACGCCGCACATGCCGAGCCGGGTGCCGACCACGTCGGCGAAGTCGCGTGTTTCGGCGGCCACGATGAGGTCGCACGCCCAGAGCAGCATCAGCCCGGCGGCGTAGACGTCGCCGTGAGCCTGCCGATGGTGATCTTGCGAAGGTTGCGCCAGCGGCGGGTGTTCTCGAAGAAGTAGTGCCACTCCTGCAGCATCAGGTTCTCGGCACCGAGCCGGGTGCCGCCATTGATCTTCATCGTCGGGTGCTGGTTCGGCCCGGGCAGGCGCTCCTCGAGCGACTTCTTCGAGCCCAGGTCGTGCCCGGAGGAGAACATCGAGCCGGTGCCGCCGAGGATGACGACACGGACCTCATCGTCAGCTTCCGCGCGCAGGAAGGCGTCGTTCAACTCGACGAGCAGCCCGCGACTCTGGGCGTTGCGCTGGTCGGGCCGGTTCAACATGATCCGAACGATTCGTCCCTCATCGATCGATTCGTAAGTGACGAACTCGTAGTCGGGCGTTGACTCGGACATCGCGCTCCTCGTAGGCGGGTGCTGGCTGCTGCTGGCGGGTGTTTGCTGGTGCCGGACTGACACTAGCGTGCGTGGTAGCTTCCCCTGACACTACTGTTAGTTCTGCACGGTAGTTCGGGTAGCTGGTTCGGGAACAGCACGAGCGGAGACACGGCATGAACCTCAACGACATGGTGCTGGTCAGCGTTGATGACCATGTGGTCGAGCCGCCCCACCTCTTCGAGGGCCGGTTGCCGGCGAAGTACGCGGATCTGGCGCCGAAATTCGTGACGCGTGCTGACGGCACCAATGCCTGGGTCTACGAAGGCGCCGAGATCGCCAACGTCGCGCTGAACGCCGTCGCCGGCCGGCCCGCCGAGGAGTACGGCATGGAGCCGACCTCCTTCGCCGAGCTGCGTGCGGGCTGCTACGACATCGACGAGCGCGTCAAGGACATGGACGCCAACGGGGTGCTCGGCTCGCTGTGCTTCCCGTCGTTCCCGCAGTTCTGCGGCCAGCTCTTCGCGCGCACCGAGGACAAGGACGTCGCGCTCGCGATGGTGCGGGCCTACAACGACTGGCATATCGACGACTGGTGCGGAACCCACCCGGGCCGCTTCATCCCCTGCTCGCTGCCGGCCATCTGGGACCCGCAGGTGCTGGCGGACGAGGTGCGGCGCATGGCCCGCAAGGGTGCCCACGCGGTGACCTTCTCGGAGAACCCGAGCAAGCTGGGCTGGCCGAGCTTCCACACCGACCACTGGGACCCGTTCTGGCAAGGCCTGCAGCGACGAGGGCGTGGTCGTCTGCCTGCACATCGGGTCGTCGTCGCAAGCTGGTCATCACCCAGCGCGGACGCCCCGATCGACTGCCTGATCACGCTGACCCCGATCAACATCGTGCAGGCGGCCACTGACCTGGTGTGGTCGCCGGTGCTGCGCAAGTTCCCGGACCTGAAGGTGGCTCTGTCCGAGGGTGGGATCGGCTGGATCCCGTACTTCCTCGAGCGGATCGACTACAACTACGGCCGCCACCGCGCGTGGACGGGTCAGGACTTCGGCGACAAGCTGCCGAGCCAGGTCTTCAACGAACACGTGCTCACCTGCTTCATCGACGATCGCTTCGGGATCGCCAGCCGGGAGTTTCTCGAACATGGACCACATGATGTGGGAGTGCGACTACCCGCATTCGGACTCCACGTGGCCGTTCGCGCCCGAGACGCTGAGCGAAAACCTCGTCGGCGTCTGCGATCACGACATCGAGCGCATCACCCACCTCAATGCCATGAAGCACTTCAGTTATGACCCGTTGACGGTGCTGGGCGGGCGTGAGAACTGCACGGTCGGCGCCTTGCGGGCCCGAGCTGCCGGCCACGACGTGGCGATCCGTTCCACCAACGCCAAGGCGGTCGGCACGCACGCCACCCGTTCGGTCGACCTCGTCGCCCCCGACCTCCGCTGAACCGCCGGCGTGGCTAGCTGGAAAAGCATCCCCGCGATGTGCGCCGCTGCGGCGGAACGCTTCGCGGCTGAGCCGGCCATCATCGACGGCGACATCAGACTCTCGCACGCCGAGCTGTTCGACGCAGCCCGAACGTTCGGCGGTGCGCTGGTGGATTCGGGCGTCCGGCCGGGGGACCGGGTCGCGATCTGGACGTACAACTGCGCGCAGTGGGTGATCGCTGCCCTGGGGCTCTTTCAGGTCGGGGCGACGCTGGTGCCGATCAACACCCGGTTCAAAGGCGTTGAGGCGGCGGACATCGTGCACCGCAGCCGGGCCCGGGTGCTGGTGACGACGACCGACTTCCTCGGTACCGATTACGTCGCCATGCTCGCCGGCAGCGGGGTCGACCTGCCCAGCCTCGAGACCATCGTGATCGCCAGCGGACCCGAGCGGGAGGGCGCGACTTCCTGGCGCGAATTCCTCGCGCGGGCCGATGCGGATGCGCTCACCGAAGTTGACCGCCGACGCGATGCCGTAAGCCCCGACGACCCCTCCGACATCCTGTTCACCTCAGGCACGACGGGCGTCCCGAAGGGCGTCGTGATGACCCACGCGCGCACGCTGTGCGTCGCCACCGACTGGGTCGCGATGACCGGGGTCACCGTCGCCGATCGCTACCTGATGATCAACCCCTACTTCCACATGTTCGGTCTGAAGGCGGGGATTCTCGCGTGCATCGCCAGTGGCACCGCGATGCTGCCGGAACCGGTATTCGACGTGGATCGGGTGCTGGCGCGCGTCGCTGCGCAACGGGTAACCGTCCTGCCCGGGCCGCCGACGCTCTATCAGTCGATCCTCGACCACCCGTTGCGAGGCCAGTACGACCTCTCCAGCCTGCGAATCGCCGTCACGGGCGCTGCCGACATCCCGGTGCAGCTCCTGCGCCGGGTGCACGAGGAGTTGCCGTTCCGCAGGATGGTGTCGGGCTACGGATTGACCGAAGCGGGCACCGCGAGCGGTACGGCCCCCGACGACGACGTGGAGACGATCGCGACCACGGTCGGAAGGCTGCGGCCCGGTTTCGAGATCAGGCTTGTCGACGCGACCGGAGCCGACGTGCCCAGCGGCGAGTCCGGCGAGATCCTGCTGCGGGGCGGCAGTGTCATGTCGCACTATCTGGACGACGACGAGGCGTCCGCGGCGACGCTCTCGCCCGAGGGTTGGCTGCGTACCGGTGACATCGGCATCGTGGACGAACACGGCCTGCTGCGCATCGTCGGCCGGGCGAAGGACATGTTCATCGTCGGCGGCTTCAACGCCTACCCGGCGGAGATCGAGAACGCGCTGCGCCGCCACCCCGCCATTCGCGATGCCGCCGTGATCGGCGTCCCTGACGCGAGGTTGGGCGAGGTCGGGATGGCCTTCGTGGTGACCGTCCCGGGGGCGCAGGTGTCGGCGCCGGACATCATCAGCTGGTGCCGCGAGCAGATGGCAAATTACAAGGTTCCTCGCGCCGTCGAGCTCATCGACGAGCTGCCGCTGAACGCGACCGGCAAGGTCGAGAAGCAGCAGCTGCGGGCCCGGGTGACTGCTTGATCGGCCGTTCCTGGCCGCGTGCCGAGCAGCCCGCGGGCGATGACCAGCCGCTGGATCTCGTTGGTGCCCTCGCCGATCACCATGAGCGGCGCGTCGCGGTAGTAGCGCTCGACCGGCAGCTCGGTGGTGTAGCCGACGCCGCCGTGGATCCGCATCGCCTCGGTCGCCAGCTCGAGCGCCGTCTCGCTGGCGAAGAGCTTCGCCATGCCGGCCTCGACGTCGGCCGCGCAGCCCGGCGGCCTTGCGTTCGGCGGCGCTGCGGGTGAGCAGCCGGGCCGCTTCCAGCCGGGTCGCCATGTCGGCGAGCTTCAGCTGGATGGCCTGGTGCTCGGCGATCGGCTTGCCCAACGTGCGTCGCGCTCCTGGGCGTATGCGAGCGCGGCGTCGAACGCGGCTCGGGCCACCCCGACCGCGCGGGCGGCGATGTTGATGCGGCCGACCTCCAGGACGCTCAGGATCTGGGGCAGGCCCGCGACCGGCGCTCGCCGACGAGGTTCGCAGCCGGGACCCGGTGGTCGGCGTAGGCCATCTCGACCGTCTCGACGCCCTTGTAGCCGAGCTTGCCGATGTGCGGCTGACGGTGATGCCCTCGAAGCGCCGGGCCCGGCTCCTTCTCGACGATGAAGCACGTGATGCCCTCGTCGGTACGGGCGGCGAGCGCCACGATGCCGGCCCGCTCGCCGTTCGTCACCCAGGTCTTGGTGCCGTTGACGCACGTACTCGTCGCCGTCGCGCATCGGCCTGGCAGGAGATGTTGCGGGTGTCGCTGCCGGCGTCGGGCTCCGAGAGCGAGAGGCGCCCCGCGCCGTTCGCCCGTGGCCAGGCCGGGCAGCCAGCGCTGCCGCTGCTCCTCGGTGCCGTGGCGCATGATGCAGGTTGGCGGCCATGGTGTGGGTGTTGACGATGCCGGAGAGGCACATCCAGCCCGCTACGCGAGCTCCTCGATGACGCCGATGTAGGTGAGCAGGTCGAGACCGAGGCCGCCGTGCTCCTCGGGGATGGTGACGCCGAAGAGCCCCAGATCGCGCATCTGCGCCACGATCTCGGCCGGGAACCGTCGCTCGTGCTCGAGCTCGGCGACGCGACGGGAGACCTCCTTCGTGACGAAGCGCCGGACCGTTCTCGATGATCTCCTCGCGGACCTGCGGGTCGGTGCTGTGCGGCGCTCGCGTGGACCATCCGGCGGAAACATAACATCGCGCATTGTGTTGACGACGATCTCGGATCGGAGAACAATGTTTCCGATGGGGCGTCCGGCGGCTCAGCCCAGGATGTCGCGCGGGCTCGAGGAGGCCGCGCGCCGGTTCGGTGACCACGATGCGCTGCGGTACGGCGCGAACGCCTGACGTTCGGTGAGCTCGACGGTTGAGCCAACGCGTTCGCCGCAGTGCTTCGCTCCCGCGGGGTCGAGGCTGGTGAGCGGGTCGCAGTCATGACGGCCAACCGTCCCGAGTTCGTCGTCGCCGTGCTACGCGATCAGCAAGCTCGATGCTGCCGCCGTACTGGTGAGTCCGGCGTGGAAGGCGCGTCGAGGTCGGTCACGCGCTCGAGCTGACCGGCGCGTCGTACGCGGTCGCCGACGGGCCGGCCGCGCCGCTGCTCGCCGGGCACCTGGGGGCCGGCCGCCTGCTCGACCTCGATGAGACCTCGCTGGCCTCGACGCGCTCGACGGCCAGGGGTCGGCTCCTGACGCCGGCCCGGTGCACGCGACCGACGAGGCGGTGCTGGTCTTCAGCTCCGGGACGACCGGGCTGCCGAAGGCGGTACGTCACACGCATGCTCGATGTGCGAGGCAACCGGTCACTGGGTCGACGGCGCTGGGGCTCGGGCCGGGCGACCGCTTCCAGGTCGCGACACCGCCGTCGCACATCCTCGGACTGCTGAACCTGCTGGCTGCCGCCGAGGCGGGCGCCACGGTGCGGCTGCACCGCCGGTTCGACCTCGACGAGGTGCTGCGGCTGCATCGCAGCGGAGCGCATGACGCTGGAGATGGCGGTCGCGCCGATCGCGCTGGCGATGGCCAACCACCCCGACCTGGAGGACTACGACCTGTCCTCGCTGCGCTACATCATGTGGGGCGCGACCCCGGTGACGCCGCAGCGTGGCCGAGATCGTCACGGCGCGCACCGGGGTGCGTTGGCTCCGCGGGTACGGGGCCAGTGAGGTCCCGGTGATCGCGGTGCAATCCGGTCGACGCGATCCCGCTGCGTGGCGGCTCGACTCGGCGGGCCTGCCGCCGGACGGGGGTCGAGCTGCGGGTGGCTCGATCTCGAGACCGGGCGGGTGCTGGCCCGCGGGTGAGATGGGCGAGATCCAGGTCCGCAGCGCCTCGGTGATGGCGGGCTACCTGCCCGAGGAGGCCAACGCCGACGCGTTCGCCGACGGCTGGTACCGGACCGGCGACGTCGGCTGGATCGAGCCGCGAAGGGTGGGTGCACCTGACCGACCGCTCCAAGGAGATGATCAAGGTGAAGGGATTTCAGGTGGCGCCCGCGGAGATCGAGGCGGTGCTGCACGGCCATCCCGGCGGTGCTGGACTGCGCCGTGTTCGGCATGCCCGACGAGGGCGCCGGGGAGGTGCCGGTGGCCGCGGTGCAGCTGGACCCGGATTCGCCTGTCACGACGCAGGAATTGCAGCAACTGGTGGCCGATTCGCTGGCGGGATACAAGCAGCTGCGCCAGGTCGTGGTCGTCGAGGAGATTCCGCGGCTGCCCTCGGGCAAGGTGCTGCGCCGCACGCTGCGCGATGAGTGGGCGCCGCGCCTCGAGACCGGCCGGAGCACGACTGATGGACGTCCGCCTCTCATCCGAACAACGCGCGCTGCGCGAATCGGCGAGCGTGCTCGTCGACCGTTTGGGCGCCCGCTCGGTGAGCGACCTCGACGACCAGGAGCGCGCCCGCAAGCTCGACGCTGCCATCGTCGCCTCGGGGTGGCGGGAGCTGCGGGCCGCGGATGGCGAGGGCGGCTGCTGGGAACCAGGGTCATCGGCGGTGGAGGTGGCGATCGTCGCTGAGGAGCTCGGCCGGGGGGCGGCCGACGCGGCCCTGCTCGGCCCGACGCTGGCCGCCGAACTGCGGCGCCTGGCAGAGCTACCGGCGCTAGCGGGGTCGCAGACCGTCGCGCTGGTGCCCGATCTTTCCGGGCCCGCCCTGGTGGGCGACGTTCCCGGGGGTGCCGTGGCCATCGATGCGGCCGGGTCGTCCAGCGCGCTTGCTCTGGTGCGCCAGCCGGGTGGATTCGCGCTGGCTGAGGTGGCGCTCCCGGCAGGCGGCGATGCCGAGGTCGACCTCACCCGCTCGTTCCGGGCGTTCGAGCTGCCGGCTTCGGGGTCGCCACTGGCCGGTCGGCGGCTCGCCGAGGCCGACCTGACGCGCTGGACCGCGCTCGGGCTCGCCATCACGTCGGCCGACCTGGTGGGCGTGATGAGCGGCGCCCTCCGCCTCGCCCGCGACTACGCAGGCACGCGCAAGCAATTCGGCGTCGCGGTCGGGTCGTTCCAGGCGGTCCAGCACCTGCTCGCCGACGCGCTGGTGGCCATGGAGGGCTCGCGTACCGTCGCCGTTCACGCGGCGTGGGCGGTCGATGCGTTGCCGGCCGACGAGGCGCTGGCCGCCGCCGCGGTGGCCAAGGCGTACTGCGCGCGAGCGGCGCGGCGGGTCTGCGAGACGGCGATCCAGGTGCACGGCGGCATCGGCAATACCTGGGAGTGCTTCGCGCACGTGTACCTGCGTAGGGCGCTGTCGTCGAGCGACGTGCTCGGCGGCGTCGGGATCAACCTCGAACGCGTGCTGACCCACCAGCAGATCGGTGGCGGGCATGGACCTCGGTGACTTCCCGGCCTAAGCCGCCGGGTGTCACAGCTCCAGCCTGGACTCATCGCCACGCGGATCCCTCGGTTTACCGGCGTCGTGAGGGGCGAGATGATGACTATGACACCTTGAGCTGACGTATCTCTCGTCTCTCTCGTCCCTACCTGTCTAGGAGTTGGCCATGAGCGGGAACGACCCGTTTGCGCGACTGCCCGAGGTTCCGGCGTTTCGCGTCACGAGCAGCACGGTGACTGACGGGAGCCCGTTTCCGGCGTCCCAGATGTCAGGCCTGTTCGGCGTGCCCGGCGGCGAGGATGTCTCGCCGCAGCTGTCCTGGGAGGGCGCGCCCGAGGGCACCCGGAGCTACGCGGTCACCATGTATGACCCGGACGCCCCGACGATGTCGGGCTTCTGGCACTGGGTGGTCGCCGACATCCCCGCGTCGGTGACCTCGCTGGAGGAAAACGCCGGTCTTCCCGACGGTTCCGGCCTCCCGCCCGGCGCGTTCCAGCTGCGTAACGACGGCGGCTCGGCGGGGTTCATCGGCGCTGCTCCGCCCGCCGGTCACGGGCCGCACCGGTACTTCATCAGCGTCCACGCGCTCGACGTGCCCTCCCTGGGGGTCCCGGCGGAAGCCAGCCCCGCATTCTTCGGCTTCAACGTCTTCAGCCACATCCTGGCCCGGGCCACGATTGTCATGACCGCCGAAATCCCGGCCTAGAGCGGCAGGAGTTCCGGTAGGTCGCGGCGGCGCAGGAGCTGCGCGCCGAGGTCGCGGGTGAGCATTCGGCTGGCGCCGAGCAGCTGATCCAGGACGAGCGTGCGCCGGATGTAGCGATGCAGCGGGTGCTCGGTGGTGTAGCCCATGCCGCCGAGGACCTGCTGGGCGTGCTTGCCGGCGGTGCGGGCGCTCGCGCCGGCGACGGCCTTTGCCAGCAGCGCCGCTACCTCCACGGCTGCGGGTACGGCCTCGTCCCAGGTCGCGTTGACGCATGCCTGCGCGCCCTCGATGGCCACCAGACTCTCTGCCAGGCGATGGCGTACGGCCTGGAATTGCGCGATGGGACGGCCGAACTGGACACGCTCCAGCGCATGGTCGCGAGCCAGCCGCAGCATGGTCTGGGAAGCGCCGACCAGTTCGTAGGCGATGGCCACCCGGCCCGCGGCGACGGCCCCCTGCCAGCTCGCCGGCAGCGCCGAAATCGTGCCCAGCGGCAGCTCGGCCGTCACCTCGACCAGCCCGAGGGCGGGATCCACGCCCGGGACGGGGCGCACGTCGAGGTCGGCCGGAGCCACGCTGGCCATGAGCGGCTCGCCGTCGTCCCACGCGACCGTGACGCTTCCCCGGGAGTGCAGCCCGCTCGTCGCCAGTCCTTGCACCTTCAACCGGTCGCCGGAGATCACGCCGGGTGGGTCCCATTTCCCCAGTGGCGGCAGGACGATCGCCGCGTCTGCTGCGCAGCCGAGGCTGCGAGCCAACACCGCGTCCAGGGATGAGGAGGTGGCGTTGGCCGCGCCCTGCATCTGGAAGAGCAGGGATACGGCAGCGCGCCGGTCCTCACCGAGCGCGTCGTGCCAGCCGAGCTCCAGCAGGGCCGCGTCGAGCGCCGATCCGGTGTGCTGCTCGGTGGCGTGACGAAGGCTCTGGGCGAAGAGCTTGCGGTCGTCGGCGTCCATCAGCGGTCGCTCCCGAGCTCGAGCAGGCGGCGGGCGATGACGTTGCGCTGGATCTCCGCGGCTGCCCCCGTAGATCGTCGCAGCCCGCGAGTAGAGGTACTCGGCGCGCCATTCGCGGCTGCCATCGTCGTCGCCGACGCAGCACGGTCTGCGGCAGGGCGTCGGCGACGAGGTCGAACACGGACTGCTCGGCCGCGGCGAGCAGCACCTTGTCGATCGAGGTCTCGGCGCCGAGCGTGCTCGCCGGCAGCCATGCGGTACTGGGTCTGGCGGGAGCGGGCCCGGAACGCGTACAGCTGCGTGGACGCCTCGCCGACCGCGCTCGCGGTCGAGGCTGCCCGTCAGGCGCGACCGTGAGCAAGCAGCGTAACCGGCTGGTGCAGGAAGGCGGCCCGCGTGCCACAGGGCCGTGCTGCGCTCGTACGGGCAGCAGGTCCATGGCGATCGACCAGCCCTGGCCCTCCTCGCCGAGCGTGCGCGTCGGCGGGCACCACGACGTCGTCGAAGAAGACCTCGGAGAACTCCGGGATGCCGTTCATGGTCTCGATCGGACGCACCGTGATGCCGGGGGTGTCCATGTCGACGAAGAGTGCGGTGATGCCGCGATGTGCCGACTCCGGCGTGCCGGTGCGGGTGAGCAGCACGCACCGGTCGGCGAACTGGGCGAGGCTCGTCCACACCTTCTGGCCCGGTGACGCGCCACGCTCGCCGTCGGCCAGCCTTGCCCGGCATTGCAGGGCTGCCAGGTTGCTGCCGGTTCCCGGCTCGGAGAAGCCCTGGCACCAGGTCTCGTCGCCGCGCAGCAGGCGGGGCACCATCGTCGCGGCGAGCTCGGCCGGCGCGTAGTCGATCATCGTCGGTGCCAGCACCTCGGTCATGCAGTAAACGCCGGGCTCCACCAGGGAACGTGCGGTCAGCGCCTCACCGAGGTACGCCCGCAGGATGCTCGATCCGCCAAGGCCGCCGACGCGCTCGGGCCACCCCCAGCGCATGAAACCGGCGTCGAAGGCCAGCCGCTTCACCTTGGCCAGCTGCGCCATGCGTCCTTCGAGCGACGTGGGATCGATCGCACCGGGCGCGAGCTCGTCGCCGTGGGCGTCGAGCCAGGTCGTCCAGCGCCGAGCGGAAAGCCGCGAGTTCCATGTGGCCGCTAGCTTCCGGCCGGTCGTGCCGCTGGAGCGGCGGCAGCCTGCGGGATCGGCCGGCGCGGGTCGTGCTCCTTGCCCGCATCACGCGCGCCGCTGCGCCGCAGGAACGTCATGGAGCGGGTATGCAGCCGCCACCCCTTGTCCGTGCGCCGGTAGCTGTCGGTGTAATAGCCGATGCGCATGTCGTGGTTGGTCTGGTCGACGAAGCACAGCGTCTGCATTCCGGTTCCATCGTCGGTGTTCAGGTCGAGCGCGGGCGTGCCGGTCATGAACAGCCCCTTCGGCGCGGCCTCGACGAGTGCCGGGAAGTCTGCTCGAGCGTGTAGGCCGAACCGAAGGCGCTGTACGTGCCGTCGGGCGTGAACACGTCGATGACCGCCTCGACGTCGTTACTTGGTCATCCCGACCGCGTATCGCGCCAGCAGCTGCTCGACCTCGATGATGTCAGCGAGCGGTGTGGACTCCACCAATGCGCGTGCGTCCTTCATCCAGTCCTCCGAATGGGCTCAGTCGTCATAGCCGTAACGCACTCGCACCGAGGGCGGGTCCGGCACGGCCTGGCAGGTCAGGATCCAGCCTTCAGCCACCTCGTCGTCGGTCAGGGCATTGTTCACGTGCATCGTGGCAGTTCCTTCGAGCAGCCGGCCCATGCAGGTGGCACAGTCGCCCGCCTCGCAGGAGAACGGCGGGGTGAGCCCTAGCTGGCGTGCCGTCTGCAGGATGGTCGTCCCGGCACGGTGCGGGGTCGACTGCACCTGCCCGTCCAGCTCGATTTCGACCTGCGTGGCTTGTGCTGCAGCCTCGGGGGGCTTCGGCGCACCAGTGAGGCCGGCCGGCGTGAAGCGCTCGATGTGGATATGCGACGGCCCGATGCCCTGCTCGTGAAGCGCCGACTCCACCAGGTCCATGAAGGGTCCCGGCCCGCAGACGAACACCTCGGAGTCGAGTGCCTGCCCCGCGTGCCGGCGAATCGTCTCCGGCTCGACGAATCCGCCATCCGCGTCGAAGTGGTGCACGACCTCCAGCCGCCCGGCGAAGCGCTCGGCGAGGCGGTCGAGTCCGGCGGCGAAGATCGCGCTTTCCCGGTCGCGGTTCGCGTACAGCAGGCGCACCCGCCGGCCGGTCGTCGTCAGGGCGGTCTTGAGCAGCGAGTACACCGGCGTGATGCCGCTGCCGCCAGCGTAGGCAAGGACGTCTACGCTGCCGGGGCCGAGGCAGAACACCCCTGCGGGGCGGGTGGATTCCAGGGTGTCGCCGGCGCTCAGCGTGTCGGCGATCCAGTTCGAAACGACGCCGCCGGGGACCCGTTTCACGGTGACCGCCATCTCATCGTCGACCTGCGGGGATGACGACATCGAGTACGAGCGCAGCAGCTGCTGGCCGCCGATCGTCAGCCGGAAGGTGACGAACTGGCCGGCCTGGTAGGCAAAGGCAGCTTTGAGGTCCGCCGGCACATCCAGCACGATCGAGACCGCTTCGGGGGTCTCGGTGACGATGCGACGCACGCGCAGCGCATGGAAGCCGTGATCGCGGCTGCCGCTGCGCCGGGGCTCCGACCGAGTGGAGACGCCCATAATCAGAAAAGGATAATATGGTTCTCAGTCCGTGGCAACGAACGGCAGGACCTCGATCCGAGAAGATGGTTCTCGCGACACCCAGGGACTACCAGCTTGTCAAGGAATACGAGCCTCTCCGTCACGAGTACGCTGGTTGCATGCCCAAGAACGAGCCGGTGGCGGTCGAGCGGTCCTCCAGCGCCGCGGTCTCCCGCCGCGAGCTGGCCGTCGCGCGCGTTCTCGATCCTGCCCGGGCCCGCGCCGAGACGCGCATCCAGCGCTTCCTCGACGCCGCTCTGGAGCTCATGACAGCCAGCCCTGACCGGGAGTTCACGGTTCAAGAGGTGGTCGAGCGATCCGGGCAGTCGCTGCGCAGCTTCTACCAGTATTTCGAGGGCAAGTACGAGCTGCTCGTCGCGCTGTTCGAGGATTCGGTGCGCTCCACGGCCGAGACGCTGCGCGAGGCGGTGTATGAGGAGCAGGATCCACTCAGCCGGCTGCATCGCTTCGCGATCGAGTACTACCGGGCGTGCCGGCCCGCGCCGAAGGCCCGCGCGGCGAAGAAGGGCTCCAACGCGCTGGCCCAGTTCGCCCAGCAGCTGCTCACCGAGCATCCGCAGGAAGCCTCGCGCGCGTTCGTTCCGCTGCTGAGCCTGCTCGAGGAGCTGCTCGACGCCGCGGCGCAGTCCGGTGCCATCCGCGCCGGGCTGCGTCATGACAGGGTGGCCGGGGTGATGCTGCAGGCCATCATGTTCAACGCGTTCACCACCACGATCAGCGCCAGTTCGAAGCGTCCGAGCCGCGGTGACGCGGCCGAGGAGCTCTGGGATTTCCTGCTGCACGGCTTCGGCGCCTGACCGACGGAGCGCGCTAGGAAGCAGGAGCGCGCTAGGAAGCAGGAGCCGTCAGGGTGTTCACCCCCGCCGGGATGACCCCGTACATGGCGGGGACGGCGTCCAGCAGCTCGTCGGGGGTCACGGCACCGCCGGCGGCTGACGCGTGCTCACCGGCGATCTGCCAGCCGCGCATCCGCTGCACCCGATCGCCGTCGATGCGCAGTACCTGGCCGGTCAGCCACCCGGACTCGCGCGAGCCGAGGTAGACCACGACGCCGGACGCGTTCGCCGGCTCACGAGGATCGAAGCCACCCTCCGGCGCCGGCCCCATCATCCGCTCGGTCATCCGGGTCAGCGCGATGGGCGAGATGGCGTTGGCCGTGACCCCGTAGCGACGCATCTCGAGCGCGGTGGTGACGGTCAGCCCGATGATGGCCGCCTTCGCGGAGCCGTACGCGCTCTGGCCGATGTTGCCGAACATCCCGGAACCTGAAGTGGTGTTGACGATTCGGCCGGTGACGTCAGCTGCGCGCTTGTGTTCCTCGCGCCAGTGCCGGCAGGCGTGATGGCTCAGCGCGTACGTGCCCTTCACGTGCACGGCGAACGTGGCGTCGAAGTCCTGCTCGGTCGAGGAGGCGAGCATGCGGTCGCGGGTGATGCCGGCGTTGTTGACGACGATGTCGAGCCGGCCGAACTGCGCAATCGCTTGCTCCACAAGGGAACCGCACGCGTCCCAGTCGCTCACCGACGAGCGGACGGCCAGCGCCGAACCTCCGGCCGCCCGGATCTCACCGGCAACGGCATCGGCGGGCGACTCGTCGGTGGCTTCCCCGCCCAGCCCGGCGCCGACGTCGTTGACCACCACCGCGGCGCCCGCGGCCGACAGCGCGAGCGCGTGCGCCCGGCCGAGCCCGCGGCCCGCTCCCGTCACGATGGCGACGCGGCCGTCCAGCAATCCCATGTTCTTCAGCCCATTCCCACAAGTCTCACAAGTCTCACAAGGCGAACGAGTAGCCCCCGTTGACGGGGATGGTCTGCCCCGTCATCCACGACCCGCGCGGGCTGACGAGCATGGCCACCGCCCACGCCGCGTCGGCCGGATCGCCGGGCCGGCGGATCAGATAGCTGGACATGAGCGCCTTCTGCTGGTCGGCCTTCGTCGGGTCGTCCCACAGTGCCGAGCTGACCGGGGTCCGCATCGTGCCGAGCGCGATGTTGTTGACGGTGATGCCGTATCGGGCGACCTCGTGGGCGATGCCCCGGCTGAATCCGGCTGCACCGGCTTTCGCTGCGCAGTAGGCCGCCATCTGCGCCTCACCGACGCGGCCTGCCTCGGACGTCACGGTGACGACGCGGCCCCACGTGCCCTCGATCATTCCCGGAAGCGCCGCGTGGACGCAGTTCATGGCGCCGTACAGGTTGACGTCGAGGTACTTTGCCCAGTCCGCCGGTGTGGTCGCGATGAACGGCGCCATGCCGGCCCAGCCCTCGCCGCCCGCGTTTCCGGCGTTGTTCACGAGGATGTCGACGCGACCGAGGCCCGCGAATGCGGCATGTACCCCGTCGAAATCGGTGACGTCGAACGCCACACCGCAGGCCTTGCCACCGCCGGCAACGATGGAGTCCGCGACCGCCTGGGCCCGATCGGCGACGAGGTCGTTGACGAGCACCTCGGCCCCCGCCGCGGCCAGCAGGCGGGCGATCCCCTCGCCGACCCCCTGCCCTGACCCCGTGATGAGCGCCCGCTTGCCATTCAGGCCGAAATCGATGTCCATGCTTCCTCCGTCAACCAACAATGTTTTCGGCCCGCAGCGCGGTGATCTCGTCCGGGTTGAAGCCTGCGGCGGACAGCGCCGCCTCGGTGTCGGCCCCGAGGTCGGGTGGGTCTTTCAGCGCGTGCGACGCCGCGTCGCCGCGGCTGCCGCCGTACCGGATCGGATTGGCCAGCACCTGCGTCCCCGAGCCGGCCAGCGCCGCGATGCTGTGCCGCTCGGTCATCGCGGGATCGCTGAGCAGGTCGGCCGGGTCGTTGACCGGTCCGACGCCCCCCGCGTAGCCAGGGTTCGTGCACCAGTGGGAGGCCGGTTTGCTCAGGAAGACCTCGGTCAGCTTGGCCGTGACGGGGGCATCGTCGTCCAGGCCGAGGCGATGGCCGGCAAGTTCGGGAGTGCCCAGCGCCTCGCACAGCGCAGCCCAGGTGCGGGGTTCGGTCGAGGCGACGGTGACCTGCTTGCCGTCGGCACACGTGTAGACGTTGCGCGCGGCGAACGATCCCCACCCCGGGGTGGGCGCGTTTGCCGCGCGTGCGACGTCCTCGGCCAGCACCCACATCGCGCTGTCGGCCATGTTGGCGTCGAGCCGCGACCCGTGGCCCGTGCGGCCGGCTTCGACGACGGCGGCGAGGATCCCGACCGCCGCCAGGCTCGCCGCGAGCGGAATGGAGATGGTGGCGGCCGGCGGCGTGGTCGGCCCGTCGGACAGCAGGCCGAGCAGGCCCGCGTAGCCGAGATAGGTGATGTCGTGGCCGGCTGCCTGCGCCAGCGGGCCATGATCGCCGAAGCCGGTGACCGAGCACCAGACGATGCGCGGGTTCACCGCTCTCAGGGCCTCGTAGCCCATCCCGAGCTGATCGAGCTGGCCCGGCCGGTGCGATTCGACGACCACGTCGGCCCAGGCCACCAGACGCTTCAGAACACCGGCAGCGCCGACCCTTTTCAGGTCCAGCACGAGCGAGCGCTTGCCCCGGTTCAGCGCGGTGTGCGTCGCATTGAACGTCCCGGGGGAGACCAACCGGCGCAGCCCGTCACCCGCGCCCGGGCCCTCGACCTTGAGGACGTCGGCGCCGAGATCGGCGAGCAGCAGCGTGCAGAACGCCCCCGGGTACATGCGTGACAGGTCCAGGACCTTGACGCCGGCGAGGGGTCCCGTGCTCACTGGTCCACCACCAGCGAAGCGATCCGCTCACGATGCGCCGATGCATCGCCGTACGCGTACTCCAGACGTTTGGCGCGCTTGTAATAGAAGTGGGCGTCGTGCTCCCACGTGTAGCCGATCCCGCCGTGGAACTGGATCATCGCTGCCGTCGCCTCCCGGGCGGTGTCCGATGCCTTGACCTTCGCGACGGAGACGGCGAGGGCGGCCTCCGGTGCCCCGAGACCGGTGGTCATATCGACGCAATGGGCGGCGTGGAGCGCGGTGTGCTCGGCCATCGTGACGGCGACGGCGAGGTCGGCCAGTGCGTGCTTGATCGCCTGGAACGAGCCCACCGGGACCCCGAACTGCACCCGGTCCTTGTCGTACTGGACGGTGCGGGTGAGCGCCTCACGGGCGATGCCGGTCAGCTCGGCGGCAGCGAGCACGGCCCCGCGGTCGACAAGCGCGCCCAGGACTTCGGCATTTGACCCGGCGAGCCGCTCGGCGTGCACGCCGGTCAGGTCGACGTTCGCCAGCCGCGTGGTGCGGTCCAGCGTGGGGACCGGCCTCACGTGCACCCCGCCCACTCGTTCCCCGTTGGGGTCGACGATCCACAGCCCGCCGTCGCGGCTGGCAGCGATGATCGCGACGGCCGCCGCGCCGTACTCCACCGCCGGCGCGTGTCCGGTCAGCCGCTCTCCCTCAGCCTCGAAGGGCGTGCCCGCGACCGACCAGTCGTTTCCGGCGCCGCGCAGCGCGGTGGTCAGGCACACCTCGCCGGCCGCGATCCGCGGCAGCCAGGCCTGCTGCTGCTCGGGGCTGCCCGCGAGCCGGATCGCCTCCGCCGCCAGGAGGGTCGCGGTGTACGCCCCGGGCACCGCGCCCGCGCCGAGGCAGCGCGCGATGACGGCCGCCTCGAGCAGTCCCAGCCCGAGCCCCTCGTACTCCTGCGGGATGAGGACGGCGAGCCAGCCCTGCTCGCTCAAGGCCGTCCAGAGCGCGGCGGGATTGCCGTTCGACTCCGGGTCGTCGTACACCGCGCGCACCGCCGTGAGGTCGAACCGGTCGCGCAGGTAGGAGCGCACCGCGTCCTGCAGGGCGCGTTGCTCGTCGTTGAGGCTGAACTCCACGCGTCTCCCGACCTAGCTCTGCTCTAGTCCTGATCTACCGCGGCAAGCCGAGCACGCGCTCGGCGACGATGTTGCGCTGCACCTGCGACGAGCCGCCCCAGATGGTCTCCGAACGCGACCACAGCGCGCTTTCCTGCAAGGGGAACAGCTCCCCGTAGGTCCCATCGTTCGTGCGGGCTGTCCAGCCGTCCGGGCCCAGGACGTCCATGTAGAGCTCGCCGAGGTATTGATGTGTCTGGCTCCACTGCAGCTTCGTCATCGACGATTCGAAGCCGAGCTCCTCGCCGCGCTCGACCTTGGTGAGGATGTGCAACGAATGCAGCTTGAGCGACTCGAGTTCGACGACGGCCTGGGCGATCTTCTGGCGGATCACCGGGTCGTCGCCGGCAGGCCCCGAGCCCCGTCGAGTGCGGCGGGCGAGCTCGACGATCTCCCCGAGTTCGCGGCGAAACGTCGTGTAGTAGCCCATCGCCGAGGCGCCGCGTTCGAAGGACAGCAGCAGCATGGCGACGTTCCAGCCGCTACCGATCTCGCCGAGCACCTGGTCGGCCGGCACCCGAGCGTCGGTGAGGAACACCTCCCCGAAGTGCTGCTTGCCGGTCAGCTGCTTCAGCGGCCGGATGTCGACCCCCGGCTGATGAAGGTCGAGGAGCAGCATGGTGATGCCATGGTGCTTCTTGGCCTCGCTGGAGGTGCGTACCAGCGCGAACATCTTGTCGGCGTGTAGGGCGTTGCTGGTCCACACCTTCTGGCCGTTGACGATGAACTCGTCGCCCTGGCGCTCCGCGCGGGTGGTCAGGGCCGCGAGGTCGGAGCCGGCACCAGGCTCGGAGAAGCCCTGACACCAGATCACGTCGTTGCGCAGCAGGGACGGGATGATCTCGCGTTTTTGCGCGTCGGTGCCGATCGCCATGACCGTCGGGGCCAGGAACGTCAGCCCAAGGTTGTTCACGGTCTGGGGCGCGCGCGCCCGGGCCATCTCCTCGTCGTAGATCGCCTTCTGGGCGGGCGTGCCGCCGCGACCGCCGTACTCCGTGGGCCAGTTGATGCCGGCCCAGCCGGCGAGCGCCTTCTCGCGCTCCCACCGGCGACGCAGTTCGAATCCCTCGTCCAGAGTCCTGGTCTCCCAGAACTGCTCGGTACGCCACTCGGCCGGCAGGTTGGCGTCCAGCCAGGTCCGAAATTCCTGCCGGAACTGCTCGTCAGCGGCGCTGTGGGAGAGGTCCACGGCGGGGACGATACCGCCCCCCAATCCCCGTAGAACGCTCGCGTTCGTCCCGAGAAGAAGGTTCTCCTGCGGGACTGTGAGCAACTCCGGGTCGGCCCGGTCTCCAATATTGACGTCGCCGTCAAAACCCGGTTAACGTGACTGGCATGGAACGTAGGTGCGACTTCCCCGTCTTCGACGCCGACAACCACTTCTACGAGACGCGAGACGCGTTCACCCGCCACCTCCCGGTTCGATACAAGAACGCCGTCGACTACGTCGAGGTCCGCGGCCGCACGAAGATCGCCGTGCGCGGGCATGATCAGCGACTACATCCCGAACCCCACGTTCGAGGTGGTCGCGCGTCCCGGGGCGCAGGAGGAGTACTTCCGTAACGGCAACCCGGAGGGCAAGTCCGTACCGCGAGATCATCGGCGAGCCGATGCGCGGCATCCCGGCGTTCCGCGAGCCGGCGCCGCGCCTGGAGCTGATGGACGAGCTGGGGGTCGACCGCACCCTGATGTTCCCGACGCTCGCGAGCCTGCTCGAGGAGCGCCTGCGCGACGATCCCGATCTGACTCACGCCGTCATCCACTCGCTGAACGAGTGGATGCACGAGGAGTGGTCCTTCAACTACAGGACCGGATCTTCAGCACCCCCGTCATCACTCTGCCGATCGTCGAGAAGGCGCTCGAGGAGCTGCAGTGGGTGATCGAGCGCGGCGCTCGCACGGTGTCTGGTCCGTCCGGCGCCGGTGCCGGGCTTGCGCGGATCGCGCTCGTTCGCGCTTCCCGAGTTCGACCCGTTCTGGCAGGCGTGCGTCGAGAACGACATCCTCGTCGCGATGCACGCCTCCGACAGCGGCTACTCGCGCTACAGGCAACGACTGGACCGGCCCGGCGGGAGATGCTGCCGTTCAGGCCCGACCCGTTCCGCTATCTGACGATGGGCCACCGGCCGATCGAGGACTCGGTCGCGGCGCTGGTGTGCCACGGCGTGCTCACCCGCTTCCCCGACCTCAAGATCGCGCTCGATCGAGAACGGCGGCGACTGGGTGGCGCCCGCTGCTGGAGCACTTCGCGGACACGTATCGCAAGATGCCGCAGGGTTCGACGAGGACCCGGTCGTGGCGTTCAAGCGCAACGTCTACATCAGCCCGTTCCACGAGGACGACATCGAGAAGCTGGTCGACCTCCATCGGCGCCGACCATGTCCTGTTCGGTTCGGACTACCCGCACCCCGAGGGGCTTGCCGAGCCGTTGCAGCTACCTCGACCACCTGCCGCCGAACATGCCGGCCGACGACGTCGAGGCCATCATGGGCGGCAACCTCGGCCGGCTGATGCGCGTTCCGGTTTCGGTCTGACTGGGCTCAGACCGGCGGGCGCGGGGTCACGGTCACCGACGGGATGCTCGTCCCGGCGCCGGATTTGGCGATGTAGTCGATCACGCGCACGAGTTCGTCCACCTCGAGCAGCGTGCCGGTGATGTAGTTGCGCGAGATCCAGGTCGGGTAGAACTCGGCGGCGATCTCCGGGTCCCAGGAGTTCGCGAATCCCGTCATCGAGGCGCCTTCGCCGCCCGCACAGTCACCCACGACGACGCGGGTGAAGCCGACTGCGGGGTGCTCGGCGCGCCAGGCCTCGACGAGCTTGTCCAACGCCGCCTTGGTGACGGCGTACGCGCCGAGGCCCGGCCACGGCGGCGTGAGCGAGGCGCTGATGGATGACAGGTAGGCCGCCACCCCGGATGAGGCCGTCAGGTGGGGGATCGCCGCGGCGGTGATGAGCGCCGCGCCGATGACGTTCGTGTCGAACGCGCGGCGCCAGGTCTCGGCGTCGATGTCGGTCAACCGGTTCAGGATGCCGATCCCGGTGGAGTAGACGAGCGCGTCGATACCGCCGAGCCCTTCGGCGGCCTCGGCGATCGCGGCCTCGCAGGAGGCCTGGTCGGTGACGTCGCAGGCGATCGCGAGCGTGCCGGGGCCGGCCTCCTTCGCGGCGTCGACCAGCATGTCGTGCCGTCGTGCCAGCAGCGCCACCTCAGCACCCCGCTGGGCGAGCCCGACCCCGATGCACCGGCCCAAACCGCTCGACGCACCAACGACTACCACGCGCATGGGGGCTCCTCCCGACCACACAGCCAGCTAATTCGACGTCGACGTCGATAGTAAGGGCACCCCGCCGCACGCCACCGGCAAACGTCAGGTGTTGCGGCCGCCGCGCCGCTTCTTGGGGACGATCTCGGGGATCCCGAGCGCGTTGGAGAACAGCCGGCTGAGCTGGTCGACCGCCTCGTCGAAGTCGAACTCGTGGGTGTGCTCGACCAGCCAGAGCTCCGGAAAGCGCTGGGTCATGGCGCCGAGCGCCGCGATCGCCAAGTCGGGATCGAGCTTCGGATCGGCCAGCCCGCGCAGCTGCAACTGGCGGATCGACTCCGCGATCTGCTGCTGTGACTGCTCGCGCTGCTTGGCTCGCATGGTTCGCACGTGGTCGTCGTAGCGCGAGACCTGCTCGATGACGCCCATGATGGGCGCCTCTTCGCGATAGCTCACCAGGTGGCGGCGGATTCCTTCACGGATCCGCTCGCGGGGCGTGGCCGTGGACTCCGGGTCGAAGATGACCGCGTCGACGGGGGCCTCGAGCTCGTCCTCGATCGCCTTCGCGACCTCACGGAAGATCTGCTCCTTGGAATCGAAGTAGTGGTAGAACGACCCGTGCGAGAGGCCGGCGCGCTCGGCGATGTCGGAGATACGGGCCTCGAGGAAGCCGTCCTTTTCGAAGACCGCCTTGGCCGCATCCAGCAGCCGACTGCGCGTTTGGACGCCTTTGCGCGAGCGCGGTCCGCTCGGCTTCTCGCCTTCGACCTGCGCAGCTGCCGTCACGGTCAGCACCCCTTCTTGCTGGTCACCCACCTGTCGCCGGTAACGCCTCGGCGGGCCCAAGCCACGGGTGAGTCTACTGATCAGCGGCTTTGCGACCGTGCGCCCACGCGGGTGGCCGGTCGACCGGCCGTGTCACACCCCGTCACGTTGCAGCAGCAGCACACCCGAGGGGGTACCGCCGCCGGACGTGACCACCGCCGTCCTGGCATCGGCCACCTGCCGCTCGCCCGCGTCGTGCCGCAGCTGCGTGATCGCCTCATAGATGAAGCCGTATCCGTGGGTACGTCCCTCCGACAGCTGCCCGCCGTGGGGATTGACCGGCAGCTCGCCGCCCGCGCCGATCCGGCGTCCCTTGTCCAGCCAGTCCTGCGCCTCGCCGAGCCCGCAGAATCCCAGCGCTTCCAGCCAGGAAATGGCGTTGAACGAGAAGCCGTCGTAGAGCAGGGCGAGGTCCACGTCAGCGGGGCGCAGGCTGCTGCGGGTCCACAGGTGCGCGCACTGGCCGAGCACCTGGGGCTCGTGGGTGATGGTGCCCTGCTCCCATGAGACGCGTTCCAGGATCTGGGTTCCCACGGACTCGATGCGGATGGCGGGATGCGGCAGGTCGCCGGCCACCTCGGCGGCCGAGACGATGACGGCGATCGAGGCGTCGCATGGGATGTCGCAGTCGTAGAGACCGAAGGGCGTCGACACCATCCGGGCAGCCATGTAGTCGTCCATCGTCATCGGCTCGCGGTAGATCGCGACGGGGTTGCGGCCGGCGTTGGTACGCCCGTTGACTGCGATCATGCCGAGCATCTCGCGCGTCGCGCCGTAACGATGGAAGTACTGGGCGGCGTTCATCGCGATCCAGTTCGCGGCGGACATCGCCCCGTACGGCGCGCGCCATTCCATCATCGGCCCGGAGACCCGCCCGGGCGCGTGACCGAGGCCGAGCGCGCGGTACGTGGACTCCCAGACCGTCCGGAAACACAGCACGTGACGGCACAGTCCGGACGCGACGGCCAGCATCGCCGCGATGACGGAGCCGCCCGGGCCGGGGAGGTCGCCGCCGCCGTTGGTCCACGTCGGGTGGATACGCAGGGCTTCCTCGACGGCGGTGACCCCGCCCTCGCTCATGCCGGCGCCGACCATTCCGGGATACGTCGAGAGCCCGTCGATGTCCTCGAGCGTGAGGCCCGCATCGGCGACGGCTGCCAGGCAGGCGTCGATGGTCAGCGAGAGCGGGTCGACCATGAGCCGGCGGCCGAGCTTGGAGCGTCCGATACCGGACAGCACCGACCGGTGCTCGAAGCGATCGCTGGTGACGGGCGGGCGCGGCGCGGGTAGCCGCACCTCGGCGATACGACCCGGCGTATCAGGCCGGCCGGTGGGTGTGAAGAGCGGCAGCCAGACATCGCCGTGCTGCTCGAACGCGACCTCGACGTCTTGATCGATGTGCACGTCGCCCGGCTCGCAGCCGACGATGTTCGTGGTGAGCCGGACGTCGGCGTCCTCCTCGAGCGCGACGTTCGCGATGACGTACGGGGGAGCGAGGTCGAAATCGGGCAGGAACGGCTGGACGTTGACCGTGACGCCGACGACCGTCGCCCGTCCCGACATCTCCACCGGGGCCGAGGCGCGGCTTCGGCACCGCGGGCAGATCGGGACCGGCGGATGCACCAGTTGGCCGCAGTCGGAGCAGCCCTGGATGCGCAGCTTGCCGTCGGCACCGGAACGCCAGAACCACTCGGTCGCCGGGGTCAGCTCGGGGAGGGGCCTCATGCCGTTCCTTTGCGTTCATCTCTAGCATCGGAGTTGACGTCGATGTTAAAACTAACTGTCGAAACTAACGCAGCCGCCCGGGCAGTCAAGCCGGCCGCACAGCTCGTCGGAGGTACTGGATGACCGCAGTGATGCAAGGCGTCCGCATCCTTGAGGTCGCTGAGCACACGTTCGTGCCCGCGGCGTCGGCGCTGATGGCCGACTGGGGCGCCGAGGTCATCAAGATCGAACACGTCGAGCGCGGCGACGCGATGCGCGGACTGGCTTCGACCGGCGTCGCGGCTGTCCCGGCGGATGTCCACATCCTGCTCGAGCACTCCAACCGCGGGAAGAAGAGCCTGGGCCTCGACCTCACGAGCGACGACGGCCTGGAAATTCTGCACAAGCTCATCGCCACCTCTGACATTTTTCTCACCAACAAGCTCCCGGGCGTGCGCAAGAAGCTGAAGATCGGTCTCGAGGAAGTCCGCGCCCATAACCCGCAGATCATCTACGTACGCGGCACCGGCCAGGGTGAGCGGGGTCCCGACGCTGACAAGGGCTCTTACGACGCGCTGGCTTTCTGGGCCCGTTCCGGGGTCGCCATGGGCGTCATGAAAGAGGACTACACCGAGGTGCCGGTCCCGCCCGCCCCCGGCTTCGGTGACTCCATCGGCGCCATGACGATTGCCGGCGGGATGATGGGCGCGCTCTTCCACCGCGAGCGCACGGGTGAGGCCACCGTCGTCGACGTCTCACTGCTCGGCACCGGCATGTGGGCCATGGGCCAGGCGTTCGGGCTCTCGTTGCTGCTCGGCATGCCGTGGCGGCCACCGCCCGCGTCAGCCATGCGCAGCAACCCGCTGGTGCGCAACTACCTGACCAAGGACGGCCACTGGCTCGCGCTGTGCTGCCTGCAGGCGGGTAAGTACTGGGCGCCGATGGCGCAGGCGATCGGGCAGCCGCAGTTGGCGACCGACGAGCGGTTTTCCAGCCACGAGGCACTCATGGCGAACTCCGCCGATGCCCAGGAGATCCTGCGAAGCGCTTTTGGTGAGCGGCCGCTGGAGGAGTGGCGGGTCGCGCTCGCCGACTTCACCGGCCAGTGGACCGTCGTGCAGGACACCCAGCTCGCGGCGGTCGATCCGCAGGCAATCGCCAACGGTTACGTCCAGGATTGCACCACCGCTGCCGGGGTGAACTTCCAACTCACTGCTGCTCCCGTGCAGTTCGACGAGGAGCCGCCCAAGCCCATCCGGGCGCCGCAGTTCAACGAGCACGGCGACGCGATCCTCGCCGAGCTCGGCCTGGACTGGGACACGGTCGTCGACCTCAAGGTCCGCGGCGTTGTCGCGTGACCCTCGCCTGACCCTTACTTACCCGTAAACCTCAACGATTCCAGGAGAACTGCGATGGGCGCCTTCGACGCGTTCCGGTACGACGGCAAGCGAGTGCTGGTGGTGGGTGGCGCCACCGGGATGGGCGCGGCGACGGCTGAGCTGGTGCAGGACGCCGGTGCTGAGGTCGTGGTCATGGACTACGCCGACGTGAACCTGCCCGGCGCGAAGGCCATCAAGGTCAACCTCTCGGACCCGGCCTCGATCGACCGTGCTGTCGACGAGTGCGGCGGCCCGATCCACGCGCTCTTTTCGTGCGCGGGCGTCGCCGACGGCACGCCAGGAATCGAAAAGATCAACTTCCTGGGCCACCGGCGGCTGATCGACCGGATGATGGGCGCCGGGATGCTGCCGCGCGGCTCCTCGATCGGCTTCATCTCCTCTGCCGCGGGTCTGGGCTGGGAGGCGAACCTGCCGGAGCTGGTCGAGTACCTGAGCATCGACGACTGGGACGCCGCGTCGCAATGGGCGCACGACCACAACCACGCCGACTACTACTGGAGCAAGCAGACGATCTGCGCGTACGTCGCCCGCCAGGCGATGCCGTTCCTCAAGGACGGCGTGCGCATCAACGCGATCTGCCCCGGGCCCACCGACACCCCGCTTGCCCAGGCCAACAAGGACATGTGGCTCGGTTTCGGCTCGGACTACCGCGCCGAGGTCGGCATCGAGGCGTCAACCCCGATGGAGCAGGCGTTCCCGCTCGTCTACTTGTGCAGCGACGCCGGGCGTGCGGCCAACGGCATCATCATGGTGACCGACTCCGGCTACTTCGCCGCAGGTAACACCGAGGTGTACCCGTCGGCGACCCCGATCGTGAAGTTCCTGTTGGGCAAGGCCTAATTGGCCGCAGGATCAGCCAGGCCTTACCCGACGCACATCGTCCATGAGCTCGGGTTCGATCTCGGCCGGGTCGGGGAGGAGATTCACGGGTCGGCGCCGATCGTGGCCGAGATGTACGCGCCGGGCACGACGGTCGTGCGCGCGTCCATCTTCGCGACCTGGACCGACATCGCGGCGGGTTACCTGGCGCTCGACGCGTTCGCCCCGCGGGTGCCGACCACGCTCGAGCTCGACGTGCATCTGCACCAGCACGCCGGGGAGTTCGGCGAGGTGCGGGCGGTCTCGCAGCTCATCAAATCCGGCCGCTCGGTGATGGTGGCAACGGTCGATTTCACCGACGAGACAGGAAGAAGCGTCGCGTTCGGTACCGCGTCGTTCATGCCGGTGCCCGACGTGACCATGCGGATTCCGCCCGAGCACGAGGCGTTTCGCGCCGAACGCCGTCCACCGGGCCGGCTGCGTCAGCCCTTCGCGGGACGCGCCGGCTGCGTGCGGCAGAGCCCTGGCGTCGCGGTGCTGCCACGCTCCGAGGACGGGCTCAACAGCTCCCAGACCGTCAACGGCGGGCTGATAGCGCTCGCCGTCGAGGAAGCCGTCCTCTCAGCAACCCCCGAGTCAGTGGTGTCGTCGCTGGCGATGCGCTACTTGCGTCCGGTGCGCATCGGGCCGGCCCTTGCCACGGCGTCGGTGAGTGACGGGCTCGGTCGGGTCGAGGTCCGCGACGGCGGCAGCGACGACCGGCTCGCTGCCTACGCCATCACCAGGACGGCCGGCTTCACCGGCGCTGCCAACGAGGATGCCGCCGCTTAGCTCCGCCGCGGCGCCCTCGCCTTCCCTCCGCCTCCGGTGACGCGGTTCTGAGAACGCGGGGCTATGCGGCGCCCGTAACCCCCGGTTCTCAGTTCCGCGGAAGCGTCGGCCCGGGTCGGGCGGCGGTGGCCCTAGGAGCGGCGGGCGCTCGAGGAACTGCGCGGGATGTCGCGGAACGGCAGGCTCGGGTCGTGCGAGCGCTCGCGGGGCATGCCGAGCACGCGCTCGCTGATGACGTTGCGGGCCATCTCGGTGGTGCCGCCGCCGATGCAGGACGTCTGCCGCATGAGGAACGTGACTCCCGATTCGGCGGCCGCGCCGTCGTCCTCGGTCCACGCTCCGCCGATGGCGCCGGCGATCTCGAAGCTGATGGTCGACGTGCGCGCGTTGGAGATGCCGTGGAAGAGCCGGCCGATCGCGGCGGCCTGGTCAGACATCTGACCACTCGTGACGAGCCGGCCGACGCGCCGGTTGAGCTGCTGGCCCACCAGGTCGATGGTGCGCGCCTCGCCGATCAGATCGCGTACCGCGGGATCGTCGAGCCGGCCGGCATCACGGGCCACCTCGACCAGCCCCGGCGCGGTCCCGCCGCCGAGACGGGTGCCTGTCGGGACCGTCACGAACGACGAGTTCGCCAGCATCCGCTCGTGGAACATCCACCGGACGCCGACCGTCCACCCGCCGTCGACCTCGCCAATGCGGTCGGTGTCAGGCACCCGCACATCGGTGAGGAACTCCTGGCAGAATTCCTTGTTGCCGTTGAGCATTTCGATGCGGCTGACATCGACGCCCGGCTGGCGGATGGGCAGGATGAAGACGGTCAGCCCGCGGTGCTTGGGCACATCCCAGTTGGTCCGCGCGAGGCAGAGCCCCCAGTCGGCGTACCAGGCCCCGGTCGTCCAGATCTTCGAGCCGTTCAGCACCCAATCGTCCTCGTCGCGGACGGCGGTGGTGAGCGCGCCGGCGACATCGGACCCGCCGCTGGGCTCGGACAGGAACTGCATCCACACTTCCTCGCCCTTGAAGATGGCGGGCAGGTGGCGCTTCTTCTGCTCCTCAGTGCCGAAGTCGAGCAGCACCGCGGCGCACGGCGAGAAGGTCGGGATCTGGATGTGGGCGGGGTAGTCGTAGCCGCCGAGCTCCTCGTTCAACGCGCGCTGGTGGTCGGGGCCGAGCCCCTGACCGCCGTACTCGCGCGGGAACGCGACTCCGGCCAGCCCCGCGTCGAACATCTTGCGCTGGATCGCGCGGTCATGCTCGAGGTCGAGCCGCTCCTGCTCCTCGCTGAAGCCCATCAGGCTCGGGCCGTACTTCTCGTCAGGGTCGAGCTTGCGCAGGTTGGCCTGGATCCAGGTGCGGGCCCGCTGGCGGAACTCCTCGACAGACTCGGCAGATCCGACGGTTTCGGTGCTCATGCCACGCCCTTCCCGCCGGCGACGAGATGGGCTGCGAGCCGCTGGCGGTGCTCGGGTGGGGTGCCGTAGAGCGCCCGGTTGATGGTGACGCGACGCAGGTAGAGATGGATGTCGTGCTCGAAGGTCACGCCGATCCCGCCGTGCATCTGCACGCAGTCCTGCAGCAGCTCGGTGCTGTGGTCACCGATGTACGCCTTGGCCGCGCTGACGAGATCCGCCGCCTCAGGCGTGCCCGCGTCGAACGCCACCGCCGCCGCGTCGTTGACTGCATGGCTCGCTTGCAACCACGAGAGCATGTCGGCGAAGCGGTGCTTGATCTCCTGATACGACGCGAGCGGGCGGCCGAACGAGTAGCGGTCGAACGCCCAGGCGACCGTCATGTCGAACGCCGACTGCATCGCGCCGACCGCCTCGGCATTATGGGTGACGACGGCGATCTGAAGCTGATGCTCGACCATGGGGCCGGCGCCGCCGATCTCGCCGACGACCGCATCAGCCGGCAGCCGCACGTTCTCGAAACGGACCGCTGCGAAACGGCGCGTCAGGTCGACCGATCCCATCGGGCTGATCGTGACCCCTGCGGTATCAGCCGGAACCAGTACCTGGGTGAGCCCGGACTCGCTGCGACCGGTGACGAGCAGATGGCCGGCTTGGGCAGCGGACTCCACCGGGCGCTTGTCGCCATTGAGGACGACCTCATCGCCCTCCACGCTCACCGAGAGGCGGACCCCGTCCAGAGCAGGGCTGGTGTCGCGCTCGGCGATCGCCCATGACGCGACGGACTCGCCGGCCAGCAAGCTTTCCAGCACCTCGGTGTGACTGTGGGCCGCGTTCAACGCCGCCGTCACGACGTTGACCGGCACCAGCGGACCCGGCGCGGCGTGCTGGCCGAACTCGTGAGCGATGAGCGTGAGGTCGACGAGTCCTGCTCCGCTGATGGTGCCGCCGCCGAGCTCTTCGCTGACGAGCAGCGAGGCCCACCCGAGCTCAGCTCCGCGCCGCCAGTAGTCCGGCTGGTATCCCGCCGGGTCGTCGCGAAGCGCGCGAACCGCGTCGATCGGGACCTGGCTCTCGAGGAACTTTGCGGTGGTCTGCCGGAAGAACTCCTGATCCGAGGTCAGGTCCAAGAGCATGCCGGCAGCCTACGCCGCTATTTGGGCTCGGTGCAATTCCTACCGCCCGGTAGCGCTGATAGCGTGGCGGGACTCCGGATTTTGCCTATCCTCCAGGCGCAGCGCCAAGTATGACACTGACCAATTCCGGGAGCACGAGGTGTCTCAGGTGAGCAAGAGCGAAGCCGGAGAAGCTGCTGATCGCGCGGCTCCACGCCGATCGGCCCTTTCCCAAGAGCGCTCACGTGACACCCGCCGCAAGCTCATTCGCACCGCCCTGGAGATCTGGAACGAGCGCGGCTTCGAGACGGCCTTCGAGACCACTACCGCCGAGGAAATTGCCCGTGCGGCTGGGGTCAGCAAGGGCACGTTCTACTTCCACTTCGCCCACAAGGAGGACATCCTGCTCGAGATGCCGTGGGCGACGGCCGAGATCATGATCGACGAGACCGAGCTGGCGATGGGCTGGGGCGAGGGAACCCCGGATCTGGTCGAGCAACTCATGACCTCGCTGGCTCGCCGGGTGTCCCGGGCGCCGCGCGCGGCGCTGCTGCGCGTCGTCGCCCACTGGTCGCGGCTGATGCATGCGGGGTCGACGCCGGAGCGAGCCCGCGGTTTCGGGCTGGCGTTCGAAACGGTCCTGAAGTACGCGATCGAACGCGGCGATCTGCCGCCGTCGGTTGACGTCGAGGAGGTCGCCGCCCTGCTGCAGGCGTCCACCATGGACACGCTCGTTGCCTGGGCCGCCACCTCGCAGACCCCGTCGGCCCTGCGGCGCCGGTTGTGCCGCCGGGCAGACATCATCCTGTGCGGCGCGGCGGCCTCCTACGGGCGGGCAGCGCCCTTCCACACCGCGCTGACCAGCGACCCCGCTCGCAAGATCAACCAGACCGCGTAGCAGACTGGCCGGCGGATAACGGAAACGAAATCTGACCAAGACCAACTATGGCGGTGTAATACTCCTCGCATCGGTCGTCCAAAGGAGTTCGAGTGCCGGTCCTGAGCGAAGTCTCTGACGTCTACTACGACCCCTACGACTTCGACGATCGACGCCGATCCGTACCCGGTGTGGCGGCGGATGCGCGACGAGGCGCCGCTCTACTACAACGAGAAGTACGACTTCTACGCCCTGAGCCGCTTCGACGACGTCGAGCCGGCCTCGATCGACTGGCGCACCTACAGCTCGGCCAAGGGCACGCTCCTGGAGATCATCAAGGCGGACATCGAGATCCCGCCGGGCTCGATCATCTTCGAGGACCCGCCCGCTGCACGACCTGCACCGCGGGCTCTGTCGCGGGTCTTCACCCCGCGCAAGATGGACGCCATCGAGCCGAAGGTGCGCGAGTTCTGCGCCGCACCCTCGACCCGCTCGTCGGCGGCGGCCGTTTCGACTTCATCACCGACCTCGGGGCCGCAGATGCCGATGCGCACGATCGGCATGCTGCTCGGCATCCCCGAGCAGGACCAGGAGGCGATCCGCGACCGGCATCGACGAGGGCCTGCGCCTCGACGAGGGCGACGAGCCCGACGCGACAGCCTACGAACGCGCGGGCCGAGGCTGTTCGCCGAGCTACATCGACTGGCGCGCCGAGCACCCGTCCGACGACCTCATGACCGAGCTGCTCCAGGCCGAGTTCGAGGACGAGCACGGGCACCGTGCGCCGCCTCACCCGCGACGAGGTGCTCGGCTACGTGCAACCTGCTCGCCGGCGCCGGCAACGAGACCACGACCCGGCTCATCGGCTGGACCGGGAAGGTCCTCGGCCGAGCACCCCGACCAGCGCCGCGAGCTCGTCGCCGACCGCGTCGCTGGTGCCCAACGCGATCGAGGAGATGCTGCGCTTCGAGCCGCCGTCGCCGCGTCCAGGCCCGCTACGTCACCGCGCGACGTGGAGCACTACGGGCAGACGGTCCCGCGAGGGCAGCGTCATGCTGCTGCTCAACGCGCTCCGGCCAACCGCGACGACCGCCAGTTCCCCGACGGCGACCGCTTCGACATCCACCGCGAGATCGGCCACCACCTGCGCTTCGGCTACGGCCTGCACTTCTGCCTGGGCGCCGCGCTGGCCCGGCTCGAGGGCCGGGTCGCGCTCGACGAGGTGCTCCAGCGCTTCCCCGAGTGGGAGGTCGACTGGGACAACGCCGTGCAGGCCCGCACCTCGACCGTGCGGGGCTGGGAGTCGCTGCCCGTCACCGTGGCCTGAGAGCGGCCCCGATGCCGTGCCGGCGGGGGCGGCGACAGCAAGTGAGGGCGCTGGAGCATCGGATCTACTGCCGCTCGCGGCCAGTGGGGCGAGGGCGTTAGGCCGCTCCGGGCAACCCCGAAAGAAGCTCGCTGAGCTGCCGATTCCCTGCTATTATCGAACATATGATCGAAGATGAGTTCGCGGAGAAGGCGGCGCAGTTGCATGCGCTGGCCGCCGAAATCGCCGCGGCCATCACCCCCGACATGTCCGGGATGTTGGCCGTCGGGGCGCTTCCGGAAGTGCTGGGAGCCGTCCGTCAAGGTGAGCTGGCGACGTGCCGGCTCTGTCGAACGGGTCGATCGCGCCGGCGAGTACGCCACCGACGGTGCCGCCTCCACCGTTTCCTATCTGCGCAACGTTTCCGGGGAAGCGAACGGCTGGGCGTCCGAACGGGTCCAGCTCGGCCGGGCGCTGGCCGATCGGATGCCCGCCACCGCCGCCGGCTGGGAATCCGGGCAGCTCGGATTGGGGCATGCGTCGGTGATCCGCAAAGCGACCGCCACGTTGGACGACGAGCTCGCCGCGGAGATCGAAGAGGCGTTGGCCGAAGCGGCCCCGCACATCACCCCCGGGCAGCTGTCCGACCTGGCGACCATCGTCAAGGCCGCCGCTGCCCCGGAGGATGCGGAGGCGGCGGCGAAAAAGAACCAGGACAGCCAGCAGCTGAACATCTCCCGAACCCTCCACGGGATGTACCGCTCGACGGCTGGCTCGACACCGAAGCCGGCGCCGAGATCGCCGCCGCGCTCGCCGCGTTCACCCGCAAACGCGATCCGAACCTGCCGATCGTACGCCGATCCGATCGGCCGCCGCCGCGCCGAAGCGCTACGCCAGCTCGCCCGCCATGCGATGGCGCATGCCGAAAGCTGCAATGGGCAGCCGGCCGCCCCGCGGCACAGCCTGATCGTCGCCACCCCTCGAGGCATTGCAGACCAGCCTCGGCGTCGGCGGACATCCAAGGCCACGGGCCGATCACCGCCGGGGCTGCCCGCCGGCTGGCGTGTGAATACGGCATCATCCCCGCCGTGCTCGGCACCGACTCGGACATTCTCGACCTCGGGACCCGAAACCGGCTCGCCACCCCCACCCAGCGGTCGCAACATCGCCCTACGCGATGGCGGATGCTTGTTCCCAGGCTGCGACCGGCCCGCGCCGGTTGCGACGCCCACCACCGAAAGCACCACATCGACGGCGGCCCCACCGCCGAACACAATCTTGATTCTTTTGTCCTTTTCATCATGTTCAGGTCCACGAAGGTGGCTGGACCTACCAGATCATCGACGCCGCCACGCTGACGTTCTTCCCACCCCGCGGCGGGCCGGCCCTCATCAGCAAACGCCGCACCCTCCTCGACCAAAACATCAACCGACGGCTACACCCCGACCCCACCGTCCGCACCCAAACACCCCGCAGAACATAAGAAAACGTCGCCTCCAGGACCGTTCGAGAACGCCGGCGCTACCGGGCACTTTGACGGCCGGCGAAGATATGGCTATGACTCGGCCTCAGGAAGTGCACGTCGCGCAGGAGACAAAGTGCGGCCGCACTATCTCGCCGACTTGGGGAACGATCTTGAGCAGCTGTGGCTTCGGTCCGAAGGCGAGTCTGATCCCGCGTGGACATCTCTCACCACGCAGCAGGTCGCACCCGACGTGCCTGTACCCGAGCCCGCTCGAAACGGTGAAGGCGAAGATGGCGACGCTGCCTGACGCGACCCGCCGCGAGATCATGGGCGAGAATGCCCGCACGCTCTACCGGCTGTAGCGGGCCGCGCTGGTGGTCCGCAGGGATGGATCAGGAGGCCGATTCAGGTGGTGTGACGGGGGCGGGCTTGCGCTCCGGCCGCCAGAACGTCACCAGCAGGCCGGCCGCGCCGCCGATCCCCGCGGCGAAGCACAGCCCGGTGGCCAGCCATCCCGGCGGGTCGAAGATGCCGATCGCGTGATCGATCGACCATCTGCCGCCGCCCAGGCACGCGAGGGCCAGGCCGCAGATCGTGAGCGTCATCACGTACTCGTAGCCCTCGCCGGGCCGGAAGATGAAGAAGCCGTTCTTCATGTGGTTGGTGATCCAGGCGACGAGCATCACGCCGACGACGCCGGCCCCGCCGAGCGGCGTGAGGAAGCCAAGGATCAGCAGCCCTCCCGCGCCCAGCTCGGTGATGCTCGCGGTCCAGGCGTGAAGCCAGCCGGGCTTCATCCCGAGGCTCTCGAACCACCGGCCGGTGCCGGCGATCTTGCCGCCGCGGAAGATGTGGTTGTAGCCGTGGGCGATGAAGACGATGCCCACGATCACGCGAAGCATGAACAGGCCCAGATCGACCGGTGACGACGACAAGGCAGACCTCCGAGAGTTCGGGCGTTCGGCGACGATCGTGCCACGGACGGTGGTGGCGACGTCGTACCGACCGGCCCATCACCGCCAATCGCCCGGGTTTTTCGAGGTCAGCAGCGGGCGCCGAACGCCACAATCGGCTGCTGGACTGGGGTCCCCAGCCCCGGCTACTGGCAAGTAACGAGAGAGCACTCACGCTTCTCGGGGGAGGGCCGTGTTGGCTGACCGCGCGGATGAGCGCGAGGATGAGGAGGTGACCGCGCTGCGGATGTTCGACCTCACCGGGCGGGTAGCCATCGTGACCGGCGCTTCGTCGGGGCTGGGGGAGGCCGTCGCGCGGGCACTTGCCGACGCGGGCGCGCGGGTGGCCGTCGCGGCTCGCCGCCAGGATCGGCTCGAAGCACTGGCGAAGGAGCTCGATGGCCAGGCCATTGGCTGCGATCTGCTGAAGGCTGCCGATCTGGACCGGCTGGTTCCCCGGGTCGTCGCCGGCCTCGGTGCCCCCGAGATCCTGGTGAACGTCGCGGGCAACATCTTCAGCCGCGACCGTGCCGAGGACGAGTCGCTGGAGGCCATCGAGCAGACGCTGACCCTCAACCTCCTCGCTCCGCTGCGGCTCAGCCAGCAGGTTTTCCCGCACATGGTGGCGGCCGGCCGGGGGGCCATCGTGCACGTGTCGTCCATCAGCGGGCTGGTCGGCATTCCCGGTATCCCGCAGGCCTCCTACGCGGCCAGCAAAGCCGGGCTTTCCGGGCTCACCAGCGAGTTGGCGGTGCAATGGGCGAAGCACTCGATCCGCGTCAACACCCTCGCCCCGGGCTTTTTCCGCAGCGAGATCACCGAAGAGCTTTATGACACCGAGCGGGGCCAGCAGTGGTTACGGCGCAACACCCCGCTACCCATGCAGGGCAGCGTCGACGATTTCCCCGGCGCCGTGCTGTGGCTCGTCAGCGACGCCGGCCGGTACGTCACGGGGCAGACGATCGCGGTCGACGGCGGCTGGACGGCGCGGTAGTGGGAAGCGGTGGCGGGACGATGGCGTACGAGCTCCCCGACGAGGTCAGGGTGGAGGTGGACGGCCCCATCCGGACGGTGGTCATGAACCGTCCGGAGGCGCTCAATGCCGTCAACTCCGGATTGCACCGGGGCCTGGCCAATGTCTGGCGCCAGCTGTCGGCCGACCAGGACGCGCGGGTCGTCATCCTCACCGGCGCCGGGCGAAGCTTCAGCGCGGGCGGCGACCTGGATTGGATCTCCACGTTCCTCGACGATCCGGCGGCGCGTTACGAGAGCCTTCGCGAAGGTGCCCAGATCATCGAGGAAATGCTGCGTTTCCCGCTGCCGGTCATCGCCGCGGTGAACGGTGCTGCCGTCGGGCTCGGGTGCAGCGTCGCGGTCCTGTGCGACATCGTGCTCGTGTCGCAGGACGCGTTCTTCGCTGATCCGCATATCGCCGCGGGGCTGGTCGCGGGCGACGGGGGCGCCGCCTTCTGGCCGCTGCTCACCCCGATCCTGCGCTCGCGCGAGTTCCTGTTCACCGGCGACCGGATTCCGGCAGCCACGGCGGTGGAGATCGGCCTCGCCAGCCGGACGTGCGCGGCGCAGGATCTGCTGGGCGAAGCACGGGCGCTCGCCGGCCGGCTGGCAGCGCTGCCCATGCCGGCTCTACAGGGCACCAAGCGCGTGCTCAACATGCACCTGCAGGGGCTCAGCGCCGTCGTGCAGGCCGGGCTCGCGGCCAAGGAAGCCTCGATGCGTAGCGACGAGCACCGCAGCCTGCTGTCGCGGCTACGGCGAAAGAGCCGCTAGCGATGGACCTTTCGGGCGAGCTCGAAGACTTTCGCACCGAGGTGCGGGACTGGTGCCGGGCTCATCTCCCCGCCGACTGGCGGCGCAGCCAGACCGGCGTTTCCGGCGCGCATTTCGTCTCGTTCCAGCAGGCGTGGTTCCAGGAGTTACGCGCGGCCGGGTATGCCGTCCCGCATTGGCCTCGCGAGTGGGGCGGCGGCATGTCGACGGCCCAGCAGGTCGTGCTCTACCAGGAGCTCGCGGCTCATGACGCGCCGCGCCTCGTGCTGGCTTTCGTCTCGATCCACCACGCGGCCGCCACGCTGCTCGCGGCCGGCTCCGAGGCGCAGCGGCAGCGGCACCTGCCGGCGATCCTCGACGGCGAGATCTGGGTGCAGGGGTTCTCCGAGCCCGCAGCCGGATCCGACCTGGCCAGCCTGAAGACGAGTGCCCGGCGCCAGGGTGATTCCTACGTCGTCAACGGGCAGAAGCTCTGGGCCAGCGGGGCGATGCACGCCGACTGGTGCCTGCTGCTCGCGCGCACCGACCCGGATGCGCCCAAGCCCGGGCCGGCATCTCCTACTTCCTGATGGACATGCGTTCCCCGGGCATCGACGTCCGGCCGATTCGCAACGCCGTCGGCGACTCGCACTTTTGCGAGATCTTCCTCAGCGACGTGATGATCCCGGCTGCCAACCTGATCGGCGAGGCCAACGCGGGCTGGCAGGCGGCCCAGTCCACGTTGAGCGCCGAACGCGGCCTGACCATGCTCGAGCTCGCCGAGCGCCTCGGCAATGCCGGCTTCCGCTGGCTCGTCGAAGCGTGCTCGCGGTGGTCCTGGGACGGGATCAGGCCCATCGATCAGCCGGTGGTGCGCGACCGGCTGGCCAGGCTGGAAACGGAAGTCGCCGGGCTGCGGGCGCTGTGCCGGGGGCTCGTCGACCGTCATGAAGCTGGTAGCGCCGGTCCGGCTGACGCCTCGATCGTCAAGCTGTACTACAGCGAACTGCTGCAGCGGATGACCGATTTCGGCACCGAGGTGGCGGGCCTGGCCGGGCACACCCAGCTGCACAAGCCGCTGTCCAGCGGCTGGGAGTCGGGTGCCTGGGTGCTGGACTTCATCAGCTCCTGGGAATGGACGATTCCGGGCGGGAGCAGCGAGATCCAGCGCACGATCATCGGCGAACGCGGCCTCGGCCTTCCGCGCGAGCCTGCCGCGTGAGCGAGCACTCCACCGCCGAGATGGCCGAACTGCGGGAGGAGCTTCGGAAGGTGGCGCGACAGATACTCGCGGGCAGCGCCGACTGGAGCCGGATGGCCGAGGCCGGATGGCTCGGGCTCGAGGCCGCCGAGGAGGTCGGAGGCAGCGGGGTCACGTTTGCCGAAGTGGCCGTGATCGTGCACGAGTTGGGGCGAGCCGGGGCGTCCAGCCCGTACGTGGGCACGGTCGTCCTCGGCGTCGGGGCGTTGCAACTGCTCGACGCGGAAGGCGCGAACCCGCGACTGTCCGACATCGCGGCGGGGGAACTGCGCCTCGCCGTTGCCCTGCCGGCGGGCGACGCGACAGCCATCCCCTTTCGACTCGAACGTGACAGCGCGACCTTGCGGCTGCACGGCACGGCCGAGTTCGTCCCCGACGCCGCACAAGCGCAACAGCTCCTGGTGGCCGCCCTCGACGCTGACGGCGTGCCGGTGATGGTGGTGACGACCCCTGACCAACCCGGCGTGCGAGTGAGCGGGCAGCCGGTCATCGACGACACGCGACAATTCGCGGCAGTCTCAGCGGCGGCAGCGCCGGTAAACCCTGATGCCGTATGGCATTTTCGCACCGATCCCGAACGCGCCGTGCGACACCTGGTCGACCGCGGAGCGCTCGCCGCCGCCTGCGACAGCCTCGGGGTGGCGGAGGCGATGCTCGACGCGACCGTGGCCTACGCCGGCGTGCGGCAGCAGTTCGGACGCTTCATCGGCTCGTTCCAAGCCGTCAAGCACGCCTGCGCGGACATGCTCGTCCAGATCACCATCGGCCGTGAACTGCTCGCCGCCGCAGTGCGCGCCGAGGCGGCGCGGGATCCTGATGCCTGGGTCGCGGTGTCGATGGCCAAGTCCTTCCTCGGCGGGCTCGCGGTCGACGTCGCCGGCAAGGCGATGCAGCTGCACGGCGGCTACGGCTACACCTGGGAAAGCGGCATCCACGCGTACCTCAAGCGTGCCGTCCTCGATCGGGCGTTGTTCGGGTCACCCGCCGCCCATCGGGCGCGGCTCGCCACCCGGTACGGCTAGCTGACCGTGTCGGCCGATGGCGTCAGCTGATGCTGATGGCGCGTTCCGGGCAGTTGTTCGCGGCCTCGGCGGCCTTGGTCTCGAGCTCGGCGGGCACTTCGGGGGTCGCGACGAAGGAATGCCCCTCATCGTCGAGGGAATACACCTCGGGGCAGATGTCCCAGCAGCGCGCGTGACCCTGACACGCCTCGGGATCGACCTGAACCCGCATCAGGGGATGACGGCGACGGGGATCCCGCGGCGCATGAGGCGGGCAGCGATCCGGCGGGCCCCCCATCGCGGGAACGATCCGATCCCGCTGAGCACCACCAGATCGGGGCGTTCGCGCTGGGTGAGCCGGACAAGGTCGCGGGCGCCGTCGCAGCTCTCGCTGGACACGCAGAGCTGGATGTCCTCGCCGGCGCAGAGTTCGCCGGCGGTCTCGATGAGGCTGTGGCGCAGCGCCGCCCGGTCGACCCGGGGGAATTCCGTGGCCATGAGAGCGCACAACTGACCCGCGTCGGGAAGGTGCTGCCAGGGCCCCGCTTGGGTGACCAGATCGAGCCCTGGGAGCTGGCGGGACCGCGCGTAGCCGATCGCCCAAGCAAGCGCCCGCCACCCGCCGTCGGAGCCGTCGACCACGACGAGCGTGCGGGGTCGCCGGTCCACCGCCGCCAGTGTGACGCGCGTCTCAGGGTCCAGCATGTCGACAATGTAAACCAGCGAGTCCGGTGTGGGCTGGCAAATGCTCATTTGCCGGTCGCGGGGACGGCGACGTGTACCTGGCCGAGCGCCACGACCTTTTCGCCTCACGAGAACCCGGCTCGTCAGTTCGTGCTAACCGATCCTGCTACAAACGGGGACATGGCGAGCTACGTGCTGGTTCCGGGCGGCGGCCACGGAGGCTGGTGCTACCAGCCGGTGGCCCGCCGGCTACAGGCCGCGGGCCACGGGGTCTACCCGCTGACGCTGACCGGCGTGGGGGAGCGCTCACACCTGCTGAGCCCCGACATCGATCTCGACACACACATCGACACCGGCCACGACCTGATGATCACCGAGCCGGGCGCCGTCACGGAGGCGTTGCTGGAGATCGCCGCGTCATGACCGCATCAGCCTGGGCCGAGCGGCCCGACTACCGGGTGGACATCCTGGCCCGGCGCAACCTCGTGACGGTGCGTCGCGGCGATCTCGTCCTGGCCCGCACGACGTCGGCGTTGCTGGTCGACGAGCAGGACCACGGCCTCGTCTTCTACATTCCTGAAGCCGACGTGAACTTCGAGTTCCTGGCGCCGACCGAGGACCATTCGCGGTGCCCCTTCAAGGGCGATGCCTCGTATTGGCGGCTGGTCGACGGTACCGAACCGGCGGCCTGGACCTATCGCGACCCCTACCCCGAGGTGGCGCGCATCCGCGGGTATCTGGGCTTCTACCAGGACAGGGTGACGGTCGACATCGGGGTCGCGACCCCCGCCGTGGTGGGGTATCAGCGATGACGGCGACGACGTCCTCGCTGGCGGGCCTGCTCGACGTCTTCGACGTGCGTCCGGTCGGCGAAGGCCGCTACGTCGGTAGCAACGACTACGGCGAGCGCGAGATCGTCGACGCCAGCCAGGTGCTGGCGCAGGCGATCGTCGCGGCGACAAAGACAGTGTCGGGTCAGGGCAGGTCCGCCAAGGTCGTGCGGCGCGCGAGTGGCGTGTTCTGCCGTCCGGTGATCGGCAAGGACGACGTCGACTTCACCGTCGACGTCGCGGCGAACGGCCGCAACTTCGCGACGGCGGTGGTGACCGCGGCCCAGCACGACCGCACCCGGGCGGTCGTCACCGTGCTGCTCGACGTGCCCAGTACCGACGTGGTGCGCCATCCCGTGCAGCCGCCGACGAGTTCACCGCAGGAGGCGATCGCGCACTCCATGCCGATGATCGGCCGCGAGCTCCGGCTGGTCGGCCTCACCGATCCCAACGATCCGGACGAGGTCGGACCGCCGCGGATCGAAGCGTGGCTGCGCTACGACGAGACGCCCGGGCGCGACGACCTCGCTCGCGCCTTGCTGGCCCACTTCACCGGTCACCTGTCGATCTCGACGACGCTGCGTGCCCATCCGGGCGTCGGCACCGCTCAGGCTCACCGCACGCTCTCGACCGGCGTCATCGCCATCGAGATCAGCTTTCACGATCCGATCGGGTGGGACGGCTGGATTCGTTACGACCACGAGAGCACCGCCGTCGGTGCCGGAATGAGCTACGTCCGCGGCCAGATCAGCGACGAGTCCGGACGGTTGCTCGCGTCCTTCGCCCAGGACGGGCTGATCCGCCATTTCGACCCCGGATCGGGCGCTGCGGACATCGCCGAGCGCGCCCGGCTATGAGTCGAGGCCGAGCGCGCCCGGCTATGAGTCGAGGCCGAGCGCGCCGGGCTATGAGCCGAGGCCGAGCTCCCGGCTGATCAGCATGAGCTGCACCTCGCTCGTGCCCTCGCCGATCTCGAGCACCTTCGAGTCGCGGTAGTGGCGGGCCACCGGGTAGGCGTTCATGAACCCGTAGCCGCCGTGGATCTGCGTGGCGTCACGGGCGTTGTCCATGGCCGCTTCGGAGGCGACCAGCTTGGCGATCGCCGCCTCGGTCTTGAATGGCTTGCCGGCCAGCAGCCGTGATGCGGCGTCGTAGTAAGCCGTCCGGGCGACGTGGGTACGCGCCTGCATCCGAGCGATTTTGAACGCGATGGCCTGGTTGCTGGCGATCGCGCGCCCGAAGGCCCGGCGCTCCTTGGCATAGCGCACGCTCTCATCGACGCAGCCCTGCGCGGCACCGACCGCCAGCGCGGCAATGGCGATGCGGCCCTCGTCGAGGGTGTGCAGGAAGTTGGCGTAGCCCCGGCCACGCTCGCCGAGCAGGTTCGCCTCGGGGATACGCACGTTGTTCAGGGTGATCGGATGGGTATCGGACGCGTGCCAGCCGACCTTGCTGTAGGCCGGCTCTGCGGTGAAACCGGGAGTGGGAACGGGCACCAGGAACGTGCTGATCTCGCGCGCGGGGGAGCCGTCAGCCGGCTTGGCGGTGAGGGCGGTGACGGTCACCAGCCGGGTGATGTCGGTGCCGCTGTTGGTGATGAAAGCCTTGCTGCCGTTGATGATCCAATGGCCGTCCTCGAGCACGGCCGTGGTGCGGGTGCCGCCCGCATCGCTGCCCGCCTCCGGCTCGGTCAGCCCGAACGCGCCCAGCGACTCCCCGGAGCACAGCTCGGGCAGCCAGCGCTGCTTGTGCGCCTCGGTGCCGAACCGGTAGACCGGCATCGCCCCGAGCGAGCAGCCGGCCTCGAGTGTGATGGCGACCGACTGGTCGACCCGGGCCAGCTCCTCGATGGCCAGGCAGAGCGCGAAGTAGTCGCCGCCCATGCCCCCGTATTCCTCCGGAAACGGCAGCCCGAACAGGCCCATCTGACCCATCTGGCGCACCACGTCGTACGGGAAGGTCCGGGTCTCGTCGTGGTGGGCCGCGACGGGCGCGACCACTTCGCGGGCGAACTCCTCGACCGTCTTGCGTAACGATTCCTGCTCGTCGGTCAGTGCCGTGTCGGGCATCAGGCGTTCTCCTTCGCATAGCGGGTGGCCAGCGCCTGCACGGTGCGTGACGGGCTGGGCCGGCCGAGCTGCTCGGCCATCCAGAGGCTGGCGCGGGCCACGGCGTGCAGGTCGACTCCGGTGTCGATGCCGAGCCCGTTCAGCTGCCACAGCAGGTCTTCCGTGGCGAGGTTGCCGGTCGCGCTCTCGGCATACGGGCAGCCGCCGAGCCCGCCTGCCGACGCGTCGACGGTGGTGATGCCGTGGGTCAGCGCGGTCAGCGTGTTGGCGAGCGCCTGGCCGTAGGTGTCGTGGAAGTGCACGGCGAGTCTGTCGAGGGGGACGCCCGCGGCGATGAGCGCGTCGAGCAGCGCCACGACGGCGTTGGGAGTGGCGACGCCGATGGTGTCTCCCAGGCTCAGCTCCCCGACGCCCTGTTCGAGGAGTTCGAGCGCGGGTGTGACGACCTGCTGCGGCTCGACCGGGCCTTCCCAGGGATCACCGAAGCACATGCTGAGGTAGCCGCGGACGGCGACTCCGGCGTCCCGCGCGCGGGTCACCACCGGGCGAAACATGGCCAGTGACTCGGCAACGGAACGGTTGAGATTGCGCTGGGCGAAGCTCTCGGTCGCGCTGCCGAAGACGGCCACCTCGGTAGCGCCGCATTCCAGGGCCCGGTCGAGCCCACGCTCGTTCGGTACGAGCACCGGCGCGCGCACATCAAGCGGCCCGAGCAGCTCCATGAGCTGCGCGGCATCGGCAAGCTGCGGGACCCACTTCGGGTGCACGAAGCTGGTCAGCTCGATAGCCGGTAGGCCGGCCGCGATGAGCCGGCGGATGAACTCGGCCTTCACTGAAGTGGGCACCGTGGCCTGCTCGTTCTGCAGGCCGTCACGGGCACCGACCTCGTAGACCGTGACCCTGCCGGGAAGTCTCGTTCGTGCCATGACTCTCCATCGAACCCGGACGCCGGTTAGTATCCGCTAACCAGAAGTTAGCAGCGATTAACCGGTACGGCCAGGAGGCGGGATGAGCACCCCGACGGTCAGGCGTTCCAGTGCCGACCGTCGCGCCCAGATCCGCCTGGTCGCGGCCCAGTTGTTCGCTTCCAACGGCTTCCACGGAGTCTCCATCGAAGACATCGGCGGTGCCTGCGGCATGAGCGGCCCCGCCCTCTACAAGCACTTCCCCAGCAAGGGCGCGATCCTTGCCGACCTGCTGCTCGGCATCAGCGAGCACCTGTTGACGGGCGGACGCGCTCGCGCAGCCGCGGCGCCGGACGCCGCCCAGGCGCTCACGGCCCTGATCTCGTTTCATCTCGATTTCGCGCTCAGTGGATCTGACCTGATTCGCGTGCAGGATCGGGACCTGGCCAATCTCGGGTTCGAGGCCCGGCGCGTGCGGCGGCTGCAGCGCGGCTACGTCGAGATCTGGCGTGCGGCACTTCAGGACGCCCGCCCCGAGCTTGGCGACCAGGAGGCCCGCGCACGCGTGCACGCCGTCCTCGGGCTGCTGAACTCGACGCCCCACAGCGCGGCGGGCAGGGACCCGGCCGCCATGCGCGCGATCCTGACGGCCATGGCCGCCGCGGCGCTCGCCGCCTGACTTATCGCCATACACGCGACGACGACCGAAAACGCCGTCGATGGGCAGCAGCCCGTGATACCGCTCGCCATTGCCATCCGAACGTGGGTGGGCTTGTCTTAGGTCATGAACTTCGAGGAGTTTCACGTTCGTGAGGTGCCCGGGTTGCTCGCTGCCGGGCAGGGCGTCGCCGCAGCGCGCGCCATCGGCGAGGGCCGCAGCCTGGCGCTGCGCTCCCCGGAGGGAAGCGCCTACACCTACCGCTCGGTCGGCGGTGACATCGTGCTCGAGCCGGGCGACGGCGGTGACGTCGTGGTCGAGCTGGCCGCGGATGCGTTCGACGACCTGCTGAGCGAGGCGTGGTCGGTCTTCGGGCTGCTGTACGGCGACCGGGTAAAGGTGCAGCGCGGCGACTTCAACGCGCTGGCCCGGTGGGAGGCACCGCTGCAGGCGCTGTGGTTCGGCAGGCCGATCTACGGAACCGACACGATTGCCGCCGTCAGACACCTCGACCTCCGGCGTGAGTTCACCCTGGCCGACACCGACGAGCAGTTGCGCGCGTTCCTCGCGACCGCCGGATTCCTGGTGTTACGCGGGGTGTTCAGCGCGGACGAGATCGCCGCGTTCAACGCGATCGTGGCCGAGCAGCTCGCGGCGGGCGCCCCGGGCGACGGGCGGTCGTGGTGGGCGACGCGATCCGACGGCCAGGAGGTGTGCTGCCGGCTCACCTACCTCGCGCAACGTTCGCCGCAGATGGCCCGGATCGCAGCGGATCCGCGGATGGCGCGTATTTCCGCGATTGCCGATCCGCGCATGCTGGCTTGCACCGACCGGCTCGACGGCATGAGCGTCGTCATCAAGCACCCCAGCGTCGTCGCCGGCCTGTCCGACCTGCCGTGGCATCGCGACTGCGGGGTGGGCGGGCACCGCGTGCTGTGTCCGGGACTGAACGTCGGCATCCAGCTCGACCGTGCCGACGCCGAGAACGGGCAGCTGCATTTCCTCGCCGGGTCCCATCACCATGCCGCTGAGCAGACGTTGCCGCCGCTGGCCGAGTTGCCCACGCTCGCGGTCGACGCCGAACCCGGTGACGTCACCGTGCATTACAGCCATGTCCTGCATGCCGCCCCGGCGCCGTCGTCCCCGACCGCCGGCCGCAAGGCGCTCTACGTCGGCTTCCACCTGCCCGAGGCGTTCGAGGTCGTGGGCGAAGGCGAGGCCTACAACGACGTCCTGGTCAAGCGGGATGCCGGGCGGGTGAAGTCGCCGGATGAGGTGATGGCCGGCTGAGCGCCGCAGGTCACGTCCGCTCCGCCACGTAGATCACCGAGGCGGTCGCGACGACCGCGCCGTCGACCGCGACCTCGCCGGTGGCGTACGACTTGCGGCCCTCGCCGCCGGTGTAGCGCGCGGCGATATCAGCGCTGGCGCCGATCGGGACGGCGCCTTTCAGGGAGACATCGAGTGCGACCGTCATGCCCCCGGCGCCGGCTGCCCGGATCGCGATGCCGGTGACCTCATCGAGCACACCGGCCAGGACGCTGCCGTGCACCCGCCCCGGTGACCCTCCGTGGCGAGGGGTGAAGGTGCACCGCGCCGTCACCTCGACCGCTCTGGGCTCGCTGCCCGGCGGCGGCTCGGTGGGGCGGTGGATCCACTCCAGCGGCGGGCTCTGCGGATTGAGCCGGCCCGAGCCTGCCTGCGTCATGCTCTCGAGGCGCCCGTCGGGATGGCGTACCAGGAGCAGCTGGTGTTCGCGCCGGCGGGCGTTGAGCTCGCGGGTGACTTCAGCGATCCGGGCCGCCGCCGCGGCACGAACCTGCGCAGTGGCGTCGGTCAGCACGACGGCATCCATCAGCTCGCGGATCCGCTCGACGAGCTCGAACGCCTCGTCCGGGATGGTGGCGGCGGCCGGCAGCGTGTCGCCATACAGCTCGGCCAAACGGGACGCCGAGACCGCCGACGGGCCTCCGGTCATTTCGGTGCGAAACGCTGGCCCGCGTCGAGGCGGATGCACTGACCGTTGAGCATGGCGTTGTCCACGATGGCCAGTGCGAGCTTGCCGTACTCCTCCGGCCGTCCCATGCGCTTGGGGAACGCCGCGTCGCGCACCAGATCGCTGGCCATCTGGTCGGGGATGCCGGCCGTGATGCCGGTGGAGAACAGGCTCGGCGCGATAGCCAGCACCCGGATCCCCAGCGAGCCCAGGTCGCGTGCCATCGTCAGGCACATCCCGGCAATCGCCGCCTTCGCCGCGGTATAGGCGACCTGGCCGATCTGACCCTCGAACGCGGCGATCGACGCGGTGTTGATGATGACGCCGCGCTCGTCGTCCTCGGGCTCGTTGCGGCTCATGTGGTCGGCCGCGAGCCGGCTGATGTTGAACGTCGCGACGGTGTTCAGATCCAGGACGGCGCGGAAGCTCTCCAGGTCGTGCGGGCCGCTCTTGGACAGGGTGCGCTTGGCGATGCCGCCGCCGGCTGTCGTCACGGTGATGTGCAGCCCGCCCATCTCCTCGACCGCGGCGGCGATGACCTGCTCGGTGCCGGTGAAGTCGGTGACATCGCACTCGTGGAAGGAGGCACCGAAGGACTTGGCGACCTCAGCGCCGCCCGATCCCGGCCGGTCGAGCACGGTGACGACGGCGCCGCGCTCGGCGAGCATCTGGGCGCTCGCCCGGCCCATGCCCGAAGCTCCGCCGATCACGATGGCCTTCTTGCCGCTGATCTCCACGCTGAGGTCTCTTTCCGTTCGCCGGTATGCGGGTTGTTGTCGATGAAAATACCGTTATCGCGCGGCAGGGCGGATGCCCGCCTTCCCCGTCCGGCCGGTCCGGCGCGGCACCCGGCCGTATATAACGGCACCCATGACCGTTGAGGTGCAGGTTCGAGGTCGGGTGCTGATCGCGACGATGTCTCGTGAAGCCAAGCGCAACGCGCTGAATCCTGACATCACCGCGGGGCTCGATGCCGCGCTGAATCGGCTCGAGGACGACCCCGACCTGTGGTGCGGGATCCTCACCGGGGGTCACGGCGTGTTCTCGGCCGGCGCTGATCTGACCGTCGGACCCGGCGCGCCGACCGAACGCGGAGGCCTGGTCGGCCTCATCACCCGCCACCGCACCAAGCCGCTCATCGCCGCCGTCGAAGGTTTCGCCCTCGGCGGCGGCCTGGAACTCGTGCTGTGCTGCGACCTGGTGGTCGCCGCCTCGACGGCGGTGTTCGGGCTCCCCGAGGTCAAGCGCGGGCTGATGCCGGACTTCGGCGGTGCCTTCCGGGTCAGTCGCGCGTTGCCGTTGAATGTCGCCCGCGAGATGCTGCTGACGGGAGAGAACCTGCCGGCCGAACGCGCCGAGCGGCTGGGCTTCGTCAACCTGCTCACCGAACCCGCAGGCGCCCTGGAAGGCGCGCTCACGCTGGCCGAGCGGATCTGCGGCAACGCGCCGCTGGCCGTCCGCGAGGCGATGGGAATCGTCAACCATGGCGTGCTTGACAGCGACGAGGACGACTGGGCCCGCAGCGACGCGGCCCACGGACGGCTGCTGACGACCGAGGACGTCAAGGAGGGCCTGAGCGCGTTCTTCGCCAAGCGCCCGCCGCAATGGAAGGGGCGCTGATCGTCAGGCCGCTGCCGACTCGCGAGCCACGCCGTAGTTGCTGACATAGCCGGCGAACCGGTCGGCGATATCGCCGGCGTCGAGACCGAGCGTCGCGAGGTCGTACCGGTGGCGTCCGAACTCGCCCTGCGGGTGGCTGGTGACGTACCCGGCCATGGCCGCCGCGGTCGCAGGCTCGAGCGGCCGTCCGACCCGGTCGTAGATCAGGCGGACGGCGCCGACCGGATCGTCGACGAGATCGCCGTAGTGCACGTCGATGAACGGATGGCCGGGGTGGGCGGCACGGAAGGCGTCGACCCGCCTTAGCGACTGCTCGAGGACGTCGGTCCAGTGCCGGGCGAGGTAGGCGGAGTGGTCGGCATCGGAGAACGCTCCGCTGAGCGTGCTGACGAGACTGCAACAGGAAGCCGCGACGGCGGCCGGGTCGCGGTGCAGCAGCACGAAGGTCGCGTCCGGGTAGACCTCGCGGACCGCTTCGAGTGCCAGCGCGTGGTGGGGTGACTTGAGTACCCACTGCCCGCGGACCCCGCCGGACTGCAGGATTTGCAGCACGAGTTTGTGATGCAGGTATGCCGAGCGGTGGTCGGTCTCGGCGAGCCACTCGCCGTAGTCCGGGACGTTGGCAATCGTCTCCCAGAGCAGGCTTTTGAAGTCCTGCGACATGACCGCGACGCACTCCGTCGGACCGTCGGGTTCCTCGTGATGCATCGCGTCAAGGCGCGGATTGAGCCGGGCGGCCATGCCGGCCTGAGCTCGGGCGGCCTCGAGCCGCGGCCCGCAGCGGTGCTGCCCGGGCGGCGGGGGAGGGATGCTGTCGGAGGACTCCCAGCCGAGCAGCGAACGGTTGTCCGGGTCCTGATCCAGCAGGTAGCTCAGCAGGGTCGTTCCAGCCCGGAAAAGCCCGACCACCACGATGGGTGCGCCGATCGATTCCGACGTCACCTGCGGATGGCGCTTGGCCCAGTCGATGACCCGCAGCCGGCGCGCCAGGTTGTCACAGATCAGGCTCGGAAGCGCTGCCGCGCCGAGATCGTTCAGCCGTGCCTGCCCGGCGAGCGACGAGCAGTAGACGTCGAGGCCGGCGCGGAAATCGGATGGGCCGAAGTCGTCAAACCCTGCTGCATCGACGGCGGCTTCGAGCAGCCGCTCCGGGTCCAGGGCTGCCGCCGGGTCCATGGCAGGACCCTACACATATGCGTACGCATGTAAATGCTAGGGTGCCAGCCGTGGCATCCGAGGCAAACACCAGCGAGCTGCGCGCCGCGGGCCTGCACCCCATGCAGTCGCGGGCGGCGGAGCGGCTGCCCGACATCTCTGCTCCGCTAGCCGCGCTCTGGGCATTCGCGACCCGGGCGGGCCGGCTGATGGAAGCGTTCACCCGCGATGTCGTCGTGGACCACGGCTTCGACGTCAGCGAATTCACTCTCGTGGGCTCGCTGTGGTTTCAGGATCCTCCTTACCGTTCGTCGCTTGCCCAGCTCGCCGGTGTCGTCGCCCTTTCGCAGCCCGGGCTCTCCCGCGCGCTGCAGCGCGCCGAGCGCAACGGCAACGTGCGCAAGGTCGATGCCGGAGCACCCGACCGCCGCACGGTCGTCGTCGAACTCACCGAGCAGGGCTATGGGCGTGCCGACGTGGCGATACGAGAGCTGCTGCGCCGGCTCGACCTTCGCCTCGGTCCGCTCGAGGAAAGCGCCACTCGCGACATGGCCGCGTCAGCGCTTTTGCTGGCCAAGGCATTGCAGAGCTGAGCATGAGTGATCAGGTGGCTCAACATCTTCGGCTGGGACAACGGGACGATGATAATCCGGTACATGTTTTCTGAGGCCAGGCCGGCCCGGCCCGAGATCGCCGTCCGCAGCAGGGCGGTGTCGGCACCTACGACAGCAAAGGCGCAGGACTGATGAGTGGAGTTGTCGTTACCGGAGGGGCATCGGGGATCGGTCTGGCGTGTGCCGAGGTGATGGTCGCCGAGGGACGCCAGGTATGCCTCTGGGATCTGCAACCGAGCGTGCTCGAGGCCGCCGAGAAGCTTGGTGTTCCGGGACGCCGGCTCGATGTCACCGATGAGGCCGCCGTCGCCGCGGCCGTCGGTGCCGCGGCTGAAGCGTGCGATGGCATCGACGGGCTGGTGCATGCGGCCGGGGTGGTCCGGGTCGAGCCCTTGGGCATGCTGACGGCGGATTTCTGGGACGCGGTCGTCGACGTCAACCTGCGGGCGTACCCGCTGCTGACACAGGCGCTGCTGCCACACCTGCGCGCTGCGAAGGACGCCGCCATCGTGGGTATCAGCTCCATCGAAGGCCTGGTCGGCAACGGCGCGATTCCCGCGTACTGCGCCTCGAAGGCGGGGCTGCTGGGCGTCACTCGCTCGATGGCCCATCAGCTCGGCCCGGAAGGCATCCGGGTCAATGCCGTCTGCCCCGGCTTCATCGAAACTCCCATGCTGGCGCCCGCTTTGGCGGGCCCCTCTGGGCGGGAGAACTTCGAGAAGGCGTCACCCCTCGGTCGCGTGGGACAGCCGATCGAGATCGCTCACGCGGTCGCGTTCCTGATGAGCCCCAAGGCGTCCTTCATCACGGGGACGCATCTGGTGGTCGACGGTGGCAACATCTCTGTCAACCACTGACCTGACGCCCCAGCATCGACGCGACAATGGGGCTCGGCTCGGCAGGCTGCCAGGCCTTGTACGCCTGCCCCCGGGGCTCCGGCCACTCGAGGTCGATGTCAACCCTGGTCTGCGGCCGGTCGGCGCCCGCGAGCACCTGCAGCGCGGTCGTCAGTACCCGGCGTTGCACGGTGCGATCGCCGGGTCGGCCGAAGGGATGGCCGAACGGGAACTCGACACCGACGATCCGCGGAGCAAGCAGGTCAGACGCGGTCTGCGGCATCATCGTCACCAGGCAGGTCGGGATGCCGGCCGCTTCGATTCGCCGTGCCAGCACGGGCACGTTTCGGCAGCAGTCCGGTCAAACGGGAGCAAGGATGACGCCGTCGGCGCCCTCGGCCCGCAGGGTCTCGATGATGGCAGGCGCCGTCTGCGTGCGCCACGTTTCGAGGCCCGCCTGCTGGTAGCCCATCACGCAGAAGTGGGAGGGTGCGGCGGCGCCTGCGATGCCGTCGGCGGCCAGTTCGTTGAGGACGTCGACAGGTAGCGAGACATTGCGGTCGGCGAGGGTGTCGGCGTTGTTGACGTGCAGGTGGTCCATGGCCAGCGGCCGGTCGCCGACAGAGCTCGGAATGACGCGATGCGTCGGATCTCCCCAGGTAGGTTCGCGACGTTCGCGGTCGAGGTCGAAGGGCGGCTGGTCGCCGGCCACCGACAGGCCGGCCGAGGAGATCAGCGCGATAGTGGCGTCGGCCAGCCGAGGCTCGAAGGGTGACCAGATGACGTCCTGCTCGCCTTCCAGCGGTGTGGCGTTCTCGTAGAGCGGCACGAAGCTGCGGGGCAGGAAGCGGAAGCTGTCGACGCGCATGCCTAGCAACTTAAGCCGTGCTGTGCCGTGCCGGGGTAGCAGCCCGTCGGCGGCGGCAGGCACCATGGCAGGGTGAGCTGGTTGCCGCGGCGCCGCCGTGACCTGTCGGCGCAGATCGTGCGGCTGCGTGCGCAACGCGAGCAGCTGGCCGCGGAGCTGGCGGCCGTCAGCGAGGACGCCGCATGGGCCGAGGCGTCGGACAACCGCCTCGAGCGGTCCGATGGCGCGCAGCTTTCCCGGCAGGCGAGCGCCCTGCGCGCGGAGCTGCAGCGAATCGACCAGCGCCTGCTGCGCGCCGAGCTGGATGCCCTCGGCTGAACCGGACCCGCAAGCCCCGGAGCGTTGTTTCGACGAACCGGAGTCAAGGTGCCGCTAGCTGGCTATCGCGTTGCGCCCGGCCCAGGCCAGGAACCGGGTCTGCGGCGAGGCGTCCGGCGGCGCATCCACCTCGGCGCCGAACACCCTGGCGCTGCGGACGAACTGCTCCGGGATGGCGTCGATGACGTGGTGGGCGAAGTCCATCGCCTCCGCGGGAAAGCTCACCTCGGCGCCCACGGTGTGCGCGAGATCCCACGCGTGAACGAACAGGTCCACGGCGGGGAAACTGAGGCCCTCACCTATGCTGCGCCGACCCATCGGCGAGTCGACCACGGTTGTCAGGTCGGCGCCCCGGACGGCCTGCTTCGCCGGCGCGACCATCCCGGCCCACCACCGAGCGGGATCCCCGGTCACGGCCGAGCGCGGCGGATCGGGAGCCCCGGTGAAATCGGCGGGCTCGCCCTGCAGGAGTTTCATGCCGAATTCGGTGGCGAACCCGACGTGGCCCAGCACGTCGAGCGCACACCAGCCGGCGCAAGGCGAAGGGCGCTCCCAGCCATCGGCGGGAACCAGGGCCACCGCCGCGGTGAAGAAATCGAGACCGTTGATGAACGCGGCGTCCGGCGACCATGTCATGCGCCGCAGTATGCCCCGCCAACGAGGGCAAAGGCGAGGCCCCACCCAGCCCAGATCATCACGACCCGGCGCCAGAACACCCGATGTTCAGGACTCTCCCAGGTCCCCATCGCCTACTGGCGCGGCTTCGGTCGGCGGCCGGTGACCAACACGGGCGCTGAGTGCTGTCGTTGCCGACGATCTTCCCGACGCGACGCAGTAACCCCCTCATCAGCGGACGTGACGCTGCGAAGGCCGAAGGGGTCGACGACGGGCGTTGGTTCACCGAGATCGGCGGCCGCCAGCAACTCCCGCAGCGCGCCCGCAATTCCATCCGCGATGAGGAACGGGTCAGACACGAGGTCCGGGTCCGCTATCACTCCGAAATCGATCTGGTCACCATAGCTGAGCAGTGTGATGTTCACGCCCATCGTCTCCATGATGATGCTGGTTGCATAGATTCCGACGACCCGCCCGCCGGCGCAGAACAGATCGAACGGCGGCCCGGGGATATTTGAAATCGTCGTGTTCGCCATCGCCGGAAAGCGGCTCGCCAGATGGCTGCCGGCAAGCGCTCGAAAGGCGAGAGTCGTCGTCCCGGGTGGTGCCAAAGCACCCATCGACGAGATCGGGTGGGAACGAACAGCGTGATCCAAGTCCTTTGTCGCCTGGCTGTTGCCGTATATGCGCAGGAGCCGCTGGACCGGGTCGGCGACATCGGTGGCGATCTTCATAAAGCCAATGGCCACCCGATTATCCATCGTGGTATCTGCTCCGCGGGTCGAGATCGGGACACCCGCCACCAGCGGAGCGGTGATGTGCTCACCGTTGCCGATCAGATAGTTGCGAAACGTGCCGGCGCACAGGGCCAAGACGACATCGTTGACCTTGACGCCGAATCTCTGCTTCAGAAGCTGGACGTCGCGCAGCGAGACGGAGCTGAAGCCGAACGCGCGGCGCGGCCCGATCGTGGCGTTGAACGATGTCCGAGGCGCCCCGGTGTAGCGGTAGAGCTCCCCGCCGGGAGCGGAAAACGTGGCCATCGTCGCGGCGCGTTTGGCGAGCGCGACGCCATACCGAAGGAAACGCACCGGGGTCTCGGCCACGTGCGGTATGGCGGAGGCCAGCAGGGAGGGTATTGAGGGTGGTGGGCCCGGTTCGGGCTCAGCCCCGGTCGGCTGCGGCGGGTGCGGCGGGTGCGGTTCGAGGTCGAACAGGACCGTCGTCAAGTTGGCGCCGCTGACGCCGTCCATCATGCAGTGATGGCACTTCATCAGCATGGCGACGCGGTTGTTGCCGAGGCCGTCGATGAGGTACATCTCCCACAGCGGATACCGGCGATCCAGCGGCCGGGACATGATCCGTCCGGTGAGCGCGGCGACTTCACGGCGACCCGCCGGCGAGGGCAGCGTCACGAAACGAACGTGCCGGCTGAGGTCGAAGTCGTCATCGCGCACCCACACCGGACGGTCCAGTCCGAACGGCACGGTGCGCAGCTTCCACATGAACTTCGGCGCCAGCGCGAGCCGCTGCTCGACCTCAGCGGCGATGCGCTGCACGGTGGCGGCGGGATCACCGTCACCGTCCACGATTGTCAGACCGCCGACGTGGAAGTGCCACGACGGAGTCTCGGCCGCCAGCATCATGGTGTCCGTACCCGACAAGCGCATCCTCAGGCCTCCTTGGCGTCCGTTCGAGGCAGGCGTATACGGCTTTGCCGGTGCGCGGCGAGATTTCATACCGTGCCGCACCGGCATTCGGTGCCTGCTGAGCCGGGGCGCTGTTGTCTCGGGAAGCCTAGAACCGGGTGCGGCGGCGGGCAGCGGCCGGAAGTCCTGCCCGCTTCAGCACAAAGGCCTATCCGCTCCGTACGACAAGTACGCCATCCTCGGGCTACTCGCGAGGAGCTTGCCATGGACGAGGAACGTAACGGGCCACGCGGGGCTTTGGGACCGCTATCGGTCGCAGTGGTCGGTCTTGACACGATCGGGGGCGCCATCGCCCGTCACCTGCTCGACTCCGACGCCGCGATCACCGTCTGTGACATGCACTCGGAAGCGGCCGACGACTTCGTGGCGCGAGGCGCTCGCCGGGCCGCGTCATACGCGGACGCTGGGCGCGGCGTCGACGTCGTCATCGAGGCTGTCGGCGACGACGCCCAGGTGCTCGCCGTCGTCACAGGCCCCGACGGCGTGCTGAGCACCCTGCGGCCGGGAGCCGTCCTCGTGCTGCACAGCACCGTGCGACTCAGCACTGCGCGGCGAGTGGCTGCCGCGGCCGCCGAGCGGGGTGTGCACGTGCTTGACGCCGGGGGCAGCACGTCCGACGGTGACGAGACCGGAAAGCTCGCAGCCCTTGTCGGCGGCGAGGCCGAAGATCTGGACCTCGTGCGCCCGGTGCTGTCGCTGTACACGCGCTGTGTCGACAACCTCGGCTCTCTCGGCAGCGAAATACCCCACAGGCTCATACGCAACCTGCTCGGATACTTGTTCAGGGCGGCCGGCTACGAGTCGCTCGCTTTGGCGGAAGCCGTCGGCGTCGACCTGAAAGCCTTCCGGCGCAGCATCGAGGAATCTGAGGCCGCCTCGCAGCCGCAGCTGGTTCTTCAGCTGCCGACATCCGACGCGCTTGATGAAAGCGAGCCGGCAGCAGCGACGGTCGACGATGACACCATCGTGCTGCTGGATGCCGCCGACCTGCGGGTCGGGCTGGCTCGCGACGCCCGTCGCCTGGCGCGCCAATTCCTGCTCTTGCCGCCGGAGGCGAGAAGCGGCCATGCCTGAGTCGGAAGCTGAGGCCGGTACCCGCGCAGTACCGAGCAGTTCTTCGATACGCGGCTGATGGGGTGGCCAGGCCAGGAGGAGCGATCGGTGAAAGACGCTGAGGCCGTGTCGGGTGAGCCTGGTGTGGATGGCGGGTCTTCGGGCAGGTCTGCGGGCGGCGCTGGGAGGGGTGGGGGGCGTTGGCGGGCGGCGATGACGCCGATCCCGCGCACGGGTGGCTTTTACGCCCGGTCGTGGCGTGATTATCTGGCTCGGCGCAGTGCTGCCGAAGGGCTGCCGGTGGTGCGTCCGACGGTGGCGTTGGCGGGGCAGGCGTTTCTTGATGAGGTCGTGCTGGCCGGCTTTCGGGTGTTGCGGCCGGCGGTTGATCCGCAGGACGTTTCGCGGATTGAGCGCGAGACGGTGGCCGCTGTCGCATTCAGCCATGAGGCGGGGTGGATCGAGGCGCCGGAGTCGTTCTTCGCCGCGCCTCCGGTGCTGTCCAAGGTCATGGTCCGGCAGGTGGCGTCACGCCGTCAGCCTTACCAGCATGTCAGTTTCCCGAGCGGGTATCAGCCGCCTGCCGGAATGCCGGGACGGCAGCGGTGGCTGAGTTTCACCGCTAACCAGCAGGCCCATGCCTGGATGCTGCGTCACGAGCAGCCGCGGCCCTGGCTGATCTGTGTGCACGGTACGAGCATGGGACGGCCCATGATCGACCTTGCCCTTTTCCGTGCCCGGTGGCTGCATGAGCAACTCGGACTCAACGTGCTGTTCCCGGTGCTGGCGTTGCACGGCCCGCGCAAGCTGCACCTGCCCAAGAACGTGGCCCTTCCCAGCGAAGACGTGATGAACAACGTCTACGGCGCCGCGCAGTCCGTCTGGGATGTTCGGCGGCTGATCTCCTGGGTGCGGGCCCAGGACGGGGCGTCCGCGATCGGCATCACCGGCATTTCCCTCGGCGGCTACATCACCTCGCTGGTCGCCAGCACCCAGGACGGTCTGGCCTGCGCTGTCGCCGGCGTGCCGGTAGTGGACCTGATCGACCTGATCGAGACCCATGCCGGTAACCACCCGCAAGATCAGGTAGCCCGCATCACCCGGCCGGCGAAAGACCTGGCCTGCATCATTTCACCGCTGTCACTCGAACCGCGAGTGCCGTTCGAGGGCCGATTCATCTACGCCGGCCTGGCCGACCAGCTGGTCCACCCCCGCGACCAGGTCGAACGGCTCTGGAACCACTGGGGCAACCCGCAAATCAGATGGTACGAAGGCGGCCACACCGGATTCTCCCGATCAAAGCCCGTCCGCAAATTCCTCCTCGAAGCCCTCGTTCAAACCGGCCTCGTCGAAAGATCACGAGCCAGACTCTGACCCCATACCCGATCCTGATGCCGGGATAGGGCGATTTCACGATTGCTCAAGGATTCCTCCTTGCGGGGTGAGCGTTCCGGCCGGGCTGACCGGCTGGCCCTCGCTCGCCTTCGTCGCGAGCTTGCGGGCCCACGCGTAGTCCGGCTTTCCGGCAGGGGTTCGTTGCATGGCGTCGACGAGGATGAGGTTGCGTGGCATCTTGTACCCCGCGAGTTGCCCGCGCACGTGCTCGCTGAGGTCCTCGAGTGTCGGTTTGCCACCGGCGGCGGGTTTGACGATGGCGACCACGCGCTCTCCCCACCGTGCGTCGGGTACGCCGACGACCACCGCATCGGCGACCTCGGGTGCGCTCCACAGCGCGGCCTCGACCTCTTCGGGATAGACCTTCTCGCCGCCGGTGTTGATGCATGTCGAGCCGCGTCCGAGCAGCACCACGGTGCCGTCCGCTTCAACCAGCGCGCGGTCGCCTGACACCGCCCATCGTTCCCCGTTGATGTCGAGGAACGTGGCTTTGGTCTTGGGCTCGTCCTTGTAGTAGCCGAGTGGCAGGCGACCTTGGCGGGCGAGCCGACCGGCGATGCCGCTTCCGGGGGTGACGGGTTGGCCGTCATCGTCGAGTACCTGCGTGTGCGCGTTGACCGAGAAGCGTGACCCGGGGGAGGTGTCGCCGGCCGCGTGCGGCCTGGTCCCGAGGATGCCTGTCTCGGAGGAACCCAAACCATCGACGATCATCGCGTTCGGGAGCAACTGCGACAGCTGGGTTTTGGCGGTCATCGACAGCGTCGCTCCGCCCGACCCGATCGCGAGGAGTGTGGACGTGTCATACGGGGTTCCGGCCTCCTTCGCCCGCCTCACGGCATCGGCGAGCGGCCGGGCCATCGCGTCGCCGACGATGACGAGCACGTTGACGTGCTCGGCAACGATCAGCCGCAGGGTCGCTTCCGGGTCGAGGCTTCCGGGTGACGGAAAGACCACGCGCCCGCCCGTGAAGAGGGTGAGGAAGACTCCCCATTGGGCGCTCACGTGCATCATCGGCGGCGTGACGAGCATCGTGACGCCCGTTTCTGGTAGCCGCTCGGCAAGCTCGTGCGGACTGTTCACGACGTTGCCGGTGGCGAACGGATCACCGCCTCCCATCGCCGCGAAAAAGATGTCTTCTTGCCGCCAGACCACACCTTTGGGAAGACCGGTGGTGCCGCCGGTGTAGGCGATGTAGCGATCGTCGCCATTGCGGGCCACGTTGAATGGACGAGCGGGGTCGGCCGCGGCGATCGCGTGTTCGTAGTCCACCGACCCCGGCGGCGGCTGCTCGTCAGTGCCGTCCTCGACGACGATGAGCTGCTGGAGCATGGGGGTCTGGCGCGCCGCGGAGGCGACCCGGGACGAGAACTGCCTGTGGTGGATGACGGCGGCGAGGTCGGCATCCTCATACAGGTGCCGCAGTTCGGCCTCGACGTAGCGGAAGTTCAGGTTGATGGGGACTGCCGACAGCTTGTAGCAGGCGAGCATGCCTTCCACGTACTCGGTGCCGTTCACCAGTTGGAGTCCCACGTGATGACCGCGCCCGATGCCGGATCCGCGCAGGACGTGTGCCAGCCGGTTCGCGCGTTCGTCGAGTTCGGCGAGGGTGAGCCGGCGGGACGGGGCGACGAGAACCTCTCGGTCCGGGGCCGCGTCGACCACAATCTCGAACAGGTCCGCGAGATTGAAACCACTCATGGCCGCCACCGCCCCACGCGCGAACAGGCGGATACCTGCGGACGCTCCTGGTGCCACAAGGTCGCATCGAGACCCGTCCTGCGATCAATCATTCGAAACATCTCCATATGATCATCCACTCAGATAGCTGTGGACGGGGACGAGGTTCTGCAAACCGCAGTTGTACGGACCCTGATTCGGCTGCGTGACCTTCGAGTCATAGACCCATCCGTTCGGGGTCAGTCGCATCATGAGCCAGCAGTCGAAGAAGGGTTGCTCGGACAGCGGTTTGGCAAGGGGAGCGAACAGCCCGCCGGCGTCCCAGTTCGTACGAGCCCCGGCCTTGTGCAGGACGCAGTCCTGGGTGAGGTTGGTTCCGCACTCGGTGGCTGTCTGCGCCCAGAGCATCCAGGCGTCGAACGCGTACAGGGTGAACGCGTCCAAGTCAGCCTTTCCCGGTTTCGCGTCCATGATGTCCTTGGCCTGCCGCACGACGGGGAACTGGTCGGAGAGCTCCCACGGCAGATTCGACAGGTTCGTATACGTGGTCGGGATCGATCCGATGGCTTTGGCGGTCTGTACGGACTGCTGGGTGTAGAACTGCTGGCCGAACAGGAGCCACTCCGGGGTGTATCCGATGTCGTGCATGCCGGTGAAGATGAGGGTGGCATCCGTCGCCACGATTTCGAAGTCCGCCTTGGCACCGGCCTGCTTCAGCTGTTCCATCCATGGCCGGTAGTTGGCCACCAGCGCGGGACGCTCCTGCAACGCGGAAACCTTGTAGCCGAGGTTCTTCCACGCCTCCTGGGCCCGCAGCCCCTGGGGCCGCAGGGACGCCAGGCTGCTGCTCGCAATGCCCAGCCCCTGCTGGGTGTCCGGGTAGGCATCGGCCAGCAGCCGTAGCGGCGCCACGGGGTAGACGGTCGACGGGCTGCCTTCCGGAGTCACGTGGTACTTGGAGTTGTAGGCCTCCGGCGAAGCGGTGTAGGCCGGTATCGACCCGAGCTTGCACGCCTCACGGGCTTTGACGGTGGTCGCATCGAGTGCGGTAGCGCCGCCTACGAGCATGAAGTCGTGCTGGCAAGCCGCGATCGTGCGGGCGGCCCCTTCGAACAACTTGGCGTCAAGTGCGTCGACCACGATCTTGCGGCCGTTGATGCCTCCCGCGGCGTTGCACCACGTGGTGAAGGCGTCGGCAACATCGAAGAACTCCTGCCCCAAGCCGGGGGCAGCGGCCGCGCCGGGATCGCCGAGCACGCCGATACGAATCGTCTTGCCGTCAATGCCGCGACCGCCACCACCTGAGCCCGGGCCGGGGGCACAGACTTTCTTCAGCGAACCGAAATCGCCTGCTGCTCCCGCACTGCTGGTCGATGCGGGGCTCGACGAAGGGGCGCCTGCGGTGGTGGCGTCCGGTCCGGTGGGAACGTTCGACGACCGGCCGCACGCCACGGCGGCGACGAACAGGGTCGCCGTGGCCGCCGCGATCCCGATCCGCCTTGCTCGTGGAAGCCGATTCACAGACACTTCTTCACCTCTGCATCGCCGTGGTGCGCACGGAGTGGCCTGTGCAGTCGTTCATCTCGCTGTGGTCGCCGGCTAGCCAACGCGGTGAGCGGCCCGCCCAGGGCGTGCGGCAGCCGGTTCACCGAAAGGATCGAGGACGGCGGTTGGCTCACCGAGCCCGGCGCCGGCAAGCAATTCACGCAACGACGCAGGTATGCCGTCGGCGACCAGGAAAGGCTCCGGCACCGCCTCCGGGTCGACATACACGCCGAAATCGATTCGATCTCCATAGCTGAACAGCGTGATGTTGAGGGCCATCGTCTCCACGATCACGCTGGTGGGGAAGATGCCAGTTATCCGCCCGCCGGCCATGAACAGGTCGAACGGAGGTCCGGGAACGTTGGAGATGATCGTGTTCATGGGCGTCGGCAAGCGACTGGCGAGATGAGTCTGGGCGAGGGCACGCAGCAAGAATTCGAGCACCGCAGGCGACGCCAACTCGCCCATGGACGGCATCTCGTGCGCGCGAATCTCGTGGTGCATGGCCTTCGCGGCCTGAGCGTTCTGGTGAATCTTCAGCAGTCGCTGGACGGGATCGGCGATGTCGGTGGCGAGCGGTACGCACATCGTGCCGATCTGGTTGTCCATCGTCGTGTCCGCGCCCCGGGTGGAAACGGGAACGCCCGTCACCAGCGGGGTATCGGTGCGCTCGCCGTTGCCGATCAGGTAGTTGCGCAGCGCACCGGCGCACAGCGCCAGCACGACATCGTTGACTTTGACGTTGAACGTCTTCTTCAGCACAAGTACGTCCGCGAGTGCGACCGAGCTGAAACCGAACGCGCGACGCGGCCCGATCGTGGCGTTGAATGACGTCCGCGGCGCCCCGGTGTAGCGGTACACCTGTCCCTCGTCACCCGAGAACGTGAGGATGGTGGCGACCCTGCGCGCCAGTGCCAGACCACCTTGGCCGAGGCGCACAGGCGTCATTGTCAGGCGCGGTATGGCCGATGCCAAGAGCGAGAGCCGGGAAGGGCTCGCACCCATCTGGGGTTCATCTTCTGTCGGTTGCGGCGGGTGCGGCGGGTGCGGTTCGAGGTCGTCCAAGATCGTGGCCAGGTTCGCACCACTGGCTCCGTCCATCATGCAGTGATGGCACTTCATCAGCACGGCGACGCGGTTGTTGCCGAGGCCGTCGATGAGGTACATCTCCCACAGCGGATAGCGGCGATCCAGTTGCGTCGACATGATCCGTCCGGCGAGCGCGGCGACTTCACGGCGACCCGCCGGCGAGGGCAGCGTCACGAAACGAACGTGCCGGCTGAGGTCGAAGTCGTCATCGCGCACCCACACCGGACGGTCCAGTCCGAACGGCACGGTGCGCAGCTTCCACATGAACTTCGGCGCCAGCGCGAGCCGCTGCTCGATCTCAGCGGCGATGCGCTGCACGGTGGCGGCGGGATCACCGTCACTTTCCACGATCGTCAGCCCGCCGACGTGGAAGTGCCACGACGGAGTCTCGGCCGCCAGCATCATGGTGTCCGTACCCGACAAGCGTGGCATGGCGCCCCCCACTTCCTGACCGCGGTGACGCGGCCGGCGCCGGCCGGAAAGCGGGTCACATCGCGGCTTGGCGGATCCTTCGGGCGGCCTGATTCCTTTCGGCTTTTCGCGGAACGTACCAACGGCGCCGGGCCGATGGTCAGGGCCTAAGGTCACGCGGCCTGAGGGCCCATGCCGCGCAGCAGTGCGCTACGGCATCAGCCCGGAGCGGTCGCTGGTGCGATGAAAGTCTCGCTCTCGAGGTGTCGTTGCAGCGCCGCGAGGACCGGGAGCCAGGTGTCCTCGGCCTCCTCGTCGGTGTCGGCGACGGCAGGGTCGGTCTCGTCGATCTGCAGCCGAATCGTGGAGCCCGCCGGCGAGGACCTGATCTGCCAGGTGACGTAGGTGGGCGGGTCGTCCGGCCCGGCCGCCAGGTAGTAGGAGAGCCGGTACGGGGCATCGGCGTGCATCACCTGACCGTGAAGCGTGTACTGCTCATGGCGGAATTCGAGCGCACCGTCGACCTGCCAGCTGGAGTGGGCGGCCAGCCCGTACAGGTAAGCCCGGGTCTGCTCGGGCTCGGTGAGTGCCGACCACACCGTTGCCGGGCACGCGGACGTGGAACACGTGAACTGCTGGTGGCCACCGATCGCGCGGGGCACGCGGCCGCCTTGCATGCGCTCGCTCCCTCGGTGATCAGCGTTGCGAGGACGATAGCGCCGAGGCGCCTGGTGGGAAGCGGAAACAGGAAAGCGGCAGGAGTCGGTTTGGCAGGCGGGTCAGCAGCCGTCGGCGCCGGGAGAGGGCAGATCGTCGCCCGCCGCGCCGGATGCCGCCCGGTTGAGCAGGGCGATCGTCGTCGCGTCGAACGGCGCCGAGTACGAGGTGGTTGGAAGGCAGCCGCCCTGATGCAGTCCGCCGATGACGCCGAGCACATTCGAACCCTGGATGAACGGCGCGCCGCTGGTACCCCCGACGTAGCCGCCGCAGTCGAAAGCGGTGTACGGGCCCGTGCGATACGCCGTCACCAAGCAGTCGAAAGGCCATCCACCGACGCCCGCTGCGTAGGCCGGCACCTGGATCTGGCCGATGGCAGCCGGGGTGACGATGAGCCGGTTTCCTCCCGTCACCTGCTGCACCTGAAGGGGCCTCCCGAAGATGGCGTCCGGCGCGACCTTCAGGATGGCGACGTCCCGCAGCGGATCTTCATCGCGCAGCCATCCCGGATCGGCGTATGCCGCGGTGACGCTCCAGCGGCCGTACGGTTCGCTGCCGTTCACCGATCCGGGAACGAAGGTCATGCCCGCGCCGGTGCCCGAGAGGCAATGCGCGGCGGTGATCAGCAGGTTTTGCGTCGGGCTGGAAACCACGCTGGCGGTGCAGCCGTGGAACGCTGACGAGCCGAAGTACAGCGGGCCCGTGGTGGGGACGCTTCCTACCGGGAAGGCGGTGGGTGATGCGCCGGGGGAGCAGGCGGCGACCAGAACAGCCAGCAGCGCGAGCGCGCCCGAGAACCCGAGCCGTCGTGGGCTGAACGCGGCCCGCCGATGCACGGGCCATACCTACCACACGAATCTGCGGATCCAGGCTCACCCGGCCGGGCGCCGCGACAGGAAGATCCGCGACGTGCGAGGTCAGCGGTTCAGGGGCATCGGCAAGTACGTACTGAGGAATTCCAAGGCTTTCGGCAAGCCGATCTTCCAGACGTTGAAGTTGTGACCGCCCGTCGGCAACATGTCGAACGTGACGGGCAGCAGCGGCGCGTGCAGCTTCACCAGGTGCTGGAACGTCCGCCACTGACGGACGGCGAAGGGGTCCTGCCCGGAGGCGAATACGTACAGCGGGGGGACTACCGGCGAGGTGTGCGACACCCACCAATCCGGCGAGTTGCGCCGCCGGGCGGTCTTGCTTCCCGCGTACAGCTGCGCGGTGCGCGGATCCTTCGCGGGCTGGAAGTAGCCCGAGAGGCTGGCGGCGGCGGCGTAGCGGTCAGGATGGTGGCTGGCCAGATTGATCGCGCAGAAGCCGCCGGTGGAGTAACCGGCGAGCCCCCAGGTGCGTCCGGGCAGCGTTCGAAAGGTCGCGTTCACGTCGTCGACGACGTCACTGGTCAGGTACGTCTCGTTGAGCTGGCCGTGCACCGCGTTCACGCATTCGGTGAAGACCGTGTGGAGGGTGACCTCGGGCAGGACCGCGATCATCGCAGGGATCCGGTTTGCCTTGATCTCCTGGTCGAGCAGCCCGGCGAGCCCCAGCTGGCGCAGGTAGTTCGCGGGACCGCCGGGCTGGCCGGGCAGCAGTTCCACGACGGGGAATTGCAGGCTGTGCGACCCGATGAAGTACGCCGCCGGCAGGTAGACGTAGCCGCGCCGGTTGATGTGGCTGCGCGCGCCGTACAGGCGCACCGGAAGGACGGTGCCTTCACCGCGACGCGCCGCCGCAACAGCTCTCGGCTGCCAGTCGCTGGCAAGTACGTCGAGTCGGGCATGGGACTTGTCCTCGGGGTAGTGCGGCGCGACGGTCGTTTGCTGAGCGGATCCCCAGATGTCGGAGAAACTTGCGTAGAAGCCCTCTTGCTTGTTGAGGTAAACGAAGGCGACGAGGGCGCCGGCGCAGGAGATGAGCGCGATTCCGGCGCCCCGGCCGAGCAGCTGCATCCGCGCCGGCCAGCGATTCCAGGCGAGCGCGACACCCAGGTCGAGCGTCACGGCCAGCAGCGTCAGCAGCCAGCTGAACAGGCTGCCGCGCAGGTCGTAGGAGACGCCGGTGAGCGGCGCGACCGTGGCCACGAAGATCTCGGCGGCGAGCATGATGAGCACGATCCGCAGCAGGTCGCGTCGCTTCGGCCCGCGAACTGGTGACGCTGGTGGTCCCGGCTGGCCCGGCCGTCGGCGCGGTGGGATGCCGGCCCAGGAGGGCGCGAGCTGCGCCTGCGGTTCATCTGCCTGCAACTGCTGACGTTCCGCGCTCATCTCGGTACTCATCAGGCTACCTGTGCCCAGTACACGGCGACGGCCGTCGCGATGCCCACCCGGACCGGCAAGGCCGGCTGTACCTGCGTCGGCACACAGGCCTCCTCGCACCACTGCTGGGACACCTGCTGGAGTCGGATGTCGTCAGCGTGCAGCAGGCGCGTGTCGCGACGGTGAGACGCAGAACGTCCTTTCGTGTTCGGACTTTCTGCCTGATAGCCATGGCGAGGACCGCTGATGCGATTGACTGTGGGTCAGCTCCAACGAGCCTGCCCTTCCCTGCCCATGGCGGCCGGGAAGGTTAGCGCGGCAAAGAAAGGTCGTCATGAGCCGCAGTTGGTTGACGCGCCCGAACTCCCTTCGCCGCCGGTTTCTGTTCATGGCGGCGGCGGTGTCGTTGTTCGCGCCGATGGCGTGCGCCGCGCCGGTGAGTCCGCCTTTGGCGGCAGTGAGCGCCGCGCGCCCGTGTGCCGGGACGGCTCCCAGAGCGACGTATGCCCATGTCGTCGTCGTCATGATGGAAAACAGGTCTTTTAGTCAGATCATCGGTAACAAGGCCGCGCCGTATCTCAACGGCCTGGCGAAATCCTGCGGCCTGGCCACCCAATATCACGCAGTCACCTACCCGTCGTTGCCCAACTATCTGGCTGTGACCGCGGGGTCGAGCTTCGGTATCCGCGATGACAACCCGCCGTCGGCGCATCTGCTGAGCGCCGCCAGCATCTTCAGCCAGACCGGCACGTCCTGGACGGCGCTGTCGGAGTCGATGCCGGTCAACTGTGACCGCTCCAACGCCTATCCGTACATGGTGAAGCACAACCCGGCTGCGTATTTCGTCCCGCTGGCGAAGGCGTGCGGCAAGCAGAACATCCCGCTCCCGAGCACGCCGGCTTTCACAGCCCGGTACACGTTCGTGACCCCCAACATGCTTCACGACATGCACGACGGGAGCATCGCGCAAGGCGATGCGTGGCTGAAGACGTTTGTGCCCAAGGTGGTCAAGTCTGCCGGCTACCAATCAGGCTCCACGCTCCTGGTCATCACGTGGGACACCGACGACCGCACGGCGAATACCAATAACCGGGCGCCGACCATCGTCGTCGCCCCGCAGGTCAAGCCGGGAACCTCGAGCGCGACGTCCTACAACCACTACTCGCTGCTCCGGCTGAGCGAGGAGACCCTCGGCCTGCCGTTGCTCGCCGGCGCCCGGACCGCGCCGTCGATGCGAAGTGCTTTCCATCTCTGATGCCGCCCATGGCTGAGCAGCAACCTTCGCCACACAATCGTGGGGAACGCTCGTGAACATGAACCCGTGGGATCCGGGTCGGCTCTTCCCGTCATGGAAGTACGGGTGCCAGCCGCGGCAAGAGCTCAATGCTCTCGCGGCGGCAACGACCATTGCTTACGGCTTCGCCAGTTTGGCGTCACCGCCGGCGCTCACCGCGCTGCTACCCGTCGCGTTCGCCTCCGGCCTGTGCGTGTGGATGACCCCGCCGTACTGCTCTCGTTGCGGAAAGCTCACCCGGCACTCCGCGCAGACCTCCGTTCACGCCCGGCTTGCTGCGGGCGAGCGAGTTCGCTATCGCTGCCGGAACTGCGGTTCGGAGATCACCAGGCAGATCGTGCGCGGTCGCTGACCTGAAATCAGCTCGCGAGGCGGCGGTCAGCGCGGCCGTCCGCCGATGTCGCTGGTCGCGCGGTTGGCCGCACCGAGCACCAGCTCGCCCAAGGCGGTGATCTCAGAGACAGTGAGGTCATGGCTCGGGCCCAGCAGCATGATGGACGCCGCCACCTTCCCTCCGAGCCCGGCCAGAATTCCCGGCTCGCCGTCACCACTGGGCTGAAAGACCGGAGCCGACACCTGGGTGAGCCGGATCGAGCCCTGCGGATCGAGTTCAGACGTGAGGTACTCGCTATGGGTGACGACCCGGATCGCCTCGTCACGGGCCGGAGCCGGATCGTCCGGATGCTGGTCGCCGAGCAGTCTTTCCAGTGCCGTCGCCAACTCGGGCTGGCGTCCGGGAGAGACGGTGATGCTGAAGCCGCGCCGGCGCACCGCGGCCAGCGCCTCGTGGTAGCGCTTCACCTCGGCCCCCGTGAGCGGCGGGTCGGCGCGTTGCAGCCACGCCCGTACCTGCGCCTCCTGTTCCCACGCGACGAAGGTGGCGCCGAACGGGGGCACGAGCGCGATCGCGTCGCCCGCGCGGGGCCGGATCCCGAACGAAGGCCCGAAGTCGAACACGCTCGCCACTCGCGTCTGTGCACCGTCGCGAATGGTCACCGCAATGACGCAGGACTGTGCCCGCGCGAGCGCCTCGGCGTGCAGCCCGGCCGCGCGCAGCGCCGGGTTGGCGGCTCGGGCCGCGTCACCGACCACGATGCCCGCCTGCCCGAGCTCATAGCGCAGCGCGGCGTCGCGGCGGACGAAACCGCGCTCGGCCAAACCGAGCAGGAGCGAGCTACAGGTGGCCCTCGGGATACCGACTCGCCGGGCCAGTTCGGTGACCGTGAACGGCCTCGTCGGGTGCGCGGCCAGCGCGAGAAGTACGTCGGCGGCGCGGATGACCGCCGGCGAAGGCGCGAGGGGCATGACGAAATACTAGCGCCGATGACAGCAATTCGTCGCACTGCTATCGTCGCGCCGTGACTTCGAGCTGGGTCGTCGAGGCTGATCGGGCGGTCTGCATCGGCTCCGGTGCCTGCGCGTTCGCTGTCCCGGAGGTGTTCGATGTCGATGACACCGGTGCCGTCGTGCTGGTCGGGCCGATGGTCACCGGCGACGAGAGGGTGGCCGGGGCGGTCGAGGGCTGCCCGACCGGCGCGCTGAAGCTCGTCCGGGCAGACGCATGACAGACGTGGTCCTTGACCGCGATCGCCTCCGGTCGCTGTTCGATCTTCGCAGCGACGTGTACGCCTCGCGCGGGGGTGCGTTCGATACCGATCCGTACCCGACGTTTCATCGGTTGCGCGAGAGCGGCCCGGTGCACCCCGGGACACCGCACGAGGCGCTCGGCTGGACAGGGGACGTCTTCTTCCAGGGGCTGCCGTATCCCGGCCGGCCGCACTTCTCGGCGTACGACTACGAGACCTGCGCCAGGATCTTGCAGGATGATCAGGACTTCATCACCAATCCCGCGCCGCTGCCCGGCGAGACGGCGATGCCCGACGCCGCCATCCTCTTCATGGACGGGCAACGGCATCGCCGCTACCGCAAACTCGTGCAACCCTCGTTCGTTCCCGGTCGAGCAGTGTGGTGGCTCGACAACTGGATCCGCGGCACCGTCGCCAGCCTGATCGACGCCCTCGCCGGCGACGGACGCGCCGACCTCAACGCGCAATTCTGCGCCCCCATCCCGCTGCTGACGATCACGGGCAGTTTCGGCGTCACCATCGAGGAGGCGCTCGACGTACGCGCCGCGGTGACCTCGGACGGCCAGGACACAGCGACCCTCGCGCGGTTGCTGATCCCCATCATCGCCGCGCGGCGCGGGCAGCCCGCCGACGACCTGATCAGCGTGCTCGTCCAGGCCGAAGTGACCGACGAGGACGGGGACGTGCATCGCCTCACCGATGAGGAGGTGCTGGCGTTCGCGTTCCTGCTGCTTGCGGCCGGCTCGGGCACGACGTGGAAGCAGTTGGGCCTGACGATCGTCGCGCTGCTGAACCATCCGCAGGCGCTGGCGGCGGCCTTGGCCGAGCGCGCCTTCCTGCGCGGCGTGGTCGAGGAATCGCTGCGTTGGATCCCGACCGACCCGGTCTTCGCCCGGTTCGTGGCGCGCGACTGCACGCTGGGCGGCGTCGACCTGCCGGCCGGCGCTGTCGTCCATGCGTGCCTCGCGGCCGCGAACCGCGACCCGTCACGGTGGGAACGTCCCGACGACTTCGACCCGTTCCGGCCGCTGAAGGCCCACCTCGGCTTCGGTTTCGGCCCGCACACCTGCCTCGGCGCGCATGTGGCGCGCATGGAAATCTCCCACGGCGTCGGGGCCTTGCTCGACCGGCTGCCCGGGCTGCGACTCGATCCGGATTGTCCGGCGCCGCGAGTGATCGGCTTGTACGAGCGCGGCCCCGATGCGGTTCCGGTCGTTTTCGGAGGCGCGTCGTGAAGCTGCTGGAAGGTAAGTGCTGCGTCATCACGGGTGCGGGGTCAGGCGTGGGTCGCTCAGCGGCCGTCCTGTTCGCTGAGCACGGAGCATCCGTCGTCGTCGGCGACGTGCGCGAGGTGTGGGCGCGGGACACCGTCGCGCTGGTGGAAAAGGCCGGCGGTGCTGGCATCGCGGTCCCTTGCGACGTCTCGCAGGAAGCCGATGTCGAGGCGCTGATTGCCGCCGGCGTGGAGAACTTCGGACGCCTCGATGTCATGTACAACAACGCCGGCGTCAGCACCCCTCGGCCGGGACTGACGTTCACCGAGCACACCCAGGAGGACTGGGATCGGCTGCTCGCCATCAACCTGATGGGCATGGTCTACGGCTGCAAGCACGCGCTGCTGCAGTTCCGGCGGCAGGCGAAGGCTGGTACTGGCGGCGGTGTCATCGTCAACACCGGTTCTGTCGCGGGGATGGTCGGCTTCGGCGGGGTCCCGTACGGGGTGACCAAGGCGGGCGGCATCCTGCTGACGAAGTCGCTGGCGATGGAGGTCGCGAAGGAAGGCATCCGGATCAACGCCATCGCGCCGGCCACTTTGCTCACGAACTTCGGTCGTGACGAGAAAGAAGCGTTTGCGCCGCGCAGCGAAAAGGAGATCGAGCAATGGGGGTCCTACGTCCCCACCGGTCGCGCGAGCACTCCCGAGGATTGCGCCAACGCGGCACTGTTTCTGGCGTCGGACCTGTCGGCCAACACGACCGGCGCGATCATTCCCGTGGACGGCGGGTATCTCGCGCGATGAACGCCATGTGCAGGGAGGGCAGATGACTGATCTGGTAGCAGCGCGGCAGCCGTTCATCGCCGGCGAGTGGGTGCCTGGCGCGGGTGATCCGGTGCTGGTGGAATCACCCGCCACCGGCGAAGTGGTGGCCTCGGTCGAGGGTGCGTCGGCCGAGCAGGTGGCTGCGGCAGTCGCGGCGGCCCGGCGCGCTTTCGAGGAGGGACCCTGGCCGCGGCTCGCGCCCGCGGAGCGGGTGAAGGTGATCCAGCGCTTCGGTGAGGCGCTTGAAGCCCGCCGCCATGTCCTCATCGAGACTGTCATCGAAGAGGCCGGCTGCCCCCGCACGGTCACCGAACTCACCCAGGTCGGCATGGCCATCTCGAGCGTGCACGAGCTGGCTGAGCTCTACGCGCGCATGCCGGAGTGGGAGTACAACGAGGTGCCGCTCGGCGACCACTTCACCGGCTCCGCCGTGCGCATGTCGATCCGCCGGTACGAGCCGGCGGGCGTGGTTGCCGCGATCACCCCGTACAACTTCCCGCTCATCACCAACGTGTGGAAAGTGATCCCGGCACTGCTCGCGGGATGCACGGTCGTGCTCCGGCCGAGCCCGCTCACCCCGCTCGAGGCGACGGTCTTCGGTGAGGCGGCCGAGGAAGCCGGCCTGCCGCCCGGAGCGCTGAATGTCGTGGTGGAGCAAGGCAATGACGGTGCGGTCCTGCTGAGCACCCACCGGGACGTCGACGTTGTGTCCTTCACTGGTTCGACCACGGTCGGCCGGGCTGTCGCGTCGCAGGCGGCGACGACGCTCAAGCGGGTCATTCTCGAACTCGGTGGCAAGAGCGTCGCGTTGCATCTGCCCGATGTGTTCGAGGCGGGTCTCGGGGGAGTCGTCGGCGCAGCGCTGACCGTGTTCGCCGCGCACTCCGGCCAGGGCTGCGCCTTGCAGACTCGCGTGCTGGTACCCGAGCAGCGGCGGGCTGACGTGGTCGACGCCGTCGCTGCGGCTGCGGGGACCCTGACGATCGGGCCGCCCACCGAGGCCAGCACGATGGTGGGGCCGCTGATCACCGAGCAGCAGCGCCGCCGGGTCGACGAACTGGTCCAGCGTTCGGTGGCCCATGGCGCGCGACTGGCCGCGGGCGGGCGCGCACCGGCCGATCGCGACCGCGGCTGGTTCTACGAACCGACGGTGCTCGACGCGCCCGATCCGGCCAACCCCGGCAACCAGCACGAGTTCTTCGGACCGGTCCTTTCCGTCCTCGGTTACCGCGACCTCGACGACGCCGTGCGCATCGCGAATGCCACCGAATACGGCTTGTCCAACGGCATTTACACCGCGGACCTGACGCTCGGGATGAGCATCGCTGAGCGGTTGCGCAGCGGGACGGTCCAGGTGAACACCGGCATGGCGGCGGGCTACACGCCGATGGGCGGCTACAAGCAAAGCGGTTACGGACGCGAGCGAGGGGCTGCCGGTATTCGCGCGTTCCAGGAGCTCAAGCACGTGGTGGTGGGCAGTCGATGAGCGAGCCCGGCTACACGCCCCCCGACCTCACCCTGGTCGGTGACGAGCACGTTCGCCGCTACCTGGAGACCGGGGGTGAGGTCGGGCATGTGTGGAGCGGCGTCCACACGCTCGTGCTCACGACGACCGGCCGTACCTCAGGAAAGTCCCGGCAATCAGCCATGATTTACGGGCAGGATGGCGACGCGTACGTGGTCATCGCCTCGCAAGGAGGCGCGCCCACGCACCCGAACTGGTACCTGAACCTGACGGCTGACCCGGCGGTCGAGGTGCAGGTGGGCCCGGAGCGTTTCGCCGCGCGGGCGCGCACCGCGGAAGGTGGCGAGCGCGAGCGGCTATGGGCGCTGATGACGGGCATATGGCCCAATTTCAACGTCTATCAGACGCGTACCGGCCGGCAGATTCCCGTCGTCGTCCTCGAACGGGACTCATGAGCGTCCCCGTCCCTGACACGCTCGAGACGCTCCAGTCGCCGACCTGGCTCACCGCCGCCCTCGCGCCCCGGTTCCCCGGCATCCAGGTGACGGCCGTGACGCCTGGCCCGGTCATCAGCCGGGTCGCGACGAATGCCCGCTTCCGCATCGAGTGCGCCGGCGGCGTCCCCGCGGGCCTGTCACCGAACTTGTGCGGCAAGGGTTACTTCAGCGAGGTGGGCAGGGCGTTCCGGCAGATCGGCGAACCCGAGGCGTACTTCTACCGGGATGTGGCCGACGCGACGGGAATGCGCGTGCTGACAAGTGTCTACGCCGACGTCGATCCGGCGACCCGTCACGGTGTGCTCATCACCGAGGACGTCGTGCCGCACGGCGCGGTCTTCCTCGACGCCCTTAGCGACTACTCGCCGGAGCAGGCTGCGCAGAGCTTGTCGCAGCTCGCCAAGCTGCATTCGGCGACGTGGGAAAGCCCGCTGTACACCAAGGAGAGTTGGCTCGATTCTCGGCTCGAGAGCTACCTGCTGCATCGCGGTGTCGATGATGTGCGCTTCAACTTCGACGGCCCCATCGGCGCCGGGGTGCCGGGCGAGGTGCGCGACGCCCAGCGGCTGGTCGACGCGCTTCACGTGCTCGCGGCCGACGCGCCGGCCGAGAGCCCCTGGTCGCTGATCCACGGCGACGCCCATGTCGGCAATCTGTATCTCGACGGCTCGGGCCGGCCCTGCTTCGTCGACTGGCAGATCGTCCAGCGAGGTCCCTGGTATCTGGACGTCGGCTACCACCTCGCGTCGGCGCTGAGCGTCGAGGACCGCCGCGCGTCAGAAAGCGACCTCATCCGCCACTACCTCGACGAGCTCACCGCTGCCGGAGTGGACGCACCTTCCAGCGATGAGGCATGGCGCGGGGTGCGCCGCGGCATCATCTACGGCTTCTTCCTGTGGGGCATCACGCGGAAGGTCGAACCGCCCATCACGACGATGCTCCTGACCCGCCTCGGCACGGCGGCCGCGGATCACGACGCCTATGCCGCCGTCGGCTGACACGACGTCTGAGTAACGGCAGGCATTTTCAGCGCAATCTGTAGAGGTCCTCGCCCGCGTTCGGCACGACGAGCGTCTCCGGATCCGCCGCCCAGGCCTCGACGTCGATCGACGCCGGGTCGCGGTAGCCGAGGTTGATCGCCCGGGTCACGCCCTCAGGGATGCTCGTGGCGAGCGTGACCGTGACCCGGCGGCGTTCCCCGAGGATCTGCGTCATACGTCCCGGCGCCGCTCAGATGCGTCGAGTGCGCGAGGTCGCCCCAATGCTGGTGCTGGAAACGGTCCCATTGCTTGAGAAAGTAGTCGCGGCAGTGGTAGCCGATCTGCTCGATGGCCGGATGCGTGGTCGCCACCGTCGGGATGTGCGGGGCGTAGAGCACGACCTCGCCGCCGTCAGCCACGACCGGCTCGACCTTGTAGAAGCCCTTCGCACCGGTCCACATGTCGTCGTACTTCTCGGGGATCACCGAGAGCACCCGCCCTACCGGGGCGCCAGGTAGCGGACGTGTGTCTCGGCGGAGACCTCGGCGGCGGCCGCCCAGGCCTGCTCCGGGTCCCCGAAGGCCATGGAATGCAGCGCCTCGGGCCCGGGGCCGTCACGACGCAGAACGCGAGTCGCCGGCTCGGCACCATCGCGCGCGGCCTCATCGATCAGCGCGCGCACCGGGGTGATGCCGCGCGTGCCGATGATGCTCGGCGCTGGTGATCAGCGCGCCGAGCCAGTGCGAGAGGTCGATGAGCTCGCGGCCGGCAACCCCGGGAAACAGGTACTTGTTGCCGCCGGAGAAGCCGACGACCTCATGCGGGAAGACGGGCCCCAGGATGAGCGTCACATCGTGCTCGACGACGGCGCGGTTGACGCGCACGTGGGCGGTGTGGTGAAGCATCCCGCCCGAGAGCGTGGCGATCCGGTCGGCCGCCAACGTCCCGACGTCGGCGAAGGTCAAGGGGTCCCACCAGTCGTGGCTCAGGATCGTGGTGTTCGGATAGCGCGCGCCGGGATCGCCGCAGGCGTGACCCAGATGGGCGGCGAGCGCGTCCTCGCTCATGGCGGCATGGGTGCCGAGCGCGACGAGCACGGTCAGCCGGCTCGCCCGGCCGTGCAGCGCCCCGTGAACCGCAGACAACAGCAGCGGCAGCGGGCAGCTTCGTGTCGCATCGGGAACCAGTAGGCAGACGCTGCGGCCGTCGAGGGCCACGCCCGCCAGCTGCTCGTGGACGAAGCCGTCGACCTCGCGCTCGCTCAGCACGCGGTCCGGGGCCACCGATGTGAGCGAGCGCCGCGTTCCCCCCGAGTGTCGATGTCATGGGAAACTCCCGGGGCGGCCGGTTGCGTCAGCGCGGCAAAGCAGAAAGAGTACGCCGGTGGGGTATGGCGAGGCGGGCCTGCGGATGGAGCCCGACCGGCTGTTTCCCGCCGACCCCGGCCAGCGCCGGATCGCACGGCGGCTGTACGAGCGTGTACGTGACCTTCCGCTGATCTGCCCGCACGGGCACGTCGATCCCCGGATCCTGCTCACGGACGCGCCGTTCGCCGATCCAGCGAGCCTGCTGGTGACCCCGGATCACTACGTCACGCGCCTCCTGCACGCCGACGGGGTCGTGCTCGAGGACCTCGGCGTCGGCCAGGGTGAGCTGCCGGAGCCGGCGGCTCGCCAAGCGTGGCGGCTGCTGTGCGAGCACTGGTCCGTGTTTCGCGGCACCCCGGTGCGCTACTGGCTCGAGGCGGAGCTGGCCGAGATCTTTCAGGTCACCGAACGCCCGTCCGCCGCGTCGGCTGACCGGCTGTTCGACGAGCTGTCGGCCAGCGCTCGCCGAGGACGCCTACCGGCCGCGGGCGCTGTTCGAGCGGTTCGGCATCGCCGTGCTGGCGACGACGGATGACCCCGCGTCGATCTGTCGGTGCACTGCGCGCTCAGTGCCGACCCGAGCTGGCGCGGCAGGGTCATCCCGACGTTCCGCCCGGACCGCTACCTGGAGCCGGCGGAGCCGGGTGGGGGAGTGCGCTGGCGCCGGCTCGGGCAAGCATCGCGGCATGGACGTCGGCGACTACGCCGGCTTCGTGGCGGCGCTGGAAGAACGGCGCGCGGTACTTCATCACCCACGGCGCGGTGTCGGCCGATCACAGCCATGCTGATGCCCGCACCGAGCCGCTGGAGGCAGCCGAAGCGGCACGCATCTACCGGGCGGCCTGGGCCGGGGAGGCGACGGCGACCGAGTGCGTCGCGTTCCGCCGGCACATGGTGCTGGAGATGGCGCGGATGTCGTGCGACGACGGGTTGGTGATGACGCTGCACCCGGGGGTACGTCGCAATCATCACCCGGCGACGTACGAGCGTTTCGGGCCGGACACCGGATCGGACGTCCCGATCCGCGTCGAGTTCACCGAGGCGCTGCGTCCGCTGCTTGACCGGTTCGGCACCCATCCGGGATTTCATCTCGTGGCTTTCACGCTCGATGAGACCGTGTGGTCGCGGGAACTCGCCCCGCTCGCCGGTTTCTACCCCGCGCTCTACATCGGGGTTCCGTGGTGGTTTCTCGATGCGCCGGACGCGATGCGCCGCTTCCGGGCGGCGGTCACCGAGACGGCGGGGTTCACCCGAACGTCGGGGTTCGTCGACGACACGCGGGCGTTCTGCTCGATTCCGGCTCGCCATGACATGTCGCGCCGGGTCGACGCCGGCTACCTGGCCGGCTTGGTGGCCGAGCACCGCCTCGACGAGGAGGAAGCCGCCCTCACCGCGATCGAATTGGCGAGCAGCCAACCCCGAGCGGTGTTCGAGCTTTGACCGGGAGGCTGTCCCGGGCGGCGGGCCAGGGGCGAGTCGCGCCGCCGGTACGCATGGTCCACCTCGGGCTCGGCAACTTCTTCCGTGCCCATCAGGCTTGGTACACCGAGCATTCCCCGGACCGCGACGAGTGGGGGTACGCCGCCTTCGCGGGCCGCGGGGCCGGGCTGGCCGCGCCGCTGGAGGCACAAGGCGGGCTGTACACGCTCATCACACGGGCAGCTGAGGGGGATCGCTACGAGGTGGTCGCCAGCGTGTCGCGGGCGCACGCCGCAGCCGATCATCAAGCGTGGCTGCACTACTTCCGCGCGCCCTCGCTCGGCGTGGTCACGGTGACGGTCACGGAAGCCGGTTACCTGCGCCGCCCGGACGGCGGGCTGGACGTGGCAGCCCCGCAATTGCAGGCAGACCTGGAGGCGCTGCGAGCGGATCCGCAGGCTCCAGTACGGACGGCCCCCGCACGCCTTGTCGCCGGCCTCGCTGCCCGCCGGCGGATGGGCGCAGGCCCGCTGGCCCTCGTGCCGTGCGACAACATGGCGGGCAACGGTGCTGCCGCCGCCCAGGTGGTGGCTGAGCTCGCTGAGCTCATCGACCCGGCGCTCGCGCAGTGGATCGCCGGCGCCGTGTCCTTCGTCACGACCGCCGTCGATCGCATCACCCCGCGGCCCGAGCCCGAGGACCGCGCGGCCGTTCTTGCCGCCACCGGCGTGCGTGACGAGTCTCCCGTGGTCACCGAACCCTTCACGGATTGGGCATTGTGCGGCGACTTCCCGGCGGGACGTCCGAGCTGGCAGGACGCCGGCGCGAGTTTCACCTCCGACGCGACGCCGTATGAGAATCGCAAGCTCTGGATGCTGAACGGGGCGCACTCGCTGCTGGCCTATGCCGGTTCGATACGCGGTCACCTGACGGTGGCCGAAGCCATCGCCGATGAGGCCTGCCTCGCCGGGGTCGAGCAGTGGTGGGGTGAAGCCGCACGCCACCTGACCCAGCCGGCAGCCGCGGTTGACACCTACCGCCATGCCCTCCTGGCCCGCTTCGCCAATCCCCGCATCCGCCACCGGCTCGCCCAGATTGCCGCCGACGGATCCCAGAAGCTGCCGATCCGGCTCCTGCCGGTGCTGCGCGCCGAGCGGGCGGAAGGTCGTGTTCCGCTCGCGGCCACGCGCATCCTGGCTGCCTGGGTCTGCCATCTGCGGGGGATGGGCGCGCCCGTCGTGGACGTGCGGTCGACCGCACTCGTGGCGATGGCGTCCGGCCCGATCCTCACCGGGGTGCGGCGGGTATTGAGCGATCTCGATCCTGCGCTCGGAGGTGACGAGGCGGTGGTGGCCGCCGTCGTCGATCAGGTTCACGAGCTTGCTGCGGTGGGGTTGTGACGGCTCCTGAGGTGATCGTCGGGCTGGACGTCGGGACGACCGGGGTGAAGGCGGTGGCCTTCGGGGTCGGCTCCGCGCGGCGTCGTGTCGCGATCCGCGAGTACCCGCTGCTGCATCCGGAGCCCGGCCGGCAGGTGCAGGACCCAGCGGTGATCCTGGCTGCGGCCGAGGACGCGCTTGCCGAATGCCTTGCTGGCGTTGAGGTTTCGGGCGTGCTCGCGATCGCGGTGAGCGCCGCCATGCATGGCCTGATCGCACTGGACGGGCAGCGACAACCGTTGACCCCGCTGATCACCTGGGCCGACGCGCGGGGTCGCGAGCAGGCGCGGGCGCTGCACGCGGGCGGCCAGGCGAGGCAGTTGCAGGCCCTCACCGGAGCTCCGATTCATCCGATGACGCCGCTGGTCAAACTCCGGTGGTTCGCCGAGCACGACCGCCCCACCTGGGCGGCGGCGCGGTGGTGGATCGGGCTCAAGGACTACGTGCTGCACTGGCTCACCGGCAGTCTCGTCACCGAGCTGTCGTCGGCGTCAGGCACCGGCTTGCTCGACATGGCAACGCGTGACTGGAGTCCTGCCGCCCTCGCGGTGTGCGGCGTCCCGGTGGAGCGTCTTCCCGAGATACGCCCCACGACGGCGACGCTCCCACTCGCGCCCGCCCTCGCGGCGCCGGCTCGGCCTGGCGCCGGGTACCCCCGTCGTCCTCGGCGCGGCCGACGGGCCGCTGGGCAACCTCGGTACCGGCGCCATGGCGCCTGGAGTGGCGGGGCTTTCGCTGGGTACCAGCGGGGCTGTCCGCATCGCCGTCGATTCTCCCCGTCCGGACGCGAGTGGCGCGCTGTTTTGCTACGCGTTGACCGGCGACTGCTGGGTCGTGGGCGCGGCCGTCAGCAACGGCGGCGCCGTGGCGCGCTGGGCGGGCAGCGCGCTGGCGCCCGATCTCACCGGTGATGCGGCGGTCCTGCGGGCTGGCGGCACACGTCGTCGGCCGGCAGCGATGGGCTCGTGATGCTGCCGTACCTGCTCGAGGAGCGGGCGCCGCTCTGGGAGCTCGACCCTCCTGGCGCCTATCTCGGGCTGCACGGCGGGCACACCCGGGCCCACCTGGTGCGGGCGGCGGTCGAGGGTGTCTGCGCGCAGCTGCGGCTCGTCGTCGATCGCGTCGACGCCGTCGAGCCCGTCAGGTCGGTCCGGGTGACGGCGGTGTCTTCCGCGCGCCGCTGTGGCGTGAGGTGATGGCCGGGATGCTGGCCCGGCCGCTGCACGTCCTCGACGCGGCGGAAGGCACCGCACTGGGCGCCGCAGCGCTGGGCCTGTTCGCGCTCGGACGCGCCGACCGGCTCGCCGACGCGGCGGGCCTGCTCGCCGTCCCCGGGTTGCCGCCCCCGCCCGAGATCCGGCCGGACCCTGCTCTGGTCGCGACCTACGACGAGCTGCGCGCCCGCGTCCCGGGCCTGGTCCGGGGGCTCGGCGGGGTCGCCGAGATGTTCGAGGCGAGTGGGGCCATGGTCTCCGCCCCCACCGACGGTGCTTAGCTCGACCATCATGTCGCTCGATCCGGCTCCGTTCACGTTCACCGGCGCAGGCGGGATCGTGCTGCGTGGCGATCGCCGCGGGCGCCCGGATTCACCGGCAGTGGTATTCCTGCACGGCGGCGGTCAGACCCGCTTTTCCTGGGGCGGAACGGCGACGGCGGTGGCCGAGCGCGGCTGGCAGGCCGTCACCCTCGACGCCCGCGGTCACGGCGAGTCGGACTGGTCTGCGCAGGGTGATTACCGGCTCAGCAGCTTCGCCCTGGACCTCGATGCTGCGCTGAGCGGACTGCCCGACCGGCCCGTGGTCGTGGGGGCATCGCTCGGGGGGCTGACGTCGATCTTGCTCGCGGGCGAGCTGCATCCGGGGGTGCTGGCGGGGCTGATCCTGGTCGACATCGTCCCCGACATGGAAGCGCGCGGCGCCGACCGCATTCAGGCGTTCATGGCTGAGAACGTGGCCGACGGATTCGCCTCGCTGGAGGACGTCGCCGACGCCATTGCTGCCTACAATCCGCACCGGCCGCGACCGTCCGACCTGTCGGGCTTGCGCAAGAACCTGCGGCTGCGCGGAGGCCGCTGGTACTGGCACTGGGACCCGAAATTCATCAACAGCAGCGCCGATCATGGTCCGAACGAGATCACCGACGTGGTGCGTCTGGATGCAGCCGTCTGCGAGATCGAACGCGCCGGCGTCCCGTTGCTGCTCGTGCGCGGCCGGGCCAGCGACCTGGTCAGCGAGGCCAAGGCGGAGCAGTTCCTGCGCGCACATCCGAAGGCGCAGTTCGCTGACGTTTCGGGTGCCGGTCACATGGTGGCCGGTGACCGCAACGACGCCTTCACCGATGCGGTCGTCAGCTTTCTCAGTGCTGCGTCAGGGCAGGCACCGGCACGCCATCCGATCGACTAGCGGTAGCGCGCAGCCGCTGGCGCTCGTGGCTCGGGAGCAGCAGCGGGGTCGCGAGCAGCAACAAACCCGCGACCGCGAGCGCCACTCGCGGGCTGGTGACGGCCGCCAGCACGCCCCACAGCGCCGTCAGCGTCGCGACGGTGAGGCTGGTGGTGACCGACCACGCTGCGAGGGTGCGCGCCACACGCTCCTTCGGGGTCTGCTCGAGGCGGTAGGTGGCAAACACGGGGTTGAAGACGCCCGCGCACGTGACGAGGCCGAGCTGGACGGCGATCACCACGACGACCCCTCCCGCGCCCGAAGGGACGAAGGCCAGGCCGAGCGACCAGCACGCGCGCAGCGTCCCGAACACGCGCAGCATGCGCCGCTGCCCGTGCCGGGCGGTGAGCCGGCGGGCGAGTCGCGAACCCGCGAGCCCGCCGACGCACGGGATGCCGAACGCGAGCCCGTACTGCCAGGGGGCGAAGCCGAGCCGGTCCAGCATCAGGACGGCCGTCAGCGGCACGCTCGTCATGATCAGGCCGTTGACGAGGGCGGCGTTGGCGAGCAAGCGTCGCAACGTCGCATGCCCGAGGATGAAGCGCCACCCGTCGAGCAGGTCGCAGGCGCGCAGGTGTGACGACGACGGCTGGACCCGGGAGGGATGGGGTTCCGTCCCCCTGATGGCGCGAATCCCCGTCGCGGACAGCAGGTAGCTCACCGCGTCCGCCAGCACGGTCGTCACCGGGCCGAGCAGGCCGATGGCGAGCCCGCCGAGTGGAGGCCCGAGCGCGGTCGCAGTCCAGGTCGTGGACTCGAACCGGGCGTTCGCGACGAGCAGGTCCTCGGGTGGCACCAGCGCTTTCAGGTAGGCCCCGCTGGCTGCGGTGAAGGCGATGTTCGCGGCGGCGGCAACGACTGATACGACGAGCAGCTGGGCGAACGTGAGCCCGCCGAGCGCGTACGCGATGGGGACGCTCAGCAAGGCCGCGAACCGGAGCAGATCCATGCCGACCATCACCGGCCGTTTGCGGCGGCGCTCGACCCACGGGCCGAGCGGCACCGCGGCGACCGCGCCCGCCGCCAGTCCTACCGCTGCCAGGGCTGACACCGCGGCCGGGCCGGCATGCAGCGCGAGGATCGCGATCAGGGGAAACGCGCCGAACCCCAGCCAGGTGCCCGTCGCACTGATCGCGTAGGCGGCCCAGAGCCAGCCGAACTGGCGGCCCAACCTCCGCCTCGACGGCATCCGCTGCGCACCCCCGCCGACCGCTCGCACAAACCCCACGTTGACCGCACTGATGCAAGCAGCCAGCCACGCCGGCAGCAAACAACCCGGGCTCCCGGCGAGTCGTGACGCCTTCGGGCCCCCCTCATCCCACTACGCAGACGATCGCGTGCCGCCGGGCGCGGTCCGGATCCAGCTCGGAGCTAGGCGTCCTCTTGGATGAGTCCCGTCGCCGTCGGTGAGGCGACGAGGTGCTTCATCACCTTGCCGGTCGCGTTGCGCGGCAGCGGCTCGGTGCGGATCTCGAAGGCGGCCGGGACCTTGTAGTACGCGAGAGTTTGCGCGCAGAACTCGCGGATCTCGTCCTCGGTCAGCGTGGCATCGGGCCGGATGACCACCACGGCTTTCGGCTGGTGCCCGAACTCGGGGTCCGCCATGGCGAAGACCGCCGATTCGAGAACCGCCGGGTGCTCGTCGATGCGGTACTCGATCTCGGCGGGATAGATGTTCTCCCCGCCGCGGATGATCAGGTCCTGCCGGCGGGAAACGATGAACAGCGCGCCGTCGCGGTAGCGGCCGAAGTCGCCGGTCCGCACCCAGCGGCCGGGCCGCAGGGTTTGCGCGGTCGCCTGCTCGTTTCGCCAGTAACCGACCATGGACGCGGGCCCGCGCATCTCGATGTTGCCCTCGGTGCCGGGGGCCACGATGTCGCCCGCGTCGCTGGTGATGCGCACCTCGTTGGTCGGCAGCGCGGTACCGACGCAGTCGGGCGCGACGCGCAGCATCCAGTTGGGCGCCCAGCTGATGAGCCCGCTCTCGGTGGAACCGTAACCGGTGGACATCGTGCCGGCCAGCTGCGGAAAGGCCGCCTCGACCCGGCGGATGATCTCGGGGGTCGTCGCCGAGCCCCCGACCGAAATCTGCTTGATCTGGTCGGGTGCGAGCGATCGGGTGTCGGGTGAATCGAGCAGCCGTGACACGTGCGTGGTGCTACCGCCCCAGATCGAGACGTCCTCCTCACGGGTCAGCGTGACGACGGCTGCCGGATCGAAGCGGCCCACCGGCCACACGCTCTTGACGCCGTTCATGACCGAGCCGACAGCCATGCTCATCCCGGAGACGTGAAACAGCGGGAAGGGCGCCAGCCGGGTCGGCGGGGGCCCAGGCGCCGGGGCCCGCCCCGAGATCGCCATGCCCAGCGCGCCCAGAAAGCTTTGCAGCATCAGGTACGCGATGACCGACCGGTGCGAGAGCACGGCAGCCTTGGGACGCCCGGTCGTCCCGCTGGTGAAGATCATGATGAACGGGTCGTCCTCGGCGATCGGCGCATCGGGTAGGGCAGCGTCTGCGCTGTCCGCGTCGTCCAGCCAGGCCGCGAAGTCTTGCTCGACGACGACCGTCGGCACGCCCGGATCGCCGTCCATCCGGGCGAGCCGTTTCTCGTCGATGACGAGCAGCGAGGGTTCGGAAAGCTCGAGGGCGTAACGCATTTCGGTGCCGGTAGCCCAGCCGTTCATGGCCACGATGACGATCCCGGTACTCGCCGCCGCCCAGAAGGTCAGCAACCACTCGGGGCAGTTCGCCGCGCAGATCGCCACCCGGTCGCCCGGGCCCAAACCGTAGCGCTTGCGCAACGTCGCGGCGACCGCTGCCACCTGGCGGCGCAGCTGCGGATGGCTGAAGCGGCGCCCGCCTTCGAAGACGTAGCAGTCGCCATCGCCGAAGCGGTTCCCCGCGGCGAGCACCTCGCGCAGCGAGTGCGGCCGCTTCCGGAAGACGGGCATCCGTTCTCCGAGGACATCTTCCTCCATCACTTCGAAGGCCTGGCCGGCGGCGGTGAGCTGCGCAATGGCCTCGAGCTGCTGAAGGAACCGGGGGTCGCCGGTCAGCGGATCACGGCTCTGATCAGTCATGTCGCTCGCCCGACGCGCGTTTCATACCCAGCATTCTGGGAGCCGGCCGACGCGACCCGGTCAGCGGGGGCGTGCGGCGGCCTCGGGCCGGGGTGATATGACCCGGGGTGATATGAAAACAGGGCCCGGGGATTGCACGCTGTACGGCCGCAGGCGTGACGTAGAGGAGACGGCTTGATGCAGTTCCACGTGTTCCTGCCCCAGATGAGACTGTCGTTCGACGACATCGTGGCGCGGGCACGTGCTGCCGAAGCGGCCGGGTTCGGGGGCATCGCCGGGATGGACCACCTGGCGCCCCCGCTGGCCGAGCAGCAGCCGATGTACTCCTCGATGGTGACCAACACCTGGATCGCTGCCCACACCGAACGGCTCACGATCAGCTCGCTGGTGCTGTGCGACTCCTTCCGGCTGCCCGCCGTGCTGGCCAACGAGGCAGTGTCCATCGACAACGCGTCCGGCGGGCGCTACGAGCTCGGGATCGGGTGGGGCTCGGTTCCCACGGAGTTCACCGTGTACGGCGTGGGTTCCACCGAGCCGCGCCGGCGGGTCGAGCGGCTGCGCGAGTCGCTGGAGGTCATGACCCGGCTGTGGGCGGGCGAGACGGTCGACTACGACGGCGAGTTCCATCACCTGCAAGGAGCTCGGCAGGCCGCGCTCCCGCTGCAGCGCATCCCGATCGTCATCGGCGGCACCGGCCCGAAAACCCTTGCGCTGGTGCGGGATTACGCGGACTGGTGGAACGTGCACGTGGGCGCCATCCACCGGGTGCAGGAGCTGCGCTCGCAGGTCGGCGACGCCCGGCTGTCCATCCAGCAGATGGTGGCGTACATCCCCGACGAGGCCAGCCGCGCTCAGGTCACCGAGCTCGCGTTGAAGCGGTTCGGCCGCTCCACACCGATCATCGGCACCGCCCCCGAGCTCATCGAGCACTACGGGCGGCTGGCCGAGCAGGGCATCGAGCGCGTCTACGCCTGGTTCTGCGATTTCGCCGCTCCCGAGACGCTCGCCGGCTTCGGCGACGAGGTCATCCGGGAGCTGAGTTGACATGGATCCGCTGACCGGCCGGCTGTCGAACAAGGTCGCGTTCATCACCGGCGCCGCCCGGGGTCAGGGCCGCGCGCATGCGATCCGGCTCGCGAGCGAGGGCGCCGACCTCATCCTGTCCGACATCTGCGGGCCGGTGAGCGGCAGCGCGGTCCAGCCGCCGGCTGCTCCCGATGAGCTGGAGCAGACCGTGAAGGCTGTGCAGGCGCTGGGACGGCGGGTCGTCTGGGGTCAGGTCGATGTCCGCGACCTCGATGCGATGGGCGAGCTCGCCGACCGGGGAGCCGACGAACTCGGACACCTCGACGTCGTCGTGGGCAACGCGGCGATCCTGATCTGGTCGAAGACGCACGAGCTCACCCCGCAGCAGTGGCAGGACGTCATCGACGTGAACCTGACGGGCGTCTACCACACCGTGCAGTGCACGCTGCCGCACCTGCTGCGCCAGGGCACCGGCGGCTCGATCATCCTGACGAGCTCGTTCGCGGCTCTGAAGGGAACCCCCTTCACGCTGTCCTACACCGCCGCGAAGTACGGCGTGATCGGGATCGCGAAGGCCATCGCCCACGAGTACGGCGAGTACAACATCCGGGCCAACACCATCCACCCCTGCGGCGTGAACACCGTGATGGGCGACGCTGGTGGGCTCATGGAACTGGTCGCCGAGCGGGCCGCCACGGTGGGCCCGCTGTTCATGAACACGCTGCCGGTCTCGATCATCGAACCCGAGGACGTGTCGGCCACGGTGGCGTGGCTCGCCAGCGACGATTCCAAGTACGTGACCGGCGCGCAGATCCCGGTCGACGCCGGAGCCGGCGATCGCTGACCTGCGGTGACAAGGCCCTGATCCCACAGTGTTCTTGACGCGCGGCGACGGTTCCCGGTGTGCCCTGCACGATCTCGGCGGCACCGGGCCCACGATCCTGATCTGTCACGCCACCGGGTTCTGCGGCCGCGCGTACGAGCCGCTGGCCCGGGTGCTCGGCGACCGCTATCACGTGTGGGCGCTCGACATGCCCGGTCATGGCGATTCTGACGAGCCGCCCGGCGGTGACTTCTGCTGGCAAGCCATGGTCGGTGATGTCGTCGCCGCGACCCGGGCCATCGCGTCCGAACCGCTCGCGTGCGTGGTCGGTCATTCGATGGGCGGCGCCGTCGCCCTGCAGGCCGCCGCCGACGATCCGAGCCTGTTCGCCGCGGCCTACCTCTACGAGCCGATCATCGTGGAACCGGAAGCGGTCACGCGTCGCACGGCCAACAACCCGATGGCCGAAGGCGCCCGCCGGCGCCAGAGCACGTTTGCCTCCAGGGCCGAGGCGCTCTGGCGCTACGCGAGCCGCCCGCCGCTGCGTGAGCTGAGCGCGGGCTCGCTGGCCGCCTACGTGGAGCACGGATTCCTTGACAACGCCGACGGAACGGTGCGACTGAAGTGCACCCCCGAAAACGAGGCACGCACGTTCGAGTCCAGCGCCTCGATCACCTCGGCGAGCGTCTCACCAGCGACGCTGCCGACCCTCGTCGTCACCGGCGCGTCCTCGGCGCTCGCGTCGATGGGGCCACCGGTGGTGGCGGCCTTGCCCAGGGCCGAGCTTCGGATCCATCGCCACCTCGGGCACTTCGGTCCGTTGCAAGGCCCGGAGGCCATCGGCGACGAGATCGCCGCTCACGCCAGGCAGTGACCCGCTAGCACGGCAGGTACGTGACGTGCCCGTCGTCGTCGGTCGTCAGCGTGACCTCGCGCCCGATCAGTGACGGCTGGCCCGCCAGGGCTGCCGGCAAGGCGGGGTCGCCGGCTCTCGCGCCGGTACGCGTGCCGTCCGGAAGCCGGGCGATGATCGGGGCGGCAACTGGCCCCTGGCCGGTGTCGTGCAGCACCGTTGACGCCTCGACGATCGCCGCGCCCTCGGCGGCGGCCACCGTGTCCACCGCACCTTCGGTGCTCTTGCCGAGATCACGGATCTCGCACGGGCCGCCGGACGTTCCGTAGACGCCCAGCGCGAAGTCGGTGAGCATCCCGCCCAGCGAAACGGCGGCGCCCAGCGTTCCCGGCCGGGCGCGCAGATCCTCGACCAGGCAAGCGATCCCGTGAATCGAGTAGGACGCTCCCGGGCCGCCGAAGTAGGGCAGGCCGCCGCTCGCAGTACGCGGCCGCGGGTCATCCGGGCCGAGCCCGAGCGCGTTCGACGCGACCTTCACCGCAGCCGGAAAGCACGAGTACAGATCGAAGGCGGCAACGTCGGCCATGTCGACGCCCGACGCGACCTGCGCGACCTCCACGATCCGCTCCAGGGCCGCGCAGCGATGGAAAACCGGCCGTCCTGACGGGGGAACGGCCTCGCTCGCCCTGACGATCGTGAGTGGGCGGACGGCCGTCGTGTCGTGCGGCGCCGCAGCGATCACGAGCGCCCCGGCGAGGTCGACGGTCGGGAACGAGCACATCAGCTTGGTGTACGGCTCGGCGACCAAGCGGTTCTGCGGCGTCGGCGCGCCGATCTCGCTGCCCGTACGGACCGTCGGAAACCAGGCGAGCGCGGGCCTTCTCGCCGCGGCTTCGGTGAACGGTGCGAGCAGCCGGCCCAGCGCCGCACGGTGCGCGGCCGGCGTCATGCGCTGCTCCAGCGCGCTTTCCACCAAGGCGAAGTAGGCGCTCGGCATCCCGGCGCCGGCAGCCATCTCCGGCACGTGCGCGTAGTACAGATGACGCGAGTCGCGCAGCCCGTCGATCATCGGACCTGAGCCCTGCGACCACCGCGAGGTCGGAGGTGCGGGCGGCGCGATGCCTGCACGAATCGCTCGTCTGACCGAGGCATCGGCGATGCCGCCGACGATCAGGACGGCGTCGGCCTGCCCTTCCGCGATGGCCTGGCACGCCTGCGCGATCAGGTGCTGCGGCGCGGCTCCGGTGTAGCCGGTGACCGTGCGCACGCCCGGCGGCAGGTCGAGGCGCTCCGCGAGCAGCAGGCTCGGGTCATCGGGGCTGTAGACCGACAGCGGGGTCGCGAGCACGCCGCCGACGCGATGGGGCGGGATGCCCGCGTCGTCCAGCGCCAGGCGAGCGGCCGCCTCGATGAGGTCCATCGGATGGACGATGCGGTCGTCGTCCTTGTTGGCGACCTGCCCGATTCCGGCGATGACCGGTGTGCGGCGCTTGCCGGGCACGAATGCGGCAATCTCAGTCGTTTTCGTCACGATATTCGGACATTAACAGCCCAACCTGGCGCGAAGGCGAGCGGTCACTGCAGGCCAGCCGTCGCAGCACCCCCTCCCGCTGCGCCTCGAGCCGTTCGAACGTGGCGGTCAGCAGACTCGCCGAAACCTTCGGGACCCGTGAGCTACTGGCTGGAGGTCGGCTTGGGCCGGCGCGGGTCATGCGGGTTGCCGGAGTCCGCCCCACCGCGGCGGCGCAGGAATGTCATCCTGCGGGTCGCGAGCCGCCAGCCGTTCTCGGTGCGCCGGTAGGTGTCGGTGTACCAGCCCATGCGCATGTGGTGGTTGGTCTGGTCGATGAAAAGCAGCGGCACCTCGCCCGATCCGTGGTCACCGTCGACGACCAAGACCGGTTCGCCGGTCAGAAACAGCCCCTTCGGGGCGGCCGCGACCAGCTCCGGCCAGTCAGCGAGCCCGTACGACTCGCCGAACGCGCTGTAGGTCCCGTCAGGGGTGAAGACGTTCTCCATGATGTGGTGGACATCGCCCTTGGTCATGTTGAGGGCGAAGGTGGCGCACAGCTGCCCCAGTTCGACGGCGTCCTCGATCGACACGTTCACCGGCGGCCACTCTCCTGGTGATGAGAAGACTTCATGACGAGCTCATGACGGGGGCAGCCCGAGGATGCGCGTGGCGATGAGGTTCTTCTGAATCTGCTCGGTCCCGCCCATCACGCTCTGCGCCCGGCTGTAGAGGTACGTGCTGAGCATCGTCGGGTCAGCGCCGTCGTATGCCGGGCCGGCGACGGCGAGCGCAGCGTGGCCGACGGCCTGCTCCACCCGCGTCATCAGCACCTTGTCGATCGATCCCGCGGCCCCGTGCTGGATGCCGTCAAGGCGATCCGAGAGCCGCCGGCTGACCAGGTGCGCCAGCATCTCGGATTCGACGATGGCCCAGGCCAATTCGCGGCGCTGCTCGTCATCCAGGTGAGGTTTCGCGCGAGCGATCTCCACGAGCTCGTTGACCGTCTTCCGATAGCGGCTGGCGTTGCCCAGCTCCTGCGGCTCACGCTCGTGGCTCAGCACCGTCATGGCGATTCGCCACCCCTCGCCGAGGCTGCCGATCCGGTTCTCGGCCGCCACCACCGCCCGGTCGAAATGCACCTCGCCGAATTCGCGCGTGATGCCATTGATCATCTTCAGCGGACGCTGTTCGATGCCGCGCTGGTGCATCGGTACCGCGAACGCGGTCAGGCCCTTGTGCTTGGGCGCTTCGGCATCGGTTCGAGCCAGCAGGAAGCACCAATCAGCCAGGTCGGAGTAGCTGGTCCACACCTTCTGCCCGGTAATGACGTACTCCTCGCCGTCAAGCTGCGCGCGCGTGCGCAACGACGCGAGATCGGAGCCGGCGTCCGGCTCGCTGAATCCCTGACACCACCGGTCCTTGCCGTTGATGAGCCCCGGCAGGAACCGCCTCTTGATGTCGTCGGACGCGTGCTGGAGGATCGCCTGCACCAGGTAGCCCAGGCTCGGCCGCGGCGGCGCTCCCGCCCGGGCGAGTTCCTCATCGACGATGACGTCGTAGACGCTGGGCATGCCATGGCCGCCGTACTCCTTCGGCCACGTGAGCCCGAAGAACCCGGCCTGGTAGAGCGCCCGGTGCCAGGCGGGCTGCTTTTCCCAGTATTCATCAGAGGTCGAGGACGGCGGCAGGTGCGGATTGTTGTCCTGCAGCCACGCCCGTAGCTGGGCGCGAAACCCCGCCTCCGGTTCAGCATCGCGAAAGTCCACTAGCGAACACCTCCGAATCCAGCCGGGGCCTGCGCCGACAGGGCCTGACGGAGCAGCTGTCTCTGACTTTGCCAGAAGCGGCCACCGCGACATGTTCAAGGCGGTGCCAGATAACTCTCGAGCGTCGTGTGGAAATGGCGGATCCGGCTTTCCTGATAGCGCGAAAGCGCCAGAGTGGATTGCACCGAGGCCCGCAGACCCCGCTGGATGCGTTCGAATCTGGCCGTGTCCTGGTTGAAGACCCGGCCGAGTGCGCCGAATTCCGGCACGTCGGCCCAGTCCTCGCCGGTGGCGAGGTATCTCGTCGGTGCGGCAGCCGGACGGGGCTCACCCTGGGGAGTGGGCTCCAGCTTCATGATGTCCATGACGCACGAGTCCGGATCGTGACCGTTGGGCCGGAACCGGTAGGCGAACGGGGTGAGAAAGCCCGCCCACGGCATGAAATTCGGGAACAGGAAGTATTCGATGCCGTCCAGCGCCTCGGCATCGGAAAGCTCCGCGTAGTCACGCCCGGTCCGGGCCTGCAACGAACCCCGAACGCGCTCGGCCAGCACCCCCCGGGGATGCTGTCCGGGCGGGACGGTGAGGTCGGCCCGTTCACCGAGCATCGCCTTGAGGATCTCGGCGTCGTCCACGTCGTCGAGGTGCTCGCTCGCGACGCCGACAGCCGTGATCATGCGGCTCACGTGGGAGCCGTACACGTCGTACTCCGACAGCGAGTCGGCGGCCGATTTCAGCAGTTGCGGATGCACCGTCATCGTGTGGTAGGCCTCGATGAACGCCTCGAGCGCCACCTTCCAGTTGCACGGCAGCACCTGCACCGCATGGGCGGCGAGATAGCGGTCCTCGAGGGGCCAGGCGTCGAAGTGGGCAGGCAGGTCCTGGAGGTAGTCACTGAGCGGCGCAGCGGCCGGATCGAGATTGACGAAGACGAACCCGCCCCAGCAGGCGACCTGCGCCTCGGGGAGATTGAACGTCTCGGGATCGATCTGCGGGAAGTCCCACGCGCACGGGATCTCGCGCAGCGATCCGTCGATGTTCCAGGTGAATCCGTGGAAGGGACAGCGGAATTGGCGCACGTGTCCCGGCTTGGTGCGTAGCTGGGTCCCCCGATGCAGGCACGAGTTGTGAAAGGCGTGGATCTCCGCGTCGCTCGTCCGCACGACGATGAGCGATACGTCGCCGATCTCGTAGACGATGCAGTCCCCGACTTCGGGGATCTGCTCCTCGCGGCAGGCCATCTGCCACACGCGATTCCAGACCCGTTCCACCTCGAGCCGGTGAAAGCCCGGATCGAAGTAGCAGGACGGTGGGATCTCGGCCGGCTCGAGCGGGCCGACGGATGTGACCCGAAGGCTCGGCGGCACGGCGCGCGTCTCCGCGTCGAGCAGTCCCTGGTAGAAACCCTGACCGCGGGTGACATCGGCGCGGCCCGCTGGGCTCGTCTCACGCGTCTCGCGGGTTTCACTCGTCATGCTTGTCCGCCATCTTCGGGCCCCTCGGTGAGCGCTTGCGGCCGGACTTGCTCAGCCTGAATTCCGGTGGAAGCGCGTCGTCGTTGGCTTTCACCGCGTTGTTCAGACCACCCTGGTACACCTCGGACGTGAGCATCAGATCCTGGTCGTCCGGCCGCACGCGGCTACCCATCGACTCCAGCTGCGCGGTCAGCAGGCTGCCCAGGTACTCGCCCTGGTGCTGCTTCATCATCTGGAAGAACGACTTCTGCATGACGACGGCATCGATCGGGCGGGTGCGCGAGCAGGCGTCGGCGTACTTCGCGACCTCGTCCTGGAGCTGATGGCGGGGGACGACGCTGTTGACGAAGTCGCAGTCATACATTTCGTCCGCGCTGAACGGCCGTCCGGTGAACACCATCTCCTGGAACCGTCGGATCCCCATCGTCATGGCCCAGGCCCACATCCGCGGGCCCCAGCCGATGTAGCGAAACGCAGGATGGCCGAACAGCGCATCGTCTGATGCGATCACCAGATCGGCATCGGCCGCTTGGTAGAAGTGCCAGCCGTAGCAGTAGCCCTGCACCTCGATGATGCTGATCTTCTTGAACTCGGCGAGGGTCCGGCATCCGGAGCGCGCGTCGGCATACCACTGCGGCAAGGTCGCGCTCGCGCGGTAGGAGCGCGGCGGTGGGAACGTGACGTCGGCGCCCTCGAGCCCCAACTCCGCGGCCAGGGCAGCATCCGGGGATTGCTCCTGAAGGGCCGCCAGTTCCGGAAGGTCGGCGCCGGTGCCGAAGTCATCCCCGACACCCCGGATGACGAGCACCTTCACGTCGTCGTCGACGTTGGCCAGGTGCAGCAACTGGGCGTAGCGCAGCCGTGCCCCGATCGTCATGGCGTTCAGCCGATCCGCCCTGTTGAACGTGATGGTGGCGATCCTCGTGGCCCGGTCCTTGCTGTAGAGGACCAGCTCTTCGGGAGACGGGACGGGCTCAGCCATGCGACGGCAGGCCGAGAAAGTCGAGGACGTTGTGGCTGACGATCCGGGCGGCCTGCTCCGGCCCGACGGCGTCAACGACCGAAGCGACGACCCGCTCCGAATAGCCGAAGGTGCTCTCGTTGTGGGGATAGTCCGACGACCACATGACGCGATCGCTGCCGATGCGCTCGACCACCTCCAGTCCCAGCGGATCGACCATGAAAGCGCTGTACATGTGCTCGTCCCAGTAGTAGCGAACGTCGTGGTCGATGTCGGCGTCCAGCATGTGCCGGAACGACACGTGCATGTGTTCGGCGTCCTGGATCGCCGGCAGCACCCAGTTGATGCCGCCCTCGAACCAGCCGATGCGCAGGCCCGGGTGCCGGTCGAGCAGCCCGCCGAGGACGTACCGGGCGAACATCTCCCGGAAGGGGGCGGCCTGGTGGACCATGCTCACGGCCAAGCCGTTGTGCGAGCAGGGCGAGGAGATCGGACCTTCACCGATGTGATGCGAGACGGGGAGTCCGGACTCCTCGATCGCTTCCCACACGGGTGTCATGCGATCGCTGTTGAAGTCGACTGGCTGGCCATCGGGATGGTTGCCGGGCTTGAGCGGCAGCCAGAAGGTCCTGACACCGAGGGCCGCTGCCTCGCTCACACTCCGCCGCGCGCCCTCACCGTCCCACCAGTTGATCAGACCGACACCGAAGAAGCTGCCACCGGCGCGCTCCTGTAACTGCGCGAGGTACTCGTTGTAGACGCGGAAGGTCAGCTCGCGGATCTCGTAGTCGGGATAGCCCATCATCCCGAGCAGCGCATTCGGAAAGGCGAGCTCCCGGCTCACGCCGTCGGCGGCCAGTTCCGCGCGCCGTGCTTCGAGGTTGCCGGTGCTCGAACCCGGCATCGGGTCGTACTGCCTCAGGACGTTGCCGAACACCGGCGGAAGCATGTTCTTGCCGCCGAAGCCCAGGGTCCACGCGCCGTCCTCATACCAGACCCGCGGCGCCCGATCCTTCAGGGCGGCCGGGAAACGCTGGTAGAAGATGTCTTCGCTCAACGAGACGTGATTGTCGGCGGAGAAGACCTCGGTGCCGGCCGGCAAGGGTCGTGAGGCGTGATCGGCGGCGGCAAAACCATGGCGATCCTTGGGAGCTCCGAGGCCCTCGCTCGGGTAGATGACGCCGACTGCGGTGCGCTCCCGGGTCTGCTCCATTTTCGCCGCTTCCCTTCTTCGCTTCGGGCGAAGGATGGTGTGCGTCCGACGCTCCGAAAAGTTACTTGGACGTCGTAATGCTTGTCAACGTCGTTCAGCCCTGGTCGTGCTGGCTAAATAGCAAAGGCTTCATCGAGCGGGCGACGATCTCGATCCAGAATCCATTACCCGCCTCGTGGTAGGCGGTGATCGGCGGGCGATGGCCTCCGAAGCTGATGTGCACGGCATTCGTCAAACCACTCCGTGAAAGCGCATCCGAGACCGCTTGCACGTCGTCGACCCAGTAGCCGACATGATGTGCGCGGGCGGTTCTGTTCGTCGTGTAGAGCGTCCCCGGAACCGATTGCACGAGCTCCAGGTGATGCGGTCCCTCGGCCGAGATGGCGTACTTCGTCACGACCGTCGATCGGCCTTCGGCGGTGCGCATCTGCACCTTGCCTCCGCCCTCCAGCCAGGTCAGGCCGAGCAGCCGGCCGAATTCCTGCTTTGCGGCGTCGAGGTCGTCGACGACCATGCCGGTGTGGAAGAGATCGCCGTGAAGGAGCGGACTGTGTTCGGTCATGGCCGCGGTGGCCTGCTCTTGGGGAAGTCGATCGTCAGGAGTTCGAGCAGCTGCCCATCAGGATCGCGGATCAGCAGCGCAAGGCCGAGGTCCGAGCTTTCCACGATGTCACCGCCGTACTCGACGGCGCGGGCGGCGGTGGCGCGAATGTCGTCCACGGAGACCGACAGGTGGCTGAGGCCCGTCTCGTCCATCGTCCTTTCGCGCCGTGCCACCGGCGCCTGCGGGGCACTGAAGTGGATGAGCTCGAGCAAGCACTCCCCGAGCGTCAGGTAGCAGGCCCGGGTGCCGAGCGGGGGAGTCAACCCGAGGAGCTTCGCCACGGCTGCATCTGCCGGTGCATCCTCATACCAGACCTGAAACCCCAGCACGTGCTCGTAGAACCGTGTGGATCGTTCGAGGTCGCTGACGACCAGGCCGACGTGGTTGTACACGGGCATGCGCTGCGCCCCCTCTTCCGCGGCGTCACATCGGCCTTCGCCGGTGCCTCGCGCGTCGTTGACACTATTACGGTGTCAAACTAACCTCACGCCACGGCTCGGAGCATAACGAAGTCTTCGGCCGCCCACGAGCAGCGGCGGGAGGACGACGATCGACATTCCCACGCGGCCGGATCGCCAACGCATGTTCCACGAGCGCAATGCCCGGCTGCGTGCTGCGATGGCAGCGTCCGGGGTCGACGCGCTCGTCCTGCTGGTGAACGGCAACGTGAGCTATGCGACGGGGGCGAGCTGGCCGCTCAGCGACGCCGGCCGGGCCAACATCGAGCGCCCCGTCGCGGTCGTCGTGGCAGCCGACGAGACTGCGCATCTGTTCGCGCGCCTGCCGGAGGAGGCCGCCGGCGAGCCCCTCTTCGACCGTGGTCATCTACATGATCCGGTGTACCTCGACTTCGACGAAGGCGTCGAGAAGTTCGTGAAGATCCTTGCCGACCTCGTGCCGGCGAATGCCACTCTCGCGGTGGACGACATGACCGCAGCGATGCACCGCAGCCGCGGGGAGCTGTTTCGCGAGTGGCCGCCCCGGGCGGCGAGCGAGGTCGTCGGGGCGGCGCGGCTGGTCAAGACGCCTGACGAACTCGCCACCATCCGTCACGCGTTGTGGATCACCGAGCAGGCGATGGCGGAGGTGCAGTCGCACCTTGCTGCGGGCCAGCGTCAGACCGATCTCACGGCCCTGTTCCTGCGCCGCATCTTCGAGCTCGGCGCCGAGGCGAACATCCTCGACCCGATCTGGCAGGTGATGCCGCAGCGGCGCAGGCGAGCTGCCGTGGACGGTGCACGGAGACATCCCGTGCCCGTTGCTGACGACCGAGCGTGAGCTGGCGGCCGGCGATGTGCTCTGGGTGGATACCGGGATCCTGTACGGCGGCTACCACTCCGACTTCGGCCGCACCTGGATCGTCGGGCAGGAACCGTCCGCTCGCCAGCAGGAGCAGTACGACCGGTGGCGGGAGATCAGCGACGCGGCGGCGAGCGTGATGCGCGCGGGCGTCACCGGCGCCGACCTGACGGCGGCCGCGATGGCGGTGTGCGGCGGGCAGCGCCCGTGGATGCCGCACTTCTACCTCGGCCACGGGCTCGGCCTCGATGCCGCCGAGATGCCCTTCGTCGGCACCGACCTCGGTGCGGACTTTGATGCCCAGCTCGTCCTCGAGGAGGGGACGGTCCTGGTGATCGAGCCGATCGTGTGGGACGAGGGCCACAGCGGCTACCGGTCGGAGAACGTCTTCGTCGTCACCGCGGACGGCTGCCTCAACCTCAGCGATTACCCCTACGACCCCTATGACTCTCATGGCCACTGAGGTCCTGCCCGATGACCGGGTTCTGCGCTTCGCCCGCCGCGAACGAGCAGTTGCCGCCATGCAGGCGCATGACCTCGACGTGCTCGTGCTCGGCCGCCCCGCCAACGTCCGCTACGTCGCCGGCGTCCCGCTGCTGTGGAACGCGGGCGCGCGTCCCTTCGGACCCGGTTGCGTGCTTCTGCGCTCGGGCGACATCCATCTGCTGACCACCTGGGACGAGGGCGTTCCGGACGAGATCCCGCACGACCACCTGTACGGGATCACCTGGAACCCGATGAATCTGGTGTCGGTGCTGCAACGGATCGGCGAGGCGAACAGCCCCCGGCGCGTCGGCACGGATGCGCTGTCGCCCCTGTTCGCGAAATTGCTGCCGATGGCGTTCCCCGGCGCTGCCGTGGTGGATGGGGAGCCGGCGCTCAGGCAGGCCCGGCTGTTGAAGACCGCGGACGAGGTGGCGGCGATCCGTGCTGCCATCACCGTCGCGGAGGCCGGGCTGGCGGCAGCCGTCACGGCCCTGCAGCCCGGCGTCAGCCGGCGCGACCTCGCGGGCCTGTTCATGGAGGCCATCGCGTTGCGCGGGATCACGACCCCCGCAACCCAGGAGGTCGTGCGGATCACCACTGCGCGATCGGCCGGCCGCGACCGCATCGAGCCGGGCGATCTCGTGGCCTTCGACGCCGCAGTGGTGGCGGGCGGCTACAACGGCGAGGTCGGCCGCACCTGGCCGGTCGCCGGCGCGAACGGCGCGGCGAGCCTGTTCAAGCGCTGGGACGAGCTCTGGGCCCGGCTGCTCGACGCGTGCCAGCCGGGGGCGCGCGGAGCAGCGCTGCTCGCCGCGTACGAAGCTGCGGGCGAAGCGGTGCCGGCCGAACCCGTCGCGAGCGGCTTGGGTCTTGGCTTGGACGAACCGGTGGTCGTCCGCGACCTTCCGGCGACGGCAGCAGCGCAGCGGCTGGCCGCCGGCACCGTCCTGCTCGTCACCGGCCGCGTCGCTGACGGCGACCTGGGCGAGGTCATCGGGAGCGAGGCGGTGCTGATCACTCCCACCGGGCCTGAGGTGCTGACAACCAGCCCGTTCTGGCATCGCCGCGGTGCCTGAATCACCATCCCCGCCGCCCCTGCGCGGCTACGTCGTCGTTGACCTTTCCACCGGTATCGCCGGCGCCTACTGCACACGCCTGCTTGCCGACGGCGGCGCGGAAGTCATCAAGGTCGAGGACCCCGGCGGCGACCCGCTCAGGCGATGGTCGGCCTCGGGCGCGGCGATCGCGTCCGACCAGGACGGCGCCTTGTTCAGCTTCCTCGCCTGCTCCAAGCAGAGCGTGGTCGCGGATGCCGAGCGGGACGATGACCGCCGCGGCGTCGCCGAACTCCTCGAGGCGGCGGATGCGGTGCTCTGGTCACCCGGCTCCCGCCTGGCGAGCCACCCGTCACTCGCCCCGGCCACTATCCACCATGCCCACCCCCACCTGACCGTCACCGCAATCTCGCCGTTCGGCCTGCAGGGGCCCTGGTCCGGCCGACCGGCGACCGAGTTCACGCTCCAGGCCTGGTCCGGCGGGATCGTCGGGCTCGGCCGCGGCGCGCCTGATCGAGCGCCGGTCTTCGTCGCAGGTCAGGTCGGCGAATGGCTCAGCGGTGTGTACGCCTCGATCGGCACGCTCGCGTCCCGCGCGCGCCAGCTGCTCGGCGGCCCGGGCGACCTCGTCGACGTCTCGATGCTCGAGGTCCTGTCGCTGTGCCTCACGTACTACCCGGTCAGTTTCTTCGACATCGCCGGCCGGCCGTACCGCTCCGCTCGGACGGTTCCTACGCCAGGGGTCGAGACGGCGAGCAACGGCTACGTCGGCCTGGGAACCGGGACCGGGCAGCAGTGGCTCGACTTCTGCGTCATGGTCGGCCATCCGGAGTGGACCGAAGATCCATCGCTGCGGGCCGATCGCACGCGCGTCGCACCGGCCATCCATGAGTGGATGGCCGGCCATTCCGTCGAAGAGATCATGGATCTGGCGACGGCCTTCCGGATTCCCTGCGCGCCGGTCGGGAACGGTGCCACGCTTCCCTTGGTGGAGCACTTTCGGGTGCGCGGCGCGTTCGCGCCGAACCCGCGCGACGGGTTTGTTCAGCCCAACCCCCCGTACCGGATGACCCCGGCGACGCTTCGGCCGCCCGAGCCGTCGCCGCGACTGGGAGAGCACACCGGTATGCGCCGACCACGGCAGCGGGCCTCAGCGTCGCAGCCTGATGCCGCCGCCGTGACCGCGGCCCTTGCCGTTCGCGGGTCTTCGCGTCCTGGACCTGACCGCCTTCTGGGCAGGGCCGCTCTGCACGCACATCCTGGCGATGCTGGGCGCGGAGGTCATCCATCTGGAATCGCCGTCCCGACTGGACGGCACGCGCACGCTGGCCGGCCTGCCTTTCACGGAAGATCAGTGGTGGGAGCGTTCGGGATCTTCTCCGCCTTGAACACCAACAAGAAGAGCGTGACGCTCGACCTCGCCGACGAGCGAGGACGGCAGGCGCTGCGTGACCTGCTGGCCACCTGCGACGTGGTCGTGGAGAACTACACGCCCAGGGTCATGGAGCAACTCGGCCTGGACTATGACGGCGTGAAGGCCATCCGCTCCGACATCGTCATGGTGCGCATGCCCGGATTCGGGCTGACCGGGCCATGGCGCGACAACAGCGCGTTCGCCTTCGTCATCGAGGACGCCTCCGGCCTGACCTGGCTGACCGGCTATCCCGACGCGAACCCGCATTCCCCCTATTGCCTGGGTGATCCCAACGCCGGCCTCCATGCTCTTGCCGGCCTCCTGCTCGCGCTCGAGCACCGGCGACAGACCGGGCAAGGCGTGCTGGTTGAAGCAGCCATGGCAGACGCGGCGATCGCCGTGGCGGCAGAGCAGTTCGTCGAGCATTCCGCTTACGGCGCCCTGCTTTCGCGCGACGGCAATCGAGGGCCGACGGCCGCACCGCAGAACCTGTACCGGGCAAGCGATCGAGGTGGCGGCGAGCTCGTGGGTTGCCATCGCGGTGGCAACCCAGGACCAATGGATCGCGCTTCGAGAGGTGCTCGGCCGTCCCGGCTGGGCGATGGCCCCGGCGCTGCTGGCGATCGACGCGCGCAAAGCGAACGGGGACCTCATCGATGGCCACCTGGCGGCATGGTGCCGCGAGCTCACCAGCGAGGAAATCCTCAACGAATTGTGGGGCGCCGGCATCCCCGTGGCGAAGGTGCTGCAGCCGCATCAACAGGTCGAATTGCCCCCGCTGCAGTTTCGCGGCTTCTTCGAATCGGTCGAGCATCCCGTGACAGGTGCGGCGCGGCACAGCACCCTGCCGATGCGGTTTTCCACCGGGCCCGACACGTTCCACGCCAGGCATGCGCCGCTGCTCGGCGAGGACACCCGCGACGTCCTCGCGGCGATCGGCGTGCCCGCCGCGCAGCTTGACGCGCTGGAGGAAGCCCACGTGATCGGGACGATTCCGACGGCCACCTCATGATGATCGCCCCCTCATATATTGGCCCCATGTCTCGGCTTGAGTACGACCCGATTGACGCCTCCCACCGATATTGGCTCGCGCAAGGCTGGGAAGACTCTGCCGACGGCGTGGGAGTAGTCATCTCGATGATGCGCGGCTGGCAGATCCTGCTGACCCGGGCCAACACCCTGCTGCGGCCACTCGGCCTGACCTTCGCCCGATACCAGGTGCTGGGACTGCTTCGTACCAGCCGGCCGCTGACTCTGGGTCAGGTCGGCACCAGCCTCTGGGTCACTCCCGGCACGGTCACCAGCTCGGTCGATCGCCTCGAAACCAGCGGCCTGATTCGGCGGTTTCCGCATCCCAGCGACGGTCGTACCGTGCTGGCCGAGATCACGCCCGCTGGCCGGCGCCTGTTCGACAAGGCAGTCAAGACGTTGAATCGCAGCCTTTTCTCGACGCTTCCGCTCTCCGCCGAGGAATCAACCCTGTTGGTCAACCTCATCGGCAAGATACGAACCGAAGCGGGGGACCAGGTCGTCCACGATCAGTCCTGACCCGGCGCGTCCGGCTCCGCGGGCAGGATGGCCGCGATCCGGCCGCCGGCAGGTCGCCCGGCCGCGGTGCCGCCGTCGACGGGAAGGACCACTCCGGTCACCTGCGCCGACCAGTCGCTGGCCAGGTACAGGGCGGCGTAGGCGACGTCCTCGGGTTGCCCGTGACGGGGGAGCGGCTGGCTGGACTCGATCACCGGTCCCATGTCGTAGCTCGTCATGGGGGTGGCGATGTGGGCCGGCGCGATGCAGTTCACCCGGATCAGGTACTTGCCGAGTTCGACGGCGTTCGACTTGGTGAGGTGCAGGAGGGCGGCCTTCGCGGCGCGGTAGGAGGTGACGCCGGGCCCGGCATTGATCCCTCCGATCGACGAGATGTTGATGATGGATCCGCCGCCGTTGGCCTTCATGTGCCGGGCTGCCCGCTGGGTGGCGAGCATGGCTCCCAAGAGATTCACGTTCATGATCCGGTTGAACTCGCTGAAATCGTCATGCAGGAAGGGGCTGAGCGAGCCCGCGATCCCCGCGTTGTTGCACAGGACGTGCAGCCCGCCGAAACGCGCGACGGCGAAGTCGATGAGCAGCTGTACCTGATCGGGGTCCGCCACGTCCGTGCGCTTGAAGGCTGCTGCACCCTCGAGCGAGCCGGTCACCCGCTCGCCGCCGTCGGTGTCGATGTCGGCGACGACGACAGCGGCGCCGCAGGCCGCGAAGAGCTCGGCGGTAGCTCGCCCGATGCCACTGGCTGCTCCAGTGACGATGGCGACCTTGCCGGCGAGTAGGTCGTTCATGCGTCCTCGATCCCGGAAAATAGCTGTGCCCATCGCGAGTATCCCGTCGCTCCCGACGACGAGACGGTAGTCCGATCGCCGCCGCCGGCGAAACACTTTGATGTCGGAATATCTCGGTGTACGGTCACGCTGTCCTACCACCGACGCGGGTGACGACACGGTGAACGCGGCTCGAGAGGATGTTGTGGTGAGCGATCTGGAGGGGCGCAACTTCTTCAAGGACCGCGACGTCCAGGACGATCCGTACGCCTATTTCGATGCGCTCCGCGAGCAGTCGCCGATATGGCAGGAGCCGCACTACGGCGTCTTCATGGTGACGGGATACGACGAAGCCCGCGCCGTGTACGCCGACCCGGAGAACTTCTCCTCGTGCAACAACGTGAGCGGTCCCTTCCGGCGCTTCCCGGTTCCCTCCAGGGCGACGACGTCAGCGACATCATCGAGACCTACCGCGACCAACTGGCCTTCAGCGATCAGCTGCCGACCTTCGACCCGCCGAAGCACACCGCTCATCGCGGGCTGATGATGCGGCTTCTGACGCCTCGGCGGATGCGCGAGAACGAGGAGTTCATGTGGCGCCTCGCCGACCTTCAGCTGGGAGAGCTCCTCGCTGTCGGGGGCGAGTTCATTCACGGCTTTGCCGAGCCGTTCACGAGCCTCCGTCATCGCCGACCTCGAGGGCGTTCCCGAGGCCGACCATGGCCTGTTCCGCGATCACCTGGCGGCCCCGTCGGCCGCGGCGAAGCAGCAGCCGCTGGCGTTTCTCTACGACCGCTTCACCTCCTACATCGAGGACCGCCGCCAGACGCCGCGGGCCGACATCATGACCGCGATGGCGACCGCGAAGTACCCGGACGGCTCGACCCCCGACGTGAAGGACGTCGCGCTGCTGGCCGCGAACCTCTTCGCGGGCGGTCAGGAAACGACCGTCCGGCTGCTGTCCTTCGCCCTGCGCATCATTGGCGATCGTCCACAGATGCAGGCCTTTCTGCGCGAGGACCGGGAGCGCATCCCCGGCTTCATCGAAGAGACGTTGCGCTACGAGAGCCCTCTGCGCAGTCAGTTCCGCATGGCGCGACGGCGCACCGCCCTGTTCGGGGTTGACATCCCGGCAGGGAGCACTCTGCTGCTCCTGCCCGGGGCGGCGAATCGTGACCCGCGCGCCTTTGCGCACCCGAACACGTTCGACCCCGAGCGTCAGGATGCCCGCAACCATCTGACGTTCGGCCACGGCATTCACCACTGCGCGGGAGCTCACCTGGCGCGGGCAGAGGGACGCGTGGCGATCAATCGGCTGCTTGACCTGACGTCGGACATCAGGATCGCGCAGGACGCTCACGGTCCGGCCGGCGGCAGGCACTACACGTACCTGCCGACCTTCTTCCTGCGTGGCCTCAGCACCCTCACGCTCGAGCTGGACAAGGCCTAGCGCCGATCAGCTGACGCTCACCGGCTCGGTGCGTTCGAGCAGCGGGCCCACCATCATCGCGAAGAGTTCGTCGCTGGCGTAGATGCGCTCGCCGGCCAGCAGCCCGTCGGCACCGAAGAGCAGGATGCCGACGATGTCGAAGCGCCGCCGCTCGCCGCCCGGCTCGTCGATGAAGACCTGGTACTCCTGGCCGAGTCCCTCGTCGGTGACCCACTCCGCGCGCAGCGTGTAACCCGCGATCCGGCCGGCGAAGTTCGCGAAGAAGTGCTCGTAGTACGCCCGGGCATTCTCGCGGCCCTTGAGCAGGCGACCGATCGGCAGCAACTCGTACACGGGGTCGGGGCCGAGCGTGTTCATGGTGGCTTCCATGTCGCCGGCGCCCTCGGCCTCGGCGTGGGCCCGGGCCGTCGCCAGGTTCGTCTCGCGGTTGCTCATGCCACTCATGATGAAGCGTCGGGACCCGGGCCCCGTCTGCGGGTCCCGACGCTCGGTGAGCTGTGCTGGCCGCGAACCACCTTCTTCGTCACGTGGCGGTAGCTGTTGGACGCCAGACCCGCAGCCTTGACGGTCTTGCTGAGCCAGATCCCGATCGCGTTGTTCAAGATCTTGTTGCCGCTGACGTCCTCGCCGCCCGGGTGGTGGGCGTGAATCGTGAAACCGGCAAGACCGTTTCCGGCCGCGCAATTGCCCGCGACGCCGGCATTGATCGAGGCGTACCTGGCCGAGCCGCACCCCTTGCCGGAGTTGCTGCTCTTGCCCGCCGTCGAGACCTGCGTCCGACCCGGCCAACCGCCGGCGCTGGCGACCGCCATGCACACTGGGGGCCATGGCAGCCGCTCACCACGAGTACCTGAAGGCGATCCGATCAGAGGGCGAGATCTTGCTGGCTGCTGTGGGCGCTGAGCCCGATGCGGCCGTGGCGAGCTGCCCCGGCTGGGACAACCTGACGCTCGCCCGGCACATCGGCCGGATCTGGCATTACGCCAGCCGACAGGCCCGTTCGACCGAGCCGCTCGACCCGGGCGGCGCCGCTGAAGCGGGTGAGGATCCGCTGGCACGGGCGGCTGACGGGCTCGCGGAACTCCTGCTGGCGCTCACCGAAACCGACCCGCAGGCCGAGTGCTGGAACTGGGCGCGCAGTGAGCCCAACACGGCGGCGTTCTGGTTTCGCCGGATGGCTCAGGAGACCGCGATGCACCGCTGGGACGCCGATTCCGCCACGGGTGACCCCGTGCCGATCAGCGGCTGGCTGGCGGCCGACGGCATCGACGAGGTCATGACGATGTGGCTGCCGCGCCGCCGCGGCCAGGCCAAGGAGGACGTCAACGGTAGCGCGCACCTGCACGCCACCGACCCCAGCGAGGGGCAGCCGTCGGAGTGGTTCGTCGAGCTCGGTCCGCGGGGCAAGGTGTCGTGTCGCTACGCGCACGAGAAGGGTGACGCGGTGCTGCGTGGCCTGGCCAGCGACATCCTGCTGCGGCTGTGGCAGCGGCCATCCGCCGCGGAGGAGTTCGGTGACGACGCCGTCCGCGCCGCGCTTCGTGCCGAGTAGCGCGCCCGCAGAGGTCCCGGGCCCCTGCCATGGGAGGCGCAGTCGCGGGGCGGCGCAGTCGCGGGTCAGCGCCCCACGTCGCGCCACGTCCGGGTGGCCGAAGCCTCCCGGATGGCATCGACCACGGCTTGGTTGGCGACACCGTCGGCGAAGGTCGGTACCGCCGGATCGCCCGGCACCTGGTTGCCGAGGACGCGGTCGCGCAGAACGCCGTACAGGCGGGTGTACGGGTCGAGATCGATACCCATCGAGTGCCACATGTCGTAGGTGGTGTGCAGCAGTTCGGCCGGAGGCGGCGAGGGCGGCGCCGGCGTGAGGTCGTCCGGGGCCGGCACCATGCGAGCACCCGAACCGTCATCGACCCAAACCTCGTCACCCTGCAGCCACGCCGCGCCCGACGACCCGACCACCTTGCTGGCAACGACGAACTGCCCCGCCATCGCGCAGGAACCGTGCAGCAGCACGCTCGCGCCGCCGGCCAGCCGTAGCTGTACCGAGTACGTGTCGTCCGCCGTCATGTCGAGGGGGGAAAGTGTCGACAGCGTCGCGCACACCGCTTCGATCTCGCCCATCGTGACCCGGATCTGATCGATGACGTGCGTCCCGTGGGCGCCGAGCCATCCGCCGCCCTGGCCGGCATCGCGCCACCAGTCGGGAATGACGGCCTTCGGGTCGTTCAGGGACGGCATCTGCAGCAGGAACAGGCCGAAGGCCGGTGCGCCGATGGTCCCCTCGCGCACGGTGCGGGTCAGCAGCGCCTGCCCGGCGGCGAAGCGGAACTCGGTGCCGATCATGTGCACGACCCCGGCTTCTTCGGCGGCGGCGAACATCTCGCGGGCTTCGGCAAGGTCGCGGGCGAACGGCTTCTCGCACATCACGTGCTTGCCCGCCCGGACCGCGTCAAGCACGATCGGCCCGTGGGTGTGCGGCGGGGTCGCCACGGCAACGATGTCGATCTCCGGGTCGGCGAAGGTCTCCGCCCAGCTGGTCGAGGGCTGCGGAATGCCGAACATCGCCGCCCGGCTCGCCGCCTTCTGCGGGTCGCGCCCGATCAGCGCCCGGACCTCGACGCCGGCCGCCTGCAGGGCGCGCACGTGTGTCAGCACTCCGAAGCCGGTGCCGACTACCGCCGCGGTCAGCGTGCGCTCGTTGGTCACGAGATCCACCTCCTGGTTCGGCGCGAGATGACCCGCGTCCGTGCAATGCTGACGTTATGCCGGGGCGACGTGCGCTGGAGCTCAGCAGCGAAGAGATTGTCCGTGCCGCGCTGGAGCTTTTCCAGACCGGGGGTCTACCGGCCGTCAGCATGCGCACGGTCGCGGCGCGGCTGGGAGTCTCCCCGGTGCCGGTGTACCGGCGGGTCGGAAACAAGGACGCGCTGCTCGATGCGATGGCCCATTTCTTGCTGGCAGATGTGGTTCCGCCGCTGCTGCCGGGGATTGACTGGCGCGACTACGCGATCGACTGGGCGACGGCCCTGCGCGACCGGCTCGGCGGTAGCTCCGACACGTCGCTGCTGATCGGCGGGCGCCGCTCGGCGTACGTGGAGGTCTCAAAGCCCTTGGTCGCAGCGCTGCAATCGGGGGGATTCGCCGAGGACGCGGCGGTGCAGGCGTGCCGGTTGCTGATCTGGGCGGTCGCCGGGTTCGTGGTGGTCGAGACCCGCCGCCAGGATGCCCCGCCACGCAAGGGGGCGCGGTCGAGGCCGGGCAGCGATCCCCACGGCATCTCCGCGTCCGAGGCCGACGAGCTCTTCCAGTTGCACCTGCGCCTGCTCGTCGGCGGGCTCGAACCCGAGACGCCGCGACAGCGGCCCCGTCGTCAGCGGGCGCCGAACCGGCCTCCCGTCCGCCGCGGCTGACCGCTAGCTCTCCGGTATCGCGTCGAGAATTTCGGCGAACCGTGTCGCGATGGTCGGCCGCAGGTCGCTGTGTGAGATGACCCAGAAGCGGTCGTTCTTGATGGCATCGACAACCATCGCTGCCACCTCGGCGGGCTCCTTTCCGTCTGGGCCCGTGAACCCCGAGCGGATGTAGAGCCGCATGGCCTCGGCGTCCTCGGTCCGGTCTTCCTTCCCCATCGCCGCCGGCCGGTTGCGCTCGGCCTCCATCACCGAGGTGTTGGTCATGCCGGGACAGAGCACGCTGACGCCGATCGGCACGCCGGCCATGCCAAGCTCTGCGCGCAGCGTTTCGGACACCGAGACCACACCCACCTTGGCGACGGCATACGGCCCGATGTAGGGGACCCCGCTGAACAGGCCGGCCGCGGATGAGGTACTGACGATGTGCGCCGGCGTTCCCTGCCGCTTCATGATGGGCAGGAACGTGTGGATGCCGTAGATGACCCCCCAAAGGTTGACGTCCAGCACCCATCGCCAATCGTCCAGCGTCTGGTTCTCGAGGGTGTTGAACGTCGAGATTCCCGCGTTGTTGCACAGGATGTCGACGCGTCCGAACCGCTCCAGCGCCGCGGCAGCCAGCGCCTCGACGTCGGCCACCTTGGACACGTCGGTGCGGACGGTGAGGGTGCCCTCGGGTAGCGCGGTGGCCGCCTTCTCCAGCGCTCCCTGTTCGATGTCGGCGATGACGAGCCGGCATCCCTCAGCGGCGAAGCTGCGCGCGAGCGCCAGCCCGATCCCGCTGGCCCCGCCCGTGACGACGGCGACCTGGTCGGTCGAGATCTGCATCCGAAACCTCCTGCGGTATCAGGGATCTGACGAGCTGCCTGACCTGATGGACGGTCAACTGTTGCAGTATGGGCTACGTGAAACTCTGCACGGTGACGGTGTTCTTCGGGTCGCAGTTGTAGAGCCCGTTGTCCGGCGCGGTGATCTTCTTGTCGTAAACCCAGCCGTTGGTCGTCAGCCGGATGACCAGCCAGCAGTTGCTGGGCTTGTTGTTGGACGGGCTCGTGGACACCGGCGGCGTCAGGCCGGCTCCCGTCCAGTCGGTGTGCGCGCCGGCCTTCTGCAGGACGCAGTCCGACGTGAGGTCGGCACCGCACTGCGTGGCGGACAGCGCGAAGAGCGACCAGGCGCTGTAGGCCTCGGCGGTGTACTCGGTGAAGCGCGGGTTGGCGACGGCGGACGTCAGCTGCTGCTTGATCTCGGCCAGGATCGGGAACTGGTCGCTGAGCTCGAATGGTAAGTGCGAAAGACCCACGTACGTCGGGGGATAGGTGCCCAGCGACTTCGCCGCCTGCACCGTCTGCGGCGTATAGAACTGCGAGGTGTAGTAGATGAACTGCGGGGTCCAGCTGATGTCCTTCATCGCCTGGATCTCCGGCGCGATGCTTTGGCCCTCGAACTCGTACAGCCCGATGGTTCCGGTGCTCTTGAGCTGCTCCATGTAGGGCCGGTAGTTGTTGACGAGCGGCGGCTTCTCCTGGATGGCCGTCACCTTGACGCCGTGGGCGGTCAGCGCCTGCGCGGTGCGCTTGCCGATGGGTACGAGCGACGCGAGGTTGCTGCTACCGACCCCCATGCCTTTCTTGGCATCCGGGTACGCGTTCAGCAGCAGCCGCAGCGGGCCGTAGCCGAACTGGGTCGGGTCGGACGGAGCCGCTTTCACCTGCAGCCCGGCGTTCGCCGCGGCCACCGACACGTCATAGCCGGGGATCTGCCCGAGCTTGCAGGCCAGCCGCGGCTTCACACCGGGCTCATCGAGCGCGTTGCCACCGCCCACCAGCATGAAGTCCTTCTGGCACGCGCTCGTCATGACCTGGCCGACGTTGAAGAGCTTGGCGTCCCACTTGTCGATCACGATCTTGCGGCCGTTGATGCCACCGGCCGCGTTGCAGAACCTGGAGAAGCCGTCGGCCGCGTCGAAGAATTCCTGCTCCAGGCCCGGGGCGGCGGTGTTGCCGGGATCGGCGAGGACACCGATGCGGATCTCGGTGTTGCTGATGCCTCGACCGGTGGGTCCGCTGGGAGTGCCGGGGCCGCAGATGGCCTTCAGCGTGCCGAAGTCGCCCTTGCCCGCCGCGGACGTGCTCGACGCGCTGCTTGCGCCGCTGGCGTTGGACGGAGCGCTGGATCCACCGCCTCCGGAAGAGGAGCGGCCGCAGCCGGCGGTGACGATCCCCAGTACCGCGGCGGCGCTGACCGCGGCGATCCGGGCTGACCGGTGACCAGCGTTCACTCTGGACTCCTCGCATGGAAGGCAGGAGTCCGGACCGGTCCCCTGAGCGACGTCGAGCGGCCGTAGATTACGGTGTGATTAATCGGGAGCGCAAGGGGTCGCGCCGGTTTGAGGAGCGGGATGCCTAGGGTGGAGTCATGAAGGTGCTGGTGACCGGAGCGTCGTCCGGGATCGGTGCGGCGACGGCGCTTGCTTTCGCCGCAGCGGGCTACACGGTCGGGATCTGCGCGCGTCGCGGCGAGCGTCTCGAACAGGTGGCGAAGGCCTGCGGGCCGGACACCCTGTCATGGATTGCCGACCTGTCCGACCTTGATGCCCTCGAGGATTTCGCAGCGACGGTGGATGACGCATTCGGCGGGCTGGACGTCCTGGTGAACAATGCCGGGGTGCCGAAGCGCCGGCGCGTGCAGGCGATGAATGCCGCCGATGCCGAGAGCGTCATGGCGATGAACTACTTCTCGCCCCTGCGCCTGACGCTCGCGTTCCTGCCCCGCATGATCGGGCGCGGCAGCGGCGAGATCATCAACGTGTCGTCGATGGGAGTGCATTCGGCGGCTTTCGGGGTGGGGGCCTATGCGGCGTCGAAGGCCGCGCTCGAGCTGTTCACCGAATCGCTGTATCTCGAACTGGCCAACACGGGCGTACGCGCCCGCCTGTTCGTGCCCGGCACCACCCGGACCGAATTCAGCGACGACAAGCCCGGCAACGAACCGTCGATGATGCAAGCCGCGAAAGCCGCGTCGCCGCAGGAGGTAGCCGCGGCGATCGTCGCGTCGGTGGGAGCCGAAGGGTTCGTCAGCTACGCGACGGAGCGCGACGAGAGGACGTCCGGCGCCAAGGCCGCGGATCCCAACGCTTTCCTGGCCAAGGCGCGTGAGGCGCTGGGCGCGTTCCTCTAGCGGCGCTGGATCAGCTGGCTGTTCGAGGAGAGGGCACAGACCCCGCTGCGATCGTGCAGCTGAGCTTGCGACACGCCCACCCCGGCCGCGAGCCCGAGACGGCTTTCTCCGACGACCGCGATCCAGTCGTCACGCGGCAGCCGTACCAGATGCAGGTTGAGGTCGGGGTTGATCCCGCTGATCTTGTGGGCGTCGAAGGTCGCCCCGATGAGGTTGGTGAAGTCAGCGGCCACGCTCAACTTCTGCAACGCAGACGGAGTTTCCCCGGGAACGAGCGGCTCGTTCAGCCGCACCCACGTCGCATGCACCCCCTCCGGCCCCCCGGGGCGGGGGAACCGGCGCAGTTCGATGGCATCGAGAAACCCTGGCATCCCGGCGATTCCGGCCAGGAACGTCTGCTCCAGATCCTCCGCCCACGGCAGCTCGGGGACGGGATCGGCGGCGTCGAGCATCCCCGGCACGTCGCGCAGGTCGTCCTCGCGCAGCCGCAGCGCGCGGGTACGGGCGTGCTCCACCTCGCCGACCCGGAGCACCGCGTCGACCAGCTGAATCTTCTTGCCCTCACGGACGATCTCGGCGGTGACCGACAGGCGCGGCCCGATCGGGACCGGCCGGAAGAGGTCGTGCGTCAGCCGCGCCACGTGCATGGGTACGAGCGTCGGAGTCTGCTCCACGGCGCGCGCCAGCAGCGCCTGCACGGGCCCGCCGTGCTGATGCTCCGGGTGCCACCCGCCTTGCGTGCGCAGCGTCGCGACGTAACCGTCACCGTCCGGAAAATACAGCGCCCTGTCGTCGTCCATCACTCCCATCATGCCAACTGCCAACATCAACGCTCCCATGATCTTGCTGAGAGCCGGATGATCAGCACTATTCCTTGATCATGGGTGCGTTGATCTCTGGCGCTGATCACCCGCCCCGTGATCTACGACGCGTTGCGCAGGAGATCTGGATGATGGCCAGCGCAACTCCTGAACTCGATTCTCTGGTGACCCCGCCGGCGCCGGCTCCGGCGACCTACCCCGAAGTGGACTACGCGCTGGGCAAGGTGAGCGGCACGGAGTCGGGACGCCGGCTGATGGCCGCGATGCTCGGTTCCTGATGGATCGGCTTCACGGTTCAGCGGCTCCCGCGCCTCGCGCTCTGCCGGATCCAGCGTTCCGTCGCTGCGGCCTCGAGCGGCCGGCTGTAGAGAAATCCCTGCTGCCAGGCGACACCGATGCGGTCCATCACGCGCGCGGTTCCCGGGTCCTCGACTCCCTCGGCGATCACCTCATATCCGAGCTCGTGCACGGTCGCTACGAGGCCGCCGACGAGGCGCGCGATCCGCGGGTCGAAGATGCGCGCCACGAACGACTGGTCGAGCTTGAGCCGGTCGAGCGGCAGATCCGCCAGGTATGCCAGCGAGGAGTAGCCGGTACCGAAATCGTCGATGGCCAGGCTGATCCCGTCATCGGCCAAGGCATGAACCAGGTCGGTGCCGCCGGCGAGCAGATCGGATTCGGTGAGCTCCAGGCACAGCGCTGAGGGCTGCAGGTCGTGCTCGTGCAGGCGACGGCGGAGGTCGGCGAGAAACCCCGGGCGGCCCATGACGTCGGCCGTGACGTTGACCGAGACCTGGACATCGAGATCGTGCTCGCGCCACGAGACCACATCGGCGAGGGCTCTGGACAGGACGGCATCGGTCAGCTCGGCCATGAGCTCGGCCTGCTTGGCGAGCTGCAGGAAGGTTGCGGGAAGGTCCAGCCTGCCGTCGGCGTGCTCCCAGCGCACGAGCGCCTCCACCCGGTGCGCTGGCCGCTCATTGCCGCGGGATGCTGTAACGGAGCGGACGAAGGGCTGGTAGTGCACCCGTAACTCCCCGCTGACGATGGCGTCGCGAAGGCGTGCGGTGTCGCGCAATCTCATCTGCGCGGGCGCATCGACGGCCGAATCGAACGTGGTCCACCCGACGCGCTCGCGCTTGGCCCGGTACATGGCGATGTCGGCGTGACGCAGCAGCAACGAGGCCGCCTTCGCCGGACCGGTGGCCACGCCGATGCTCGCGCTGATCGGCGCGGGAAGGTCCACCCGGGTCAACGGTGGACGGAGCGCAGCCAACAGCGCCTCGGCCAGATCACCGGGCTGATGCGCGTCGGTGACGTCGGCGAGCAGGACGGCAAACTCGTCGCCGCCGAGCCGGACGAGCGTGGCCCACCCGGCGCGCGGGCTGGCCTTGACCGCGGCGGAGAGCCGTTCGGCGACTTCCGTCAGGACCACGTCGCCGAAGCTGTGGCCGTGCAGATCGTTCACGTACTTGAAGCCGTCCAGGTCGATCAGCAACAGTGCGGTGCATCCGGATTGCCGGGATGCCGCGGCGTGCAGCCGGTCGACCAGTACGCGCCGGTTCGCCAGTCCCGTCAGGGGATCGTGCACCGCTGCCCGGTGCGCCGCTGTCGTCGCACGCTTCTGCTCGGCGAGCTGGGTGCGCAGCTGCGCGAGCAACCGCTGGTTGTCCAGGGCGACAGCGACGACGGCACCTACCTGGGCGCAGAACCGCACGTCTTCCTCGCTGTGCGCCGGGAAATCGTCACGCGAGACGCCGAGCAGCGCGACAGGCGCTCGGCGTACTCGCAGCGGCACGATGACCAGGCTGACCATGCCGTGCACCCGGAAGTACTCCTGGTAACCCGGCTGCATCTGCGATCTCCAGGTCTGCAGTTCTTGTGCGTCCAGCACGAGGGGTGCGTCCCTGTTCCAGACGAAGGGCAGCAGCCCCCGATCCGTGCGGGGTGTCGCGGTGCGAGCGAGCTCCTCCATGTGTCCCCGCACGACCGGGTCGCGATGGTGGAACGCGGTCAGTCGGATGTCGCCGGCTTCGTCCTTCTGCCACAGGACGGTCGCGTCGCCCACGAGTTCGCCGACGCGCTCGACGATGGCACTCTCGAGGCTCCCACCGGTGCCGGTCAGGGCGGCCAGCGCGAGGCTCAGCTCCGAGATGGATTGGGCGCGGCGCAGCGCGATCGATTCGGCCCCCGAGGGCGCCGGATCGCCCCGCCCGATCGCCATCGCTGGCGAGCGGCCCGAAGGCGTGTCAGCCCGCACGGCACCAGCCTCTCGTTGCACCTACCCCGGTGAGTTCATTCACCGGGCGGCGCCCCCTCGCCAGCCGTCGATCACGTCCACTGTGACACCAAAAGCCACGTTGTGTTGACCATAAAGTGACACTGCGTGCAAGAAATTGCGTGGGATTCGCTCCGCCGGCAGGTCCGGCGCTGGCCGCAGCCCCATAGCACCGCCATCAATGTGATCAGGCAGGGCGACGGAGAAGCTGCGGCGCGAGCGGGGCCGAAAAGCCAGCAGCCGGCCAGGCTCCAGAAGCCGAGCCCGAGGCCGGCTGGCTGCGCAAGCACGGGCTGCGGTTGACCATGGAAAGATGTCGCGGTCGAAGGCGAGGCGGGTGATCCGAAGCCCAAGAGATCAGGAGAGCTCCGTGGCTGACACCACGACAGACCCCGACGTTGCGGACGCCCGGTCGCTGTCTGATCGGGTTGATGCCCACTATGGCGCGAAGGTGCTGGCGGTCGAGCCGGGCGGGGCGGAGTTCGTCCCGCTGGAGGAACGGCACGGCACGCCCGGTGCAGCTGTTCTGGACCTGGATGTCGCCGAACATGGAGTTCGCGACCGTCTTCGTCGGCGTGCTCGGCGTGCAGGTGTTCGGGCTGACGCTCACCTCCGCCATCATCGCGCTCGTGGTCGGGCACGGCGTTCGGCTCGCTGACCCACGGCGTGCTTTCCGCGCGCGGTCCAAGCCGCGGGGTCCCGCAGATGGTCGCTAGCCGGATTCCCTTTGGCTGGCGGGGCAACATCCTGCCGGCCGGGCTGAACTCGGTGACGGCCGGCATCGGCTGGTTCGCCGTGAACAGCGTCAGCGGCGCCTTTGCCCTCAACGCTTTGACTGCACTGGCCGAAGGCGCTGTGCCTGACGATCATCGTGGTCGGCCCAGATCGCCATCGCGTTCTTCGGGCACAACCTGGTGCACGTCTTCGAGCGCTAGGCCTTCCCCGTCCTGGCCGTGGTCTTCCTGCATCGCCGCCATCGAGATCTTCAGCAAGGCCAGCCCGGCTCGAAGGGCGGCGGCGGGATCGGCGGCTTCCTGCTCACCCTGGGCGCGGCGTTCGGCTACGCCGTCGGCTGGAACCCGTTCGCCAGCGACTACACCCGCTACTTCTGCCGGAGGCGGTGAGCAAGGTGCGCACCGGCCTGTTGGCGGGCCTGGGGTATTCGTGTCGTGCGCGGCTGCTGGAGATCGTCGGGAGCCGCCGTCGGCCACGGTGGCCGGCGGCGGGCTCGGCCAATCCGACCGTGGCGTTCACCGGCCACCTGCCGACCGCGCTGGCCGACCTGACCCTGCTGGCCATCGCTGTCGGGGCGGTCTGCGCCAACGTGCTGAACATCTACTCCGGCGCGATGTCGTTTCACCGCGCTGGGCATCAAGCATGCCGCTGCGCGCTGCGCCGGGCCATCGTCGGCGCTGGGCTTCGGCGTCATCGGGCTTCGTCGCTGGCGCTGACCGGTCTGCACGACGCGGGCACCAAGTACGAGAACTTCCTGCTGATCATCGCGTACTGGATCGCGCCCGTGGCTGGCCGTCGTGCTTCAGCGACCAGTTCTTGCGACGCGGGCAGCACACCGCGGCGCTGCTGTTCGACCGCCGCCACAATCCGTTCCGGGCCGGGCGGCGATCGCTGGTCGGCATGGGCGGTGTCGATCTCGCTGTTCTGCCAACCAGACCGAGTACGTCGGGGTGGTGGCCAAGCATCAGCCGGCGCTCGGTGACATCACCTTCGAGGTGGGCTTCGTCGTCACCGCGATGGTCTACCTGCTCCTGCGGCCGCTCGGGCAGGTCCGGCGGCGCTAGCGGCCCTGGAAGGCTGGAAGGCGGGAAGGCGGGAAGGCTGGAAGGCGGGAAGGCTGGCTCAGCCGACCGGGCAGGAGAGGTCGTCGAGGCCGAGCATGGCCGAGAAACGGCCCATCAGGCTCATGGTGCACAGCAGCGCCAGCTCGACGATCTGGCGGTCGTCGAAGTGCGCACGCAAAGCCGCGCAGTCGTCCTCATCGACGCTCAGATGATCGGTGCCGAACTTCAGCGCGAAGCGCACGGCCGCCCGCTCCGCCGGGCTGAACGGCGCGTCGGCGGCCTCGTCGGGCCCATCGAGCAGCCGCGGGATCGACTCGACCAGCGCCTCGTCCATCCCTTCGGCGACCGCTGCTGGATGCCGGCCGGCCAGGCACACCTGGCAGCGCGTGGTGTTCGCGATCGCGAGGCGCACCAGCTCGGTCACCCGGGCGCCGAGATGGTTGTCCATCCGCGAGGCCAGGTACGCGGAGTTGTACGCCTCGAACAGCGGCTCGGCGTGCGCCATCACGCGGACGAATTCGGCGAGCCCGGGACGTCCGGCCCGTTCTGCTTGCTCGGACTGCTCGCGCAGGGCAGGCGAGAGCAGCTGGGGGGTCAGTGCCGTCACCAGCTCGGGCATGGCAGGAGTCTAGGACGAGCCTGCGGACGGCCTGTGCCAGGATCCCGCCCATGCAACTGCGACCCTTTGGCACCCTCACCATTCAGACCGACCCGGACGGGCTGTTCATGCTCGGCGAGACCTCGGTCGGGCGGCGGATCATCCAGGAATTTCGCGCGGTCCATTTCGAGGGCGAACGCCTTCGCGGAGCCATGACCGGCAAGTCGGGTGCCGACTGGCTGACGATCGACGGCGAGGGCCACGCCACCATGGACATCAAGGTGGTCCTGCTGACCGACGACGGGGCGCACGTGTTCGTCACGCTCGACGGCCGCGCGCACTGGCCCGAGCAGCTCGGCCAGGGCACGATCTACTCCACCGCGCGGTTCGAATCCGGCGACGAGCGGTACCGGTGGGTCAACCATCTTCCGCTGGTGTCCCGGGGCTCGGTAGCGTCCGGGCGCGCCGTGGCGCACGAGATCTTCGAGATGATCTAGTGGGACCTTCTCAGCTGGGCCGGCCGCGCAACGGCAGCCCCGCCGCCGTGTACACCTCGTCGATGATCCGCATTGTCGTGACGGCATCCTCGGCGGGAGTAAGGCTCGGTTCGCCGCGCAGTACCGACGCCGCGAACCCGCGCAGCTGCGTGGTGTAGGTGGCCTCGCCGCGCACCCGCTCGCGGGTGGTGCGGCCATCGATCGTCAGCGACAGCCGGTTGTAGAAGTGGGGGGCCACGAAGTTGAAGACGTGCAGCGTGCCCCGATCGCCGACGACCGTCGCCGTCATCTTCAACACCTTCCGCGACCACATCGAGCATTCGAGCCGGCCGCGGACTCCATCGGGAAAACGCAATTGCGCGCTCATCGCCCGGTCGACGGTGGGGGAGCGCAGCAGCGCCGTCGCCGACACGACTTCCGGGTCCCCCGTCCCGAGCAGGCGCAGGCAATGCAGCGCGTAGCAACCGCAGTCCATCATCGCGCCGCCGGCGAGGTCGTAGTCGTAACGGATGTCGCTGAACTTCGGCAGCGGGAAGCACATCGAGGTACGAATCTCGCGGACGGTGCCGAGCTCACCGCCATGGGCGATCCCGCGCATCCGTTCAGCCAGCGGGTGGTAGCGGTAATGGAAGGCCTCGGTGACGACGACGCCGGCTTCCTTGGCGGCCTCCGCGACCTCGCGGGCCTCGGAGGCGTTCGCGGTGAACGGCTTCTCGCACAGGACGTGCTTGCCGGCGGCGATCGCGCGCAGCGTCCACGCCGCGTGCAGCCCGTTCGGCAACGGGTTGTAGACCGCGTCGAGCTCGGGGTCGGCGATCAGCGCTTCGTATGAGGAATGCACCCGGGCGATCTTGTGCTTGCCGGCGTAGCGCTGCGCGCGCCCCGGATCGCGAGCGGCTATCGCGACGACGTCCACCTCATCGACGTCGCGGGCGGGTCGCACCATCGCCGAGGCCGCGATCTTGGCGGCGCCCAGGATGCCGATGCGTACCCCATCCACGGGGCTCAGTCGATCTGCAGCTCGTCCCCGTCGACCGTGACCTTCCCGCGGCGCAGTGGCCACGCTTTGGTCAGGGCGACGAATGACTGGCTCAGCCCGGGGATCTTGGCGAAGACCCCCTGCGGCCCGCGAACCATCCGCCCGCTCTCGACGTCGTACTTCGCCTGGTGCCACGGGCAGACCAGGCAACCGTCGGCGTCGATGCTGCCCCCGGCCAGGTCGGCGCGAAGGTGGCGGCAGCGGCGACCGACGGCGAAGTATTCACCGTTGTTGCCGACGGCGTATCCGGCTGAACCCGTCACCGTTCCTTCCGGAACGTCGGCTGCTGGTACCCGGCTCGAAGTCATCGCTGGCTCCCTGATGGCAGTTGGCGGACGGGTGCATCCAAGCACACCCCGCCCCGCGCTCGCGTCGTGGCCGTGCTCCGGATGGAACGGCAGGTGAGCCCCACCGTCAGCGCACGCCCTCCCATACCAGCCGCTGCGCTGCCGCCGGGTCGTCGACGGTCGCACTCACCTCGTCGAACTGGCGCACGGTTCGCTGCGACCCGTAGGGCGCCCAGCCCGGCGACCCCGTCTTCACGAACGCGACCCAGGCGCCGTGCATCTCGTCGGCGAGGGACTGCGGCGGCGCAGCGCCCGCCAGCGGCTCACCGAGCGGGTCGTCCAGGTTGTCGAAGACGAACCCGACTTCCAGCCCGTGGCAGGCGCCGAGGTGTCCGTCGAACTGCGGTGAGGGCCACAGGAATTCGTAGACGAAGGTGTCAGCGCCCCGAGCGTGCCGCGCTTCGGCGACGCGTATCGCCGGGATCCGGAAGAACCAGTCGCCGACGGCCGCGATCATCAGCTCTCCCGGAGTGGCGTCGGGCTTGGCCTCCCGGTAGGTCGCGATGACCGCGCCGGGGTCGGCGCCGACCAGCCCGAGGGCCCCGGTCAGCATCCCCTCGTCGATGAAGCCGGCGATGCCGCTCGGGACGAAGAAGAGGGCGTGCTCGTCGGCGTTGCTGCCGATGAGCACGTCGATGCCGGCCCCGGCTCCTTCCTTGAGCCTTTCGAGCGGCACTGCCGGCAGGGTGGCCCCGTCGACGACCGGTTCGAAGAGCATCAGGTTGCGGGAGATCTCGCCCCACTTCGCGGGATCGGGCTGGGCGGCGACCGTGGCAGCCAGCGTTCCCTGGCCTTCGATCAGCGCATCGATGGGTACGGCGGCGAATCCCTCAACCGTTGCCTCGACGCCGAGCTGCTCGGCGAGCGCGGCCGTCACCTTCGCTGCGGTGGCGGCGGAGATGACGTGCTGGCCGGCGCCGCTCTGGGCAATCGCCCGCTGGAACAGACCGTCCGCTGCGGGCATCGACAGCAGCGTCGTGACGCTCATGGCGCCGGCTGACTCGCCGTCGATCGTCACGGCGGCCGGATCGCCTCCGAATGCCGCGATGTTCTCCCGGACCCAGCGCAGCGCGGCGATCTGGTCGAGCAGGCCGCGGTTGGCGGGCGCGCCGTCGATCAGCAGGAAGCCGTCAGCCCCGAGCCGGTAGTTGAGGGTGACGCAGACAACGCCGTCGCGGGCGAAGCGGGTGCCGTCGTAACCGCTGACCGCGCCGCTGCCGTTGACGAAGCCGCCGCCGTGGATCCAGACGAGAACCGGGCGCAGCTCCCCGTCGATCGCGGGCGTCCAGACGTTCAGGTTGAGGCATTCCTCGCCGGGGATTCTCGGCTCGGAAATGAGGGCTTCGAGCGCATCCGGGTAGCGCCCGGCCGGGGACGTCGGCCCGTACTCCAGCGCGTCACGGACACCGTCCCAGGCTGGCGCGGGCTGGGGTGCCGCGAACCGGTTCGCCGCGAAAGGGGCCGCTGCGTAAGGGATGCCCTTGAAGGACAGCACCCCGTCCTTGTCAGCGCCGCGTAGCCGGCCCTGGGCAACCGTGACCACCGGATCCATAGCGTCCTCCTGACGTCAAGGCTGTGATGGTGTCACGGGCCGCAAGCCTGAGCGTCCCGTTCCCGACGACGCGGCGCCGCCGCTGCGGCTCGGTCACCAGGAATTTCGGGAAACGCACGCTTTTCGGGGTCCCAGGCGTGCGCAACCCGAAGTTTTCGGTCGGCTAGCGCTTGGGCGGCAACGACTTCGCGTACCTGACGCCGATTGCGACCCAGCGCTCGAGGTCGTCCTCGGACACCACGCCCGCCGGGTCGACCCGCAGCCAGCCGTTCATGCTGCGACCGCGCATCTCGAACGGCTGGGCGTGCTCGTGATCGAGCAGCGTTTCGGTCCGGACCGGGTCGACGCGCAGCATCAGGCCGCCCTGCCCGCTCGCGGCGACCGCCATGTTGCCGTTGATCATGAAGGCGAGGCCGCCGAACATCTTCTTCTCGCTGAGGCCCCGCTCCGGCTCCAGGAGGTCGCGCAAGCGGTAGGCGAGGTCCTCGTCGAAGGCCATACGTGACGGTAGCGCCGACTTTCCTGCGGCGGACGTCAACCTTTGGTTCCCGCTAGGAGTCTGTATAGCTGTGAGCGTGCCTGTCCGGGAGCCCGACCCGGAGTTCGAGGTGTTCGTCCGCGGTAGCGGTGACGGGCTGTTTCGGCTGGCGGTGGTGCTCACGGGTGACGTCTCGGCCGGTGAGGACCTGCTGCAAGCCGTATTGGAGAAGGTCTACGCACGCTGGTCGACCGGCCATCCGCCCGACAATCCTGACGCGTACACCCGCACGGCAATGCTTCACACGGCGCGCCGGCTCTGGAGGCGACGCGCCGCGGATCGCGAGTTCCTCGTCTCCGAGCCGCCGGAGATCGCGATGGGAGACGCGAGTGGGAACGACCTGCTCCGTGTGGCGCTGCTGCACGTGCTCGCGACCCTGCCGCTGCGCCAACGAGCGGTCATCGCCCTGCGCTACCTCGAGGACCGGAGCGAGGCCGAGACCGCGACGATCCTCGGCTGCTCGGTCGGCTCGGTGAAGACCCACGCGCACCGAGCGCTGCGGCGGCTCCGGGCCGAGCCGATGCTCGCCGGCTACCTCGACCCCGTGCTGGAGGCATGATGGCGGCGGACGTCAAGGACCTTCTGGAGCGCTCCTTGCGGGACCTGCAGGCACCGACGAATCTCGCCGGGCGGGTCATGAGCCGGCACGCCCGTCACCGGCGTCGGCGGCGCCTCACGACCCGCCTGGGCGTAGCGGTGCTCACCGCGGCGGCGGTGACCGCCGCCTGGGCGACCCTGGATACGAGTCCGCAGGCCAGCCCGGCCAGGCTGGTGCCCGCCGCCCCGCCGGCAAGCTCGGGACCCTTGATCCCGCAAGCGCAGCGGCGGCCGGCGCCCGTGCTGGCGGGGACGACCATCACCGGCAAGAAGTTTGCTGCCAACTTCGCTGAGCAGCCCATCGCGAACCAGGCTGCGGCTATCACGGTCGTCAACTTCTGCGGCTCATGGAGCCCGCCGTGCCGAGCGGAGGCTTCCGCCTTCAAGCCGCCGGTCAGCCTCGGGAACGCCCCGAGCCTGGACGGCGTCACCAGCTACGTCGGCGTCGATGAGCGCGACAGCCTGGAGAACGCCCGCGCCTATGCCCGGTCGCTCGCGATCAGCTATCCGATCCTCCTCGACGAGAAGGGCGTCCTCGGCCGAGCGTGGCACCCGGACGTCCCTGGAGTCCCGGTCACGGTCGTGGTTGACGGCGACGGCCTGATCGCCGCCCGGTTCACCGGCGCGGTGACTCGCAGCGAGCTCACGAGGGTGATCGATGCGCTCACGCTCGAGGCGCGTGGTGGTTCCCACCCGAAAGGCGAATTCACTCCCGGGCTTCAGAACGCCGTTGTTCATGGCCGCAAATTGACGATCGCCTGGGGCAACGGACGATGCGGGGACGACACCGTGCCGGCGGAGGTGCTGGTCGGAGTGCGCGTCCGGGAGAACGTCCGCGCGGTCCACGTGGAAGTGCTGACCCGACTCAACCCCGCCGACCTCGCCCAGCAGAAGGCTCATCACATCAACGGTTGCCTGGGGGTCGGCGTCACCTCGCGATCGACCGTCAACCTGGCAGCTCCCCTGGGCAATCGCGTCCTACTGGATGGCAACACGGGAGTTCCCCTGCCGGTGCGCGTCGTCAGGTGACCGCCGACGTTCCTTCTTGGGTCCGTGCCAGCAGGAAGACCGGTATCAGTGCAGCGGCGGCGCAGCCGGAGACGAGCAGCGGAACGGACCCGTCCTTGCCCCACGCGAGCCCGGCCCAGATGCCGGCGACGAGCACCGCGCCGCCGGTAAGGCCCTGGTAGAACCCCTGACCCCGGCCCTGCATCTCGCGGGGAACCAGGCCGGCGATCCAGGCCTTGCCCACGCCGTCGGTGGCGGCCGTGAAACCCCCGTAGATCAACAGGATCGGCCAGATCGCGATCCGGCTGTGGACGAGCCCGAGGCCGACGTACGCCACGGCGAAGCAGGTGAGGCCGACGGCGAAGACCAGGCGGGGTCCGAGCCGATCAGCGAGCGCGCCGGCCGGATAGCTGAGTACCGCGTACGCCGCGTTGTAGGCCGCGTACGCGATGACCACGAAAGGCAGCGAGCGGCTGACGTCCGAGACCCGTAGCAGCAGCAGCGCATCCGGGAAGTTGATCAGGTTGAACGCGACCAGCAGGGCCACCGTGCGCCGGTAAGGGGCCGGCAGGTGCTCGCCGGAGGTCTGCTCCCGGCGTGCTGACGGCCGCGCCGGCGCGGCGCTCGCGTCGCTCACGAACCGGACGAGCAGCACGCTGGCCACCGCCGGGACGACCGCCACGACCAGCAGCGGCCGGATGTGATGGCCGAAAAGCTCGTACCCGGCCAGCCCGAGCAGTGGCCCGACCACGGCCCCCGACGTATCCGCGAAGCGGTGGAAGCCGAAGACCCGGCCGCGATGCTCCGCTGCCACGTCGACCATGAGCAGCGCGTCGCGCGGCGCACCCCGCACGCCTTTGCCGAGCCGGTCGACCACGCGCGCGGCGAGCACGGTGGGCCACACCGTCGCCACCGAGATCAGCACCTTTCCCACCGCGGCCATGCCGTAACCGAAGGCGATCAGCGGGCGCTTGGCGCGGCGGTCGGCGAGCCGGCCGGACACGAGCTTGGTGAGGCTGGCGGCCCCCTCGGCCAGTCCCTCGATGATGCCGACGACGGCGGCCGGCGCGCCCAGGGTCACGGTCAGGAAGATCGGCAGGATCGGGTAGAGCAGCTCGCTGGCCGCGTCCTGCAGGAAGCTCACGCCCGAGAGCACCTTCAGGTTGCGAGTGAGAAACGGCCTGCGGGGGTGGCCGCCGGGGTCAACGTCCACGGCCCGGTCCACGGCCCGCCGACCGCAGCCGTTCGCTGTCGAGCCACTGCTGAACCAGCGAATGGGTGCCCTCGGCGCCGGGTGTGAGGTAGGCGACGAGCCCCTCCCAGCGCCCGGCCCTGCGTCGCCACTCCAGCAGCAAGCCGGGACGGCGCTCGCCACGCTCGATGACCCAGCAATGGCAAGCACCTACCGGCGGCCGGTCCGCCGCCGCTGCGCCGCTGCGCTCAGCCAGCGTCAGCCCACGATCGCGGGCTCCCATTCCGCCGGCCATGGCCCTATCCTGTCATACGGCGAACGTATGTTCGACCCTGAGGTGACGATTTTGGTGTTCGGGGCAATTCACAGCAGACACGCCGCACCCGCCGTAAACATCAACTCCGGAAAGCGCAGACAGTAACCTGATGCAGCGCGTTCGAGGTCTCGATGGGCTGCGCGCGCTTGCCGTTATGGCGGTGTTGCTCTATCACGCCGACTGGAAGAGTGTCCCTGGGGGATTCCTCGGCGTCGATGTCTTCTTCGTCCTCTCCGGTTACCTGATCACCTCGCTGCTGCTGCGGGACTGGCAGGGTTCGGGCAAGCTCGATTTCGCCAAGTTCTACGCCGCCCGGGCGCGCCGGCTGCTCCCAGGCCTGTTCGGCTTGCTGGTGGGGGTGTCCGCCGCCGCGCTGATCTTCGCGCCTGATGCGGTGGCCATGCTGCGCCGCCAGTTGGTGCCGTCAGCCGCCTATTACCTGAACTGGTCGTCGATCTACACCCACGCCTCCTACTTCCAGCAGACCGGCCGGCCTCCGCTGCTGCTGCACCTGTGGTCGCTGGCGGTCGAGGAGCAGTTCTACCTGCTCTGGCCGGTGGTGGTGCTGCTGGTGCTGCGCCGGAACACGGGCCGGCGCGGCCGGCGGATGCTGCGCACGGTCGCCCTCATCGGCGCCTTGCTGTCGGCGGGGTGGATGGCGTTCCTGGCGGCCCGGCACGGCTTTCCGGTGCCGAACGATCCCTCGCGGGCGTACTACGGCACCGATACCCACGCGAGCGGGCTCATGCTCGGCTCGGCGCTCGCCTGCGGCTGGCCGCTCGGAGCCTTGCCGCGGCTGACTCGCCATGAGCGCCTCGTGCTCGACGCCGTGGGCGCGTCCGCCGTCTGCTGGCTGATCTGGATCTTCCACAGTGCCAGCGAGTTCTCCTACTGGCTCTACCGTGGGGGCTTCCTGCTGTACTCCGCGGTCGCGGTGGTCGCGGTCGCGGTCATCGCCCACCCGGAGTGCCGGCTCGGACGCGTCATGGCAGTCCAGCCGATGCGCTGGATCGGTGAGCGCAGCTACGGGATCTACCTGTGGCACTGGCCGATCTTCATGCTGACCCGGCCGACGCTGGACATCGGTGTGACGGGTACCGGCAATCTCGTCCTGCGGCTGACCCTCACCGCCGCCGCGGCCGAGCTCTCCTGGCACTTCCTCGAGCAGCCGATTCGGCATGGTGCGCTCGGCCGGATGCTGGCCGCCTGGCGCGCCCTCCGTGAGCGGCGGGCCGCCGAGAGCCATCGCGCCCTCGCCCGCACCTCGGTCAGCTTCGGGGTCACCGCCGTGCTGGTGCTCTCGTTCCTGGCCGTGGACCGGCACACCTCGACGGCCACCGAGGCCAGCGTGGATACCCCGCCGCCCCCGGTGTCGTCTGCCGTGACGTCGCCCGTGTCGCCTGCCGTGCCGCCGGTCTCGAGCGCTCCTGGCGCCCTCGCGCGCACCGTGACCCATCTGGCGCACCCATCGCCGGCTCCGGCACCCAAAACGGTGCCCAGGTCCGCACCCACGGTGACGGCGTGGGGCGACTCAGTGATGCTGGGAGCGCGCTACGGCCTCCGCTTCGACATTCCCGGGGTATTCATCGACGCCGTCGTCGGGCGGCAGGCCGGGGCGTTGCCTTCCGGGTTGACGCAGCTGCGCCGGCTGGGAGACCTGGGGCCCAAGGTCGTCATCCACGTCGGCGACAACGGGCTATTCCTGCGCAGCACCCTTGAGACGGCCCTGACCGGGCTGTCTGATCGCACCCGCGTCGTGCTGGTGACGGTGCGGGTGCCGCGCCGCTGGCAGGACCCGGTCAACGGCTTGCTGAGGTCGGTCGCCCGAGGCCACCGCAACGTGGTCGTGGCCGACTGGTATCAGGCGTCGGCAGGGCATCCCGAGTATTTCGTGAGCGACGGGGTCCACCTCACCAGCGCCGGTATCGCGGCGTTCGCCGGGCTTATCGCCCACGCCCTCGCCTGAGCCCCACCGAGGTACCTGCGACAATCCGGCTGTGACGACTGCCCCGGCGCGCGTGCCGCGGCAGGTGGTGATCGTCTTCATCGGGCTGCAGCTGGCGATGGTTATGTCCTCGCTCGACGGCACGATCGTCGCTACGGCACTGCCGACGATCACCAAGGACGTCGGAGGGTTCTCGCGGGTCACCTGGGTCGCGACCGCGTACCTGCTCGCCCAGGTGGTCTCCATGCCGCTTTACGGCAAGCTGGGTGACCAACTCGGCCGCAAGCGCGTGCTCCTGTCCGCGGTGATCCTGTTCGTCCTCGGCTCGATAGCCTGCGGGCTCGCCCCGACGATGAACGCCCTGCTGCTCGCCCGCTTCGTGCAGGGCATCGGCGGCGGCGGGCTCGGCGCCGTCGCCATGGCCGTCACCGCCGACATCATCCCGGCCAAGCAGCTTGGCCGGTGGATGGGCTATCAGGGTGTGGCGTTCGCGGTGGCAAGCGTCTTCGGGCCGGTGCTGGGCGGGCTGTTCGTTCAGCATCTGAGCTGGCGCTGGGCGTTCTACATCAATTTGCCGATCGGGATGATCGCGATCGCGATCATCGCGACCCAGCTGCGCGTTCCGTATCGCCGCCAGCCGCACAAGCTGGACTGGCCTGGCGCCGTCCTGATCATGCTGACGCTCGGTGCCTTCATCGTGCTCGCCAGCATCGGTGGAACCGATTTCGGCTGGACGTCGGGGGAGGGGCTGGCGTTCGCGCTGGTCGTCGTCGCCTCCGCGGTGGGATTCATCTTCCGCGAGCGTGCCGCGTCCGAGCCCGTGCTTCCGTTACGCCTGTTCGCCGATCCGGTGATCCGGGGAAATGTCGGCGTCAACCTCACCAGCGGCCTGCTGCTGTTCTGCGGGATCTACTTCGTCCCGCTCTACATGCAGGAGGTTCACGGCCTGACGCCGACGGCATCCGGGCTGGTGCTCGTCCCGGTGATGTTCGGCGCGGCCTTCGGGACGATGATCTCCGGACGCCGGGTCGAGCGCGGCGGGCGGATCAAGCCCTGGCCGATCGCGGGTTCCGTCGTCGCGATGGCCGGCATGGCCCTGCTCTCGCTGCTGACCCGCGGCACGCCCACCGTCCTGGTGGCGCTCTTCGTACTGCTCGTCGGGCTGGGCGCCGGGTTCATGATGCAGCCGTCGCTGCTGGCCGTGCAGAACGCCGCCGCTTCGTCCGACCTGGGTACCGCCACCTCGACGGGTTTGCTCTTTCGCATGCTCGGTTCCACCATCGGGGTGCCGATCTTCGGCGGGCTGATCAACAGCCGGCTCGGCGACGGGCCACGCAACCCGACCACCTTCGCGCACGCCCTGACGCCGGTCTTCATGGCCGCGATTCTCGTGGCCGTGCTGGCGCTGGCTTTCGCCGTGAGCGTGCCGGAACGTGCCTTACGCGAAAGCATCAGCGAGCATCTGGACACCGAAGGGGTGCTCGCCGAGCCGGTGCTCTGAGCCGATGCTCCTGGCTCGCACCTACACATGGTCGCAGACCCGTGTACCTAATATCGGCCCATGGCGATCGGGATAGCAGATGAGCACGTCCAACTGGCGGCGGTGGCTTCCAGCTTCATGAAGCGGCACGGCGACCGTGCCTCAGCGCGGGCGGCGCTCGAGGCCGAGGCCGAGGAACTCCCGGAATTCTGGGACGATCTTCGCGAGCTCGGCTGGCTGGGCCTGCACCTGCCCGAGGAGTACGGCGGCTCCGGTTACGGGCTCGAGGAGCTCGCGGTCGTCGTCGCGGAGCTCGGACGCTCGATCGCGGCCGGTCCGTACGTCCCCTGCGTCATCGCGGGGGCTGTCATCGCCGGGGCGGGCTCGCCGGAGCTGAAGCAGCGGCTCCTGCCCGGGCTTGCCGACGGTTCCACGCTCGCCGGCATCGCGCTGGAAAGCCAGCTGGAGCTGCGCGAGGGTGCCCTCCACGGCTCGGTGGAGGCGGTCGTCGGCGGCGGGCTGGCCGGCGTCTTCGTGCTGGCCGCTGGGGACGACGTCGTGATCGTCGACGCGGGCGCGGCCGGGGTGTCGGCTGCCGCGCGCAAGAACCTCGACCCCTCGCGGCGTTCGGTGCAGGTGACGCTCGACGGCGCGCCCGCTGCCGTCCTTGCGGGAGCCCGCCGGCTGCTGCTAGACGTGGCCCGGTTTGTCTTCGCTGCCGAGGCCGTCGGCATGGCTCAGGCATGCGTCGAACTGGCTGGTGACTACGCCCGCACGCGCACCCAGTTCGGACGCGTCATCGCCATGTTCCAGGCCGTCAAACACCACTGCGCCAACATGGCCGTCGCCGCTGAACTGGCGACCGCCGCCGTCTGGGATGCCGGGCGGGCATCCGCTCTCGGCGGCGCCGAGTTCAGCTACGCGGCGGCCTGCGCGGCGGCCCTCGCCCTGCCGGCGGCCGACCTCAACGCGCAGCTGAATACCCAGGTGCACGGCGGCATCGGCATCACCTGGGAGCACGACGCCCACCTGTACGTGCGGCGGGCCACTGCCGTCGAGGCGCTCCTGGATTCCGAAGCCGCGTCCGCCGAGGTGCTCGACCTCTATCGCAGTGGCGTGCGGCTGACGCGCTCGGTCGACCTGCCGCCGGCGGCTGAGGGGATTCGCGACGAGGTGAGGCAGATCGTGGCCCGGGTCAAGGGCCTGGACGACGCTGACGAAGCCGGCCGCCGCACGGTACTCGTCGACACCGGTTATGCCGTTCCCTCGTGGCCGAAGCCCTGGGGTCGCGCCGCCGGCCCGATCGAGCAGCTCGTCATCGAGGAGGAGTTCAAGGCGGCGGGTATCAAGCGTCCGAACTACAACATCACCGGGTGGGTCATCCTCACCCTCGTCCAGCATGCGACGCCTGATCAGGTGGCGCGCTGGGTGCGCCCGGCGCTCGATCAGGAGCTCATCTGGTGCCAGCTGTTCAGCGAGCCGGAGGCCGGGTCTGACGCGGCCGGCATCAAGACCCGGGCTACCAAGGTCGACGGCGGCTGGACCGTCAACGGCCAGAAGGTCTGGACGAGTGGCGCGCATCTGGCGCGCTACGGGTTCGCGACCGTCCGCACCAATCCGCAGGCCCCGAAGCACCAGGGCATCACGACGATGGTGATCGACATGAAGGCGCCCGGAGTCACGGTGCGCCCGCTGAAGATGACGTCCGGTGCGTCCGAGTTCAACGAGGTCTTCTTCGACGACCTCTTCGTGCCCGACGACGACGTGGTCGGCCCGATCGACGGCGGCTGGACCGTCGCCCGGGCGACGCTCGGCAACGAGAGCGTCAGCATCGGGGGCGGCCAGGGCGCGATGGCACTTCCGCTCGACATCCTGGTGCAGGCGTTCGATGCCCGCCCCTCTCGGCTGGCCGGGGGTGCGGGCCGGGTCGGGCGCCACATCGCGCGCTCCGATGCCTCCGAGGCGCTGAACCTGCGCAGTGTCCACCGGGCTGTGGCAGGCAGCGGGCCGGGGCCGGAGGGCGCGATGACCAAGCTGCTGCTGTCGGAGAACCTGCACGAGGCGTCCGCGATCCTCGTCGCGACGACCGGGGCGGCGGGGGCTTTCCTTGACGGTGCCGGCGCGATCAGCGGTGGTCTCGCCCTGATGCATCGCGGGATGTCGATCGCCGGCGGCACGTCGGAGATCAAGCGCAACCAGATCGGCGAGCGCATCCTCGGCCTACCGCGCGATCCGCTGATCAACTGACGCGCCGACGGGTGCGGTCGGGTCTGCTCAGCCGGGGCGCTACGGTGACGGTTCCAACAGGAGCGGATCGGCGGAGGGCAGATGGCGGAGCTCGCATCGCGCGCGAAATTCAACGAGCTGATCGGCGTGCTGCAGCAGGCTGCCGACACCTGGGTGGTGCCCGGGCCCGGTATGGACGACGCCGACGTGGCCGAGGGTTTCCGCAATCTCACGCACATCCTGCAAAGCGCGCTGTACTCGCATCAGGAGTTCGATCCCGAGCGGCCCGTCTTCAACCGCATCGTCTCCCCGACGCGCAGCTTCACCGGCGACAACTCCGACGCCATGTACTTCGAGACGCCCGTCGCGCCGGGGCGCGAATACATCGTCACCGGCAACCTCGCGGGCGCCGTCTACACCTCGTTCACGATGGAGTCGGGAGCGGCCGAGGGGGCGTACGCCACCAAGACGTCCGGCGTCCTGCGCGACGACTTCATGGATATCGACGACGAAGGCAATTACGAGATCCGGCTCGGCGGCCCGCCGTCGGAGCGCAACTGGCTCGCGATCCCTGACGACGGCGGCCGCATCACCACCCGGCACTACTTCGAGTGGCCGCATTCGGCATCCGCCTCGCAGACCCTGCAGGTGCCGATCAGCATCCGGGTCGTCGACCCGCCGCCGCCTCCCGGCCGCTGGGACGACGCGCGGGTCGCGGCTGCGCTGCAGCGGGTCATCAACCACGTCTACGACAAGACCGTCGGCCAGCCGCCGCGCCCACCGGGTCCGCCGGCGCCGTTCGTCTCGATCGTGCCGAACGAGTTCCCGACCCCGCAGCTGCCGGGCGACATGGCGTTCGCCGCGTTCGACGCCGCGTACTCGATGGCGCCGTACCTCATCGGGCCGGACGAAGCTCTCGTCATCACCGGCCGCTGGCCGACCTGCCGCTTCGCGAACGTCTGTCTGTGGAACCGGTGGTCGCAGATGTATGACTACGTGAACCGTCAGGTGAGCCGCAACCGCGCGAACACCACGCTCGAGCCCGACGGCAGCTTCCGGATGATCCTCGCCCATTCCGACCCGGGCCTGCCCAACTGGATCGACACCGAGGGACGCGCTCTGGGCACCGTGTTCTGGCGGTTCTTCCTGCCCGAAGGCCCCATCGAGACGCCGAAGGCAACGGTCGTGAAGTTCGCCGAACTGGTGCGCCCCTGACATGGCGATCCCGACTCAGCGCGACCCCGAAGCGACCCGGCTTGCCCTGCGCTCCTGGCTCTCCGGAAAGCTCGACGGCGCCGAGGAGCTGGAGATCTCCGAGCTGTCGGCGCCGGCGGCGACGGGCTTTTCCAACGAGACGATCCTGTTCGACGCCCGGTGGGTCGAAGGCGGCCGCAAGCGCGAGGAGGAGTTCGTCCTGCGCGTGAAGCCGAGCGGATACACCGTCTTCCTCGAGTCGGAATTCGAAGCGCAGTACGAGGTCATGAAGACCCTCCACGAGCGCACCGACGTCACCATCCCGAAGATCTGGTGGTACGAGACCGACCCGACTCCGCTCGGCGCCGACTTCTACGCCATGAGCCGCATCCACGGCCGTACGCCACCCGACACCCCGCCGTATCACGCCGGGGGATGGGTGGCCGACCAGCCGCCCGCCGACCGCGAGCGGCTCTGGTGGAGCGGCATCGAGAACATGTCCCGGGTACATCGCGTGGACTACCGTGCGCTCGGGTTCGACAAACTGCTCGACCGGCCCGCCCGCGGCGAGCTCGGACTGCCTCAGCAGCTCGCGTACTACGAGGAGTATTTCGACTGGGCGCAGGCCGGACGCAGCGTCCCGATCGCTGAGCAGACCCGCGAGTGGGTGCGGGCCAACCATCCGGCTTCCACGGAACTCGGCCTGGTGTGGGGCGATTCCCGGGTCGGCAACATGATCTTCGACGACGCGTGCGAATGCGCGGCCGTGCTCGACTGGGAGATGACGACGATCGGGCCGCCGGAGGAGGACCTCGGCTGGTGGCTCTTCCTGGACCTGCACCACAGCCAGGGCACCGGAGTCCCGCGTTTGCCGGGCTTTCCAACCCACGAGCAGACCGAGGCGCGCTACGCCGAGCTGCTCGGCCGGCCGCTGTCGGACATGCACTTCTGGAAGGTCTTCGCGGGCTACCGCTTCGCCGTGGTGATGATGCGGATCACCGCGATGACCGAGGAGATGGGCCTGGTGCCTTCCGGCGGCTCCGCCGCCCTCGCCCAGAACAACGGGGTGACCCGCGTGCTGGCATCACTGCTGGACCTGCCGAGCCCCGGCGAACCCGCCGTACCCGGCAGCTACTGAGAAAGGGAGACAGATGATCCGCTTCAGCGTCCTGTACCCGTCCGGCGAGGGCTCGACCTTCGACAAGGACTACTACGTCAGCAAGCACGTGCCGCTCGCGGTCAAGACGTGGGGCCTGGACCCGTCCGCGGCCCAGATCGACCTGGGCCTGAACGGCCCGTACGTCGCCGCCGTGCACTTCCTGTTCGCGGACAACGACGCCATGGGTACGGCGCTCGCCGCGCCGGGCACCGGCGACGTGATGGCCGACATGGCGAACTACACCAACATCACACCGGTCACGCAGACCAGCGAGATCGTCAGCTAGCCGGCCGCTGGATCTACTCGGCTGCGCTGATCACCCCGCCGGGCAGCTCGCCGGTGAGTTTGCCGCCCGTCTGCACCGGCACGCCCGCGACGATGGTCGCGCGGTAGCCGCCCTCGGGCCGGCGCAGCCGCGCGCCGTCGCCGGGCAGGTCGTGCACGAACTCGTCGTCGTCGTAGTGCAACTCGTCGAGGCCGAACACGACGAGGTCGGCGTGGTTACCGGGGGCGATGATCCCGCGCCCGGTGAAGCCGAAGACCTCGGCCTGGCGTCCGGTCAGCTCGTAGACGGCTGCCTCGAGCGTGAAGTCACCGCGCTCGCGGACGTGCCGGGTGAGCAGCAGCGTGGTGTCGCCGGACGCGCAGAGCATCTGCATGTGGGCGCCGGCATCGGAGGAGCTGACGAGGACCGCGGGGTCGGTCAGCGTGCGCGCGACCCCCTCGACGTCGGCGTTGGAGACGCCCACGGCGACGACGCCCGGGTGGCAGTCGTTGCCCGTGACGAAGTCGGCGAAGACATCGGAGGGGTGGCCACCGCGCTCATCGACGAGGTCGGCGAGGGTGCGCCCGAGCCAGGGCTCGTTCGCCGCGCCCGAGACCTCGACGAAACGCACCTTGTCCAGGCGGCGGTGGGGGAAGAGCGACTTCTCCGTCCGGTCCCACTCGTCCCGGGCGGCGGCGCGCCAGACCGGGTCCTCGAGCATCGCGGCCTTGTCGGCACCCCGGGCGGCGATGACCTTGTGCCAGCCCTGCGGCATCGACATGAACATCATCGAGGAGTCCCAGTTCAGCCGGAAGTCGACGGTGCGGGGCGAGAGCTGCGGGTAGAAGCCGATGCCTTCGGCCTTGAGCTTGCGGGCGAGGTCGATCCAGCGCTGGGTACCGGCCGGATTGCTGTCGGTGTAGGTGAATCCGGTCCAGGTGAGCGGGATGCCGCGGGCGCCGCAGCGCCGCGCGAGGTCCTCGAGCAGGACTTCCGGCCGGTCGCCGAGCAGTCCCGGCACGACCTCCACGAGCCCGTGACCGGCCCGCTGGATGACGTCGAACAGCGCGTCGAACTCGGCGGTGTCGGCGGCGCGCGAGGGCACCGGCCGCCCTTCCTTGTCACTGTCGAGGAACGACGTGGACAGGCCCCAGGCGCCCGCGTTCATGGCGTCTTCGAAGAGGGCGGCGATCTGCTGACGCTCGTCGGCCGTCGCCGTCCGGGTCCAGGCCGCGTCGCCCATCACGGCCAGGCGCAGCGGGCTGTGGCCGACGAGGGCGGCGAGGTTGATGCCGGTGCCGACGGCATTCACGGCGTCGCGGTAGCCGTCGTAGTTGCTCCACGTCCACGGGACCTCGTCATCGAAGAGGTGGCGGGGCACGTCCTCGATGTAGGCGAACAGATCGGAGATCTGGCCGCGCGTTTCGGGCGATGCGGGGTAGAGCGACAGGCTGCAGTTGCCCACCAGCATGGTGGTGACCCCGTGCAGCGGATCGGGGTCGAGCCGGGGGTCCCAGAAGACCTGCGGGTCGGTGTGGGCGTGGGTGTCGATGAAGCCCGGGGTCACGACCGCTGCGCGGGCGTCGATCTCTTGCTCGCCGTCAGGTGCGAGATCGGGACCGACTTCGGTGATGCGACCGTCGCGGATGCGCACGTCGGCGCGCCGCCGGGGTGCCCCGGAACCGTCGATGACCTCGCCGCCGCGGATCAGCAGGTGCTGTGTGGACATGCGCACACCCTTCTCAGTGGGCTCAGGACGCGAGCACGTAGTCCGCGTAGGAATTGCGGATCTTGACGACCTTGGGCAGCGCGACGGCCATGCAGTAGCCCTGGCCGGGGTTCTTGGCGAAGAAGTCCTGGTGGTACTCCTCGGCGTCGAACCAGGGGCCGAGCGGCGCGATCTCGCTGACGATTGTGCCGTCCCAGTACCCGGCCGCCCGGTCGCGCGCCTGCTCGAAGAGTTCCTGCTGCGCGTCGTCGGCGTAGAACATCGCCGACCGGTACTGGGTGCCCACGTCGTTGCCTTGCCGGTTCAGCTGGCGCGGGTCGTGGAGGGTGAAGAAGACGTCGAGGATGACCTCGGGCGGGATCACGGTCTCGTCGAAGACGACCTTTACCGACTCGGCGTGACCGGTACGGCCGGTCGTGACGTCGTGATAGGTCGGCTTGTCGGTGTGGCCACCGGTGTAACCGGACACGACGTCCTGCACTCCCTTGAGCGTGCGGTAGACCGCGTCGAGGCACCAGAAACAGCCGCCGGCCAGCACGTAGGTCTGCATGGGGATCAGCGTAGACCGGCCGGTGGCCGGGCTCATTGCGCGGCCAATTGCAGCCCGGCGGCGAGCGCGACTTCGCGGTACGCGCCTGCCAGTGCCGCCAGGGAGGAGTGCGCGTTGAGGCCGCTGGGGTTGGGAACGACCCAGAGCTGCGCGCCGCCGAGCGTTTCGGGCTGCTTTCCGGCGGCGGCTCGGGGGCGTCCGTACGCGGTTCGGTACGCGGTGATCCCCAATACCGCGACGACGGGGGTACCGAGCTCAGCGACGTGGGCCTCCAGCCGTCGTCCTCCCGCGAGCAACTCTTCCGTCGTGAGCTCATCGGCGCGGGCGGTCGCGCGAGCGACCAGATTCGTGATGCCGATGCCGCGCTCGAGCAGGTACGCGCGGTCTTCCTCGGCGTAGCCCGCCGAGGCGTCGATAGGCCGCTCGATGATCCCGGCCGCCAGCAGCGCCGGGTAGAACCGGTTGCCGCGCCGGCTGAAGTGGGCCTGCGTCGCCGCAGTCCAGAGCCCCGGGTTGATCCCCACGAACAGCAGCCGGGCCGACGCGCCGAGCAGGTCTGGCAGCGTCGCGTTGCGATACGACTCGAGCTCCGCTCTGGTGAACGCCACGCTGCGCACGGTAGTCAGCATTCAGGCCGTGGGCGGCGCTCAGCTGGCACCAGGCGGGAGAGTGCCAGCGCCACCTCGCGAGCCCACGCTGCGCTGACCCCGTCCGGGGTGGCTGCCGATGGGTGACCTGCGAGTGAGAGTTGCGCGTTGGAGCCGTCGAGATGCAGGCGTTTGGCACCGGCGATTTCCCCGCTCCCCGATGCCCTCTCGTCGCGGTCCACTATCACGGCAGCCACGCCGACCCGCCGGCTCGTCAGGTCACGGAAGGGATCCAGACCGGACACCGCGGTGCGTACGTCGGCGATGACCAGCCGGCGCAGCGGGAACGGTCGTTGGCTGACGGTGGCCCGATCCACTTCCGCGAGTAGCTCGGAGATCAGTCGCCGGGATCCGGACAGATCTGCTGACCACAGGGGGTGCGATCCCCGGCTCTTGGTGTGCGGCAGCAGGGAGAGCCACGACCAGGTGAGGGGGTCGTCGCTCGGAAGGGCGACGACGAGTTCCAGCTCGTCGGGTGCCAGCAGGCAGCCGGCTTGCCCGACCAGCCAGCGCACCAGCCCGTCGGTGAGCAGGGGATCGCCGGTCAGCAGGATGGGTTCGCCGGCCAGGAGGTCGACGGTAAGCGGGGCCGCGGGCGGCGCTGCGGTGCCCTTGCGACGCCTGCCGGCCGGCTCCGACGTCGTGCCCACGCGAAGGTTCAGCGCGTCGGCGTCGGCGCTGCAGCGCTCCCATAGCCGCGACGTGCGGTCGACCGCCCGTGTCCAGATCTCAGCAGCGTCCGGTGTTTCGCGCCGCAGCCGGCGCACGTCGGCAGGCCGTGGCGGCGCAGGTGCCGTGGGGCGGCGCAAGCGCCTCCCACTACTCGTGGGTGGCGCGATGGCCGCCGGACGACTGTTGCGGACGATGCTGACGGGGCTGCCGTCATCGCCGGTGCGCCCGAGCGTTAGCGGACGATGGGTGAGGATCGTCATCTGCGATGACCCGGCGGCGATCCACTCGCCGTCGTCGATCAGCCGGGTCGCCGTCACCGCCTGGCCTTCCACGACGGTGCCGTTCGCCGAACCTTCGTCGCTCAGACGCACCTGGCCGGCTGGGCTCACCTCCAGTACGAAGTGCCGCCGCGACAGGAAGCGGTCGGGCACCTGGGCGTCCGCCGCGTCGCTGCGGCCGACGACGTAACGCCGCGGTGTCAGGGGGATCCGAAGCCCGGAGCAGGGTCCGGCGACGACGGCGAGATCGCGCACTGGCGTCGGCGCCGGCAGCGCGGTCGTGACAGCACCGGCTCGCCCGGCAACACCCGGACGCCGGGCGTCGAGCGCTGCCTTCAAGGAGGCGGCGAATTCACCGCAGTTATCGAAGCGATCGGCCGGATCCTTCGCCAGTGCCCGATTAAGGACCGCATCTGCCTCGTGCGGTATACCCGGCTCGCGGGAACTCGCCGGTGGCGCCACCGTCTCCAGGTGCGCCTTGAGCATGGCCGGCTGCATGAGGTCGCCGAACGGAAGCTCGCCCGTGAGGCACTCGAAGGCCAGGCAGCCGAGGGAGTACTGATCGGCGCGGCCGTCGACCCGGCCGCCGAGGATCTGTTCCGGCGCGATGTATCCCACAGTTCCGAGCAGGGATTTCGCCTCGGTGAGGGTCGTGGTCGCCTTCTGCAGTCGGGTGATGCCGAAGTCGGTGAGGTAGACCTGCCACGGCTCGCCGTCGGGGGTTTGGACGAGCACGTTCTCCGGCTTGACGTCGCGGTGTACGAGATCGCTCGCATGGGCGGCGTCGAGCGCGTCGGCGACCGAGGTGAGGACGTTCATCGCGTCCGTCAACGGCAGGCGCCTCGCCTTCATCCGCTGCCGCAGGTCACCTCCGGCGATGTACTCGCTGGCGATGAACATTCGCCCGGCCACCTCGCCCGCTGTGTAGACGGTGACGATCGCCGGATGCCGAACCCGAGCCGCCAGATGAGCCTCGCGCAGGAAGCGCTCGCGGAAGGTGGGGTCGTCGGCGAATTCCGAACGCAGAAGCTTCACCGCATCGAGCCGGCGCAGGAGCTCGTGGCGGGCGAGGTACACCTCGCCCATGCCGCCACGGGCCAGCAGGCGTTCCACCTGATAGCCGGCGAATCGGGCTCCCGGATCGAGCACCCGTCGAGCTTGCCCTAGTTCGTCGGCCCGTCCGGCGGTTTTTGCGCAAACGCCACCCGGCCTCGCCGCAACCACCGCCCCGCGTGCACACGAAATCTTCATGTTTCTCCTGCGCGACGTTCATCTCCTCCCTACTGTGATCGACAAGAAAGCGGGGGAAGCATGCAGGCTCAGCTCGGGCTGACCGGGTACTCGGATGCCGAGGAAATCGGACGAGGTGGGTTCGGCGTCGTCTATCGAGCACGCCAGGTATCGCTCGACCGGTTGGTGGCGATCAAAGTGCTGCCGTCGGCGACCATGGGGGAACAGACCCGCAAGCGGTTCGAACGCGAATGCCGGGCGATGGCGGCGCTGGCCGACCACCCCAATATCGTCTCCATTTTCGAGCACGGGATCGCCGAGGAGTCGCGCCGGCCGTTCATCGTCATGGAGTACGTCTCGGGCGGGTCACTCGCCGCCCGCGGCGCCATCGAATGGGAGCGGGCACTCGAGATCGGCGTCAAGTTGTGCGGCGCGCTCGAGACGGCACATCGCGCGGGGATCCTGCATCGCGACCTGAAGCCCGAGAATGTGCTCGTATCTGCTTTCGGTCAGGTGATGCTCGCCGACTTCGGCGTCGCCAAGGTTCAGGACAGTTCCGAGACTCCGACCGGCAACATCACGGCCAGCATTCTGCATGCTGCACCCGAGTTGCTGACCGGCCAGCGGCCGCAAGTAAGCACCGATGTCTATTCATTAGCGTCGACGATCTATTCGCTGATTCTGGGTCGCGCCCCGTTTGCCCGGCCGGATGAGGAATCACTGGCGCCGCTCATCACCAGGATCTGCCTCGAGCAGCCGCCGGACCTCACCTCATCAGGAGTGCCCGCGCCGGTTGCCGCACTTCTGGAGCGGGGCTTGGCGAAAGAGCCGGGCGAGCGGTTCGATTCCGCGCTGGCATTCGGCCAGGCGATGCAGCAGGCGCAGCGAGCGCTCGGTATACCCGTGACGGAGATTCACGTGGCGGCTGACGTCGCCGTCGCGTCTGATCTGACGACTGTGCCAAGCCAGCGTCCTCCCGAGGTGTTCCAGCCTGACGCGACCACCGCGGCTCGCAAGCTCACCCCGGCAGAACTCGGCCTCATCGGCGGCGGTGGTGCCACGGGCGGAACACGCGGTTCACGATCGTTGCGCCGGCGTTCACCGCGGCTGGTGGCCACGCTGACGGTGCTCGTCGTGCTGGCCTTCGCCGGGAGCGGCATCCTCATCGTGAACCTCACCGGCGCCTCCCACCCGACGTCAGCCACCTCGGCCATTCGCACGGCGCCGACCGCTTCGCAGCAGCCCGGCTCGACCTTCGGGCAGTCCACCGGAACCACCGGTACCACCTCGAACGGTAAGACGGCCACATCGGGCGGGGCGAGCTCCGGTACGGGGCCGGGGCACCGGCGGCACCGGCGGCACTGTCGCGGGTGGCGGTACCTCGGGAGGCAGTACCTCCGGGGGGAGCACCGGCCGCACCAACACGAGCACCGGGAGCACGGGCGGCTCGAGCGCCGGAGCTGGTGTGCTCGTTGATCCGGGACCGTCGACCCCGGCGACGAAACCCCCGAAATCGAGCGCCCCCACATCGCCGCCGTTCGTCGACCATGCTCCATCGCTGTTCGCCTCGAGCCAGACGAGCAGCGAGACCGCTCCGGTCGACGTCACCTTCACCGCCAGTGACGCGGATTCGGGCGACCACGCGACGGTGTCGGTATCCGGGCTCCCCCCCGGCTTGACGGCAAGCAACGGGCGCGTGACGGGTGCGGTGTCGCACTTCGCCGCGAACGTCACGACGAACCGCACGAGCCCCGGTCAGGCCAACTTCCCGGTGACGGTCACAGCAACCGACACGCACGGGAAGTCGACCTCGCGATCCATCACCTGGACCGTGCGCGACACGGCCCGCACGATGCCGAACTACATCGGGAACGAGGGATGCGGCGGCTGCGAGGGGTTGCCGGACGTCAACGCCATTTCGACCCCGCTGTTCGACTGCGCATACGACCCCAACGGGGACGCGAACCACATCTGGCGTCAGAGCGTCGCGCCCGGCGCGGTGATCCTCTGGGGTCAGCGCATCGAGTACTGGTATGGCAAGAACGACACAAGCTGCGCTCACGTCGCGAAGGGCTGGTGACCGCTGGGGAGCGGTAGTCCGGTGCACGTGGGCGTTATCCGCCCTCGTAGGGTTCGGCCATGACCCTGATCTCTTGGGACGACTTCCCCGTCTACCAGTCCTCTGACTGGATCGCCAATGTCGCCACCAGCGATCGCAACGTCTACGACCGCTCCGACATCTCTGTCGGGCCGTTTCGCATCGAGGTCAGCCGGGCGACCTGTGAAGGGAACTTGCGCCACCCGTTTCGTCATGCTCGGTGCGCCACCGACGCCGGCTATCCGTCCGCGCTGACCGTTACTTCGCAGACAGCAAGCGTGCGGCGGCCCGCCGACGACACGTTCCCCTCCAGATGATGGGAACGTTTCCCTCAGGTGGATTTCTTGATACACCATGGGGAACTGATGTCGATCAGACCCCGGCGACACTCGGCTCGCGTTCCCCACAGGAGGGCCTTGGCGGCAGCGACTGCCCAATATAGGTGTATGAACCATGCACCCAACTGCGTTGGGTGCATGGCTGAGCGGGATAGCCGCCCGGAGCGGGACTTCAGGCTCAGACCATCGACAGTAGGAGAGAAGTGATGAGGCAAAAAGGAAGACGCGCGGGTGCTCTGGTCGCAGGGGCGGCCCTGGCTATCACCGCGGCAGGGTGCGGAAGTTCGTCCAGCGGTGGATCGAGCAGCAACGGCGGCAGCTCGTCCTCCTCATCATCGAGCGGCGACTTCGCCAGTATCAAGGCGGCTGTCACGAAGGACCTGCAGCGGCCGGCGAGCATCAATATCACCGCAAAGCTGACGGGCGCACCGGTGACCGGCAAGACGGTCGACTGGCTGCAGTGCTCCGTCCCGGCGTGTGTCGCCCTCACCCAGCCGCTGAAGGAAGCCATCTCCGCCGTCGGCTGGAAGCTCAACGTCGTTGATGCCGGCGTCACCCCGGAGACCATCAAGAACGCGTGGGACAAGGCAGTTTCCGACAAGCCGGATGCCGTCATCGCGAGCGGTTTCTCGCGGGCGCTGTTCAACCCGGAACTCGCGAAGCTCAAGTCGATGAACATCCCGGTCATCGACCTCACGACGGCTGACTCGCCGGGCAACGGTCTCACTGCTGTGTTCGATTACGGGCCGGACTACCTCGCCTCCGGCAAGCGGCTGGCCGACTACGCGCTCGCCCAGGACGGTACGAAGGTGAATGCGGTGACGGTCACCTCGTCCGCGTTCGCGAACCTCGGCTTCGTCGCCCAGGGCTTCAAGCAGGAGCTCAATGCGAACTGCTCGAGCTGTCCCGTCGCGTCGTTCGACGTCCCGGCCACCAGCATCGGTAAGGACCTGCCGACGCGGATCACCGCCTACTTCTCCGCGCACCCGAAGGTGAACTGGGCATACATCGGCTACGACGACATGGTGCTCGGTCTGCCCGCTGCCATGGCGTCCGCGGGCCTTACCGGCAAGGTGAAGCTCGTGACCATCGACAACGAGCCGGCTACCCAGGCCTATATGAAGAACGGCAAGGATCTCGTTGCCTCCGACGGTTTCCCGGGTCCGGAAATCATGTGGCGGACCGTGGACTTCCTGCTGCGGTACTACGCGCACCAGCCGACTGCGCCGAGCACGGAGCACAACCTGCCCGTGTGGTTGCTCACCGGCCACAATGTGCCGAGCACGACGGCGAGCTTCCCGCTGGTAGCGGATTACCAGGCGCAGTACAAGGCGTTGTGGGGTATCTCCTGACGGCAAGCCGGCTGTCCGGCTGATCCGCGTGTGGGCGCGGCGGCGTATCCGAACTCGCCGCCGTGCCCGCACTGTCATGAGGAGACGATCGTGAGCGTTGCTCCGCTGGTGGTGATCGAGAATCTGTCCAAGACGTTTCCCGGCCAGCAGGCGCTTTCGGGCGTTTCGATGTCCGTCGATCGCGCTGAGATCCACGCGCTGGTCGGCGAGAACGGTAGCGGCAAGTCCACTCTCATCAAGGTGCTGGCCGGGTTCCACTTGCCGGATCCGGGCAGTCGCCTCGAGGTAGACGGGAAGCGGTTGCCATTCGGCTCGGCCGACGCCGCCCGCCGGATGGGGCTGCGCTTCGTCCACCAGGACCTTGGCCTGATCGATCAGTTGAACGCCGCCGACAACGTCGGGATCGGGGCCGGCTTCCAGCGCGGCGCCGGGAGGCGCATCCACTGGTCGGCGCAACGGGACCATGCCCGAGCCTTGCTGGCGAACATCGGGGTCTCGCTCGACGTCACCTGCCCGGTGTCGGAACTGCGCCCGGTCGATCGCAGCGCCATCGCGATCGCGCGGGCACTCGACGCCGGCGAAGGGGCGATCCGGCTGCTGGTACTGGACGAGCCGACGGCCGCGTTGCCTCCGGCGGAGGTGGACGCGCTGTTTCGCATCCTGCGCGACGTTGCGGCGTCCGGGGTCAGCATCCTGTACGTCTCGCACCGGCTCGACGAAATCCTCGGTCTCGCGGCCCGGGTCTCGGTCCTTCGCGACGGCACCTACCAAGGGACCTACGAGACCGCCGGGCTCGAACGGGCGCACCTGATTCGGCTGATCGTCGGGGAGGAATCCTCGCAGCAGGTGGCCGCCTCGCAGGCTGCCGCGCAGCGGCGCGTCATCGTTGCCGGGCGCAGCGGTTTCCGGTTCCGGGGCCTGGCGACGAGCCGGCTCAAGGGCATCGATATCGGCGTCGCGACGGGGGAGATCCTCGGCGTCGCCGGGCTCACCGGCTCAGGGCGGGAAGAGCTCGCGGCCGCATTGTGCGGCGCCATCCCGGCCGCTATGACGCTCACCGTGCCGGATGGCGAGAGTTACCCGGCGATGGACCCGCGTCGCGCGCGCCGTCTCGGGATCGCGCTCGTGCTCGCCAACCGGCATCCGGCCGCCGCGGTGCGCCAGTTCAGCGTTCGCGAGAACGTCTCGCTGCCGGTGCTCCAGCGCTACGTCCGGATGACCCGGGTGGATCCGGGTCTGGAACGTCGCGAGGTGCTCGCCGGCATTCGGGCTGTCGACCTACGCCCACCGGATCCGAACCGCGCCTATGACCTTCTAAGCGGTGGCAACAAGCAGAAGACGATCCTCGCCCGATGGTTGAACACCGCCCCCAAAATGCTGGTGCTCGATGACCCGACGTCAGGCGTCGACATCGGCGCCCGGCATGCGATCTACGACCTCGTTCGTGAGCAGGCCGCTCGGGGGGTCGCCGTCGTCATCTGTTCCTCGGACCTCGAGGACCTGATCGAGCTCTGCGACCGGGTGATCACGCTGGTCGGCGGACAGGTGACCGGGGCGCTCGAGGGGAAGCAGATCACCGAAGAGGCGTTGCTCGACGCCATCCTGCGGTCGCACCACGAAGTGCACGATGAATCGCACGAACAAGCAGCGGGAGACAGCTGATGTCCGAGCAGGTGGTCGGCGGGCCGCGAGAGGCGGGAGCAGGCCGGGAGCGATGGTGGCAGGCGCTGGGCGGGTTGTCGTACCGCAACATCGGTGCGATCTATGTCTGGATCCTGCTCATCGTCGCCTTCTCGGTGTGGAAGCCGGCACTGTTCCCGCACGTACAGACCGCCAAGACGGTGCTGAACCAGTACTCCATCACCGGCATCGCGGCGCTGAGCATTGTTGTACCGCTGGCCTGCGGCATCTTTGACCTATCCATCGGGGCGACGATGGGCCTGGCCGGGGTCGCCGCCGGGTGGCTGTTCCAGCACACCTCATGGAGTCCGGCGACGGTGTTCATCCTGGTGCTGCTGTTCTCGGTGGTCATCGGCCTGTTCAACAGCCTCGTCGTCGTACTGCTGCGGATCGATTCGTTCATCGGCACGCTGGCCACCGGCGCCGTGCTCGGTGCCGTGACACTCGGCATCTCGGGTGACCGGACCTTCACCGCGCGGATCAACGGCGGCTTCTCGCGAACCGCCTCGGCATCGCTCGGCGGGATCCAGATCCCGGTGCTCTACATGTTCGTCCTGATGATTGCGATCGGCTACTTCCTCGAACAGACCGCGAGCGGCCGTTACAGCTACGCCACCGGCTACAACTCCGAAGTGGCGCGCCTGGTCGGGGTCCGGATCGCCCGGCTACGCACGCTCAGCCTGGTCATCTCCTCGACGGTCGCCGGTTTTGCCGGGCTCATTCTGACCGCCTCGATCCAAGCCGCCGATCCCACGAACGGCCCGGCGTACCTGATCCCGGCTTTCTCCGCGGCTTTCCTGGGCGCGACCCAGTTCCGCCACGGCCGATTCAACCCGTGGGGGGTCGTCGTCGCGGTGCTCATGCTCGGTACCGGCAGCGTCGGGCTGCTGCTCGCCGGCTCGCCGACGTGGGCACCGCAGATCTTCCAGGGCGGTGTTCTCATCGCGGCCGTGGGTGTCACCGTGGTCCAGGTGCGCAACCGGCGCGCCACCGGATAGCCCCCCACCGCCCCGGCGACCCGCAGCTCATCCAGCAGCCGACTACCCATGCGAGGACATCGATGACGGTCATGAAATCTGGCGGCGACGCCGGCATCAACGACTACGATCCGTTCGACCCGGCCGTGCTGAGTGACCCGGCGGGTGCCTACCGGTTCCTGCGCGAGCAGTGCCCCGTCCACCACTACGAGAGCTTCGGGGAGAGCGGGTTCTACACGGTTTCCCGCCACGACGATGTCCGCCAGGTGTTCTCGGATATCGCGCTCTGGTCGTCGGACTGGGGGCAGGGACCGCTGCACACCAAGGAGGGTGGGCTGCGCTCGGATCCGCCCGAGCACACCATCTACCGGCGGATGGTCACCTCCGCGTTCACCGCCCGCCGAGTGGCGGCCGTCGAGCCGCAGGTGCGCGAGATCACCCGCCGGCTCGTCGATGACGTCGCGCCGGCCGGCTCGGCTGATCTCATCGAGGCCCTCGCGATCCCGCTGCCCATCACGATGATCTCGCTGTTCCTCGGGGTCTCACCCGAGCGGCGCGCCGAGTTCAAGTCGTGGTCCGATGAGTTCATGGCCGGGCAGAACGCGGCGGACGTGTCGGTGCAGTCCGCCGCTCGAGCCAAGATCGACGCGTACTTCGGTGCCGAGCTCGATCGCCGCCGCGCCCTGCACGAGCGGGGTGAGCCGCTGCCCGACGACGTGCTCACATCGCTGCTCGAGGCGCGCCACGAAGGCCAGGCTTTCAGCAATGCGCAGCTGCTCCCGCTGATCCTGCTGCTGCTTGTCGGCGGCAACGAGACCACGACCTCGCTGATCGGCAACCTGGTCTGGCGGCTGCTCGACCTGGGGCTCTGGGATGCCGTCGCCGGCGACCCGCAGCTGCGGGACGCGGCCATCGAGGAGAGCCTGCGCTTCGACCCGCCGGTGCTGGGGCTGTTTCGTACCAACAACCGCGCGACGGCGGTGTGTGGGGTTCCACTGCCGGCGAACAGCAAGGTCCACGGGCTGTACGCGTCGGCGAACCGCGACCCGTCAGCTTGGGAGGACCCCGACACGTTCCGGCTCGACCGTGAGCTGGACGACCTCAAGCGGCGCCACCTGTCGTTCGGCCTCGGTCAGTACCTGTGCCCGGGCGCCGCGCTGGCACGCCTGGAAGCGCGGGTGGCTCTCGACACGATGATCGAGCGACTGCCGGGGCTGCGGCTCGCGACGGCGCCGGAGCGCACCGACTCGTTCATGATGTGGGGCCCGAAGTCCCTGCGGATCGCGTGGGATACCTGACGGCTCCCGCAGGTCCCGTTCTCAGGGGGCGGGGACGTCGACGTGCAGCGTGCAGACCCGGCCGTTACGAAGCTCCCGCGCTTCCTCCGGGATCCACGATCCTGAGGTGCAGATGAACAAGGTTCGGCCGTCGCTGCCGCCGAGTGCCACGGCGTAGCAGCCCTGGTCGCCGGTTGACACTCGCTGCACGATCCGGCCGGAAAGGACGCGCAACGCCTCGTTCGTGAACGGGGACGCCACCCAGATCCCGCCCTCGGCGTCCAGGCAGATCCCGTCCGGCGCCGCGTCGCTGAACTCGAAGACCGTGCGTCGGTTGCTCAACGTGCCGTCCTCGGCGATGTCGCAGGCCGTGATGCGCGGCGGCTCCGAGCGGGTCTCGGCGACCAGGAACGTCTTCCCGTCGGGCGTGATAGCCATGCCGTTGGCGAAGCCCATTTCGCCGACCGCGACGCTGACCCGGCCATCCGGGTCGACCCGCGCGATCTTGCCGGGGGTGATGGGCTCCCCGGGCGGCGCGCCGCTGCCGAAGTTGCCCACATACGCGCGCCCGGCACGGTCCACGACCATGTCGTTGCAGTGCCAGGTGGCGACCTCGCGCAGGTCCGCGTGCTCGACCAGATCGCCGCCCTCGAGGCGCATCACCTTGCGGTCATGCATCGACACGATGAGCAGCCGGCCGTCAGGAAGCCAGCCGAGCCCGGACGGGCATTCCGGCACCGTCACGACCGGTGTCGCCGCGCCCTTCCCGTCGATGCGCAGCACTTGCGGCCCGTGCATGTCGGAGATCCACAGCTGGCCGTCATGCCAGCGTGGCCCCTCCGGAAACGCGAAACCGCTGGACAGCACGTTGAGCGAGGTCACGGTTGGTGATTATGACTGATTTCCCGCGGTTCGAAATCGGTGACCGGCCCGGGAGTCCGGTGCACGCGGCGGTTATCCGCCCTCGTAGGGTTCGGCCATGACCGTGACGTCTTGGGACGACTTCCCTGTCCACCAGTCCTCGGACTGGATCGCCAACGTCGCCACCAGCGATCGCAACTTCTATGACCGCTACTACTTCAACGCCTTCGACACCGGCGGCGAGTTCATCGCGATCATGGGTCTGGGGCAGTATCCGAACCTCGGGGTCACCGACGCTTTCGTGACCGTCCGCGTCGGCGACGAGCAGCACGTCGTGCGCGCCTCGCGGCCGCTGACCGACCGCTCCGACATCTCGGTCGGGCCGTTTCGCATCGAGGTCATCGAGCCGCTGAAGAAGCTGCGGTTCCTGGCCGAGCCGACCGAGCACAGCGTCGCGATGGACCTCACGTGGGAGGGCGTCGGCCCGGCGGTGGCCGAGCCCAACCAGTTCATCCGCCATGGCGCGCGGGTCATGTTCGACACCCAGCGGCTGGCGCAGATGGGCTCGTGGAGCGGCACGCTCAACGTCGCCGGCCGCGACCTGAAGGTCGACCCGGCGACGACCTGGGGATCGCGCGACCGGTCGTGGGGCGTGCGGCCCGTGGGGGAGAAGGAGCCCGAGGGCATCCGGCAGGGTGCGAACGTCATGGGCGGCGGGATGTGGAGCTACTTCCCGATGCGCTTCGAGGACCACTCGATCTACTACATCTGCTCCGAGCGCGCCGACGGCGTCCGTAGCTCTCGAGCAGGCCGAGCGGGTCTGGCTCGACGGCCGCATCGAGCAACTCGGCCGCACCGAGCACGCGCACGAGTTCGAGCCCGGCATCCGGCTGCTGACCGGATCGACGATCAGCTTCCCGGACGCCGGTATCGAGATCCGCGCGACGCCGCTGCTGGCCAACTTCCTCGCCGTGGGCACCGGTTACGGCCTCGAGGCCGACTGGCGCCACGGCATGTACCAGGGGCCGGATCCCGTCACGCAGGGGATCGTCTACGAGGTCCCGGAGATCCGCCAGCTCGGCGCCTACGCCGTGGTCGACCACGCGGCCAAGTTCGAGTACGAAGGCCACAGCGGGTTCGGGTTGTACGAGCACTCCTTCAGCGGAGCCATGCCGCGCTACGGCCTCGAATAGTCATGCCGTCGCTGGAAGAAATGGTCGTTCCGGCAACCGCAGCTGTCGTGACCGTCGAGATGCAGCGCGGCGTGATCGGCGACCGGGTCGAGGACAACACCCTGAAGGCCGCGGTCGAGGCAAAGGGCATCATCCCGGCGGCGCAGCGGCTCGTCATCGCCGCCCGTGCCGCCGGGGTCCGCGTCGTGCACGCGACGATCTCGCTGCGCGCCGATCGCGCCGGGCTCACCATCAACAACGCCATGATGGCGATGTCGGTGAAAAACCCGAATCAGGTGCTCGAAGGCTCGGAGTACGCCGAGCTGATCCCTGAGCTCGGCCCGGAGCCGCAGGACATCGTCTGCAACCGGATCCACGGGCTCACCCCGTTCACCGGTACCGAGCTCGACCCGATCCTGCGGGGCCTCGGCACGCGCACGATCATCCCGGTCGGGGTCTCGGTCAACGAGGCGCTGCTCGGCACCTGCCTGACGGCGGCCGATCTCGGCTACCAGATCGCGCTTCCCGTCGACGCGATCGCCGGCGTGCCCGCGGAGTATGCCGATGCCGTCGTGCTGAACACCCTCGCGCTCATCGCCCGGCGCACCACGGTGGATGAGGTCATCGCCGCCTGGAGCGGCTGAGCATGGACGCCGTCATGATCACCGGGGGCACCGGGCTCATCGGGGCCAACGTCTGCAAACTCCTGACGGCACAAGGGCGCCGGGTGCGCGCGCTGGTCCGGCCGGGAAGCGAGACCGAGCCACTGGCGGCCCTCGGCGTCGAGCTCATCGACGGCGACATCACCTCCTACGACGACGTTGCGCGCGCGGCCGTGGGAGCGAACGCCATCGTCAATTCCGCCGCGCTGCTCGGTGGTGCGGTCCAGGACGGGGAGGCGTCGCGGGCCACCAACTACGTCGGTTCGCTGCACTGCTACGACGCGGCGGCCGTGAACGGTGCACGTGTGGTGGAGATTGCCACCACGACGTTCCTCAAGCACGACAGGCCGCTGACGGAGCATCCCGAAATCGTCGACAACATCCCTGACGATCCGTACAGCGTCTCCAAGGCGGCGGCCTTCCGCGCCGGCATGGAACGTGCCGCCGGCGGCCAGGATCTGCTTTTCGTCATACCTGGCGGCACTTTCGGGCCTTCCCCCTGCCCGGGACGGGCGATGGGCTCGACGAGTTTCAACCGGCTGGTGGCTGCGGGGATCCGCGGCCGGGTCGCCGACTACGTGAGCTATCCGGTGCCGTGGGTGCGCGCCCAAGACGTCGCGAGCGTGGTCGTGGCATCCGTGGACAAGGGGCTGGCGGGGGAGGCCTACCTCGCCTTCGGCCATGAGGACGCGATGACCACGGCGGCCTTCCTGAATGCCGCGTGCGAGTCGGCCGAGGTGGCCCACCGCGTCGCCGAGGTCACTATCGACCCGAACGATCCGGCCGCGGCTGAGCGCTACGGCGACACCCTCGTCGAGCTGGCGCAGCGAAGGTTTCCAGTGCCGTGGTTCGACAACTCGTATACGCGCGAGCGGCTCGGCTACCAACCGGTCCCGCTGCGGGATGCGATGGACGAGACCGTCGGGTGGCTGCGCTCGATCGGCCGGATCTGAGTGGCTTCAGCCCACCCGGACCACCGTGCGGCCCATGCTCTCCCGTCGCTCCTGACGTTCCATCGCTTCCGGCAGCCCGTCGAACGAGATCTCCGACGTGACGACCGTGCGGATCTTCCCCTTCGCGCCGGCCAGGCCTCGGTCGGCTGCGCGACCGGCCCGCGGGGGCTACGTTTGACCCATGCCTGAGCACATCCGGGCCTCCGACGCCGATCGCGAGGCGGTCATCGAGCGGCTGAGCCGGTCATTCGCTCAGGGACGGCTGACCGCGGACGAGTTCGAGGAGCGGGTGGCCAAGGCGTGTGAGGCCCGCACGACCGCCGAACTGACCGCGCTTATCCGCGATCTTCCGGGAGGCCTGTGGTAGCCGGGTCGACGAGCGGGCTCATGTCGAGGTGCAGGGCCGCTTGACCGTTCTCCTCGCTCGCCGTGGCGGGCGGACGCGAAGCAGTGCCGGCGGCAGCTTCGAAGAAGCGCAGCAGCTCGACCGGGAACGGCATGACCAGCGTGCTGTTCTTCTCGGCCGCCACTTCGACGACGGTCTGCAGCAGCCGCAGCTGCAGGGCGGCCGGGGTCGGCGTCCATCGACGCGGCCGCTTGGGCGAGCTTTGGCCGAGGCCTGGAACTCGCCGTCGGCGCCGATGACCCGGGCCCGCCGCTCGCGTTCGGCCTCGGCCTGCACGCGACATCGACCGGCGCATGCTTTCGGGCAGCGAGATGTCCTTGACCTCGACCCGATCGATGTGGATGCCCCAATCCTCGGTCGGGGCATCGATGACGCCCTTGAGCTCGCCGTTGATGTGGTCACGATCCGACAGCAGCGTGTCGAGGTCGGCGCGCCCGATCACCGAACGCAGCGATGTCTGGGCGACCTGCGAGGTGGCGACGAGGTAGTTCTCGACGTTGATGACCGCCTTCACCGGGTCGGCAACGCGGAAGTAGACGACCGCGTCGACGCCGACGGTCACGTTGTCCCGGGTGATGGCCCCCTGGGAAGGGACGTTCAGCACGACGGTCTGGATGGAGACCTTGGTCATCCGGTCGAGGATTGGAATCATCAGGGCCATGCCCGGCTGGCGTACGTCAGGAAGCAGCCGCCCGAGGCGTAGTACGACGCCCCGCTGATATTGCTGAACCTGCCGCAGGCTCAGGCTGGTGGCAATCAGCCCGACGGCGACCAGGATGATCAAGATGCTGAGGAAGACGGTCATCTGGGTGACTCCTTCAGGCGCAGGGCCCTTACCTCGTCGACCGCGTCAACGCTACGCCTGATGGCTGGATGTGGCCTGCACGAAATCCTTGGTGCGAATCGTCAGGAAACAGATGACGGCGGCCGCGAGTGCCACGACGGCGCCGACGAGCAGGATGCGGTCGAGCGCCGCGGTGAAGGCGGCCCTGGTGATGAGCTCGGCGGGCAGCCGGGTGGCCGGGGGAAGGTGGGAGATGGCCTGCCCGGCCTGCCCCGACTGAATCGCCGCCGCGAGCTGGCCGCCGTGACCGGCGAGGCCCGCAACGCTGGCCACGTGCTGGACCACCGAGGTCCTTACCTGGCTGGAAAACAGACTGCCCAGCAAGGCGATTCCGGTCGCGATGCCGACCTGGCGGAACGTCGAGTTGATGCCGGACGCCATCCCTGCCTGCTGCGGCTGCACGACTCCCACAGCGGTCGACGCGAGCGGTGGGTTCACCATCCCGATCCCCGCCCCGGCCACGATCATCCCGGGCAGCAGATGCGTCCATTCCGACGACACCGAAAGCCCGCGCATCAGCAGCAGGCCCACCCCGACCAGGAGCAATCCGGGACCGATCAGCATCCGGATCGGGACGTGCGAGGTGAGGCGCCCGGCGATGGTCGAGGTCGCCAGGATGCCGCCGGAAAGCACCAGCAATCGCAAGCCGGTGGCGAACGGGCTGAAGCCGAGAACGTTCTGCAGGTACAGCACGAGATACAGCAGCAGCGAGAAGATCGACGCGCTCATGGAGAACGCAGCCACGGCCCCACCGCTGAAGGTGGGCAGCCGAAAGAGCGACAGGTCGAACATGGGTTGCCGGCTGCGCGCCTCGGCGACGATGAACAGGAACATCAGCACGCCGGCGGCTATCAGGCAGCTCAGGACGCGGGTGTCGGTGAACGAACGCTGGTTCGACTCGATCAGCCCGTAGACCAAGCTGGCGAGCGCCGTGGTGAACAGGACGAAACCGATCCAGTCGGGACGCCGGGCCCGCGGTGGTTTTGACTCCGACACCTTGGTCACGGTGATGACCACGGCGACAATCCCGATCGGCAGGTTGACGAAGAAGATCCACCGCCAGGACAGGCCCGAGGTGAGCGCGCCGCCGAGCAGCGGGCCGATCGCCACGGCGAGCCCTGTGATCGCGCCCCAGACCCCGAACGCGACTCCGCGATCCTTGCCCCGAAAGGCATCAGCCAGCAGCGCCAGCGAAACCGAGAACATGATGGCCCCGCCGATGCCTTGCAGGCCCCGGGAAAGCTGCAGGAGCAGGGTGCTGCCCGCGACCCCGCACAGCAGCGAGGCGATCGTGAATCCGGCGAGCCCGATGACGTAGAGCAGCCGGCGGCCGTACAGGTCGGCCAGGCTTCCGGCGGTCAGCAGCAGCGACGCGAGGGTGAGGGCATACGCGTCGACCACCCACTGCAAGCCGGAGAAGCTCGAGTGCAGCGACGATTGGATGTCGGGCAGTGCGACGTTCACGATCGTGACGTCCAGCAGCAGCATGAAGGTGCCCAGGCACACCGCGACGAGGGTCCACCACTTGGTGTCGCTGTCACCCGCGCCCGGGGGCGATGCGGTGACCGGAGGGACGCTCGCCGCGGGCTTGTCCTGACCCGCGGCGAAGTGATCGTCCGGTGTCCGCCGGTGAGCTCCGACGTGGGCCATCGTGACTCCGCTCCCGCTGTCGTGGATCCCGCTGTCGCGCGGCTGCTCTCCTGCCGCCCATCTTGCGCGTTCTCTTGTTACGCGTCCGCGGCGGAATGTCGAAACGTTTCCTCACCGGCGGTGGGCGTAGGGTCGCTCGCAAATGGCAGGCTGTGACAGGAGCTACCCATGGAGCGATACACGGTCATTTCCTCGGACTGCCACGCGGGCGCCGACCTGCGCGACTATCGGCCCTATCTCGAGGTGCGCTACCAGGAGCAGTTCGACGAGTGGGCCGACCGGTACGTGAATCCGTTTGGCGATCTAGTCAGGCCGAATGCCGATCGCAACTGGGATTCCGCGCAGCGGATGCCCGTGCTCGAGGCCGATGGAATCGTCGGTGAGGTCCTCTATCCGAACACGGTGCCACCCTTTTTCCCGCGCAGCGGGTTGGTGGCGCTGGTCCCGACCCCGGCCGACTACGAGCTGAGGCTGGCTGGCCTGCGGGCCCACAACCGGTGGCTCGCCGAGTGGTGCGCCGAGTATCCGAACCGCCGGGCGGGTATCGGCCAGCTGCTGCTCAACGACGTCGACGATGCCGTCCAGGACGTGCATTGGATCGCCGATCACGGGCTGCGCGGAGGGGTCTTGCTTCCCGGTCTGCCGCCGGGATGCGGAGTCGAACCGTTGCACGCTCCACGTTACGACCCGGTGTGGCGGGCGTGTGAGGAGCGAGGTGTCATCGTGAACGTGCACGGCGGGGGAGGCTCGCCCGATCACGGCGAGTACCCCTCGTCGCTGACGATGTTCGTCCTCGAGGCGAGCTTCTACTCCCATCGCCCGCTGTGGCTGCTCATCATGTCCGGCGTGTTCGACCGGTTCCCCGGGCTGCGGCTGGTCATCGCGGAGTCCGGGGTCGGGTGGATCCCCCAGGCGCTGGAGTCGATGGACCGGCTCTACGACAAGCTGTCGGGCGGCAATGTGGGCGAGCTTCCGTTCATCGCCCCGTTCCTGCTCGATCGCAAACCCAGCGAGTACTTCCGGACCAATTGCTGGGTCGGCGCGAGCTTCATGACCCGGGAGGATTGCCTTGACCGCTACCGGGTTGGGGTCGACCGGATCATGTGGGGCAGCGATTTCCCGCACGACGAGGGGACGTATCCGTTCTCCGCGGAGGCGATAGCCAACACGTTCGCGGGGATCGATCGCGCCGAGGTGCGCCAGATGCTTGGCATCACCGCCGCGCGGCTCTACGGCTTCGACGCCGCGGCCCTGGCGCCGCTTGCCGCGCGGTTCGGACCACGGGCCGATGAGGTGGAAGCGGGACTCGAGCGGCTTCCCGATTCGACGAGCATGGCTTTCGAGCCGCGCAACGTGAGCGTCGGCTAGCGGTGCCCGGCGGGTGACCATTCCGCTGTGCTGCATGGGCATATTCACCGCCGGGCCGAGCACCCGGAAAGTCGGCAGCTACTGCCGGGTTCGTGGGGTTTAGGTGCGTCGTGGTGTCTGTCC
>CAVXYJ010000018.1:0-9484 GCA_963765845.1 uncultured Actinomycetota bacterium
GGGGTTCCCGTTCGCATGGGGCGTGCCAGGGCCGCCTCACCGGCGGGGCCAGTCCGCACAACGACTTACGCGTCCCGCCCCCGCGCGCGCTCCCGGGAGACCGCCGCACCGTGTCATTTTGCCCCGGCCGTCACCGGCCGGCCCGTGCCTCGAGCCCCTTCACGGCCCCCAGGATCATCCGGTGCACGGCCGCGAGCGACAGCCCGCCCTCGTCGCGCGGCGGAATCGTCGCGATGCCCAGCGCCGACGTCCTGGGGTAGTCGCGGAAGATCTCCTCGAGCAGATCGGCGAGCTGCGCGCTCGTCGGGCCCCCCGGCACCTTGTTCCCGTGCCCCATGACCTCCCGCTCGTCGAGCACGTCCATGTCGACGTGGACGTAGATCCGGTCGGTGAGGCGGCTGAGCGAATCCATCTGCGCCCGCACGGCCGGCGAGCCGGCGCGGAGGTCCGCCACCGCGATCTGCTCGATCAGGGAATCGTCGAGCAGCGCCTGCTCGAGGGGATCGACGAGCCGGATGCCGCCCATGACCACGTACCGGTCGGCGAGCGGCGGGTCCAGCTTGGCGTCCAGCCTGAGACGCGTGAGGCAACGGCCGGTGGCCACCGCCACCGGCATGCCGCCGAGCGATCCGCTGCGCGTGGTCTCGGGCGTGTTGAAGTCAGGGTGCGCGTCGAGCCACAGCATGCCGACGCGAACGGCCTCGCGCGTGGCGCCCGAGTGCTGCAGCCCCGCCACCAGGCCGGGCATCGACGGGCACGTCGCGAGCAGCCCCACCGTGAAATACCCCTCACGCTCGTTCCGGGCGACGACGTCGGCGAAGTGGCCGAGCGCCATGCCGAGGCGCTTCCAGCCGCCGTACTCCGTGTCCTCGTCTGCGGTGAGGCCGATGGTCTCCGCCCTGACAATCGCACCGCGCGCGGCGAGCGCCTCCCGGAGACCGCCGCCGGCCATGGTGGCCGGGCCCGGCGACGTGCCGTTGGGCAGGAACGGCTGCTCGACGAGCGCGACGCGCAGATGGCCCTGGGCGCCGGCGTAGCGGCCGGGCGCCGGCGCGGGCGCCTGCGCGGCGAGGAGCGTCAGGACGACGAGCGGGATGAGCTTGATCATCGGTGGTCTCCCGTGTCACGCGCGGCGTCATTCTCTCACGGCCGTCTCATGTCCGGCTCATCCGAAGACGTGGGGTTGACCGCGGCGGTGCAGCGGCCGAGAATGAAAGGACACATGCACACGATACATGCCGGGCTGCTGCGCCGCTGGGGGCGGATTGCGGCGTGTCTCGGCATGGGACTGCTGGTCGCGGTGGCGGCGCGCGCCAGCATCTTCGGCGTCGTGCGCGGCGCGGTCGCGGACCCGCAGGGCCGGGCCGTTCCGGGCGCCGCGTGCTGCTGCAGGGCCAGTCGTCGGAATGGACGCGCCAGATTCCAGACCGACGCCGGCGGGCGCTTCGAGTTCCGCGGCCGTTCCGCTCGGGCACTACGTGCTGACGGTCGTGGCGGCGGGCTTCGAGACCGGGACGCAGGCGGTGGAGGTCGCGTCGGGCACCGCCGTGGGGGTCCGGCTCACGCTGGCGGTCGGCGTCGCTGAGCACGTCACCGTGTCGGCGGCGCCGGCGGCGGTCGACGCGGAATCGCCAGCCGCGCGGACGCTCGTTAGCGGGCACCATCGCCCGGACGCCGGGGGCGGACCGAGACGAACAGCCTGGCGATGGTCACCGACTACGTGCCCGGGGCCTACATGGTGCACGACCAGCTGCACGTGCGCGGCGGGCACCAGGTGACCTGGCAGATGGACGGCGTGCCGGTGCCGAACACCAACATCGCCAGCAACGTCGGGCCGCAGTTCGATCCGAAGGACGTCGACTACCTCGAGGTGCAGCGCGGCGGCTATTCGGCCGAGTACGGCGACCGGACGTACGGCGTCTTCAACGTCGTGCCGCGCTCGGGGTTCGAGGCGACCAACTTCGTCGACCTCTCGACGATCTACGGCAGTTTCGACCACGACGACGGGCACGCGGATTACGGCAGCCACACCGCCGCGCCTCGGCTGGTACGCAGCGCGAGCGGGAATCCGGAGCGAGTACGGACTGGAGACGCCGATCCCGGCGGTGCGCCACGACGCGGAGCCGGGTTCGGAACGTTCGGCTCGCTCGTCTTCAACGCGGACCCCTCCAACCAGATTGCGCTCGTCGCGTCGGCGCGCGGCGACCGCTACGAGGTGCCGAACGACTCGCGCAGCAGGCGGCCGGCGTCGACGACGCCGAGCACGAGGACGACACGTTCGTGAACGTCTCCTGGGTCCGCTCGTCGGCGTCGGGACTGCTGCTGACCGTCTCGCCCTTCTATCACTTCAACCGCGCCCACTACATCGGCGGTCGGAACGACCCGCAGCTCGTGCCCGAGGACGACCGCGGCTCGCAGTACGCGGCGCGGAGGCACGGCGCCGTGGACCGCGGGCCCCACACCGCGTCGCCGGCGCCCAGTCCTTCCTCCAGCGCGACAACACGTTGTTCGCCATGACGCCGGCCGGCGCCGGCGGGCTGCGCGGTAGCCAGCGCGTGAAGGCGCGGGGCGACGCTGAACGCGCTGTTCGCCAGGAGCGGTTCGGGCGACTTCGTGGCTGACCCTCGACGGCGGGCTGCGCGTACACGCGTACGCCGGCGGGCTGACCGAGCACGCCACCAGCCCGCGCGTCGGCGCCACCGTGCGTCTGCCCGGCCGGCTGGGCGCTGCGCGGCTTCGTACGGCCGCACCTACCAGGCGCCGCCGCTCAACACGGTCTCGGGCCCGCTGCTGGCCTTCGCGCTCGACGAGGGCTTCGACTTCCTGCCCCTGAAGGGCGAGCGGGACGAGCAGTGGGAGGTCGGCCTGGCGGTTCCCGTGCGCGGCTGGACGATTGACGTGGACCGGTTCCACACGCGCGCGCGGAACTTCTTCGACCACGACGCGCTGGGCAACTCCAACATCTTCGTCCCGCTCACCATCGCCGAGGCGCGGATTCACGGCTTCGAGGCGACGGTGCGATCGCCGCGGCTCGCCGACCGCGTGCGGGTCCATCTGGCCTACTCGAACCAGCAGGTGCAGGGGCGGGGCGCGGTCTCCGGCGGGCTCACGGACTTCGAGCCGCCCGCGGAGGGCTGGTTCTTCCTGGACCACGACCAGCGCCACACGCTGAGCGCGGGGACGACGGTCGACCTGCCGGGCGCCGCCTGGATGTCGGGCAACCTGATGGTCGGATCCGGGTTCCTGAACGGCGACGGCCCCGACCACCTGCCCGCGCACGCGACCTTCGATCTGGCGGTCGGCAAGGCCCTGCCGCGCGGGTTCGCGCTGCGCGTGACGGCGCTCAACGTGGCCGACGTCCGGTACCTGCTCGACGCGAGCAACACCTTTGGGGGCACGCACTACAACGAACCCCGTCGGCTGCTCGTGGAGCTGCGCTACCGGCGGAATCACTGATCGCGCCAACTTTTTCGCGTTGGCGGGCGTCATACTCAGCCGGGGCTCCGCCCCGGGGAGGGAGAGATGTCCGACCTTCGCGACGCCATCCGCGCTCTCAAGGCTTCGCCCATCGTGTCGGCGGTCGCCGTGCTGTCGCTGGCGCTCGGGATTGGCGCCAACAGCGCGATGTTCTCCATCCTCGACCGCCTGCTCCTGCGCTCGCTGCCCGTGCGCGAGCCCGAGCGGCTGGTCCAGCTGGCCGACGGCTCGTGGACGAACCCCATCTGGGAGCAGATCCGGGATTGCACCACCGGCCCGGGCGAGGGAGCGAAGCGGGGCGGCGGGGTTCCCGCCGATTCAATATTCGACGGGATGTTCGCCTGGTCGTCGTTCGAGCAGCTCGACCTGTCCGCGGGCGGCCCGACCGAGTTCGTCGACGCGCTCTGGGCGAGCGGCCGCATGTTCGACGTGCTCGGCGTGCCGGCGATCCTGGGCCGGACGTTCACGACGGCCGACGACCGGAGGGGCGGTGGCCCGGACGGCCCCGTCACGGTCGTCAGCTACCGCTTCTGGCAGCGGCACTTCGGCGGCGCGGCGGACGTCGTGGGCCGGTCGATCACGCTGGACCGCGTGCCGTTCACCATCATCGGTGTGACGCCGCCCGACTTCTTCGGTCCGGACGTGGGGCGCGACTTCGACGTCGCCGTGCCCCTCGGCGACGAGCCGCTCGTGCGGGGCAAGGAGAGCGCGCTGGACCAGAAAGGTGACCCGTGGCTCTCCATCATGGCGCGGCTGAAGCCCGGCCAGACGACCGCGTCGGCCACCGAGGCGCTCCGCGGCATCCAGCCGCAGATCCGCGAGGCCACACTGCCCACCGACTGGCGGCCGAGAGCCTGGCCCGCTACCTGAAGGATCCGTCACGCTCGTGCCGCGGCGAGCGGCGAGTCGTCGCTGCGGAGCCGACGCGCGTCCGCTCTACGTGCTCATGGGCATCGTCGGGCGTGGTGCTGCTCATCGCCTGCGCCAACATCGCGAACCTGCTGCTGGCCCGCGGCGCCGGGCGGGCCAGCCGAGATGGCCGTGCGGCTGTCGATCGGCGCATCGCGGGCGCGGCTCGCCCGGCAGCTGTTCGCCGAGAGCGTCGTGCTCGCCGGGCTGGGCGCGCTGCTGGGCCTGGCCTTCGCGCGGTGGGCAGCGCGCTGCTCGTCGCCCAGCTGTCGTCCTCGTCGCGTCACGTGTTCCTCGATCTGTCCCTCGACTGGCAGGTCGTCGGCTCACGAGCGCCGTCGCGGTGGCGACGGCGGTCCTCTTCGGCACCATCCCGGCGTTCCGCGCCGCCCGCGCGGAGCCGAGCGAGGCGCTCAAGGCCCAGGGCGCGCGATTGCGGGCGATCGGCGCCAGCGGCTCGGCCACGCGCTGGTCGTCGTGCAGGTCGCGCTGTCGCTCGTCCTCGTGGCCGGCGCGGGCTCTTCGTCCGCACGTTCGCCTCGCTCAGCACGCTCGATCCGGGATTCGACCGCCGCGGCGTGCTGATCGTGGAGGTGAACGCCACGGCCACGGGCACCGAGCCGGCAGCCCGCGCCGCCCTCTTCGAGCGCGCGCGCCAGGCGGCGGCGGCCCTGCCGGGCGTGTCCGACGCCGCCGTCTCGGTCGTCACGCCCGTGAGCGGCATGACCTCGATGTTCGGCGTGTCGGTCGTGGGCGCGCCGGAGCTCCCCGAGGACAAGCGCGGCGCGCACATCAACATGGTCAGCCCCGGCTGGTTCGCGACCTACCACACGCGGCTGCTGGCCGGGCGCGACCTCACCGCGGCCGACCGGGCCGGCGCGCCCGCGGTGGCCGTGGTCAACGAGGCGTTCGTGCGCCGCTTCATGCCGGGGACCGACAACCCCCTCGGCCGCGTGATCGTGCGGCCCCCGCGGCCGGGGCAGACGCTGCCGCCGATTCAGATTGTCGGCCTGGTCCAGGGACGCGGTCACCTTCGCTGCGCGAGCCGGTGCCGCCGACGGCGTATCTGCCGCTCGCGCAGCAGGGCGAGCCGCGCCCCGAGCTGTACCTGACGGTGCGCGCCGCGTCGGGGCCACCGGCGCTGCTCACGCGCAGCGTCGCGGGCGCGCTGGCCGGCGTCGATCCCGCGCTGTCGCTGACCTTCCGCACGCTCGACGACCAGGTGGACGCGTCGCTCACGCAGGAGCGCCTCGTCGCGATGCTGTCGGGGTTCTTCGGCGCGCTCGCGCTGCTGCTCGCCGGTCTCGGGCTGTACGGCGTGATGAGCTACGCGGTGAGCCGGAAACGCACCGAGATCGGGATCCGTCTGGTGCTCGGCGCGAGCCCCCGCGGGGTGGTGGGGATGGTGCGCGGCCGGGTCGGCGTTCCTCGTGGGCGGCCGGCGTCGTCTGCGGGCGGCGCCGCGAGCGCTCTGGGCGGCGGGGTTCGCCCGGACGCTGCTCTGGGGCATCGACGCGCGGGACCGGTCTACGCTGGCCGCGTCGGCCGCCGTGCTCGCGGCCGTGGGGGCGCTCGCCGGCTGGCTCCCGGCGCGCCGCGCCTCGCGTGTCGACCCGGCCACGGTGCTGCGCGAGGGCTAGGCTGGGCTGGCCTGAAGGCCAGCACTACGGACAGGACCAACCAAACGAGCGCCGGGCGCGTCGAATGAGCCGATCGTGATCGGGAGGAGCCATGTCCGACGTGCGTGATGCCCTGCGCGCGCTGCGCGCCACCCCCGTCATCTCGGCCGTCGCCGTCCTGTCGCTCGCCCTGGGCATCGGCGCGAACACGGCCATCTTCTCCATCGTCGACAGCCTGATGCTGCGGTCGCTGCCCGTGAGAGCCCGCAGCGGCTGGTGCTCCTCAAGGACGGGTCCTGGACCAACCCGATCTGGGAGCAGATCCGCGACCGTCAGGACCAGCTGTTCCAGAGCGCCTTCGCCTGGTCGGGCACGCGCTTCAACCTGTCGAAGAGCGGGGAGACCGACTTCGTGAACGGCATCTGGGCCAGCGGGCGGTTCTTCGAGGTGCTGGGCGTCTCGCCTGTCCTCGGGCGCACGTTCACCCCGGCCGACGACGCGCGGGGCGGCGGTCCCGACGGCCCGGTGGCCGTCGTCAGCTACGACTTCTGGCAGAAGCATTACGGCGGCGCCGCGGACGTCGTCGGCCGGACGCTGACGTCAACCGCGTCGCCGTTCACGGTCGTCGGCGTCATGCCGCCCGGCTTCTTCGGGCCGAGCGTGGGGCACGCGTTCGACGTCGTGATGCCGATAGCGAGCCGCTGATGCGGCCGGGCGGCAGCGTCCTGGACCAGCGGTCGTTGTGGTGGCTGAACATCATGGCGCGGCTCAAGCCGGGCCAGACGGTCGGCCAGGCGACGGCGGCGCTGCGGGCCGTGCAGCCGCAGATCCGCGAAGCGACGCTGCCGCCGACTGGCCGCCGGAGAACCTGCCCGCTACCTCAAGGACGCCTTCACCCTGGTGCCGGCGGCGACCGGCGCGTCGTGCCTGCGGGCGGCGCTACGCAGCGGCCGCTCGTGGCGATCATGATCGTCGTCGGGCTCGTGCTGCTCATCGCGTGCGCGAACATCGCCAACCTGCTGCTGGCGCGGGCCACGGCGCGGCGCCACGAGACTCAGCGTGCGGCTGGCGCTCGGCGCGTCGCGCTGGCGGCTGGCGCGGCAGCTGCTGAGCGAGAGCCTCCTGCTCGTCGGGGATCGGTGCCGCGCTCGGCCTCGCTTTCGCCACGTGGGGCAGCGCGCTGCTGGTCCGCCAGCTCTCGACCGGCGGCAACACCGTCTTCCTGGACCTCTCGCTCGACTGGCGCGTGCTCGGCTTCACCGCGGCCGTCACGGTCGGCACGGCCATCCTGTTCGGGACCGTGCCGGCGTTCCGGGCGGCCCGCGTGGAGCCGAACGAGGCGCTGAAGGAGCAGGGGCGGGGCGTGGCCGGCGAGCGCCGTGCGGGGTTCGGCAGCGCGCTGGTCGTCGGCCAGGTGGCGCTGTCGCTCGTGCTGGTGGTGGCGGCGGGCCTGTTCCTCCGCACGTTCTCGGCGCTCGCGCATCTCGATCTCGGTTTCGACCGCGACAAGGTGCTCGTGGTGGACGTGAGCGCCCAGCAGGTCGATTCTGAAGCCGGCCGAGCGGACAGCGGTCTACGAGCGCGTCCTCGAGGCCGTGCGGCGGTGCCCGGCGTCTCGCACGCGGCCCTGTCGGTCATCACGCCGGTGAGCGGCAGCGCCTGGAACAACATCGTCGAGGTGCCCGGGGCGCCGGAACTGTCCGAGCGCGACCGCCTCTCGTTCATGAACTACGTGACGCCCGACTGGTTCGCGACCTACGGCACGCCGATCCTGGCGGGCCGGGCCTTCGACGACCGCGATCGCGCCGGCTCGAAGCCGGTGGTGATCGTGAACGAGGCGTTCGCGCGCCAGTTCATGAACGGCGCCAGCCCGATCGGCCGCACGGTGCGGCGAGCAGGGGCGGCCCGGCCAGACGATGCCGTTCATGGAGATCGTCGGGCTGGCCCGCGACGCGGTCTACCGCTCCCTGCGCGACCCGGTGCCGCCGACGATGTACCTCCCGCTGGCGCAGCCGCCCGAGGACGGCCCGATGTCGTCGATCAGCGTGAGCGTGCGGGCCGCCGGCGGGTCGCCGGCGCTGTTGACCAAGAGCGTCGTCGGCGCCGTCGCCGACGTCGATCGCAGCCTGGCGCTCACCGTGCACCTGCTGGCGGACCAGGTGCATGCGTCGCTGCTGCAGGAGCGGATGGTGGCGATGCTGTCGGGGTTTTTCGGCGCGCTGGCGCTGCTGCTGGCGGGCATCGGGCTCTACGGCGTGACCGCGTACACCGTGAGCCGCCGGCGCACGGAGATCGGCATCCGTCTGGCGCTCGGCGCCAGCCCGGCGGCGTGGTCCGGCTGGTGCTGCGGCGGGTGGCGCTGCTCGTCGGCGCGGGCGTCGTCGTCGGCGGCGTGACGAGCCTGTGGGCCGCGCGGTTCGCGGGCAGCCTGCTCTTCGGCCTGCAGCCGCGGATCCCGTGACGCTGGCCGCGTCGGTCGCCGTCCTCGCCGCCGTCGGGGCGCTCGCCGGCTGGCTCCCGGCACGCCGGGCGTCGCGCTTCGACCCGGCCACGGTGCTGCGCGAGGGGTGAGGGGGCGGAGCCGATCCGGATACCGATCCGAAGCGTGGGCGCGCTCCAGCGCTCGAGCCGCACCGTGTCGACGGTGAGCGCGCGCTGCGACCGCGAGGAGCGTGCTGCCCACCCGCAATCGCTCTCGACGACCTCCCTGACGTTCACCCGCGGGGTGGGCGTCGGCCCGATACACACGTACGCCGAACACGATGGCGACATGCCGCCCGGCATGCACGGCGAGGTCGGCGCCGACATCGACGCAGGCGTGCCAGGCGCCGTCGAAGGTCATCCGCACGCGCGCCTCGTCTCCGAAGAGCACCGAGTGCCCGCCCAGGCGGAACTGGCTGAACCCGACGGGCTCGAACAATCCGCCGAGGCGCGAGAGCAGCAGGCCGCCCGCAATCGTGAGGTTCGCCCGACGGCCGGACGCACGGGCGATCGCGTTCGCGCCGACCGCCCAGACGGTCATGGTGCCGGTGGTGTCGGGCCACGTCGTCGTGCGCTCGTAGGTAAACGGTCGCGGCACGTAGTTCGGCGGAGGGGACGCCACGTAGTCGAGGCGGACGTCGTAGGGCGAGTTGACGCCGGACACCGGTGCCGACACCCGGCCCACGAAGATCTGCACGCCGGCGTGGGGCACGGGCAGCCAGTTCACGCCGCCTTCGAACCCGGGCCGCCGCGCGACGTCCAGCGCCAGCGTCTGGCCCGCGCGGCCGCCCGTGGTCGTGCCGGCCGCCAGCGCCGTCGCGTAGTCAGTCGTGAAGGTGCCCGCCGGCGCCGGGGTCGCGACGTGCATGCCCGCGAAGACCTCGACGTGAGACTGGGCGAAGGCGGCCGCCGGCGTGCCGGACACCGGCGAGCGCCGGCGGAAAGGGCGAGACGAGGCATGGTTCGGCCTCCCGTTCCGGTCAGGGACGGCCGGTCCG
>CAVXYJ010000019.1:0-170048 GCA_963765845.1 uncultured Actinomycetota bacterium
GATCTTGCCGGGTGATCTTGTTTGGTGGTGCCGGCTGGTTCGGTGGGCTGATTTTGGCATCGGGGTGTGACTGTTCGCCCGGTGTCGCCGGGTGCGCCGGTTCCGGCCGGCTGTTCCTGGGTTTCGGGGGCGGTGTCGGGGCCGGGCGTCAGGTGGGTGCGGGGAGGACGGCGAGCCGCTTCAGGCCTTGGAGTGTCAGCGCTGTCCAGGGATGCCGGCGGGGTAGGTGCAGCCGGTTCTGGCGGGCGTGGGCGGCGATGCTGCCGGGTGCTGATAGCAGCCGTAGCCGGAGCCGTTTGGGTTCCCAGCGGCGGGCTTGGTGGTCGGGGTAGGCGAGCATCTGCATCCAGGCGGTGAGTTCGCAGGCGAGTGCGACGAGCGCGCACCAGATCCTGTTCTGGTCAAGGTCATGCAGTGGCAGGTTGGTTAGTCCGGTGTCTTTGGCGATCCGGATGCGGTCTTCGCAGCGGGCCCGGCGACGGTGCCGTAATTCCAGGTCGGCGAGTTGACCGCGGGGGGTGTTGGTGGCGAAGGCGGTGATGCGATGTCCGTTGACGTCGGTGATGCGTAGTTGCGCGCCGGGGTGGGGCCGTTCGCGGCGGACGATGACCCGCATTCCGGCGGGCCAGCCGGAAAGGTTGAGCAGGCCGGTGAGTTCGGCGATGGCGGCACCGTCGCGGGGCTGACCGTCGGCGTCGTAGGCGGGTGTCCATGCTGTTTCGGGGATTTTGGCGAGCAGGTCGGGTGTGTTGGCCGGCAGGGTGAATCCGACGGAGTAGCCGAGCCGGCGGCGGTGCAGCCAGGAGAGCAGGTCATGGGTGGCGCCGGCACCGTCGATGCGGATTAGCACCCGGCGGGACTGGCGGCCGGCGGTGCCGATGGCGGGTAGTTGGGCGAGCGCGGCACGGGTGACGGTGATGTGGTCGGCGGCGGTGTTGCTTCCCGCGTTGCCGGGCCTTAGTAGCACGGTGAGTGGTTCACCGGTGCCAGCCGGGCCGTGGTCGACGAACGCCCACAGCGGATGGTGGCCGTAGCCCTTCTTGAAGTTAGGGGCGGCGCCTTCTTTGTCGGAATGGGCGGTGATCAGCGTGGCGTCCAGGTCGATGATCAGCGGCCGCAGGGCATCAACACCTACGTCGGGGGCGTGCTTTCCGGCCAGCCGCCATGCGGCGGCGCGGGCCGCTGCCCGCGCCGTGTTGATTGCCGCCAGCGACTTTTCGGCGTCGGCGGCCAGCACGTCGATTAGCCGGGAAATAGTCGGGTCGGACGCGACCGGCCCGAACACCTCAGGTGCCGCCCGCAACAATCCGACGTCGGCCAGGCAGTCGCCGCCGACCGCGAGGCTGACCGCCAGATCACAGACGATCTTGCCTGGGTCGTGGCGTGCCAGCGGCCGCCGCCACGGCGCCAGCGCCGCCGACAGGCCCCGGTCCAGACGCACCGCCCGCAGCGTGTCCAACAACAGTTTCGCGCCGGCGAAAGCAACCGTCCCGACACCCTGCCCGTCCACTTCCGGACGGGGGTAAAACCCGCTAAATTTACTCACCAGGAAGGTGCTCCTCGATCAGGTGAAATACAGGCTTCGACACCCGTATTCTCCCTGCTCAGGAGCACTTTTCATGTCACCGACACGGCACCGCGGTGAAAGCGCCAGGTTAGCGTCCCGGCGTGCCTGACGCTCTCGGGAGTGCGCTGCTATTGCGGCCGGCGCACCCTGCAGGGCGTGGCCCGAGGAGATCGCGGCGGTTGCTTCTAGTGGCCGTCGGGGTGGCCGGCCTCCTCGTGTTCGGACTGCTCGTCGCGGCCGGTGTCGTGCTTGACCGACGGCACGCGGACTACGGCGCCTTCTTCCCTGGCCGGACGCCGGAACGGCTGACGTACTGCGGCGGTCGCCACTACCTGCGTGGTGGCCCGGTGCCGAGGGCAACGGCTGAATTTCACGCCGGAGCGCTCGTGGCTGTCGGTCGAACGCCCGGTGGTGCCACACTGTTCGCCCCTGTTCGTCGGGCCGTCGTCGGCGGCAAGACCGTCTGCCCGACCGGCGTGTGGGTTGCCGGTGCCACCAACTCCCAACTGGTGCCCTACGTCTTGTCCGGCGGCCCCTGAAAGCTCCATAGGTGCCCGCAGAAGGGGCGGCAGCGCCCGGCGAGGCAGCAGAAGCGTGACCGTCGATGCGCGAACGAGCACGCAGCAGCGAACGCTAGCCTTCGCCTCGGGCCACGGGCTTGAAGCGTCGTTTCACTGGCCACCAGCATCGTGCGCGTTGTGAACCTTCCCGACCGGACCGCTCCAACCGTGCCAGAGCCAGACCCACAGCTATGGCCGCCACGGCTACCCCGACCCCGCCAGCGAAGCTTCCCCAATCGCGTCCCGCTACTGCTCCGATGCCGCCGACCATAAGAGCTACAACAATCCCGACCGGGACGCCCACGAGCAGCGCGATAACGATGTTCAGCGACACCTCATCGGATTGGCGTCGGGCCACAGGCAGAGCATGCCCCGCTTCGGGATCACGGTCCAGGCCGGCTGTCCATGCGAGCGTCGACAGAAGCCACGCAACAGTCGCGCGGATGAATGCCAATACAGGGCGCTCGGTAGCCTCGCAATCTGTGCGGCGCTGCTATTGCGGCCGGCGCACCCTGCCGGGCGTGGCCCGAGGAGATCGCGGCGGTTGCTTCTAGTGGCCGTCGGGGTGGCCGGCCTCCTCGTGTTCGGACTGCTCGTCGCGGCCGGTGTCGTGCTTGTTTGAGACGATCTACCGCTGCGCGTGACCGTGCGGCTTCCGGGTGCGGCGCCGTACACGGTCGCAGCGCGGTAAGAGGCGGGACGGCCCCGCGCCGATAAGTTCAGGCGTGCAGCCGGGGTGCGTTGCCAATCATGCCGCTCCGAGTGCCCGCTGCCGGTTGCGGAGCGAACCGAAGCGCGCGGGCCGGCGGCGAGGTGCCGGGGGTTCGGCGCCACCGGCTCGGCGTCACATAGACCCCGCTGACGGTGGCACAGGGTATGGCGCCGCCGGGCCCACGATCAGACCTTGCTGTCGGTTACCGCGCGCACGTCGCAGCGGTGACTGGCGGTGCTGGGTGGATAGCGGGTGGCCTGGGGTCTTACATCCGCCGTGGGGTTTGTCCGGGCTTGCGTAGAAGTGGTCGGCGGTGGCCTTGGAGGGGTGGGCGTCCGTCGGGTGGCCAGAACCAGGGGGTGTGGTCGGGGTCGTGGCCGATGGTCATGGTCCAGCCGCCTTCGTGCACTTTGTGGTGGTGCGCCAGGCAGAGCAGTTCGAGGTTGCCGGGGTTGGTTTCGCCGCGGTCTATCCAGTACTGGCGGTGGTGGGCTTCGGTGTAGGAGGGTGGCCGGTCACAGCCGGGCCAGGTGCAGCCGCCGTCGCGGGCGACGAGGAAGTGGCGTAGCCCGGCGCTGATGGTGCGGGTGCGGCGGCCGAAGTCCAACGTTTCGGAGTCGGAGCCGAACACTGCCGGGATGATCCCGGCGTCGCACGCCATCCGGCGGGCAGCCGCCGCGGGCAGGCGCTGGCCTTCGGGGGTGCCGGCGGTGCCGAGTCCGTCGAGCAGGGCCTGATGGGACAGGCCGACGATGACGGTGTGCCTTCCGCCGCCTTCGCCGTGGCAGGTTTCGGCGTGGGCGGTGGCGTGGCGGGCGAGTTGCACCAGGGCTTCGGCGCGGCGACTGCCGATGGATTCGGTGAGCAGATCACCCTCGGGATCGGGTTTGCGCAGGAACTCGGCGATGGCTTTGGAGACGATCAGGCCGGCTTCGGCGTCCAGCCAGCCATCCAGCCGCCACCGGCCGTCGAGGGTTTCGGACAGGTGGACATGCTGGGCAGCATGCTTGCGGGCCGCCTCATCCGCCGACTGCTCGGGGGCGGCGGCCGCGAGGAGTTCTTCGGCGACGACCCGCAGCTGGCGTGGCGTCAAAGGCGCCGCCTGCTCGGCCAGGAACGCTTCGAGGTCGGCGGCGAGATCCTGCTGCAAATCACGGGTGGCCTGCGTGATCACGTGAGCGTGGTCCAGGCCGAGGTCGCCGGCCTCGAACGTTTTGGCGGTGACCGGCATCCGATCGGCCAGTGCCCGGCCGATCTGGACCCGTTTGGATACCCACCCGTCAGACTCACCCGACAGCTGCCGGACGAACGCCTGCGTCGACGCCGCACCGTCGGTCGCATACGCACCGGACCGGTCGGCCCGTTCGATCGCTCGTACCAGGGCTAGCTCACCTTGACGGACCGCACCGAGTAGCTCCGGCAGGATTTCGACGGCCAGCACACCCGAGGTGTTGCTGTCGATCGCGGCGGCGAGTTCGGCGAGCAGGCCATGAGCCTGCGCTGCTTTCACCCCGAACCCGTCTTCGACCATGTGTTCGAGTCTAACACCGAACGGGCAGCTCAACCACCCTATTGACGACCCTGTGAACAACCCCAAGCAACGCTCAGGATGACGGTTATCGCGCGCCTCACAAGGTGCCGTGGGGTTGCAGCGCAAGTAACCGACCACGGCAGCCCTCTGTCGCGCCGAAGGTCGCTTGGCCAAGGCAGGAGTCGTGAGTTTCAGGTGGAGATCGGCGGCGAGGAGGTGTCACCAGGCGCCGTGCTACGGCATGCTACGGTGAGCGCGGAGGTAACGATGGAGTCGGTAAGCCAGCGGGAGATGCGGAACAAATCCGGTGAGCTACTCAGACGCGTCGCAGGTGGTGAATCTGTACTGGTGACGAACAACGGTGTGCCGGCCGCCGTCCTCGTCCCTGCCGGTACAGATGCTCGCTCCCGACTGGTCGCCACCGGACGCCTGCGGGTCGGGGCGGGGCTTGATCTGACAGCACTGCCTGCCCGAGTGCAGGCCCCTCGTCTGACGGGGGACCTGCTGGAAGAGGATCGCGGGTCGTGACCTATGCAGACACCTCTGCTCTGGTCAAGCTGCTGGTCGAGGAGCCCGAGAGCGCGGCGCTGGCGGCATACATGTCAGCCGTGCCGGACCGAATCACATCGAGCGAGCTGACAATCGCTGAGCTCACGCGCACCGTCGCGCGAGCCGAAGCCGACACAGCCGCGGTCGGCCTGCTGCTTCGTCAAGTCGACCTCCTGTCGGTCGACGAGCCCGCGCTGTGGCGAGCGGGAAGGCTGCCTTCGCCGCCGGGAGCGTTCCTGCGCACCGCCGACGCGATCCATCTGGTTGCCGCGATGGAGCTTGGTGAGACAGAGTTCCTGACCTACGACCGACGGCAGGCTCAGGCCGCTGGCGAGCGCGGGTTCGCCGTAGTCACTCCAGCCCGACCCGCCGGTTGGTACATGTCCAGCTGACCCAACCGACCACGGCGCTGATGCGACCTTGCCGATGCGCGGTTGCCGGCGCTCACCACTCCGAGACTTCGGTGTGGTCGGCGATGAGCCGTTCGATGACGTCGGCGACGGCGGCTGGGTCGTAGGTCATGGCGGCGGCGCGGGCGCAGGATTGTGCCACGGTGGCTGCGTGGGTTTCGGCGAGTTCGGCGAGCAGCGGGAATCCGGTGAAGGAAGCGAATGAGGCTATGGCGTCGGATTCGCCGATCGACTCGACACCGGAGCCGACTCCCACAACCGGGTCGATCCCTCAATATCAGTGAAAAAAACGTCACCGTCCCCGAAGGCACGCTCACAGGCCACAGCCTCGCACGCCAACCAGGCGGCCGTGGCGGACATGCGTCGCGGGCTACGGGCTCCAGCAGCCAACGCGAGGCTCGCTTGCAGCGTCGCTGACGGAAAGGCGGGATGATAGGACGGGTGAGCGACCGGTCCGACCAGGGAGCAGCGCACGAACTGCCCCTGTTCCCGCTGTCCACCGTGCTCTTCCCCGGCGCACCCCTGCCGTTGCAGATCTTCGAGGAGCGCTACCGGGCGCTGGTAGGTGACCTGCTGGAACTCGAGCCGCAGCAGCGGCGCTTCGGGGTGGTGGCCATCGAGGCCGGCAGCGAGGCCGGGATGGCCCTGCCGCAGATGTTCCCGATCGGCTGCGAGGCGCGCGTCCAGCGCATCGAGCCGATACCCGACGGGCGCAGCAAACTTCTCGCGTTCGGCGGCGCCCGCTTCCGGCTGCTCGAGGTCGACACGGTCAGCAAGCCCTACCTGGTCGGGCAGGTGCGCTGGATGGAGGAGCCGGCCGGAGAACCGGGACTGGCCGAGGCGATCGCGCCGGCGGTGCGCGACGCCCTGATGGCCTACGCCGGGACGCTGGCCGACCTGGCCGGAGGCACGGTCAACGACGAGAGCCTCCCGGACGAGCCCACCGACCTCAGCTACCTCACCGCAGGCGCGATCCTGCTGACGCTGCGCGAGCGCCAGGCACTGCTCGAGCTCGCCGACACCGCCACCAGGCTGCGCACCGAGGTGAGCCTGCTACGCCGGGAGCGGCTGCTGATGGCCACGTTGCGCGCGGTCAACGCGCCCGAACTCTTTCGGATAGCCCGCTCACCGAACTGAGCATCCGTCATCCGGGCCGCGCCGCTAGCGCGGTACCGACCAGTACCGATCGGGCTCGGGAACCTCCGGAAGGGCCGGCTCCTCGGGCCGGGTCGTCGCCACCAGGATGATCAGGTACGTCAGTAACGCGGCCACCGGGAAGACGACGTGAAAACCGTGGGCACGCAGCATGAAGTCGGCGATGTTGCTCACCCGGCCGCGGATGTCCTGGGGAAGCTGGTCGAGCACCCGGCTGCTTTCCTGCAGGTGCCCGACCTGGGCCGCCACCAGCGATCCGCCCACGCCTCCGACGGCCAGCGCCAGCGGCAGTGCCCAGCTGCCATGGCGCCCGCGCCAGCCCACCACGGCCCCGGCGACCACACCGAAAATCAATGCCAGCAGCGCGAAATGCGCGTCGGCGCCGCCCTGGGCGTTGAAGGCCGCTTCGCTACCGGCCAGCGCCTGCTTCACATCGAGCTTGGGCGTGGTCGCACCCCAGAGCAGGCCCATCGGGACCCCGACGACGACCAGGACGACCGCGACGACCAGCGCGGTCAGGACGTCACGCGAGTGCGGCACCTCCGGCCTCCAGCGGGCGAATCGCGGCGTCCCGGGGGGCACGCCGAACCCCGGGTCGGCCGCCGCGAACCCTTCGGGAGGGTCGCTGCCTGGCGCGGTCATGCGAACAGTGTCCCCGACCCGGGCCAGGCAATTCCTGACACCACGCGGGTCACCGGCGGGCAAGGCGGCGCAGCGCCCAGCCACCGGCAAGCAGGCTGGCGACGGCAACGAGCAGGCAGACCAGCAGATCGATACCCACCGACCCCCAGGGCACGTGGCTGCGGAAGCTGACCGCCAGCGCATCAGCGCCGTACGTGCCGGGGAGGACGGCCCGGATCGCCCGTAGCACCACCGGCATCCGTGACGCGGGAATGATGTCCAGGAAGAGCACGGCGCTCATGCCGAGCTGGCCTGCCACCGTCGCGATCTCCGGACGGGACGCGATCAGGCCGATCAGCGCGCCGACCCCCGCCAGCGCGGCACCGGTCAGCACCACCACCGGCACCAGCAGCCAGAGCCGCCCCAGCGGAAGCCGGTAGACCAGGCCCCCCGTCACGGCCGTGACGATGGTGCCAGGCACGGCGAACGTGGCGTAGGAGGCAGCGGTGCCGAGAACAACGGCGCTGGCCGGCACCGGCAGCGTCAGGTAGTAGTCCAGCGCACCCGAGGCACGCATCGCCCCGAAGCGCTGCGCCAGCAGGTTGAGCGCGACGAACGCCACCACCAGCACGGTGGTGCCGGCGACGACCTGCTCGCCGGTGGTCTCGCTGCCGCGATCGACCACCCCTCGCAGCAGCAGGAGCAAGCCGATCGACTGGAAGGCCGCCACGAACAGCAGCGGTACGCGGGCCACCCGCCCCCGGGCCAGCTGCTGGCGAAAGACCGTGGCCATGGCCGACCACACGCCCGGGCCCCCCGGCGTCGTGGTCACCGCCGTTCCGGCTCGCGACGCGGCACCCGGCAGCAGCTGCGTCACGCCCGCTCCAGGTCGCGGGCCCGTCCGCCGAGCGCCAGGTAGACGTCCTCGAGTGTCGGGGTGGCCAGGGTGAAGTCGTCGAGCGCGGCGAACGCCGGGCCTGACGTGAGGGAGCCGAGTGCCTCGCGGGCCTGGCCCACCGGCAGGTGAACGCTCCAGCGTCGACCGGTGACGGTGGCCTGCGCGGCGAGCGAGGCCACGAGCGGATCACTCTCCGGCGGCGCGTCGCGCCACACCAGATCCAGCCGCACCTCATCGCTGACCTGCGCCTTCAGCCGGCCAGGGGTGTCGCAGGCGATGATGCGGCCGGCGTCGAGTACGGCGACCCGGTCGAGAACCAACTCGGCCTCCAGCACGTTGTGGGTGACGAGCAGGACCGTCACCCCGGACTCGCGGCGGCGGCGTTCGAGCGCCGTCCAGACCGCGCGGCGGGCCTGCGGATCGAGGCCCGTGGTTGGCTCGTCGAGCACCAGGATCGGACGCGGGCCGGCCAGCGCGGCAGCAAACGCCGCCAGCCGGCGTTCCCCTCCCGAGAGCCGACCGATGACCCGGCTCGCCATCGGGCCCAGGCCCAGCTCCTCGACCAGCGCGTCGCGCGTGGTGCGCGCTACCGACGGGCGAAGCCCCCGCAGCCGGCCGGTCGATTCGATGGCGAGGCTCACCGTGAGGTCGGCGAGCGCCGCCTCATGCTGGGGTAGGTAGCCGACGCAGCTACTCGCCTGCGCGTCGAGCGGGTCGCCGAGCAGGCGAATGCTCCCGTCGTCCGGCCGCAGCAGGCCGACAAGCTGGCGTACCAGCGTCGTCTTGCCCGCGCCGTTGGGCCCGAGCAGCCCGAACACGGTGCCGGCGGCGATGTCGAGGTCGATGTGGTCGTTGGCCAGCACCTCGGATTTGCCACGGCCCGAGCCCGGATACGTGCGGACGAGCCCGCGCACCTCATACGCGAGCGGCCCGTCCACCGGCCCAGTGTCGCAGCTCATCGTGTGGCCCGCCCCGGCCCGGGGGTCAGACACCCGGGCGCGACGCAGATCACACCAGCTCACACCCGCTCACACCAGGGAGCTGGTCCAGACGACGATGTCGAGTACCCGCAGCGGGGTGATCGGCGGGCCGTCCTCCGGAACGAGACGAGCGAGCGCGGCGAACTCGTCGGCGTTGTCACGCAGGTCCTGGCGCATGGCGCGCACCAGCAGGCCCATGTACTGACGGACGGTCCGGCCATTCTTCGGTGCCGGCGGGACGCAAGCCTCGTGCTGGTAGAACATCTGGACCTTGCTATCGAACAGCGGGACCAGCCCGGGACGCTTGCGGTGCAGCACCTTGGCCAGCAGCGATCCCCGGACGTCACGGTCGAGCGCGCTCGGGTCGTCGAGGGGGTCGTACAAGGCGGCGACCAGGTCACAGGTCTCCTCGTCCGCCTCGACCAGATCAACCGGAGGCAACGCGTCGAGCCCGCGCTGCAGGAGCGGGAGCAGCGCGGTGAGCGTGTGCATGCGGTCGAGGTCGACGTTGACACTGAGCAGGGTCGGCGCCAGCAGGTCGCCGGTGCACAGCGTCGCCGGATCCTCGTTGGTCACCAGCCCGTCGTAGTACGGGTAGGCGTACCGCAGCCCGCGCCGTCCGGGGCTGACGTAGGTACGCACCAAGCCCTCGGCGTCGAGCACCTCTTTGGTTCCCATGGCCAGGCGCATGAGTGTCAGCCTCTCATCCAGAGACGCAGCCGGCGCCCAGCAACTCTTTGAGGTCCGCCACAAGACTGGTCGAAACGTTGACCCGCAGCCCGTCATCGAGCCGCAGGGTGGTGACCCGGGCCGGGCCGAGCAGTTGCAGCCGGACCTCGGTGGTGCCCGGGTGGGTGGACAGCACCTCTTGAGCCGGGTCACCAGACCGGGGACGCACCGTGCGGCAGCGAGCGAGACGGTCAGCGGGCCGCGCGGCCCCTGGTCAGATCGGGGACGATCAGCTCCATCGCGATGAGCCGGGGCATTTCCTCGCGCTTGTCCACCCGAGCCTTGACCACGCACGACCCGTCCTCGACCAGCTGGTGCGAAACCGCCGCGTAAGTCTGCGGGAAGAACATGACGTCGATCGACCCGCCCTCGAGGTCCTCGAGCTGCACGACCGCCCACGGGCTCGCCGGGCTTGGTGACCTTGCGCGGTGATCGCCGGCCACGATGCCGCCGAGCGTCACGATCTGCGCCATCGTCGCAGGCCTCGGACAGATCGGCGACGGTCGCGTCCGACCGTGCGCGCGAGCACGTGCTCGACGCCGAGCAGCGGGTGGTCGGAGACGTACAGGCCGAGCATCTCCCGCTCGTACGCGAGCAGCACCGTCTTGTCCCACTCGCCGTCCGGGATCGTGGACGTCGAACGCCGCGTCGGCTCTGGCCCCGGCCTCGGTCGTCGTCCCAGGCCGCCGAACAGGTCGAACTGGCCGATCGCCTCGTTGCGCTTGACCTCCAGGACCGCGTCGATGGCCTCGCTCGTGGACAGCACCAGGCCCGCGCCGGGGGTGGCCGAGGGAGTCGAACGCGCCGGCCTTGATCAGCGACTCGACCGTCCGCTTGTTGCAGGCGACCGGCTCGACCTTGCGCAGGAAGTCGGCGAAGTCGGCGAACGCGCCCTTGGCCTTGCGGGTGCGCGACGACGCGAGTCGACCACGTTGCGCGCCGACGTTGCGGATCGCGGCCAGCCCGAACCGGATGTCGGTGCCGCACGGCGGTGAAGTCGCCGTCGGAGTCGTTGACGTCCGGCGGCAGCACCTTGATGCCCATCCGCCGGCACTCGCTGCAGGTAGAGCGCGCGTCTTGTCCTTGTCGTCGCGCGACGCAGGTGAGCAGCGCCGGCCATGTACTCGGCCGGGTAGTTCGCCTTGAGGTAGGCGGTCCAGTAGGAGACCAGGCCGTAGCCGGCGCGTGTGCGCCTTGTTGAACGCGTAGTCGGAGAACGGGACCAGGATGTCCCACAGCGTCTTGATCGCGGCGTCGGAGTAGCCGTTGCGCCCGCATGCCCTCGCAGAACGGGACGTACTCCTTGTCGAGGATCTCCTTCTTCTTCTTGCCCATCGCCCGGCGCAGCAGGTCGGCGGCGCCCAGGCGTGTAGCCCGGCCACGCTTCTGCGCGATGGCCATGACCTGCTCCTGGTAGACGATCAGCCCGTAGGTGTCGCCGAGGATGTCGGCCAGCGGCTCGGCTAGCTCCGGGTGGATCGGCACGACCGGCTTGCGGCCGTTCTTGCGGTCGGCGTAGTCGTTGTGCGCGTTCGCGCCCATCGGGCCGGGCCGGTACAGCGCGATGACGCGCGGAGATGTCCTCGAAGTTGTCCGGCTGCATCGAGCGCAGCAGCGAGCGCATCGGGCCGCCGTCGAGCTGGAAGACCCCGAGGCGTGTCGCCGCGGGCGAGCAGGTCGTAGGTCGGCCGGTCGTCGAGCGGCAGCTCCTCGAGGACGAGGGTCTCGCCGCGGTTGGCCTCGATGTGGCGCCAGGCAGTCGTCGAGCACGGTGAGGTTGCGCAGGCCCAGGAAGTCCATCTTCAGCAGGCCGAGGCTCTCGCAGGCGGCTAGTCGAACTGCGTGATGATCGCGCCGTCCTGCTCGCGCCGCCAGACCGGGATGTGGTCGAGCAGCGGGCTCGCGGCACATGATCACACCGGCGGCGTGCACGCCCGCACTGGCGCTTGAGGCCCTCCAGCCCGCGCGCGGTGTCGACGCACCTTGGCGACGTCGGCGTCGGCCTCGTACAGCGCCGCGGAACTCGCCGGCCTCGCCGTAGCGCGGGTTGCTGGCCGGGTCGAAGATCGCCGGACAGCGGGATCGTCCTTGCCCATGACCGCCGGCGGCATCGCCTTGGTGATCCGGTCGCCCATGGCGTACGGGTAGCCGAGCACCCGGGAGGCGTCCTTGATCGCGGCCTTGGCCTTGATCGTGCCGTAGGTGATGATCTGCGCGACCCGGTCCTCGCCGTACTTCTCGGTGGCGTAGCGGATCATGTCGCCGCGCCGGCGCTCGTCGAAGTCCATGTCGATGTCGGGCATGGAGACGCGCTCGGGGTTGAGGAACCGCTCGAAGATCAGGCCGTGCTGCAGCGGGTCGAGGTCGGTGATGCCGAGCGCGTAGGCGACGATGCGAGCCGGCCGCGCGAGCCGCGGCCCGGGCCGACCCGGATGCCGTTGTCCTTGGCCCAGCGGATGAGGTCGGCGACGACGAGGAAGTAGGCCGGGAAGCCCATCTGGCAGATGACGCCGACCTCGTACTCGGCCTGGCCTGCGGTGCTCTCGGGGACGCCGCCGGGTAACGCTGGGCGCAGCCCCGCGCTCGACCTCCTTGCGGAACCAGGACTCCTCGGTCTCGCCCTCCGGGACCGGGAAACGCGGCATGCAGGTTGCTTGGCCTCGCGAACGACGGCGGCTCGCACCGCTCGGCGATCAGCAGCGTGTTGTCGCAGGCCTCGGGCAGCTCGGCCAAAGGTCGCGCGCATCTCGGCCGGGGACTTGAGGTAGAAGCTCGGTCGCCGTCGAACCTGAACCGGTTCGGGTCGGCGAGGGTCGTGCCGGTCTGCACGCACAGCAGCACCTCGTGGCGTCGGCGTGCGTCGGCCTGCTGCGTGTAGTGCAGGTCGTTGGTGGCGACGCAGCGGGCAGGTCGAGCTCCCTGGCGATCTCGCAGCAGGCTGCGGGACGGGTGCGCTTCTCGATGTCCAGGCCGTGGTCCATCAGCTCGACGAAGAAGTTGTCCGCGCCGAAGATGTCCGCGGTACTCGGCCGCCGCCGCCTGCGCGCCGCGTCGTAGTCGCCCACGCTGCAGCGCCTGGTCTGACCTCGCCGGACGGGCAGCCGGTGGTGGCGATGATGCCGCTCGGCGTAGCGTCGCCAGCAGCTCCCGGTCGAACCGCGGCTTGTGGTAGTAACCCTCGAGGCTGGCCAGGCTGGAGAGCCGGAACAGGTTGTGCATGCCGTCGGTGATCTGCGGCCAGCAGGGTCATGTGGGTGTAGCTCTGCTGCCGGTGCCGTCGTCGCTCCCGCCGTCGGGCCCCACCGACCGGCTGCTGTCGAAGCGCGAGCCTCGGGGCGAAGTAGGCCTCCATGCCGATGATCGGCTTGATCCGCCGCCTGTGGCCTGCCTGCAGAAGTCGTAGGCGCCGAAGACGTTGCCGTGGTCGGTCATCGCGAGGGCCGGCATGCCGCAGCCGCCGCAGCCTCGGCGAACAGGTCCTTGAGCCGGGCCGCGCCGTCGAGCATCGAGTACTCGGTGTGGACGTGCAGGTGCACGAACGAATCGTCCCGCGACACCGTGACCCCGGCCGCGGGCCCCTCGCTCGTCATACCGCAGCCCCGCCTTTCACCCTGTGCTCGCCCTCCACCGCTGCATCACCGAACCGGCAAGAACACGGCTCCCGGACGCTGCAACGCAAGGTTCAGGTTTAGCACCTGGCGACGACAGAAATCCGCTCGCAGGGGGTGTCGTCAGGTGGACGGGCGTGTCGCCGCGATCGGCCCGGGAAAGGTACTGGTCGACGCCTTCGCAGTAGGGCACCATTGACCCACGTGCGACTGCTCACACCTGCCCCGTACGAGCTGACCTACGACGACGTCTTCCTGCTGCCCCACCGGTCGGCGATCACGTCACGCCTCGAGGTCGAGACCTCCACGTCCGACGGTTCGGGCACCACGATTCCGGTGGTCGTCGCCAACATGACCTCGGTCGCCGGCCGCCGCATGGCGGAGACGGTGGCCCGCCGCGGCGCCATCGCGGTCATCCCGCAGGACATCCCGATCGACGTCGTCTCCGACGTCATCAGTTTCGTCAAGAGCCGCCACGTGCTGTTCGACACCGCGATCACGCTCGGGCGCAACGACACCGTCGGGGTGGCGCTCGGGCTGCTGCCCAAGAGGGCGCACGGTGCGGTGGTCGTCATCGAGGACGGCCGGCCGGTGGGGGTCGTGACCGAGGCCGACTGCCTCGGCGTCGACCGCTTCACCCAGGTGCACGAGGTGATGTCACGCGATCTGCTCACCCTTCCTGACACCGTCGATCCGCGGGCGGCCTTCGACCGGCTGCAGGACGGGCGTCACCGCCTCGCCCCGGTCGTGGACGGGCAGGGGCGGCTGGTGGGCATCCTCACCCGCGAGGCGGCGCTGAGGTCGGGGCTCTACGCGCCGGCGGTCGATGCGAAGGGCGGACTTCGGATCGCCGCAGCGACGGGGGTCAGCGGCGACGTCGAGACCCGCGCCAAGGGGCTGCTGGCAGCCGGCGTCGACGTGCTGGTGCTGGACACCGCGCACGGTCATCAGGAGCGGATGATCGACGCCTTGCAGACGGTGCGGGCGCTGGACCCCCAGGTGCCGATCGTCGCGGGCAACGTCGTCACCGCCGATGGGGTACGCGACCTCGTCGCGGCCGGCGCCGACATCCTGAAGGTCGGCGTCGGACCGGGCGCCATGTGCACCACGCGGATGATGACCGGCGTCGGCCGCCCCCAGTTCTCCGCGGTGCTGGAATGCGCGGCCGAGGCGCGCCGGCTCGGCACGTCACGTCTGGGCCGACGGCGGCGTCCGCCACCCCCGCGACGTAGCCCTCGCGCTTGCTGCCGGCGCGTCGAACGTGATGATCGGCTCCTGGCTCGCGGGCACCCACGAGTCACCCGGAGATGTCCAGCGCGCCCCCGACGGCCGGCTCTACAAGGAGAATTACGGGATGGCGTCGGCCCGTGCGGTACTGGTGCGCACGCGCCGAGGACACCCCCTTCGAGCGGGCTCGCAAGGCCTTGTTCGAGGAGGGCATCTCGAGCGGCGCGGATGTACCTCGATCCGGCCCGGCCAGGCGTCGAGGACCTGCTGGACACGATCGTCGCCGGGCTGCGCAGCGCCTGCACCTACGCCGGAGCACGCGACCCTCGAGCAGCTGTATGAGAACGCCGTCATCGGCGTGCAGGGCCCGGCCGGGTTCGCCGAGGGCCGGCCGCTGCACAGCAGCTGGTGACCCCCCTGTTTCCGGGCGCCAGCAGCGCGGCCAAAACGTGGTTCTTGTCGTTATGAGCTCTGATAACGACAAGAACGTGGTTTTGGCCGCCTGTCTCAGGTGGCGTCGGCGACGGCACTCTGAATCGCCTCGGCGTCGTAGTCGTCGTCCGGAGGCAAGAGGCCGATCAGCGCCTCGAGTTGGTCACGCTGCTGCCCTGCGCTCCAGGCCCGACAGGTGCCAGCAGCGCCCACGCCCCGAGCGGCGACAGGACGTGATGCCCCGACGCCGCCCCGTGCATCCGGGCGGCATACGCGGCAACTAATCCGGGCAGCGCAAGGTTAGCCACCTCCCCACTGTGGGCCACACCCTGGAAGTGGTCGCGCCAACCCGAGGGGGCGCGGCCGCGGGCCGGGTCAGATGCGTGCGTAACCCATGGCACGCGGGTCGCCGGACGGCACGATCTCCTTGCCAAGGGGGGCGATGGCGACGAACGCGAGCTTGAAATTCGCGATGCCGAAAGGGATTCCGATGATCGTCAGGCAGAGCAGGAAGCCGGTGACGATGTGGCTGGCGGCGAGCCAGAACCCGGCCAGGATGAACCACAGGATGTTGCCGACGAACGAGGCTGCGCCCGCACCCCGGCGCGCAACCACCGTGCGACCGAAGGGCCAGAGCACGTAGCCCGCCAGGCGGAACGACGCGATTCCGAACGGGATCGTGATGATAAGCAAGCACATGAGAAGGCCCGCGAAGAAGTAGCCCACCGCCAGCCAGAAGCCGGCCAGCACCAGCCACAGCACGTTCAGGAGCAGCCGGATCATGGCGCACCGACCCCTTCCGCTGCCCCTTCCGCGACCCCTTCCGGAGCCGTCACGAACTCGAACTCGACGGTGGCGGATTTGTCGTGCAGCTCCCGGGTCGCCCCCGTGCGCCGGTAGCCGAGCCGCTCGTACATCTGGTGGGAATCAGTGAAACGGGTGTCGCTCCAGGCCCGCAACCGTTGCGGACCGGATCGACAGCCGGCCCGGCGCTCGATGAAGTGCACCAGCCGCGAGCCCCAGCCCTGGCGCCGGCATGGGGCGGCGACGTAGAGCGACTTCAACTCCGCCCCATCGGGATGCGGCCGCCAGCCTGCGCACGCGAGCAGCCCACCGGTGTCGGGAAAAGGGACCACCCACAGCTCGCCGCGCTCGCGGTAGGCAGCCGCCGGCGCTCGCAGCCACGGCTCCTCGCCGTCGATGTCGAAGACGATCGACGGGTACTCGGCCCACACTCCCCCGATGAGCTCGATGAGCCCGGCGCTGTCGGCATCGGTGACCGGCCGAAGGCCCGCCAGCAACTCTTTGCGCATCGTCAGGTGCGGGATGCCGGCTTCCTCGTACGGTTCGCCGGCGCCCGTGTATCCGAGCCGCTCGTAGAACCCGGCGACAGACTGCTGCGCGTGCAACTCGACGGCCGGCAGGCCCTGATCCCCCGCCCAGCGCTCGGCGGCCGCCATCACGAGCGCGCCGTAGCCCCGGCCCCGCCGGTCGGCCTCGACCGCCACCCGACCGACGATCGCCGCACTGCCGATGTCGAAGATGCGCGCGGTGCCGACGAGCGTCCCGCCGGGACCGCCGTCCTCGAGCACGACATGGGCCGCTTCCCCGTCGCGGCCGTCGAACTCCAGCGCCGCGGCGACCCCCTGCTCGAGCACGAACACCCGATGCCGCAGCTGCGACGCCTCGGCGAGCAGGGCGGGCTCGGCGGTGATGCGGGCAGCCGTCACGACTCGTCCTCGAGCACCTGCAGCGCGTGGGCAAGGTCGGCCGGATCCGGACTGGTGAAACGGACCGGGCGGCCTTCGGTGGGATGGGTGAAGGACAGCTGCGCGGCGTGCAGCCACTGCCGGGTGAGGCCGAGGCGGGCGGCGAGGGTCGGGTCGGCGCCGTAGGTGAGGTCGCCGACGCAAGGGTGGCGGATCGCGGCCATGTGGACCCGGATCTGGTGGGTACGACCGGTCTCCAGCCGGATGTCGAGCAGGCTCGCGGCGCGGAAGGCTTCCAGCGTCTCGTAATGCGTGACGCTCTCCCGCCCACCGGCGACGACGGCGAACTTGTAGTCCGCCCCCGGATGCCGCCCGACCGGCGCGTCGATGGTGCCGCGCGAGGGATCGGGGTGACCCTGCACGAGCGCGCGGTAGCGCTTGTCGACGTCGCGGTCGCGGAAGGCGTCCTTCAACCGGGAGTACCCGATCTCGCTCTTGGCGACGACCATCAGCCCTGACGTCCCGACGTCCAGCCGGTGAACGATGCCCTGCCGCTCGGCCGCCCCGCTGGTCGCGACGCGATGGCCGGCTGCCGCGAGTCCGCCGGTGACCGTCGCGCCCTGCCAGCCCGGGCTGGGGTGCGCGGCGACTCCCACGGGCTTGTCGACCACAATGATGTCGGCGTCCTCGAAGACGACGCGCAGCCCGGGAACGCGCTGGGCGACCGGTTCGAATTCGGGACCCGCGACCGGCGGATCGGGGAGCCGGACGTCGAGCATGGCTCCGGCGCTCACCCGGGCCGACTTGCTCGCCGGCGCACCGTCAAGGCTCGCGTCACCGGCCTCCACCAGGCTCGCCGCAGCCGCCCTGGACAGGCCGAAAATACGCGCGACAGCCGCGTCCAGACGCATCCCGTCCAGCCCATCGGGGACGGCCAGCGAGCGTTCGGCAGCCATGAGGCCAGATTACGGGGATGCCCGGAGCCGCTCAGTCCTCCGGCAGCCGGCCGGCCGGCCAGCAGCGGCGACGCTGGGCCCGAACCGCGGGCCGTAGCGACTCACCGCAGGCTCACTCAACGCCTGAGTCCGCCTCCGGGTGAGCGCTCTGCCCGTCGAGCCGGATGCCGCGCATCGACAGCAGGACCGCGATCACGCCGCCGACGACGATGCCGGAATCAGCCAGGTTGAAGACGGGCCAGTGATGCAGGTGGATCCAGTCCACGACATGACCACGCAGCGGACCGGGAGCCCGGAAAAGGCGATCTCCGAGATTGCCGAGCGCCCCGCCGAGCAGCATGCCGAGCGCCCAGGCCCAGCCGGCTGACGCGAGCCGGCGCGATGCGCGGACGATGAACACGACGACCGCGGCCGCGACGACCGAGAAGATGATGGTGGCCCCGGCAGCGAACCCGAAAGCGGCACCCGCGTTACGGGTCAGCTGGAGGTCGAGCACCGAGGGGATGACGTTCACCGGGCCCCGGTTGCTCAGGTGAGCGACGACCAGCTGCTTGCTGATGACGTCGGCGATCAGCACGACACCGGCGACGCTCACCAGCAGCGGAAGGCGACGGCGCGGCTGCACTGCGGGCTCCGGAGTGGCAGCTGGATCCGATTTCGTCAGCACGGGAGGCACGATGCTCGAATCGGCATCTTGAGCCCCCGACTGAGCCCCCGGTGCCGCGCCCGTGTCTGCCGCGCTGCGCTCCCTCGGCTCTGCCACGCCCCGCAGTCTAGGAGCAGATCGTGACTTGGCTGAGCGCAGCGAAGCCGAGCGCGGGTCTGCGACCATGTCCAGGAGCAGATCGTGACTTGGCTGAGCGCAGCGAAGCCGAGCGCGGGTCTGCGACCATATCCAGGAGCAGATCGTGACTTGGCTGAGCGCAGCACAGGGCACGTATATTCTCGGGCCTGCGCGGAAAGCGGCCCTGATGGGGACGAGTAGCGCCGGTAGCAGCCACGAGCGATCCGGGGTTGGTGTGAGCCCGGAGGCCGGCCCGGCGTGAAGATCACCCCTGAGCTGCCGGAAGAGGCGGGCCGGAGCGGAAATGCCGGCCTGCGGTAGACCCGGCCCGCGCGCCTGAGGGGGCGTCACGCCGGTCGCGAGACCGGACGGGCACCAAGAAGGGTGGTACCGCGGGGTTGCCGGCAGGATGCGGCGCGCCTCGTCCCTTCGCCGGATGACCGCCCGAAGGAGTACCGCGTGGATTCCCAGCCGAGCCCGAACGCCCGGTTCCGCCCCCTGCCCGCTGGCCCGCCTGATCTGCCGTCCCTGGAAGCGCAGGTGCTCGCCCGCTGGCACGAGACGTCCGTCTTCGACCGGTCGATGGCGCAGACCGCGGGCGGGCCCAGCTGGGTCTTCTACGAGGGTCCGCCGACCGCCAACGGCAAGCCTGGCGCCCACCACGTCGAGGCGCGCGTCTTCAAGGACCTCTTCCCGCGGTTCAAGACGATGAAGGGTTACCACGTCCCGCGCCGCGCCGGCTGGGACTGCCACGGCCTGCCGGTCGAGCTCGCCATCGAGAAGGATCTCGGCTTCAGCGGCAAGCAGGACATCGAGGCCTACGGGGTCGCCGAGTTCAACGCGAAGTGTCGCGAGTCGGTGCTGCGCCACGTCGACGAGTTCGAGCGGCTCACCGAGCGCATGGGCTACTGGACCGATCTGGCCGGCGCCTACCGGACGATGGACACCAGCTACATCGAGTCGGTGTGGTGGGCGCTGCAAGACGATCTGCGAACAAGGGCCTGCTGGTGCAGGACTACCGGGTCGCGCCGTACTGCCCGCGCTGCGGGACCGCACTGTGCGACCACGAGGTCGGCGCATGGGCTACACCGACGTCGTCGACCCGTCGCGTCTACGTGCGCTTCCCGCTGCCGCCGGCCGAGCCGGCTGAGCTGACCTGCTGGTCTGGACCACGACGCCGTGGACGCTGGTGTCGAACACCGCCGTCGCCGTCCACCCCGAGGTCACGTACTCGGTGATCGAGGTGGCCAGCCAGCGTCCGGTGCTCGTAGCCCAACCGCTGGTGGAGTCGATCGCCGGCGCCGAGGCGGTCGTCCTGCAGACCATCCCGGGCCGGGAGCTGGAGGGCATCGCGTACGAGCGCCCCCTCGATCTCATCCCGAAAGACGAGTTCGGCCCCGGGGCGCATCAGGTCGTCCTGGCCGACTACGTGACCATCGACGACGGCACCGGGCTCGTGCACCAGGCGCCGGCGTTCGGCGCCGAGGACCTCGAGGTGGCCCGCGCGCTACGGGCTGGCCGTGGTCAACCCGATCCGCCCTGACGGCACGTTCGCCGCCGGCGTCCCGCTGGTGGGTGGCATGTTCTTCAAGACCGCCGACGAGCCGCTGGTCGCCGAGCTGGAGCGGCGCGGGGTGCTGTTGCGAGCCACGTCCCGTACGAGCACAGCTACCCGCACTGCTGGCGCTGCGACACTCCGCTGCTCTACTACGCGCTGCCGTCCTGGTACATCCGCACGACGGCGATCAAGGACCGGCTGCTGGCCGAGAACGAGGCCACCAACTGGTACCCGGCGCGGATCAAGCACGGCCGCTACGGCGAGTGGCTGCGCAACAACGTCGACTGGGCGCTGTCGCGTAACCGCTACTGGGGCACGCCGCTGCCGATCTGGGTCTGCGACGACGGAGGCCGCGCACCGGGTCTGCGTCGGCTCGCTGGCCGAGCTCGGCGAGCTGGCCGGCCAGGACCTGTCGGCGCTGGACCCGCACCGGCCGTTCGTGGACGACGTGGTGTTCCCCTGCGCCGAATGCGGCGGCCGGACGCACCGGGTGCCCGAGGTGATCGACGTCTGGTACGACTCCGGAGCGATGCCGTTCGCCCAGTGGGGCGCGCCGCACCGCGCAGCGTCGCCGAGTTCGAGGCCAGCTACCCGGCGCAGTTCATCTGCGAGGCGATCGACCAGACCCGCGGCTGGTTCTACACGCTGATGGCGGTCGGCACGCTGGTGTTCGACAGTCGTCCTACGAGAACGTGCTGTGCCTCGGGCTGCTGCTCGACGAGCGAGGGCCGCAAGATGAGCAAGCACCTGGGCAACGTGCTCGAGCCGATCCCGCTCATGGACCGGCACGGCGCGGACGCGGTGCGCTGGTTCATGCTCGCCGGCCGGCTCGCCGTGGATGGACCGCCGGATCGGGCCACGAGCGTGCTCGAGGAGATGGTCCGCAAGGTCCTGCTCACCTACTGGAACACCGCGTCGTTCTTCCGTCGCTGTACGCGAGCACGCAGCGACTGGGCTGCCGCGGGCAGGCCGCGCGCCGAGCGAGCGCCCTGCACGTCCTGGACCGGTGGGCGCTGCAGCGAGCTCGCCGACACTCGTCGCCGAAGTCGACGCAGCGCTGGAGGACTTCGACTCGGCCCGCGGCCGGCGGCGGATCGCGGCCTTCCTCGACGACCTGTCCAACTGGTACGTCCGGCGCTCCCGGCGGCGGTTCTGGGCCGGGCGAGCCGGCCGGCGCTCGGCACGCTGCACAGTGCCTGACGACGGTGACCCGGCTGATGGCCCCGCTCACCCCGTTCCTCACCGACTGGCTGTGGGAGCGCCTGTCAGGTCGCCGGGCGCGCCGGATCGGTGCACCTGTCGGGCTGGCCGAAGCCCGATCCTGGGCGCGGTCGACCCCGAGCTTTCCGGGCAGGTCGACCTGGTGCGCCGGCTGGTCGAGCTGGGCCGGGCGGCCCGGGCCGAGCGCGAAGGTCAAGACCCGGCAGCCGCTGCGCCGCGCGCTCGTCCGGCCCCGGCACGCGGCTCCGCAGCTGCCGCAGGAGCTGCGCCGCGAGATGGCCGACGAGCTGAACGTGGTCGTGGCCGTCGAACCGCTCGACGGCGAGCTGGTCGACATCGTCGTCAAGCCGAACTTCCGGGCGCTCGGCAAGCGCTTCGGCAGCACGGACCAAGGCGGTCGCGGCCGCTGATCGCCGCCGCCGGCCATCCCGTCGATGGACGCCTGACGGTCATCGTGGACGGCGAGTCGATCGAGCTGTCCGGCGACGAGCTGATCGTCACCGAGACCCCGCAGGCAGGGCTGGGCGGTGGTCAGCGAATCAGGTGCCTCGGTGGCGCTGGACCTCACGCTGACCGACGAGCTGGTCCGCGCGGGCCTGGCCCGGGACGTCGTGCGAAGGGTGCAGGAGGCGCGCAAACAGTCAGGGCTCGATGTCAGCGACCGCATCGAGCTGTGGTGGCAGGCCGACGGACCGGAACTCGCCGAGGCCATCCGCGAGCACGCCGGGCTGATCGCCGCCGAGGTGCTGGCGACCAGCTTCATCGAGGGCCGGCCGCCGGTGGCGATCGCACCCCACCGCGACGATGACCTGGGCCTGACGGTCTGGCTGCGAGCCGCCGGGGAGTAGAGGTCCCGTCGAATCTGCTACGGGAATGCGGGGCACGATCTTCCAAGGCGGCGTGTCACGACGACACGCCGTGTCAGCAGAACTTCCCGTAGCAGCTTCGACGGCAGCCCCCGGCGCCGCCACGGCTTGCGGCCGGTGAGCATCCGGCAGTCAGGCCGGTGGTATCTCTTGGTCGACGCGAGCGCCCGCACGATCCTCGCCCTCGTCGCATGGCCGGGCGCCGTCGCTTTCGGTGCCGCGTGGCTCGCCGACCGCCGCGGCGGGCCGTTGAAAGACGCCCAGCAGCAGGAAGACCGCGGACACGATCGAGAGCCCGATGGCCGCGTACACCAGCGTGATACTCGAGATGATGCCGAGCACCAGCAGTACGGCTGCGACGAGGACCAGCGCCCCGCTTATCACGATCAACCGCGTACACCCTTGTCTCGCGTCCCGACAATGCCGGGGGGCCGCAGCCCTAGCCACGGATCAGGGGCGCAGCTCAACCACCGTCATGGTGCCCCTCGGCACCGGTGTCAAACGGCGACGCCCCACCGTGCGACTCCGGATCGGCCGGGGTCGCCACGAGCGGGTCTCCCTCTGGGTCTCCCGTCCCTGCGGGAGACCAGACCGGCCCGAAGCCGGGCGGATCAGATAACCCGCTCACCGGGGCAGCGGAGCCGCCGAGCTCGCCCGGATGGCGGGCCTCGACCGCCGGCACGCCCGACGTGCCCGACTCCAGATCGTGCAGCTGCATCTCGAGGTAGGCGCGCAGGCGCTGGCGGTACTCGTGCTCGAACGTCTGCAGGTGCTCGATCTCGGTCTCCAGGCCAGCCTTGCTGCGCTCGAGCACGCCGATCTCCTCAGCTGCCCGGGACCGCGCTTCGGAGAGCACGCGCTCGGCCTCGACGCGCGCGTTGCCCCGGGTGCGGTCGGCGTCAGTCTGTGCCTCTCGCACGGCGGCATCGGCGGTCTGCTGGGCCAGCACGAGCATCCGCGCGACGCGCTGCTCGACGGCGACGTCGTCAGCCGCGCTCGCCGCAGCGGCGGTAGCGGGCTCGACGGCAGCTGACGTGGCCGGTACGGCTTCCGGCGTCTTGCTGAGCGGATCGCCCACCTGCGCCGCCGGGCTCGTCGCCGCACCGCTACGCGCTTGCTCGAGCTCCTGGCGCAGGCGGTCGTTCTCCGTCGTCAGCCTGGTGAGCTCAGCCTCGACCTGGTCGAGAAACCCGTCGACCTCGTTCTCGTCGTAGCCACGACGCATCCGGGTCGGACCGAAGACTTTGCTGGCCACCTCTTGAGGTGTCAGCGGCATGGCAGCTCCCCCATCACACGCAGCACAAAGCGTTCAACGACTACTCCTGCCATGGCGGCGCCACGAACCGGGCTACAGCTGGGCTGCGTACTGGATCGCGACCTGGACGAGGATGAACAGCAGGATAAATGCCAGGTCAAGTGCAAAGCCACCGATACGCAACGGAGGGATGATCCTGCCGAGTAATCGCAGGGGCGGATCGGTGACCGTATAGACGACCTCGAAGACGACAATCAGCGGCCCGGTAGGACGAAAACCGCGGGCCAGCACCATGACCCAGCTGATGATGAAACGGCCGATGAGAAGGGCGTCAAAGATCCACAGGAGGGTGACGAGCACAACCCCAACCGCGTGAATAACGCCTCCTGCAGCCTCGCCCGGAGACCGTCAGGACTGGTTGTAGAAACCACCCGCGACGATCCGACGCTTGTCTTCCGCGCTCACCGCCACACTACTTGGGGAGAGCAGGAAGACCTTGTTCGTGACCTTCTCGATGCTGCCGCGCAGGCCGAAGATCAGCCCCGCCGCGAAGTCGACGAGGCGCTTGGCGTCATCATCGGACATATCGGTGAGGTTCATGATCACCGGGATGTGCTCCCGGAACGCCTCCCCGATCTGGCGAGCCTCGTTATAGCTGCGCGGCTGCAAAGTGGTGATCTGGTAGGACGCGGTCGAGTCGGTGTCGGGCGTCTCGCGCACGACCGGGTCGGCGAGTCGCGGCGCGACGCTGCCGCGCATCGGCTCGACCGCGAGATCGGCGCGGGCCTCGTGGCGCGCACGCCGCCCAGTGCTCACCTCGGGGACGCGAACCTCACGCTCGCGCACGTCACGAACCTCGCGCTGCTCGGCTCGGCGCGCCGGTCGCGCGGCCACTGGCTCGCGAACGAGCTCCTCGGCCTCGTAGTCGTCATCGACGTAGCCCTCGTCTTCCTCAGCAAGCCCGAGGTAGACCATCGCCCTGCGGCCCATACCCATGGGCAGGACTCTAAGCCCGGGACCCCATCAAATCGGTGCCGACACGTAGGTGTGTCGCCCCTTCCATCACTGCATCTTCAAGATCGGCCGACATTCCCGCCGAGAGCGCCCGTGCGTCGGGATGGGTCGCCTGCAAGCGAGCGCTGACCGCACGCAAGCGGGCGAACGCCGGCCGGGGTGCAGCGCCGAGCGGGGGCACCGCCATGAGTCCTCGCAGCCGTAACGCTGAACATTGCGCCACCGCATCGGCCAGCGGGAGGAGCCGATCCTCGGCGATGCCGCCGCGGCGCGGGTCGCCGTCGAGACTGAGCTGGATAAAGACGTCCAGCAGGCGACCGGCACGCGAGGCGGCGCGATCGAGCGGTGCCACGAGCGCGACCCGATCGAGAGTGTGCAGCGCGGCGCACTCGCGGCCCACCAGCGCCGCCTTATTTCCTTGCAGCTGCCCGATGAAGTGCCAGCGGAGGGGGTCGGCCGACCCCGCCAGCAACACTGCCAGCTCGCCGATCTTGGATGCCAGCTCCTGCGCCCGGTTCTCTGCGACCTCCAGAACGCCCAACTCGTGCAGCAACGCCACATCGCTCGCCGGGAACGTCTTCGGTGACGGTGATGACCGTCAGCTCCTGCGGCCGGCGACCCGCTGCTGACGCCGCCGCGGCGACGCGCTTCATGAGCTCGCCGCGTCGCCGACTGAGCTCAGCACGGCGATCAGCGGCCGCGGGGGTACCGGCCGGAACCGTCTTGTCCTTGTCGGTCAATGCTCAGCCGTCGATCACGATGAGGCCGACGCAGCGACCGGTGCGCTGATCTCGGCGGTGGCTGAAATGCTCAGGTGACTCGAACGTGCAGGTGGGATCGACGCGGACCTGGCCGACCCCGAGCGCGTGCAGCTGCTGCACCAGCCCGGCGCGCAGGTCGAGTGAGGGACGGCCCGATCGCGCTGTGGCGCGGGCGGCCGGAGCCACCGCCGCCACCTCGTCGCGCATCGACGCGGGCACCTCGTAGCACCCGCCGCAGACCGCCGGGCCGAGCTCAGCCACGACTGCTTTCGGCTGCACTCCCAGCGAGCTCATCCGGCTCATCACCGCCTCGACGACCCCGAGTTGCAGGCCCCGTCGGCCGGCGTGCGCCGCGGCGACAGCCTGCGAGCCCGCACCCGGCCCCTCGGTCACCGGGCCGTGCAACATGACCGGCACGCAGTCGGCCACCATGACCGCCAGGACGAGATCCGGCGCCGTGGTCACCAGGGCGTCGGTCTCGGGGAGGGCCGGGCCCTGCGGACGGTCGACCACGGCAACCCGCCGCCCGTGCACCTGATCCATCCAGACGATGGGACGGCCGCCGGTCAGCACATCCAGCCGGCGACGGTTCTCTGCCACCGCCGACGGGTCATCGCCCACGTGCATCCCGAGGTTCAGCTCCGCGTACGGCGGTTCGCTGACCCCACCCCGGCGGTTGGTGAACCACACCGCCACGAGCTCAGCCGGCTTACTTCAGGAAATCGGGAACGTCGAGATCGTCGAACACCACCGGGCGGCGAGGCTCGGAGCGCGGCTGCTCTGACGGCGGACGGCTCACGGGCCGGGTAGCTGCGGGCGGCGGCGCCGTGGGCGCGGTGGCCGGAGCCCCCGCGCCTGCCGTGCCGCCAGTGCCGGGGGAAGGCGCCGGCCGCGACGGTGCCGGCCGAGCGGCGGGCGGGCGCGCCTCCGCGGCGCGGGAGGCCGAGGGTGCGCCCGCGGGAGCAGCGACGCGCGCCGGCTCCTCGCGAAGGTCAACCACCCGCGGGTCGACGGGCGCGCCGGGGGCCCCCGCGCGGCGCCCGACTGCGCCATAGCCCTTCTGGCGGCGCTCGGGCTGCGACTCGAAACCGGCCGCGATGACGGTGACCCGAACCTCGTCACCGAGCGCGTCGTCGATCACCGCGCCAAAGATGATGTTGGCCTCGGGGTGGGCCGCTTCAGCGACAAGCTCGGCGGCCGCGTTGATCTCGAACAGCCCGAGGTCGGAGCCGCCGGAAATGTTCAGCAGCACGCCCTGCGCGCCGTCCATGCTGGCTTCGAGCAGCGGGCTCGAGATCGCCTGCTGCGCAGCAACTTCCGCCCGGTCTTCACCGCGAGCGCGACCGATACCCATCAGAGCGCTGCCGGCCTGCGACATGACTGCCTTGACGTCGGCGAAGTCGAGGTTGATCAGACCTGGGGTAGTAATGAGGTCGGTGATTCCCTGCACGCCTTGCAGCAGCACCTGATCGGCGCTCTTGAACGCGTCCATCACGCTGACGTGATGCTCGGCGGTGGACAGCAGGCGGTCGTTGGGAATGACGATGAGCGTGTCGACCTCGCTGCGCAGCGCGTCGATCCCGACATCGGACTGGTTCGCCCGCCGGCGCCCCTCGAAGGTGAACGGCCGGGTGACGACGCCGATGGTGAGCGCGCCGATCGCGCGAGCGACATTGGCCACGACCGGTGCCCCGCCGGTGCCCGTGCCGCCTCCCTCGCCCGCGGTAACGAAGACCATGTCGGCGCCCTTGAGCACCTCCTCGATCTCCTCGCGGTGGTCCTCGGCGGCTTGGCGGCCGACATCAGGGTTGGCGCCGGCGCCGAGCCCCCGGGTGAGCTCCCGCCCGACGTCGAGCTTCACGTCAGCGTCGCTCATCAGCAGGGCCTGAGCATCGGTATTGATCGCGATGAACTCGACGCCCTTGAGCCCTACGTCAATCATGCGATTGACGGCGTTGACCCCGCCCCCACCGATCCCGACGACCTTGATGACGGCGAGGTAATTCTGCGGGGCGGGCATAAGGCGATCCTCCATGGCGGATACGAGCGAACGGGCCTCGAGCGGTCGACCCCCAACCTGGTAACCCTCACCGTTAAGTTGACGGTTACCAGGAGGTAAGGCGTTGGTCTGGGCGCAGAGTAGCCCAGCCGCCGACGCCGTCGACACGTGTTTCGGCGTGTCGCAATAGAACCTGCGTGGGGTTCACGGTATGGCCCGTATTCGACACCCTCCAGACCCCAAAAGTCGCCCATCGTCAGAACAATTGAGCGCAGCCGTCTTGACGCCGACCGGTCTGCGCGGGACGGCAATTCCCCTTTCGGCGGGCCACTCGCGCCAGCCCTGGACGTCAGGTTCACCCTTGGTGACCCGGTCAGGCTTGCGAGAGCTCGCGCAGCACCTCGGGGCCGAGCAGGGTGACGTCTCCGGCGCCCATCGTCAGCAACACATCGCCCGGGCGAGCGAGAGCCGCGAGCAGCGCCGGCACCCGGGACCACGTCGGCTCATACACCACCCGATCGGCAGGAGGCGGCACAGCATCGGCAACGGTCCGGCCGCTGACGCCGGGAAGCGGATCCTCACCCGCGGAGTAGACGTCCATCACCACGATCACGTCAGCTAGGCCCAGCGCCTCGCCGAACTGCTTGCCGAACGCCGCCGTCCGGCTGTAGCGGTGCGGCTGGAAGACCACGACCAGACGTCCCGAGCCGGCCACCGGGCGGGCCGCGGCCAGCGTGGCGGCGACCTCCGTCGGATGGTGGCCATAGTCGTCGATCACCGTGACCCCGCGCGCCCGTCCCTTCAGCTCGAAGCGCCGGCGCACCCCCGGGTAACTCGCCAGCCCGTGCAGCAAGGTCGGCGACGGGACGCCGAGCTGCAGACCAGCCGCGAGGACGGCGGCCGAGTTGCGCGCGTTGTGCGCACCGGGCACCTGCAGCGTCACCTCGCCCAGCCGCCGTCCGCGGGCCACCGCCTGGTAGCTGATCCCACTGATCACACTGCGGCTCACGCTGCTGCTCACTTCGGTGCGCATCCCGTCGATACGCACCTCGGCATCGGCGGACGTCCCGTAGGAAACCGCTCGAACGCCGCGGGAGCGGGCCAGTGGCAGCAACCGGGCGGCTCCCGGGTCATCGAGGCAGGCGATGAGAAAACCCGCCGGATCGAGGCGCTCGACGAACTGGCCGAAGGCCGCGTCGACCGCAGCAGCATCGGCGTAGTAGTCGAGATGGTCGGGCTCCACGTTGGTGACGATGGCGCCGAACGGTGCGAGCAAGAGGAAGGAACCGTCGCTCTCGTCGGCTTCGGCCACGAAGATGTCGCCGCTTCCCGCATGCGCGTTGCTTCCCGGCTCGGAAAGGTCGCCGCCGATCGCGAAAGAGGGATGCAGGCCCGCATCCTGAAGCGCCACGGTCAGCATCGAGGTGGTCGTCGTCTTGCCATGGGTGCCTGCCACGGCAACGCCCTGCCGTCCGGACATCAATGCCGCGAGAGCCGCTGCCCGCGGGAGCACCTTCAGCCCGAGCCGGTGGGCCTCGACGAGCTCGGGGTTGGTGGCGCGGATCGCCGTCGAGGTGACGACGGTCGGGGCGGGGGGGCCGGCACCGGCGGCGCCTTCAGGGGCGCCTCCAGAGGTCAGGTGCGCGGCGTCGTGACCGACGTAGACCGTCGCACCCAGCTGGCGCAACGCGGCGAGCACCCGGCTGTCGCGGGCGTCGCTACCGCTGACGATGCCGCCGCGGGCGAGCAGCAGGCGCGCGATGCCGCTCATCCCCGCGCCGCCCATCCCGATCAGATGGACACGGGCGAGCTCGGGAGGCAGATCGGCGGGCACCCGTCCCATTGTCCGCGCACCCGTCACGAGCGAGGGCGATCGCGCCGGGTGGCCTCGCGGTGTGCCGCAGCCACCATCGCCACCAGCGCGGCTGCCGCGTCACGGTGCCCCGACGTCACGGCGGCGGCGCTCATGCGCTCGAGCCGGCCGGCCTCGGCGAACAGTTCCGGAACGCGCGAGGCGACGACGTCGGCCGAAACCTCCCCGTCGGCGATCATCACACCCACCCCTGCTGCCACCGCATGCTCGGCGTTGATCCGCTGCTCGCCGTTGCCGATCGGGAGCGGGACATAGATCGCCGGCAGGCCCACCGCCGCGAGTTCGGCACACGTCATCGCGCCCGATCGGCACAGCGCGAGGTCTGCCGCCGCGTAGGCCGCACCCATGTCGTCGATGTAGGGCAGCACCACGTACGGCGCCGCCAGCTCACCGGGCACGGCGCCCCGCACGTCCGGAGCACCCGCGGCTCCGGCGGCATGCAGCACCTGGATCCCGGCCCCGGTCAAGGCCCGCGCAGCGCCTACGGCGGCGTCGTTGATCCGCCGCGCACCCTGCGAGCCGCCGAAGACGAGCAGCGTCGGGCGCTGCGGTTCGAGCCCGAACGCCACCCGGCTCGCGGCCTGTCGCCCCGCCCGGTCGAGCGTCAGCAACGCGCTGCGCAACGGAATGCCCGTGAGCACGCCGTGGGCCAGTCGGGTGCCGGGGACGCTGACAGCGACCTGACGGGTGAGGCGCGCTCCCACCCGATTCGCCAGCCCGGGCAGCGGATTCGCCTCATGCACGACGATGGCGCAGCGACGCCGGCGGGCTGCGAGGTAGGCCGGGAAGGAGACGTAACCACCGACACCGACCACCACGTCTGCGTTGACGTCGTCGAGCACACGTGCGGCGGCCCGGACGGCCCGCAGCGCCCGGAAGGGCACCGTGAACAGCGACGGGGTCATCCGGCGCGGAAGCGGGACCCGCGGGATCACGCGCAGCGGGTAGCCACGTGCGGGCACCAAGCGCGCCTCGAGCCCCTCCTCGGTGCCGAGCAGCGTGATCTGCATGGCCGGATCAGCAGCACGCAGGGCATCGGCGATGGCGAGCGCGGGTTCGACATGTCCTGCCGAACCGCCTCCGGCAATAACGACGCTACGCGGCAGGTCTGACGGGGCCACTGGACCGGTCAGGGAGCCGGTCACGTCAGCGATTGGGTAATCGGCGACGCCGGGTGGACCCGCCGCGTCGCGTCGCACCGCCGGTAGCTTCCCAGGGGGTGCGACGCGTGCGGCCGCTCCGCCCGCCGGTACGCCGTGCCTCCCGGCCGGCCTGGCGGATCGTGCTGCCCGCCCGGGCCCGGGCTGCCCTGCCGCCCCGGGAATTGCGCGCTGCCTTGCCGGCTGCCGGCTTCTTGCCCTGCTTGGCCCGCTTGGCCCGCTTCGCCGGGTCCCGCCGACGGCGGCCGAAGAATCCGAACCGTGACGTGCGCCCGGCCGAGCGATGCGCCGACCGGCTCGCCGCCCTGGCCGCGATGACCTGGGCTGCCGCCGGCTCGGTCTTGGCAAGCGACAGGAGAACCCCGATCGCGAACATGGTGATCAGCATGGACGAGCCGCCGAACGAGATCAGCGGCAGCGGGATCCCGGTGATCGGCAGCAGTCCCACCACCGCACCCATGTTGATCAGCGCCTGGCCCACGAGCCACGCCGTGATCGCCGCGGCAGCCAGCCGGCCGAAGTGGTCCGACGAGCGCTGCGCCACCCGGATCCCCCCGTAGGCCAGCACCCCGAAGAGCAAAACCACGAGCAGCGTGCCGACGAGACCGAGTTCCTCGCCGATGATTGCCAGGATGAAGTCGGTGTGGGCGTTCGGAAGGTAGGACCACTTCTCCCGGCTCGCGCCAAGGCCGACACCCCACCATCCGCCCGAGGCGAGCGCGTAGAGCCCCTGCACCGCTTGCCATCCGGTGTCCTGGGAATCCTTGAAGGGGTCGGCGAAGGAGGCGAGGCGGGCGAGCCGGTAGGGCTCGGCAACCGCGAGATAGGTCACCAGCATGCCGATCACAGCCAGCAGCCCAGCGAAAAGCCGGGCGGGCGAGCCCACCACCCAGAGCAGCGTCATCAGGATGGTGACGATGACCAGGGTGGTCCCGAGGTCGGGTTCCAACATGACGAGTATCGCCAGCAGCGTGGCGACCGGCAGCAGCGGGATGAGCAGGTGGCGCCACTCGCGCAGCCGGCGCTTCTTACGCACCAGCAGGTCGGCGCCCCAGAGCGCGAGGCCGAGCTTGGCGAGCTCGCTCGGCTGCAGCGTGAACGAGCCGACGCCGACCCACCGCGTGGCGCCATACGCGGACACCCCGAAGCCCGGCGCAAGTACCAGCAGCAGCCCGCCGATGCCGGCCAGTAGGAGCGGGTACGCCAGCATCCGCAGCACCCGGGTCGACATCCGGTTGGCGAGCAGCAGCAGGGGCAGCCCGATGCCCACCCACATCAGCTGCTTGACGAACACCGAGAACGAGGAGCCGGACGCCGCGTAGGACGTGACACTGGAGGCCGAGAGGACCATGACCAGGCCGAGGCCTGCCAGTAGCGCGCTCGCCGACGCGATGAGGTAATACGACGCCATAGGGCGGGCCAGGAGCGGCACCCGCTGGTTCTCGACGGAAAGGTCGGCAGGCGCCTGGGCGCCGGCGGGGCGGGGCGCGCGGGTGCGCGGCGCACCTGGGGTATCCAGTGCCGCCACGAAACCCCCAAAATCCGCACGCCGTCAGGGCAGCCCGCTGCGGCCACCGCTCAGCCATCGTCCCTGGTGCCGCCCCCGGAGGTGGGGATCTTTGCCGCGTGTCGGACAACCGTGTCGCGCACGTCGGCGTGCCGGACTCCCCGCGCACCACCCCCGGGGTCAGTGCAGCGAGCCGTGCGAGAGGAACTCGGCGTAGAACAAGCCGAGCCCCAGCGCGACGGTGAGCCCGCCGATGATCCAGAAACGGATGATGACGGTCGTCTCCGGCCAGCCGGCGAGCTCGAAATGATGATGGATCGGCGCCATGTTGAACACCCGCTTGCCGGTCAGCTTGAACGACGCGACCTGCACGATCACCGACACCGTCTCCAGCACGAACAGCCCGCCGAGGATCACCAGCAGCAGCTCGGTCCGCGTGACGATCGCCATGGCCGCGAACGCGCCGCCGAGCGCGAGCGACCCGGTGTCACCCATGAAGATCCTCGCCGGGCTGGCGTTCCACCACAGGAAGCCGAAACACGCCCCCATCGCCGCCGCAGCCACGATCGCCACATCGAGCGGGTCCCGGGCGACGTAACACGAAGCGACGCTTCCGCTCTCGCCGCACGCGTTGCCGAACTGCCAGAACGAGATGATCACGTACGCGCCGAACACCATCGCACTGGTACCGGCTGCCAGCCCGTCGAGACCGTCGGTCAGGTTCACGGCGTTGGAAGCCGCCGAGATCATCAGCCAGGCCAGCACCGGGAAACCGATGGTGCCCACCGAGAAGTCGATGTCGCGTACCCACGACAGCTCGGTCGAGCCCGGCAGGTAACCCTCAGCGTTGCGAAAGCGCACGGCCAGCAGGCCGAACGCGAGCGCGACCGCGAGCTGGCCGATGAATTTGGTACGCGCCGAGAGCCCCAGGTTGCGCTGCCGGCGGATCTTGATGTAGTCGTCGGCGAGCCCGACGATCCCGAGTCCGGTCATGACCATCAGGATCAGCAGGCCGCTGGCGGTGAACCCGCGCATTTCAGACGATGTGGGCGACCCCGTAGCCGGCGAGCGTGGCGAGGATGATGACCGCCCCGCCCATGGTCGGGGTACCCCGCTTGGTCAGGTGAGTCTGGGGCCCGTCCTCCCGGATCTCCTGGCCGTAGCCGCGGCTACGGAACAGGCGAATCGCCTGGGGAGTGCCGACGAGAGAGATGAACAGGGCGACCGAGGCCGCGACGAGGACGCTCTTCACGCGGCGTGCTCCCCGGGCCCTGCCAGCAGGGCAGCAGCCACCCGCTCGAGCCCGGCTGCCCGGCTGGCCTTGACCAGCACGACCGCGCTCGCGGCGTCCGGGCCCGTCTCGGCGGCCAGCACGTCCAGCGCCGCCGTGACGTCGCCGACCAGCACCGGCTGTTCGCCAGCCCCTTGCAGCCGGGCGCCGGTGTGGATGGCGGCAGCGTCGGAACCGACCACGATGACCTTGTCGATACCCAGGCGCACCGCGAGGCGGCCGAGGGCATCGTGCTCGTCGACGGCCTGGGACCGAGCTCGTACATCGGCCCGAGGACGGCAATGGTGCGCCGGGCGGAGCGCCCCGGCGCCGGTTTACCCAGCAGCGCCAGCGTTTTCAGGGCAGCCCGCATCGACTCCGGGTTGGCGTTGTAGGCGTCGTTGACCACCGTCAGGCCGGCCGGGGCGGTCACCGACCTCCATCCGCCATCGGCGACCGCGGGCCCGGCCGCGGCAAGCCCCTGCGCCACCTGTGCCGGCGTACGCACCGCACTCCAGCGCGACCGCCGCCGCCGCGAGCGCGTTGCTGACATGGTGGGCACCGACCAGTCGCAGCCGGCGTGCGGGCCCGCCCGCGCGGGCTCACCAGCGTGAAGCCGGCCCGGCCCTGCCCGTCGATGTCCACGTCCTCAGCGCGAACCTCGAGCGTCAGGATTCTCGCCGAAGGTGACGACGCGAGCGCGGGCGCGCGACGCCATCGCCACGCACCAGCGGGTCGTCGGCGTTCAGGACCGCGAGCATCGCAGGCCGCCTCCGACCAGCTCGCCCTTGCCTCGGCGATGGCCTGGCGGCTGCCGAATTCGCCGAGGTGGGCAGTGCCCACGTTCAGCACGACACCGATCGACGGAGGCGCGATGGCGCACAAGCGCGCGATGTGACCGCGCCCGCGGGCGCCCATCTCCAGCACCAGGAACCGGGTGGCCGCATCGCGTGCGCAGCACCGTGAGCGGCAGCCCGAGCTCATTGTTGTACGAGCCGGGCGGCGCCACCGTCGATCCGGCGGACTCGAGCAGCGCCGGCGACGAGGTCCTTCGTGCTGGTCTTGCCGGACGAGCCGGTGACGGCGATCACGCGCGGCCTGCGGAGTGCGGCGCAGCACGTAGCCGGCGAGCGCCGCCATGGCCGCGGCGACGTCGGGCACCACCACCGCAGGATGCGCGACGGGACGGGTCGCCAGGAGCCGCCACGGCCCCGGCCGCTATGGCGTCGGCGGCATGCTCGTGACCGTCGGTGTGCTCCCCGGGCAGCGCAGCGAACAGGACCCCGGGCTGCGCCTGGCGCGAGTCGATGACCAGCCCGCGGCAACCCGGTCGCGGTCGTCGGCCGGGACCACGACCCCGTGCACTGCGGCGGCCACCTCCCCCAGCGCCAAGCCCGATCATGGGCCCGCCACGGCATCGCGGGTGGCGCCGAGCGCGGCGCGCAGCACATCCCGATCATCGAAGGGATGCACGACGCCGGCGATGTCCTGGCCGGTCTCGTGGCCCTTGCCGGCAACGATGACGCCGTCGCCGGGACGCGCCATGGCGCACCGCGAGAGCGATCGCGGCCGCGCGGTCCGGCTCGACGACGAACTCCCCCACCGAACTCGATGTCGGAGGCGGCCTTGCGGGCCCCGGCGCGCATCTCGGAAAGGATCTCCGGCGGATCTTCCGAGCGGGGATTGTCGCTCGGTGAGCATGGTCAGGTCGGCGCCCATGACCGGCGGCCGCGCCCATCATCGGCCGCTTGGCCCGGTCGCGATCCCCGCCGCATCCCAGCACCAGGAGCAGCCTGCCGGGCACCGTCGCCGCAGCGTCTGCAGCAGCGCTGGCAACGGCGTCCGGGCGTGTGCGCGTAGTCGACCAGGGCGAGGAACGGCTGCCCGGCGCGAGACCGCTCCATCCGGCCGGGCACGCCGGCCAGCCCGGCGACGCCTCGAGCGCCGCCTGCGGGTCGGACCCGGCGGCGCCAGCAGGCCAGGGCGACAGCGCGTTGCCACGTTGAACGACCCCGGCAGCCCGACGTGACCTCGAGACCGCCTCGCCCGGCGCCGGGCGCGAGGCGGCGAAATCCGACCCTGCCGGCCCGCAGCGGACGTCGATCGGCGCGCCAGTCGGCGTCGGCTGCCAGCCCGAAGGTGACCGCCTCGGGATGGCGCAGCGGCGAGCCGGCGGCCGTACTCGTCATCCGCGGAGACGACCGCGCGGCCCGGGCCGGGGCCAGCAGGCCGCGCTCGGGGTCGAACAGTGACGGCTTTGGCCTCGAAGTAGTCCTCGAGGCCGGCATGGAAATCGAGATGGTCCTGGCTGAGATTGGTGAACGCCGCGCCCGCAAAACGGCAACCATCGACCCGGTGCGAGCGCCAGCGCATGGCTGGAGACCTCCATCGCGGCGGCGTCAACCCCACGCTCTCGCATCGCCGCGAACAGCGCTTGCAGATCGGGGGCCTCCGGGGTCGTACGCACGCTCGCAACGACCGCATCGGCGATTCTGGTCTGCACCGTACCGATCAGTCCTGTGCGGTGACCCGCCGCCGCGAGGCCGGCCTCGAGCAGGTGGGCGACCGTGGTCTTCCCGTTCGTGCCGGTGACCGCCAGCAGCGTCAGGTGGCGGGTGGGATCGCCGTAGATCGCCGCGGCCACCTCACCGAGGACAGCCCGCGGTTCATCGACGGTCACGACGGGGGCGGGCAGCGCGTCACCGATCAGCGCGGCGCCCGCAGGATCGGTCAGCACGGCCGAGGCGCCGGAGCGCACTGCCTGCTCGGCAAACGTCGCTCCGTGGACGTGGGCCCCCGGGAGCGCGGCATACAGGTCACCGGGCTGGACCTGCCGCGAGTCGAGGGTGACGCCGCTGAGGATCAGGGGCTGGGTCAGCCTCGTACCTCCCACTGGTCCGCCGCGGCGCGCCAGTAGCTGCTGAAGGCGACCCAGCGAGAGCCCGGGCGCCAGTGCGGGGCGAAGCGCCTTCGAACTCACGGGCCCGAGAATAGGTGCCCGGCACCCCCGGGCTGGGCGCTCGCGCAGATCATCCGGCCGTCTGCGGATAGATGACCGGAGTGGTTCCCGTCGGAGGCACCCGCAGGCTGGTCAGCGCGAACGACATGATCTGCGAGAAGACCGGTGCCGCCACCGTTCCGCCATAGTGGCCCTTCGTCGGATTGTCGAGTGTGACGAGAACGACGAGCGACGGCTTGTCGGCCGGGGCGAACCCGACGAACGACGCGACGTATCCCTGGTAGTGACCGGTGCCCGGGTCGATACGGTTCGCGGTGCCCGTCTTACCGGCGACCCGGTAGCCAGGCACCATGGCCTCCTGACCGGTGCCACTGGCGGTCGTGGTGACCTGCTCGAGCAACTGAGACATGATTTTCGCAGTCTGCGCGCTGACCACCCGCCGGGTGGGCCCGGGCGCGACCGGTACCACGGTGCCTTTACCGTTGATGGTGCCGGAGATGATGCGAGGGGTGACCCGCACGCCTCCGTTGGCGATGGTCGCGTACGCATCCGCCATCTGCAGCGCGTTCACCGACATGCTCTGGCCGAACGGGATGTTCGCGGCTTGAGCGTCCGACCAGGTGCTCGCGGGCGCGAGCAGACCCTGGGACTCCCCGGGAAGGCCGACGCCGGTCAGCTCCCCCAAGCCGAAGGCACGCAGCTCGCCTTCCAGGGTGGCCCGCGACGGCAGCATGCGGCTGATCAGCAGCGCGCCCATGTTGCTCGACCGGGCCAGCACGCCGGCCACGGTCAGGTTCTCCGGCGGGTGGAACTCGGCGTCATGGATGATGAACGGAGGCACCGGGATGCCGGGGTACGGCGATCCAGGGATCGCTACTGGCGTCGCCGGGGTGACGATCCCGCGGTCGATCGCGGCGCTGACGGTGATGAGCTTGTTGACGCTGCCGGGCTCGAAAGTCCAAGCAACATCGGGGTTCTGCAAGTCGGCACTGGTGATCTTGCTCGGGTCGTTGGGGTTGAAGCCTGGCGAGCTCGCCATCGCATAGATGTCGCCGGTATGCGGGTTCATGACGATCGCGACGCCCTTGGTGGCGCCGGACGCCTTCACCTCGGCCCCGAGTGCCTGCTCGGCTTCGTACTGGATGTCGCGGTCGATCGTCAGCTGCAGCCCCTGCCCCGGGACGGGAGACTTCTCGCGATGCGTACCGGACGGGATCACCCGGCCCTGCGGGTCCTCCTCGACGACGAGTTTGCCGTTCTTGCCCGCCAGGCTGGTGTTGTACGCGCTTTCCAGCCCGGCCAGCCCGGTGCCGTCACGCCCGACCACGCCGAGGACGTTCGCCGCCAGGTTGCCCGCCGGATACAGCCGCTTGCGCTGCGGGAGCACGCCGATACCGGGGAGAGCGAGCTTGGTGATCTGGTCGCCAACGGTCGTGTCGACGTCGTACGCGAGATAGCGGAACGGGGCGTTGTTCAGCAGATCGGCGGTGAGGTCAGCGGCCGACATGTGCAGGACCGCGGCGAGCTTGTCGGCCTCACCGACGACATCGGTGACCTTGGGCGGCTGGACGTAGATGTCATTCGCGGCGACGTCGACCGCCAGCACGTTGCCCGACCGGTCGACGATCTCCCCGCGGGTGGCCGGCTGGTCGACGGTGTGGGTGCGCTGCCGCTCGGCCATGGCGGCGTAGGTGTGCGACTTGAAGCCCTGCAACTGCACGAGACGGCCGGCGAGCAAGAGGAAGAGCGCAGCCATCACTGCTGCGGCCATCCGCAGCCGGCGACCGGTCGAGCGCAGCCGGAAACCGGGACGCTTGCGCCGGCGACCCCACCGGCGGTGTGCACGATCGCTCACCGGGCGCGACCCGGTACGCGCGGCGGTGCGCGAGGGAACGGGACGCTGGCGGACCGGCGGCGGCGCGGTCGGGCTCATCAGTGGCCACCCGCGACCGGAAGCGTGGTGGACTTCACCGGAGTCCGCGCCGTGGTGGTCGGCCGCGCCGCGACGGGCGTCTTGGCGACCGGCGCCGCCGACTTCTTGGCGACGGGGACCTTGGGAGCGACGACCGGCTTTTTCACCACCGGCTTCACCACCGGCTTCTTGGCCACCGGCTTTTTGGCCACCGGCTTCTTGGCGACAGGCTTGACGGTCGGCTTGGCGGGGGTCGGCACCACCGGAGGCGGCACCGGTACCGCGCCGGGGATATACACCAGGTTGCCGAGGCGGATGGCCCCCTTGGGAATCGCCTGACCCCGGCGCAGGAAGACCGGCGGGCTACCGGGCACCAAACCGAGCGCCGCCGCCCGCGCGGCCAGCCGGGAAGGATCGTCAAGCCCGTCGGCCATGCTGGTGAGCGCTTGCTGCTGCTGCTGAAGGGCCGCGTCCTGATCCTGCAGGGCGTGCAGGCGGAACGAGTCCTGCGCCGACGCGGTGTTCAGCAGCAGCAGACCGACCAGACTGCCCGCGAGCAACACCAGCAGCAGCACGACAAAGGGCGCCCGCCGCGCCGGTACCGGGGCCGGCACCAGAGCGAGCTTCGTCCAGCTCGCCGGCTGGACCGGCGCTGCGCCGGGTCGAGACGGCGCGCGGCGGCGGGGTGCTTCCGGGGGTACGGGAAGCGGTTGGGCACTCACGAGCGGCCTCGCGGGGAGTGAGGGGACGGGGAGGGGCGCAAAGCCGGCGGCAGGTCGGCGTCGAGTCGTTCGGCCGCCCGCAGGCGTGCTGACGCCGCGCGCGGGTTCGCAGCCACCTCGGCCTCGGTGGGACGTTCGGCGCCGCGTGTCAGCAATCGCAGGGCGGGCGGGGGCGGCGGGGCCGGAAAGTCCGGCGGCAGGCCACTTTCGCGCTCGGGGTGGGCGCCGGCGGCAAGACAGCGCTTGACGATCCGGTCTTCCAGACTCTGGTAGGCCAGCACGGCGATCCGGCCCCCCGGGGCGAGCGCCCCGAGTGCCGCGGGAACGGCGGAGGACAGCGAGCCGAGCTCATCGTTCACTTCGATGCGCAGCGCCTGGAACGTCCGCTTCGCCGGGTGGCCGCCGGTGCGCCGGGTCGCTGCCGGCACCGACTCCCGAACGAGTTCTGCCAGCCGGGCCGTCCCCGTGAAAGGCGCCAGGTCACGTTCGCGGACGATGGCCTCAGCGATGCGCCGCGCAAAACGCTCCTCGCCGTACGTGCGTAGCACCCGCGCCAGCTCTCCTGTCTCATAGCCGTTGACGACGTCTGCGGCGGTGCGCCCCCGCGACTGATCCATGCGCATGTCGAGTGGGGCATCCCGGCTGTAGGAGAAGCCTCGCTTTCCATCGTCGAGCTGAAGCGATGACACGCCGAGGTCGAGCAGGACTGCCGAAATCTGCCCGATATCAAGCGTTTCGAGGACGGCGGGGAGTTCGTCGTAGACCGCGTGGGCGAACCGCACGCGGGACGCGAAGGGCGCCAGGCGCTGCCGGGCCCGGGTGATCGCCTCGGTATCGCGGTCGATGCCGACAGCGACCGCGTTCGGAGCCGCGGCGAGCAGCGCCTCGGCATGCCCGCCCAGCCCCAGCGTCAGGTCGACGAAGACCGCCCCGGGCTCCTGCAAGGCCGGGGCAAGCAGCTGCACGATGCGATCGGCAAGGACGGGCTCGTGCGCGAACCGCGCCGCCTGGTCGATCTGCTCCATGGGCGCTGCCGCCCTTCTGTCCCTGGCTTCGGAGATGGACGGGCCTTCGGAGGAAAAGCATCAGGTCAGGTCCAGGTCCGCTCCCCTGCCTGGCGCCAGGGAAGGGACGCCAGGATGCGAGCGGGCCGGAACCTCGCCGTATGCCTTGGAATTCAAGGCGGACTGCTCAGAGCACCCCGGGCAGCACCTCCTCCTGGAGCTCGGCGAATCGAACGTCGTTGCCCGCCTCCCACTCGTCGAAGGCGGTGGCATTCCAGATCTCGAACCGGGCGTTCGTGCCGACCACGACGCAGTCCCGATCGAGACCGGCGTAATCGCGCAGCGACCCGGGCACGGTCACCCGGCCCTGCTTGTCGGGCACCTCCAGCGAGGCCGACCCGAAGAACGTGCGCTGGTAATTGCGCAACGCCTGGGAACCGACGGGCGCGTCGCGCAGCGCGTCGCCGAGCCGGGTGAATGCAGCAGCGGTGTAGCCGTAGAGGCAGCGGTCCTGCCCTTTGGTCAACACGACGCCCTCCGCCAGTTCGTCACGAAATCGGGCGGGGAACGCCAGCCTGCCCTTCTCGTCGAGCCGCGGCCGGTGGGTGCCAAGAAACACAGCACACCTCCACCCGGCGGCGCCGATGACGTCAGATCAGCCAACAATCCCCACAGCCACCCACTCTACCCCACTCCACCCCTCCGCACCATGCCCAGCTCTCCACGCCGGGCTCGGCGGCCGTCACAACAAGCGAAGATGGCCCCATGGCCGATCTCGTCGACGGGACTTCGCGGGCCGCTGATGCTGCCGCTGAGCCGGCCCTCGAGTGGCGCAGGCCTGCCCGGCGGCTGCTCGGGCTGCGCCGGGTCCAGGTCCGCGTCACGGCAGCGTTGGCGCTGCTCGCCGCTGGGGCGGTGGCGGCGTTCGCCCCGGTCGCCGGGCTGATCGCGCTCGGGTCCGTCGTGCTGACCTACCTGAGCGCCGAGGTCATCGCCCTGCGCCGGTACCGGGCGTGGGGCTACGCCGAGCGAGCGGAGGATCTGCTGGTGCGGCGCGGGGTCATGGTGCGCCGGCTTTCCGTGGTGCCGTACGGACGCATGCAGTTCGTCGACGTCGTGGCCGGGCCGCTGGAGCGGCGGTGGGGGCTGGCGACCGTCCGCCTGCACACCGCTGCCGCCGCGAGCGACGCGCGGGTTCCGGGGCTGCCGGCCGCCGAGGCCGAGCGGCTGCGTGACCGGCTCGCCATGCTCGGTGAATCGCGGGCCGCGGGGCTGTGAGCGAGGGATATCGGACGGACGCACCCGCCTCCATGACGGCGGCTTCCGGCGCGCCGGAAGCCGCGGCCCCGCCCGAGCCGCCCGGGTCGGGCTGGGCCCGGTTGCATCCGCTGACGCCGGTGCTGCGGGGCTGGAAAGCACTCGGGTTGGTGGCCGCCATCACGGCGCAGGACGGCCTGCGCCGCGGGGGTTTCTCGAGCACCCAGTTCCTGCTGATCGTCGCGGTCGTGCTGCCCCTTTCCGGGCTGGGCGGCTACCTCTCCTGGCTGCGCCGTCGCTGGCGCGTCGAGGGAGGCGACCTTCGGCTCGACTACGGAATCGTCACCCGCAAGAGCCGCCGCGTGCCGCTCGCCCGGCTGCAGGCCATCGACGTCGTACGGCCCCTGCTCGCCCGCGCGCTGGGCCTGGCCGAACTGCGGATCGAGGTCGTCGGCCACGGCAGCGCGGAGGCGAACCTCGCCTACCTCACCGAGGAGGAAGCACTCTCCGTACGAGCTCACCTGCTCGACCTCGCGCACCGGCCGGTAGGTGCCCCATCCCCCGCCGCAGTGCCCCCAGCGGTAGCGGCGGTAGCGGCGGGCCCACCCTCGCCGCCGGCCGCGTCATGGGGACCGCAGGACGAAGCCGTCCTCGTCACGGTCCCGACGGCACGCTTCGTCGTCTCGCTGCTGATCTCCGCCACCGGCGGGGTCGCGCTGGTTTTCGTCGCGGCCATAGCGCTCGCCACCTCGCTGACGCCCGCCGGCGCTGGAGCCATCGTCGCGGCGATGCTGCCGATCGGCGCAACCCTCTACTACAAGTTCACGGTGGAGTTCGGGTTTACGGTTTCCCTCTCACCGCAAGGTGTCCGGCTCAAACACGGGCTACTGGACACGCGCCACCAGACAGTTCCGCGCGGGCGGGTACAGGCGGTGCGCATCATCGAGCCGCTGCTCTGGCGCCGCTTGGGATGGGTGCGCGTGGAGGTGGACGTCGCCGGCTATCGCGGGAGGGGCGCGGCGGGGGCCGAAGATCGAGCCGCCATCGGCGTGCTCGTCCCGGTCGCCCCGCGCGCTCAGGCCGAGCAGCTGATCCAGACCGTCCTCCCCGGCCTGCGGCTGGACGCGATCCGGCTGACGAAGCCGCCAGCCCGGGCGCGCTGGCGCGCTCCCCTGTCATGGCACTACCTGTCCGGCGCCTTCGACCACGGCTGGTCGGTGACCACGTACGGACGCATCCGGCAGGTCACCGACGTCGTACCGCAGGACAAGCTGCAGAGCGTGCGGCTGGTCGCGGGACCCGTCCAGCGCGCGTTGCGGCTCGCGACCGTGCATCTGGATACCGCAGGACGCAACGTGCATGCCGCCTTCCGGCACCGTGACCAGAGTGAAGCGGCGGAGCTCGCCGACACGCTGGGCCGGATCGCGCGCTCGGCACGGTCCTACAACCGATAGCCAGGTGCGCGCGTTCAGCGAGGCGTCACACAATTGGCGCTGGCGCGAACGGTACGGACTGTGTGGACTGGGTGTACCGCTGCCGTGCGGACCGTCATGCGCGAGGAAAGCTGCGCAGGCACACTGGTGACACCGAACCTGGAGGTATGCGGTGGTTGATCCGTTGCCCGCGGTGGGCCGGAGCTGGCCCCGCGGCGCGCCTGACGCGCGCCCTGACGTGGAGACGGTCGCTGCGGTCGGCGAGCGGATGCTCGATGCGATCGAGACGGTGATCGACGGCAAGGCGGCGGTCATCCGCACCGCGCTGGTCGTCCTGTTCTCCGAGGGTCACCTCCTGATCGAGGACGTCCCAGGCGTAGGCAAGACCATGCTCGCCAAAGCGCTGGCGGCCGCGATGGCCGGCACGGTGCGGCGCATCCAGTTCACCCCCGACCTGCTGCCGAGCGACGTCACCGGGGTGAGCGTCTACGAGCCCGAACGTCACGTCTTCGAATTCCGGCCGGGGGCAGTATTCGCGAACGTGGTGATCGGCGACGAGATCAACCGCGCCAGCCCCAAGACGCAGTCGGCGCTGCTGGAGTGCATGGAGGAGCGCCAGGTCACCGTCGACGGCGTCACGTACAGCATGGACCCGCCCTTCTTCGTCGTCGCGACGCAGAACCCGGTCGAGATGGAAGGCACCTATCCGCTGCCGGAAGCTCAGCGTGACCGCTTCACGGCGCAGATCGCCATGGGCTATCCCTCAGGCGATGCCGAACTGGCGATGCTCGACAGCCACGCCGGGGGCCATCCCCTGGAAGACCTCGAACCCGTGACGACGGCCGCGGAGGTCGCGTCCCTGACCGCCGTCGTCCGCCAGGTCCATGTCGCTGACGACGTCCGCCGCTACGTCGTCGACCTGGTGACGGCCACCCGTCGCCACCCGGAACTGCGCCTCGGGGCGTCCCCGCGAGCAGGGCTGCAGCTGCTGCGCACGGCGCGGGCGGCAGCAGCGCTGGAAGGGCGCGCGTACGTGCTGCCCGACGACGTGCAGGCGCTGGCCAGTGCCGTCCTCTCGCACCGGATCCTGCTGAGCCCGGAAGCGGCCGCCAACCGGCGCCAGCCCTACGACATCGTCAGCGAGTTGGTGACCCGGCTGCCCCTGCCTGGTCCAGGCGCGCTTCGCCGGGGTCGCTGAACGTGCGGGGCCAGCACGCCGGAGCCACCGGGAACGTCGCGTCGCCCCAGCGCCGCGGCCACGTCCGGCTGGCACTGTCCGGCCTCACCCCCCGGGGCAGGACCTTCGTCGCGGCCGGGATCACGTGCCTGGCCTTCGGGATCGTGCTCGACCAGCGTGACCTGGTGCGCGTGGGGATCCTGGTGCTGGCCCTGCCGGTGACGGCCGCCATCTTCCTGACCCGGGCCCGCTACCGGATCGCCGCGCAGCGCCACCTCGACCGGACACGCACCCCGGTCGGCAGCGTCGTGCGGGTCGAGCTGGAGATCCGCAACGCCTCTCGCATGACCACCCCACTGCTGCTCGCGCAGGACGCCCTACCGCCCGAGCTCGGCGCTGCTGAGGGCGAGGGCGCGCGCTTCGTCCTGCCCCGCATCGCCGCCGCCGCCCAGACCACCGTCAGCTACGGGGTCCGGCCGCTGCGCCGCGGCCGCTACCCGATCGGGCCGCTGTCAGTGCGCCTGGCGGACCCGTTCGGGTTCTGCGAGATCCTGCGCACCTTCGCCGCCACGGCGAAGGTCAGCGTGCTTCCGGCGGTGGCCCCGCTTCGCCTCAACCGGCTCGGGGGACAGTGGAGCCTCGGCGGGGAAAGCCGCCAGCGCGGCATCACCACCGGCGGCGAGCAAGACGTGACGACCCGCCCCTACCGGCCCGGGGACGACCGCCGCCGGGTCCACTGGCGTACGACCGCGCGTACCGGCGAGCTGAGCGTGCGGCGCGAGGAGCAGCCGTGGCAGAGCCGGGCCACTGTCGTGCTCGACACCCGGGCGCCCGCGCACAGTCCCGGGGGCACGTCGGAGTCGTTCGAGTTCGCGGTCTCGGCCGCCGCGTCGATCTCGGCCGCCATGATCGGCGGCGGCTACGGGCTACGGCTGATCGACGACCTCGCCGCCGTCCTCGCCGAGTCATACAGCTCGTCCTCGTCGGTCGAAGCGGGCTTCGGCGTGATGGACGCGCTCGCTGACGTCGACCGCCGCGCCAACGCGACCCTGCTGCCGCTCGCCACCCGGCTCGGCGGCGACACCGGCGACCCGGATTCGGTGATCGCGGTGCTCGCGACCGTGAGTCCCGGCGACGTGGGCGCGCTGATCCGCGCCGCGAGCCGGAGCACGCGCTGCCTGTGCCTGCTGGTCGACGCGCCCGCCTGGGAACGCCGCATTGGCCCCCCTTCGGAGGCGGCCGTGGCGGCGCGGGAATTGCTCTACCGCTCCGGGTGGTCGGCGGTGATCGCGGGTCCGGGAAGCAGCCTGGAGATGCTGTGGCAGGAGCTGCTCAGCGTCAACCGGGTGCAGTCGCGGCGGTGGGTCGGGTGAGCGGCACCGGGGTCGGCCTGCTCGAGCCGCCGGGCCCACGCCAGCCGACGTCCGCACCGCCCCGATGGCCACCGCCCACGCCACCGCCGCAGGTGGCGCCCGATCTCGAGATACCCATACCGCTGCTGGCCGGGCTCGCGACCTTCTGCACCGCGCTCTGCCTCGGCAACCTTTTTGACGGCCTGCGCTGGTGGCTGCTGCCCGTCTCGGGCGCCATCGTCGTCGCGGGGCTGGCCGGCGAGCTCTCCCGCCGGGTGCGAGGCCTGGCCGTCGTCATGCCGCTGGTCTACCTCGTCGGCGGCTGGCTCTACGTCATCTCCGTGGCGACCCACGGCTCGCCGTTCAGCTCCAAGATCACCTTGGCGCCCTGGGGAACGACCTGGAGCGCCCTGCACGCGCTGGCCAACTCCGGCTCGAACGACATCCGCGCCCTGAGCGTCCCGGTCCCCCAGCGTCCGGGATTTCTCCTCCTGACTGTCGCAGGCGTCTACCTCATCGCTGCCATGGTCGACGCGATTGCGGTCGCTCTCCAACGGCCGGCGGCGGCCGGCCTGCCACTGCTCGCCCTGCTCGCGGTCCCCGCGGCGGTCGTCGACCGCGGGGTGGGGCTGCTCGCGTTCCTGGCCGCCTGTGCCGCCTACCTCGCGCTGCTGCTCGCGTCCGGCCGCCGAAGGTTGACCCACTGGGCCCGCCTTCGACCGGGCTCAGCAGCCGGGATCCGGCGGGCGACCGGTGCACACGCGCGCCGCATCGCCGCAGTGTCCGTCGTGTCAGCACTCCTGCTCGCCGCGGTCATCCCGCGCTACAGCGCCATCGCGCGCCAGCACCACGGCGGCACCGGCTCCGGGTCGGCAACGGTCATCGAGCCGGTCGACACCCTCAAGCAGCAGCTGCACAGTGCCGTGAACCAGCCGCTCCTGAGCGTCCGCACGAACAAGCCGGAGTACCTGCGCCTGACGGCGCTGGAGCATTTCGACGGGGAGACGTTCACGCTCGGGTCGCTCACGGCGGGTGCCGATGCCAAGGTGTCGCGCGGCCTGCCCGCCGTAGCTCCCGGCCCCACCCAGCGCGTCCAGGCGACCGTCGATGTGCGGCCCGTGCTGCACCAGCGCTATCTGCCGGTGCCCTACCAGCCGACCAAGGTCGACGTCGCGGGCGACTGGCGACTCGCGGGTCGTAACTTCACCATCTTTTCGGCGCAGACCGACACGTCGGGCGCGCACTACACGGTGACCTCGCAAGTGGCCGACCCGACGCCGCAGTCGCTGCGCGCCGAATCCGCCGGCGGCACGGTCCCTTCTGACGTGGCCCCGAGTACTGAGCTGCCCGCCAACCTGCCGGTCGAGGTGAACCAGCTGGCGGACAGCCTGACGTCCAATCTCGTCACGGAGTACGACAAGGCCGCGGCGATCCAGGCCTACCTGCGCAGTTCGACATTCCATTACGACTTGAACGGCGCGCCGACCGGTGCCGACGCGCTCTCGCAGTTCCTGTTCGTCTCCCACCGCGGCTACTGCGAGCAGTTCGCCGGCGCCATGGTCGTGCTGGCCCGGGTGGTCGGGATCCCGGCCCGGGTGGCCGTCGGGTTCACCCCGGGCACGCTCCAGCCCGATGGCAGCTGGCTGATCTACAACCACGACGCCCACTCGTGGCCGGAGCTGTGGTTCCCGCAGGCCGGGTGGGTGCGCTTCGAACCCACCCCGCGCGACGAGAGCACCAGCCCCCCCGGCTACACGGTGCCGCCCGCAGGCAGCGCCGTCACCACCACGGCGACGCCGACGCCCGCACCGGGACAGAGCGCGAACCCGACGCCGACCGCCGGCGCCGGCCCGTCCAGCGCCGCGAGCGCCGCCCCGGTCGCCGGCACGGGCGGACACGGCGGCGTTGGCTCGCAAGCGGCGCTCGAATGGCTCGTCGGCCTCGCCGCCGCAGCGACGCTGCTGCTCACCCCGGCCGCGATCCGGCGCCGGCGACGCCGCCGGCGGTTGCGGGCGGGCGGCCCGGCTCAGCTCTGGGCCGAGATCCTCGATACCGCCGCGGATCTCGGGCTGCCGCCGGCCCCGCATCTCTCGCCGCGGCGGCTCGTGGGGTTCTGGTCGCAACGCCCGACCGGGGAACGCAGCATGCCCGAGATCACCCGGGCGACGATCATGGACGTCGCCCACGCAGAGGAACTCGATCGCTATGCCGGCGGGGCGAGCCTGCCCGGCGAGGCCGCCACCCGGCTGCCCGACGCGTTGCGGGCATGGGAACGCTCCCGCGGCAACCAGGCCCGCTGGCGAGCTTGGCTGGCACCGCAGTCAGTGATCGCAGGATTCTCACGCCGGCGAGCGAACCTGCCCTGGCTGACCCGGTTCAGCCGGTTCAGCCGACAGCCAGGGACTGCCCGACTCCCCTAGCTGGCCGAGCGCTCTCCGGCTGAGCGATCAGCGGTCGCGGTCGTCCCAGCGACGCTGCCAACGCTCCTGCGCGCGCTCGGAAACCGACCGCCGGGACTTCGGCGCCCGCGAACGGCCCGGACGCGCGTCCGGATCCGGACGACCGCCCAACCGGCGCAGATCCGCTGACCCGCGCAGCGCGGCGAGAAGCATGACGATGAATCCCACGAGCCCCAGCACGATGCTGACCGCGCCTGCATCCGCGCTGATCACCACGGCGGAAACCAACACCCCAAGGCCGACGGCGAACAGGGCGGCGGAACGCCAGAGACGCCGAAGCGCATAGGTGCGCGGGTTTATCGAACGAACGGTGCTGACCAGTTTGGGGTCATCGGCGTAGAGCTCTCGCTCGATCTGCTCGAGCAGACGCTGCTCATGCTCTGAGAGCGGCATCCGCGCTCCTCCCACACCAATGTTTCAGGCCCCGAGAGGGGGTCTTCTTAGAATAGAACTTCGGCACGTGGGACGATAGTCGCAAGCTCTGGGAGTGAGACAAGTTTCCCCAACGTCGGACTGCCGACGATCACCGCAGGCTGCTCACTATTGCTAGCAGTTGGGCGGCCGGGCTGTGCGGCGCTGAGCTCCCGGGTTTCAGGGCTCGGGCGGCGACCGCCCGGGGGGATCGAGCAGCGACGCGGGGCGCACCGACCCGGACCCGAACCGCGCCGAGGCACGGTCGACAGCACGGTCTGCCTCTCGCCATCCCGACTCGCGCTCGCCCAGCATCTGCTGACGGGTGACCTTTGCCGAGGTGATGAGGCCCTCGGCACGAACGCCGACCAGCCGCAGACGGGCGCGCTGCAGGCCGAGCTTGAGGAAAAGTTCGCGGACGATTTCGTAGATCTCGCGTCCGGTGTCGGTGGCCTGCGGAAGGGTCCGGGAGCGGGTGATGGTGGTGAAGTCGGCGAATCGCACCTTCAGGGTCAGGGTGCGGGCTGCGTATTCCTGCTCGCGCAGCCGCGCTGCCGTGCGTTCAGCCAGCCGGAGCAGCTCGCGCAGAACAACCTCGGGATCATCGACGTCACGCGCGAAGGTTTCCTCCGAACCGATGCTCTTGTCCGGCTCGGCCGGAACGACCCGCCGCTCGTCCCGGCCCCACGAGAGCGCGGCCAGGTGAGCACCCGCCGCCGGCGCCGAGGGCCCGCTGCAGGGTGCTCGACAGGCACCTGGGCAAGGTCGCCGACCGTGCGCAGCCCGAGCTGATGCAGCGGCCTCGGCGGTGCGCTCACCCACCCCCCACAGCGCCTCGACCGGCAGCGGGTGCAGGAACGCGATGACCCCGGCAGCCGGGACGACGAGCAGGCCGTCCGGCTTGCCGCGCGCCGAGGCCAGCTTGGCGACGAACTTGGTGGGGGCGACGCCGACCGTGCAGGTGAGCTGCTGCTCGTCCCAGATCCGCGCACGGATCCACTCGGCGATCTGCGCCGGCCGGCCCGAGCCGCCGCAGCGCGCCGCGCACGTCGAGGAAGGCCTCGTCGAGCGAGAGCGGTTCGACGAGCGGGGTGACCGAACGGAAGATCTCCATGATCCCGGCGGACGCCTCGCTGTAGCGGCCGAATGTCGGGCGGGATGACGACCGCCTGCGGGCACAGCCGACGGGCCCGCATCATCGGCATCGCGCTGCGGACGCCGAACTCTCGCGCCTCGTACGTGGCAGAGAGCACGACCCCGCGACTACCGCCGCCGCCGACAATGACCGGGCCGCCCCTGCAGCTCCGGCCGCGAGCGCAGCTCGACGGAGGCGTAGAACGCATCCATGTCGACGTGCAGGATCGGGCACTGCTCGTCAGGAGGGCGGCTCATGGTGCCCTCAGATCATCGGCCCGCCTCCGGGCGCCGGGCCAGCAGGTGCAGCCGGGTGGCCATCGCCTGGTAGGCCGGCAAGCGCGACACCTTCTCTTCCAGCCGCTGCAGAGCCTCCCGGGCATGGGGCTCGGTGTCGAGGACCGTCCCCGGCACCAGGTCGGAGAACACGCGATCACCGTGGACTCCGAGTACCGACATGCCGGCCCCTTCGACGAACGCGACGAGCTCGCCCAGGTCGAACCGCCGGATCGAGCGGTCAGTCGGTCGCCGGTGGTGCCGCCGTCCAGCACGACCTCGGCGGAGTCGAGTCGTCCGGCGAGCACCCGGCCGAGAACCGCCGCCGACCGGTTAGCGGCCAGCAAGCTGAGCAACCCGCCCGGACGCAGCACGACCGCGATCGCCGCCAGCCCGAGCCGGGGATCGTCGGCGATGCTCGAGCACGTCATGGCAGAGCAGGATGTCGGCCTGCTCCGGACCGACCGCTTCGGCCAACGTGTCGAGATCGCCCTGGCGCCCGCTGACCCGGTCACCCACCCCGGCCTCGGCGGCCCGGCGCTCCAGCGACGCCAGCGAATCGGGACTCGGGTCGACGACGATGACCCGGTGGCCCAGCTCGGCGATCGGGACTGCGAACCCGCCGCTGCCGCCCCCGGCGTCAACGACCGCGAGCTCCCGGCCACGCCGATCGGCCAGCTCACCGAGCGCGCGGCGCAGGTCTTCCCAGACGACACTGCTGCGCGCCGCCGGCCAGGAGCCGGACTGGGTCGACTGGCTGAGGGGCACGAGGGAGACACGATCCTTTCTGGATGCCGAAGGACGCTCCTGGCACCTGACCGGAAGGGTAATCGTCCCGACGGCGCACGACCGCCACCGCTTCCACCGTGCTGGCCGCTCATCCGCCGGAACTGCCCGGACTCGAGTGCCACAACCGGCGCGGGGCACTGCGCGCGTCGCCGCCGGACGGCTTGATATCGGCGTACGGCGACAGCCGGAACCCGGTGGCGTACTGCTGCGCCCGGCCCACGACCGGCGGATTCACCATCACGGGCCGGCTCGAACGGCTGGCCGCGGCACCCTGCACCGCGAGTTCGCTGACCTCGGCCCGGACCGCCATCAAGCGCTCGACGGCGGGAATTCCCCCTCGTTCCCAGGCATCCCGCAGGGCAGGCAGCTCCCAGCAACCGGTCGCCCGCAGCGACACTCCCCGCGGACCGGTGCGACGCACGAACCCGCGGATGACCAGCAGCCACGAATGAAAGACGGTCGACGCGTAACCAGCCTGGGCGGCTTCGAAGAAGGTCGCGTCCAGCGGCCCGGTCGCGTCGTCGAGGGTCACGAAAACCACCCGGCGACCGGATCGGACCGGGGGCGTCTGGGTAGCCACCTTCACCCCGGCGATGAGGACCTCCTGGCGGCTCCGGCAGCCCACGAGGTCGCGCGCCCGGGTGATGCCCATCGCCGCCATGAACGGCTCGTAGAAGTCCACCACGTGGCGGGTGACGTCGAGACCGAGCACGTCGAGCTCGGCCCGCAGCTGCTCCGCGCCGGTGAACTCCGGAAGGCCGGATGCCGTGACGGCCGACGGATCGTCGCCGAGCGGAAGGGCGAGCTGGACCTGATCGGCCTCACCCCCCGCCCCGCGGGGGCCTTGTGACTGGCGGGCCGCCTGCTCCACTACTCCCCCGGCTTCCGCTACTCCCCCGCGGCTCCCGGCGCCAGAGGGCGTGCCGTCGACCCCGCCGGTCCCACGAGAGCGTCGGGTCGAGCGCCCCGAGCCCCGAGCCACCGCGCGACTCCACCGGTCGAGCTCGGTCACCTGCAAGAGCAGATCCCGCCGGGTGATCCGGCCGCGCCGGCGCACCGGCGCGGCCATGCCGATCCCGTACAGCGAATCGAACCCTCCCGCCAGCACGAGCCGCTCGACGATCGGCCGGGAGACCCGGGCCCGATGCCAGAAGTCCGACAGCGACCCGTAGGGACGCCCGGCGACGATGCTCTCGACTTCGGCCGAACTGATCCCTTTCACCTCGGCCAGCGCCATCCGGATCCCGTAATCACGCGCGTCGGGGAGCCGGGGATCTAGCGGCGGAAGGCGGGCAGGCGCATCGAGCAGCGCGGGGGAGGCTCGCTGAACGTGCCGACACGCTCGAGGCGATAGACACTGTCGGACTGGTTGACGTCGAGACCCAGAATGGCGATTCCGAACTGGCGAGCATCGTCGAGAATCAACCGCTTGGGATACATCCCGGGATCGTGGGTGAGTACCCCTGCCAGGAAAGCCGCGGTGTGGTGGGCTTTCAGCCACGCTGACTGGTAGGTGGGTAAGGCAAATGCCGCGGCATGGGCCTTGCAGAAACCGAAGGATCCGAACGCCTTGAGCACGTCCCAGACCCGCTCGACGGTGGCAAGGTCGTATCCCGCTCGTAGCGCCGCCGGCACGAAGGCGGCCCGGACCTCCTGCTGAAGATCAGGATCGCCTAGGGCACGACGAGCTTCATCGGCCTCGGCAAGCGAAACCTTGGTCATCTGCGCCACGATGTGCAGCACCTGCTCGTGAAAGACGACGACCCCGCAGGTATCGACGAGATAAGGCTCCAGATCCGGATGGAGATAGCGGGCTTCGCGCCAACCCTGACGGGCCTCCAGGAAGGGGGTCACCATGTCGCTCTTCACCGGACCGGGGCGAAAGAGCGAAATATCGATGATGACGTCTTCGAAGGTTTCGGGCGCGAATTTGCCCACCAGCTCACGCTGGCCCGGCGACTCGATCTGAAAGCAGCCGAGGGTACGGGTGGATTGCACCAACGCGAAGGTCGTCGGATCAGCGCGGTCGATCTCGTCGATGGCGACCTCGACCCCATCGACCCGCTGCACCTCAGCAAGAGCATGCGCGATAGCCGACTGCATGCGGATGCCCAGCAGGTCGAGCTTGAGCAGCCCGAGGTCCTCGACGTCGTCCTTGTCGAACTGGCTCATCGGAAAACCCAGATAGCTCGCCTCGACCGGGGTGCGCTCCAGCAGGGTCACATCCGAGAGGAGCACCCCGCAGGGATGCAACGCGATGTGGCGCGGGAGCCCGTCGAGCCGCTCGACGAGCCGCAGCAGCAGATCCAGCCTCTCGGCGGACAGCCCGCTGGAGCGCAACTCGGGAAGCTCGCGCATCGCGGCGCGCACCTGGCTGGCGCGAATGTGCGGAAACGCCTTGGCCACCGCGTCGATCTCACCCGGAGGCAACCCGAGCGCACCGCCGACATCGCGGATCGCGTGACGCGCCCGGTAGGTGTCCATCATGGCGACGCAGGCGCACCGCTCCCCTCCGTAGCGGGCGAGCACCTTCTCGTAGACCTCGGTACGCCGGGCGGACTCGACATCGATATCCACATCGGGCAGCTGGTGGCGCAGCGGCGATAGGAAGCGCTCCATCAGCAGGCCGTAGCGCAACGGGTCGACATCGGAGACGCCCGTGAGATAGGTGACCAGGCTGCCGGCACCCGACCCACGAGCCGCGCAGCGCACCCCCATCCCGCGGATCAGCTCGACGACATCCGCCACGGTGAGGAAGTAGCTCGGGTAACCCAGCGACCGGATGACGTTCAACTCGGCGTCGAGCCGCTGGTCCACTTCGCGTGACGCCGGCATGCCGCGACGCACGAGCCCCGCCTCGCAGCGAGCGCGCAACACGAGATCCGCATCAGCACCCGCGATCCCACCGCCGGATACCTCCAGCTCGGGAAAGTGAACCTCGCCGATCCCGAGATCTGCCTTGGGATCGAGCACGCAGCGCTCGGCGATCTGGCGGGAACGGATCAGCAGGCCCCGGCCACCATCGGCGAAGCCGGCGGCACGAGCAACCTCCTCGGCTACCTCGCTCATCTCCTTCCCGGATTTCAGATAGCCCTCGGCATTGACCCGCCCGACGTGACGCGCGTCGAGAGCGACCAGCAGGCGCGAGGCGTCCAGCACATCAGCCACCGGAGCATCACCGCGGTCGGCGTAACGCACTTCATTGGTGAGCACCACCGGCAGCCCGGAGGCGCTCCCGAAGCCGGCCCATCTGCCCGCCCGCGCCAGCTCGCCCCGGCCACGGTGATGAACCACCTCGAACTGCAGCTCACCCGGCTCCGGCAAAGCAGCCCGCCAGCGGTCGACATGCGCACGGGCGAGCGTGACCCGGTGCAGAGCCAACGCGCGGGCCGCCTCCGACGCCGGACCCATGAGCGCGATCAGCCCTCCACCCGCAGCACGGGCAGCCTGGGCATGCTCGGCGATCAGTTCGAGACTGGTGATCGGGGTGCCGCGCTCCCCCGCAAGATGCGTCGCCGTCACCAACCGGCACAGCGCCCCCCAACCCGGCCGGCCCACGGCGAGCAGGGTGACTCGCGGCAGCCCCGGATCGATGAAGGTGCCGCCGCGGACGGGCCCGGGAGGTGGAGAAGAAGTCCGGATGGACGGCGGCCGTCGATCACCTGGAAGCGCCGCGGGTGCAACAGCAAGATCGACACCAAGCACCGGACGGATGCCTTCGCGCTGGCATGCCTTGGCAAAGCGGACGGCCCCGTAGACCCCATCGCGATCGGTCAGCGCGAGCGCATCCATCCCGTGCTCTGCTGCCCGGGCGGCAAGAAGGTGAGGATGCGAGGCGCCGTGACGCAGGGAATAGCCGGATGCCACATGGAGGTGGACGAAATAATCGGACATGCCCCGCGCTTCGAGCTCTCTCGGACCTACGCCGACAACGACAACGACGGCTGCTGCACGAGGCCCAGCAAGGCAAGCACCGCCAGCAGGAAGTGCTCGGCATCCCGGATCAGATCGTCGGCCTCACGCTGGCTGACGACGGGGCGTCCGGCTTCCGCAGCAGCGCGCTTTCCGGCCCCGGCAGCGAAGAAGGCGGCCCACTCGCTGAGCTCGGGAGCGACATCACTCAGCAGCCGCCAGGCACTGACCGGACGCCCGCGCCGGCTCTGCGGGCGGGTGCGTGCCGCCAGCACTGCTGCTGCCGCGCGCAGGGCAGCCAGGTGGGCGAGCGCGTAACGCTCCCCGCTGACTCGGGCCCCTTCGGCATCGGCCAGACCCTGCCGGGACGCAGCCAGCAGGCCGCCGACGGCGCGCGGCAATACCCGCGGACCCGGTGGCACCGCATTCTTCGAGGAATCAGAGACGGTCATCAGTCGTGCACCTCCACCAGCTGCCAGCTGCCGAGTGACCAGAGGAAACAAAGGTCATAGATCCCGGGGGACGCGGATCGACCCGCTGCCGCCTCCACCCGCCAGAACTCCTGCTCACCGTCGTCAACGGAGGCCGGGCCCATTGACGCGCCGGCATCCGCGCTCGGGATCCCCGCATCGCTACCGGCGCCCAACACCATCGCCGGGGCGGCTGCCCACCACTGGCCCGACTCGAACCAGTGCTCCAGCACGTCCTTGACGACGTACAGGCGAGAGCGCCACACGAACTGCGCCGGCACATCATCGCGACGCCGAACATCAATCGGCTCGGCATGACGCCTGCCCATGGACCGCCTCCTCCCCGAGATACCGGCTAGCGGCTGAAGACCACTAGGGCCGCTGGGACCTGCCGGGGGAAGGCGACGATGCCGGCAGGTGGCGTCGCTTCCCCACGACGCCGCCTGCCGACGGCTCCCGCTCGCCCGTACGCTGGATGGGAACGCCGCGAGCTGGTGTGCCGAACATACGTTCGATGAAGCAGCGAGTCAAGCTCTTCACGCGGTTGGTGGCGGCGACGCTGCGTCGAGGTCCTGGGAGCGCCCGCTATTGCCGCTGGGCAGACGTTACCGACGCTGGCCGACGTCCTCGCCGGGGTCCAGCTGATCACCTTGGCCCGCTGGAAGCGGGGCGCCGCTCCCAGCGGTTCGCAACACGAAACGCCGGTTGCAGGAGTGACACCACCAACCGCCGCGCTCCCCCACCGGCTCGAGGTCTTCCTCGCCGCAGTAGGGACAGTAAAACGGCACAGCGCGCTCGCCGCCCGAAGAAGCCGAGCCGGCCGAGGTACTCACGCTCGTGCCCGGCTCAGGCCAGGACCGACTCGTCGGCCCGGCGCACCCAGGACGCGAAGCTCTCGCCCTCGGCGCGGTCGGCTTGGTAGCCGAGCAGGATGCGCTCGACGAAGTCCGGAAGCTCGCGGGCGGTCACCTTCAGCCCGCGCACCTTGCGTCCGAGCGCGGCCTCGACCCCGAGCGAACCACCGAGGTGGATCTGGAAGCCCTCCTCGCCGCCGATCAACGACCCCTTCAAGCCGATGTCAGCCACCTGGAACCGGGCGCACGCGTTCGGGCAGCCGTTGACATTGATCCCGATCGGCTCGTCGAAGTCGGGCATCCGCCGCTCGAGCTCGTCGATCAGCTCGCCGGCCAGCGCCTTCGTCTCGACGATGGCCAGCTTGCAGAACTCCAGCCCGGTGCACGCCATGGTCGAGCGGCGAAACGACGACGGGAAGACCTGCAGGTCGCGCGCTGCGAGTTCGGCCACCAGACGGTCGACCGTCGGTCGACCCCCATGATGATCATCTTCTGCTCGGTGGTGGTCCGCACCTCGCCCGACCCGTACCGGTCGGCAAGCTCGGCGAGCTCGCGCAGCAAGGTGCCCGAGACCCGCCCGACACGAGGAGCGAACCCGACGGCGAACGTGCCGTCACGCAGCGGGGTCACGCCCACGTGGTCGCGGCGCCGGGCACGCGGCGACTCGCGGAGCCGGCCCGTCGGGCAGCGAGTAGCCGAGGTACTCCTTCTCCAGCACCTCGCGGAAACGCTCCGGGCCCCAGTCGGCGACCAGGAACTTCAGCCGGGCGCGGGTGCGCGAGCGCCGGTAGCCGTAGTCGCGGAAGATCGACGTCACGCCCGCCCACACGTCGGGCACCTGCTCCGGGGTCACGAAGACGCCGAGCCGCACGGCCGAGCTTGGGGTTGGTCGACAGCCCGCCGCCGACCCAAAGGTCGAAGCCGGGGGCGGCGTCGGGACCGACGACGCCGACGAAGGAGACGTCGTTGATCTCGTGAACGGTGCAGTGGTCGGGGCAGCCCGAGATCGCCGTCTTGAACTTGCGCGGCAGGTTGGAGAACTCCGGCGATGCCGACGTGACGTCGCGCGACCTCCGGCATCGCCGGGGTGCCGTCGATGATCTCGTCCGCGGCGATCGCCGGCCAGCGGGGAGCCGAGGATCACGCGCGGGGTGTCGCCGCAGGCCTCGGTGGTGGACAGGCCGACGGCCTCCAGCCGCTGCCAGATCGCCGGCACGTCCTCGATGCGGATCCAGTGCAACTGGATGTTCTGCCGGTCGGTGACGTCGGCGGTGTCGCGGGCGTACTCGCGTGCAGACGTCGCCGATCGCCCGCAGCTGCTCGGCAGGTGAGCCGGCCGCCGTCGATGCGCACCCGCAGCATGAAGAACTTGTCGTCGAGCTCCTCGGGCTCGAGGGAGCCGGTCTTGCCCGCCGTCGATGCCCGGACGGCGCTGGGTGTAGAGCCCCCACCACCGCATCCGGCCGCGCAGGTCGCTCGGGCTCGATGGAGTCGAAGCCGCGCTGGGCGTAGACGTCCTCGATCCGCTGCCGGACGTTGAGCCCGTCGTCGTCCTTCTTGAGCGCTCGTTGGCGTTGAGCGGCTCGCGATGACCCAGGGCCCACTGGCCCTGGCCGGTGCTGGGCTGCGGCGCGGGCATGCGCGTGGATCCTCCCACTTGAAATCCGGACATCTGGCGAAGCTTGCTGGAGCGCCCCGGGGGGGCGGGCTACCCGCACATCGCCCTTCGGCTCGACGGCGCGTGATCGCCGCCTGCTGACTCCCGGCAAGTCTCGCACAAGAAGCAGAGCAGACGGATGTGACCGCGCTCAGGCGCGATCTCGATCGATCGCACTGCTCCGGTGCTACGGGAATGCGTGCTGCGGGAAAATCTGCCCGGCCGTGGTTGTCCGGCCGTGGCTGTACTGTCGCATCGTGTCCTTGGTGCTCGTCGCGCGGCTGCATGTCGACCTGCAGCGCGTCTCGAGCGCGGTCTGTCGGTAGCGGTAGCTGACGCGTCCTATCTGACGCGTCCTTTCCGCCTCCCCCGACCGGCCCCGTCAAAGGACCACTGTGACCTGCCTCGATCTGACATCGATGTCTGCGCGCGAGCTCGCCGAGCGCGCAGGTGAAGAGCTGGAAGGCGCGCCGCCGCTCGAAGTGCTGCGCTGGGCGGTGGACCGCTTCAGCCCTCGCTTCGCGATCACGGCGTCCATGCAGGACACAGTCCTGCTGGACATGATCTCGCGCGTTGACCGCCGAGTTCCCGTGGTCTTCCTCGACACCGGCTACCACTTCGCGGAGACGATCGGCACCGCCGACGCCGCCGAGGCGGTGTACGGGCTCAACCTGCTGCGCGTCCGCCCGCAGCTCACGGTCGAGGAGCAGGACGCCGCGTACGGCCAGGACCTGTTCGCCCGCGACCCCGACGCGTGCTGCCGGATGCGCAAGGTCCACCCGCTCGAGTCGGCCATGCGCGGCTACGACGCGTGGGCTTCCGGATTGCGGCGCGACGAGAGCGACTCGCGGGCAGACACCCGTCTGGTCGAGTGGGACGAGACCCGGGCCAAAGTCAAGATCAATCCGCTCGTCGCGTGGTCGCAGGACCAGATCGACGCGTACATCAGCGCGAACGGGGTGCTGGTCAACCCGCTGCTTTCGGAGGGCTACGGAAGTGTGGGCTGCGCGCCCTGCACGCGTCCGGGAGCGGGCCGCGCCGGACGCTGGGCCGGTCTCAGCAAGGTCGAGTGTGGCCTGCACGCTTGAGCGGCGACGCTGCCCGGCGGGGGTGCGACCCGCCGACCGTCCGGACGTGGTTCTGGTCGGCCACGGAAGCCGCGACCCGGAGGCGGGAGCGGTGCTGCGCCGGCTGCGCGACGCGGTGGCAGCCCGGTTGGCTCCACGGACGGTCGTGCTGGCCTGGATCGAGCTCGACGCGCCGCTGCTGAGCGACGTCATCGGCGCACTCGATGACACCGGCCCCCAGCACATCCCCGTCGTGATCCCGCTGCTCCTATCGCGCGGAACGCACCTCACGCGCGACCTGCCGAAGACCGCCACCCCGCCGCTCGGACCTGATCCGATGCTGACGCAGATGTTGCTCGATCGGCTGCGTGAAGCCGGTGTGGCGCCAGGGCGGCCCTTGGTTCTCGGGGCCGCTGGATCGCCAGATCCGCTCGGGACTTTCGACGTGTCGGCGCAGGCCGAAATGCTGGAAGAGGGCTGGGGGGCTCCCGTACGCGCCGGTTTCGTCACCAGCAAACCGTCCCTCGCCGATGCTGCCGAGCAGGCCGCCGCGGCGGGCCGGGCCGCCGCGAAACATGTGCTCTCACCTGCGGGTTCGGCGCCCGCTGTGGTGAGCTACTTTCTTGCGCCCGGCCGGTTGCCGCGCCGCGCTGGTCCGGATACCGAGCACATCGGCAGCCATCCGGCACTCGTCGATCTCGTCCTGTTGCGCTATCGGGCGGCTGCTCCGGACGGAGTAACCCGGTTGGGCCTGTAGGCGCACTCTCACGCTGCCGAAGAAGGTGATGTGGCTGGTATGCAAACGGTGATCCGCCCGGCGGCTGTGCTGCCGGAACACGCTGCGCGGCTGATCCTGCCCGCGCTGGAGCGCCTCGACGTTTCGGTCGGCGGTGTCTGGCTGACGACGCCGACCCTGTGGCAGCGCTACAACCGTCCTTGGGACGGTCCGCTGGGCAGTCACGGCACCTCCGATCTCGTGGGGTCGATAGCCGTCGTCTACGGCACCCCGACCCGCTCGAGCATCACCGTCTACCGAGCCGCCGTCACCGAGATCGGAGTCGCCGCCGGCTGGACCACCGACAGCCTGTGCGATGAAGCATTCAGCTACGCGGGCCTGACGCTGGCCAACTGCCCGCGCGCGGCGCTCGCGACCCCACCCGCGCGCGACCCGTTCAAGAACGCCTCACTCACCCGCGTCCCCGAGTAGCGCACCCTGGCGCGCGCCGGTCCGTGCCGGCTCGGGCAAGCTGTCCAGGTGCAGGACGCGCCGGAACTGGTCACGTTTCACCTTTGGGGTGTGGCGCGACGTGACGTTCCCTGGGCGCTGAGCCGCATGGTGCGCCACCGGGCACCGCTGCGCAGGGCTGCGGGCTTACGGTTCGCCCGCCTGCTGGGCACCGGGCACGGCCGCAGCTTCACTCCCGGCGACGCGGATCCGCGGCACTGGGCGCTACTCGCGAGCTGGGACACGGCGGCGGCGGCGGCCGCGTTCGACAGCAGTCCGCTCGTGCAGGAATGGGACGCGCGCAGCGACGAGCGCTGGCGGCTCGGGCTGCAACCGGTGTCATCAACCGGCTGCTGGTCGGGAAAGACCCCGTTCGGCCCGCAGCGCACCGGACGCCCCCGGGCCGTCGCGACAGGTCCGTGTGCGGTCCTGACTCGCGCCCGGCTGGCCCCCCGCCAGGCCGTCGCCTTCTGGCGCGCGATCCCGCCCGTGGCGGCCGCGGTCGCCGCCGCGCCGGGGCTACGGTTCGCCCGCGGCATCGGCGAGGCACCGATCGGCCTGCAGGCGACCTTCAGCGTCTGGGACGACGCGGTGGCCGCGTCCGCGTTCGCCTACGGCTGCGCGGCCCATCGCGCGGTGATCGATCGGACCGGGACGGCGGGTTGGTACGCCGAGCAGCTGTTCGCACGATTTGCTGTGATCGACGCCAGTGGCGTGGTCAACGGGCGGGACCCGCTGGGGGTGGGGAGCGGTGCAGGTGGACACCTCGGCTGAGCGAGGTCGGCAGGTACGGCTCGAACGCTGGGGCCCGGCGCAGGTCAACGCCCGGATAACCGACGTCATGCGCGTCTACCGGCGCGCGTTCCTGGACGTGCACGAGGCCTTTCCGGCGCGTGCCGAGATCGAGCGCACCGCCCACGCCCGTAGCCACCTGCACCGGCCGGGGCTGCGCGCCGTCGCGGCGCTGGACGGCGACCGGCTGGTCGGGGTCGGCTACGGCCAGCCGGGGGCGCACGGCCAGTGGTGGCATGACGTGGTGGTCACCGCCATCACCGAGATAGCCGGGTACGAGTTCGCCGACGACTGGCTCAGCAGCTGCTTCGAGGTCGTGGAACTGCACGTCCTGCCGACCCACCAGGGCCACGGAATCGGGCGCGATGTACTGCGACTCCTGCTGCAGGACTGCGACCAGCGCACGGCAGCGCTGTCGGCCCTGGAGCCCGATGGCAGCCGGGCCCGGCGGCTGTATGCGGCCGAAGGCTTCCAGCCCCTGCTCTCAGACTTCCGCTTCCCCGGCGGCCCGACGCGATACGCGGTGCTCGCCAAGCGCCTGCCGCGGTGATGGGCGCCGGCCCGGCCGCGGCGCCACCGCTGGACGCGGTGGTGATCGGCGCCGGACACAACGGGCTGATCGCCGCGTGCTACCTCGCCAAGGCCGGCCTGCGAGTGGAGGTTGTCGAGCGTGACGAGGTGATCGGCGGCGCGGTGTCGACGACCTCGCGCTTCCCCGGCTACCGCATCGACCGGGGCTCGAGCCTGCATGTGATGATCCGCTGGACCGGGATCATCGAGGAACTCGGACTCGAGCGTCACGGCCTGCGCTACCTGGACTGCGACCCGTGGGGATTCCTGCCGGTCGCCGGTGCGCCCGGCGGCGGCATCACGTTCCGCGTCGACCTGGACCGCACCTGCGCCTCGATCGAGGCGGTGTGCGGAGCGGCGGAAGCGCAGGCGTACCGGGATTTCGTGGGCGACTGGGTGCAGCGCACCGAGCCGATGCTCGACGCCTTCAACGGCCCGCCCACGCCCGGCCGGATCGGACGAGCGGCGTGGCGAGCGGGACGGCACCTTTCGGCGAGCGGGATGGAGATCAGCCGCCAGTTCCTGTCCCCCGGCGACGGCGTCCTCGATGAGGCGCTCGGGGACGAACGGCTGAAGACGGCGCTGGCGTGGATGGGTTCGCAGTCCGGCCCCCCGATGTCCGAACCCGGCACGGCAGGCCATCTCGGGTGGAGCGCGATGCTGCACCGGCGGGCGCCCGCGCGCCCGGTCGGAGGTTCGGGAGCGCTGACGGCGGCCCTCGCGAGCCGGCTGCGCAGCGACGGCGGCCGGCTGCGACTCGGGGATGCGGCGCGCAGCATCGAGGTGGACGGCGGCCGGGTCAGCGCCGTCATCACCGCCGGCGGGCAGCGACTGCCCACAAAAGCCGTCGTCTGCGCCTGCCACGTCCTGACGGCGCTGGAGCTGGCACGCGATGCCCTCCCGCCAGCGCTGACCGAAAGAGCGCGGCGGGCCGTCCGGGTGGGCAACGGCATCGGCGTCGCGCTGCGCCTCGGGACGACCAGCCTTCCCGAGTACCCGGATGCCCCGGCTGACGTGCACTCCGGCCTGGGGCTGCTGGCCACCGACCGCGCCATGCTCGCGTCGGCCTACGGCGACTACCTGGCCGCCCGCCCGCCGGCGCAGCCGCCCGTCGTCGTGATGGGGTTCTCGGCACTCGACCCTTCGCTCGCCCCGGCCGGGCGGCACACGGTCACGGTGTGGGGGCAGTGGTACCCGTTCGAGCCGGCCGGCTCCGGCCGCGGCGGCTGGGAGCGCTTGCGGGAGGAGACGACGGCGCGGCTGCTCGCCGCGGTCGACGCCGCGGCCCCGGGCTTCTCCTCGTCGATCGAGCATGCCTATCTGCAGACGCCACAGGACCTTGCGGACGAGCTGGGACTGCTGCGGGGCAACGTCATGCACGTCGAGATGAGCCTGCCGGCGATGTTCGGCTGGCGGCCGCTGCCGGAGCTGGCCGGCTACCGCACGCCGCTTTCGGGCCTCTATCTCGCCGGAGCATCGACGCATCCGGGCGGGGGCGTATCCGGCGCGAGCGGGCGCAGCGCGGCCCGCATCGTGCTGGCAGATCTGGAGCAGGCGGCGCGCCGCCGCCGGCTGGCAAGCCTGCGCAGGCTGTCGCGTTCACGGGTGTCATGAGCCGCTGCACGCGTCACCCGTACGCTCCTGCTGTGGCAAGCTCCACCGGCGCTGTCCCGGCCAGCAGCCTGCCAGCCCGTCCCGGACTGCGGCTGCCCGCCGTGCGGCTGCTGCCCGCGCTGATCACCGGCCTCGCCGGGCTCACCGTGCTCAGCCAGATCTGCTATCCGCTGACGTCCGGGACCGTGCGAGACCGGCTGACCATCGCCACGGTGCTGCTGTGGTGCGCCGCCTCGCTGACCCACGCGGCGCTCTCGCGCGGCCGCCGGTTCGCGGCCGGGGTGCTGGCCATCAGCGCCGGCGTGGGCTTCGGCTCCGAAGCGCTCGGCGTGGCGACGGGCATGCCGTTCGGCCACTACGGCTACGCGGCGACGCTCGGCCCGCGGTTGCTCGGGGTTCCGGTGATCGTGCCCCTGGCCTGGACGATGATGGCCTACCCGGCGTTGCTCGTCGGGCTGCGGATCGGCGCTCCGGTGTTCAGCGGCGCGCTCGCGCTCGCGAGCTGGGATCTGTTCCTCGACCCGCAGATGGTCGCGGCCGGGCACTGGCACTTTGCCGGCGGCGGCCCGAGCATCAACGCGATTCCGGTGTCGAACACCGTCGGATGGAGCCTCGTCGCGCTCGTGATCATGGCCGGGCTGGTGCGCCTGCCGGTGCGGCCGGTGCGGCCGGTGGACGATCGCGTACCGATCGTCCTCTATCTGTGGACGTACGCGTCGTCGGTGCTGGCCGCGGCCGCCTTCTTCCACCAGCCCGGCGCGGCCGTCGCCGGGGGTCTGGCTATGGGAATCCCCGTGGCGCTCCTGGCCCGATCGCGGCGCCGGCGCGGGCAGCCCGGCCCGGCGGCGTGAGGCGGTCCGGGCGGGCCGCCCGCTGCTTCGCCGTGGCCCTGGCGGTGCACAGCGCGGTCAACGCCCGGCTCCTGCGCCGTCCGCCGCCGGCGGCGGAAACCGTCGAGCGGGTCAGCGTGCTGCTCGCCATGCGCGACGAGGCCCACCGGGCGGGGCCTTGCCTGGCCGCACTGGCTGCCCAGGCCGGCGTGACGGACGTCGAATTCGTCGTACTCGATGACGATTCCCGCGACGGCACGGCCGACCTGGTCGCGTCGGTACTCGGGGCTGACCCTCGGCTGCGCCTCATCGCGGGCCACGGCGATCCGCCACCCGGTTTCCTCGGCAAACCCTGGGCCTGCGCCCGGCTGGCGGAGGCCGCTGATCCCCGAGCGACGGTGCTCGTCTTCCTCGACGCCGACGTCGTGCTGGCACCGGACGCGCTCGCGCGCACCGTTGCGCTGCTGCGCGCGGCGCGGCTGGACTTCGTCAGCCCGTACCCGCGGCAGATCGCCGGTTCGGCGGCCGAACGGCTCGTTCAGCCGCTGCTGACCTGGTCCTGGCTGACGCTCGTCCCGCTGCGGCTGGCCGAACGCACCCGCCGGCCCTCGCTGGCCATCGCGAACGGGCAGCTGCTAGCCGTCGATGCGCCCCACTACCGAGCGGCGGGCGGGCACGCGGCGCCGGGTGTGCGAGCGGCCGTGCTGGAGGACATCGCTCTGGCGCGGGCAATGCGCGGGCACGGATTCTGCGGGGGGATGGCGGACGGGACGCAGCTCGCGAGCTGCCGGATGTATGACGGCTGGCCGGCGCTACGCGACGGGTACGCCAAGTCGCTCTGGGCGGCCGCCGGCGGGCGCCGGTCGGCCAGCGCTGCCCAGCTCGCCCTGCTGGGCTGGCTCTACGCGCGTCCGGACGCGGTGTGTTACCTGGCCGGGGTCGCCTCCCGGCTGATCGCGGCCCGCCGCACCGGGAGCCGTGCCCTGCCCGACGCCTTCGCCCATCCGCTGTCGATCGCCCTGCTGGGCACGCTCACGGCCCACTCCTGGCGGCTGCGGCGCCGCGGCACGCTGGCCTGGAAGGGCCGTCCGGTGGTCGCTGCGGCCGGCGCGTTCGCGGCGTAGGTACGGGGATGGCACGGATCGTCGTCATCGGCGCCGGCTTCGGGGGGCTCGCCGCCGCGGCCCGGCTGCGGGCGCTCGGGCATGACGTCACGGTCTGCGAGCGGGCGCCGCAGGTCGGAGGCAAGCTCGGCACGTACGCCCGTGAGGGCTTCCGCTTCGACACCGGCCCGTCGCTGCTGACCATGCCTGCCGTGTTCGAGGACCTGTTCGCCGCCACGGGCGAACCGCTGGCGGGCACACTGGATCTGCAGCGCCTCGACCCGCACTGCCACTACCGGTTCGACGACGGCGCCGTGCTGGACGTGCCGGCGTCACGGGAGGCCCTGTCCGGCGCGCTGCGCGACAGTCTCGGCGCCCAGGCGGCAAAGGAGTGGGAACGGCTGCAGGATCGGGCGGCCCGGATGTGGACGGTCTCGCGCGGGCCGTTCCTGGAGTCCGCCGGCCCGCCGCGGCTGCTCGACCTCGCCGCGCGCCAGCCGGCGCAGCTGCCCGTGATCGCCCCCGGGCGCACCTTGCGGTGGCTGGCCAGGACCACGCTGACCGATCCGCGGCTGCGGACCGTGCTCGAGCGTTACGCGACGTACGCCGGGTCTGATCCCCGCTGGGCTCCCGCGGCACTGGCCGCCACGGCCTTCGCCGAGCAGGAATACGGCTGCTGGTACCTCCCGGGCGGGCTGCACCAGCTGGCGACGGCCCTCGCCGCGCGGATCCCGGCCGTGCGCACCAGCACCGGCGTCACCGGCATCGAGACGGCCGCCGGACGCGTGTGCGGCGTGAGGCTGGAGGGTGGCGGGCGGATCGCGGCCGACGTGGTCGTCGCCGACGTCGACGCCGGCCACCTGTACGGCGGGCTGCTCCCCCGCCCGAAGCTGGTGCCGCGCGCGCAGCCGTCATCGGCGGGATTCGTCATGCTGCTCGGGGTCAGCGATCCGGCACCGGACCTGGCCCACCACACCGTGCTCTTCCCGTCGCTGGCGGGCTTGGGCTACACCGCGGAGTTCGACGCGATCTTCCACGGGCGGATCAGCCCCACCCCTACCGTGTACGTCAGCGCACCTCGCGATCCGGCGGTGGCACCCCCGGGCGGGCGAGCGGTGTTCGTCCTGGTCAACGCGCCGCGCCAGGGGCCGTTCGACTGGGACGCCCCCGGGACCGCTGACGGCTACGCCCGCCACCTGCTGGGCGTGATGGCGCAGCGCGGCATCGACCTGCGGGGGCGGCTGCTCTTCTGCGAGACGCGCACCCCCGCCGACCTGGCTCGCGCGACCGGCGCCCCGGGCGGAGCGATTTACGGAGCCTCCCGCCACGGCGCCCTGGCGGCGTTCCGGCGCGCTGCCAACCGCTCCCCCGTCCCCGGCCTGTTCCTGACCGGTGGGAGCGCCCACCCTGGCGGCGGCCTGCCGCTCGTCGCCCTCTCGGCAGCCGCCGTGGCACGCCTGGTCGGACCCGCCTGACGCTCAGCCCTGCGGCCGGCGGCCCCGCAGCTGCGGGGCCGCGACCCGCAAGAACTGGACCGCGCCCACGGCGCTCAGCGCCCCGATCCCGGCCGCACCAGTATTGGCAAAAGCCCGTGCCCCGCCAGGGAGAACACCTGACGCCAGCAGGGCCGCCGCCGCCAGGCAGACCCGCACCGGCCGCTCCCCCACCGTGACCACGCCGATCTCGCCGAAACCCGCGGCCGCAGCGCGCGCCCTCGCGTACTCCAGGGCCGTGATCCCGGCGCCGGCGAACACTCCCAGCCGCGGCGACGCCCCCGCCGCCCGCAGCGCCATCAGGTGAAGCCCGTCGCTGGCCCGATCGGCCAGCGAATCCAGCACGAATCCCCACCCCGTCTCGGCACCGGAAAGCACGGCCACCGAGCCGTCGAGACTGTCGGCGACGGCGGAGGCGGCGACCGCGCCGCCGGCAGCCAGCGGCCACCTGCCGCCTGCCCGCGCGGCGACGGGTGCGGCCGAGGCGATGACGACCCCGAGCGCGGTGAGCGCGTCCGGGGGTACGTGGCGCCGGGCGAGCGGGCGGGCGGCGCTCTCGATGAGAGTCAGCCACGCCGCGGTCAACCGCGAGCCGCTCGCCCCGGCCCCGCCGTGCAGGTCGGTCCAGCGCGCCCGGTAGGACACCCGATCCAGGAGCCCCGGCGCCGCACTATCCGCCCGGCTCATGCGACGGACGGGATCTCCTGGGACCGCGCGCGCAGCCCGCTCTCCGCAGCGCGCGCCAGCAGCCGTACCGCCAGCGAGCGGAAGGCCCAGCGCGGGAGCAACGCCGGCAGCGCGAGGGGGCCGTGCAGGGTGATCCGGGCGGTGACGAGAGTGCCGCCGGATGCCTGGGGGATGAGCAGGTGCTCGACCTCCTCGGCCAGCCCGTGAAAAAGCCGGGAGGTGCTCGCCAGCGACGAGCGGTTCACCACGTGGTCGACGTCGACGGGCACCTGCCGGTGAAGCAGCCGCACCTCGGCCAGCACCTGCTGACCGGCGACCACTTCCCAGGCGTCCTCGGATTCCCGGTCAGCCGAGCCCGTCGCTTCCGGTGGCGGCTCGACGGCGCGCAGGAACGGGTCGAACTCCGGCCACCTGCCGGGATGCACGAGCACCGACCAGACCTCCGGCAGCGGCGCAGCGCTGCTGGCACGGGCCCCGGCGGAGGCCCGCAGGAGGAATCCGAGCGGCCCGTCGGGCAGTGCCGGCAGCAACGGGAGGGAAGCGAGCAGGGGCAGGGACGGCATGGGCCACATCCTCCCCCGTATGGTCGCCGGGTGAGCGAACCCGCGCCGTACGTCATCGAGACCGCGGAGGCTTTCGCTCCCGACGCCGTGTTCCTGGATGACCGCGAGCAGGTAGCGCTCGCCGTGCGCATCACGCCCGTCTACGGGCAGATAGACCTGACCCTGCTGGCCAGCGTGGTGGACGCGGGCAATCAGCGCGGCTTCACACTGGCCCGGGAGCAGCCCTTTCGTGACGAGTGGCTGATCTGCGTCTTCGACACGTTCGCCGAGGAGTGACCCGCCGGGCCTCCCCCGCGGCCCCGCACACGCTCAGTGCGCGCCCGGACCCTGGCGGCCCAGGGAGGCGAAGATCTCCAGCGCCGCCGTCGAGCGGTTCAGCGTGTAGAAGTGCAGGCCGGGCGCCCCTCCGGCGAGCAGCCGGGTAGCCAGGTCGGACGCGACCTCGACCCCGATCGCGCGCACCGCAGCCGCGTCGTCGCCCACGTCGGCAAGCCGGCGGGCGAGCTCCTCAGGGAAGATCGCGCCCGACATCTCCGCCATCCGCTGGATGGAAGACGTCTGGGTCACCGGCATGATTCCGGGCAGGATCGCCACGTTGCAGCCCAGCGCCGCGACCCGGTCACGCAGCCGGAAGTAGGCGTCGGCCGAGAAGAAGAACTGCGTGATGGCGAAATCGGCCCCCGCGTCACACTTCTCGACCAGCCGCCGGGCATCGGCCTCCAGGTCAGTGGCACCGGGGTGCTTGTCGGGGAACGCGGCGACGCCCACACAGAAATCACCCAGCGAGCGCACCAGCGTCACCAACTCGCTCGCATAGCTGAGCCCCTCGGGATGCGGCACCCACGGCGCGCTCGGGCCGCCGGGCGGATCGCCGCGCAACGCCAGCACGTTGCGAATCCCGGCGCCGGCGTAGTCACCCACCACCCGGCGCAACTCGGCGACGCTGTGGCCGACGGCGGTCAGGTGAGCCACCGGGGTCAAGGTGGTCTGGGTCGCGATGCGCTCGGTGACGCGAATGGTGCGGTCACGGCTGGACCCGCCGGCGCCGTAGGTGACGGAAACGAAGGTCGGCGCGTAGGGCTCGAGGTCGCGAATCGCCCGCCAGAGCTGGACTTCTCCCTCGTCGGTCTTCGGCGGGAAGAACTCGAACGAGAACGACGGCTCCCCGGTTTCCAGCAGCTCCCGGACCGTCTTGGAGCGACGCGCACGCACACCGGCCGTGCTCACCTGCCCCACCCCATCCCCGAGCCCGACAACGTTTCCGATCCTGGCTATGGAGACTAACCGGCCGCGGCCGGCTCACCCGGTGGTTCGCTGCGCAGGCTCAACGGCGCAGCCTGGGCGAGGATCCGGGCCTCCCCTGCGCTGACGGTGATCCGGTGGACCGCTTCCGGCGCCTGGGTGACCTCGATCTGGGCGCCCGGCGGCGCCGTCACGGAGTACGGGCCCCCCGGCAGGGCAAGCACGCAGGCCGGCGCGACGACGTCGACATGCTCCGGGGCCGCGGCGAAGTGCAGGTTGGCCTGCTGGGCCTGCACGACCAGCGTCCGGCAGGTCAGCTCGCGGCAGGACACCCGGCCGGCGCGGCTGCACAGCGTGAGATCGCCCCCGGCGCCCCACGACGTGATCTCTCCACGGCCGATGTCGACCCGGACGTTCAACCCCTCCGGAAGGTCGATACGCAGGCGGGCGCGGCGGGTACGGATGTGCATCCCGTCGGCATCCGATCGCACGCTGGGCCCGGCCCCGCCGCGAAGCCGGCTCCAGCCCGGCCAGCCCGCCGGGAGCACGGCGGGCATGGTCCAGCGCACGCGGATGTGCTGGCCGGCGGAGCGTCCGAGCTCCACCCGGCCGCTGCCCACCGCGACCCGCACCTGGCCCTGAGCTACCGATGCGCGGTCGAAGCGCAACAAGCCATCGCGACGCCCCGCCGCCAGGCTCACCCGATTCCCCCGTCCGTCCGCGTCCCTTGACACGCTCAGCTCGCTACCGTCCACATCATGCCGACCGGGATGCCCGCTGCTGACGCGGCAGCCGCTGCCGGTGCCGCCGGCGACCCGGCGCGGCTGCGCGAGCTGAGCCTGCGGGTCACGGATGCGCTGGCGACGTTCCTGCGCCGGGCGGAGCCGGTCCTGACCGGGATCGGGCCCGAGCTGGAACCCGTCGCCGCTGCGACCCGCGAATTCGTGCTCGCCGGCGGCAAGCGACTGCGACCGGCGTTCTGCTACTGGGGCTGGCGAGGAGCCGGAGCAGGTGACAGCGACGGCGCCCTGGCCGCCGCCGCCTCCCTCGAATTCCTGCACGCCTGCGCATTGATCCACGACGACGTCATGGACGCATCCGACACCCGCCGTGACCGGCCGTCCGCCCACCGGCGTTTCGCGGAGCTGCACCGGGAAGGAGGGTGGCGCGGCGACCCGGAGGCGTTCGGATCAAGTGCCGCCATCCTGCTCGGGGATCTGTGCCTGGTCTGGGCCGACCAGATGTTCGGCGAATGCGGCCTGGACCCGGCGGCGGTCGACCGCGCCCGCGCGATCTACGCCGAGATGCGCGTGGAACTCATGGCCGGCCAGTACCTCGACGTGCTGGCGTCCGTCCTGCGCGAGCCGGACAGCACCATGGCCACCGAGCGCGCCCTGCGGGTGGCCCGCTACAAGAGCGCGAAGTACACCGTCGAGCGACCACTGCACCTCGGCGGCACTCTCGCCGGGGCGACACCCGAACTCCTGGCGGCGTACTCGGCGTACGGGCTGCCGCTCGGGGAAGCCTTCCAGCTGCGCGACGACGTCCTCGGCGTCTTCGGCGACCCCGCCGTCACCGGCAAGCCCGCCGGCGACGACCTGCGCGAGGGCAAGCGGACAGCCCTCGTGACGCTGGCCGAACGCCGCGCGGATCCGGCCGCCGCTACCCAGCTCACCCGCCTGCTCGGCAACCCTGAGCTCGATGCCGAAGGCGTCGCCGCGTGCCGGATGGTGATCAGTGAATGCGGGGCGCTCGGCGAGGTGGAGGAGTTGATCGTTCGTCGCCGGGCGCAGGCGCGGGAAGCGTTGGGCGTGCCCGACTTCGATGACCGGGCACGTCGCTCGCTGGAAGCGCTGGCGGCGGCGGTCACCGACCGTCTCGGGTGAGCATTCCGTGGCCCGCTAGCGTCAGCCGGGTGCGTACAGTGCCTGGCTGCACCGACCACGTCGTCGTGGTGGGTGCCGGACTCGCCGGGCTCTCCGCCGCGCTGCATCTCGCCGGCGCCGGCCGGTCGGGTGACCGTCCTCGAGCGCTCGGACGGGCCGGGGGGCCGGGCCGGCGTCTGGTCGCGCGGCGGCTACACGCTTCGATACCGGGCCGACCGTGCTGACCATGCCCGAACTGATGGAGCGACGCGTTCGACGCCGTCGGCGAGCGGATGAGCGATAGCTCGACCTGTGCCCGTCGACCCGCTGTACCGGGCCGATCTTTCCCGACGGCAGCACGCTGGATGCGCGCTCCGACGTCGAGGCGATGGCCGCCGAGGTGGAACGCGGTCTGCGGAAGCGCTGAGGCGTCCGGCTACCGGCGGTTCGTCGAGCTTCGTCTCCCGAGCTTTACCGCTGGAGATGAGCGCCTTCATCGACCGCAATTTCGACCACCGCTGGAGCCTGGACATCACGGCGCTGGCGCGTCTGGTCGCCATCGGGGGGCCTGCGCCGGCTGGCCCCGAAAGTGGGTTCCTACCTGAAAGATCCGCGTACCCGGCGGCTGTTCTCGTTCCAGGCGATGTACGCGGGGCTGTCGCCCGTACGACGCGCTGGCGATCTACTCCGTGATCAGCTACATGGATTCGGTGGCCGGCGTGTACTTCCCGCGCGGGGGCATGCATGCCGTGCCGCGGGCGCTGGCGGCGGCCGCGGCCAAGCGCGGGCGTCGAGTATCCGCTACGGCACGGCGGTCCGCCGGGTGGAGGTGCGAGGCGGCGGGCTCGCGGCGTGCATCCTCGAGGACGGGGAGCGCCTCGCCGCCGATGCGGTCGTGCTCAACCCCGACGCGCCGGTGGCCTTCCGTGAACTGCTCCCGGACACGGCGGCGGGGCGGATCTGGAACCGGCGGCTGCCGCGGCAGAAGTACAGCCCCTCGTGCTTCCTGCTGCTCGCCGGCAGCAGCCTGGCCTATCCCGGGGCGGCGCACCACACCATCTCTTCGGACGGGCCTGGCGCCGCACGTTCACCGAGCTCATCGACCGTCGTGAGCTGATGGGCGACCCGTCGCTGCTGGTGACCAACCCGACCGCGAGCGACCCGGCCCTGGCTCCGCCCGGCCGCGCACACGTATTACGTCCTGGCCCCAACCCCGAATCTCGACGCCCGGCTGGACTGGGTCGGTCATCGGCCCGCGTTACCGCGACGACCTGGTCGAGACCCTGGAGCAGCGCGGCTGGCTCGGCTTCGGCGACGCCATCGAGGTGGAGGCGGTGACCACCCCGGCGCACTGGCGGGCGCAGGGGCATCGAGCGCGGGGCGCCGTTCGCCGCCGCGCACACGTTCAGCCAGACCGGCCCGTTGCGGGCCCCGCAACCTGGTGCCGGGAGTGGAGAACGTCGTGCTCGCCGGGCTCGGGAACGCCAGCCCGGCGTAGGCGTGCCGATGGTGCTGGTGTCAGGACGCCTGGCCGCGCGAGCGGATCACCGGCGCCGACCTCGAGCACCGCCCGCGGGCCACCCACGTTCAGCCTCCGGCCGGCCAGCAGCCGGCGCGGCGTGGGATCGTCGGCCTGCAGCCACTCGGCGAAGGTCGCCAGCCGTAGCGGGCGGGCGAGCAGGGCCCCCTGCGCCTGACCACAGCCCATCCGCCGTAGCTGGTCCCATACGGCCTGACAGTCGACCCCCTCGGCGACGACGTCGAGACCGAGCTTGGCGCCCAGGTCGACGATCGAGCGAACGATGGCCTCGTCGGCGCTGTCATGGTCGATGCGACGGACGAATCCGGCATCGATCTTCACCTGCCGGATCGGCATCCGGCGCAGGTGCGACAGCGACGAGTGCCCGGTGCCGAAGCCGTCGACGGCAACCCGCACACCAAGGGCAGACAGCTGCCGAAGCGCTGGCAGGGTCGTGCTGTCCTCGGCGACGACACTGCTCTCGGCGATCTCCAAGGTGAGCCGGTCGGCAGGCAGCCCGTGCTGTTCCAGGAGCCGCGCGACGGTTTCTGGCAGCGAGGTGTCGGCCAGCGCACGCGCCGGTAGGTTGACCGAGACGCCGAGATCCCAGTTGGTCCGCCTCCACTCGGCGCACGCGCAGATCGCCGACCCGAGCAGGCAACGGGCCAGCTCGCTGGCCAACCCGCTGCTCACCGCCGTGGGCACGAACTCCTCGGGCGTGAGCAGCCCGCGCTCGGGGTGCTGCCAGCGCGGCAGGACCTCGACCCCGACGATCTCGCCGGTGATGAGCGAGGCGATCGGCTCGGCATAGCCCTCGAGTTCGCCCTCGGTAAGCGCCCGGCGCAGCTCACCCGCGAAGGTCAGCTGCTGGGCGTCGGTCTGGCCCATGCCCGATTCCCACAGGCGCAGGCCGCGGTTGGTGGCCTTGGCCGCGTACATCGCCATGTCGGCGCGCTTGAGCAGGCCGGACGCTTCGATGCCGTGCCGGGGAGCGAGGGCGACCCCGATCGACAAACTGACGGAGATGACCAGCTCCGCAAGCGTCACGGGCTCGGCGATGGCGCGCAGTACGCGCTCGCCGGCTTCGGCGGCCGCTTCCGCGCTGTGGGTGTTGGGCAGCAGGATGGCGAACTCGTCGCCGCCGAGGCGGGCAAGCACGTCGCCCGGGGCCAGCGCCGCGGATGCCCGGCGCGCCACCTGCTGCAGCAGCACGTCGCCCATCTGGTGGCCGAGGGCATCGTTGACGTCCTTGAAGCCGTTGAGGTCGCAGATCATCACGGCGGCGCCGGCGCGGTCCCCGGAACGGATCTCGGCCAGCACGTCGCTGAGCTGCTGGTGTAGATAGGTTCGATTGACCAGCCCGGTCAGCGGATCGTGGCGGACGGCGTGCGTGAGGCCGTCGATGAGCCAGCCGTTGCGAAGGGCGAGACCGGCGTGGTTGGCGATCGTCTCGACCAGCCGCAGGTCGGCCGCGTCGAACGTGCGCACCTGGCCCACCCGGCCGGCCACCATCAAGCTGCCGGTCACCTGGGCCGCCCCGGACGAGCTGTCGGCCGGGCCGGGCTCGCTCTCCTGCGGCGGAGCATCGCGCAGCGGCACCGCGAGCGCTTCGCGACGGCCGATCCGCTTGAGGTAGCGCCGCCATTCCGGGCGGCGGGAAAGCCCCGAGCGGTGCGGGAGCAGGATGGCGGTGCCGGCGCGCAGCACCTGGGCGTGCACGGGATCCGGGATGTCCAGGCCGGATGCGTTCGGTCCGGCGCCGGCGGACGCGTCGTTGCGCTGGAGGCGGCCACCCTCGTCGATCGTCAGCCGGGTGGGCAGCCCTTCCGGCAACGCGGGGGCGAAGACGATCTCGGCGTGCTCGGCGGCGGCAATCTCCCGGGCCGAAAGCAGCAGCTGGCGCAGCACCTCGTCGGGCTCGTGGGTGCTGCTGATGGCGTCGGTGAATCCGTACAGCCGGGCGAGCGCCGCGTGACGTCCGGTGAGCGCCGCGTACGCGCGGTAGCAGATGAGGATGACGGCCGCGGCGCCGGCGAGCAGCCACCCCGTCTCGGTCGAGCGCTGCAGGGCGTTGACGGCCACCAGGGCGATCGTGCCGATCACGGCGGAGACCGCGCTGCTCGTGGCCACGGCCCGGGTCAGGTCGTTGAGATGGAACTCGTCCTGGAACAGCGCGATGACCACCGTCACCAGCACGGCCGAGACGATGCCGCTGATCAGCACGGCGACATAGGCGGCCAGCCAGGCACGCGGCGAGGACACGGGGGCGCCGGCGAGGATCAGCCGGAAGAGCTCGACCGCCATGGCGACCTCGACCAGCAGCACGGCGAAGTTGACACCGAGCTTCAGCAGTGATTGGCGCCTGATGATCGCGAAGACCACGAGGGGACCGATCAGTCGTGCCAGGACGAGGTCCGGCGGGGCGGTGAAGAACAGTCCGAGTACGAGCGGCGCTTCGGACAGCGAGACGGTGCGGGCGCCGCCCCTCATCTGCACGTGCAGGACGCAGACCTCAGCGATCCCGAAGAGCACGGCCAGCAGCAACCAGGAGACCGTCGGCCCGGCCGGGCTCGCCGAATGCGGCGGCAGGAATCCGGCCAGGCCGAATCCCGCCGCGGCGATCAGGAGCCCCGCCGTCCAAGCGCGGGACGGGTGCCCGGCTGCCGGCGTGCGGGATCGCCTCACAAGCTTCATCCCGTACGCACGCCGATCACGTTCACGATCCACCGCCAGCCGCCTAGGGGTCCGTGCTGGCGGTATCGACCGCAGGCCACGGATCGGGAGTCGGGGTCGAGGTATCAGTCGGGGTGTCATCGACGAAGCCGGGGCAGGGGGGTCACCGATGGCGACGGGCCAGGGGAACGGTAGTGACGGTCACGCGGAACCTCTCGCGTCGTTCAGGGCACGCGCCGGTTCCGAACCAGCGTGCGTGCGGCGTTCCCCCGGACACCCACAGTATTCATACGTGCGCGAGATGTGACAAGTCGCGGGAGAAGGCACCCAGGCAACTCACAGGGCAAGTCCAGCCCGGGTTGCGACACTGGTCCCGTGACACCTCCCACGCATGAGGCGAAGCCCGGCCATCCCACACCAGTCGCGGCCACCTTGGAGCAGGTGCTCTTCGAGGTGAAGCGGGTCGTCGTCGGGCAGGACCGCATGGTCGAGCGCATGGTGGTGTGCCTGCTCGCGAGAGGGCACTGCCTGCTCGAGGGCGTACCCGGAATCGCGAAGACGCTGTCGGTCTCCACGTTGGCCCGCGCCATCGGCGGCACCTTCACACGGCTGCAGTTCACTCCGGACCTCGTCCCGAGCGATCTCGTCGGCACTCGCGTCTATCGGATGGGTCGAGAGCAGTTCGACGTCGAACTCGGCCCGGTTTTCGCCAACTTCGTGCTGGCAGATGAGATCAACCGGGCTCCCGCGAAAGTGCAGTCGGCCCTGCTCGAAGTCATGGCCGAGCAGCAGGTCACGCTGGGCGGAACGAGCTATCCCGTCCCGTCACCGTTCCTGGTGCTCGCGACGCAGAACCCGATCGAGTCGGAGGGCGTCTACCCGCTGCCCGAGGCCCAGCGCGACCGGTTCCTGATGCGGGTCTCGGTGCCGTACCCGACCGCCTCCGACGAGCTGGAAATCGTGCGCCGGATGGGCGCTCATCCGCCGCACGCATCGCAGGTACTGACCCTCGAGCAACTCGCCGACCTGCAGGAAGCGACGCTCGAGGTCTTCGTGCATCACGCCGTCGCCGAGTACGCCGTTCGCCTGGTGCTCGCGACCCGGGAGCCGGTCCGCTTCGGCGTACCCGACATCACCGGACTGCTCGCGTACGGCGCGTCACCGCGCGGCAGCTTGGGCCTGATCGCCGCGGCCCGCGGGCTGGCTCTGCTGCGCGGGCGTGACTACGTGATCCCGTCCGACGTGGCCGACGTCGCCCCCGAGGTCCTGCCCCACCGCCTCGTGCTCTCCTACGAAGCGCTCGCCGATGGCGTCGCCCCCGAGTCCGTGATCGAGCGCGTCCTCGCGGCCACCCCCCAGCCGGTGGTGACCCCGAGCCAGTACGCCGGCCAGTTCACCGGTCAGGGGCAGCCGGCGTGACGGTTCCCCACCATCGCGTGCGCCCCATCCGCCGGGCAGGCGGCCCGGGGCGTGTCGCTCGGGCCCCCCACGAGGCGCCCGAGGACGTCGACGCGAGGCTGCGCCGCCTGGAACTGATGATCAGCCGCCGGCTGGAGGGCCTGCTCCACGGCGACCACCTCGGGCTGCTCCCGGGCCACGGCAGCGAGCGGGCCGAGAGCCGCGAGTACCGGCTCGGCGACGACGTGCGCCGGATGGACTGGGCCGTGACGGCACGCACCAGCGTCCCGCACGTCAGCGACCTGATCGCCGACCGCGAGCTGACCACGTACGCCGTGGTCGACTTGACGGCGTCGATGCATTTCGGCACCCACACCTGGGAGAAACGCGACCTGGCGCTGGCCGCCACCACCGCCTTCGGGGTGCTCACCACCCGGCTGGGCAGCCGCTTCGGATTGATCGTGGTGCAGGGCACCGGCCCCCGTTCCGGGGTAACCGAGCTGCCACCCCGGGGCGGCCGCGATTCGCTGCGGCACGCGCTGCGTGTCCTGGCTGCCGCACCGCGGGCCGAGGAGGTCGGCCACTGCCCCGCCGACTCCGGCACCCGGCCGCTGAACGCGGCTCTCGAGCAGCTCGGGCGCCGCGGGCTGCGGCGCGGGCTGGTGGTGGTCGTCTCCGATCTGCTCGGCGACCCGCAGAGCTGGTCCCGCTCGCTGCGCGCACTGACCGCACGCCACCAGGTCCTCGTCGTCGAGATCCGCGATCCCCGCGAGCTGGCGCTCCCGTCGGTCGGGGTGCTGGCGCTCACCGACCCGGAGACGGGAGCTCAGCTCGAGGTCGACACGCGTTCCCCGGGACTGCGCGAACGTTTCGCCCGGGCAGCGGCCGCTGAACGCGCCGAGGTCGCGCTCGCCCTGCGCCAGGCGCGGGCCGGTCACCTGGTGCTCTCCACCGATTCCAACTGGCTGCTGGAGGTGGCCCGCCACGTCGCTGCCGCCCGCCGCTCCCGGGGGTCGGCGCGATGACCTACCTCGCCGCGTCCCGGTTCTGGCTGCTGCTGGTGGTGGCGGCGCTGCTGGCCGCTTATGTCTTCGTCAGCCTGCGGCGGCGCCGCTACACCGCCCGGTTCACCCAGCTCTCGCTGCTCGCCTCGGTGGCCCCGCGCCGCCCCACCTGGTACCGCCGGCACATCCCCGCTGCGCTGCTGCTGCTGTCGATGACCGGGCTGGTGTTCAGCCTGGCACGCCCCGCGCAGGACCGGAAGGTGCCCAAAGAGCGGGCGACGATCATGCTGGCCATTGATGTCTCCGAATCCATGGCGGCCACCGACGTGACCCCGAGCCGGCTCGCCGCCGCCAAGACCGGCGCTCTCGCGTTCGTCAAGCAGCTACCGCCGAAGCTGCAGCTCGGCCTGGTGTCGTTCTCCGGGACCGCCTCGGTCCTGGTCAGCCCGACGACCGATCGCCAGCAGGTGCGCAACGCCATCAACAACCTGCAGCTCGGCCCCGGTACCGCGATCGGCAACGGGATCGAGGCCGCGCTGACCGCCATCGCCGACAGCGCGCATACCCAGACCGGAGCCACGACACCGCCGCCGGCGCGCATCGTGCTCATCTCCGACGGCGAGACCACCCGCGGCACTCCCAACGAGACCGCGGTCGCGGCGGCGGTGAAGGCCCACGTTCCCGTCAGCACGATCGCGTACGGCACCGCGAGCGGCAGGCTGCTGATTCAGGGCCAGGAGGTCCCCGTGCCGGTCAACACCCAGGCGCTGCAGACCATCGCCGCTGACACCAACGGGGCGTACTACCGGGCCACCACCGGCGACGAGCTCAAGCGCGTCTACCAGGGGCTCGGCAGCTCGATCGGCTACAACGTCACCCACCAGGAGGTCGGCCGCTGGTTCACCGGGCTCGCTCTGCTGCTGGCCCTGGTCGGCGGCGGGCTGTCCGTGGCCTGGTCCTCCCGGCTCCCATGAGCCTGTTCACGGCTCCGGCCGGGCCGCCCGCCGAGCTGAGGGCCGCGTACGACACCTGCCGCCGGTTGCACGCCTCGCACGGGCGTACGTACTACCTGGCGACCCGGCTGTTGCCGGCCTGGAAGCGGCCGTACGTCCACGCGCTGTACGGCTTTGCCCGCTTCGCCGACGAGCTGGTCGACAGCCCGGACGGTTGCTCGCCGGCAGGGCAGCAGGAAGCCGACGCGGCGTTGCGGGCGCTGGAGGTTGGCCTGCTGGCGGCGCTGGATGCCGGACGGGAGGTGGCGGGCGAGGCCAGCACCCGGGGCGACGTGCTACGCGCCCTCGCGGATACCGCGGCCCGCTGGGAGGTGCCTTCCGAGCACTTCACGACCTTCCTCGCCGCCATGCGGATGGACCTCACCGTCCGCGAGTACGAGACCTGGGACGACCTGCTCACGTACGTCGAGGGCTCGGCGGCCGTCATCGGCCTGCAGATGCTGCCCATCCTGGAGCCGTCGTCCCGCACGGCCGCCGCGTATGCGCGCGACCTCGGCGTCGCGTTCCAGCTCGCCAACTTCCTGCGTGACGTCGGCGAGGACCTGCGCCGCGGCCGGATCTACCTGCCGCAGGAATCGCTGCGCCTGTTCGGGGTCACCCGCGAGCGCCTGCTCACCGGCGTGGTCGACGGGCGGGTGCGCCGCCTGCTGGCCCACGAGATCGCCCGCTGCCGCGAGATCTTCCGCTCCGCCGAGCCGGGGATCCGGCTGCTGCACCCGACGTCACGAGACTGCATCCGCACCGCCTACACCCTCTACGGCGGCATCCTGGATGCCATCGAAGCCGCCGACTACCAGGTACTCGACCGCCGCGTCACGGTCGCGCTCCCCCGCCGGCTCGCCGTCGCCGGCCCTGCGCTGTGGCGAGCGGCCCGCGCTCGCTAGCCGGAGCCGGCGCGGCGAGCAGCCATCCGCCGGCCCCACCAGACCCACCAGCACAGGGTCTGCAGCACCAGCGAGAACCCGAACGCGAGATCCTCCACCGGGGCCCCGGCAAGGCGTAGCCCCAGGATCGATCCGGGGTCGTAGCGGACGATGTGCCGGTAGGTCAGCACACCGTTGCTGATCAGCTGGAAGACGATGATGATCAAGTACGAGACCCAGAACGCCCGCCGCAGCACGAGCCGGGTCCGCAGCACCGCAAGGTCGAGCACGAGGGCGAACGCCAGGCCGATTATCGCCAGCCACGAGTAGCTCACCGCACGCCCGCCTCATCCGGATGGGACGCGTCGCGGCAGGGCGCCTCGTCACCGACCGTCCATCCGGTCACCTTGCGGACCGCCTCGAGCGTGAGCACCGCGCACACCGGGATCACCAGGAAGAACAGCAACTCCTCCAGGGGCAGCCGGCCCGCCAGCAGCACGCCGGTCGTCTGCGCGCGGTCGTAGGACCAGTGGTGACGGGCGATGGCGTAACAGTCCCAGCTGACGAACACGACCAGCACCGGCACGAGCGTGAGCAGCAGCCGCCGCCATTTCGTCCGCACCCGCAGCCTCAGGAACACCTCCAGCGGCGCAGCCGCCACCAGACAGCCGCCCAGCACGAACAGGTACGTCAGGTGGCGCACAGCCCGGCCGCTTCCTGCAGCCGCCGCGCCAGCTCCACCGAGACCGCCGCCGGGTCCGGCGCGCCGGTGATGGCCCGGACCACGACCACCCGGCGCGCGCCGGTGGCGAGCACGTCGTCGAGGGTCTGGGGCGCGACGCCCCCCGTGACGAACCACGGCAGGGCACCGTGCGCGAACGGGGGCGCGAGAGCGACGGCACGCTCCAGGAGGCCGAGGCCGACCCCCGGGCGTCCGGCCTTGGTAGGCGTTTCCCACACCGGCCCGACGCAGAAGTAGTCGATGTCGGGATCGGCGACGGCGGCCGCCAGCTGGTTCTCGTCGTGCGTGGACAGCCCGATGAGCACCTCGGGCCCGACGATCCGGCGGGCCAGCGCGGGCGGGAGATCGTCCTGGCCGAGATGCAGGACGTCGACAGGCGCGAACGCGGCGACGTCAGCCCGGTCGTTGGCGCTCACCAGCGCCGGCAGCCCGCCACCCGCCGCCGCCGTGGCGACCGCGCACTCGCGCAGCCGGCGCAGCAGCGCGAGCTCTTCGCGCCACTCCAGGCCTTTGCGTCGCAGCTGGACCATGGCGACGCCCGGCGGCGCCATCGGCTCGGGAGTGCACAGGTACAGCTGCGCCGCTTCGAGCTTGGCCAGCCGCGCCTCCCGCATCAGAACGCGAGGGCTTGGGCGCGCCGATGCACTTCCCGGCTCCGGTTGCCGGTCAGCGCGTCCACCGGGGTCCCGGGCAGGCTGGGATCCTCGGTGAACAGCCAGCGCATCGCTTCGGAATCCTCAAAGCCGGCGTCGAGCAGGACAGTCAGCAGCCCGGGCAAGCCCTTGAGCACGTGGCCGTCGGAGATGAACTCGGCCGGCACGTAGAGCACGCCGTCGCGGCGCTCGGCGAGCAGCTTGTGGTCGCGGATCAGCTGGCGGACCCGCGTGACGGGGAGATCGAGACGTACGGCGACATCGGGGAGAGGCAGCCATTCCACGATCAGTCAGTCAACCACCCTGCGTCGTACCTGTGCAGATACACCGTTGACGACATCGACTACCGCCTCCCCGGTCACCGCGCGCCGCAGGTTCGCCACCACCCCAAGCACCTCGATGGGCAGGTCCTGAAAGTGCGCCTGCAGCAGGTCGACGGGGAGGGGTGCCAGCGACAGCAGGGTCCAGGCTCTCGCCGGGCTCGGTTCGAGTGCCAATCTGACACGCCGTCGCGGTCCAACTCTGCGTCATCCCAGCGAGACTGCCACTCCTGCCTAAACTTCACGGCATGGGACCGTCCTCAATTCATCAGTCGACCCCTTGCTGGGTCGGCTGCTCGACGGTCGCTATGAGATTTCCGGGCGGCTCGCCCAGGGCGGGATGGCCGTCGTTTACTCCGCTTTCGATACGCGGCTCGAGCCGCCCGGTGGCCGTGAAGATCATGCATCCCGCGCTGGCGGCCGACGAGGATTTCGTGGGCCGCTTCCGCCGCGAGGCCAAGGCGGCGGCCCGGCTGTCGAGCCCTCACGTGGTCGCCGTCACCGATCAGGGCCAGGACGGCGACGTGATCTTCCTGGTGATGGAGCTCGTCGACGGCCGCACGCTGCGAGAGGTGCTGCGCGAGGCCGGCCGCCTCGACGAGATCGCGGCGCTGGAGCTCATGATCCCGGTGCTGGAGGCGCTCGCCGCCGCTCACCGGGCCGGGCTGGTGCACCGCGACGTCAAGCCGGAAAACGTGCTCGTCGCCAACAACGGCGCGGTCAAGGTCGGCGACTTCGGGCTGGCGCGCGCTGTCGACGCGTCACCGCTGACGGCCACCACGGGGCTGCTGCTCGGCACCGTCGCCTACCTCGCCCCCGAGCAGGTGGCGCGCGGGGCGGCCGACGCCCGCGCTGACGTCTACGCGTGCGGCGTGATGCTCTTCGAGCTGCTCACGGGCACCCCGCCGTTCCTGGGAGCCAGCGCGCTGCAGGTCGCCTACCAGCACCTCAACGACGACGTTCCGGCGCCCTCCACCCTGGTGGAGGGCGTCTGCCGCGGTCGACCGGCTCGTCGGCGCCGCCACCGCACGTGATCCCGCCGACCGTCCGCACGACGCCACGGCGATGCTGTTTCGCACCAGAGCGGTGCTGGAGCGACTGTCACCGGCTGCTGACGGCGCCCACGCGGACCGCCACGACACCGCGCCGCTGCCGCTCGACCTCGCCGAAGCAGCCGCACTCGACCTGGCACGGGGCGGCAAGCGGGCGTCGAGCCGGGCCACGGAGGCGCCCGTCGCCCCGCGCGATGTCCCGGCGGCCGAGACCGACAGCGGCCTCGATGAATGGCTGGGCTCCACGCCGGCCGCGGGTGGGTTCGTGGACCTCGCCGGTGGCGCAAAGGACCTCGGCGACACAGACGACCTCAGCGTCGCGGGCGACCTCGGCGACCCGGGCGAGCCGTCCGGCACCGAGGTCGACGGCGGACCGCAGACCGATGACCGGCCGCCCAGGCGCCGCCGGCGCCGCCGGCGGCTGCTGCGCCCGAGCCGGATCATCGCGCTGCTGCTGATCCTGGCGACGGTCGCCGCCGGGCTGGTCGGCTGGCGGCTGGCCGGCCGGAAGGCCTCCGTCCCGGCGGTGATCGGTTCCAGCCCTGCCGCCGCGCAGGAGGCGCTACGCAAGGCTCACCTCTCCCCCAAGATCACGGCGGTGGCGGTCTACAGCGAGACGGTGAAGAAGGGTGACGTGGCGGCTGTCGATCCGCCCGCGGGCCGTCACCTCTCGCGCGGCACCGTGGTCAGCCTGACGCTCTCCCTCGGCCCGGAGCGCTACACGGTGCCGACCGTGGACAAGCTGTCCCTGGCCGAGGCGGTCGCCGCGCTGCGGGTGGCCCACCTGCACCCCGACACCCCGACGACGGCCTACAGCGACACGGTGCCCAGCGGTACGGTCATCTCGATCAAGCCGGGCGCCGGCGCCTCCGTCAAGGCGCAGACAGCTATCGCGATCGTCGTCAGTGGCGGGCCGGCGCCCGTCACCCTCCCGAAGCTCAGCGGCCTCACCGGCGACCAGGCCGTGAAGGCGCTGCAAAAGCTGGACCTCAAGGTCACGGTCACCAACGACTTCAATGACACCGTGCCGATCGGCGAGGTCATCGCCATCACGCCGAGCAAGAACCTGCACCGCACCCAGACCGTCCACCTGAGTGTCAGCAAGGGCCCGCAGATGGTGACGATCCCCCCCGGGATCGAGAACGACAGCCCGGGCTACGCCAAGCAGGTCCTGCAGTCACTCGGCCTGAACGTCGTGACCCACAGCTACTTCCCGGGGCTCGACAGCTCGATCCTGGCGGTCCGCCCGGGCGGAGGCTCGTACGTGCGGGTCGGCTCGCAGGTCTCGATTTACCTGTACTGACCGTGCCCGCCCGCAAACCCAGCCCGGTGGGGGCACACGCCCCGGCGGGCGGAGGGCTGGCGCGCACCGCCCTCCCGTACGCCAAGCGCGTCGGCGCCCAGGCCATCCAGGTCTTTCTCGGCAATCCCCGCGGCTGGGCCGCCGGTGTCGCAGACCGGGTGCAGGACGAGTCCTTCGCTGCCGCCTGCGCGGCAGCGCGGATACCGGTCTTCGTGCACGCCCCGTACCTGATCAACCTCGGTTCCCCGACCCCGGCCACCCAGGAGCGTTCGGTGACGGCGCTTCGCCGCGGCCTCGAACGCTGCGTCGCCATCGGTGCTGCGGGGTTGGTGTTGCATGCCGGTTCCGCCGTCGATCCGGGCGCCCGGGAGACGGCCCTCAAGCAGGTACGCGAGTCGCTCCTGCCGCTGCTGGCCGAGTTCGAAGACGGCCCCGGCTCCGTCCGCCTGCTCATCGAGCCCACCCCGGGAGGCGCCGGCGCGGCGGCGCTCGCAGCCCGGATCGAGGATCTCGGCCCGTACTTCCAGGCGCTCGAGCACCATCCGCGCCTCGGCGTCTGCCTGGACACCTGCCACGCGTATGCGGCCGGACACGACCTGGCCGCCCCCGGCGGCACCCGGCGCGCGCTGAGCCTGCTGGTCAAGACGGTCGGACGCGGGCGGCTGGGGCTGGTGCACGCCAACGACTCGCGCGATCCACTCGGCTCCCGGCGCGATCGTCACGCGCCGATCGGCGTCGGCACCGTCGGCATCCAGCCGTTCGCCGAGCTCTTCGTCCATCCGGCGACGCGGGGCGTTCCGGTCGTCGTCGAGACCCCGGGCGGCGAGCGGCAGCATGCGATGGACGTGCGCGCGCTCAAGCGGCTGCGCGACACCGCGCGCTGAGCCATCGCCCGGCGCACAGCTAAGGGCGCTCCCCGATAGGGAAACCGGCGATTAGCCGAGACTTGCCGCGCGGGCCGGGTCGGGCAGTACCGCGACGTAGGGCATGAACGTCGGTGCCGAAAGCACGGCCAGGATCGAGTCGGCCACCTCCGGGCACTCCATGGTGCCCGGCCCGTTGTCGAGCAGGTAGCCGGCCGGGCCCCACTCCGGCGACAGTTCGGCGAGCAAGGTGTGGTCCCAGCTGTCCGTGACCCCGGTGCCCAGCGTCATGCCGACGGCGACGGTCGCGAAAGCGACGTCGCGATACTCCGACCGCCACGCTCTCGCGAGCTCCTCGAGCGCCGCCTTGCTGGACGCGTAAGCCCCCATCCCGGGCAACGGCCGGCCGACCGACGTCGCCGAGATGTAGATCACCCGGCCGGCTGCCCGACGCAGGTGCGAAAGAGCCGCACGCGTGATCAGGGAGGCGCCGACGACGTTGGTGGCAAGCAGGTGGGTCCAGGTGGCAGCGTCGACATCGGCGATCCGTACCAGCGGATCGATGGCGGTCGCGTAGATCACCGAGTCAAGGCCGCCGAAGGCCGCAGCGGTGGCCTCGACAGCGTCGACAACCTCGCTCTCGACGGTGACGTCGCACCGCACGGCCAGCGCCCCCGCGCCGGCCTCGCCAACCGACTCGTCCAGCAATGCGCGGCGCCGGCCGGCGAACGCCACCCTGGCCCCGGAGCGCGCCGCCCCGATCCCGACCGCCCGGCCGATCCCCGAGGACGCACCCACGACCAGGATGCGATGACCGTCCAGGGCTGGGAAAGCGGGGACTATCGGGTTATCCGGCATGGCCCGTCACGCTAACGACCGGGCCGGACATCGCTGAGGGGCGGGTCAGGTGGCGAACTTCAGCGAGGTGAAACCGGGAGTGTTCGCCGCTATGAGCATCGGCCAGAAGGCCCGCATCCCGCCATTCTTCAGCGTCACGTTCAGCTCTCCGATCACCGACCGGCGCACCAGGTCGGCGATCTTGTTATTGCCGATCAGCGGCCAGAGGTGGTAGTAGCCGGCCACCGTGAGGTAGGACCGCGAGCCGGTCACGTGGTTGAACAGCCACTGGCTGCTCGAAGGTGCGTTGTACGGGTCGCGGGTGGCCTGCTCGACCATCAGCGGCACGACCTTGCGCTTGTTCCAGGTGAGGCCGAGCGGGCTGGCGCCGGACATGACGACGGCCATCTTGATCCGGGGATCGTTGTAGCTGGTCGACATCGTCATTCCGGCCACCGTCATCGCGCCGTCGCTGTGCCCGATGACGCCGATCTGGGTCTGGCTCATCGCCGCACCGAGGAAGTTGCCCGGCTGGCGCGCGTAGTCGATCATCTGCGTGATCACGGCAGACATGTCGTACATCTGGTTGACTATCTCGGCGTTGCTACGTCCTGGCGGGGCGGCACCAGAGATCGTTGCCTCGACCGGGAAGAGCGGCGCGGCGACGATGTAGCCCTGCGCCGCGATGGCGTGCAGGAACGGCTGGTAGGTCTGCGGGCTCGCGTCGTAGCCCGCGGCAAAGACGACCAGCGGGAAATGCCCGCTGCGCGCGATGGCCCAGAAGGTGTCGGAACTGGAGATCGGCCCCGCCGCCGCCGGGTACCAGATCGAGATGGGCAGCTTGCGCACCGACATCGCCGGCGACGGGAAGCGCGCAGGCGTTCCGCGGGCCGTGTCGATGGTGAATCCGGCGGTCGTACCCACCGGATACACGTCCCTCAGCGGGGTGAACGTGGTGCCGGTCGTGGCAAAGGGGTGCAACTTGCCGCTGGAGGCGCGGGCGCCGCCTTCGGCGTTCAGAATCTTCGTGATGTCGCGGCTCGCCGCGGGTGCGGTGCTTGCCCTGGTCGGTGGCGTGGCAGCAGCGGTGGCGGACGCGCTGACAGGAAGGAGCGTCGCAGCAGCCGCCAGTGCCAGAGGCAAGAGCATCATTCGGCGCATGTAGCCCAATCGGCCGGCCCCAGCAGCCGATAAGGGAGTCGGCGAGGCTGTCAGTCGTGTGGAAGTTTGCTGAGAAGGCCGGCGGCTCGCCGGGTCGCGGCTGGGTCCACAGCCAGTGAGGTCACCAGACGCACGCGGTCCGGTGCCACCGCCGATACTAAGACACCCTCGGCCCGCGCCGCGGCAACGAAGCCCGGCGCGTCGCGAACACCTACCACCACAATGTTGGTGTCCACCGACTGCGGGTCGACCCCGCAGGCTTGCGCGAGCAGGCGAGCGTGCGCATGGTCGTCAGCCAGTCGCTCGAGATGGTGCTCGAGCGCGTAGCTGCCGGCCGCCGCCAGGATTCCGGCCTGTCGCATGCCCCCGCCGAGCCGGCGACGGATGACGCGAGCCTCGGCCGCGCGCTCGGCGGAGGTGACGACGAGCGATCCCACGGGCGCGCCCAGCCCCTTGGACACGCAGACCGACAGGGTGTCGAACAGGGCGCCGTACTCGTGCAGCGCGACCCCAGCGGCGACCGACGCGTTCCAGATCCGGGCCCCGTCGCAGTGCAGCGCCAGGCCCGGCCGGGCGCGTCGCCGCAGGTCGGCGAGGTGCTCGAACGGGTGCACCCGTCCCCCGCCGCGGTTGTGGGTCTGCTCGACGGCGATGGCACTGGTGGACAGCGCCCCCCAGCCGGGCGCCCGCGCCTGGGCCAGATACGCATCGACGTCGAGCGCCGGCCCGGCGACGGTGCGGGTCTGGATCGCGCCGTGCTGCGCGGCCCCGCCGCCCTCGTAGGTGACGATGTGCGCATCGCTGTCGCACAGCAGCTCGCCGGCGGGTGGCACGAGGAGTCGCAGGCAGATCTGGTTGCCCATCGTTCCGGACGGGACGAAGACGGCCGCCTCGTGGCCGAACATGCCGGCGACCCGCTCTTCGAGCGCCATCACGCTCGGGTCCTCGCCATAGACGTCGTCGCCGACCTCGGCAGCCGCCATCGCCCGGCGCATGCCCTCGGTCGGAACGGTGACCGTGTCGCTACGCAGGTCGATGAGCCCGCCCGGGAACGCCATGTCCGCGTCAGCCCTGCTGCAGCATCTCCGCGACGAGGAACGCCAGCTCCAGGGCCTGCGAGGTGTTCAGCCGGGGATCGCAGGCTGTCTCGTAACGCCCGGCGAGGTCGGCCTCGCTGATCGCTTCGGCCCCGCCGAGGCATTCGGTGACGTTCTCGCCGGTCAGCTCGATGTGCAGGCCACCCGGCCAGACGCCCAACCCCCGGCAGACGTCGAAGAAACCTTGCACCTCCGCCATCACGTCGTCGAACCGGCGGGTCTTGACCCCACCGGCCGTGACCGTGTTGCCGTGCATGGGATCGCAGGCCCAGACGACGGCGTGGCCGGTCGCGCGCACCTTCTCGACCAGCGCGGGCAGCGCGTCGGCCACCTTCCCGGCGCCCATACGGGCGATCAGGGTGACCCGGCCGGGCTCGGCGCGAGGGTCGAGCCGCTCGACGAGGGCCGCGGCGTCCTCCGGTGAGGCGGTGGGCCCGAGCTTGACCCCGACCGGGTTACCGACCGCAGCCGCGAACGCGACGTGGGCGCCCTCGAGGTCGCGGGTGCGCTCCCCGATCCAGATGGTGTGGGCCGACAGGTCGTACGCGAGCCCGGTGGCGTCCTCGGTACGGGTGAGGGCACGCTCGTACTCCAGCAGCAGCGCCTCATGGCTGGTGTAGAGCTCGACCTGCTGGCCGGACGGACCGAGCTCGACCCCGATCGCGCGCATGAACGACAGCGCCCGGTCGATGTCGCGGCCGAGCATGTCGTAGCGGGCGCCCGCGGACGACGCGGCGACGAAGTCGCGGTTCCAGGCGTGCACCTGGTGCAGGTCGGCGAAGCCGCCGGTGGCGAACGCGCGCAGCAGGTTCAGGGTGGACGAGCTCGAGTGGTAGGCCCGCACCATCCGCGCGGGGTCGGGGATGCGCTCATCGAGCGTCGGCGCGAGCCCGTTGACGGCGTCCCCGCGGTAGCTCGGAAGGCCCGTGCCGGGCTCGATGTCGGCCGAGCGCGGCTTGGCGTACTGCCCGGCCATGCGGGTGACCTTGACCACCGGGAGCGAGGCGCCGTACGTGAGCACGACCGCCATCTGCAGCAGGGTCTTCACCTTGTCGCGAATGCCGTTGGCCGTCGCGGCGGCGAACGTCTCGGCGCAATCGCCGCCCTGGAGCAGGAACGCCTCACCCGCTGCGACCGAAGCGAGCCGCTCCCGAAGGGTGCGCACCTCATGGGCGGTCACCAGCGGAGGGACGGCGCTCAGCTCGTCGACGGCAGACGCCAGGCGCGCCGGGTCAGGCCATCTCGGCTGCTGCGCTGCAGCACGCTGCCGCCAGGCGTCCAGGTCAGGAGTGTCCACGGTCATCAAGACTACGGTCGGCGGGATGATCGCGCCCTGAAGTTTCCGGCCGACCCTCCGGGCTCGAGCGCCCGACCCCGCGATCCGGTCAAATTGTCGACCGAAGTTGAAACGGCCCCGGCGTGTCGCGCCAACACGCCGTGGGAAGTGATCGCTCGCGCGATTCCCGTAGCAAATTCGACGAAGGGCCGGCCCGATCAGCCGGTGTACCCGGTCGCCACCGGGCCGACCGGACCGTGCTTCCAGGGGCGCGGGAAGTTCACCGGCACCTTGACGGTCGTCGGCTTGGCATGGCACGGCTCGAAATAGCGGAATCCGATCACTGCGAAGGTCGTACCCGACGGGTCGCTCGTGCCGGGCGTGCCCGCACCGGGCTGGACACACGGCGGGTAGGTCGCGGTGACGTATTTGCCCCCCGAGTCCTTCCAGGGAACGGACACGTTGCCGCCGGCCTTGGTGACACGTGGGCCAAGCCCGGAGATGCAGTTGCCGGCACCCGCGCCCTCGTAGTCGAGCGCTGTCCCGGTCGCCGCGTCGACAATCATGGCCTGCTTGCGGGACGGATGAGCGACCGCGAAAGTCGGCGTCGGCTCGTTGCCGGTGACCGAGGGGCAGTTCGACTTCCCCGGCTCGTAGAACAGCACCCAGGAGAGTTGATGGCTCGGCGTGGCCGGGACGGCGTCGCCCGCGTTGCTCGCCTTCATCGCCGACGGCTTGAGCGTGACGTACCCGAACTCCACCTGCTGCTGCCCCCAGCCGGCCCCGCCGAGGTCGCTGTGCGCGAGGTCGAACTCGGCCGCCGCCCGGGTGACGGCCGTCACCTGCGGCCGCGCGGTCGTGATCGTGAGCGCGCCGGCATCGAACCTCATGGTCCGGGACTTCAGCCGAAGAAGACCTCAGCCTCCGCGTAGAGCTCAGGCGTGACGAGCTTCAGCTCGCGCGTCGCCTCGCCGATCGGCACCCGCACGATCTTGGTGCCCTGAAGCGACATCATCGTGCCGAACCATCCCTCGGTCACCGCGTCGACCGCGTGCAGGCCGAAGCGGGTCGCCAGCCAACGGTCGTACGCGGTGGGGGTGCCGCCGCGCTGGACATGACCGAGCACCGTGGCCCGCGCCTCATGACCGGTGCGTTCCTCGAGTTCACGCTCCAGCAGCCGCCCGATGCCGCCGAGCCGCTCGTGACCGAATGCATCCTTTTCGCCGCCGCGCACGGTCAGCGTGCCTTCTTTCGGGATGGCACCCTCGGAGACGACCACGATCGGTGCGTAGCGGTGGGTGGCAAAACGGTGCTTGACGTGGTCGGCGACCTCGTCGATGTCGAACGGGCGCTCCGGGATCAGGATGACGTTGGCCCCGCCGGCGATCCCGCTGTACAGCGCGATCCAGCCGGCGTGGCGGCCCATGACCTCGCAGATGAGCGTGCGGTGGTGGCTCTCGGCGGTGGTGTGCAGCCGGTCGATGGCCTCGGTCGCGATGCTGACCGCCGTGTCGAAGCCAAACGTGTAGTCGGTGGCGCCCAGGTCATTGTCGATCGTCTTCGGGACGCCGACCACGCGCACGACGCCATCGTTCTGCAGCTTGTTCGCGACCCCGAGAGTGTCCTCACCACCGATGACGATCATCGCGTCGATCTCGAGCGCCTCGACGGTGGCCCGGATCCGGTCCAGCCCGCCGTCCACTTTGTAGGGATTCGTACGACTGGAGCCCAGGACGGTGCCGCCGCGGGGCAGCAGCCCGCGAACGGCCTCGACGTCGAGCGGGACGATGTCGGCAACCATCGGTCCGCGCCAGCCGTCGCGGAAGCCGACGAAATCGTGACCGTGCACCTGGACGCCCTTGCGGACGACGGCACGGATGACCGCATTCAACCCCGGGCAGTCGCCGCCGCCGGTCAATACCCCGATTCGCATGTGGCGAGGCTAACGCCCGGGGCTGACGGGTGCCGTGAGACGTGCGCCCTTTTTGTCGCGCCACCGTCAAGGAGCCCCTCCGGCGCGCCGACGCAAGCCAAGTGCGACGAGTGAAGGCCAGCATCCGGGCGACCCGGCGCACCCGCCGGTGGGTCGTGGCCGGCGCGCTGGCTGCCGGGCTCGCGGTCAGCCAGCCCGCGTCAGCCGCTATAGCGCCTTCGGCCCCCAACGCCGCTGCGCCCACCACGATCGCCGGCGCTGCCGCCGGCGTCCAGAGCGCGGCCGACCAGCTGGCCTCCGCGCAGCGTGCCGTCGAGTCCGCCACCGCGAAAGCCCAGCAGCTGGCGTACGCCGTGGTAGCACTGCACGACCAGCTGGCCGCCGCCCAGACCGCCGTCACCTCCGCGCGCGCCGGCGCGCGCCAGTCGATCCGCGTGGCGCTCGACCAGGCGAACGTCGACCCGACGGCTGCGCTGTTCACCGCACTCGACGGCAAGGACCCGGGGCTCGCGTCCCAGGTGCGCGATCGCCAGCTCGGTGACGTCACCTCCCGCACCCACCAGCTCACCACCGCCATCTCCCGGCTGAACTCGCTGAACCGCGAGGAGAGCAAGCGGCTGGAGGCGGCGCTCAGCGCCGCCGCGCGGGCCGTTGCCGCCTCTGACAAGGCTCGCACCGCGCTCGCCGCAGCGCAGCAGACCGACCGGGAAGTACGCGACAAGATCGCCCTCGCTGCTCAGCGCGCCGAGCTGGACCGGCTCACAGCCGAGCTCGCCCAGAGCCTTGCCGCCGTCTCCGCGAGCAGCGGCGCTTCCGCGGGATATGCACCGATCACCGCAGCGAACCTGCCCGCGTCGCTGCGCAGCCTCTACATGCGCGGCGCGGCCACCTGCCCCGGCCTGCCGTGGAACGTGCTCGCCGGCATCGGGCAGGTCGAGACCGACCACGGGCAGAACAAGAACGTCTCGAGCGCCGGGGCGATGGGCCCGATGCAGTTCATGCCGGCGACCTGGGCGAAGTACGGGGTAGACGGCGACGGCGACGGGGTGGCCAACATCCTCGACCAGGCCGACGCCATCTTCTCGGCGGCGAACTACCTGTGCGCCGACGGCGGCGGCAACAGCGCCACGCTGTATCAGGCGATCTTCGCCTACAACCATTCCGACTTCTACGTGAACACGGTCCTCAGCGTCGCCGCGCAGTACCACTAGAGCTGCGGCCTACCCAACCGGGGGGAACTCGGTGGCATACGCCGGGTGCAGCGGTGCGCAGACCCGCCAGCGCACGAGGTTGTAGCGCGCGTCGGCCAGCGCGTCGTGGGTATCGGCGGGCTCGGGAGGCAAAGCCGGACTACCCGCCTCTTCCCACAGCTGACGCAGGTCGCGGGTGAAGCGCGGGAGCGGCCGGGGCAGCTGCGGCATCGATCCCCAGAGCTGGCAGAGCACCACATGGTCGTACGCGCCGAACCACGCCCACAGCTGCGGCCGCCTGCCGCCGGCGGTGAGGAACTCCAGCACCCGCTCGCGGATCGTGAGCTTGGACTGCCACGCGCTCGACGACGGCGGCGGCAGCTTGTCGAGCACGTTGCGGCGCACCCATGGCCCGGCGCGATCGGGGTCGAACTCCGTGGAGACGAGGTAGAGCTCGCGCTCACCCGTCTCGTCGACGATCGCGATCGACACCAGCTCGATCGTCAGCCCGTCCTCGATGAACTCACAGTCGTAGAAGAAGCGCATCGGGGGCATGGGGCTATCTTCGCCGGTCCGTTCCAGGATCGCCCGAGATTCGTGGGTGATCACTGTCGCGTCCATAAATCGTGGTTGTTGCCAACCGCACCCCCATAGATGCCAAAATCTTGAGGTGCGATGACCGCCTGCCCGGCCTGCGCCACGCCCGCCGCCCCCAGCGCCCGCTTCTGCGGCGCCTGCGGCACCGGACTGCCTGCGACCTGCCCCGGCTGCGGCGCGGAAACGGCGATGGGGCAGGCGTTCTGCACGGACTGTGGCACCCCACTGTCCGGTGCGAACGCTCCCGCCAGGCGCCGCCCGGATGAGCGGCGGCGCGGCGAGGAGCGCCGGGTCGTCAGCGTGCTGTTCGTGGATGTCGTCGGCTGGACGAGCGCCGCCGAACAGCTGGACCCGGAAGACCTTCGCGCCGCCCAGTCCGACTATTTCGCCGCCGTCCGCACGGTCATCGAAGAAAGCGGCGGGACGCTCGAGAAATACATCGGCGACGCGGTGCTGGCGTGTTTCGGGGCACCGCGGGCGACCGAGGACGATGCGTTGCGCGCGGTGCGTGCAGCGCTGCGGATCCAGCAGGCGATGGGCGAGCTTGTCGTCGGAGACGAGCCGCTGGAAGCGCGCATCGGGGTCGCCACGGCCGAGGCTCTCGTCGATCTCGACGCCGATCCCGCCCGCGGCCAGGCGTTCGTCACCGGCGACGTCGTCAACCTGGCGTCACGGCTGCAATCGGCCGCGCCGGGGGGCGGGGTGATTGTCGGGGCCGCGACCTACGCCGCGACATCGGACTCCGTGCGATACGAGCCCGTCGGCGCGTTGACGTTGAAGGGAAAAGCCGAACCGGTCGACGCCTTTCTCGCCCTCGAGATGTCCGCCAAGGCGCCGTCCGGACCCCGACATGACCTGCCGTTCGTCGGCCGGGGGCCGCAGCTGCGGCTGCTCGAGAGTTGCCTGGACCGGGCGATCGGAGACGGGGCGGGCGCCCTGGTCACGATCACCGGCGAGCCCGGCATCGGCAAGAGCCGGCTGGTACACGAGCTGCGCCGGGCCCGCGCCGACAGCGAGGCACCCGAGGGACGCTGCGGCGTGCGGTGGCTGTCGGCATCGTGCGTTTCCTTCGACAACAAGGGCAGTTACGCGCCGCTGGCCGCGCTGCTGTCGAGTTGGAGCGGCATCTCGGACGTGACGGCCCCGGGCGTCAGCGCGGCCAAGCTGACCGAGCAGATCTCCCACTTGCTCCCGCGTCTGGACACCCAGCGGATCGTCGAGGCGCTGAGCCCCCTGCTGGGCCATGGCGGGCCATACGCCGGACTCGACGGCCGCTCCGGCGCCGCCGGGGCCGCCGCCGCATGGCGCCGCATCATGATCGCGCTCGCTGAGGAATCGCCGACGGTCCTGGTGCTCGAGGACCTCCAGCGCGCCGACGACGCCCTGCTCGACGCGGTCGAGGAACTGCTCGCGCTGGCGACGGAAGTCCCGCTGCTCATGATCGTGACCGCGTGGCCGGAACTGCTGGAGCGCCGGCCGGGGTGGGGCTCGTCCGGCCCCGACATGGTGACGCTGAGCCTGCCGCCCCTCGACGAGGGCGAGACCGTGCAGCTGCTGTCCGGCCTGCTCGGCCCCGACCTGCCGCCCCCCGCGCTGGCCCGGCTGGTCGCGCTCGCCGGTGGCAACCCGATGTACGCCGAGGAATGCGCCGGCATGCTGCGCGACCGCGAGGCCGCGCAGCTGGTGCGGGGCATCCCCGAGCTCCCGTTGCCGCGCTCGGTGCAGGGGCTCGTCGCCAGCCGGCTCGACCTGGTCAGCGATGACGAGCGCGCGGTGCTGCACGCGGCGTCCGTCCTGGGCGACAGCTGCTGGCCCGGCCCGGTGTCGCTGCTGGCCGAGCTGCCCGGGCCCGAGGTGGAGGTGTGCCTGGCGCAGCTGGCCCGGCGGGGAATGCTGCGCCGGGTACGCCCGTCGAGCGTCCCGGGCGAGCCGGAGTACGTGTTTCGTTCGGCTCTGGTACGCGAGCTGGTGTATGCCCGCCTCCCCCGCCCGCGCCGGCTCCACCAGCATGTCCGGGCCGCCGACTGGTGGGCCACCCGTCCGAGCGGCCGCGAGTCCGAGCGGGCCGAACTCGTCGCCCATCACCGGGTGCTGGCCAGCGAGCTCGCGTCCGCGCTGCGAGCTCCCGAGGCGGGGCTACGGGCCGAGCAGGCCCGCCTGGCCTTGCGCGAAGCCGCGGAACGCTCGTACGTGCTGCGGGCGCTGCTGCCGACACGCGCGCATCTCGACCGGGCTCTCGCGCTCTGGGATCCGGACGTGGATCCGGTCGGACGCCAGTCCTGCCTGCGCCTGGTCGAGGAAGTGCGCTTTCTCGCCGACCGCGACACCTACGTCCAGCAGGGCGGGCCGGCGCGGGTCGCTGCGGTGGCCGAAGCGCTCAGCGCTCTCAACGCCGATGCCGAGGCAGCCCGCGCCCACACCCTGCTCGGCCAGGTGGCCTGGTGGATCGCCGACCGTGCCGAGGCACTCGCCCAGCACGGGCGCGCCGTCCAGCTGCTCGCCGACCTCCCGGCGGGTGAGCAGCAGGCGCTCGCGCTCACCGAGCTCGCCCGCCTGCAGCTGCTGTGCGAGCAGTGCGCAGACGCGATCAGGACCGGCCGCGAAGCCGTGGCGCTGGCCGAGCGGCTGGGCCTTTCCGAAGCGGTGGCCAACGCGCTGTGCACGGTCGGTGTGGCCCGATGCCTGTCCGGTGACGCCGGCGGGATCAGCGACCAGGAGAGCGCACTCGCGCTGGCCCGGCGCGAGCAACTCGCCGCCCTCCCCCGCGTCGCCAACAACCTGGCGACCACGCTGCAGGAGGAGGGCGAGCTGCGTCGCAGCTACGCGCTGATGGACGAGGCCGCGTCGGCGTCGGGCTCCAGCGGCGGCGGGGGCGGCGCCGGTATGCACTCGTTGCAGGCCGAGCCGGAGGCGGCGCTGCGGGCCTGCAACGAGGGCGATTGGAACCTCTCGCTGAGCCTCGCTGACGGCTTCCTGGATCAGTCGCAGGACCGGCTGGGTCGCTGGGAAGCCCACCTTCGAGGGCTGCGGACCTGGCTCCGGCTGCTGCGCGGTGAGGATGGCGGGCTGCTGAGGGCGAGCCTGGAAGCGGCGATCGACCAGGCGCGCTCCAGCGGGTTCCCCCAGATCGTGCGTCCCGTGCTGGCCATTGCCGGGCGGTGTGCGGCGCTCGAAGGCGAACCGGTACGCGCCGCCGCCTGCTACGACGAACTGCGCACCCACTTCCCCGGAGCCGACGAGACGCCCTCCCGGGAATGGCTCCCCGCCGCGGTGGCCGTCGCGTGCTACCTCGATGAGGCCGGCGCCGATCCGGCCGCCGAGCGCGAGAGCGACCTCGAGGCCCGGCTGAGGGCCGCGGGACACCAGACCCGCTGGGTGAAGGCAGCGCTCGCGTCACTGCGCTCGGCGCGGATGCGCCGGCAAGGCGATCCCGAGGCGGCGCTGCAGGCGGCCGAAGAGGCCGTCGCGCTCTACGGCGAGATCGGCGACGAGACCGAACGCGGCCTGGCCGTGGCGCACGCGGCGGCCTGTGAGCGCGAGCTACGCGGGGCCGGGCGCTGGGAATGGGAACTGGCGGCATTTGCCGCGCGTACGGGGGCGGTGCGGCTGCTGCCGGCACCGTCCTCCGCCTCGGAAGTGCTCGGACTGATCCCGGACCGCCGCGAGCCGGGCGCCGGCCAACCGGACTGACGGCTCAGGCCGCCTCGCGGGTCGGCTCGGGATCGTGGGTGTCGGGCGGGGACGGCGGCGGCGGGGTCGGCGGGACGGACTTGCGCGCCGCCGCGAGATCCGCCTTCGCCTTCGTCGCGTAGATGTCGACGTACTCCTGGTTCGACAGCGACATGAGCTCGTACATGATCTCGTCGGTCATGCTCCGCAGGACGAAACGATCATCCTCCAGGCCCGCGTAACGGCTGAAGTCCAGCGGCGCCCCGAAACGCATGCCGATCCGCTTGATCCGGGGAATCACCTTGCCCTGCGGCTGGACCTCGAACGTGCCGATCATCGCCACCGGGATGACGGGCACGCCCGCCTCCAGCGCCATTCGCGCCACCCCGACCTTGCCGCGGTACAGCCGCCCGTCGGGCGATCGCGTGCCTTCCGGATAGATGCCGAGCAGCTTGCCCTCGTTGAGGATGTCAATGCCGGTCTCCAGGGCCGCCTCGCTGGCGCGGCCCCCGCTGCGGTCGATGGGAACCTGACCGACCCCGGTGAAGAACATCCGCTTGAGCCGGCCCTTCAGGCCTGGCTCGGTGAAGTAGTCGCTCTTGGCCAGGAACGTCACGCGCCTGGGCACGAGCAAAGGCATGAAGATGGAGTCGAGGAACGACAGGTGGTTACTGGCGATGATCGCCGGACCGGCCTCGGGAACGTTCTCCAGGCCCTCGGTCCACGGCCGGTAAAGAACCCTCAGCAGGGGCGTCAAGATCGCCTTGACGACCCAGTAGAACACCTCAACTCCTCGCCGCGGCCAGTCGAAGGGGTGCCGGCGCACACCGCTTGTCCGACGAGCCGATCCCCCGACACTAAGAGTGCGAGGGGGGCCGCAGCAATCCCGACTTGCCCTCTCGTGACCCAACCGGCGGTAAACACCATCGCCACCCGAGCCGTTGCATGAAACGATAGGCGAGCCCCAAGTCCCCTTGCGGACGATCGAATGGACCGGAGCGGATCGGCAAGGAGGTACGCGCGTGCCCTTGCTGCCAGGTGCCGAGCCGTTCGCGCACGACGGGGGTCCCATCGGGGCGCTGGTGCTGCACGGCTTCACCGGCACCCCCCAGGGGGTACGTGACTGGGGTGTTGCGCTGGCGGATGCCGGGCTGACGGTGACAGTGCCGCGACTGCCCGGTCATGGCACCCGGTGGCAGGACATGGCCCGCACCCGGTGGACCGACTGGTACGGCGAGGCCGAGCGCGCGTTCGACGAGCTGCGCCGCTGCTGCGCCGAGGTGTTTGTCTGCGGCCTGTCCATGGGAGGCACGCTCGCGCTTCGCCTTGCCGAGCAGCGCGCTAGCGAGGTGGCCGGTGCCATCGTCGTCAACGCCTCGCTGGCGACCGAGCGCAAGGACGCGAAGCTGCTGCCGTTGCTGCGCCACCTCATCCCGGCGTTCCCGGGAGTGGCGGGCGACATCGCCAAGCCCGGCGTCAAGGAGCTGGCTTATAGCAAGATGCCGCTGCAGGCCGCGTACTCGCTGAGCCAGCTGTGGGCGATCACGCGAGCCGACCTCGGCGAGATCAGCTGCCCGGTGCTCTCGTTTCGCAGCGAGGTCGACCACATCGTCGAGGCGATATCGGGCACGATCTTGCGCGAGGGAGCGGCGGCCACCACCGTCACCGAGCGGCTGCTCACCCAGAGCTTCCACGTAGCCACGCTCGACCACGAAGCCCCGCTGGTCTTCGCGGAGAGCATCGCCTTCGTCCGTGCCCACACCGGCGCCCCTCGAACGAGCCCGCGATGACCGCGCGCAGCAATGGGCTACGGGCGAGCGCCTACGCGGTCCTCATCGAGATCGAGGAATCTGCTCGGCGATCCGATGCTGGCGGCCCTCGCCGCCCGTGAGATCGCGGCCTACCTCGAGCCGACCCCCGGGCCCGGCGGCGCCACCCGAATGATCCTCTACGTCGACGTGCTCCAGCGGGCGCCGGCGCGCACCGTCCTCGCCGGTCTCACCCCGGCGATGGCGGGCGATCCACCCGCGGAGCCCGAATCGCCGCGAGACGGGGTCGCGCCGGAGACGAGCGACGGAGAGCGGGCTGACGGTTGCGCCGACGATCTGGCCACCGATGCCGCCTTCGCTGCGCTGGTCGAGGCCTTTCATCGCACGCCCGACGAGCGCACCTGGCCCGCGGCCGAAGACCTGCCCGCCGGCCCCGCACCGCCCGGCTACGGGGGCTCGTCCCGGACATCGCTGCCGTCCGACACCATCCTGCCGGCCGAGCCGCCGAGGCGCGCGGCCAAGAAGTTTGACCCGCGCACCGATGTCGACCGGCGGCGTCCGTCACCGCCTGTCCCGCCGCACCCAACCCCCGCCTCGCCCGAGCCGGTCAACGATCTCGACGACGATCTCGACGACGGGGAGCACTACATACCGCCGCCCTTGCCGCGGCTGGACCCGCCGCCGTTCGCGACCCGCTGGGCGCTGGTGGGGCTGATGCTCGGGCTGGCGCTGCTGCTGCTGCCCACCGTGATCGACTTCGGCCATCGCACGTCCCTCGACATCGCAGGCGTCTTGTGCGTGCTGGGCTCCGGCGGCGTCCTGGTCTCACGCCTGCATGAGCGCTCCCCCGACGACCCGGACGACGGCGCCGTCGTCTGACCGGTCGCGCCGGCCACCCGAGCACCCCTGATCCACTGCTGCCGGTAGCCTGCGCCGGGTTGGGTGACCAGCAGCTTCGACCCAGGGAGGGCATGCAGACGGTATGGAGTTCTCCGAAACCGTCGAGGTGACCGGCCATCTGATGGACACCGGTGTGCTCGCCCGGATCCTGGACGACGTCCTGGAGTACGGCGCCGATTACGCCATCCAGCGCCTGGATGTCGGCCGCACCCACGACGACGAATCCAGCGCCCAGATCGTCGTCGTCACCCAGGACCCCAACTCGCTGGCCCGCCTGCTCATGCGGCTGCAATCGCACGGGGTCAACGCCGTCGAACCAGGTACTGCTGTCACGAAACCGGCCCCCCGCGACGGCGTCTTCCCCGATGACTTCTACTCGACGACCAACCTCGAGACCGTCGTGCGGCTCGGCGGCGCGTGGGTGCCGGTCGAGCAGCCCGAGATGGACTGCGGGCTGCTCGTGAGCGGCTCGCGGGTACATACCGTCCCGGTCGCCGACGTCCGGGAGGGCGACGAGATCGTCTGCGGGGCGTCCGGGGTTCGGGTGGTGCTCCCGCCGCGTGAGCACTCCGCGCACACCGGGGTCCGTACCGGCGCCGAGATGTTCGGCTTCATGTCCTCGGCGGTCTCTTCCGAGAAACCCCAGGCGCTGCAGGTGCGCCAGATCGCGTCGCGTATCCGTGATGTGAAGGCCGACGGCGGCAAAGTGCTCTGGGTGGCCGGCCCCGCCGTCGTGCACACCGGTGCCGGCGCCGCCATGGTCGCGCTGGTCGAAGCGGGATACGTCGACGTGCTCTTCGCCGGCAACGCGCTCGCGACGCATGACATCGAGGCCGCGCTCTACGGCACGTCGCTCGGGGTCGACCTGGCCGCCGGCCGCGGGGTCGAGCACGGGCACGAGCACCACATCCGGGCGATCAACACGATCCGCCGCGAGGGCTCGATCGCGGGGGCCGTGGCGTCCGGGGTGCTCGTGGGCGGGATCATGCACGCGATCGTCAAGCGCCACAAGCAGTTCGTCCTGGTCGGATCGGTCCGCGACGACGGCCCGCTGCCCGACGTCTACACCGACGTGATCGAAGGTCAGCGGGCGATGCGTGGGGCGCTTCGCGGGGTGGGCCTGTGCATCATGGTCGCGACGATGCTGCACTCGATTGCGACCGGAAACCTGCTGCCCGCATCGGTCCCGCTGGTGAGCGTCGACATCAATCCGGCGACCGTGACCAAGCTCGCCGACCGTGGGAGCGCGCAGGCGATCGGAATGGTCACCGACATCGGGCTCTTCCTCGAGCAGTTGGCGACCGAACTCGTGCCCGACTACCCGGGAATCCGCTGAGCCTCGCGCTCAGGCGAGCTCACGCGAGAGGTCGGCCGCGCCCACCAGGCCTGCCTCGGGCCCGAGCACGGCCCTGACCAGCTCCGCCTCCGGACGCAAGCCGCGCCCGGGCAGACGCCGCCGGTACCACTCACGCGCGGGTCCGAGCAGCAGGTCGCCGGCGTCGGAGACGCCGCCGCCGATCACGAAAAGGCCCGGGTCGAGCGCGGCGGTGACGTTCGCCAGGCCCCGGCCCAGCCACTCGCCGACCGTGGCGAACGCCTCCACTGCCGCCGAGTCGCCCTCCTTGGCGGCCCGGGTGACGATCGGGCCGGTGATGGCGTCCACCTCGCCGCCGGCCAGGTGCAGCATCCGGTGGCCGTGCGCGGGGTCGGTCGAGGCGATCTCGCGGGCTTCCCGGACCAGCGCCTTCCCGCTGCAGTACTGCTCCCAGCAGCCGCGCCGCCCGCATCCGCACCGGTGGCCGTCCGGCACCAGTTGCATGTGACCGAACTCGGCGGCGATCCCGAACCCGCCGCGATACAACGCCCCGGAAGCGACCATCCCGCCGCCGATACCGGTGCCGATCGTCACGCAGATCAGGTCGGCCGACCCGCGCCCCGCACCGAACCGGTGCTCGGCCCAGGCAGTGGCGTTGCCGTCGTTCTCGACCACGATCGGCAGGTCGATGCGGGCGGCGAGGTCATCCCGGATCGGCTCGTCCCGCCAGACGACGTTCGGCGCGAAGTACACCCGGGAGCGGCTGCGATCGATCCAGCCGGCCGCCCCGATGCCCACGGTCTGCACCCCGGGGTGACGGGCCAGCAGCGGCTCCACGAGCTTGACGACGGCATCCGCCACGGCAGGGGCCTCGGTGTCCGGGGTCGGGCTGCGCAGCACCTCGAGGATCGAACCGTCTTCGGTCACGACGCCGGCGGCCACCTTGGTACCGCCGATGTCAACGCCGATCGCCAGGCCCACGGCGAGGTCAGCGAACGTCGATGCGCTCGGACGCGGGCCGGTCGCCCGCCGACCATGACGCCTGCGACGACTCGACCGCTGCCCGCACCGCGGCCATCAGCGAGGCCGAAGCATCAGCGAGATGCTGGAAGACTTCGGGCCGAGCGCCCTGGGCCAGCCGCAGCAGTTGGCACACCGGGCACAGCCGGCACTCGGCCGACTCGCCCGCACCCTCGAGCAGGGGGTGGGTGAATCCCGCCGAGACCCACCCGGAGAGCGCCTCGGCGAGCTTGGCAGCCTCCTCGGCGAGCGGGCCGTGTGCGTGCGGGCCTGCGGTAGGTGCCGTCATGTCCTCATCCAGAGCTCGGGGTCGGGCTCGAAGGTCACCTCGAGGCGCCCGTCGACCATGCGGGCACCGGTCACGAGACAGCGCCTGAGCACGGACGGTAGCGAGAGCAGCCGCCGCCAGTTGCCCACCGTGATCGACAGCTCGTCGCCCCGGCGGGTGAGGCCGACGTCGTCGCGCGAGGCGAATGGCAGCAGGACCGTCAGCGCAAAACCGTCGCTGGTCCTGCGGACGCTGATCGGGTCGGGCGCGGTCGGCATGCCGAGCGGATCGAGCTCGCCGTACGCCTCCTCACCCAGCGCCGCGAGAGCCGCCACCCCGACCGGCTCACCCGGCTGGTACCCGACACGCAGCAGCGGCAGCGGGGCGAACGACTCCTCGACCGCCCGCAACTGCACCTGCTGCGCCTTCGCCCAGGCATCGCGCCAGGGATCGCCGCCGGGGAAGATGCGGTTGGCGATCACCGCATCTACCCGGTAGCCGTAGAGGGAGAGGGTGGTCATGGTGCGCCGCGCCTCCGCGACGACGACCGCCTCGGGCGTCAGCACCAACCGGACGCTCGTGCGTTGGGGGTCGGAGAGCACCGCGCGCACCCCCGCGAGCTCGCCGTGCAGTCGCTCGACGGCGTCGAAGACCGCATCACTGGGCATCGGCACACCCGCCACCCGGTTCAGCACCGGCCGCAGCGACCGCACGACCCGGCGCTCCATCGGCCAGAGCCGTCGCATGTACCAGTCCAGCGCATCAGGCAGGGCGAGCAGCCGCAGCGTCTCGGCGGTGGGCGCGCAGTCGACGACCACGAGATCCCAACGGCCGCACTCGACCTGCTCGCGTACGGCCAGCAGCGCCAGCACCTCGTCGGCGCCCGGCAGCACGGTCAGCTCCTCGGCCTCGATCGGGTCGATGCCCGCCTTGGCCAGCACCTGCATCAGGTAGCTCTGGATCTGCCGCCACGAGCGTTCGAAGCTGGACTGCGCGTCGACTTGCAGGCCCGCGAGGCCGGTGTCGATCTCGGTGGGTTCGGATGCGAGCGGCAAGCCGAACGCGTCGGCGAGCGAATGCGCCGGATCGGTCGACATCACGAGTGTCTTCATGCCGCGCGCCGCTGCTGATACCGCGGTGGCTGCCGCTGCGGTCGTCTTGCCGACGCCGCCCTTTCCGGTGAAGAGCAGGACCCGCACTTACGCAACTCCCGCTCGCGCCCGCGTACTCAAGCCTCGCAGCGCTTCTTGAGATCTTGCAGCGCGGTGTCGACGATCTTGGACTGGATCCGGCGGCGGATGAGGCCGGGGACCGGAATGCCGATCTCGACGGTGAGGTCATAGGTGACGGTCGTGGCACCGTCAGCAGCGGGCGCCAGCTCATACCAGCCGACCTGGCTCTTCTGCGACCGGCCCTGGCTCATGGTCCAGTCGACCCGGCGATCGCCGTTCCAGGTGTACTCGTTGGTGTAGAGGTCGGACAGACCCATGATCTCCACGTGGAAGCGCACGGACTTCGCCCGGCCGCCGGCGCCTTGTTCGAGCACGTCGATCTGCTTCACCGGTCCAGCCCATTGCGGATAGGACGGGAAATCGGCGATGACGGCCATGATCTTCGCGGGATCAGCCTTGATCGTCATGCTCTCGTTGGCGTGATCGGGCACGCGACTGCCTCCTTGAAACGGCGGACGACTACCAGCCATCCCCGGAAGCAAAGAGGCTACCCGTGGGCTCGCGGCGGGCGGGGCATATCCCGGCGCTCGAGAAGGGCCTGCCGTCAGCCGAACAGCGAGATGATCACGGGGATGAGCACGGCGAGCGCAATGGCGAGGAACGCCGCCGCGGCCAGGCGGACCTGACGGGTTTCCGGCAGCCAGCTCAGGGCAGTGCCGCCCGGGCGATGCCGGCCGCCCTCACCGTCACGAAGATCGCCGAGGAAGGATCCGCCGCAGAGCGGGCAGGCGCTGTGCTCGAACGAGACTGTTTCACTGCACTTGCAGACCCAGGTCAGCGTGGCGAGCTTGCTGGGCTGGCCGTCCCCCTCCAGGTCGGCGTTCAGGTCGGCGTTCAGCGCCACGTCATGGTGGCCGTCGCGGGGGGAGACGATCATCCCCTCCTCGCCCACCACTTCAGCGTCGACGATGTCGTCGGCGTCCGCGTTACTCCAGTGGGCAGGTTCCGGGTCCAGCGACGCTTCCACCAGGGGCGCGGCCAGCGCGTCGCTGGCGTCAGCCTGCGTCGCGGAGGCCGTCACCAACTCGGGAGCCGGGCGAAGGTCCTGGTAGCAGAGGGAGCACCAGGACGCCTGCGGGCGCACCTTGGCCCCGCATCCCGGGCAACGGCCAATCTCCACAGACTCCTGATCGGCTGCTGAGCTCCGGTTATGAACCGCAGCCGCCGTTGCCCCCCAAGTGGCCCTCCGGCGAGCGCGTGATGGCGGCCACATCGAGCGTTACTTGCCGGTAGCCTTTGATAACCGGCCGAGCCCCCGCTCGCCGGCATGATTGACGGAGCAGTCGCGCCCTGAGGGAGCACCCGTGCGAGAACTCACCGTGCCGGCCAGGCGAGAAATCCTGGAATCCGTGACCGACGAGGCCAACCTGACCGATGCGCTCTTCCGCAATGCCCAGGAAGCCGGCGATCAGGTCGGGATGCGCCGCCGCACCGAGGACGGCTGGGTCTCGGTCACCTGGACCGACTTCCTCGGCGAGGTGCAGGCGCTAGCCAAGGGATTGGTCGCCAAGGGGGTCTGTGCCGGCGATCGCGTCGCGCTGATGAGCAAGACCCGCTACGAGTGGACGCTGGCCGACTACGCGATCTGGTGCGCGGGCGGCGTCACGGTGCCGATCTACGAGACTTCCAGCAGCGAGCAGGTCGCGTGGATCCTCAGCGACTCCGGCGCCGTGGCGATCGTCGCCGAGTCCGAGCATCATCACTCGATCGCCACCGAGGTCCGCGATCAGGCCCCTGCGCTGCGGGACATCTGGCAGATCGACGGCGGCGGGCTCGACGCCGTGGCCGCGGAGGGTACCGGGGTCGCCGACGCCGAGATCGAGTCCCGCCGCGCCGCGCTGCGCGGCGACACCCTCGCCACGATCATCTACACCAGCGGCACGACCGGCCGCCCCAAGGGCTGCGAGCTGACCCACGGCAATTTCGTTTTCGATGTGGCATCCGTGACCAGCGGGCTCGACCGGCTCTTCGACGTCGAGGGTGCCTCCACCCTGCTCTTCCTACCGCTGGCACACGTCTTCGCCCGGCTGATCCAGGTCGGCTGCGTCGCGAAGCGGGTGGTCCTCGGACACACCGCAGATATCAAGAACCTGCTGCCCGACCTCGCGGTCTTCCAGCCGACGTTCGTGCTCGCGGTCCCGCGCATCTTCGAAAAGATCTTCAACGGCGCCCACACCAAGGCCCACTCCGAGAGCCCGATCAAGGGCCGCATCTTCGATCAGGCCGAGCAGGTGGCCATCAACTACAGCGAGGCGCTGCAGTCCGGACACATCCCCGCCCTGCTGAAGGCACAGCACGCGCTGTTCGACCGGCTCGTCTACTCCAAGATCACCGCGCTACTCGGCGGCAGCGTGACCTACGCCGTCAGCGGCGGCGGGCCACTCGGCGCGCGCCTCGGCCATTTCTTCCGCGGCATCGGCGTCACCGTCTGCGAGGGCTACGGCCTCACCGAGATCGGCGGCAGGCGCGTGTGTGAACCTTCCGCACGCGATCCGGGTCGGCTCGGTCGGACGGCCGATCCCCGGAACGACGATCAGGATCGCCGAGGACGGCGAGGTCCTGATCCGCGGTCCGCACATTCTGCGCGGCTACTGGCGCAACGAGGCGGCGACCAAGGAAGCCATCGACGACGAGCACTTCCTGCACACCGGCGACATCGGTGAGCTCGACGCCGACGGCTACCTGTCGATCACCGGTCGCAAGAAGGAACTCATCGTCACGGCCGGCGGCAAGAACGTCGCCCCGGCCGTGCTGGAGGACCGGCTGCGCGCCCACGCCCTGGTCAGCCAGTGCGTCGTGGTCGGCGACGCGAAGCCGTTCATCGCCTGCCTGATCACCCTTGACGTGGACGCGGTTCCGGCATTCCTCAAGGCGCACCACAAGCCGCTGGACACGCCGATCGCCGACCTCACGGAAGACCCCGACATGCTGGCCGCCATCCAGTCGGCCGTCGACGAGGCCAACCTCGCGGTGAGCAAGGCCGAGGCGATCCGCAAGTTCGTCATCCTGCCGGTGGACTTCACCGAGGAGGGCGGCGAGCTCACCCCCTCGCTCAAGCTCAAGCGCACCGTCGTGATGAAGGAGTTCTCCGGCGAGGTCGAATCGCTCTATCGCTGACGACTGATCCGGCGGCTACCGGCGCTGCGGCGTGTCAGCGCGCCCGCAGCAGTTCCCGGAGCCGACCGGCCAGGGTGGGCCAGCGCCACTCGCGTGACACCCAATCCCGGCCGGCAGCACCCATCGCGGTGCGTTTGGGCTCGTCGGCGAGCAGCTCGCTGACCCGCTCGGCGACCTCGGCCACCCGGCGACCGTCGACCACGTGTCCGGTCACGCCCTCGAGCACCGCGTCCGGGGCTCCCCCACTATCGCCGGCGACGACGGGAAGCCCGCACGCATTCGCCTCGAGGTAGACGATGCCGAGGCCCTCCACCTCCAGCCCGCGCATCCGGGTGCGGCACGGCATGGCGAAGACCTGTCCCGCTGCGTAGTGCGCGGGCAGTTCGGCGAACGGCACCGAACCGCTGAAGATCACGTCTCGTTCGTGACCCCCCTCCCGAACCAGCCGCTCGAGCTGCTTGCGGTAGGGACCTCCCCCGACCAGCAGCAGCGCCGCTTCCGGGACCCGGCGCCGGATCGCCGGCAGCGCGCGGATGAGGACGTCCTGCCCCTTGCGAGCCACGAGCCTGCTGACACAGACCACCACCGGACGCTCGGATAGCCCGTAACGGCTGCGGATCCCGGCCCCGTCTGCCTCGGGCGAGAACGCGACCGTGTCGACCCCGCTGGGCAGCCGGACGAAGTGCGTATCCGGCCCGCATGCGGCAGCCAGCCGCTTCAACGTGTACTCGCCGAGGTAGGTGACCGTGTCACACTCCCGCCCGATACGGGCGAGCAACTGACGGGCGGCCGGCAACCTGGCCCACCCGACCTCATGGCCGTGGGTGCTGGCGACGATCTGCGCCATGCCCGGATCGCGACGAAGCGGTCCGGCCAGCAGGCCCAGCGGCGCAGCTGCGCCGAACCAGACCGAATCGCAGGAGTACTCCGCGGCAATGGCGCGGGCGCGGCGAAGGGCGCTCGCAGTCGGCAACAGGAGCGACGTCGGGTGCCGGACCACCGGAAACGCCTGCGCCGCGTCGAACGCTGCCGCGCCGTCCCACCGCGAGGCGTAGACGACGAGCTCGTCGGCCGGCAACTGGCTGGCCAAGCTGTGCACGAACGACTGGATGCCGCCGACTCGCGGAGGGAAATCGTTGGTGATGACGAGCGTGCGGTTCATCTCGCACGCCCAGCCACGCAGCGGATCGTACGAGAGCGCGGTCGCAGCCGGCCTCAGCGGGGCGATCAGCCGGCGCGCGGCCGGCGCGACCACCGCGTGGCCGAACCCCGCGCCGGACCCGGATCACCCCCCGGCACTTCTCGCTCGTGAGGCAGCCCGGCCGGGAGATCGGCCTGCATCAGGCGCAGCGGAGGCACCAGACCCGAACCGGCCAACACCGCGACGGCGGTCTGCTCGTCGGCATCGAGATCGACGACACCGGCGTGAGAACCGAGCACGACGCTCACGACGCAATCGCTGCACTCGGCCGGCCGGCCGATGCACGTAGCGCAATCGATGATCATGAACCCACCTCCTCGCGCCCGGCGTCCTACCGGGACGGCGCAGACGCTAGGAGAGGGGTCCGACAAAACCGTGGGTGCCGGTCAGCTGCGATCGAGCCGGCCCAGCAGCGCCGCCGACGGCAGGGCCTCCGCGCCCAACCGGCGCACTGCCGCGACGACCTCCCGATCATTGGTCACGACGACGACCGGGCGCCCCGCCGGCTCCGCCTCGGCCAGCCGCACGATCAGCTGGTCGGCCAGTTCACCGAGGGCGCTGAACAGGACCCGCACTCCCCGGGGCGCACCAGCCCCCACGGGCCGTGACGACGCAGCGGTCGCATCGAAGACGCAGGTCAGCTCCGCACCGGTCGAACGGGCCGCCAGCCCGCCCAGGCCGGCGAGCAACCGGCTGCGCTGATCCTCCAGGGTCAGCGACGCGTAGCCGAGCTTGGTCACGTTATAACCGTCGACGACCAGGTGGATGCCCGGTACCGCCAGGATCTCATCGACCAACGCCGGATCGTCGTCCGCGCGCCCCCGGCGCATCGCGGCGAGCATCTCCGCAAGGCTGGCGATCTCGCCGCGAGGCTCCCCCTCCGCGACGCGATCGGCCGGACGCACCGCCGCGGCGGGAAGGTCGAGCTCGCGGCGCAGCCCGGCCGCGCCCGCCGTGACCGTGTCGAGCAGCACCCGCAGGCGGGCAGCTTGGGCATCGCGGTCCGAGCGGGTTCCCCGGCGGGCCGCGGCGGCACTTGCCTCGGCGTCACGAAGGCGCGCGCGCAGCCTTCGTACTTCGGCCGACAGTTCGCGTTCGGTCGCGGCGCGCTGCGCCTCCAGCTCGGTGGCCCGCTGCTGCGCCTGCTCGAGGGCCAGCCCGGTGCGCCGCGCCGCGCTCTCCGACTTGCCGAGCGCCCGCCGCGATTCGTCGACTTCGCGCCGGAGCACGGCAGCCTCGGCGCGCAGCCGGGTCGCCTCCTCGCGCGCGGCGGCGCGGGCGGCCTCGCGTTTTTCGCGGCGGCGCTCGGAGATCTCGCGTCCGCCCGAACTCGCCGCGTCGGCCGGCCGCGCCGCTTCCACCCGGGTACGCCAGTCCGCCGCGTCAAGCACGTACGCCACGGCCGCGACGTCGGCGGCAGCCACCGCGGGCACCGCGGCCCCGGTGTCGAGGGCCGACGCCAGGTCGGGAAGTCCTTCCCTCACGCGAGCCTGAACGGCGCCGCGAAACGCAGGATCGCTCTCCAGCGCCGCACCGATCATCGGGGCGCCGAGACGCGACCGCTTGGCGGGCGTGAAACGCCGGATAGCCCGCAGCGACGCGGGGACGTCGTCGTCGTCCATCGCCGCCAGGGTCTCGTCGGCCAAGGCGATCACGCGCGCCCGTACCGCGGGCGGCAGCTCTCCGGGCTTGTCCAGCCCGGGTTGCGGGGACTGACCCGGGCTCACGACTCGCCGTCGGGCACCGCAGCCGCGCCCCGGCCTGCGGCGCCCTCCACCTGCTCGGGGTGGTCAGGACGAGGCTCGATCACCACGCTGTCCACCGCTGAACACCAGCGGCACGTCACGCGCTCGAGCGTCTCCGCCAGTACCTCACGCTCCGAGACCTCCTGGACACCCGCGAGGCTCACGTGGACGAACTCGCGCGAGCGCAGCGTGCGGATCACGTCGAAGCGCGTGAGGTTGCCGCACGCACCGCACCGCCAGCGGTTCTCAGGACCGGGCAGGGCAACGGGCACGGCAGGCTCCTCGCACATCGGGACAGCTCGAAGTGTTCGATCGATCCGCAGGCTTCTGACACCGAGCGTAAGTCCGCGAGAGCAGCGAGATCGCCCGCCCGCGTCACCTTCTGCGGCGATCTGGGTTATGCGCAGCACATCACCGATCTTGGGCACACCCAGAAGCGCGACGCGAGCGGAACCCGGTGCCGGGACGACGTTCTCGCTGCGCCTGCCCGCCGGTCAGACACGACCTAGACGGCTGGGGAAATCGCGCTCGAGATCGAGGCGGCGATCTCGTCCATCGCCGCCGGGTCGGTGTTCGGGTCTGCCTTGGACAGATCGAGCTGCGATTCGCTGTTGATCGGCACCAGGTGGACGTGCACGTGCGGGACCTCGAGCCCGATGAGCATCGCGGCCACCTTGCCGGGATGGAAGACCTGATCGATCGCCTTGCCGACGATCGCGCAGGCACTCCAGAGCGCGCTGCGCTCGTCGGGGGTGAGCTCGAGCCAGTCATCCACTTCGCGACGCGTCACCACCAGCGTGTGGCCGGGCGTCACCGGGGCGATGGTCAGGAACGCGGCGCAGTCGTCGTCTTCGTAGACGAACCGGCCGGGCAGCTCCCGCTGCAGGATGCGGGTGAAGACCGAAGGCATGCGCCGCAGCCTATGGGCCCATCCTGACGAACCACATGAGCCCACTTGCCTGCCCTTCGGCCGCGCCTACCCGGTTTTGTCGGTGGCGGCTCCTACGGTTCGGGCATGCCACCCGCGCGTGCCCCGCTCTCACCGGGAGCGGCGCTTGCACGCCAGCCTCTGCTCGACGAGGCGATTCCCGCCGGCGAGCGCCCGGTCCGCGAGTTGCGGGAGCTGACGTTCGTGATCGTCGACCTGGAGACCACCGGCGGTTCACCGGCCGGGTGTGACATCACGGAGATCGGTGCCGTGAAGGTGCGCGGCGGCGAGGTGCTCGGCGAGTTCGCCACACTCGTGCGTCCGGCGAGCGAGATCCCCCCGTTCATCTCCGTGCTGACAGGCATCACTGATGCCATGGTCGCCGGCGCACCGCGGCCCTCCGCCGTGCTACCGGCGTTCCTGGAGTTCGCCCGCGGCTGCGTACTGGTCGCCCACAACGCCCCGTTCGACACGGGCTTTCTGCGCGCGGGCTGCGAGCGTCTGGGGCTCGCCTGGCCCGCCTTCGAGGTCGTTGACACCGCGTTGCTCGCCCGCCGGATCCTCACGCGTGATGAGACCCCGAATTGCAAGCTGTCCACCCTCGCGGCGCTCTTCCGGGCGTCCGAGCAGCCCTGCCACCGGGCGCTGGCCGACGCCCGGGCGACCGTCGACGTGCTGCACGGCCTCTTCGAGCGGCTGGGCCCCCTCGGGGTGACGACGATGGATGAGCTGCGCACGTTCACCGGCATGGTGCCGGCGGCCGTGCGCCGCAAGCGGCACCTCGCCGACGACCTTCCTCACGGCCCGGGGGTCTACCTCTTTCGCGACGGTCAGGGGCGGGCGCTCTACATCGGCACCTCGCGCAATGTCCGGGCGCGGGTGCGCTCCTACTTCACCGCCAGCGAGCTGCGCACCCGCATGGCCGAGATGGTCGGGATCGCCGAGCGGGTCGACGCGGTCCCGTGCGCGCACTCCCTGGAGGCGGAGGTGCGCGAGCTGCGCCTGATCGCCGAGCACAAGCCCCGGTACAACCGGCGCTCGCGCTGGCCGGAGCGCTCGGTCTGGCTGAAGCTCACCGTGGAGCCCTTCCCGCGGCTGTCGCAGGTGCGCCTGGTGCGCGACGACGGCGCCACCTACCTCGGGCCGTTCGGATCCACCCGGCTGGCGGAGCTCGCTGCCGTCGCGCTTCACGAGGCGTTTGCGCTACGCCAGTGCGGGGGCCGCCTTGCGGTGTCGGGGCAGCGCGCCGCCTGCGTGCTGGCCGAGCTCGCGCGCTGCGGCGCGCCGTGCACCGGCGCGCAGAGCCGCGAGCAGTACGCCGTCCACGTCGCCGCTGCCGAGCGAGCCATCACCGCCGATCCGAGCGTCCTCGTTGACGCCTTGAAGCGCCGGATGGACCGCCTGTCGAGTGCCGGGCGTTTCGAGGACGCTGCCCGCCATCGCGATCGCCTGATCGCGTTCGTTCGGGCGGCGGCCCGCCGGCAGCGTCTCGGGGCGCTCGCCGGCGTCGAGGAGTTGGTGGCCGCGCTGCCTGACGGTGCCGGCGGCTGGGAGCTTTCCGTGATCCGCCACGGACGGCTGGTCGCCTCGGGACGTTCGCCGGCGGGCGCGGGTGTCCGCCCGTACGTCGCGGCGCTGAAGGCGACCGCGGAAACGGTCGTTGCGGGTCCGGGGCCACTGCCGGCAGCCAGTGCCGAAGAGGTCGAGTGCGTGCTCCGGTGGCTCGAGCGCCCGGGCGCGCGGCTCGTCGAGTGCTCGGGTACGTGGGCCTCCCCGGCGTTCGGTGCCGGCGGGCAGCGGGAATGGCTGGTCGCCGCGAGCGAGCGGGCGGCCGTGCCACTCGGGAAGCCGGAGCGGCGGGGCACCCGGCCGGCGGCCCGCCCTGCGCGGGCCGAGCCCGGCCCGGGAGCGCGTCCGGTCAGGCCCGCAGGTCCGGTCGGCCCCGGCCGATGGCCGGCCGGATAAGGTCGCTTCGTGGTGACGGCAGTGGTGCTGATCAAGGCGGCGGTCGAGCGGATCCCCGAGGTCGCCGAGACCATTGCCGCGCTCGAGGGTGTCAGCGAGGTCTACTCGGTCACCGGCGAGGTCGACCTGGTGGCGATGGTTCGCGTTCGCCACCACGAGCAGCTCGCAGACGTTATCGCCGACCGGATGAGCAAGGTGTCGGGCGTCACCCACACCGAGACCCTCATCGCCTTCCGGGCCTACAGCCGCCACGATCTGCAAGCGGCGTTCAGCCTCGGTTCGGACGGGTAGCGAGGCCGGTCGCTACTCGTGCGACGCCTTCGCCCAGCGCTGCAGCACGGCAAGCCCTTCGCCCGACGCCAGCACTTCCTGGGCGCGTGCGAGTGCCGGACGCAGCTGGACGACGACCGGCTCACCGGTAGCGCCCTGAGCAGCCACCAGGGCGGCCGCAGCGTTCAACGCGACCGCGGCGCGCACGGCCTCGCTTCCCCCTCCCCCGAGGACTTCGCGCGCCACTTCAGCGTTGTGCGCGGCGTCGCCGCCGCGCAGATCCTGCACCGTGGCCGGGGCGAGCCCCAGCTCCTGCGGGTTCAGCTCGTCCTCGCGGACCTGCCCGTCGGCAACGACCCACACCGCCGAGCGCGCCCCCGGCGTCAGCTCGTCGAGCCCGTCGTCACCGCGGAAGACGAGCGCCGACGCGTGGCGACGGGCGAGCACCCCGGCGAGCACCGGCCCGAGCCACGCCTGCGGGACGCCGAGCGCCTGCCGGGTGATCCGGGCCGGGTTGGTGAGCGGGCCGAGCACGTTGAACACCGTCGGTACCCCGAGCTCGCTGCGCGCCCCGGCCGCGTGGCGCAGCGCCGGATGAAAGCGCGGCGCGAAGCAGAAGCCGATGCCGACCTGCTCGACGCAGCGAGCGACTCCCGCCGGCTCCAGGTCGATCGCGATGCCGAGCGCTTCCAGCAGGTCCGCCGAACCCGAACGCGACGTCGCTGCCCGGTTGCCGTGCTTGACGACCGGCACCCCGGCGGCTGCGACGGTGATCGCCGCCATCGTCGAGATGTTGACCGTTCCGGTCCGATCGCCCCCGGTACCGCAGGTGTCAACCGCCGCCGAGCGCCAGGGCTCGGCAAGCGGCATCGGCAGGGCGCGCTCGAGCATCGCGCCCACGAAGCCGTCGACCTCGGCGGAGGTCTCGCCCTTGCAGCGCAGGGCGACGACGAAGCCGGCCACCTGAGCACCGGTCGCTGCGCCGTCCATGATCTCGCCCATCGCCCAGGCCGTATCCGCGGCGGGCAACGGGTTTCCCGCCATGAGCTGAGCGAGCAGAGCGGGCCAGCTCGGCGATCCCGGGGACGGGGAGCTCACGGCAACCGCGAACTAGTGGCGCCGCGCGAGCTCATCGCCCGCGGCGGGCGCCGGCAGCGGCTTCGCCCGCGCGCGCAGCAGCCCGACGAGCGTCTCGGTGAGCTCCACGGGATCGATCGGCATCTGCAGCCACGCGTCAGCCATCGACCAGCGGGCGAGCCAGTGATCGTCTTTGCGCATCACGAGCAGCAGCACGGCCGGGCAGTCGGCGATCTCGTTCTTCAACTGCCGGCTGATGCCCATGCCGCCCTCGGGAGCGGCCTCGCCATCGAGCACGCAGACGTCGACCCCGCCCTCGTCGACCCGGGTCACGAGGGCTCCGCCGTCATCGGCTTCCAACCACTCGATCGGATCCAGGGAGGGATCGGGACGGCGCCCGACGGCGATCCTTACCCGCTCCCGGATCGCCGGGTCATCGCTGTAAACGAGCACCGTGCTCATACGGAAATGGCCACCTCAGAAGGGACGGACCGGAGTCCGGTTGGCAGTGTTACTGATCGCCGGAAGGCTACCGGACCGGATGCCTCGGGCTACGCAGCGGATTTGCTTTGCGCGCGCCGAGCTGTGATACTGATACTCGTTCTCAATATGTTCGCCCGCCGATCAGGCCCGCCGATCAGGGAGGTGTGCCCCGCCGTGCTCGACACCGAATGGCGGCTCACCCCTCAGCGGCGCGCCGTCCTCGAGGTGCTGGAGGCGGCCACCGACCATCCCACCGCGGCCGAGGTCTTCGAGCGCGTCCGCGTCTGGTCGCCCGGCATCGGCCCGGCGACGGTCTACCGGGCGCTGGCCCTGCTCGTGGCGAACGGGCTGGCCCTCGAACTCTCGCTCGGCGACGGCACGGCGTCCCGCTACGACGGCAAGACCGCGCGACACGACCACCTGGTCTGCACGTCGTGCGGTGCTGCCAGCGATATCCAGAGCGCGCTGCCGACGGAGTTGGTCGACCATCTCACCGGAAGCACCGGCTACGCGATCACCCGCTATGACCTTCAGTTCCATGGTCTATGCCCCGAATGTCAGGCCCACCGATCACACCATCAGGAGGAAGTACATGGCTGAACTCGAAGGCAGCAAGACGCACGACAACCTCAAGGCCGCATTCGCCGGCGAGAGCCAGGCCAACCGGCGCTACCTCTACTTCGCCCGTCGCGCCGACATCGAGGGCGACAGCGAGACCGCGGGCCTGTTCCGCGACACCGCCGAGGGCGAGACCGGCCACGCCTTCGGGCACATGGACTTCCTGGCCGCCGTGGGCGACCCGGCGACCGACGAGCCGGTAGGCGACTCGGAGAAGAACCTCGTCAGCGCCGTCGCCGGCGAGACCTACGAGTTCACGGCCATGTACCCGGGTTTCGCGAAGACCGCCCGCGAGGAGGGCTTCGACGAGATCGCCGACTGGTTCGCCACGCTGGCCCGGGCCGAGAAGACCCACGCCGGCCGCTTCCAGAAGGCCCTCGACCGGGTTCGCAGCGAGGCATCCGCCAGCGCCTGAGGCGCATCGCACGGACAGAGAGATCAACCCGCAAGGGCCGGCGCTGGAGACAGCGGCCGGCCCTTGCGCCGTTCACGACGTGAGGCAGGGACATGCTCAGCGCAACCGAGATCACCACCGACCACCACGACTACGGCCAGCGCCGGGCCGCCGAACGTGCCCGCGTCATGCCGATCCGGGCCGAGCGCCGGGTACGGGTCGGCGACATGCTGGTCTTCGAGTTCGAGAACGAGGAGACCCTGCGCTATCAGGTGCAGGAGATGGTGTTCGTGGAGCGCATCACCGACCCGGCCGAGGTCGGCCACGAGATCGAGCTCTACGGGCGCATGGCGCCCGCCAGCCACGAGCTGTGCGCCACGATGTTCGTCGAGCTGGATCAGAGTGCTGACGTCCGCGCCGAGCTCGCCCGCTTGGACGGCATCCAGAACGCAGTGAGCCTGGAGGTCGGTGCGCCGGCGATCTCCGCGCAGGGGCAACGCTCCCGGGTGCCTGGAGTCGAGCTGCGCGGCCTCGACGAGGACCCCGCGCGGCCGAGCGACACGGTGAGCGTGCATGTTGTGCGTTTCACACTTACCGATGAGCAGCGTGACGCTTTCCGCGATCCCCAGGTGCCCGTGGAGCTGGTCGTGGAGCATCCGGAGTACGCCGAGAGCACGCCAATTGCAGGTTCAACGCGGCTGTCCTTGCTGGCAGACCTGGCTCTTGGAGGCCGCACCGCCTGACACTTGAGGGTTACGGCCCGCAATTGGCGCCCCCGTTGCCCGCAATAACCCTGTCGGTCTGCCAGAATGCGCCTGTGGCAGCAGCAGCAGCACCGGCCCTCGACAAGGCGCCGCCTCATGGTTCGGCTACCCGCCCGTCAATGGTGTCGGTCGGAACGATCATTTGGCTGTCGTCTGAGCTGATGTTCTTCGCGGCACTGTTCGCGATGTACTTCACGGTTCGCTCGGAGGCCCCGTTCAATTGGCCTCCGATCCACGGCGTAGGGCCTACGCACGTCGGACCGGTCGATCTGCACGTCTACTACGCGCTGATCTTCACCACGATCCTGGTGCTCTCCAGCGTCACCTGCCAGCTGGGAGTGTTCGCTGCCGAACGCGGCGACGTCTACCGGCTGCGGCTGTGGTTCACGATCTCGTTCCTCATGGGCGCCGCATTCGTCGGCGGGCAGATGAACGAGTACTTCGGTGAAAACACGTTCTCGATCTCGTCCCATCCGTACGGCTCGGTGTTCTACCTGACCACCGGCTTCCACGCGTTGCACGTCACGGGCGGCCTCGTGGCCTTCCTGGTCGTGCTGGCCCGCACCAAGTTCGGCCGCGTTCACCCCAGAGCATGCCGCCTCAGCGATCGTCGTCTCGTACTACTGGCACTTCGTCGACGTCGTCTGGGTGGCCCTGTTCGCGACCATCTATCTCCTCAAATGACCCCCGAAGCGAGCGCCGTGACCCCCGCTGTTCCCTCGGCTGAGGCCGCCCCTCCAGGCACCGAGGCAAGAAAGCCGGCAAGCCCAACAAGCGCCGCCGCACGCGCGGCCAGAAGCGCAAGGTGCCCGCCGGCATCGTCATCGTGCTCGCCCTGATGTCCACCGGCTTCCTGTGGGCGGCGTTCGCGCCGGCCGGGCGGGCTGCCGGCACGTCGGCGAGCAACGAGCAGGTGCGGCTCGGGCGCGCGCTGTTCCTCGCCGGCTGCTCGTCGTGTCACGGTCTGTCCGCGCAGGGTGGCAACCGAGGCCCCCAGCCTGATCGGTGTCGGCGCAGCGGCCGTCGACTTCCAGGTCAGCACCGGCCGGATGCCGCTCGCCAAACCCCAGGCGGAGTCCCAGCGTCACTCCCCGAAGTACAACCAGACCCAGATCGACCAGCTGGCCGCCTACATCGCGTCGCTCGGCCCCGGGGCCGGCCAAGCCCGACGCCGCGACGTACTCGAGAACGGCGCGAAGATCGCCGAGGGCGGCGCGCTGTTCCGTACCAACTGCGCCTCAGTGCCACCAGGCGGTCGGTCAGGGCGGCGCACTCACCTACGGCAAGAACGCCCCGTGGCTCGGCCAGGCCACCACGGAGCAGATCGCCGAGGCCATGCGCACCGGGCCGCAGAACATGCCGGTCTTCGGTAACGGGCCAGCTCAGCGACCAGCAGGTCGCCTCGATCATCAAGTACGTCCAGTTCGTCAGCAGCGATCCCAAGGACCCGGGCGGCGCGTCGATCGGCCATTACGGCCCGGTCACCGGAGGGTCTGGTGGCCATCGTCGTCGGGCTCGGAGGCCTGGTCATCGCCACCCTGTGGATCGGAACGAGACTGTCGTGAGCGAGCAGTCCCAGCACCCAGAAGAGCCGGCCGAAGGCAACATCCTCGATCGAGCCGAAGAACCCGGCGCCGGTCGCAGGCGAGCGCTGCAGTCACCGCGCCCGGCGGCCGGGTCGAGGGCAGCGACGCCGGCATCGAGCCGCAGCGTTACACCGACACCGAAGACATCGACCGCCGGCGCGAGCGCCGGTCGCGAGTTCTTCGTCGCATTCTGGTTCCTGGTGTCGGCGGTCAGCACGCTGGCCTTTGTCGTTACCGACCTCGTCGGCAACGAGCACCGCCAGTACTACACGCCGCTGCTCGGCACTGTTCCTGGCGCTGGCCCTCGGCGGCCTCGGCATCGGCGCTGATCCACTGGGCCAAGCAGCTGATGGGCGATGAGGAGGCGGTCCAGGATCGCGAGGCGCACCTGGCCACCCCGCAGGAGCTCGAGGCCACGGAACAGGTCTTCGCCCGCGGGGTCGCGACGTCCGGAATCCTGCGGCGGCCGATCGTCCGGCGCTCGCTCCTGATGGCCAGCGGTGCACTGGGGCTGATCGGCGTGGTTCCGATCCTCAACCTGGGTCCGCTCCCGGGCCGCAAGCCCAAGGCGTTCGAAGAAACGAGCTGGCGCTTCACGTCGCTGGTCACCGACGGCGACGGCAAGAAGATCCAGGGCGTGCGCATGATCGATCAGACCGGACGCGCGATCAAGCTCGGCGACATCGCAGCGGGTGGCCTGCTCACGGTCTTTCCTGGCATCGCAAGCGAGGAGCTGAAGGGCAGCCGGGCTTCTATCCGGAGCCGTCGCTGCAGGTCAAGGGTGATTCGACCGTGCTGCTCATTCGTCTGCGACCAGATGAGCTCAAGGGCGCGCAACAAGGACGGCACGTACTTCGACGGGCACATCGCGTACTCCAAGATCTGCACGCACGTCGGGTGCCCGGTCTCGCTGTACGAGCAGCAGACGCACCACCTGCTCTGCCCGTGCCACCAGTCCACCTTCGATGTCTCCGACCATGGCCGACGTGATCTTCGGGCCCGCCGCCACGGCCCTGCCGCAGCTGCGATCACGCGTCGACAGCGACGGGCTACTTCGTCGCGCAAGGGCGACTTCAACGAGCCTGTCGGTCCGAGCTTCTGGGAGCGCGGATGAGCACACGACTCAACCCGCGCGCGGGAAGCTGCGACCGCGGGACGTCGACGAACGCCTCGGCGCCTCCAACTTCCTGCCAAGTCCCTGCGCAAGGTCTTCCCCGACCACTGGTCGTTCATGCTCGGCGAGATCGCGCTGTACAGCTTCATCATCCTGCTGCTCACCGGGCATCTACCTGACGCTGTTCTTCGACCCGTCGATGACCGAGGTCGTCTACCACGGCACCTACGTCCCGCTCGAGGGCGTGCACGATGTCCGTGGCCTACGCGTCGACCGCTGCACATCTCGCTTCGACGTGCGCGGCGGCCTGCTCATCCGGCAGATCCACCACTGGGCCGCGCTGCTGTTCGTCGCCGCGATCATCATGCACATGATGCGGGTGTTCTTCACCGGCGCGTTCCGCAAGCCGCGCGAGGTCAACTGGCTGATCGGCGTGGTCCTGCTGGTGCTGGCGCTGCTCGAGGGCTTCGCCGGCTACTCGCTGCCGGACGACCTGCTCTCCGGCACCGGGCTGCGGATCATGTACTCGGTCATCGCAGTCAATGCCGGTCATCGGCACCTGGCTCGGATATCTCCTCTTCGGCGGTGAGTTCCCGGGGTCAGCGTCTCATTCCACGGCTTGTACATCGATGCACGTGCTGCTCGTGCCCGGGATTCTCCTGGCGCTGATCAGTGCCCACCTGGGAATCATGTGGCACCAGAAGCACACCCAGTTCCCCGGCCCGGGCCGCACCGAGCACAACGTGGTGGGCCACCGCATGTTCCCGCACTTCGCAGCCAAGTCCGGCGGGTTCTTCATGCTGGTCTTCGGCATGTGCGCGGCGCTCGGAGGCCTGGCTCAGATCAACCCGGTGTGGCTGTATGGCCCGTACGACCCGTCCCAGGTGTCGGCCGCCTCGCAGCCGGACTTCTACATCGGCTTCCTTGACGGCTCCACCCGTCTTTTCTTGCCGTGGGAATTCCGCGGTGCGGGAGTCTCGATATCGCCGCTGTTCTGGCCGACGATCGTCATGCCGGGCCTGCTGTTCACGGCACTGGCCCTCTACCCGTGGCTGGAACGCAAATTCACCGGTGACAACGAGTTCCACAACCTGCTGGAAAGACCCCGGGACAATCCGACCCGCACCGGCATCGGTGCAATGGCGCTCGCGTTCTACGCCGTCTTGATGATCAGTGGTGGCAACGACCTCATCGCCACCACGTTCCACATCAGCCTGAACGCGATGACCTGGGGCGGCCGTTTCATGGCCATTGCTGCGCCGCCGGTAGCGTTCTACGTGACCCGAAGAATTTGCTACGCCCTCCAGGCGAAGGATCGCGAGTTGGAGGAGCACGGCATCGAAACGGGCATCGTGCGTCAGCTGCCCTCCGGCGAGTTCGTCGAGGTGACGCTGCCCAAGCCGGCGCCGCACCACGGGGAGCTCACGCCGGTGGAGTTGGACGACGCCCCGAGCACCAACGGACACGACGGCGGTGGCCTGCTGACCCGCGGCCGCCGCGCGGTGACCGGCTTCTTCGTTGATCACGGTGACGAGGAAGGCAGCAAGGAGCCCGAGGGATCGGCGGGTCGCCGGCACTAGCCCGGTGAGCTGCGAACGGTCGCGGCGGGCCCGGCCAGGATCCCCCCGGGCGCGTTCGGTGAGATAGGCGCGGTACAGGCTGGATCTTTCCGCGGAAAGATCCAGCCCACCGGCCGCGGCTGCCCAGCCAGAAGCAGCGGTGCCGGTCGTGAGTGGGCTGGCCTAGAACGCTATGCCTAGTTCACACCCGTGGTGCAGCGGCTCGGCTGCCTGCGCGGGATCGCGACGTTGGCCGGGTTCGCGCTCGCCGTGGAGATCGGCGACTGGCACCGGTTCACCGGCAACACCCACGCCCGCCGGCTGCTCGTCGAGGCCGCCTGGCACCACCGCGCCGCCTACCGGCCCGGCAAGACCGTGCGCGACCGCTGGGAACTCGCCCCCCGCGACGACCCCGCCAGCGGTGGACTGATCCCGGTCCCAAGACCGCTTCGTCGCCGCAGACAGTGGCAGCAGCGCGTCGAGCGACCCGCGTCAGTCCTCGATCGACAGCCGGTTCACGAAGTGCTCGAACATCAGGCCCATGAGAGTGGCGAACGTGGCGATCGCCCCGATCAGCGCGAGCCAGATGCCCACGATGGCTCCGACCAGCGAGATCGCGGCGAACATCGAGATGAAGAACGGCCAGTAGCTGCCCGGGCTGAAGTGGCCCACGTCGCCGGCGCCGTCGGAGACATCGGCGTCAGCCAGATCGGACGGACGCGGCCCGGTGCGCTTGCCCGTCAGCAGCAGGTAGCCGCCCACGAGCAGGCCGAGGCCTGCTGAAATCGCCAGGGCCGCAGTGCCCGTCGGGTCTTTGGACGTGTACCAGTACACGATGGCGGTCGCCCCGAGAAACGAGGTGAAGACGCTGAAGACGAGACCTTCGACCTTCATCTCACGCCTGCCACTTCCGCGGCGGGCGAGGAAGGATGATCCCTGGCTAACGCGACTTCGGGGTAATGCAAGTCAAACGCCGGCCTTTCGGAGCGAATCCGCGGAAGCGAGACAAAGTTGTGCCGCGGAGGCGGACATGACGTCGCCCATTCCAGAGAATTTCCGTAGCCCCACGGATCGTCCGAGTTCGCCAGCTCGCCATGCCGGTACGAGCGGATGACGTTGTAGAAGAACACCAACTGGCTGGCTCCCAGCAGGAACGCGCCGATGGTCGAGATCGTATTCAGGGTGGTGAACCCATCGGTCGGCGAATAGTCGGCGATGCGGCGCGGCATGCCCTTGATGCCCAGCCAGTGCTGCACCAGGAAGGTCAGGTGGAACCCGACCAGCTGGCTCCAGGCATGGAGCTTCCCTAATCGGTCGTCGAGCATTCGCCCCGTCATCTTCGGGAACCAGAAATAGATTCCCGCGTAACCACCGAATACTGCCGAGCCGAAGACGACGTAGTGGAAATGCGCCACGACAAAATACGAGTCAGTGACATGGAAATCGATGGGCGGGCTCGCCAGCAGGACGCCGGTGAGGCCGCCGAACAGGAACGTGACCAGGAAGAAGATCGCCCAGAGCATAGGGGTCTCGAACGTCAGTTGGCCGCGCCACATCGTGCCGATCCAGTTGAAGAACTTCACCCCCGTGGGCACGGCGATGAGGAACGACAGCAGTGCGAAGAACGGCAGCAGTACCGCACCGGTGGCGAACATGTGGTGCGCCCACACGGCGATGGACAGGGCGCCGATGCCGATCGTGGCGAAGACCAGGCCCTTGTATCCGAACAGGGGTTTTCGGCTGAAGACGGGTAAGACCTCGGTGATCATCCCGAAGAACGGCAGGGCGATGATGTAGACCTCGGGATGGCCGAAGAACCAGAACAGGTGCTGCCAGAGGATCGCGCCGCCATTGCTCGCGTCGAAGATGTGCGCACCCGAGGTGGCGGTCGGCCGCGAGCGCCAGCGACGCCGCGGCGAACACCGGGAACGCGATCAGCACCAGGATGCCGGTGATCAGCATGTTCCAGCAGAAGATCGGCATCCGGAACATGGTCATGCCGGGCGCGCGCAGCGTCAGGATCGGTGGTGACCAGGTTGACCGCGCCGAGGATCGTCCCGAGACCCGAAAGCGTCAGGCCGAAGATCCAGAGGTCCGCGCCGATGCCCGGCGAGTAGAGGCTGCCGTTCAGCGGGGCGTAGGCGAACCAGCCGAAGTCGGCCGCTCCGTCGGGCGTCAGGAAGCCGGCGACCACCATCGTGCCGCCGAACGCGTACAGCCAGTACGCCAGCGCATTCAGCCGCGGGAACGAGACGTCGGGCGCGCCGATCTGCAGCGGGACGATGTAGTTCGCGAAGCCGAACGCCAGCGGCGGCGCGAACAGGAACATCATCACGGTGCCGTGGATGGTGAAGAGCTGGTTGTACTGCTCGTTCGATAGGAACTGCAGACCCGGCCGGGCCAGCTCGGCGCGCATCAGCTCGGCCATCACCCCGGCGAGCGGCGAAGAAGATGAACGCCGTGACCGTGTACATCACGCCGATCGTCTTGTGGCTCGTCGTGGTGATATAGCCGAGCATCGTGGTCGGCTTGGGCAGGTGGTGGGCGTGCTCCGGCGCGACCGGTTCGATGCCGCCGGAAGGTGCCGGCTCTTGCAGGAGGGTCATGATCCACTCCCCGTGGCAGCGGCGGTCAGGTACTTCGGGTCATAGTTATGCGCGACATAATTGTCGAAGACCTTCGCTGGCACGACTTTCACGATGAAGTCCATCCGATCGTGGTCGACGCCGCACAGTTCTGCGCAGCGGCCGATGAAGGTGCCCGTCTTGGTGATCTTGCTGATTTCGAACTGGTTGACCCGGCCCGGTATCACGTCGCGCTTGAAGTTGAACTCGATGATCCAGAACGAGTGGATGACGTCGGCTGACGTCTCCTTGAACAGGATGCTGCGGTCGGTGGGCAGCACCAGCACGGCGGGCTGCCCGGGACGCCCGACGACCTGGGCCTTGACGACGTCCTGACCGTTGCTGCCCTTCTCGATGTAGCCGAACTCCCAGTTCCACCGGAAGCCCACCACCGAAACGGTCATGTCGGGCTTGGGGGTCTGGTCGATCTTGGACTCGTCGCGGGCCGTGTAGTAGAAGAGCCCGCCGACGATGACGAAGGGCACGACCGTGTACAAGATCTCGACCGGCAGGTTGTAGCGGACCTGCTTGGGAAGCTCGTCGGTCTTCTTGCGGTACGCGAAGCTGCACCAGAAGATCAGGGCCCAGACGCCGACGCCCACGGCAAGCGCCGCGATACAGGAACCGGACCAGACGTTGTAGATCCGCTTGGCCTGGGGGGTGATCCCCTTCGGAAAGCCGAAGCTCGGCAGCTCACAAGCGGTCGCGCTGGCCAGTAGCAGCCCTCCTGCGGCGACACGAGCGACGAGCCGACGGCAACTAGTCCGGCGGTTCGAGCGGATCACCGCATGGCCTCCCGATCACAGGCGCTGGGCCCGGCTGCTGGACGACTGCTTCTCACACGATTTCTCAACCGGTACGCCGCTGCACCGAGGCTCCGAAGTGCCCTGCGCAACGTGCAGAACCGGCTGATTTCGTTCTTGGGGGAATGTATCGCAGGCATCGCCCGGCGCGCCCGCGCGGCATGCCCTAAACCTCAAGCGATGGCTGGGTGATCGCGGCGGATACCAGCGGGCGCGCGCGCCACTAGGCTGGTTCGGTGCAACCGGACGCCAGCTATCTGGACTGGGCCTCCCAGGCGCCGCTGCATCCCGCCGCACGAGAGGCCCTGCTGGCCGCGTATGACGCCGGCTGGGCCGATCCGACCCGGCTGCACCGGGAGGGTCGCCAGGCCCGCCTGCTCCACGACGCAGCGCGCGAGGCTGCCGCCGCGGCCCTGGGCGCATCCCCGCCCGAAGTGAGCTTCACCAGCAGCGGCACCGCGGCAGCCCACCTGGCGATCCTCGGGTCGCTGGCGGCACGTCGACGGCGCCGACCCGAACTGGTGGTCTCCGCGATCGAGCACTCGTGCGTCCTGCACGCCGGTGCAGCTCACGAGGCATCCGGGGGCCTGCTGACCCGGCTGCCCGTCGACGCGGCGGGGCGGGTCATGATCGCCGCTCTCCAGCCCGGCGAACAGACCGCCCTGGTCAGCGTGCAGTCCGCCAACCAGGAGATCGGCACCCGCCAGCCTCTCGCCGAGGTCGCCGCACGCTGCCGGGCGGCGGGGGCGCCGCTGCACGTGGACGCGGCCCAGAGCGTCGGCCGGGAGCCCGTCGATGTCCGGGAATGGGGCTGCGGTTTGCTCACCGCCAGCGCGCACAAGTTCGGTGGGCCCGCCGGAGTCGGCGTCCTCGTGGTCCGCGAGGGGACGCACTGGGAACGCCCGGGGCCGCAGGACGATCGCGGCGATTCCCGGGTGAGCGGCCCGCTCGACGTCCCGGGAGCCGTGGCGACGGCGGCGGCGCTCGTCGCCCGAACCGGGGAGATCGGCGCCGAGACAGCCCGCCTGCGCGGCTACTGCGAGCAGATCCGAGCCGCCGTGGGCCGGCTCCCCGACTCGCAGCTGCATGGCGCTCCGCGCGCTTCGGAACGTCTCCCCCACCTGGTCAGCATGTCGTTCCTGTACGTCGACGGGGAGGCGCTGCTGGACCGCCTCGCGGCGTGCGGGATCGCCGCCGCGAGCGGCTCGGCATGCACCGCCAGCAGCCTGTCCCCCAGCCACGTGCTGGAAGCGATCGGCGCGCTCACGCATGGCAACCTGCGCGTCTCCCTCGGGCGTGACAGCAGCCAGGCCGACGTCGACCGGCTGCTGAAGGAGCTGCCCGCGGCTGTCTCGGCCCTGCGCGACGAGGCCGGGGTGGCCGGCCTGTGACCGAACACACAGTGGATTCCCGGGGGCGGCGCTGCCCGTTGCCGATCATCGATCTGGCGGCCGCCGCAAAGGCAGTCGCCGCAGGCACCGTCGTCACGCTCATCGCCGACGACCCGGCCGCTGCCGCTGATGTCGCGGCCTGGTGCCGGATGCGCGGGCAGGCGTACGAGGGCAGCTCCCCGGTAGCAGGCAGCGACACCGCGGTGAGCTACCGCGTGCGGATCACCGCAGTGTGACGTTCGCCTCTACCTCGTCGCCCGCGGCGTCACCGAAAGCCGCCCGGAACCGCGCCAGCGCGTCGGTGTCCACCTGATACTCCTGCGTGCCGATGGTCTCGAGCGCGAGCGTGGCCAGCAGGCTGCCCACCTCGGCACAGCGTTGCAGGCTCAGTCCCCATGACAGGCCGCCGAGGAAGCCGGCGCGGAAAGCGTCGCCGACGCCGGTCGGATCCGCCTTGACCCGCTCGGGCACGACGGGAACCGCCAGCTCCGGCGCATCCGCCGGCTGCAGCCGCACGCCCTTGCCACCCAGCGTCGTGACCAGGACACCGACGCGTGAGCGCAGCTCGGCGTCGGTCCAGCCGGTCTTCTGCAACAGCAAGCCGTGCTCGTAGTCGTTGCAGAACAGGTAGGTCGCACCCTCACAGAGCTCGCGGATCTGCGCGCCGTCCATACGCGCCAGCTGCTGGGAGGGATCGGCGGCGAACGCGTAGCCCCGCTGGCGGCATTCCTCGCTGTGACGGGTCATGGCTTCCGGATCGTTCGGGCAGACCACGACGAGATCGAGCCCTCCGAGCCGCGCCGCCACCGGCGCGAGCTCGATCTGGCGGGCCTCGCTCATGGCGCCCGGGTAGAACGACGCGATCTGGCACATGTCCTGGTCGGTCGTGCAGAGGAAGCGCGCGGTATGGGCGAACTCGCTGACGTGCACGCTCTCGGTGTCGACGCCGGACCGCTCGAGCCAGGACCGGTAGTCGCCGAAGTCGTGGCCGACGGCGCCCACGAGCAGCGGCCGCAAGCCGAGCGCTCCCATGCCGAACGCGATGTTCGCCGCGACCCCGCCGCGGCGCACCTGCAACTCGTCGACCAGGAACGAGAGCGAAAGGCGCTCGAGCTGATCGCCCACGAGCTGGTCGGCGAAACGACCCGGAAAGGTCATCAAATGGTCAGTAGCAATCGAACCCGTCACAGCAATACGCACGACACGAAAGCTTACTGGCTGGTAGGGGGTGACCCCGCACTGAGCAGCACATAGCGTCCTCGGTGTGACCCTCCAACAACTCACCGTCCACCCCGGGCAGACCCCGTCTGATCGTGACCCTGACGGTGGGTGGGCGGAGTTGATGACGCTTGCCGCGGCGTTCCCGCTGGAGTTGCTCTCCTTCGGAGGTTCGCCGGCAGCGGTCCCGGTCGTGCTCCCGAAGCCGCGAGCCGTCAGCTACCAGCACGTGATCGACCTCGTCGACGCCGTGGGCCTCTCCCTCGCCACCTGGTAGCCCGGCACCGTCACGGCACGCGAACGGCTGCCGGGCCTAGCTGAACGAGTCTCCGCAAGCGCACGAGCCGGTCGCGTTGGGGTTGTCGATCGTGAAGCCCTGCTTCTCGATGGTGTCGACGAAGTCGATCTTCGCGCCGCCGAGGTAAGGCAGGCTCATCCGGTCGACCACGAGGTCGAAGCCGCCCCAGTCAGTCCGGTCGTCACCGTCGAGGTCACGCTCGTCGAAGAACAGCTGGTAGCGCAGGCCGGAACACCCACCGGGCTGCACAGCGATGCGCAGCGCCAGGTCGTCGCGCCCTTCCTGGTCGAGCAACGCCTTGACCTTCTCGGCCGCGGTGTCGGTCAACACCACACCGGTCGGCGGCGCTTCGACTGCTTCAGGCGCGGTCTGGCCCGTGTCAACACTCATCTGGTGGACTCCCTCCGAAGACTTCCTCATCGTAGGTGACATCGGCGCCGTCCCAGACATTCCCAGCAACCGAATATCTTCTGTCGCACTGGTCAGCTACGGGCCCAGCGGGCGGCAAGCTTTTCTCCCGCAGCCTCCAGCCACACCTCGGGCGATGCGATGGCAGCGCCGGCGGAACCGGCCAGGTCAGCGAGCGCGAGCGTCTCGTCCACTCCATGAGCGGCCGCTTCGCGCTGCCCGACGCTGACCTGACCAGCCACGACGATGCAGGGCAGGGCGGCCCGGGTGGCCGCCGCCGCCACCGCAGCCACGACCTTGCCGCGCAGCGAGGTGATGTCGTAGGCACCCTCGCCCGTCACCACGAGCCTCGCGTCCTGCATGGCGGCTTCCAGCCCGATCACCTGGGACACCAGCGCCGCGCCCGGTTCGCGACGCCCTCCCAGCCAGAAGCAGGCCGCGCCCAGCCCACCTGCGGCCCCGGCTCCTGGCCGGGCAGCGACGGCCTCCAACCCGTCGAGCTCAGCCACCCACTCCTGCATCCGGCCTTCCAGCCGCGCGACCCCTTCCCGGTCGGCGCCCTTCTGAGCAGCGAACACCGCCGACGCGCCCGCCGGGCCGAGCAGCGGATTGTCGACGTCGGTGGCGATGACCAGGTCGAGCGCCTTGAGCCGGGCCAACGATCCGCGCGAGGCCAGGGTTTCGATGAGCCCGCGACCTCCGTCGTTCGTCGCCGAACCGCCGAGTCCCACCACGATCCGCGATGCCCCGCTGCTCTGCGCCGCCTCCAGCAAGGCGGCGAGTCCGGCCGACGTCGTGCGTTCCGGATCGCGTTCGGCGTCGACGAGCAGATGCAGGCCGACCGCCTGGGCGCTCTCGACGTACGCCGTCCCGTTGTGGAGCAGCACGCTCGCGGAGACCGGACGGCCGAGCGGATCTGTCGTTGTCACCTCGCGCGTCTGACTCGACGTCAGCGCCGCGGCGAGCACGCGCAGAAAGCCCGGGCCCCCGTCCGACATCGGCATCTGCAGGAGTTCGTCGCCGGAATGGCGAGACTGCCACCCGCGGGCGATGCCAGCCGCCGCCCCTGCCGCCGTGACCGTGCCGGCGAACTTGTCCGGCGCGATCACCACCCTCATCGGTCACCTCCCGTCATCTCGCGCAATGCCCTGGCGTCAGGCCCGGGATCCGGAGTTATAGTCGTTTGGACCATCACTCGATGGTGAGGGAGACACGATGACCGTCGATGTGGCAGCTCCATCGCTCAGTGGCCTGGGATCCCCCAGCGTCCCCAGTGCGGCCGGCCAGGCCCTGTTCCTGCTGGGCACCCAATCAGACAGCCACTCCGAGCGGGGCGTCGACTGCCCCGGCGAGCTGCCGGCGGCCTCCGATCCCGCGGCTCGTCGAGCGGGCCCGAGCGGCAAAGGCAGCGCTCGGCGACCGGGTCTTCATCCTCGGCCACCATTACCAGCGGGACGAGGTCATCCAGTTCGCCGACGTCACCGGCGACTCGTTCAAGCTCGCGCAGGCAGCGGCCGACCGTCCCGAGGCGGACTACATCGTCTTCTGCGGCGTCCACTTCATGGCCGAGAGCGCCGACATCCTCACCGTCCGACAGCCAGGCGGTCGTCCTTCCGGACCTCGCCGCCGGCTGCTCGATGGCCGACATGGCCACTGCCGCCCAGGTCGACCGGAGCCTGGGAGACGCTGGAGGAGGCCGGCCTCGCGGCATCGACGATCCCCGTCTCGTACATGAACACCTCCGCCGCGATCAAGGCGTTCACCGGCCGTAACGGCGGCACCATCTGCACCTCCTCGAACGCGAAGGCGGCGCTCGAGTGGGCGTTCGCGCGCGGCGAGCGGGTGCTCTTCCTGCCCGACCAGCATCTCGGACGTAACACCGCGGTGCTCGAGCTGGGCATCCCGCTCGAGAAGTGCGTGGTCTTCGATCCCCGGCGGCCCGACGGTGGCCTCACGCCCGAGCAGTTGCGCAGCGCCGCGGTGCTGCTCTGGAAGGGTCACTGCTCGGTCCATGGACGCTTCAGCCTGCAAAGCGTTCAGGAGGTACGCGCGCGCATCCCGGGCGTGAAGGTGCTGGTCCACCCCGAGTGCCAGCACGAGGTGGTCACCGCCGCCGACCTGGTCGGCAGCACCGAGTACATCCTGCGGACCCTGGCGCAGGCGGAACCGGGCAGCGCCTGGGCGATCGGCACCGAGCTGAACCTGGTACGCCGGCTCTCAGCGGAACATCCTGACAAGACGGTCGCGTTTCTGGACCGTACGGTGTGTTTCTGCTCGACAATGAATCGGATCGACCTGCCGCACCTGGTATGGGCGTTGGAGTCGCTTGCCTCCGGGCAGCTGGTCCACCGCATCACCGTTGACCCTGCCACCGCAACGGACGCCCGGACGGCACTCGATCGCATGTTGACCCTGTGAACCGTGAGTGAGCCAGATGCCGTCGTTGCGTAAGAAGCCCGCCCCTCCTCCCGTCGAGCCGGACAAGTTCGAGAAGGTCAACGGGAAGGGCCGAGCGACTCCGACCCGTAAGGAGGCGCAGGCGACGCGCCGCAGCGGGCCCGCGCGCCGCGCAGCGTCCCGGTCCGGCGCCAAGCCGAACGACCCGAAGGCCGCCCGCAAGGCGATGAGCGAGGCCCGCCGGGCCAAGGCCGCCGAGTACCGCAAGGCCATGAACTCCGGCGACATCTCCAAGCTTCCGGCCCGGGAGCGGGCGCCGGAGCGGGTCATGGCGCGCGACATCGTCGACCAGCGCCGCAATCTCGGCCCGTTGCTGCTCGGCGTGATCGTCGTCGCGTATTTCCTGGGGCTGGCGCCGGTCTCGGGGCTGAAGGTCGTCGCGTTCTACCTGCTGCCGCTGTGCCTGATCGGCATCGTGACCGACAGCATCATCGTCGCCCGCAAGGTGGGCCGGCAGGTAGCGGAGAAGTACCCGAACAGCACGGTCAAGGTGAAGGGCTACGTCGGCCAGCGGGCGCTCATGCCGGCGCGCTGGCGCCAGCCGCGGCCCCGGCCGGGAATCGAGATCGGACGCTGGATCCCGCGCAGCTAGCCTGCTGCTAGTCGGTCGGGCGCAGGCTCATCGGCCCGTAGACCTTCCGCTCATCTTCGCGCAGGGTCACCTGCTCGACCCCCGCGTGCAGCAACTCCGGCCAGAGCTCACCCAGCCAGGACTCCGCATCGGACTGTGAGGGGAACACCTCCTGCGCCGGAGCCGTCGCGAGCTGCTGCTCGTCCAGCAACTCGCCGTCAGCAGCCTCGTATTGCCAGGTCCAGGACACTGTGCCTCCTCCGTCGCCCGCGCCGGTGATCGCGACACTCTCCCGCCATGCTTACCCGACTTGGAAGACTGACCCTGTGAAGCTGCAGTTGCTCGGCACCGGGTCGTCCGACGGATGGCCCAACCCGTGGTGCTCGTGCGCCTCCTGCCACGCTGCCCGCACCGCCGGCGAGCTGCGCGGCCAGACCGGCGTCCTGGTCGATGACCGGGTGCTGCTCGACTGCGGACCGGACGTCCCGCGAGCCGCGACGCGGTTCGGGGCCGATCTCGGCACGGTAGACCTGCTGCTCATCGGTCACGCCCACCCCGATCACTGCGGCCCGCAGGCACTGATGTGGCGCGGCTGGTCGTCGCGATCCGAGCGGCCGCTCGAGGTGATCGCGCCCGCAGCCGTCATCGAGCGGTGCCGGCCGTGGGCCGATCCGACCGGACCGATCTCGTTCACGGCGGTGGAGCCCGGCGCCGACCTCGTGCGCCTCGGGTACCGGGTCCGCACACATGCCGCGCGCCACGGCGGCGCGGACATCGGTCCGGCGGTGCTCTATGACGTCACCGGCCCGGACGGCGCTCGGCTGCTCTACGCCGTCGACACCGCGCCGCTGCCGGACGGCGAGCTGCCGGGAGATCCGGCGCAGCCCTACGACGTGCTGCTGCTGGAAGACACGTTCGGCGACGACGATCAGCGCGTCGGCGATCATCACGGGCTCGACGACTTCGCGGCCACCGTCTCGGCGCTGCGCCGCACCGGCGCGCTCACCTCCCGATCTCAGGTGGTCGCCGTGCACCTGGGGCACGGCAATCCCGCGGGCGCCGAATTGCATCGCCGGCTCGCACTCATCGGGGCGGCGGCGCACCCGGACGGCGCGGTATTGCACAGCGGCCCACCTGCCGACACATCCGCCCCGAAGCCGCGCCGCGTGCTCATCACCGGCGGGGCCCGGTCCGGCAAATCGCAGGAGGCCGAGCGCCGGCTCGCCGGGGCACCCGAGGTGACTTACGTCGCAACCGCGCAGGAATACCCCGACGACGCGGAGTGGTCGGCGCGGCTCGCGGCGCACCGCGCGCGCCGCCCGGCACACTGGTGCACGGTCGAGACCGCGGTCCTGGCTCCGCTCCTTCGTGAGCCGGGGCCGCCGCTTCTCATCGACTGTCTCGGGCTCTGGCTGGCCCGGGAGTCCGAGGACCCGGATGCGCTGGTCGAGGCATGGCGGGCGTGTCAGCGGGAGGTCGTTCTGGTCACCAACGAGGTGGGCTCCGGGGTGGTGCCCGCCACCGAAAGCGGCCGGGCGTTTCGCGACGGTCTCGGCCGGCTGAACGCGCGCATTGCCGCCGAGGCGGACGAGGTCTGGCACTGCGTGGCGGGGGTGGCATGCCGGCTCAAGTGAGGACGCCCGATGAGACCGCCCGCACGCAGGCGCTCGAGCGTCAGGGACAGCTCACCAAGCCGACCGGTGCGCTCGGACGCCTCGAGGACCTCTCCGCCTGGGTCTGCGCCGTCCAGGGGACCTGTCCCCCGCACCCGTTCCAGCGCATCAGGGTAGTGATCGTCGCGGCGGATCACGGGATCGCCGCCGCGGGCGTCTCGGCCTACCCGCCCGAGGTCACCGCCCAGATGGTGGCCAACTTCGCGGCCGGCGGCGCCGCCGTGAATGTGCTGGCCCGTCAGGCCGGAGCGAGCGTCCGGGTCGTCGACGACGGCGTCGGCAAGCCCTCCGGACGCATCGACCGTGAGGATGCGCTGACCGCCGACGAATTCGATGCCGCCTTCGAGCACGGACGCTCCATCGTCGACGAGGAGGTCGACAGCGGGTGCGATCTGCTGATCCCCGGCGACATGGGCATCGGCAACACCACGCCGGCTGCGGCGCTCGTCGCCGGCATTCTCGGGCTCGAGCCGGTGGCCGTCGTCGGGCGCGGGACCGGGATCGACGACAGCGGTTGGATGCGCAAGACCACAGCGATCCGCGACGCGCTCACCCGGGCCCGCAAGAGCGTCGGCCGCGATCCGGAAGGCCTGCTCCGGGTCGTCGGCGGGCGTGACCTGGCGACGCTTGCCGGGATGCTCGTCCACGCCGGCGCCCGGCGTACCCCGGTGATCCTCGACGGCGTCGTCAGCTGCGCCGCGGCACTGGCCGCGGAACGTATGGCGACCGGCGCCCGCGCCTGGTGGGTCGCCGGGACCCGCTCGACCGAACCGTCGCAGTCCAAGGCGCTCGAGGCGCTCGGCCTCGAACCACTCCTGGATCTCGGGCTTCGCCTCGGCGAGGGCACCGGCGCGCTGCTGGCCGTCGGTCTCCTCCAGGCCGCTTCGGCGACGCTCACCGAGATGGCGACGTTCGCCGAAGCCGGCGTCAGCGACCGCGAACCGGAGACCCCCTGACGAGGTTCGCGCCGCTGCGCTACGTGATCAGCCTGCTGACCGTGATCCCGGCCGGTCGCCGGCCGATCACGCTTGCCGACAACCAGATCGGCGGTGCCATCTCGCTCGCCCCGCTCGTCGGGGTGCTGGTGTGGCTACCGGCGGCGGGCGTCCAGATCGGGGCCCGCCTGCTGCTGCACAACCCCCCGAACCTGGTGCCTCCCGTGCTCGCGCTCGCCACCATCGCCGCGCTGACCGGCGGGCTGCATCTCGACGGGCTCGCCGACCTCGCCGACGGGCTCGGTTCGCGGCGGCCGCCAGCCCAAGCGCTGGCCGTCATGAAGGACTCGGCAATCGGGGCTTTCGGCGCCGTCACGCTGATCTTCGTGGTCTTGCTGCAGGCGTCCTCGCTGGAGCTGGCGATCGAGCGCCATCACGGCACCGTCGCCCTGCTGACGTCAGCGCTGGCCGGCCGGCTCGCCGTCGTCCACGCCTGCCGCCGCGGGATACCCGCAGCACGCCCGGATGGTTTGGGCGCCCGCGTCGCCGGCACCGTCTCGGCGACCCGCGCCGCCGTCGTCACCCTGCTGGTCTTCGTCGTCGCGGCCGTCGCCGGCAAGCTGGACTACGACGGTGGCCGCCTGCGCGAGAGCGTCCACGCAATGTTCGCTGTGTTCTGTGCCGTCATCGTGGCCGCGTTGGTGCGCAGGCTGGCCGTCCGCCGACTCGGCGGCATGACCGGCGACGTGTTCGGCGCGCTCGTCGAGATTGCCGTCGCCGTCGACCTGCTCGTCATCGCCATCCCCGCGCCCGCTTGGCTGAGCTGACCACCGACTTTCGCGGGGCAGTCAGCGCGGCGAAGCCTCCACGAACGGCGGCCGCACAACGGTGGCCGCCACCTGACGACCGCGCACGTCGACCCACACGTCATCGCCCACCTGCGCACCGGAGAGGATGGCGAGCGCGATACCGGCCCCAGCGTCGGGCGAGAACGTTCCGCTGGTGACGGTGCCGCTGACCCGGCCGCTCGGATCCGAGCACCGCCATCCCCGGGCGCGGGATGCCGGTGGAGACCCGCAGACCCCACAGCAGCCGGGCCGGGCCGGCGCGCTCGGCCAGCAGGGCGTCACGGCCCCAGAAGGCGGGCTTGTTCCAGCCGACCGCCCAGCCGAGCCGGGCTGCACGGGGCTGATGTCCGCGACAGGTCCTGACCGTGCAGCGGGTAGCCCATCTCGGTGCGCAGGGTGTCGCGGGCGCCGAGCCCGCACGGGCGCACCCCGCCGCGCGCGGCGACGAGCAGCGTCCCACAGGCACCGGCGGCGTCCCAGCGCGGGAGCAGCTCGTAGCCCGTGCTCGCCGGTGTAGCCCGACCGGCACACGATCAGCGGCTCGCCCTGCCACGCGCGCGCGCGCGTGCGCCATGTAGGCGTGCTCCGACGGCAGGCCCAAGATCTTCCAGCAGCCGGCCGACGCGGCCCCTGAACGGCGATAACCCCGTAGTCGCGTGCTGATCGCGCACCTCGACGCCCGCGGGGGCGGCCGCGGCCAGCAGGCGCCCGACGCACCTCGGTGTTGGCTGCATTGGGCACCAGGAAGACGTCGTCGTCACCAACGACGTACGCGATGAGGTCGTCGACCACGCCACCGGATTCGGTCGCAGCACAGCGTGTACTGCGCCAAGCCTGGCTCGATGCGGCCCAGGTCGTTGGTGAGGCACGGAATTGACGAATCGCGCGGCGCCCGGCCCCGCGACGGAAGCCTTGCCGAGGTGCGAGACGTCGAAGATGCCGACGGCCTCGCGGACGGCCTGGTGCTCGGCTACCGTGCCGCCACCCTCGCCGGGGTACTCGAGCGGCATCTCCCAGCCACCGAATTCGCCGAAACGCGCTCCGGCGTCGACGTGGCGGTCGTGAAGGGGGGAGCGCAGCAGGTCGGAGACCATGGTCCAACGCTACCGCTACCGGCCATTAAGCTGCACAAATGGTTACGTTATCGGCGTCGGACGACTCACCAACCGCCGCGCAGGTCGATGTCCTTGTCATCGCCGTCGCCAAGGGCGCGGAGGGGCCCGTCGCGCAGCCCGGCAGCGAGCAAGTCGACGCCGCGCTCTCCGGGCGGCTCTCGCAGTGCTCAGCGCCCTCGGCGCCAGCGGCGACGAGGGCGAGGTCACCCGCTTCGCCTCGCTCGGAGCAGTTCCGGCACCAGTGATCGCTGCGGTCGGCATCGGAGCGGTCAACGGAGATGGGGCCTCCGACGAAGTGCTGCGCCGGGCTGCCGGGTCGGCCATCCGGGCGCTGGTCGGCCAGCGCCGCGTGGCCTTTGCCCTTCCCGAGGGCGCCGGCCTGCGCCAGTTCCGTTCCGTCGCCGAAGGCGCCGCCCTCGCCGCGTACTCGGTGAAGCAGCCGACTGCGGGCAAGGCGCCGGTCGAGGACATCGTGCTGCTGGGCGGCGCGGCCGAGAGCTCCCCGCTGCCGCAGGCGGCGATCCTGGCCGAGGCAGTCACCCTGGCCCGCGAGCTCGGCAACCTCCCGGCCAACCTGCTGCCGCCGGCTGAGCTGGCCAAGCCGCCGTGACCGAGGCCGGTGCCTGCGGCGTCGAGACCACCGTGCTGGACGAGGAGCAGCTGGCGGAGCAGGGGTTCGGCGGGATCGTCGGCGTCGGCCAGGGCTCGGTCAACCCGCCGCGGCTGGTGCGTCTGTACCGGACACCGGAGGGGCGACTCGTACCGCGGCGCTCGTCGGCAAGGGCGTCACGTTCGACTCCGGCGGCCTCTCGCTCAAGCCGTCGAACCGGTATGGAGACATGAAGATCGACATGGCCGGCGCGGCCGCGGTGCTCGGCGCGGTCCTCGCCGCCGCGCGACTCAAGCTGCCGGTCAACGTCACCGGATGGCTCGCGATGGCCGAGAACATGCCGTCGGCGCGCGGCGCAGCCGGCCGACCGACGTGCTCACCATGTACGGCGGCAAGACCGTCGAGGTGCTGAACACCGACGCCGAGGGCCGCCTGGTGCTGGCCGACGCCCTCGCCCGCGCCAGCGAGGAGAACCCGACGTCCTCGTCGACGTCGCGACCCTCACCGGCGCGCCAGGTGGTCGCCCTCGGGCACCCGGACGCCGGCGATCATGGGTAACGACGAGAGGTTGCTGGCGAGCTGCAGGACGCCGGAGCCGCCGGCCGGCGAGCCGATGTGGCCGATGCCGATGCCGCCGAGGAGCTGCGCAAGGGCCTCGACTCGATGGTCGCGGACATCGCCAACGTCGCTCGGGGCAACCGGACGGTCGGCATGCTGGTCGGCGGGATCTTCCTGAAGGAGTTCGTGCGGCGACGGCATGCGCTGGGCGCACCTGGACATCGCCGGTCCGGCCTGCAACGGAGGCGAGCCCCATGGCTACACCCCGCGCGGCGCCACCGGCGTGATGGTGCGCACGCTCGTCGCACTGCTGGAGCAGATGGCTCCACGGGCTGATCGGCTTCGTCGGAGCTGAGCGTTTGCCTGCGGTGGCAAACTGGTTGCCGCCAGGAAAGCCCGCCATCCCGTATGCAAAGGAGGGTCGCGTGAGCCCATCTCGCGAGCCCGTCGATCTCGCCATCCTGGGCGCCGGAAGCGGGGGCTATGCCGCGGCCCTGCGCGCCGCCGAACTCGGGATGTCGGTGGTCATGGTCGAGCGCGACAAGGTCGGCGGCACCTGCCTGCACCGCGGCTGCATCCCGACGAAGGCGCTGCTGCACGCCGCCGAGGTCGCCGACAACGCCAGGGACGGCCCGAGAAGTTCGGGGTGAAGGCCACCTTCGAGGGCATCGACATGGCCGGGCGTCAACGCCTACAAGGACGGCGTGGTCAGCAGGCTCTACAAGGGCCTCACCGGTCTGGTGAAGTCGCGGCAGATCGAGGTCCTCGAGGGCGAGCGGCCGGCTCACCGGCGCCGACCACCCTGCAGGTCGGCGACCGCACGATCGACGCCGCGGCACGTCATCCTGGCCACCGGCTCGGAGTCGAAGTCGCTGCCCGGGCTCGACGATCGACGGCGAGCGGGTCATCACCAGCGACCACGCGCTCGCGCCTCGACCACGTGCCAGGGTCGGTCATCGTGCTCGGCGGCGGCGCCATCGGCGTGCGAGTTCGCGTCGCGTGTGGAACTCGTTCGGCGCCGACGGTCACAATCGTCGAGGCGCTGCCGCACCTTGTTCCCGCCGAGGAGGAGTCGTCAGCTCGAAGCTGCTCGAGCGGGCGTTCCGCCGGCAGCGGCATCGCGTTCAAGTCGGCACGAAGCTCACCGAGGTCGATCACCTCCGGCGATCCGGGGTCGCGGGTCACGCTCGAGAACGGCAAGACCGTCTCGACGCCGACCTGCTGCTGGTCGCGGTGGGCCGCGGGCCGGTCTCGCCGGGCCTCGGCTACGAGGAGGCCGGCGTCGCGATGGACCGCGGTTTCGTCAAGGTCGACGCGCATGTGCCAGACCAACGTCCCCACCATCAGCGCGATCGGCGACCTGCGCCCGGGCCTGCAGCTCGCGCACGTCGGCTTCGCGGAGGGCATCCTGGTCGCCGAGCGGCTCGCCGGCCAGAGCGTCGTCCCGATCGACTACGACGGCGTCCCGCGCATCACCTACTGCGACCCCGAGGTCGCTTCCGTCGGCATCACCGAGGCGATCGCCACGGCAGCGCGGCCACGACGTGGTCGACCGTCACCTACGACCTCGGCGGCAACGGCGCGAGCGCAGATCCTGCAGACCGCCGGGCGCGGTCAAGCTGATCGCCGCTGACAGGACGGCCCGGTGCTCGGCGTCCACATGGTCGGCGAGCGCGTCGGCGAGCTGATCGCCGAAGGCCAGCTGATCTACAACTGGGAGGCGCACGCCACCGAGGTCGCCGCGCTGATCCACCCGCACCCGACGCAGTCCGAAGCCATCGGCGAGGCGCACCTGGCCCTGGCCGGCAAGCCCCTGCACTTGCACGGCTAGCTGGTCCGCGCCTCACCGTCCGAAGCCAGCACCACGAACGAAGGAGCGCGACGACCGATGCCGGTCTCCGTCACCATGCCCCAGCTCGGCGAGAGCGTCACCGAGGGCACGGTCACCCGCTGGCTCAAGCAGGAGGGCGAGCCCGTCGAGGCCGACGAGCCGCTGCTGGAGGTCTCGCACCGACAAGGTCGACACCGAGATCCCCTCGCCCAGCGCGGGCGTGCTCGCGTCGATCAAGGTCGGCGAGGACGAGACCGTCGACGTCGGGGTCGAGCTGGCCGTGATCTCCGAGAGCGCCGACCGGCCGGTGCCGCCGCACCCGCCGCGCCGCAAGCCGCTCCCCCGCCGCCGCCGCCCGCACCGCAAGCCGCTCCCCCGCCGCCACCCGTGGCACCTGCTCCGGCCCTACGTCGGCTGCCCCGAGCAGCGGGGACGACGACGGCGGCCCGTACGTCACGCCGCTGGTACGTCGCCTCGCGGCGGAGCACGACGTCGACCTCTCCGCGTTGCGCGGTACCGGCGTCGGCGGACGCATCCGCAAGCAGGACGTGCTCGACGCAGCGCGTAACGGTTCGGGCAGCTACAGCGACACCAGCACCGAGACCGCCGCTCCCGCCCCCACCATTTCCCAGCCAGCCCCTGCCGCAGCGGCGCCGAGCGCTCCCCTGCCACCCGTCAAGGCCAGCCAACCCGCGCCCGCCGCTGCAGCTGCAGCTGCAGCCGCAGCGACCTTGGTACGCGGCACGCACCGAGAAGCTGTCCCGGCTGCGCTCGGTCATCGCCACGCGGATGGTCGGAGTCCTGCAGATCTCCGCGCAGCTGACCACCGTGGTCGAGGTCGACGTCACCCGCATCGCCCGGCTGCGCGAGCGCGCCAAGGACGACGTTCGAGGCCCGCGAGGGCGTGAAGCTCACGTTCCTGCCGTTCTTCGCCAAGGCCGCGCGTCGAGGCGCTCAAGGCTGCACCCGAAGGTCAACGCCGAGCATCGACCGGCGGCCGGCACGGTCACCTACCACGACGCCGAGCACCTCGGCATCGCCGTCGACACCGAGCGCGGGCTGCTCGTCCCGGTCATCCACGACGCCGGCGACCTCAACATCGGCGGGCTGCCGCGGAAGATCGCCGACCTCGCCGACCGCACGCGCCGCAAGCAAGGTCACCCCGGACGAGCTCGGCGGCGGCACGTTCACGCTGACCAACACCGGCAGCCGCGGCGCCCTGTTCGACACGCCGATCATCAACCAGCCGCAGGTCGGCATCCTCGGCACCGGCACGGTCGTCAAGCGCCCGGCCGTCATCGAGGACCCGGAACTCGGGGAGATCGATCGCCATCCGGTCGGTGGTGTACCTGGCGTTGACCTACGACCACCGGCTGGTTGACGGGGCTGACGCCGCCCGCTTCCTGACGACCATCAAGGAACGCCTCGAAGAGGGCGCCTTCGACGCCGACCTCGGCTTCTAGAGTTGCTGACGCCTTGAAGGTTGCCGTCAGCGGCGGCAGCGGCCTGATCGGCTCTGCCCTGGTGCCACGCCTGCGCGCCGCCGGGCATGACGTCGTCCGGCTGGTCCGGCGCGACCCCGCAGCCGCGGACGAGGTCCGCTGGGACCCCGCGCGCGGCCGGCTGAACCCCGCAGACCTACAGGGCGTTGCGGCGGCCGTGCACCTGTCAGGAGCCAGCGTCGGCAGGCGCTGGACGCAGTCCTCCCGGCGCGCTATCCGCGAGAGTCGCGTGGAAAGCACCGCCCTGCTTGCGAAGACCCTCGCCGGCCTCTCACCGCTGCCCAAAGTGCTGCTTTCAGGCAGCGCCGTCGGGTTCTACGGCGATACGGGAGACCGCATGGTGGACGAGGACGGCCCACGGGGGGTGGGTTTCCTGGCCGATGTCGTCGGCGAGTGGGAAGCGGCCACCCATCCCGCGGCAGCGGCGGGCATGCGCGTCTGCCGGCTTCGAACCGGGATCGTGCTGGCCCGTCAGGGCGGCGCGCTGCGCCTGCAACTCCCGATCTTCAAGCTGGGTCTTGGCGGACGGCTCGGGAACGGCCGGCAGTACACCAGCTGGATCACGCTCGAGGACGAGGTCGCGGCGATCCAGTTCCTGCTCGCTGCCGACGACGTGAGCGGCCCGGTGAATCTCGTGGCACCGCACCCGGTGACGAATCGGGAATTCACCAAGGTGCTCGCCAAAGCCGTGCATCGCCCAGCGGTCGCGGTCGTGCCGTCGTTCGCGCTCCGGCTCGGCCTCGACGGCTTCGCCGACGAGGGCCTGCTCGCCGGGCAGCGCCTTGCCCCGCGGGTACTCACCGAGGCGGGCTTCAGCTTTCGCCACCCCGACCTGCCAGCGGCGCTCGAAGCGGTGCTCACGAGCTGACCGTGGGGCTGAGGTCGGTGATTCTCGCGAACCGCCAGGCGGCCGGTCCCACCGGATTCGCCGGGACCGTCGCCTCGAGTTCGATGCGGTGCACCACCTTCCCGCGAGCCGCTACCCGGCTGACCACCGTGCCGCGGCCGTCGCGCACCTCGTAGGGCAACCGCTGATCGATGACCCGCAGGATCACCCGGTGGCCCGTCACTGATTCGACAGTCACCTGCTCGATCGCGATCCGCAGGCCGAAGGCGTGGACCCGGCGGGCGCGAAGGGAAGCGGCCGCAGCGGTGTCGTACCGGTAGGCGGCGTTCCCCGGAACGTCGATCCCGGCGAAGTCCGCCGCGGCGGGCCGCGCGAAGGCCGCCGACCGGGCCAGATCGAGCTGCGTCAGCACCTGCCTCCAATCCACCGCGGCGCGCGGGACGAGCGCAGGCTTGCCCGGGGCAGCGGCCCGGGCCTTCGCGTGGGACCCGGACGCGCTCATCCACCCGACGAGAGCGGCGAGCAGCACGACCCCGGCGCCGGCCCCCATCACCCGCGGACGCACTCGCCCCGGGAGGCGGACGCGAGCCAGCATTCGGCGCGACCCAGCGTCCGGACGGTCCTCCCGTTCGCCGCCCGATGCCCGCTCGTCGACCCGGATGGGAACGGCAGGGGCGGCCGCGGCGAGCACCGCGGCGAGGCCGGTAGCGGTGGTACTGCCTGCAGCGAGCGCCCCGGCGACCCGCGCCGCGCCTGGCGACTCGCGGTCGAGCAGTGAGGCGAGCATCCGCTCGAGCGCCCGCACATCGCCCTCGGCCTCACCCGGAGCACCGAGCACGCCGAGTACACCGACTCCGGTCAGCACCGGGTGACCGTCGGCGGCGATAAGGACGTCGGCGTCGCACAACCGGCCGTGTGCGATGCCCGCGGCGTGGGCGTGAGCGAGTGCCCAGCTCAGGGCGATGCCGAGCGTCACGACCTCGCCCGCGAGCAGCATCCGGCGTCGTGCCAGCAGGTGCAGGCCGGTCGACGGTGCGGGGACGTGGCCGTACACGAGTGCCACGCCGTCATACGCCTTGCGCACCGAGCGAATCGGAATCAGGCCTGGATCGTCCAGCGTGAGCAGATCGCGCGCCAACGTTTGCGCGCGAGCGCGCATTACTTCGTCCACCGGCATCCGTAGCAGGCGTACGCGACACTCGCCCACGCCGGGAAGATCGGCCGGCAGCCGGATGCCCTCCTTGCCGGCAAGCCCGCCGGTGCTGCGCGCGCGCCAGAGCTCCCCCCGCCCGGCGTCGTCGGCCCGCGCCATCAGCCGCAACCCGTCGACCTGCGGAATCGTCTCGTCCACGCGCCGCAGGTTAGGCGGCAGGCGCGACGCGCGAGCACGGCCTGTGGACAACCCGGGTCGCCCCGCGACTGCACTAGCGTCGGTCTCGTCCGCACCGTCTCGAGGAGCTATCAGTGAACATCCTGGCCACCAGCGCCGCTTTCCGTCCGGCCCGGCGCGAGGGGATGCGCCCCAGCCCGGTCGTGGAATACGCGATCGAGCTCGCCGAGGTCACCGGCCGGCGTCCGAAGGTGTGCGTGATGCATACGGCGCTCGGTGACGACAGCCGCTGGATCGCCATGACGTACGGGGCGTTCGCGGGCCACCGCCCCGATGTCGAACTCAGCCACCTCGCGCTCTTTCCGATGCCGAACATCGATGATCCGCGGGCCCATCTGCTCGAGCAGGACGTCGTCTGGGTCGGCGGCGGGAGCGTCGCCAATCTGCTGGCCGTCTGGCGGGTCCACGGCCTCGATGAAGTCTTTCGCGAGGCGTGGGAGGCCGGGGTGGTACTCACCGGTGTCTCCGCGGGCTCGCTGTGCTGGCATGCCGGCGGCACGACCGACTCCTACGGCCCGCAGCTGCGGCCCGTCACCGATGGCCTGGGCCTGCTGCCGTACAGCAACACCCCGCACTACGACTCGGAAGAGCAGCGCCGGCCGCTATATCAGAGCCTGGTCGCCAGCGGCGAGCTGCCCACCGGGTACGCGACCGACGACGGGGTCGGGATCCACTACCGGGGCACCGAGTTCGTCGAGGCGGTATCCGACCGTCCGGATGCCTACGCGTGGCGGCTCGAGGCGGCGGTGAGCGGCAATGACGCGGGGGTCTTGGAGACCCGGATCACGCCGCGGCGTCTCGACCAGCCGTAGCCTGGAAGGGTGCAGGTACGCAGGCTCGGCACCATCGGATACGAGCAGGCCTGGGCCTACCAGCGTGACGCGCTGGAGCTGCGGGCGCAGGAGCGCATTCCCGACACGCTCCTGCTGCTGCAGCACCCCAGCGTCTATACGGCGGGGCGGCGTACCGAGGACTGTGAACGTCCCAAGGACGGCACGCCCGTCATCGACGTCGACCGCGGCGGCAAGATCACCTGGCATGGGCCGGGCCAGCTCGTCGGCTACCCGATCGTGCGCCTGCCCGACCCGGTCGACGTGGTCGCCCACGTTCGCCGGCTGGAAACAGCGCTCATCAACGCCTGCGGCGACCTTGGAGTCGCGGCCGTCCAGGTAGGGCCGGGCGGTCCGGGGTGTGGACCCCCGACGGCAGGCGCAAGCTGGCTGCTATCGGCGTGCGGGTCAGCCGCGGGATCACCATGCACGGCTTCGCGCTCAACTGCGATCCCGACCTGTCAGCCTTCGACCTCATCGTCCCCTGCGGGATCCGCGACGCCGGTGTGACCAGTCTGTCGGCGGAATTGGGGAAGCGGGTGAGCGTCGCCGACGCTCTACCTGTCGTGGAACGTGCCGCCGTCAGCCAGCTCAGCAGCGGGGTGGCCGCCGCATGACCATCGCTCCCGAAGGCCGGCGCCTGCTGCGACTCGAGGCGCGTAACGCCGAAACCCCGATCGAGCGCAAGCCGCCGTGGATCAGGACCCGGCTGCGCACCGGGCCCGCCTACACCGAACTCACCGATCTGGTCCGCCGCGAGGGCTTGCACACCGTCTGCCAGGAGGCCGGCTGCCCCAACATCTTCGAATGCTGGGAGGACCGGGAGGCCACCTTCCTCATCGGCGGAGATGCCTGCACCCGGCGCTGCGATTTCTGTCAGATCGACACCGGCAAGCCGCAGCCGCTCGACCGTGACGAGCCGCGCCGGGTCGCCGAGTCGGTGGCGACCATGGGCCTGCGCTACGCGACGGTGACCGGGGTCGCCCGGGACGACCTGCCCGACGAGGGAGCCTGGCTGTACGCCCAGACCGTCCGCGCCATCCACGCGGCGCTGCCCGGCTGCGGCGTGGAGCTGCTCATCCCCGACTTCTCGGGCGACCCGGCGCTGCTGGCGGAGGTCTTCGCCGCGGCCCCGCAGGTGCTCGCCCACAACGTCGAGACCGTTCCCCGGATCTTCCGCCGGATCCGGCCCGGCTTCCGCTACGAGCGGTCGCTGGACGTCCTGCGGCAAGCGCGCGCGGCGGGCCTGGTGACCAAGAGCAACCTGATCCTCGGCATGGGCGAGACGCGCGAAGAGATCAGCCAGGCCCTGCACGACCTGCACGCCGCCGGCTGCGAGCTGCTGACGATCACCCAGTACCTGCGCCCGTCCGCGCGCCACCACCCGGTCAGCCGCTGGGTGCAACCGAGCGAGTTCGTCGAGCTGGCCGCTGAAGCTGAGGCTGTCGGCTTCAGCGGGGTGATGAGCGGCCCGCTGGTGCGCTCCTCCTACCGCGCCGGGCGGCTTTACGCCCAGGCGATGGACCAAAGATCAACGGGCTACTTGCGGCCGGGCCGCCAGTCGAGCCCCCAGCTGTAGGCCTCGTCGAGCTTGTCCTGCGCGCCGTCGATGTAGCGCACCTCGCGGGAGACCGTGAGGTCGCCGCCGGTGTTCTGAAGCATGGCGATGGCGCACGTGCGCGCGCCGGCGCGGGTCTCGTCGAGGGCGATCTCGATCGGCAGACCCTCCGCGGGATACAGGGTGACGACCGCGTTCGCCTGGTCCCAGGCCGGGACACCCTCGTAGATGAAAGCGAATACCAGGATGCGCCGGATGTCGGCCGTGTGATCAAGGTTGACGAACAAGGTCTCGCCGGCTGCGCTCGAGCCGGTGCGGTCATCGGCGTCGAGCTTCAGGTACGGCGGGCCCTCGAGGTTTCCGAACGTGTTGCCGAGCGCCTGGACGACGCCCTTGCGCCCGTCGGCCAGCTCGTACAACGCTGCCAGATCGAGGTCGATGCCGCCGCTCGAACTCGCCGCCGACAGCAGCTTCTTGAAGAAACCGCCCGACGCCGGCGAGGCGGGCTTGGCGGTCCAGTTGAGGTTGACCCGCAACTGGCCGTGCGCGCCGCCGCCCTTGGACAGCGAGACGCTCGGCGCGGACTTGGTCAGCGTCACCTTGGACAGCGAGACCCCGTCTCCTGCGGCACTCACGCGACATTCACCCCGAAGTCGACGGCGATGCCGCGCAGGCCACTCGCGTAGCCCTGGCCGACGGCCCGAAACTTCCACTCGGCATCACGGCGGTAGACCTCACCGAAGATCATCGCCGTCTCCGTGGAGGCGTCCTCCGACAGGTCGTAACGCGCCAGCTCGCTGCCTCCGGCGCGGTTGACGACCCGGATGTAGGCGTTGGCCACCTGGCCGAACGCCTGGCCACGCTGCTCGGCGTCGTAGATGGACACGGTGAAAACGATCTTCTCCACCTCGGCGGGAACGAGCGGCAGCTCGACGTTGATGGTCTCGTCGTCGCCCTCGCCCTCGCCCGTGAGGTTGTCACCGGTGTGCTCGACGGAGCCGTCGGGACTCTTCAGGTTGTTGAAGAAGACGAAGTGGGCATCTGAAAGCACCTTGCCGTTCGCACCGGTCAGCAGGGCGCTCGCATCAAGGTCGAAATCGGCGCCAGTAGTCGAACGTGCATCCCAGCCCAGCCCGACCGCGATCGACGTCAGGTTAGGGGCGCTCTTGGACAGCGAGACGTTTCCACCCTTGGTGAGGGCGACGCTCATGACTCCTCCGCAACTGGTATGAGCGGTGCTTCGGACATTCGCACCGGGTGCGAGCCAGCAGCCTACGCGCCCTTCATGGACGCTGGACCGTACTCTCACAGGCATGGCGAGGAAGGGCGCGAACCCGGCCGGCGAGTCCGGCACCGGCGGCGGAAGGCGCGGGTCGAAGGCAGCGGCGGGCAAAGGCGGCGAGGCCAAGCAGGGCCGCCTCAAGCAGATGTGGCTGGTCTTCAAGCTGACCCGTGAGCGCGACCCGAGGCTGGTGCCCTGGACCCTCGTCGCGTTCCTGGTCCCGATCGGCGTCGGGGTGCTGCTGGGCTTCCTGCTCAAGCCGATCTGGCTGTGGATCCCCACCGGCGTCATCTTTGGCGTGCTGCTGGCCCTGAACGTCTTCGGCCGGCGGGCCCAACGCAGCAACTTCGCCGAGATGGAAGGCCAGCCGGGCGCCGGCATCAGCGTCGTGCAGCGGATGCGGGGCGACTGGCGCGTCACCACTCCCGTCGCGGTCAACCGCAATCAGGACCTGGTGAGCCGGGTCGTCTCACGCGCCGGGGTCATCGTCATCGCAGAGGGACGCGGTCGCGGCGCGCGAGATCTGCTGGCCGCCGAGATGCGCCGGGTACGCAAGGTGGCGGGTGACGCTCCGGTCATCGACATCATCGTGGGCAACGGCGAGGGCGAGGTGCCGCTCGCCAAGCTGCAGAACACGCTCATGCGCAAGCGTCGGGTGCTGCGCCGCGGCGAGATCGACGAGCTTTACCGACGCCTCGCGGCCATGAGCGCGATGAACCTGCCGATCCCGAAGGGCCCGATACCCACGCGGGTTCCGCGGGGCGGCAAGATGCGCTGACGCGCTTCAGCGGCGGCGCTTGCGCCGGGCCGGGCGCGCCGGCCCCGCCGACCGGCCTGCGGGCGTCTTCACCGGCGGGTTGACGGGAGGCCGGCGGGCGGCCGCCTTGTTCGGATCGACGACGACGACCGTGCCCGAGGCCTTGTCGTGCAGGCCCCGCCGGTCGCGGTCCCACACCACCGCCGGCACCAGCACGCCGAGCAGCACGGCACGCAGCAGCAGCCAGGGCAGGCTGGCGAGCCCGTCACCGTCGACCCTGATGACACGGATGCCGAGCAGTCGCTTGCCCAGGGTCTGGCCGTAGGCGGCGTCGAACAGCACCTCGACGATGAGGAACGCGCCGAGGATGGCGAAGCCCCGGGCGTTGGGGCTGTAGCGCACGCCGAACAGGTAAGGCAGCCCGGCGATCAGGTTGGCGACGATCGCGTCGATGACAAAGGCGCCGATCCGCGCGCCGATGGTCGCCACCGAGCCGGGGCCATCGGCGGGCAGGCCGAGCCGGACCCCGGGCTGGAAATCGGTCGGGAGCGGCGGGCCCGAAAGCCAGCTGCCGATAGCCCGAGCCATGCCCCGAAGGTTACTGAAACCAGGGTCGCGCACGCAGCCTGGCCGTGCACTGGCGACCCTTCCCGTTGCGAACATGTGAGCTGGGTGTTTCGCAGCGGACCCAGCTCTGGGGTTGGTCGGTAACACAGCCGAAACACGGCGAGAACCCCGCCGGAAACGTCAGCAGCTATGTTCAGGGCGAGCAAGAATCACTGGTCGGCCGATTCCCGGAGGGTGCATGTTCAGCAATCAGGACGAGGTGCTGCGGTACCTGCAAGACAACGACGTGGAGTACGTCGACGCCCGCTTCTGCGACCTGCCGGGCATCATGCAGCACTTCACCTTCCCGGTGTCGAACTTCGGGGCGTCGGTGTTCGAGGACGGACTGCCGTTCGACGGCTCGTCGATCCGCGGGTTCCAGGCCATCCACGAGTCAGACATGCTGCTGCTCCCGGACCCGACGACGGCCTACATGGACCCGTTCCGCCAGCACCCCACGCTGAACATGAGCTTTTTCATCCACGACCCCCTGACCCGCGAGTCCTACAGCCGTGACCCGCGCAACATCGCGCGTAAGGCCGAGCAGTACCTGGCCGGCACCGGCGTCGCCGACACCTCCTACTTCGGTCCCGAGGCCGAGTTCTACATCTTCGACGACGTCCGCTACGACTACCAGCCGAACGGGTCCATGCACCAGGTGGACTCCGTCGAGGCCGCGTGGAACACCGCCAAGCAGGAAGCCGGCGGCAACCTCGGCTACAAGCCGCGCTACAAGGGCGGCTACTTCCCGGTCCCGCCGACCGACCACTTCACCGACCTGCGCTCGGAGATGGTCAAGGTACTGATGGCGACCGGCATCGACGTCGAGATGCAGCATCACGAGGTCGGCACCGCCGGCCAGGCCGAGATCGACTTCCGCTTCGGCACGCTGCTGAAGACCGCCGACAACCTGATGACGTTCAAGTACATCGTCAAGAACGTCGCCTACGCGGCCGGGCACACGGTCACGTTCATGCCCAAGCCGCTCTTCCAGGACAACGGCTCGGGCATGCACTGCCACCAGAGCCTGTGGAAGGGCGGCGAGCCGCTCTTCTACGACGAGGTGGGCTACGGCGGCCTGTCCGATCTCGCCCGTCACTACGTCGGCGGCCTGCTCAAGCACGCCCCGTCGCTGCTGGCCTGGACCAACCCGACCACCAACTCCTACCGCCGGCTGGTGCCGGGCTACGAGGCGCCGGTCAACCTGGTCTACTCGGCGCGTAACCGCTCTGCCTGCTGCCGCATCCCGCTGGCCGGCAACTCCCCCAAGGCCAAGCGCATCGAGTGGCGGGTCCCCGACCCGAGCTGCAACCCCTACCTCGCGTTCGCCGCGCTCCTGATGGCGGGTCTCGACGGCATCAAGAACAAGATCGAGCCCCCAGCCCCGGTCGACAAGGACCTCTACGAGCTGCCGCCGGACGAGCTGGCCAGCGTCGCGCAGGTGCCGGGCAGCCTCGAGAAGGTGCTCGAGGAGCTCGAGGCCGACCACGAGTACCTGCTCGAGGGCGGCGTGTTCACCCAGGACGTCATCGACACCTGGATCGACTACAAGCGCGTCAACGAGGTCGACCCGATCCGGCTGCGTCCGCACCCGTACGAGTTCCAGCTCTACTACGACATCTAAATCCGACGATCCTGCTGACCTGCGCGGGTCGGAGAATCTCTGCTCTGACCCGCGCAGACAGCGCTCGTCCTCGCTTGCCGTAGCGCTTGGTTTTGTGACCCCGAGCGCCACCGGCGCACGTCGCCGGCTGCCGCGAGAGCTGACGGCCGCCCTGGTCGCGGCCGTGGTGGTCCCGCCGGTTCTGCAGCGGGCCCACCTGGACGTGCTCATGCTGCCGTTGCTCGTGGTCGCCCTGGCCAGCGTGCTGCGTGCGGGATCGGGCCTGCTGGACCGGCTTGCGCTGGCGGCCGTGCTGCTGGCCGGGAGCCTGCTGACGTTCGGGGTGCTCTTCTCATTCTGGCCGTGGCGGATCCAGCCGCTGGCGGTCGGCTGGTTGCTCGCACTGGCCGTCGTCGCCGTCGGTGCGCTCGCGCGCCGCCGGCCCCACCTGCCCCGCGCCGTCTACCTCTCGGATCTGGTGATCCTGGGCACGGGCATCGCGGCGTTCGTCGCGGCGTACCGGCCGCTGGCCCACCTGTCGGCCGTCTCGCGCTACAAGTACACGATCCTGACTCTGGACCGGGTCACCCACTTCTCGCTGTTCGCCACGGTCCAGCGCCTGGGGGGCTATCCGTACCTGCACGCCGCGGCGGCGCGAACGTCGATCCGCAACTCCTACGAGACCGTCTACCCGCAGGGGTCGCACTTCCTGCTGGCCGTTGTCAACGGGTTCATCAGCAACGGCCATGTCACCGCCGGTGGGACGCTGGATATGAACCGATATGCGATCCTCGTGCTGGGTGTGTACGCGGCGCTGATGGCCGCCATCGTCTGGTCGATCCGCTGGGTCGCGGCCGCGACAGCCGGGGAGCCGGCGCGGCTGCTGCTCTGCCTGGCCGCCATGGTGCTCGCCCTGTTCGGCCCGCTGGCCGGGCTGATTGCGTTCGCGGCCGACTCGCAACTGTTCGCGCTGGTGTTCATGGTCGTGGCCGGCGCGCTGATCGTGCGCCCGGTATCCGGCCCGGTCGAGCAGCTGGCCCTGATGGGCGCACTCTTGGTCGGGACGTTCTGCTGCTACAACCTCTACGGGCCGGTGGTCGGCATCGGGTTCGCGCTGGCTTTGCTCGTGCACCGATTCCCGTGGCGCCGGCACTGGCGGACCGGACTGCTCATCGTCGGCCCAGCCGCGGTTGTGGCGCTCATGCAGTCGGTGCTGACTGCGCTGGGCAGCTTCGACGTCTCAGCTCAAGCTACGGTCGCCGGCCGTCACATTCCGCTGTCGAACTGGCTCGTGGTCATCGTGGGTGCGGCTCCTGCTGCCGCGCTGCTGCGCCCACGCGCCGGTGTTGCTCGCCTGCGGCGCGGCTACCTGGCTGTGCTTACGACGGCACTTGTCACGATCGCCGGATTCGCGCTGTACGAGAAGGTAAGCGGGCACGGCAGCAGCTACTACCTGCCCAAGATGGTCTGCGCCGGCTACGTGTTCCTGTTGCCGGCCCTGGGCCTGTTGGCCCTGGCGATGAGCCGGGACCGGGCCAGCGCCGGGATCAGCCGCCTCCCGCGGGCCACGGTCGCCGCCGTCGCCGCGGCCGTCGCTGCGGCGCTGACCGGTCTCGGCGTGGCCCAGCAGCGGTTGCCCGGCACCGAGAGCCGGGGGGCGCCGGCGCACTACGTCCCGCTCGCGCGGTGGTCGGACGGTCTGCAAGAGGCCACCGCGGCACCTGTCTACGAAGCGCTGGCCGGGGCCGGGGTGATGGACGGCCGGACGCCCACCGTCGTGGTGGCGAGTGGCAACGTCACCCTCAACGCGGGGATCACCTTCGCCGTGTCCGGGCTCAACAATTGCCTGGGCCGGATGAACCCGGTCCTGAAGGCGATGGTGGTGCCGGCACGCTCGGCCTCGGGTGCGGCGCTGAAGGGGCAGCCTGTCAGCACGGTGCTGGCGGCTGCCCGCATCGGCGGCGGCACGATGCGAGTAGTAGCGCCCAACGCGACCTACGCATCCCGGCTGCGCGCCGCTGCCACAGCCGAACCCGATCTGCACCTGACGATCGTGGTCGTGGCAATGGGCCTGCCGTATGTCGGGACGATCTAGATCAACCGGTGTCCGGCGCCTTTTCATCGTGGAATGGCTTGGCGTGTCGCCGATGCTGAGGGAAGAATGTCCCCCCGGCGAATGAGGGGCGACAGGCCGAAGCCGGTAACGTCTCGTGGCGGGCTCAGTTATAGGAGAATGTGGACGTGGTCTCAGATCCCCTGGCAGCCGAGCGGGCTGTCGAGGCGGCGGAAGAGAGCCACAACGATGCCGGCGTCCAGATCGCCAAGGCGAATCGCCGGCGTACCTGGTACTACGAGGTCGTCCTCGTCCTCATCGGGTATTTCATCTACTCCTGGGTGCGCGGCCTGGTACAGGGCCACACGGGCGAGGCGATCCACCGCGCTCACCAGATCGTCCGGCTCGAGCATTCGCTGCACATCTACCACGAGAAGGCGGTCAACCACTTCGTCGCGAGCCAGCACTGGCTGGCCTACATCTGCGACTACTGGTACGCGATCTTGCATTTCCTCGTGACGATCGTCGTCGGCATCTGGATCTACCGCAGCCATCCCGAATGGGCCCGCCAGCTGCGCACAGCTTGGTACTTCATGAACATCGTGGCGCTGCTCGGCTTCGCCTACCTGCCGCTCGCGCCGCCGCGGCTGCTTCCCGGTGGGGGCTTCATCGACACCGTCGTGCGCTTCCACACCTGGGGATCCTGGGGCAGCAAGAGCGTCTCCAAGGACGCCAACCTGTACGCGGCCATGCCCTCGATGCACATCGGGTGGTCGCTCTGGGTCGCGTTCGCGGTCGTGCTCCTCGCGCGCCGAACGTGGGTCCGGGTGCTCGGGGCGCTCTACCCGCTGGGAACGCTCTTCGTCATCGTCGGCACGGCCAATCACTACTTCCTCGACGCTGCCGGCGGGGTCGTCGCGTGCCTGGGCGGGATCTTCCTCGCCCGGTTGGTCACCCGCCGCCAGATCCTGCCGCCGTTGCACAGGCCGAAGCCCCTGTCGGCGTATCACTGACCGAGACGGTCACCGGACCGGTGCGCTTGGCCTGCACGTACGTCCACTCCCCCTGCTTGCGCAGGCACCCGTTGTTGGTTCGTAGCCAGCGCGACCAGTGCAGTTGGAGCACTCCCGCAGCACCCGCCCGGGGTGCCTGCAGATGCACCGACGAGCGCCCGACCGAGGTGGCGGTGAGCGCACCGCCCACCAGCGGCGCCGGGTGGCTGACGGCGTAGAGCGTCCACGCCCCGCCGTGCCATACCGGTTTCAGGTAGTCGAGCCCCTTGCGCACCAGGCGGGCTTCGGCCGTCGCCGCGAAGTCAAGCTTGGCATCCGGCAGTGCCACCCAGCCGACCGCGTACTGATCGAGGAAGTGCCGGTAGCTGGACGCGTCCAGCCGGGCCCGGCCGTAGAAAATCGGGTTGCGAGCGTCGTCGACCTGCCGTTCCCACCCTCGAGCAATGGGGATGCGCTCCGCCACGTAGGCCGATGACCAGTGCGTACGCGGATCGATGACCTCGACCCGCCGGGTGCCGTCCCAGCGCCGCTCGAGTTCGGCGATGAGCGGCGTGTAGAACGAGCGTGACGCGCTGGGATCGCCCGATCGACGCAGCTCCTGGCCAACGTTGCGCTCGGCCCACCAGACCAGCGGAACGGCCACCAGCACCACGGCGAACGCCGGCAGCGGCGAGTACGCGATCAGTATCGGGAGCCCCCAGAGCAGCGCGAAGCGTTCCGCGTTGCTCCCGATCGGGCTCGTCACCAGGTACGCGCCGAGGACCAGCACCAGCGAGGCAACCGCTCCCCAGCGGGCCAGGCGGGCCCGCCGGCCGTAGAGCGAAGGGATCAAGCCGAGCGAGGCGTAGAGCGACGGCTTCAGCGCGTCGCGCGTGAACAGCATCCGCCCGGGATCCGGGAACAGCACCGCGACCGCGATCACCGGGATCGTCGCGGCCACTCCGAGAGCGAACGCGCCGCGCCGCCAGCCGGGGGCGAAAAGCACCAGCACGGCAACGACGATCCCGAGAAAGAGCGCGGCGACCGGACTCGCGAGACCGCTCAACGCCGCCGGCAGGGCCGCCCACCAGGGGCGCCGGGCGGCGAGCAGGCGCAAGCTCCCGAGTGCCAGCGCGACGCCGACCGCAAACGTGACCCGGCCGGCCAGCAGGTTCGTGGTGAGCAGGAGCGTGAACGCGATCCCCGCGAGCGCCGGGCGCGACGCCCCGCGAAGCAGGCCCGGGAAGAGCACGGCAGCGACCACCGTCGCGACGGCACCCACGAACGACACCGACAGCAGGTGCATCAGCGGCGGGACAAGAACGCTGTAACCGGGCGTGTGGACGCCTCCGAACCAGCCCGTCCAGTAGATGACCGCACCCGCGGTGTCGGCGCGCGCCGTCTGGGCAGCCAGATCGGGCACCGGCGGCACCCAGAACAGGTAGACCACGGCAAGGACCAGGCTGAGCGCCCCGGCCATGGCGGCCGGGCGGTGGGCCGCACTCGTGGCGGCCGTCAGGGGGCGAGCAGGAATTCGCACAGTTGCGCGGCGACGGCCGCAGGAGCGGCTCGATGCGGGGCGGATCCCACCCCCGGGAAGGTGATCATGTCGACCGTCGCCGGATCGACGCACCGACCGAGCGCGGTCACGACCTTCTCCCCGTAGCGGGGCCGCAGCCGGTGCGCCTGCGCCCCCCAGATGACCCGGCTGCGCGCCGGACGCGGGGTCCCGGACAGGCCGGGATCGGCGGACAGGTAGTCGCGGCGTAGGCCGCTCGCCGCCGCCGGCCCCGCGCATTCGGCCAGCAGCCGGGAACGCTTGAGCCCGGGCGCGGGCTGTGCGGGACCGGCGGGAAGCCAGGGAGGCCAGCCGCCGCCGATCACGGCGAGCCGGCGGACCAGCGCCGGACGCGACGCGGCCAGCGCAATCGCGATCGTGGCTCCCCACCCGTGGCCCACCAGGTCAACCGGGCCACTGGCCTCCTTCAGCACGAGCTCAGCCATGCTCGCCGCCACAGCCGACAGCGCGTAGCTACCCCGCGCCTCCGAACCGCCGAAGCCGGGAAGATCCGCCGCCAGCAGCCGCAGCTCGGACGGCATGTGGCGGGCCAGCTCGCGCCATGCCGCGGACGTCTCGTCCAGGCCGTGCAGCAGCAGCGCGGGGACCCGTGTCGTGGGCAAGGCCGGGTCGGCCCCCATCCGACGCAGCGCGATCCGGCGCCCATCCGCGGCGACCGGCTCGGACTCGGTCCACGGCGAGAAGGCAAGAGTCACTCGCCGACCCTACGAAAGACCTCTGTGGCCACCGCGCGGGCACGCCGTCCGCGCTCGCGGTGCTCGGCCAGCAATGCGCCACCGTCCGAGCCGTATCCGAGCACCCGGGCCACGGCGGTCAGCGAGCGGCCAGCGGCGGGCAGCAGGTCGGACGCGCGTCCGGTGGTGAGCACGACCGCGTTGCGGGCACGCACGACCGACGACCAGGCAGTGCGCAATGTCTCAGCCTCCGCCGCCGACAGCAGGCCGGCCTCGGCGGCCGCAGCGAGTACGGGGAGCGTCGCGGTCGTACGCAGGCTCGGGACGGTAGCGCCGTACCGCAGCTGCAGCAGCTGCGCGGCCCACTCGACGTCGGTGAGCCCTCCGGGCCCGAGCTTGAGATGCAGCGACCGATCGACCCCGCGCGGGACCCGCTCGCGCTCCATCCGGCCACGCAACCTCAGCACTTCAGACACCGCTTCCCGCGACAGCGACTTCGGGAAACGGATCTCGTCGGCGAGCGCGGTGAAGCGCAGCCCGATGTCCTCATCGCCCACGATCGGCAGCGCGCGCAGCAGCGCCTGCGCCTCCCACCCGAGCGACCAGTGCTCGTAATACGCAGCGTAGGACGCCAGCGAGCGGGTGAGCGGCCCGTGCTTGCCCTCGGGCCGCAGCCCCGAATCGATCACGAGGGGCGGATCCGGGCCGGGCACGGCGAGCAGCCGGCGCATGGTCTCGGCGACCTCGTGAGCCGCGGCCGCCGCTTGCGAATCAGCCGGCAACGGCTCACCTTCCGGCGCGTGCGGCTCATGCACGAACAGAACGTCGGCGTCGCTGCCATAGCCCACCTCGCGCCCGCCGAGGCGGCCGACGGCGATCACCGCCATGCGCATGGGCAGCCCTCCCGGACCGCACTGCCGCTCGCCCTCGACGGTGCGCACCGCGACCTCGTAAGCCGCCGCCAACGTCGCTTCGGCGGCGGCGGACAGGGCGGTGCCGACCTCGGTGACGTCGAGCTGGCCGAGCAGGTCGGCACAGGCGACCCGGAAGAGTTCCAGCCGCCGCGCCGCCCGCGCCACCCCGACCGTCGCTTGCCAGGACTGTCCGAGGTCGTCGCGGCGACGGACCCCGGCGAGCAGGCCGATCTCGAGTTCGGCCCGGGTGCGCGGGCGCAGCCGGTCGTCGCCGGCCAGCAGCCGGACGGCTTCCGGCGCCCGGGTGAGCAGGTCGGCCACGTACGGGCTGGTCGCCAGCAGCCGGGCCAGGCGCTCGGCCGTGCCGCCCGCCACCGGCGGGCCTACCCCACCTTCGTCACGCAGCAGGCGCAGGTACCACGGCGTGCGGCCCAGGGCGTCGGAGACCCGGCGGTACGCGAGCAGCCCGGCGTCGGGATCGGCCGCATCGGCGAACGATTCGAGCATGGCCGGCAGCAGCACGCGTTGCACGGCAGCTGTCCGGCTCACGCCGCGGGTCAGGGCCTGCAGATGCCCGAGAGCCGTCGCAGGGTCGGCGAATCCGAGCGCTTCGAGCCGGGTCACCGCGCTGCGCTCGGACAGCCGGAGCGACTCATCCGACGCGTCGGCGCCGGGCATCGAGAGCTCGCCGGTGGGCAGCCGGGCGACGGCGGCGAGCAGCGGCCGGTAGAAGAGCTTCTCGTGCAGGCGCCGCACCTCGCGGGCGTGACGCTGATGCTCCCGCTCGAGGGCCGGACCGTCACGAAACCCGAGGCTGCGGGCCAGCCACCGGAGGGTGAAGGGCTCGGTGGGAATGATGTGGGTACGCCGAAGTCGCTGTAATTGCAGGCGATGTTCGACGCTGCGCAGGAAGCGGTAGGCCGCGGCCAGGGTGACGGCGTCGACCCGCCCGACGTAGCCGCCGGCGGCGAGCGCGGCGAGCGCGGGCAGGGTCGCTGCCTGCCGGATGCTCTCGTCGTTACGCCCGTGGACCAGCTGCAGCAGCTGCACCGCGAACTCGATGTCACGCAGGCCTCCGGGTCCGAGCTTGACCTCACGGTCGACCTGCGAGCGGGGCAGCGACTGCACGACCCGGCGGCGCATCGCCTGCACGTCGGGAACGAAGTTCGGACGCGACGACGCCGCCCACACCATCGGGGTGACGATCGACATGTACCGCCGGCCGAGCTCCACATCACCCGCGAGCGGGCGCGCCTTCAGCAGCGCCTGGTACTCCCACGTGTGGGCCCAGCGCCGGTAATACGCCTCGTGACTGGCCATGCTGCGCACCAGCGGGCCGGCTTTCCCCTCAGGGCGAAGCCCCGCGTCGATCGGGAAGATCGAACCTTCCGCCGTGACAGCCGAACAGAGCCGGATGACTGCCTCGGCGAGCCGGGTGGCGGTGCGCACCGCGTCGGCCTCGCCGGTGCCCGGAGCGGCCTCGCAGACGAAGATGACGTCCACGTCGCTGGAGTAATTGAGCTCCTGGGCCCCGCACTTGCCCATCGCGATGATGGCGAAGCGCACGTCCGGTGAGCTCTCCGGCAGGGTGGCGCGGGCCTGGACGAGCGCGGCCTCGATGGCCGCGCCGGCCAGGACGGCGAGCTGGTCTGCGACCTCCTCGAGGCGCAGCTCGGCATTGAGGTCGCGGGCGGCGACGGCGAGCAGCCCGCGGCGGTGCGCCAGCCGCAGCCCGTCAGCGTCGACCGGACGCCCGAACGCGGGCAGGTCGTGCTCGCCGGGAGCGCTGCTCAGGATGCGCCAGTCCCCGGCGTGACGGGTGAGGTGATCACCCAGAGCCGCACTGGCGCCGAGGACGGCGCAGAGCCGGTGGCGCAGCAACGCGTCCTGGCGCAGCGCCGGCATCAGCGACCGGTCGGTCTCGGCGAGCCGGGCAAGCGTCGCCAGCGCCAGATCCGGTGACGCCGCGACCGAAATGGCGTCGAGGACGTCCCGAGACAGGTCCAGCTGCTGGGTCAGCGCGATCGCGAGCGGCGCGTCCTCGAAGCCCATCCGGGCCATGACCGCTCGCGGGGTCGTGGTGCGAACGGGAGCGCGGCTCAGCGCCGACCGGCTCGCCGGGGACGCGGGATCTGAACCGGCCACGGCGCCCACCTTAGGCGTGCGCGGCCGCGCTGACCTGCCGCTCGACGAGCGCATCGCGCTGCGCGGATCGTCCTAGAGGATCGCGAGGTAGCGGTCGAGCTCGAACTGGGTGACGTTGCGCCGGTAGTCGTCCCACTCCGCGCGCTTGTTGCGCAGGAAGTAGTCGAACACGCCGTCGCCGAGCGTCTCGCGCACCAGGTCGGATTTCTCCATCCGGGCAATCGCGGCAGCGAGAGAGTCCGGCAACGCTTCGATGCCGTGGGCCTCGCGCTCCCGGCGGCTGAGCGTGGAGACGTCCACCTCCGCACCCGGCGGCAGCTCGTAACCCTTCTGCACGCCCTCCAGGCCCGCGGCGAGCACCAGCGCGAACGTCAGGTACGGATTGCAGGCCGAATCCGGCGCCCGCAGCTCGACCCGGGTCGACTGGCCCTTGCTCGGCTTGTGCATCGGCACCCGAACGAGCGCGCTGCGGTTATTCGCACCCCAGCTCACGAACGAAGGAGCCTCGCCGCCCCAGGAGAGCCGCTTGTAGGAATTCACCCACTGGTTGGTGACGGCCGTGATCTCGGCCGAGTGGACCAGCAGGCCGGCGATGAACGACCGCCCGACCTTCGACAGGTGCAGCGGATCGTCCGGGTCGTAGAACGCGTTGCGGTCCCCCTCGAACAGCGAGACGTGGGTGTGCATCGCCGAGCCGGGCTGATCGGTGTACGGCTTGGGCATGAAGGTCGCGTAGACCCCCTGCTGCAGCGCGACCTCCTTCACGACCAGGCGAAACGTCATGATGTTGTCAGCCGTGGTCAGCGCATCGGCGTAGCGCAGGTCGATCTCCTGCTGGCCGGGGGCGACCTCGTGATGGCTGAACTCCACCGAGATGCCCATCTGCTCGAGCATGGTGATCGCGTCACGGCGGAAATCGTGCGAGACGTCGTGGGGCGTGAGGTCGAAGTAGCCGCCCTGATCGACGGGCGGCGGCACCGCGTCGCCGCGCTGCGGGCGGTCGCGCAGCAGGAAGAACTCCACCTCAGGGTGGGTATAGAAGGCGAATCCGGCGTCCGCCGCCCGCTGCAGCGCCCGCCGCAGGACATAGCGCGGATCAGCCGGCGAGGGGCTGCCGTCGGGCGTGAGGATGTCGCAGATCATGCGGGCGGTGCCCGGCGACTCGCCCCGCCACGGGAGCACCTGGAACGTCGACGGGTCGGGCTTGGCGAGCACGTCGGCCTCGAAGACCCGGGCGAAGCCCTCGATCGCCGACCCGTCGAAGCCGATGCCCTCCTCGAACGCGCCCTCGAGCTCCGCCGGGGCCACCGCCACCGACTTGAGCACGCCCAGCACGTCGGTGAACCACAGCCGCACGAAGCGGATGTCACGTTCCTCGAGCGTGCGCAGCACGAACTCTTGCTGCCTTTCCATGCGCGCAGCCTATTCGGACATGAGGTCGGTTCTGTTACCGGCGCGCAGGTAGGTTCACCAAGTGCCCACCCGGCGTCAGTTGCTGCGCCGCGCCGGCCGGCTGGCGGCGGCGGGTCTGGTCGCCACTCCCTTGGCGTGCGCGTCGGGCGCGGCCGACGCCAGAACGTCCCGTCCCGCGGTCACACCAGCCGCGGCGGCAGCCACTGCGGCGCCGGTTCCCGCGGCGTCGCACTCCCCCGCCGCCCCAGCGTGTCACCCCGAATCGCTGCAACGGCTCGCGGCCGCCACCCTCATCGTGGGCCTGCCCGACACCCATGGCCCGAATGACCCGCTGGCCCTCTCGGCGCCGGCGCTGGGCGTCGGCGGGATCCTGCTCGAGAGCGCCAACGTCCAGAGCGCCGGCCAGGTACGCGCGCTGGTGGCCGCGATCCGGGCGCGACGCGACGGACCCCTGCTGGTGGCCACCGACGAGGAGGGCGGACGCGTCACCAGCTTCGCCTCGGTCTTCGGCTGGCAGCCCTCGGCCCGCGCGAGCAGCCCGCTCGGCCCGGCGCAGTTGCAGCAGCGCGCGAAGGTACTCGGCGAGCAGTTGCGCAGCGTGGGCGTGACGGTCGACTTCGCGCCGGTGCTGGACGTCACAGGTAGCCCGGACGATGCCCCCATCGGCGACCGGTCGTACTCCAACGATCCGGCGACGGCGTCGGCGGACGCTCTCGCGGTCGCGCGGGGATTGTCCGACGGTGGGGTCACGCCGGTGCTCAAACACTTTCCGGGGTTGGGCGACGCCAATGCCGACACGCACGTCAGCTCGCTCGTCGTCAACGAGCCCGAGTGGTCGCTCATCTACCGCGACATGCGCCCGTTCATCGATGCGATCAACGCCGGCGCGCCCGCCGTGATGGTCGGCCACGCCCAGTACCCGGCCCTCGGCGACCCGACCTTGCCGGCGAGCCTGTCGCCGGTCATCTACCAGAAGCTGCGGGCCATTCCCTTCCACGGGGTGACGATCACCGATTCGCTCGGCATGGGTGCGGTCAACCTTCGCTTCGACTTCCCGGTCGCCGCCGTCCGGGCGCTCGCTGCGGGTGCCGACGGGCTGCTGACCACCGACGCCAACCAGGCGCTGCGCATGCGCGACGCCATCGTCGCCGCCGTCGAGACCCACCACCTGTCGGCCGCCCGGGTGGCCGACGCGGCCGCGCACATCACAGCACTGGCCGGGGCCGACCCGTATCCCCTGACCTGCCTGCACGTCAGCGTGCCCCAGCTGCACTGACCACCGCGCACTAGGCTTCAGACGTGCCCCAGCTGCGCGTCGCCCTCGCCCAGATCGACGTGACCGTGGGCGATCTGGACGGCAATGCCGAGCGCATCGTCGAGTGGAGCCACCAGGCCGGCGATGCCGGAGCCCACCTCATCGCCTTCCCCGAAATGGCACTCACCGGCTACCCCCCGGAAGATCTCGTGCTGCGTGGTTCGTTCACGGCAGCCAGCCAGACGGGCCTGCACCGGCTCGCCGCCCGCCTCGCCGCGGAGGGGCTCGCAGATCGCGCCGTCGTGGTGGGCTACCTCGACACCGCCGACGAACCCGTGGCCCGGGTGGGGCGCCCGGCCGGCGAGCCGGAAAATGCCTGCGCGCTGCTCTACCAGGGCCGGGTCGTCGCGCGCTACGCCAAGCACCATCTGCCCAATTACGGCGTCTTCGACGAGTTCCGCTACTTCGTGCCCGGCGATCGCTTCCCAGTGATCCGCTTGCACGGGGTCGACGTCGCGTTGACGGTGTGCGAGGACCTCTGGCAGGACGGCGGGCCGATCGCGGTGGCCGCACGGGCCGGGGTGGGGCTCGTCATCTGCATCAACGGCAGCCCGTACGAGCGGCTCAAGTCCTACACGCGCGGCGAGCTGGCGGCCCGGCGGGCACGGGAGGCAGGGGCAGTGCTCGCGTACGTCAACATGGTGGGCGGCCAGGACGAGCTGGTCTTCGACGGCGACAGCCTGATCGTCGACGCGCACGGTGAGCTGCTCTCGCGCGCCCCCCAGTTCGCCGAGACGCTGCTCATCACCGACCTGGAGTTCCCGGCCGCAGCGAGCGAGTTCAGCGGGCCGGTCAATGCCAGCGACGGCACGCAGATGCAGGTCGAGCGCGTCACCGTCTCCGAAGAGCCATTGCAGCCCTATGCCGCCATGCCGGCCACGATCATCGACCGGCTCGATCCCGACGCCGAGCTCTACACCGCGCTCGTGCTCGGCACCCGCGACTACGTCATGAAGAACGGTTTCCGCAGCGTCGCACTCGGCCTGTCCGGCGGCATCGACTCAGCGCTCGTGGCGACCATCGCCGTCGACGCGCTCGGTGCCGACGCCGTGCACACCGTCGCGATGCCGTCGGTGTACTCCTCAGCGCATTCCGTCAGCGACGCCGCAGAACTCGCGCAACGCCAGCACACCCACCATCAGGTGCTGCCGATCGCCGGTGTGGTCGAGGAGTACCAGAGCAACCTCCGGCTCACCGGGCTCGCCGAGGAAAACCTGCAGGCCCGCGTGCGCGGCACGGCGCTCATGGCGCTGTCCAACCAGTACGGCCATCTGATCCTCACCACCGGCAACAAGAGCGAGCTCGCCACCGGATTCTCGACGCTCTACGGCGACAGCGCCGGCGGTTACGCGCCGATCAAGGATCTCCCCAAGACTCTCGTCTGGCAGCTCTCGCGCTGGCGCAACGCCGTGGCCCAGGCAGCCGGCGAGCCCGAGCCGATCCCGGTGCAGATCATCGAGAAACCCCCGTCAGCCGAGCTTGCCCCCGGCCAGCTCGACAGCGATCGACTGCCCGATTACACCGAGCTCGACGAGGTGCTCGACGGCTACGTCGAACGCGACCTCGGGCACGACGAGCTCATCGCCGCCGGATTCGACGTCGCGCTCGTCGAGCGCGTCATCCGGCTCGTCGACCTCGCCGAATACAAGCGCCGGCAATATCCGCCGGGACCGAAGGTGACTGGCAAGGCATTCGGCCGCGACCGGCGGCTGCCCATCACGTCAGCCTGGCGCGAACCGTCGGCCACATAGATCAGGCGCGGGCGAGGCCTTCGTCGCGCGCTGCCTGAGCGACGGCCGCGGACACCGCCGGCGCCACCCGCGCGTCGAAGACGCTCGGGATCACGCACTCGGCGGCCAGGTCGTCGCCGACCACCGCGGCGAGCGCGTCGGCCGCCGCGAGCTTCATGCCCTCGCTGATCCGCCGGGCGCGGGCCTGGAAGGCGCCGCGGAAGACGCCCGGGAACGCGAGCACGTTGTTGATCTGGTTGGGGAAGTCCGAACGCCCCGTCGCCACGACCGCGGCGTACTTGACGGCGACAACCGGATCGACCTCGGGGTCGGGATTGGCCATCGCAAAGATCAGGCAGTTCGGCGCCATGCTGGCGATCGCCGCCTCGTGGATCTTCCCCGCCGAGAGGCCGAGGAAGACGTCCGCTCCCGCGAGCGCGTCCTCCAGCGGGCCGGTCAAGCCTGCCTTGTTGGTCTGGGCGGCGAGCTCACCCTTGACGTCGGTGAGCCCCTCGCGGGAGACGTGCAGCATGCCTTTGGAGTCGGCCACGCCGATGTCGCCGATGCCGGCAGCGAGCAGCATCTTGGTCACCGCGATCCCGGCGGCGCCGGCGCCCGACACCACCACACGCAGATCACCGAGGCTGCGCCCGGTCAGCTTCGCGGCGTTGCGCATCGCCGCCAGGACGACGATGGCCGTGCCGTGCTGGTCGTCATGGAAGACGGGAATGTCCAGCGCGTCCTGCAGCCGGCGCTCGAGCTCGAAGCACCTCGGCGCGGAGATGTCTTCGAGGTTGATGCCGCCGAAGCTCGGAGCCAGCCGGACCACCGTCTCGAAGAGCTCGTCGATGTCGGTGCAGTCCAGGCAGATCGGAACGGCGTCGACCCCGGCGAAGTGCTTGAACAGCAGCGCCTTGCCTTCCATCACCGGCATGGCGGCGGCCGGGCCGATGTCGCCCAGCCCGAGCACCGCGGTGCCGTCGGTGACGACGGCGACGGTGTTAGCCCTCCACGTGTAGATGTCAGCCAGCTCCGGATCGCTGGCAATAGCCATGCAGACCCGAGCCACACCGGGGGTATAGGCCAGCGAGAGGTCTTCGCGGTTGCGCAGCGGCGCGGTGATCCCGAGCTCGATCTTGCCGCCGTGATGCATCGCGAAAGCAGGGTCGGTGTCGAGGATCGGGGCGGCGACCTCCGGAGGCACCTGGTGCTCGTGGTGGTGCTCATGGAGGTGGCTGACATTGTCGCCGCCGGCGCCTTGGCCTGAGGCAATGTCAGATGCGGTGTCAGGAACTGATGCGGTCATCGCCCGTAGTCTTTCACGGCCGGCGACCAACCTCATACCGGCAAGATCGTCAGTCGTGCGACCAGGCGAAAGGCAACCATGATCCGTCCCGCCCGGCCTGCGGACATACCCACGATCCTGGAGCTGATCCGCGAGCTCGCGGCCTACGAACGAGCAGCAGATCAGGTGCGGGCCACCGAGCAGCAGCTGCAGGACGCGCTCTTCGGGCCGGAGGCGGTCGCGTCCTGCCTGCTGGCCGCGCCCGACGATCCGGGCGCGCAGGTCGTGGGATTCGCGCTCTGGTTTCGCACCTTCTCCACGTGGAACGGAACGGCGTCGATCTACCTCGAGGACCTGTTCGTGCTGCCCCGCGCGCGCGGCGGCGGGCACGGCCGGGCCCTGCTGACCGAGCTGGCAGCAATCGCGGTCGAGCGCGGCTACGGCAGGGTCGAGTGGTCGGTGCTGAACTGGAACGAACCGGCCCACGGCTTCTACCGCCGGCTCGGGGCCGCGCCCCAGGACGAGTGGACGGTGTGGCGGCTGACGGGCGCCGCTCTCGACGCGCTCGGTGCCAGGCCATGACAGCAGCCGCACCGCGGCGGCCTTCTCGGTAGGCTGGCGACTCCCGAAATGACCCGCGTCCGTGCGTGAGTTGGTTGAAGGAGCGACGTGCCCGATACGCCCGGCGAGCGCGACGTGGTGCGGCTGCGGCTGCCCGCCACCGGTGCCTACCTTTCCGTCCTGCGGACGGCGACGGCCGGATTGGCCGCGCGGCTCGATTTCACCCTCGAGGAAATCGAGGATCTGCGGATCGCGGTGGATGAGGCCTGCGCGCTGCTGCTGCCGTCCGGGGTTCCAGGCGCCGAACTGGACTGCGTGTTCGAGCTGTGCCGGGACGAGCTGCGCATCACCGTCAGCGCCCTGACCCTCGACGGAGCGGGGCCGGCCCGCGACTCCTTTGCCTGGACCGTTCTTTCCGCGCTGGCAGGCGAGGTCGAGAGCACGGTCGATGCCGAGTCACGGGTGAGCATCACCCTCGCCAAACGCCGCGCTGCGGCCCTCAGCCCATGACCGTCACCGGCGGCGCCACGCCTGTCGGTCCCTCGCACCAGGTCCCCGCCCCGGACCCGGCGCCCACCCGGTCGACGTCCGGAGACCGGATGCGCGCCCGCGGACTGTTCGCCGAGCTGGCCGAGTGCGAGCCCGACACGGTGGAGCGCGGACGCATCCGCGACGAGCTGGTGGAGATGCACCTGCCGCTGGTGGAGCATCTGGCGCGCCGCTTCCGCAACCGCGGCGAACCGCTCGACGACCTGGTGCAGGTCGCGCACGATCGGGCTGATCAAGTCCGTCGACCGCTTCGACCCCGAGCGCGGCGTGGAGTTCTCGACGTACGCCACCCCCACGATCGTCGGCGAGATCAAACGGCACTTCCGCGACAAGGGCTGGGCGGTCCGGGTCCCCCGCCGGCTGCAGGAGCTGCGCTCTGCGCTGACGAAGGCGACCGCCGAGCTGTCCAGCGACTCGGCCGCTCACCCACGGTCGCCGAGCTCGCCGAGCCATCTGGGGATGCTGCGAGGAAGAGGTGCTCGAGGGCCTCGAGTCGGCCAACGCCTACTCAGCCGTCTCACTCGACGCTCCCGACGCTGGCGACGAGGACTCTCCCGCGGTCGCCGACACGCTCGGCGCCGAGGACGAGGCACTCGAAGGCGTCGAGTACCGCGAGTCGCTCAAGCCGCTGCTGGACGCAGCTGCCCCCGCGCGAGAAGCGCATCCTGCTGCTGCGCTTCTTCGGCAACATGACCCAGTCGCAGATCGCGGCCGAGCTCGGCATCTCCCAGATGCACGTCTCCCGGCTGCTCGCCCGCACGCTGACCCAGCTGCGCGCGGGCCTGCTCGCCGACGAGTAGTCGTCAGTCGCCGGCCGGCGTCAGGAGCCCGGCCATGCCCATCAGCACGATGACCGCGACCGCGGTCACGGCGAGCGGGACCCCGACGTACCAGCGGCCGCCCTGCACCGTGGTGATGGCAATCGGCACGCAGATGATCTCCAGGACCAGCAGCGGTGAGCGCACCCGCCGTCGCCGCGCGCGCACCAGGCGAGCGGTCGCGACGATCACCAGACCGACGACGAGCGACAGGCCGCCCAGCACCTCGGTGGACGCCCGGTGAGCCGCGTCGGGCTCCAGCGCCCGCACTATCAGGTACCCGCCGGCCGCGATCAGACCCACTCCCTGTAGACCGACCAGGCCCGCCGCCGCCGTCGCGTATCCCGCGACCCGGCTACCCGGCAGGTGCGCTGATCCGGCGCGAGCTCCGGGTTCGTCCACGTGTGGCATGTCACCCCAAGCTTAAAGCGAGCGATCTCGATAACATTCGTTCATGAGAGCGGTGCTCGTCGTCAATCCAAACGCCACCGCGACGACACTTCGCACGCGTGACGTACTGGCCGCTGCGTTGAGCTCCGACCTTCGGGTCGACACCTTCGAGACCAAGGGCCGCGGCCACGCCATCGAACTGGCCGCCCAGGCGGTCGAGACGGGCACCGACATCGTCGTGGCGCTCGGCGGTGACGGGACGGTCAACGAGATCGTCAACGGGATCCTGAGCGAGGGCGTTCGCCCCGGCCTGCCTGATCTCGCCATCGTCCCCGGCGGAAGTACCAACGTGTTCGCCCGCGCGCTGGGCATGCCGGCAAGCGCCGTCGAGGCGACCGGGCAGATCCTGGAAGCGCTGCGCGAGGGCCGCAGCCGCCGCGTCGGCCTGGGCAAGGCCAACGACAGATGGTTCACCTTCTGCGCCGGGCTCGGCATCGACGCCGCCGTGGTCGAGCGCGTCGAGCACAAGCGGGCGAAGGGCAGGCGCTCCACCCACAGTCTTTACCTGCGCAGCGCGGTGAACCGGTTCTACTTCGCCACTGCTCGCCGCCACCCGTCGCTGCGGCTGCGCGCTCCTAGCCTGCTCGATTCCCGCGAGGTCTTCGCGGCCCTGGTGTGCAACACCGATCCGTGGACCTTTCTGGGTGATCGGCCGGTGCGCCCCTGCCCTGACGCGAGCTTCGACCTCGGGCTCGACGTGCTGGCCCTCACCCGGATGTCGACCGGCGCCACCTTGCGCACGGCGGCCCACTTCTTCGCCAAGGATCCCCACCCGCGCTCCAAGAACGCGCTGCTCCTGCACGATCAGTCCGAGATCCTCCTCGAGGCGACGGGCGAGCCGCTGGCGTTCCAGGTGGACGGCGACGCCCTCGGCCACCGCGACAAGCTGCTCATGACCTCGGTGCCCAGCGCGCTGCGCGTCATCAGCTAGCCCGGCTCGCCGGCGGGAGTCGCCCCCAGCACGCGCACCGCTCCGGCCGGGTCATCGCAGATCACCGCGTCGACCCCGCGCTCACGCAGCGGCATGACCTCGCTGAGCGTCGTCACCGTCCACGCGACGATGACCAGGCCCGCGTCGTGCACGGCCCGGACTCCGGCGCCGTCCTCCCGGATCGTGCTGACGTGAGCGTGCAGCTCGCTGTAGCCGCGCTCCCTGACGTACGCGAGCCCCTCCTCCGTCGCCACCCCGGGAATCGTGAGCAACCCGGTCGGCCACCCCGCGTCGCGCGCGACGTCGAGGACTGTGGGATCGAAGGAAGAAATCAGGATGTCGGCGGCGACGGTCAGCCGGCCGAGTTCGGCTACCAGCAGGTGGGCGGTCACGGCCTCACGGGTGTAGTCAGGCTCGCCGGGGAGGTTCTTCACCTCGATGACCAGCCGCCCGCCCGCAGCCGCCGCGAGCATCTCGGCCAGCGTCGGGATCCCGGCGCTGCCCAACTCGGCCGTGGACAGCTCGAGCACCGGACGGCCACCGGGAGTGACCACCGGATCGTGGACGCAGACCAGCACGCCGTCGGCGCTGCGGCGCACGTCGATCTCGGAACCGACCGCGCCTGCGGCGAGGGCACCGCGTACGGCCTCCGGGGTGTTTTCCGCTCCCGGGATCCGCGACCCCCGGTGTCCCAGCACGTGCATATGTATCAGCTTGGCCCTTCGAACCCGGGGTCAGCAAGAACCTGACGTGACATGGATCACGGTTGTGACGGGTCGTCAGAAACTCGCCTGCCAGGGGATTGCCAAGCGTCCGGAACTAGTGAGAGGTTCGAGATCCACGCACTCCGCCCCAGACGGCTGACTCCCCAGCGGACGGAAACGCGCGGTTCGAGGCATACCGGCCTTCGCGCCTGCGATCGTTCGCAGGCGTGGGGCGACGCGACGACGCGACGAGGAGTAGCCGGATGGACTGGCGCCACAGCGCGCTTTGCCAGGACGAGGACCCAGAACTGTTCTTCCCCATCGGGGCGGTAGGGCCATCGCTTCGGCAAGTGAACGATGCAAAATCCATCTGCCGCCGATGTGCGGTCACCGACGACTGCCTGTCGTGGGCTCTCGACACCGGCCAGGACGCGGGAGTCTGGGGCGGCAAGTCCGAGGAGGAGCGCCGGCTGATCCGGCGCGAGAGCCTCGCTCGCCTGCGCACCGCCTGAGCTCAGCAGCCGGTTCACTGCCGTCAAGCGAAGGCGCTCGGTCGTCACCCCACCGTTCCCTCGATCTCCGGTATCGCCACCGCCGCCTCGGTGCCGCCATGAGCACCGGGCCGGAGGGCAAGGGTCCCGCGCATTTCTCCGACGACGAGTGTGCGCACGATCTGCAAGCCGAGCCCTTGCGCCTGGTCCAGGTGAAAGTCCGCCGGCAGCCCGGCGCCGTCGTCGGCCACGACCACGTCGAGCTGATGGCCCCGGCGGGTGACCGAAAGCCGGATCGCGCCGGCCGCGCCATGCTCGACGGCGTTCTGCATCAGCTCGGAGAGCACCAGAGCGAGCGGGGTCGCGAGCGTACCGGGCAGGATGCCGAACGCGCCCTGCCGCTCCACGGTCGCCCGCGAACCCATCGCGGCGACGTCCACGGTCATGGCGGCCAGCTGATCGGCGACGGCGTCGAAGTCGACCTCCTCGCCCATGCTCTGCGAGAGCGTCTCGTGCACCAGGGCGATCGACGTCACCCGGCGCACCGACTCGCGTAACGCCATCCGCGCTTCAGGCACCACCATGCGGCGGGCCTGCAGGCGCAGCAGCGCGGCGACGGTCTGCAGGTTGTTCTTCACCCGGTGGTGGATCTCGCGGATGGTCGCGTCCTTGGACAGCAACTGCGCCTCGCGGCGGCGCAGCTCGGTCGCATCACGAGCGAGCACGAGCGTTCCCCGTTCGACGCCGGGCATCAGCGGGATCGCACGCAGCAGCACGACCGTGCCGTCGCACTCGATCTCGTCGTCAGTGGGCACGCGGCGGCGGACGGCTTCGCGAAATCGCAAGCCCGGCGGGATCTCAGCCGCCGGAGCCGGCGCCGGGGTCGACGCGCCGGCCAGCTGGCGGTGGACGTCGGCGAGGGACTCCCCCACCAGGTTTCCGTTGTGCCCGAGGCGCCGGTAGGCCGAGACGGCGTTGGGGCTCGCGTACGAGATGCTGCCCTCACCGTCGAGCCGGATCATCCCGTCACCCACCCGGGGGGCCTCGGCCGCGTCGGCAAATCCCGGTTCGAACGGGAAGGTGCCTTCGGCGACCATCTGCACCAGGTCACCAGCGGTGCGCAGGTAGGCGAGCTCCAGCGCGCTCGGCGAGCGGGTGGCGGACAGGTTCGTGTCGCGGGCCAACACGGCGATCACGCGCCCGGCACTGCGTACCGGCACAGCCTCGACCCGAACCGGAACCTCGCGCTCCCACTCGGGATCTCCCTCGCGAACGATGCGCCCCTCGCGCACCGCAGTCGACAGCGTCCAGCGCCGCAGCGTCTGGGAGACCATGTCTTCGGCGTAGATCGTCGGCCCGGTCGCCGGCCGTACCTGCGCCACCACCAGGTACTCCTCGCTGGCCGAGTCCTTGACGCGCACGCACAGCAGCAGGTCGGCGAAGGACAGGTCGGCCAGCATCGCCCAGTCGGCGACGAGCGAATGCAGCCGGTCGATATCGGAGTCGGTCAGATCGGTGTACGCGGACACGAGGTCCGAGAGGGTGCTCACCACCAGAGTCTCTCGCTTGCGCGAGCTGATTGACTTTGCAGCATGACCGACCTCGTCGCCCGCGATCTGGCAGCGGTGTGGCATCCCTTCACGCAACACTCCCTGTGGGAGGCCGACGAGCCGCTGGTCATCGACCGGGCCGAGGGTATGCACCTCATCGACACCGACGGCCGGCGCTACCTCGACGGGGTCTCCTCGCTATGGGTGACGGTGCACGGGCACCGCGTGCCGGAGATCGACGCGGCCGTACGCGACCAGCTGGAGAAAGTCGCCCACAGCACCTTCCTCGGGCTCACGCACGAGCCCGGCATCGCGTTGGCCGAGGCGCTGCTGGAGACGGCACCCCGCTGTGCGACGGGTGAGAGCGAACCCCTGCGCCGCGTCTTCTACGCCGGCGACGGGTCGAGCGCGGTGGAGGCCGCGCTGAAGATGACCTATCAGGCGGCCGCCCAGCGAGGAGAGCACCGCCCGCTGTTCGTGTCAGTCGCCGAGGGCTACCACGGCGACACGCTCGGCGCGGTCAGCGTCGGCGGCATCGACACCTTCCACGCCGCCTACCGCCAGATCCTGCTGCGCACCCGCCAGATTCCCTCGCCGCATCGGGTCGGCACGGCCGCTGCCCTCACGGCGCTCGAGGCGCTGCTGGACGCCGAGGGCCAGCAGGTCTGCGCCGTGATCATCGAGCCGATGGTGCAGGCCGCCGCCGGCATGCTGACCCATGACGCCACCTTCGTGCGCGGGGTGCGCGAGCTCTCCCGGCGGGCCGGCGCCTTGCTGATCGCGGACGAGGTCGCCACCGGGCTCGGCCGCACCGGCACCATGTGGGCGGTGGAGCACGCCGGGGTCACCCCGGACCTGCTCACCTGCGGCAAGGGCCTGTCGGGCGGCTACCTCCCGCTCTCGGCGGTGCTGGCGACGGAAGCAATCTACGACGCGTTTCTCGGGACCCCGGAAAGCGACCGGACGTTCTTTCACGGGCACACCTACACCGCGAATCCCTTGGCCTGCGCGGCCGCGCTGGCCAACCTGCGGCTGATGGCCGAGCGCCAGACCGTCCGGCACGCCGCGCGCGTCGGTGAGCGGCTCGGCGCGTTGCTGGCTCCGCTGTCGGACCTGCGCGGGGTGCTCGACGTGCGGCGCTGCGGCACCATGACCGGCATCGAGGTCACCTCCCAGGGCCGGCGCACCGGGTTCGAGGTCTGCCGGCGCGCACGCCGGCGCGGGGTGCTGCTACGCCCGCTGTCCGACGTCGTGGTCCTGATGCCGCCGCCGGCCATCGGAAATGAGGACCTCGACGAGCTCGCGGCCGTCACCGTCGACTGCGTCCGTGAGGTCGTCAGCACCGGTGGCTGAGCAACCCGCGGAGCCGTTCGGCTGGCTGGCCGAGCGGGCGGCGTCGCGGACGGCCGCGGGACTGCGTCGCAGCCTGCACCCGCGCCAGCCCGGCAGCCAGGTGCTGGACCTCGCGGGCAACGACTACCTCGCGCTGGCCCGCCATCCCACAGTGATCGAAGCGGGCGTCGACGCACTGCGGACCTGGGGCGCGGGCTCGACCGGCAGCCGGCTGGTGACCGGGTCCACCCAGCTGCACGCCGACCTCGAAGCGGCGCTCGCGGCCCACGTCGGGGCGCAAGCCGGGCTCGTCTTCTCCTCCGGATACACCGCCAACCTCGGCGCCCTGACGGCCTTGGCCACCCCTGGCTGCCTCATCGTTTCCGATGAGCGCAACCATGCCTCGCTCGTCGACGCGTGCCGGCTTGCCCGCTCGCGTGGCAGCGAGGTGGCCGTCACCCCGCACGCCGACCCGGATGCCGTCGCCAAGGCGCTGGCTACCCGTCCCCCGGGAAGCCCGGCGATCGTCGTCACAGATTCCGTCTTCAGTGCTGACGGCGATGTCGCCCCCCTGGCGGCGCTGGCTGAGGTGGTACGCGAAAGCGGTGCCGCCCTGCTGGTGGATGAGGCGCACGCGCTGGGCGCCGTCGGGCCGGGTGGGCGCGGCGCCGTCGCGGCCGCCGGGCTCGCCGGGGCAGCGGACGTGGTGGTGACGGCGACGCTGTCGAAAGCGCTCGGCAGCCAGGGCGGCGCCGTGCTCGGACCCGCGGACGTGATCGCCCACCTCATCGACTCCGCGCGCAGCTTCATCTTCGACACCGGCCTCGCCCCCGCAACTGCAGGCAGCGCTCTCGCTGCCCTGCGATTGCTGCAAACGGAGCCGCAGCGCGCGCAGCGGGTACGCGAGATCGCCCGGCGCGTCGCGTCCGCACTCGGTGCCCCGGTGCCGGCTGCCGCGGTTGTCTCGCTCGTGATCGGCGAACCCGAGCGGGCGGTCGCCGCCGCGGCTGCGTGCGCCCGCGACGGCATCCACGTCGGCTGCTTCCGGCCGCCGACGGTACCCGAGGGCACCAGCCGGCTGCGCATCGCGGTACGGGCCGACCTCACCGACGACGAGGTCGATCGCGCGATCCGGGTGATCAGCGCAGCGGTCAGCCGGTGACGATGCCTCCCGTCGTCCCGTCGTCCCAGTTCAGAGGCCGGGTTTTTGTCGGTGGTGGTCGGTAGCGTTTCGCTATGAATCCGGTCTGCGTGTTGCCTGTCCAGCCGTCCTGCCCGTCGCCGTCCTCGCCGTCGTTCACTCCCGACGGGTTAGCGAATCTCACCGATGCGGAGGTGGAGGATTCGTTGAGAACGTGGGCGGGTCGGGTGGCTGCGGGTGAGGCGCGGCTGATGGCGTATATCGGTGAGTTCGATGAGCGGCGGGCGTGGGCGGTGCCGGGTGTGCTGTCGTGTGCGCATTGGTTGTGCTGGCGGCTCGGGATGGGGCAGAACGCGGCCGGGGAACGGGTGCGGGTGGCGCGGGCGCTGCGCCGGCTTCCGGCTACGTCGGCGGCGTTCGCTGCTGGCCGGTTGTCGTTCACGCAGGTGCGGGCGATCAGCCGGGTCGCGACCGGCGGCGATGAGCAGGACTACATCGCCATGGCCCGTCATGCCACTGGCGGGCAGCTTGAACGGCTCGTCAGTGGGGTGCGCCGGGCCCGCAAACTCCACCAGCGGCGTAAGGCAGCCGAAGCCGCCGCCGCGGCAGGCGAGCCGCCGCCGGTAGCTGAACGGATCCGGGTGTTCAGCCGCTATGACGACGATGGTGACCTGCACATCACGATCCGTGCCGGTGCCGCTGACGGCGCGGTCCTGCTGGCCGCGATCGACGCTGCCCGCACCGACCTCGACACGGCCGGCGAGCCGGACGAGCCGGGTGAGCCGGATCTTTCCGCGGAAAGTTCCGAACCGGACTCCGAGGCCCCCGACCGGGCGTCCCGGGGTGACGGGCTGCTGAACCTGTGCCGTGCCTACCTCGATGCACGGGCCGCGGCACATCCGGGCCGGGCCCGCCGTGACCGGTCCCAGCTCACCGTGCAGATCGACCCGATCTCCGGCTGGGCCCGGCTACCCGACGGTGAGCTGCTACCCCCCGGCAGCCACCACGCGACCCTGCCGGCCGGGATGGTGCTGCGCCCGCTGCGCCGCGCTGATCTCACCGTCCACGACGCCGGTCGCCAACACCGCCATCCCAGCCGGCTGCTGCGGGACCTGCTCGGCGCCGTCGACGGCGAACGCTGCCGCTACCCCTCCTGCACCCGGCGGCGCAAACTGCACGCCCACCACGTCATCGAATGGAACGACGGTGGCCGCACCGACCTTTCCAACCTGGTGCTCGTATGCTCCCGCCACCACACCCTCATCCACGCCGACGGTTTCCGCCTGGGCCTGCATCCGGCCAGCCGCGCCCTGACCGTCACCACCGCCGCCGGCCTGCCCGTCCCGCACCGCCCTCAGTGGCCCTACCAGCCCGCCGAAGACCTCGACCCCGACACCACCATCACCGCCGCCACCCTGCCACCCCACGCCGGCGACACACTCGACCTGCACTACGCCGTCGACGTCCTCATGCAACA